>JAIRVP010000074.1 GCA_031253835.1 Burkholderia sp. | reverse complement strand
ATCGCGCTCGGCCTCGCGTGCAGCGTGCTGGCGGTCGCCGTCGCGAACCTGAAGAGCCCCGTCACGCTCGCGCAGCACGACGACCACTACCTGCTGTCGTTCCGCAAGGACGTGTCGTTCCTCGGCAAGGTGCAGGTCAAGCACCACCTGCGGCACATTCCGGACCGCGCGGCGGTGATCATCGACGCGACGCGCGCCGACTACATCGATCACGATGTGCTCGAACTGCTCGACGCGTTCGTCGCCGATGCGCCGCGGCGCGGGATCGCGGTCGAGTTCCGCCGGCGCAGCCCGGCGACACGCCCCGCTACGCGCCGCTGGCTGTTCCGCGCACCAGCTGCCGAATGAGCGGCAGATGAAAAAACGCCCCGGCGGCGCAGGGCCGCACGGGGCGTTCCGGAGAAGCGCAGCGCGCGGCGCTTACGAGCGCTGCGGGTTGAGCTTGTCGTCCTTCGAATGCAGCTTGTTCAGCGCGGAGATGTACGCCTTCGCCGACGCGGCGACGATGTCCGGATCGGTGCCGACGCCATTGACGATCCGCCCGCTCTTCGACAGGCGGACGGTCACTTCGCCCTGCGCCTGCGTGCCGGTCGTGATCGCGTTCACCGAGTACAGCAGCAGTTCGGAACCGCTGCCGACCTCACCTTCGATCGCATTGAACGTCGCGTCGACCGGGCCGTTGCCGCGTGCCTCGCCCGTCACTTCCTGGCCTTCGACCGCGAACACGACCTTCGCCTGCGGCTGCTCGCCCGTTTCCGAACGCTGCGACAGCGACACGAACTTGTAGTGCTCGTGCTCGTGCGCGAGCGCCGACTCTTCGGAGACGATCGCGATGATGTCCTCGTCGAAGATCTCGGCCTTGCGGTCCGCCAGGTCCTTGAAACGCATGAACGCGGCGTTCAGTTCGGTTTCGCTGTCGAGCGACACGCCGAGCTCCTGCAGGCGCTGCTTGAACGCGTTGCGGCCCGACAGCTTGCCGAGCACGATCTTGTTCGCGGTCCAGCCCACGTCTTCCGCGCGCATGATCTCGTAGGTGTCGCGCGCCTTCAGCACGCCGTCCTGGTGGATGCCCGACGCGTGTGCGAACGCGTTCGCGCCGACCACCGCCTTGTTCGGCTGCACGACGAAACCGGTGATCTGCGACACGAGCTTCGACGTCGGCACGATCTGCGACGTGTCGATGCCGACGTCGAGACCGAAGTAGTCCTTGCGCGTCTTCACGGCCATCACGATTTCTTCGAGCGACGTGTTGCCCGCGCGCTCGCCGAGACCGTTGATCGTGCACTCGACCTGGCGCGCGCCGCCGATCTTCACGCCGGCGAGCGAGTTCGCGACGGCCATCCCGAGATCGTTGTGGCAGTGCACCGAGAAGACCGCCTTGTCCGAGTTCGGAATGCGCTCGCGCAGCGTCTTCACGAGGTTGCCGTAGAGCTCCGGCACGCCATAGCCGACCGTGTCGGCGATGTTGATCGTCGTCGCGCCTTCGGCGATCACGGCTTCCAGCACGCGGCACAGGAAATCCATGTCGGAGCGGCTGCCGTCTTCCGGCGAGAACTCGACGTTGTCGGTGAACTTGCGCGCGAAACGCACCGCGAGACGCGCCTGCTCGAACACCTGGTCGGGCGTCATCCGCAGCTTCTTCTCCATGTGCAGCGGCGACGTCGCGATGAACGTGTGGATCCGGAAGCTGTTGGCCGGCTTCAGCGCGTCGGCCGCGCGCTGGATGTCCTTGTCGTTGGCCCGCGCCAGCGAGCAGATCGTGCTGTCCTTCACGAGCCCGGCGATCGTGTGGATCGCGTCGAAATCGCCGTTCGAGCTGGCCGCGAAGCCGGCCTCGATCACGTCGACCTTCATCCGCTCGAGGTTCTTCGCGATGCGGATTTTCTCTTCCTTCGTCATCGACGCGCCGGGCGATTGTTCACCGTCACGCAACGTCGTATCGAAAATGATCAGCTTGTCTGTCATGGGGGGCTCCAGGGCTCTTTATACGGAAGTCAAACGTAATGAGATCGCGCCACCGCTGGCGACGCTCAACAACAGACGAGGCTTGAGACGGGGGGCGAGAACGGTCAGCGCGGCAGGCGCGCCAAAGCTAGCGCGCGTAGCGGCGCACCGGCTAGAAGGAGGGAGAGGCGGGACAATGCAGTCATGCCGAAGACTATAGCGGCATTCCGTTGGGTGCGCAATCGGACGGCACCCGGGGATCCCGGCGATCCGGTCGAATCGGGGGCAAATGAAAACGGCGGCCCCGAGGCCGCCGTTTCCGGGCAAAGCGCGCGTCAGTGATCGCGCTGCGACGAGCGCGCCGGATTCGCGCGCCCGCGGATGGCCATGTAGGCCCAGAACACATAGCCGGACAGCCCGTACAGCACGAACAGGCAGAACAGCATCAGCGGCGGATCGGACGAAACCAGCACGAACGCGACGACGACCAGCAGGATCGCCGCGAACGGCACGCGGTGCCGCACGTCGAGCGCCTTGCCGCTGTAGAACGGCGCGTTCGACACCATCGTCACGCCCGCGTAGATCGTCAGCACGAACGCGACCCACGGCAGCCAGCCGAGCTTCATCGGCACGCGGTTGTCGGTCGCGAGCCACACGAAGCCCGCGATCAGCGCGGCGGCGGCCGGGCTCGGCAGCCCCTGGAAGAAGCGCTTGTCGACCACGCCGATGTTCGTGTTGAAGCGCGCGAGGCGCAGCGCGGCGCCCGAACAGTAGACGAACGCGGCGAGCCAGCCCCAGCGGCCGAGATCCTTCAGCACCCACTCGTACATCACGAGCGCGGGCGCGACGCCGAACGACACCATGTCCGACAGGCTGTCGAACTGTTCGCCGAACGCGCTCTGCGTGTGCGTCATGCGCGCGACGCGTCCGTCCATCCCGTCGAGCACCATCGCGACGAAAATCGCGATCGCGGCGATCTCGAAGCGGACGTTCATCGCCTGCACGACCGCGAAGAAGCCGCAGAACAGCGCGGCGGTCGTGAAGGCGTTCGGCAGCAGGTAGATGCCGCGCGTCTTCAGGAACCGCTGGCGCGCGGCGCGGCGGCTCTCGAGCGGCGCCGGATCGGGTGCCATCACCTTGTTGCGGCGGAACGGACGTGGCGTCTGGCCGGAGCCGTTACGCGACCGACGCGGTTTGAATGCGGCCATCGTGCGCCCCGCCGCTTACTGCTCGAGCTCGGCGAGGATCGTCGACGACGCGTAGACCTTCTCGCCGATCGACACCTTCGCGCGGCTGCCGAGCGGCAGGTACACGTCGACGCGCGAACCGAAGCGGATGAAACCGTAGCGCTGGCCACGCGACAGCGGCTCGCCGGCACGGACGTAGCAGAGAATCCGGCGGGCGACGAGGCCGGCGATCTGCACGGCGGTGACGGTCTTGCCGCTCGCCGTCTGGATCACGACCGCGTTGCGCTCGTTCTCGGTCGACGCCTTGTCGATCGCGGCATTCAGGAACGCGCCCGGGAAGTACTCGACCTTGGTGATCGCGCCATCGACCGGGGAACGCTGCGAGTGGACATTGAATACATTCATGAACACGCTGATCTTCAGCGCTTCACGGTTCGCGTACGGGTCTTGTGCGGTCTCGACCGCGACGATGCGGCCGTCTGCCGGGCACAGCACCGCATTCGGCTGCGCGGGGATCGGGCGCTGCGGATCACGGAAGAACTGGACGACGAAGGCGAGCAGCAGCCAGAACGGCCACGCGAAGCCGAAGCCCCCGACGGCGTGGATCAACAGCGCGATAACGGCAGCAATCGCGATGAACGGCCAGCCTTCGCGCGCGATGATCGGATGAGGATAGTTCATGGATTCGTTCTGTGTTCGGTGAATTGCAAAGCCCGTAGGATAGCAAAAGCCGCCCGGGGCACTGCTGCCTTCGGACGGCTTTTTGATACCGACCCTCCACTCGAAGGGCCGGAACAGCACGCGGAGCTTAGTTCTTCGTCTGGTCGACGAGCTTGTTCTTCGCGATCCACGGCATCATCGCACGCAGCTTCGCACCGACCTGTTCGATCTGGTGCTCGGCCGTCAGGCGACGGCGCGACTGCAGCGTCGGTGCGCCGGCCTTGTTCTCGAGAATGAAGCTCTTCGCGTACTCGCCCGTCTGGATGTCGGTCAGGCACTGCTTCATCGCCTTCTTCGTCTCTTCCGTGACGACGCGCGGGCCCGTCACGTACTCGCCGTACTCGGCGTTGTTCGAGATCGAGTAGTTCATGTTCGCGATGCCGCCTTCGTAGATCAGGTCGACGATCAGCTTCAGTTCGTGCAGGCACTCGAAGTACGCCATTTCCGGCGCGTAGCCTGCTTCGACCAGCGTCTCGAAGCCAGCCTTGATCAGCTCGACGGTACCGCCGCACAGCACGGCCTGCTCGCCGAACAGGTCGGTTTCGGTCTCTTCGCGGAAGTTCGTCTCGATGATGCCGGCACGGCCGCCGCCGTTCGCTGCGGCGTACGACAGCGCGATGTCGCGTGCCGCGCCCGACTTGTTCTGCGCAACCGCGATCAGGTGCGGCACGCCGCCACCTTGCGAGTACGTGCCGCGCACGGTGTGGCCCGGTGCCTTCGGCGCGATCATGATCACGTCGAGGTCGGCGCGCGGGATCACCTGGCCGTAGTGGACGTTGAAGCCGTGCGCGAATGCCAGCGCCGCGCCTTGCTTGATGTTCGCGTGCACTTCCTTCGCGTACACGTCGGCGATCTGCTCGTCCGGCAGCAGCATCATGACGACGTCTGCGCCCTTCACCGCTTCCGCGACTTCCTTGACCGACAGGCCGGCGTTTTCAGCCTTGCTCCACGACGCGCCGTCCTTGCGCAGGCCGACCGTCACGTTCACGCCGCTTTCCTTCAGGTTCAGCGCGTGTGCATGGCCTTGCGAGCCGTAGCCGATGATCGTGACTTGCTTGCCCTTGATGAGGGAGAGGTCAGCGTCTTTGTCGTAGAAAACGTTCATGATGGTTCCTTCGCTAATTCAAAAATTCAACAATTCGTTCGGATGGAGTACTGCGGGCCGGGACATGACGGCGCACCCGGCGTGCCATTGGGCATCACACCTTCAGGATGCGCTCGCCGCGTCCGATGCCGGAGCTGCCGGTGCGCACGGTCTCGAGGATCGCGCCCGCGTCCAGCCCCTGGATGAATGCGTCGAGCTTGTCGCTCGCGCCCGTCAATTCGATCGTGTAGGTCTTTTCGGTCACGTCGATGATGCGGCCGCGGAAAATGTCCGACATCCGCTTCATTTCTTCGCGCTCCTTGCCCACTGCACGGACCTTGATCAGCATCAGCTCGCGTTCGATGTGTGCACCGTCGGTCAGGTCCACCACTTTCACCACCTCGATCAGGCGGTTCAGATGCTTCGTGATCTGTTCGATCACGTCGTCGGAGCCAATGGAAACGATGGTGAGCCGCGACAGCGATTGGTCTTCGGTCGGCGCCACCGTCAAGGTTTCGATGTTGTAGCCGCGTGCGGAAAACAGACCGACCACGCGCGACAGCGCGCCCGGTTCGTTCTCCAGCAGGACGGAAATGATGTGTCTCATGTTCGCTTCTTCCAGAATGTGCCGTGTCGATTCACTCGCGCCGCGCGCCGCCGCGTGCCGCACCGCCCTTCGTGAAGGCGGCCGCATCCGGCCGGACGCGCGTCGCGCCGTTACAGATCTTCCGATCCGAGCAGCATCTCGGTGATGCCCTTGCCGGCCTGTACCATCGGCCAGACGTTTTCGGTCGGATCGGTCTGGAAGTCGAGAAACACGGTGCGGTCCTTCAGGCGCAGCGCTTCCTTCAGCGCCGGCTCCACATCCGAGGTCTTTTCGATCCGCATCCCGACATGGCCGTACGCTTCGGCGAGCTTCACGAAATCCGGCAGCGCATCCATGTACGAATGCGAATAGCGCTTGCTGTATTCGATCTGCTGCCACTGGCGGACCATGCCGAGGTAGCGGTTGTTCAGCGAAATGATCTTCACGGGCGTGTCGTACTGCAGGCAGGTCGACAGTTCCTGGATGCACATCTGGATCGAGCCTTCGCCCGTGATGCACAGCACGTCGTCGTCCGGGTGCGCCATCTTGACGCCCATTGCTGCCGGCAGGCCGAAGCCCATCGTGCCGAGGCCGCCGGAGTTGATCCAGCGACGCGGCTTGTTGAATCGGTAGAACTGCGCAGCCCACATCTGGTGCTGGCCGACGTCCGAGCACACGAACGCATTGCCGTCCGTCAGCTCCCACGCCTTCTCCACCACGTACTGCGGCTTGATGATCTCGCTCTCGCGGTCGAACTTCAGGCAGTCCTTCGCGCGCCAGCCCTCGATGTCCTTCCACCATTGCGCGAGCGCCTCGGTATCGGGGCCATGCTCGGCCGTCTGCAGCTGCTCGATCAGCTCCTTCAGCACTTCCTTCACGTCGCCGACGATCGGGATGTCGACCTTCACGCGCTTCGAGATCGACGACGGGTCGATGTCGATGTGGATGATCTTGCGCGGACGCGACGCGAAGTGCGCCGGGTCGCCGATCACGCGGTCGTCGAAGCGGGCACCGATCGCGATCAGCACGTCGCAGTGCTGCATCGCCATGTTCGCTTCGTAGGTGCCGTGCATGCCGAGCATGCCGAGGAATTTCCTGTCCGACGCGCGATAGCCGCCGAGGCCCATCAGCGTGTTCGTGACCGGGTAGCCGAGCAGGTCCGCGAACTGGTTCAGTTCACGCGACGCGTCGGCGAGGATGATGCCGCCGCCCGTGTAGATGTACGGGCGCTTGGCCGTCAGCAGCAGCGACACGGCCTTGCGGATCTGGCCCGAATGACCCTTCGTGACGGGGTTGTACGAACGCAGCGACACGCTCTTGACGGGCTCGTACTGGCACGGCGTCTTCGAGATGTCCTTCGGAATGTCGATCAGCACCGGGCCCGGACGGCCGGTACGGGCGATGTAGAACGCCTTCTTGACGGTTTCCGCGAGGTCGCGCACGTCCTTCACGAGGAAGTTGTGCTTCACGCACGGACGCGTGATGCCGACGGTGTCGCATTCCTGGAAAGCGTCCTGGCCGATCGCGGCAGTCGGCACCTGGCCGCTGATCACGACCATCGGGATCGAATCCATGTAGGCCGTTGCGATGCCGGTCACCGCGTTGGTGACACCGGGGCCCGACGTCACGAGACAGACGCCGACATTGCCGGTGGAACGCGCATACGCATCGGCTGCGTGCACGGCCGCCTGTTCATGGCGCACCAGCACGTGCTGAATCTTGTCCTGCTTGTACAGCTCGTCGTAGATGTAGAGAACCGAGCCGCCGGGGTAGCCCCAGATGAATTCGACGTTTTCGTCGGCGAGTGCCTTCATCAGCACGGTGCCGCCGATGGAGTCGCTATCGGGAGGGGAAAGGGGTTCCGACGTGGAGAATTCCGCGCTGGGCATGTTCATTTTGACCTTTCGAATTTTCGGCAAAAAATTGATCGGGTGCTCTCTGCCGGGCTTGTGGCTCGGGTTCAAGCGGCGCGTCCAGTTTGAAGGGCGGGCTTCTTGGGCCAGCCTCAAATGAGACCATCACTTCATGTTGCGAATCGTTGACGATAGCGGGTCGTGATTGGGTCGTCAAGCAAAATATCCCGCACCGCATCATGCGCACCGCCCGGCGCCCCGCCGCCGCGGCTCGCGCGCAACGTGCGGCGCCCGACCCGGTGCCAAGCGGCGCGAAAATTTGATAGCATCCGCGGGTTTTACGAAATTTTTCGACCTTTTACACCACGCAGCGGCCCGCAGCGCATACCTTCACGGAATGGCATCAGACAAGGAACTCGCCGACTTTCTGGCGGGCGTCGAAAGGCGCGCGTTCAAGCAGGCTGCGTACGCCGTGCGTGACGACGATGCGTCGCTCGACATCGTGCAGGACGCGATGATCAAGCTTGCGGAAAAGTACGGCGACCGGCCGGCGGCCGAATTGCCGCTGCTTTTTCAGCGGATCCTGCAAAACACGATCCACGACTGGTTTCGTCGGCAGAAAGTCCGCAACACCTGGGTCACGCTCTTCTCGTCGCTGAACAATACCGACGACGACGACTTCGACCCGCTCGAAACACTCGAATCCGCGGACGACAACGCGGGCGTCGAGAGCAGCGAGCACCGCCTCGAAAGAGAGCAGGTTCTGGCCCTGATCGACGAAGAAATCCAGAAACTTCCGGCGCGTCAACGGGAAGCGTTCCTGATGCGTTATTGGGAAGATATGGATGTCGCCGAGACTGCCGCCGCAATGGGGTGCTCCGAGGGCAGCGTGAAGACGCACTGCTCTCGCGCCACTCACACCCTGGCACACGCGCTCAAGGCCAAAGGAATCACGCTATGAGCTCCGCTCCCGAAAACCGAGAACACGAATTCGCGCTGAAGGTGCGCCGCGCGCTTGACGAGCGCGCGACCGCCCTGCCTGCCGCGACCACCGACCGTCTGGCCGTCGCCCGCCGGGCTGCGCTCGCGCGCAAGAAGCCCGAGGCCGCGACCGCGCCGGTGTTCGTGCCGGCCTTCGCCGGCGCGGCCGGTGCGTACGGCACGGCGCCCGTGAACCGCCCGCAGGGGTCGTTCGCGCGCCGCCTGCTGCGCGCGTGGCCGCTGGCGCTGCTGCTCGCGGGGCTCATCGGCATCGCCTACTGGGAAGACATGCAGCGCACCGCCGAACTCGCCGACATCGACGCGGCGATGCTCAGCGACGACCTGCCGCTCAACGCGTATCTCGATCACGGGTTCAACGCGTATCTTTCGCGCGCTCACTAACAGACAATAACGAGGGGATCGCACGGGTGAGTCAGAAGCGCGGCCTGGCCGTATTTTTCGGATGCGTGATTGCGATCGCCGTTTCCTACGTCGCCACGTATTCCCGATTCCACCCGGCCCCCGCGACGACCACCGTCGCGGCCGTCAACCCTGCCGCGCCTGCGTCGGCCGCGACCGGGCTGAGCACCGAACTCCCGCCGCTGCCCCTGCCGCTGCCGGCCGCCACCGGCCCGCTATCGTGGGCGCGCCTCACGCCGGCCCAGCACGCGGCCCTCGCGCCGTTCGCCGACCAATGGGACGGCTTCAGCGACGCCCGCAAGCGAAAATGGCTGAAGATCGCGTCGCGTTTCGCGAAGTTGTCGCCCGATGACCAGAAGCGCCTGCAGGACCGCATGACCGAATGGGCAAAGATGACGCCCGAGCAGCGCCGCGTCGCGCGCGAAAACTACCAGAGCGCGAAGGAGCTGTCCGCGCAGGCGCGCGAGCGCGCGTGGAAGGCCTACCAGCAACTCCCCGAGGAACAGAAGGAACGTCTCGCGGCCGCCGAGCGCCGCCGCAAGCCGAGCGTCGTCAGCGCACCGCCGACCGTCGCCGATCGCGACGTCCGCCGTCTCGTCAATTCGCACGAACATCCGGCAAGCGGCGCGGCCGCCGCACCGGCGCCCGCGTCGGCCGGCGCCGCCGCGCAGCCGGTGCCTGCCTCGTCGACGGCGGGCACCGCATCCGCACCGGCCGCCGTGGCGCCGGTGTCGCCCGCCGACGCCCCGTCGCTGTTCAAGGGCTCCTGAGCGGCCGTGGCGAACACGCCCGCACCCGAGACCCCGGCCGCCGCGCCGTCCGTGCGGCGGCGCCTCGCCGCGCTGCTCTACGAAGGCGTGCTGCTGTTCGGCGTCGTGTTCTTCGCCGGGCTCGCATTCAGCCTCGCGACGCAGCAACGCAACGGCCTCGTCCATCACAACCTGCTCGCCGCCTGGATCGCGCTCGTCGTCGGCGCGTACTTCGTGTGGTTCTGGACGCACGGCGGCCAGACGCTGCCGATGAAGACCTGGCGGCTGCGCCTCGAATCGTCGAACGGCCGGCCGCTGCGCGCCGGCCACGCGCTCGTCCGCTATGCGCTCGGCTGGCTGTGGTTCCTGCCGCCGCTCGCGCTGCACCCGCTCCTCGGCCTGTCGGTGCCCGTCACGCTCGCGCTCACGGCCGCCTGGATCGTCGTCTGGGCCGGCGCGGCCCGGCTGCATGCCGGCCGCCAGTTCCCGCACGACCGGATCGCGCGCACGCGCGTCGTCGCGATACCACGCTGACGCGCCGCATTCGCCAGACGAAAACCGCTCGCCCGGCCTTCCGTCACGCGACCCGACGGCCTTGCCGGACAACCGTCTGCCGTTCCGTGCGGCAGGTTACGCAACCCCCTTTGATTCACTGCTAAACACCCTACAGCGGTCGTAATAAGAACGTCTCGTGACTGTCATGGCACAGTCACGCCCGCATGGCGGAATGCCGGTAATGTCAACCGGCGCGAGTCATGCATGGGCCAGAAAACGTCCGCGACCTCCCTGTTCCGTCACCCTATCGGCGCCCGCGCCGCCACCGCCTTCCTGTCCGGCTCGGCTGCAACCGATGACCTGGCGTCGCAAGAACCGCCTGCCGCGCCTACCACGCGGCACGACGATCCCGACCCGTCCACCCATCGCTACCGCACCATCTGGCTGTCCGACATCCACCTCGGCTCGAGCGGATGCCAGGCGCCGTACCTGCTCGACTTCCTGCGCCACAACGATTCGGAATACCTGTACCTCGTCGGCGACATCATCGACGGCTGGCAGCTGAAGAAGGGCTGGTACTGGCCGCAGGCGCACAACGACGTCGTGCAGAAGATCCTGCGCAAGGCGCGCAAGGGCACGCAGGTCGTCTACATCCCAGGCAACCACGACGAGGGCGCGCGGCAGTTCTGCGACCTCGCGTTCGGCGACATCCAGGTGCGCGGCGAGGCGTTCCACACGACGCTCGCGGGCAAACGTTTGTGGATCGTGCACGGCGACCTGTTCGACGGCGTGATCCAGCACGCGAAATGGCTCGCGTACCTCGGCGACACGCTGTACACGCTGATCCTCGTGCTGAACCGCTGGTTCAACCGGATCCGCAGCCGGCTCGGCTTCCAGTACTGGTCGCTGTCGCAGTACCTGAAGCACCAGGTCAAGAACGCGGTCAACTTCATCTCGCAGTTCGAGACCGTGATGACCGACGAGGCGCGCCGCCGCGGCTGCGACGGCGTCGTGTGCGGCCACATCCACAAGGCGGAGATCCGCGACATCGACGGCGTGCTGTACTGCAACGACGGCGACTGGGTCGAAAGCCTGTCGGCACTCGTCGAAACGATGGAAGGCGAACTGAAGATCGTCTACTGGACGGTGATGCGCGCCGCACCGTCGGAGACCACGTCGCGCAAGGCCAAGGCCACCGCCTGACACAACCTACTTACAGGACACAGCCGCGATGAAGATCATGATCGTCACCGACGCGTGGGAACCGCAGGTCAACGGCGTCGTGCGCACGCTGAAGAGCACGTCGCGCGAACTCACCGCGCTCGGCCACCGCGTCGAACTGCTGACGCCGCTGGAATTCCGCACGATACCCTGTCCGACCTACCCCGAGATCCGCCTGTCGATCCTGCCGTACCGCAAGCTGCGCGCGCGGATCGATGCGTTCGCACCCGACGCGCTGCACATCGCGACCGAAGGGCCGCTCGGCCTCGCCGCGCGGCGCTACGCGCGCTCGCGCAAACTGCCGTACACGACCGCGTACCACACGCGCTTTCCGGAATACGTGCAGGCGCGCTTCGGCATCCCGCTCGCCGCGACCTACCGCTTCCTGCACTGGTTCCACGGCCCGTCGCTCGCGGTGATGGCGCCGACGCCGGTCGTCAAGCAGGACCTCGAGAAATTCGGCTTCACGAACGTCGTGCTGTGGACCCGCGGCGTCGACCTCGACGTGTTCCGGCCGATGGAATCGAAGGTGCTCAACACCGCACGGCCGATCTTCCTGTACGTGGGCCGCGTCGCGATCGAGAAGAACGTCGAGGCGTTCCTGCGCCTCGACCTGCCCGGCTCGAAGTGGGTCGCGGGCGAAGGCCCCGCACTTGCCGAGCTGAAGTCGCGCTATCCGGAGGCGAACTATCTCGGCGTGCTGTCACAGGCCGAGCTTGCAAAGGTGTATGCTGCGGCCGACGTGTTCGTGTTTCCGAGTCGCACCGACACGTTCGGCCTCGTGCTGCTCGAGGCGCTCGCGTGCGGCACGCCGGTGGCCGCGTATCCCGTCACGGGCCCGATCGACGTGCTCGGCGAAAGCGACGCGGGCGCGATGCACGAGGACCTGCAGGAAGCCTGCCTCGAAGCGCTGAAGATCGAACGCGCGACTGCGCGCGCGTGGGCCGAACGCTTCTCGTGGCGCGCGGCATCCGAGCAGTTCGCGTCGCATCTGAAGCCGCTGCCGAAGACCGCGTACTCGCCAGCCGAAGGTGCCGCCGTTTGAAACGAGACCTGAACGACAAGACCCCGCCCCCTGCCGCCACGCCGCAACGGCACCGCCCGTTCGACGAGGAAGAACCGCACGCCGAAGCGGACGTGCACGCACACGAGCCGCTCGGCCCCGACGACCAGCTGTCGCCGCTGCCGCCGAACCCGTACAAGCGCCACCGCGGCATCACGCGCGCGTGGTACGCCCTCAAGCATTCGCTGAACGGCTTTCGCGTCGCGATCCGCGAGGAGAGCGCGTTTCGCCAGGAACTCACGCTCGCCGCGCTGATGCTCCCGATCGGTGCGTTCGCGCCGGTGCCGGCCGCGTCGCGCGCGCTGCTGATCGGCTCGGTGCTGCTCGTGCTGATCGTCGAGCTGCTGAACTCGAGCGTCGAGGCCGCGATCGACCGCATCTCGCTCGAGCGCCACGAACTCTCCAAGCGTGCGAAGGACCTCGGCAGCGCGGCCGTGACGGTCGCGCTGTTCGCGTGCGTGACGACGTGGGGCTTCGTGCTCGGCCCGGTCGTCGCCCACTGGCTCGGCTTCTAGACGGGCACGGGCGGACGCGTCGCGCAGCGTCCGCGTGCGGCGCTGCACCATGCGCCGCGCGGGGCCGCGATCACGAAATGCCCCGATGTGGCGAAACCCCGGTTTATAATCGTCCGCTAGACATAGAACAGCAACCCGCGCCGGACGAATCACGCAGCATCGATTGCAGCGCCCGCCAGTCCGGCACACACAGGGCCGGACGACATGGAAGCGAAACCTCCCCGCCGCACCCGCGAACGGATTCTCGAGTTGTCGTTGAAACTCTTCAACGAGATCGGCGAGCCGAACGTCACGACCACGACGATCGCCGAGGAAATGGAAATCAGTCCAGGCAACCTGTACTACCATTTCCGCAACAAGGACGACATCATCAACAGCATCTTCGCGCAGTTCGAGCAGCAGATCGAACGGCGGCTGCGTTTCCCCGAAGATCACCGTCCGACGATCGACGAAACCTGGTCGTACCTGCAGTACATGGCCGATTTCATGTGGACCTACCGGTTCCTGTATCGCGACCTCAACGACCTGCTCGCGCGTAACCGCACGCTCGAGACGCATTTCAAGCAGATCATCAGCCACAAGGTGCGCTTCGCGCACGACATGTGCGAGCTGCTCGTGTCCGACGCGGAAATGGTCGCGACGCCTGCCGAGATCGAAGTCATCGCAACCAACATGGCCGTGATCTCGACCTACTGGCTGTCGTATCAGTACGTGATGCATCCGCGCAAATACAACGACCAGGACGCGATCCGCGAGGAATTGCACCAGGTCAGCATGCACGTGATCTCGGTGATGGCGCCGTACCTGCGCGGCCGTTCGCGCCAGCTGTTCGACGACCTGGTCTCGGGCAAGCTGCCGAAGCGCCAGTTCACCGACTACCTGCCGCCGCGCGACGGCTCGCCGCGCCCGGCCGGCAGCCCGGTCACCACTGGGCAAGCGCCCGCCAAGGATTCCAAGCAATGAAGGCAGTCTGTGTTTACTGCGGCTCGTCGTCCGGCGTGCGGCCCGTCTATGCCGACGCCGCGCGCGCATTCGGCCGCGCACTCGTCGATGCGGGCCTCACGCTCGTCTACGGCGGCGGCCGCGTCGGCCTGATGGGCGTGATCGCCGACGAGGTGATGGCGGCCGGCGGCCGTGCGGTCGGCGTGATCCCCGAGCTGCTCGTCGACAAGGAAGTCGGTCATACGGGGCTGTCGGAACTGCACGTCGTGCCCGACATGCACCACCGCAAGAAAATGATGGCCGACCTCTCCGACGCGTTCGTCGCGATGCCCGGCGGCGCCGGCACGCTCGAAGAGCTGTTCGAGGTCTACACGTGGGCGCAGCTCGGCTATCACCGCAAGCCCGTCGCGGTCTACAACATCGATTCGTTCTACGATCCGTTGATCGCGCTGCTGCGCCATACGGTCGACGAGGGCTTCATGCGTCCGGCCTATTTCGACGCGCTGTGCGTCGAATCCGAACCCGTCGCACTGATCGAGCGGCTGCGCGGCTACCAGCCGCCGGCCCGCGACAAGTGGGCACCCGACGCAGCGAAGTAACCGTCACCGGAAACCGCACGCCATGACCGCACCGTCCGATCGCAAGGCCGTCCTCATCACCGGCGCGAGCCGCGGCATCGGCCGCGCGACCGCCGTGCTCGCGGCCGAACGCGGCTGGAACGTCGGCATCAACTATGCGCGCGACGCGGCGGCGGCCGAACTCACCGCACAGGCTGTCCGCGACGCGGGCGGCCGCGCGTGCATCGTCGCGGGCGATGTCGCGAACGAGGCGGACGTCATCGCGATGTTCGACACCGTGACGGACGCGTTCGGACGCCTCGACGCGCTCGTCAACAACGCCGGCATCGTCGCGCCGTCGATGCCGCTCGCCGACATGCCGGTCGACCGGCTGCGGCGGATGTTCGACACCAACGTGCTCGGCGCGTACCTGTGCGCGCGCGAAGCCGCGCGCCGGCTGTCCACCGACCGTGGCGGCCGCGGCGGCGCGATCGTCAACGTATCGTCGATCGCATCCCGGCTCGGCTCGCCGAACGAATACGTCGACTATGCGGGGTCGAAAGGCGCGGTCGACTCGCTGACGATCGGCCTGGCGAAGGAACTCGGCCCGCACGGCGTACGCGTCAACGCGGTGCGCCCCGGCCTGATCGAGACCGACATTCACGCCAGCGGCGGCCAGCCGGGCCGGGCGGCCCGCCTCGGCGCGCAAACGCCGCTCGGCCGCGCAGGCGAAGCGCTGGAGATCGCCGAAGCGGTCGTCTGGCTGCTCGGCGATGCGGCGTCCTACACGACGGGCGCCCTGCTCGACGTCGGCGGCGGCCGGTAATCTCGCCCGCGCGGCGCGCCCGAAGCGCCGCCACGAACGACCTGTCGTCACGACACCACAAATCTCCACAATTTCGTGACGGTTTCGGTAAACATTCGTAATAGTTCCGTGCTCTACTAGCGGGCAATCAGACAGGCGTCATCAACGTCTGGACTTTGCCACCCTGATGTGGCCCTTATCGGTCCTGCCCAAGTCGCGGACCCGCTCGACTCGACCCGAGATCTTTTCCATGCCTGGAACCGCAGCGCCCAGCCGGCGACGCACGTCTGTGCCCGCGCCGGCCCAGCACACCCGCTCGACTGCCGACGCCGACACCACCGCGACGCTCGACGCCGCCGGCACGCCCGTCGTGGCGTCGAGCGCCGCCACCCGCACCGTGCGCGACCGCTCGGCCCTGCTCGGCTGGCGGGCCTGGCTGTTCGTCGCCGCGCTGGTCTGCGCGTACACGCTGCCGGGCGTGCTCGGCCACGATCCGTGGAAACAGGACGAGACCTACACGTTCGGCATCATCCAGCACATGCTCGAGACCGGCGACTTCGTCGTGCCGACCAATGCCGGCCTGCCGTTCATGGAAAAGCCGCCGCTTTACGCATGGGTCGCGACGAGCCTCGCGTGGCTGCTGCAGCGCGTGATGCCGCTGCACGACGCGGCGCGGCTCGCGAGCGCGCTGTTCGCCGCGCTCGCGTTCGGCTTCATCGCACGTGCGGCGCGCGTCGCCAGCCGTGCGGACAGCTGGTTCGACCTGCGCGTGCTCGGCCCCGTCGTGCTGAGCGCGGGCACGCTCGTCGTCATCAAGCACATGCACGACATGATGACGGATGTCGCGCTGTTCGCCGGCACGGCGATGGGCTTCTGCGGGCTGCTCGAACTCGTGATGCAGCACGTCGCGCGCGCGCAGCAGATGCGGCACGGGCTGCCGGTCCGGCCGTCGGGCCGCTGGGCCGCGCCGATCTTCGGCGCGGGCGTCGGCATCGCACTGATGACGAAGGGACTGTTCGTGCCGCTCGTGTTCGCGGCCACGCTCGTCTGCACGCTGGCGCTCTATCCGGCCTGCCGCACCCGCTCGTTCGCGCGCGCGCTCGGTGTCGCCGCGCTCGTGTTCGCGCCGTTCGCGCTGATCTGGCCGACCGCGCTGTTCCTGCGCTCCGAAACGCTGTTCATGACGTGGTTCTGGGACAACAACGTCGGCCGGTTCTTCGGCTTCTCCGTCCCCGAACTCGGCGCGGAAAACGACAAGCCGTTCTTCATCCTGCGCGCGTTCCTGCTCGTCGGCTTCCCGGTCGCGCCGCTCGCGATCGTCGCGCTTGCACGCGGTGCATGGCGCGACTGGCGCACGCCGCGCATCGCGCTGCCGGTGCTGTTCGCCGGTATCGGGCTCGTGGTGCTGCAAGTGTCCGCAACGTCGCGCCAGCTCTACATCCTGCCGTTCTTCGCGCCGCTCGCGCTGGTTGCCGCGCAGGCGATCGAGCGCCTGCCGAGCCGGCTGCATCTCGCGTGGGATTACTTCAGCCGCGTGCTGTTCGGCACGACCGTCGTGCTCGCGTGGGCGATCTGGGCCGTAATGGCCGATCCGGCCGCGTCGCACGCGGATCTCGCGCTGCTCGGCCGCTGGCTGCCGCTCGACTGGACGATGCCGATCCAGCCCGCGCTCGTGATCGGCGCACTCGCGCTGACGATCGGCTGGCTGACGCTGCTGCCGAAGCTGCGCACGACGGGCCTGTGGCGCGGCGCGCTGTCGTGGGGCGCCGGCGCGCTCGTCGCGTGGGGCCTCGTCTATACGCTGCTGCTGCCGTGGCTCGACGTCGCGAAGAGCTACCGCTCGGTGTTCGACGACCTGAACGCGCATCTCGCGCTCGAATGGAACGACGGCGACTGCATGGCGAGCCTGCACGGGCTCGGCGAATCGGAAGCGCCGATGCTGTACTACTTCTCCGGCATCCAGCACACGCCGATCGACGACGCAAAGTCGACGCGCTGCACGTGGATGATCGTCCAGGGCGTGCGCGCCGTCGATCCGGCGCCCGGCAGCGAATGGAAACTGTTCTGGACAGGCGCCCGCCCGGGCGACAACGAGGAACTGCTGCGCGTGTACGTGCGTACGCCCGAACAGCATCTGCAGTGAGGCAGGACGGCGCGACGCGCCGTCGTGCCTGCCTTCATCTTTCGCGCGGGTAGCACGCCGGTCCGGCCGGTGCGCGACCTTTGCGCGATACCGCCCCTTGCGGCACCCGCGCCAATCCGCGGGCTCGCGCCCTCCTCCCGCTTTACACCGCTGCCCGGATCGTCAGAACGACGAACCGGGCTCGCGCAGAAACGCGGCCTCCTCGTCGGTCGACGCACGACCGAGTATCGCGTTCCGGTGCGGAAAGCGGCCGAAGCGCTCGACGACGGCCGCGTGAAGCAGCGCGAAACGGTGATAACTCTCGCACCCGGCCTCGTCGCGAATGCCCGCGCACAGGCGCACGGCTTCGCTTTGGCTCTCGACCGATTCGTCGTGCTCGAACGGCAGATAGGCGAACGCGCGGTGATGCCCGCTCGGCAACTGGGTGTCCCAGCCGGCCGCGACGACCCGGCGCGCGAGCGCGAGCGCCTTCGGATCGGCCGCAAACGCGCGCGGGGTGCCGCGATGAATGTTGCGCGAGAACTGGTCCAGCACGACGATCAACGCCAGCGCACCCGACGGCGAGTCGGCCCAGCGATCGCAGGCGCCGTCGCACGCGGCGTCAAGCAACGCGCCGTAGCGCGTGCGCAGCACGTCGTCGAACGCCGCGCCGCCGTTGAACCATACCTTGCGTTCCTGCCCGAATTCGGCCGAGCCCGGCTCGCCGAACCAGAAATCCAGAATCTCCCGCGCTTGCGGATCCAGCGCCGCTGCGCCGGCCTTGCCGGTGTCGATCGTCATGCAAACTCCAGTACGAGGCGCCGTGTCCGCGCGCTCTTCTTTTCCAGTTTCGCGACCCGCAGCCCGCCGATTTCGGACGTGTTGCGCACATGCGTACCGCCGCACGGCTGCAGGTCGACATTTTCAATACGCAACAATCGCACGCGGCCGAGGCCCATCGGCGGCTTCACGCTCATCGTGCGCACGAGCTCGGGCCGCTCGGCCATCTCGTCGTCGGTAATCCATTCGGTCGTGACCGGATGCGCGCCGACGACCAGGCCGGCGAGACGCCGCTCGACGTCGTCGCGGTCGATCGAATCGGACGTCGCGAAATCGAGCCGCACGTAGTCTGCCGTCACGCTGCAGCCGTCGACCGCGTATGGCAGCACCGCGCACATCAGGTGCGCGGCCGTATGCAGGCGCATGTGCCGGTAGCGGCGCAGCCAGTCGATCTCCGCGACCACCCGCATGCCGGGCGCGAGCGCTGCGACGCTCGCCTCCTGCCCCGGTGCAGGCACGTGCACGGCATCGTCGGGCGTCGCGCCGTCGAATTTTGCCTTGCGCGTATCCGCGATCGCGATCGTGCTGCCGTCGGGCAGCGTCAGCGCGCCGGTGTCGCCGGCCTGGCCGCCGCCGAGCGGATAGAACACCGTGCGGTCGAGCCGGATGCCGTCGTCGCCGACGGCCTGGACGACCGCGTCGCATTGCGTGAGGTACGCGTCTTCGCGAAACAGCGCTTGTGTCGTCATCGTGCGAGCCTCGTATCGATGGGGGGAAACGGCCAGTGTCGCGCCATGCCGCACGCACGCCCAGACGCAGATCGCCCGGCGCACGGGCAGCGGCGTACCGGTCGATCAACCGGGCCGGTTGCGCATCCAGTCGGCCGTGTCGTAGAACGAATGCATCAGCCGCTCGCGCAGCGGCTCGGGCAGCCCGACATCCTCCATCGCCCACGCCATGCAGCGCAGCCACTGGTCGCGCTCGACCGACGCGATCGGGAACGGCAGGTGCCGTGCGCGCAGCCGTGGATGGCCGAACCGGCTGATGTAGTGGTCGGGGCCGCCGAGCCAGCCGCACAGGAACCAGAACAGCTTGTCGCGCGAGCCGTCGAGCGACTGCGGATGCAGCGCGCGAATCTCCGCGAACTCGGGCTCGAGGTCCATCAGGTCGTAGAAGCGGTCCACCATTTCGCGCACGCGGGCTTCGCCGCCCACGAGCTCGAACGCCGTCGGCTGCGACGGCGCATCGTCATTCACATCGGTCATACGGATAGTCGGAAAACGGGATGTTCGGGGCTGCCGGCGACGCTCATGCGTCGCGCAGCGACTGCAGCGCGGGGCGCCGCAACACATTATGCAGGCTCAGCCAGCCGGCCGCACCGGCGCACGCGACACCGGCCGCGATGCCAGCCGGCACGAGCCACGGATCGACGGCGAGCTGGAAGTCGAATACGCGCGACGCAAGCACCCAGCCGACCGCGATCGCGCCCGCCGACGCCAGCGCGCCGGCCAGCGTGCCGACCACGACGAATTCCGCGCGCTGCACCGCGTTGACCTGCGCACGCGACGCGCCGAGCGCGCGCAGCAGCGCGGCCTCGCGCACGCGCTCGTCGCGCGAGCCGGCGAGCGCCGTGTACAGCACCAGGACGCCGGCCGCGAGCGTGAACAGGAACAGGAACTGCACCGCGCCGACCACCTGCAGCATCATCCGCTGCAACTGCGCAAGGATCGGCGCGACGTCGATCGCGGTCAGGTTCGGATAGCGCGCGATCAGCGGATCGAGCAGCGCGGCGTTCGACGCCGGCAAGTGGAAGCTCGTCAGGTAGACGGCCGGGAAATCCTTCAGCACCGGCGGCGGCATCAGCACGAAGAAGTTGACGCGGAACGACCCCCAGTCGAGCTTGCGCACGCTCGTGACCGGCGCGTCGACCGTCAGCCCCGTCACGTCGAAGCGCAGCGTGTCGCCCGGCTTCACGTTCAGCGTCTTCGCGAGGCCGGCCTCGATCGAGATCTGCGGCGTGGCCGCGGTGCCGAACCAGTCGCCTTCGACGACCCGGTTGTCGGACGGCAGCTCGGTCGTATACGACAGGTTGAACTCGCGGTCGACGAGCCGCCGCGCCTCGTCGGACGGATACGCGTCCGGATTCACCGGCTTGCCGTTGATCGCGACGAGGCGGCCGCGCACCATCGGCGCGGGCGCCGCGTCGCGCACGCCGTGCGCGGCCAGATAGGCCGCGACGTCGTCGCGCTGGTCCGGCTGGATGTCGATCAGGAACTGGTTCGGCGCATCGGGCGGCGTCGACTGCCGCCAGCCCGCGACGAGATCGTTGCGCGTGATCGCGATCAGCAGCAGGCACATCAGGCCGAGCGCGAGCGCGGTGATCTGCAGCGCGCTCGCCGTGCCGCGCCGGTGCAGCGACGCGAGCGCGTAGCGCCAGCCGACGCCGGCGGCCACGCGCGCGTTGCGTACGGCACGGGCGGCCGCGAACAGCACGAGCCGCGCGATCAGCGCGAAGCCAACCAGCGCGCCGGCGAAGCCGCCCGCGACGATCAGGCCGAGCTTCAGGTTGCCGGCCGCGACGATCAGCAGCCCCGCGAACAGCACGACGCCGATCGCATACGCGGCCCACGCGGTGCGCGATGCCTCGCCCCACTCGCGTCGCAGCACGCGCACCGGCGGCACGCGCGTGAGCGGCACGAGCGGCGGCAGCGCGAAGCCGAGCAGCAGCACGAGCGCGGCGCCCATGCCGATCAGCGCCGGCCACAGCGTGGGCGGCGGCAGCGCGACGTCGATCAGGCTGCCGAGTGCGGCCAGCAACGCCCAGTGGCCGCCGTAGCCGAGCACCGCGCCCGCGGCGCCCGACACGAGGCCGATCCCGGTGAATTCGAGTGCGAACAGCGCGCCGAGCGTGCGGCGGCTCACGCCGAGGCAGCGCATCGTCGCGCAACCGTCGAGATGGCGCCGCATGTAGCGCTGCGCGGCCATCGCGATCGCGACCGCCGCGAGCAGCGCGGTCAGCAGCGCGACGAGCGTCAGGAAATGGCGCGCGCGATCCAGCGTCTGCCGCACCTGCGGCTGGCCTTCCTGCAACGACTCGAGCCCGACGCCGCGCAATTTCCCGCCGTCGACGCGCTGGTGTGCATACGTTTCGAAACGCGCGACGGCCGGTGCGTCGCCGGCGACCAGCAGCCGGTAGGTGACGCGGCTGCCGTAGCCCGTCAGCCCCGTCGCGGCGAGGTCGTCCGCGCGCATCATCAGCCGCGGCGAAAAATTGACGAACGAAAAGCCGCGGTCGAGCTCGCGGGAAATCGACGCGGCGACCGTGAACGTGCGCAATCCGACGCGCACGGTATCGCCCGCCTTCAGGTGCAGCGCGTCGAGCAGCGCGGGATCGGCCCACACGGTGCCGGGCGCGGGAATCGCGGCCGCCTTCTGCGCGGCGGTGGCGCCGGCCGGCACGATGTCAACGGCGCCGCGCAGCGGATACCCGGGCGACACGGCCTTCACGGCCGCGAGGCGCGACGGAGCGGCATCGGCCGCCTGGCCGCCCGAGGCGGACGCGATCATGCTGGGAAAGATGGCGGTCGTCGCGGTACGCAGGCCGAGCGCCCGGGCCTGCCGGTCGAATGACGGATCGACGGGACGATCGGCGCGCACGACGAAATCGGCGCCGAGCATCTGGCGTGCATCGCGTTCGAGCCCCTGACGCAGCCGGTCGGCGAGAAAACCGACGCTCGTCAACGCCGCGACCGCCAGCACCAGCGCGAGGACGAGCAACGTCAACTCGCCCGCGCGCCAGTCGCGCGCGGTCATCCGGGCGGCCTGGCGGATCAGGTCGTGCAGGCCGAAGCGGCCGGCATGCGCGGGCCTGTCATGGCCGGGCTGCCCGGCCGGCGGCTGCGCCGCGGGTTGCCGCTCGTTCAATCGCGCTTGCCCCCGATCGAATTGAGCCGCGACACCATGTGGTTCGCCATCCCGCGAAAGCCGCCCGACACGCCGCGCCACAGACGCGGCAGCGCCCACGCCGACGCCGCGATGAACGCGGCGAGCAGCACGAGGAACGCGAGCGGGACGAAGAACGCCAGCACGAGCCCGCCGACGACGAGGCCGTCCTCGGTCGACGACGCGACCCAGTTCGAAATCGGTTCGGGAGACAGGTTGATCAGTGCGCGCGTACCGGCCTTCGCGACGTGCGCGGCACCGGCCAGCGAGCCGCCGGCGAGCCCCGCGACCGCGAGCACGGTCGGATCGGCATGGCCGAGCGCGCCGGCTGCCAGCACGGCGCCGGCGGGGATGCGGATGAAGGTATGCACGGCGTCCCACAGCGAGTCGAACGCGGGGATCTTGTCGGCCAGGAATTCGGTGAGGGTGAGCACGGCCGCCGCGCCGATGACCCACGGCGACATCAGGACGGCCAGCGTATCGGGCAGATGGAGCCAGCCGACCCGCGCGAGCACGCCGGCGATCAGCACCGTCAGGTACAGGCGCAGCCCGCTCGCCCACGCGAGCCCCGCGCCGAGCGAAATGGCTTCGATCATCGCCCTCTCCTTGCACTTTCCGTGCGATTTGCCGATGGATCGGATCGGGTCGGACAGACCGGCCGCGCGGCGCGTGGCGACCGGCGCCGTGTGCTGCGAGAAGCACGACGGTATTCAGGCCCGAATGCGTTCCATTATAGACAGGCTATCCGGGTGACCGGCGCAATTCCGCAGTGCGATATCCCGGGCGCCTGCGCGCCCGGGTGCCGGACGCCGGCGTCAGGCGGCCGACGACAGCTTGAGGCCGATCAGCCCCGCGACGATCAGCACGGCGCTCGCGACGCGTGCGGCGGTCAGTGCCTCGCCCATCATCACGATGCCGAACACGAACGCGCCGACCGCGCCGATGCCCGTCCACACCGCGTACGCGGTGCCGAGCGGCAACTGGCGCATCGCAACCGCGAGCAGCCCGAAGCTGGCCAGCGCCGTCACGATCGTAAACACCGACGGACCGAGCTTCGTGAAGCCATCCGAGGATTTCAGGCCGGCCGCCCAGGCGACTTCCAGCAAACCGGCAATCAACAACCATACCCACGCCATCTCGACGTACTCCGTATCGGATGGGGCCGTCCCCGTTGAAGCGAATGACCCGGGGTCGTCCCCGGGCGGCGCCGAGTATAACAAGTTGCTTACGGACGCGCCGGCTGCGGGGCCGGCCGGCGGCCGATCCGGGGCGCGATCGGCCGGGCCCGGTCAGCCCGGTCAGTTCGACACGCGCTTCGGCGCGGCGCCGCCGACGCAGCGGTCGTCGCGGTACAGCGCCCACTCCTCGCACACGCGGCCATCCTTGAACAGGCACATCCCGACCTGCCCGCCCGGCAGGCTCCGGACCACGTGGCGACCGCCGAGCTTCTCGCAGTTGACCGATGCGGGATTGGCCATGGCCGCCTGGGCGGGCGGCTGCTGCCCGGGCGGCAGCGGTTGGGCGAACGCGCCGGGCGCAGCGAGCGCCAGCGCACAGATGACGACCAGACGGACGGACATTGCACGCTCCTCGTTTTCGTTCGCGGAACGGTCAGGATAACGGGGAATGAGCGCGCGGTGTGCAAGGCCGGCGCAGGTCGCGAGACTGTCGCGCCGGCGCAACCCTGCCGGCACGCGACGTCATACGCAGCCGCGCCGCTGCCGCCCGCCCCGCTCCATCACGCCGCACCGACGAGCCGGTAGCCGACGCCCGTCTCGGTGACGATGTACTCCGGCTGCGCGGGGTCGAGTTCGAGCTTCTGCCGCAGGTGCGCCATGTAGATGCGCAGATAGTGATGGCTTTCGACGTGCGACGGCCCCCACACGTCGCGCAGCAGCTGGCGGTGCGTGAGCACGCGCCCCGCGTGCCGCACGAGCGTCGCGAGCAGCCGGTATTCGAGCGGCGTCAGGTGCACGATCTCGCCGTCGCGCCATACCTGGCGGAGCGCGAGATCGACGGTCACGGTGCCGAAGGTCACCTTCGGCGATTCGTTCGCGCCGCCCTGGTTGCGCCGGCGCAGTTGCGCGCGGATCCGCGCGCGCAGTTCGGACACGCCGAACGGCTTGGTCAGGTAGTCGTCGGCGCCCGCGTCGAGCGCGGCGACCTTCTCCTCTTCCTGCGTGCGCGCGGACAGCACGATCACCGGCACCTCGGACCAGCCGCGCAGTTCGCGGATCACGTCGAGGCCGTCGGTGTCGGGCAGGCCGAGGTCGACGATCACGAGGTCGGGCTTGCGCGTCGCCGCGTCGATCAGCCCCTGCTTGCCCGTCTCGGCCTCGAACACCGCGATGTCCTCCTCTTCGAGCGCGGCGCGCACGAAGCGGCGGATCTGCTTTTCGTCCTCGATCAGGACAACGGTCAGGCTGGGTTCACTCATGGTCTGGCAATGACTCGGATGGGGACGATGCGCCCGGCACGTCGGATTCGTCGTCGGGCACGGCAGGCGCGGCCGGCGGCGTCTCGACCGGCAGCGTGAACCAGAAGCGCGCGCCCGTCACGCGGCCGTCGGGCGCGGTGCGGTTGAGCGCGCCGATTTTACCGCCGTGCGCCTCGACGATCGCGCGGCAGATCGCGAGGCCGAGCCCGATGCCCGGCGTCGCCGATTCCTTCTCGCCGCGCGTGAACTTGTCGAAGATGCGCGTTTCCATGCCGGCCGGCAGGCCCGGGCCGTGATCGTCGACATGCACGCGCACGAACGGCAGCCCGTCGTCGGTCACGCGCTCCGCGCCGATGTCGATCGGCGTATCGGGCGGCGTGTATTTCGCCGCGTTCTCGAACAGGTTGGTGAACAGGCGCTCCATCAGCACCGCATCCATCTGCAGCAGCGGCAGGTCGGCCGGCAGCGTGACGCGCGCCGGATGACGCGCGAGCACGCGCTTGCACGCGGCCAGCGCGGCGCCGACGGTCTCCTCGAGCAGCGACCACTGGCGCTTGAGCTGCAGGCTGCCGGCCTGCAGCCGCGCCATGTCGAGCAGGTTCGTGACGATGCCCGTCATCCGCAGCGCCTCGTCGTGGATCGCGTCGACGAGCTCGCCCTCGCGCTGCGCGAAGCGCTCGGCCGCCGCGGTGTCGCCGCCCTGCGCGGCCGCACGCCCGTTCGCGAGCATCGACGAGAAACCGACGATCGTCGTCAGCGGCGTGCGCAGGTCGTGCGAGATCGCCGACAGCAGCGAGTTGCGCAGCCGCTCGGACTCCATGTTGACGAGCGCGTCGCGCGCGATCTCGACGTAGTGCACGCGTTCGAGCGCGAGCGCGATCTGCGCGGCGAACGCGTCGAGCATCCGCTGCTGCTCGGGCACCTCGAGCTCGCGCGGCTCGCGCGACGCGACCGCGAGCACGCCGCGCGTGCGCATCGGCGCCTTCAGCGGCAGGTACAGCGCGGCCGTCGCGGGCAAGGTATCGGTGCCGCGGCCGGCCGGCTTCTGCTGGTCGTACACCCACTGGCCGACGTCGCTGTCGAGATCGGCGCCCGTCAGCGTGACGGCTGCGTCGGGCTCCTCGATCTTCTGGCGCACCTTGTCCGCGCTGTCGGGCAGCAGGAACGCGACGCGCGCGCGGAACACCTCGCCGACGTGGCGGCTGCCGATCTCGACGATCTGCTCGGTCGTCAGCGCCGCGCCGAGCTCGCGCGCCATCGCGTAGATCGCGCCGGTGCGGCGCTCGCGGCGCTGCGCGACGCTCGCCTGGCGCGTCAGCGTCGACGTCAGGTGGCTGATCACGAGCGACGTCAGCAGCATCCCGAAGAAGGTCAGCAGGTATTGCGTGTCGCTGACCGAGAACGACATGCGCGGCGGCACGAAGAAGTAGTCGAACGCGGCCACCGACAGGAACGACTGCAGCACGCCCGGGCCGCGCCCGAGCCGCACGGCCGAGAACACGACGCCGAGCAAATACAGCATCACGAGGTTCGTCAGGTCGAGCCGCTCGGACACGAGGTTCGCGACGACGGTAATCGCCGCGCAGATCGCGGCCGCATACACGTAGTGCCGCGGCGGCGAACGGTGCGTGCCGAACTGCGCAAACGCATCGCGCCAGTCGCGCGCCCGCGCATCGAGCGGTGCGGCGCGCGCCTCGTCGCTCGCGGACGCACGGATCAGCATCAGGTCGACGTCGCCCGCGCGTTCGGCGAGCTGCTCGCCGAACGGCCGCGCGAGGCGGCGCATGAGCCCGGCCTTCGGCGAGCCGCCCGCGACGATCTTCGACACGTTGCGCACCTTCGCATAGCCGATCAGCGCCGCGACCGCGTCGGCGCCGGCGAGCGTGGCGGTTTCCGCGCCGAGTTCGGCCGCGAGCTTCAGCGCATCGAGCGTGCGCTGCCGCCGCGCATCGGGCAGCCGCTGCAGGCGCGGCGTCTCGACGTACACGGCCAGCCAGTCGGCCTTCAGGCTCGCGGCGAGCCGCGCGGCTGCGCGCACGAGCGTCGGCGCTTCGGCGCCGGGCCCGACGCACACGAGCAGCCGCTCGCGCGCCTGCCAGATGCGCTGGATCGAGCGGTCGGCGCGGTACTCGCGCATCTGCGCGTCGACGCGGTCGGCCGTGCGCCGCAGCGCCAGTTCGCGCAGCGCGATCAGGTTGCCCTTGCGGAAGAAGTTGCGCACCGCGCGCTCGGCCTGCTGCGCGAGATAGACCTTGCCGTCGCGCATCCGCTCGAGCAGCTCCTCAGCCGGCAGGTCGACGAGCGTGACTTCGTCGGCCGCATCGAACACGCGGTCGGGCACGGTCTCCCACACGCGGATGCCGGTGATCGCGCCGACCACGTCGTTCAGGCTTTCGAGGTGCTGGACGTTGACGGTCGTATACACGTCGATGCCCGCGTCGAGCAGCTCGTAGACGTCCTGCCAGCGCTTCAGGTGCCGCGCGCCCTGCACGTTCGAATGCGCGAGCTCGTCGACGAGGATCAGTTGCGGCTCGCGCGCGAGCGCGCCGTCGAGATCGAATTCGGCGAGCGTGCGGCCGCGGTAGTCGATGCGCGCGAGCGGCAGCACGTCGAGGCCGTCGAGCAGCGCGGCGGTCTCGCTGCGGCCGTGGGTCTCGACGATGCCGACGACGACGTCGACGCCTTCCTGCAGACGCTGGCGCGCGGCCCGCAGCATCGCGTAGGTCTTGCCGACGCCGGCGGAAGCGCCGAAGAAGATCTTGAGCTGGCCGCGCCGCTGCTTTTCTTCGTCTCGTTGCAGCTTGTCGAGGAGTTGGTCTGGATCGGGACGGTTCATGCGTCAGGAAAGCGGAGCGCCCGGATGCGCGCGAGTACGAGCATTGTTGTTCCAAATCGCCGCAAAAGGCAAAGACGGCGCAGGCGCCGTCGGGAAAAAGGTGCGTCCGGCGCGGATCATCCCGCGCCGGACGCCGGTCGTCGCCGGAAGCCCGGCCGCGCTCAGTGCGCGGCCTGCGCCGCGTCGAGTGCGAGGTTCAGCTTCAGCACGTTCACGCGCGGCTCGCCGAGCACGCCGAACTGGCGGCCCGTCGTGTTCGCGGCGACGAGCTGCGCGACCGCGTCCGGCGCCAGGTTGCGCGCCTTCGCGATGCGCTCGACCTGGTACGCGGCGGCAGCCGGCGTGATCTCCGGATCGAGGCCGCTCGCCGATGCCGTCACGAGGTCGACCGGCACGGGCTTCGACATGTCGGTGCCGGCATCGCGCAGCGCGGCGATGCGCCCCTTCACCTGGTCGGCGAGCGACGGGTTCAGCGGGCCGAGGTTCGAGCCGCCGGAGCCGGTCGCGTTGTACGGCATCGGCGCGGTGGCCGACAGCCGGCCCCAGAAGTACTTCGGCGCGTCGAACGGCTGGCCGATCAGCGCGGAGCCGACCGCCTTGCCGTCCTTCTCGATCAGGCTGCCGTTCGCCTGCGACGGGAACACGGCCTGGCCGAACACGGTCATCACGGCCGGGTAAGCGAGGCCCGTCACGGCGGTCAGGACGACAAACAGCACGACGAGCGGGCGAATCAACGTTTTCATGATGTTTCCTTCAAGTACGGCCGGATCAGGCCCAGCCGAGTGCAGCGAGCGTCATGTCGATCAGCTTGATGAACGGGAACGGCAGCAGCACGCCGCCGAGGCCGTAGACCAGCAGGTTGCGGCGCAGCAGCGACGCGGCGCCGAGCGGCCGGTACGTGACGCCCTTCAGCGCGAGCGGGATCAGCGCGACGATGATCAGCGCGTTGAAGATCACCGCCGACAGGATCGCGGACGCCGGCGACGTCAGGTGCATGATGTCGAGCACGCGCAGCTGCGGGTAGGTCGTCACGAACGCGGCCGGGATGATCGCGAAATACTTCGCGATGTCGTTCGCGATCGAGAACGTCGTCAGCGAGCCGCGCGTCATCAGCATCTGCTTGCCGATCTCGACGATCTCGATCAGCTTCGTCGGGTTCGAGTCGAGGTCGACCATGTTGCCGGCTTCCTTCGCGGCCTGCGTACCCGTGTTCATCGCGACCGCCACGTCGGCCTGCGCGAGCGCCGGCGCGTCGTTCGTGCCGTCGCCCGTCATCGCGACGAGCCGGCCGGCCGCCTGGTGCTCGCGGATCGTCGCGAGCTTGGTTTCCGGCGTCGCTTCCGCGAGGAAGTCGTCGACACCGGCTTCCGCCGCGATCGCCGCGGCCGTCAGACGGTTGTCGCCCGTCACCATCACGGTCTTGATGCCCATCTTGCGCAGTTCCGCGAAGCGCTCCTTGATGCCGCCCTTCACGATGTCCTTCAGCTCGATCACGCCGAGCACGCGCGCCGCCCCTTCATGCAGGTCGGCCACGACCAGCGGCGTGCTGCCGCGGCGCGCCACCTCGTCGACCGCGCGGCGCACTTCCTCCGGGAAGCGGCTGCCGTGCGTCTCGACGTAGCGGCGGATCGCGTCGGCCGCACCCTTGCGGATTTCACGGCCCGGCAGGTCGACGCCGCTCATCCGCGTCTGCGCGGAAAAGCCGAGGAACGTCGCATGCAGTTGCGCCATGTCGCGCTGGCGAATGTTGAAGCGCGCCTTCGCGAGCACGACGATGCTGCGGCCTTCCGGCGTCTCGTCGGCGAGCGACGACAGTTGCGCGGCATCGGCCAGCGCTTCCTCGGTCACGCCCGGCGCCGGCACGAACGTCGACGCCTGGCGGTTGCCGAGCGTGATCGTGCCGGTCTTGTCGAGCAGCAGCACGTCGACGTCGCCGGCCGCTTCCACCGCGCGGCCCGACGTCGCGATCACGTTCGCCTGCATCATCCGGCTCATCCCGGCCACGCCGATCGCGGACAGCAGCCCGCCGATCGTCGTCGGGATCAGGCACACGAGCAGCGCGACGAGCGCGGTGATCGTGACCACGTGGCCGGCCTTCATCGCTTCGACCGAGAACATCGAGAACGGCAGCAGCGTGGCAGTGGCCAGCAGCATCACGATCGTCAGCGCGACGAGCAGGATCGTCAGCGCGATCTCGTTCGGCGTCTTCTTGCGCTTCGCGCCTTCGACCATCGCGATCATCCGGTCGAGGAACGCCTCGCCGGGGTTCGCGGTGACCTTGACGACGATCCAGTCGGACAGCACGCGCGTCCCGCCCGTCACCGACGAGAAGTCGCCGCCCGATTCGCGGATCACCGGCGCGGATTCACCGGTGATCGCCGATTCGTCGACGGACGCGACGCCGTCGACAACCTCGCCGTCGGCCGGGATCACGTCGCCGGTCTCGACCAGCACGACGTCGCCCTTGCGCAGGTCGCTCGCGGTCGTGATGCGGATCGGCGACTTCGGATGCGGCTCGTTGAGCTTCTTCGCCATCACGTCCTTCTTCGCGCTGCGCAGCGACGCGGCCTGCGCCTTCGAGCGCCCTTCGGCGAGCGCTTCGGCGAAGTTCGCGAACAGCACGGTGAACCACAGCCACAGCGCGATCGCGAGGATGAAGCCCGCGGGCGCCTCGGCCTGGCCGGCGAGCGCCGCGATCCACAGGATCGTGGTCAGGATGCTGCCGACGTACACGCAGAACATCACCGGGTTGCGGAACTGCGTGCGCGGCGTGAGTTTCTTGAACGAATCCACGATCGCCGGGCGCAGCAGCGCCGGATCGAACATGGACCGTGTTGCGGAATGTTGAGTCATTGCGATCTCTTCAATCTCTTCAGTCTTTCCAGGGTGTCGCCATGCGGGCGCACGTTACGCGCCCAGCCACATCATCAGGTGCTCGACGCCCGGGCCGAGCGCAAGCGCCGGCACGTAGGTCAGCGCGCCCACCAGCAGCACGGTGCCGAGCAGCAGCACGACGAACAGCGGACCGTGCGTCGGCAGCGTGCCGCTCGTCACCGCGATGCGCTTCTTCGCGGCGAGCGAACCGGCGATCGCCAGCACCGGCACGATCGTGCCGAAGCGGCCGAACCACATCGCGATCGCGGTCATCCAGTTGTAGAACGGCGTGCCGACCGTCAGCCCCGCGAACGCGCTGCCGTTGTTGTTCGCGGCCGAGCTGAACGCGTAGAGGATTTCCGAGAAGCCGTGCGGCCCGGGATTCGAGATGCCGGCCTTGCCTGCATCGGCAAGCACCGCGATCGACGTGCCGACCAGCACGAGCAGCGGCGTGAGCAGCACGACGATCGACACCATCTTCATCTCGTACGCTTCGATCTTCTTGCCGACGTATTCCGGCGTGCGGCCGATCATCAGGCCGGCGACGAACACCGCGAGCAGCGCGAACACGAGCATCCCGTAGAGGCCCGAACCGACCCCGCCGTAGATCACCTCGCCCAGTTGCATCAGCAGCATCGGCACGAGGCCGCCGAGCGGCGTCAGCGAATCGTGCATCGTGTCGACCGCGCCGCACGACGCGGCCGTCGTCGCAACCGTGAAGATGCCGGTCTGCGCGATGCCGAAGCGCGTTTCCTTGCCTTCCATGTTGCCGCCCGGCTGCAGCGCGCTCGCCGACTGGTCGACGTGCAGCGCGGCGAGCGTCGGGTTGCCGCCCTGCTCGGCATTCACCTCGACGCCGATCGCGATCACGAACGCGACCGTCATCGCCGCGAGCACCGCGATGCCCTGCCGGCGGTCGCCGATCATGCGGCCGAACACGAGACACAGCGCGGCCGGGATGATCAGGATCGCGAAGATCTGGATGAAGTTCGCGAACGGCGTCGGGTTCTCGTACGGGTGGGCCGAGTTCGCGTTGAAGAAGCCGCCGCCGTTGGTGCCGAGCATCTTGATCGCTTCCTGCGACGCGACCGGGCCCATCGCGAGCGTCTGCTTCGTCAACGGCGTCGGCACCGTGACCGCATTGCCCTTGTCGTCCTTCACCGGGTTGCCCTGCGCGTCGAGCTTCGGCGCCGCATAGGTGCTCGCCTGCAGCACCGGCACGTCCTGGTAGGCTTTCATGTTCTGGATCACGCCCTGGCTCATCAGCAGCGCGGCGATCACGACCGACATCGGCACGAGCACGTACATCGTCACGCGCGTCAGGTCGACCCAGAAGTTGCCGATCGTCTGCGCGGTGTGGCGCGCGAAGCCGCGGATCAGCGCGATCACGACGACGATGCCGGTCGCCGCCGACAGGAAGTTCTGCACGGTCAGGCCGAGCATCTGCGTCAGGTAGCTGACGGTCTGCTCGGGCGTGTAATCCTGCCAGTTCGTGTTGGTGACGAAGCTGACGGCCGTGTTGAACGCACCGTCGACCGTCATCGGGCCGAATTGCTGCGGATTGCCGGGCAGGACGCCCTGCAGGCGCAGCAGGCCGTAGAGGAACAGCGCGCCGAGCGCATTGAACGCGATCGTCGCGATCGCGTACTGCTTCCAGTTCATCTCGCTGCCGGCATCGACGCCGGCGACGCGGTACAGCGCGCGTTCGAGCGGCCCGAACACGCGCACGACACGCGAGCTGCCGTCCATCACCGCCGACAGGTAGCGCGCGACCGGTACCGCCGCCGCGAGCAGCACGACGATGAACAGCAACGTCTGCAACAGGTTGTTCGCGTTCATTCGATGTCCTCCGCGCGCAGCAGCGCAAAGACGAGATACGCGAACAGCAGGGCCGTCGAGGCACCTGCCAGCCAAAGCATCCAGGTCATGCTCGCCCCCCGCGACCGTATTGCACGAGCTTGTCGCAACCGGCGACCAATCCGAGGATCAGCGCGGTGAAAAGCACCAGGGCGCCGATGAAAACCCCATCCATTTTTGTGTTCTCCGTCGTCGAAATCAGACGACTAGAACCTTATGGGAACGCACGTAAAGGACGGGTCAAAGGTATCGGGGCAGATATAAAAAACGTGTAAACGCGCGGACGGGGGTAAACCGGAAGGCGGGACGGACGGCGCCATGGCGCCGCCCGCAGGGGCGCGTGCCGGCATGGCGCCGGCACGGAGGGACGGGTCAGGGAACGAGGATCGTCGAGCCGGTGGTCCTGCGCGCTTCGAGATCGGCATGCGCGCGGCCGACTTCCGCGAGCGGATAGCGCTGGTTGATGCTGGTCTTCACCTTGCCCGACAGGATCACGTCGAACAGCTCGGCGGCCGCGGCTTCGAGATCGGCGCGCTTCGCGATGTACGAGAACAGCGTCGGCCGCGTGAAGAACAGCGAACCGCGCGACGAGAACTCCTTCGAGTCGATCGCCGGCAGCGGGCCCGACGCGTTGCCGAAGCTGACGAAATAGCCGAGCGGCGCGAGGCAGTCGAGCGAGCCGATGTAGGTATCCTTGCCGATCGAATCGTAGACGACCGGCACGCCCGCGCCGTTCGTGATCTCCTTCACGCGCTGCGTGAAGTTCTCGCGCGTGTAGACGATCGGGTGGTCGCAGCCGTGCGCCTTCGCGAGTTCGGCTTTTTCGTCGGAGCCGACCGTGCCGATCACGGTCGCGCCGAGCGCCTTCGCCCACTGGCACACGAGCAGGCCGACGCCGCCGGCCGCCGCGTGGATCAGGATCGTGTCGCCGGCCTTCACCGGGTACGTGCGGCGCAGCAGGTAGTGCGCGGTGAGGCCCTGCAGCATCACCGATGCCGCATCGTCGTAGCTGATGCCGTCCGGCAGCTTCACGAGCCGCTCGGCCGGCATCACGCGCTCCTGCGCATACGCGCCGGGCGGCTGCCCGACATACGCGACGCGGTCGCCGGCCTTGAGCGCGGTCACGCCTGCGCCGACAGCCGTCACCTCGCCCGCCGCCTCCATCCCGAGGCCGCCGGGCAGCGGTTGCGGATAAAGGCCGGTACGGAAATACACGTCGATGTAGTTGAGCCCGACCGCATGCTGCCGGATGCGGACTTCGCCCGCCTTCGGCTCGCCGACCTCGACATCGACCCACTTCATCACGTCCGGGCCGCCCGGCTGGTCGTATCGGATTGCTTTCGGCATCGTTTCGCTCCTCGTCTGTCAATCGGTCAGGAAAAAATCGGGGTCGCCGATGCGCGGGCCGGCCGATTCATGCGGGAACCGGGCGGCGGGCGCGTATCGCGACGCACGATTCTCGCGCGTCGCCGCGGTCCGTGCATGGCCCTGCCGTAAGCAGGGGCAATCGGGCGCGGCCCATACCTAGCAAACGTCCTGCATGTTGCGCGCCAGGTCGTCGAGCAGCATCCGCGCGGTGGCGACGTTGGTCGCGACCGGCACGTCGTGCACGTCGCACGCGCGCACGAGCGCGGTGATGTCGGGATCGTGCGGCTGCGCGGTCATCGGGTCGCGCAGGAACACGACGATGTCGACGCGGCCCTCGGCCAGCTCGGCGCCGATCTGCAGGTCGCCACCGAGCGGCCCCGACAGCTTGCGCTCGACCTCCAGCCCGTGCGCGGCCGCGATGCGGCCGCCCGTCGTGCCCGTCCCGACCAGCCGGCATTGCGCGAGCGTCGCGCGGTATTCGCCCGCGAGCGCGACGATCTCGTCCTTCTTCGCGTCGTGCGCAATCAATGCGATGCGGGGTTTGCTCATCTCCAGTTCCTTCGTCGTTCGGTTGTTGTCGTGATCGTGAATCGCAAGGCGCGCGTCAGAACGTACCCGGATACGCACCGCCGTCGAGCAGCCAGTTCTGCCCGGTGATGTAGCCGGCATGCACGCTGCACAGGAACGCGCACGCCGCACCGAATTCGGCGCGCGTGCCGAGGCGGCCGGCCGGGATGTCGTGCGCGCGCCGCGCGCGCATTTCGTCGACCGACACGCCCTGCGCCTTCGCCGACGCGGCGAGCGTCGTCGCGATCCGGTCGGTGTCGAACAGCCCCGGCAGCAGGCTGTTGATCGTCACGCCCTGGCCGGCGACCTTGCGCGACAGCCCCGCGACGAAGCCGGTCAGCCCCGAGCGCGCGCCGTTGGACAGCGCGAGCACGTCGATCGGCGCCTTCACGGCCGAGCTCGTGATGTTGACGATCCGGCCGAAGCGGCGCGCGATCATCCCGTCGAGGGTCGCGCGGATCAGCTCGATCGGCGTGAGCATGTTCGCCTCGAGCGCGCGGATCCAGTCGTCGTGCGAGAAGTCGCGGAAGTCGCCGGGCGGCGGGCCGCCGGCATTCGTCACGAGAATGTCCGGCTGCGGGCACGCGGCGAGCGCGGCCGCGCGCCCGTCCGGCGTCGTGATGTCGCAGGCGACCGCGGTGACCGACACGTTCGCGCCGGCGCGGATCTCCTCCGCGGTTTCCTCCAGCGTGTCGCGCGTGCGCGCGACGATCACGAGGTTCACGCCCTCGGCGGCCAGCGCTTCCGCGCAGCCTCGACCCAGGCCCTTGCTGGCCGCGCATACGAGTGCGGTCTTTCCTTCGATACCGAGATCCATCGTCGACTCCCTGGTGGCGACGCGCGCCGGCACGGCCCCGCCGCGCCGGTGGGCGGGCGAACGGGCAGGTGCGGCGCGCGGATTGTCGTGAGACGTCGATAATATCCGGATCATGTGGCGCGCCTTGGTAAAATTGCGGCCATAAGCGGCAGCCGGCTTGCGCCCGCCGCCGCCCCGATCCCCTTTTGCCGCCAAGGCGCCCCCGTCATGAAACAGGACAGCCGTTTCCCGAACCTCTTCATCACCGATCACCCGCTGATCCAGCACAAGCTCACGCACATGCGCGACAAGGACACGTCGACGCGCACGTTCCGCGAGCTGCTGCGCGAAATCACGCTGCTGATGGGCTACGAGATCACCCGCAACCTGCCGATCACGACCAAGCGGGTCGAAACCCCGCTGGTGGCGGTCGATGCGCCCGTGATCGCGGGCAAGAAGCTCGCGATCGTGCCCGTGCTGCGCGCGGGCATCGGGATGTCGGACGGCCTGCTCGACCTGGTGCCGTCCGCGCGCGTCGGCCACATCGGCGTGTACCGCGCCGACGACCACCGCCCGGTCGAATACCTGGTGCGCCTGCCGGATCTCGAAGACCGCATCTTCATCCTGTGCGACCCGATGGTCGCGACCGGCTATTCGGCCGTGCACGCGGTCGACGTGCTCAAGCGCCGCAACGTGCCGGCCGCGAACATCATGTTCGTCGCGCTGGTCGCCGCGCCCGAGGGCGTCCAGGTGTTCCAGGACGCGCACCCGGACGTGAAGCTGTTCGTCGCGTCGCTCGATTCGCACCTGAACGAGCACGCGTACATCGTGCCGGGCCTCGGCGACGCGGGCGACCGCCTGTTCGGCACCAAGAACTGAGCGCCTGCACGGCCGCGCGGCGCGCGGCCCGGTCCGCGGCGGCCTGCCCGGCCGTTCGGCCATGCGCGGCGGCCCCGAACCGGCGGTCGCCGCGTGATAAAATCACGATCCACTCGATACGCGCGGCCCCGCGGCTTCATGCCCGCCGACACGGCCGCCGACTCAACGACACATTGAAACAATCGCCCGCGCTGCGCGCCCGGGCACGGAGAAAGGTATGGCTGGTCATTCGAAATGGGCCAACATCAAGCATAAGAAGGCAGCGGCCGACGCGAAGCGCGGCAAGATCTGGACCCGCCTGATCAAGGAAATCCAGGTCGCGGCGCGCCTCGGCGGCGGCGATGTCAACTCGAACCCGCGCCTGCGTCTCGCGGTCGACAAGGCAGCCGACGCGAACATGCCGAAGGACAACGTCAAGCGCGCGATCGATCGCGGCGTCGGCGGCGCGGACGGCGCGAACTACGAGGAAATCCGTTACGAAGGCTACGGCATCAGCGGCGCGGCGATCATCGTCGACACGCTGACCGACAACCGCACGCGTACGGTCGCGGAAGTTCGCCACGCGTTCTCGAAGTTCGGCGGCAACATGGGCACCGACGGCTCGGTCGCGTTCATGTTCGATCACGTCGGCCAGTTCCTGTTCGCGCCCGGCACGTCGGAAGACGCGCTGATGGAAGCCGCGCTCGAAGCCGGCGCGAACGACGTGAACACGAACGACGACGGCTCGATCGAAGTGCTGTGCGACTGGCAGGAATTCTCGAAGGTGAAGGACGCGCTCGAAGCCGGCGGCTTCAAGGCCGAGCTCGCCGAAGTGACGATGAAGCCGCAGAACGAAGTCGAATTCACCGGTGACGACGCGGCGAAGATGCAGAAGCTGCTGGACGCGCTCGAGAACCTCGACGACGTGCAGGACGTGTATACGAACGCCGTCATCATCGAGGAATGAGATGCCGGCCGCCGCGCGCCTGTCGCGGCGGCGGCCCGACCGATTCCGCGGCCGGCGCGCCTGAGCGCGCCGGCCGCCCTGTTTTCTAGTCTGCGGGGAATCCCATGAAACTACTCGTCGTCGGTTCCGGCGGCCGCGAACATGCGCTGGCGTGGAAGCTCGCGCAGTCGCCGCGCGTCCAGATGGTCTACGTCGCGCCCGGCAATGGCGGCACGGCGCAGGACGAGCGTCTGAAGAACGTCGATATCACGTCGCTCGACGAACTCGCCGATTTCGCGGAACGCGAAGGCGTCGCGTTCACGCTCGTCGGGCCGGAAGCACCGCTCGCGGCCGGCATCGTCAACCTGTTCCGCGCACGCGGCCTGAAGGTCTTCGGCCCGACCCGCGAAGCCGCGCAGCTCGAGAGCTCGAAGGATTTCGCGAAGGCGTTCATGAAGCGCCACGGCATCCCGACGGCCGACTATGAAACCTTCGCCGATGCGGCGGCCGCCCACGCGTACATCGACGCGAAGGGTGCGCCGATCGTCGTGAAGGCCGACGGCCTCGCGGCCGGCAAGGGCGTCGTCGTCGCGATGACGCTCGAAGAAGCGCATGCAGCGGTCGACATGATGCTGTCGGGCAACAAGCTCGGCGATGCCGGCGCGCGCGTCGTGATCGAGGAATTCCTCGACGGCGAGGAAGCGAGCTTCATCGTGATGGTCGACGGCAAGCACGCGCTGGCACTGGCTTCGAGCCAGGACCACAAGCGCCTGCTCGACGAAGACCGCGGCCCGAACACCGGCGGCATGGGCGCGTACTCGCCCGCGCCGATCGTCACGCCGCAGATGCACGCACGCGTGATGCGCGAAATCATCATGCCGACCGTGCGCGGGATGGAGAAGGACGGCATCCGCTTCACGGGCTTCCTGTATGCGGGCCTGATGATCGACAAGGAAGGCAATCCGCGCACGCTCGAGTTCAACTGCCGGATGGGCGACCCGGAAACGCAGCCGATCATGGCGCGCCTGAAGAGCGATTTCTCGAAGGTCGTGGAACAGGCGATCGCGGGCACGCTCGACACGGTCGAGCTCGACTGGGACCGCCGCACCGCGCTCGGCGTGGTGCTGGCCGCGCACGGCTATCCGGACGCGCCGCGCAAGGGCGACCGCATCAACGGGATCCCGGCCGAGACCGAACAGGCCGTGACGTTCCATGCGGGCACGACGCTCGGCGAAGGCGACAAGCTCGTGACGTCGGGCGGCCGCGTGCTGTGCGTCGTCGGCCTCGCCGATTCGGTGCGCGAAGCGCAGCAGCATGCGTACGACACGATCAACCAGATCAATTTCGAGGGCATGCAGTACCGCCGCGACATCGGCTTCCGCGCGCTCAACCGCAAGAGCGTGTGACGTCGCAATCGCCGCCCCGCCCTCGCGCGGCGGCGGCTCCTCTGCCGGGGTTCGATAGAATGCCCGGCAGATGCCTTTTTTACGGCCCCCGCTTCGGGCGGGGGCACCCAGTCCAGACATGACCGATTCGACCTACGACGTGGCACGCGTGCGCACGTACCTCCAGGGCCTGCAGACACGCATCGCCGACGCGCTCGGCGCGCGCGACGGCACGCCGCTCGCGACCGACACGTGGCAGCGCGGGCCGGCCGAACGCCTGCGCGGCGGCGGCTGCACGCGGATTCTCGAAGGCGGCCGCGTGTTCGAACGCGCGGGGATCGGCTTTTCCGACGTCGCGGGCGACGCGCTGCCGCCGTCGGCGAGCGCGGCGCGCCCGCAGCTCGCGGGCCGCGGCTTCGAGGCGCTCGGCGTGTCGCTCGTGTTGCATCCGCGCAATCCGTACTGCCCGACCGTCCACATGAACGTGCGGATGCTGATCGCGACGAAACCGGGCGAGGAGCCCGTGTTCTGGTTCGGCGGCGGCATGGATCTGACACCCGTTTACGGTTTCGAGGACGACGCGCGGCATTTCCACCAGACCTGCAAGGATGCGCTCGACCCGTTCGGTGCGGAACTCTATCCGCGCTTCAAGAAGTGGTGCGACGAGTATTTCTTCCTGAAGCACCGCAACGAGATGCGCGGCATCGGCGGGATCTTCTTCGACGATTTCTCCGAGCCCGGTTTCGAACGCTCGTTTGACCTGATGCAAAGCGTCGGCGATGCGTTCCTGCAGGCTTACCTGCCGATCGTCGAGCGCCGCGCCGAGCTGCCGTACGGCGAGCGCGAGCGCGACTTCCAGGCGTACCGCCGCGGCCGCTACGTCGAATTCAACCTCGTGTTCGATCGTGGCACGCTGTTCGGCCTGCAAAGCGGCGGCCGGACCGAGTCGATCCTGATGTCGATGCCGCCGGTCGCGAACTGGCGCTATAACTGGCAGCCCGAACCGGGTTCGCCGGAAGCGCGCCTGTACAGCGACTTCATCGTGCCGCGCGACTGGGTCTGAACCCGCGCACCCCGCTGCCCCAAGGAAAGGACGCGTTTCTGGACACCACCGCCCGCCCCGCCCCGCTGCCGCGTCGTATCGGCTTGCTGGGCGGTACTTTCGACCCGATCCACGACGGCCATCTCGCGCTCGCGCGCCGGTTCACCGAGCTGCTCGGCCTGACCGAACTCGTGCTGCTGCCCGCCGGGCAGCCGTACCAGAAGCGCGACGTGTCGGCCGCCGAGCACCGGCTCGCGATGACGCGCGCGGCCGCCGGCTCGCTGTCCCTGCCGGGCGTGACCGTGACCGTCGCCACCGACGAGATCGAGCACACCGGCCCGACCTACACGGTCGAGACGCTCGCGCGCTGGCGCGAGCGGATCGGCCCGGATGCGTCGCTGTCGCTGCTGATCGGCGCCGACCAGCTCGTGCGGCTCGACACGTGGCGCGACTGGCGCAAGCTGTTCGACCACGCGCACATCTGCGTGTCGACGCGCCCGGGTTTCGACCTGGGCACGGCGCCGCCGGACGTCGCGCGGGAAATCGCCGCGCGGCAGGCCGGCGCCGACGTGCTGAAGGCCACGCCGGCCGGCCGCCTGCTGATCGATACGACCCTTTCGTTCGACATTGCCGCGACCGACATCCGCGCGCACCTGCGCGAATGCATCGCGCGCCATGCGCAAATGCCCGATGCGTCGGCCGAGCATGTGCCGGCTGCCGTATGGGCCTATATTCTTCAACATCGCCTCTACCATTCCTGAATCCATGGATATTCGCAAACTGCAGCGCGTGATCGTCGACGCCCTCGAAGACGTCAAGGCGCAAGACATCAAGGTGTTCAACACCAGCCACCTGACCGAACTGTTCGACCGCGTGGTCGTCGCATCGGGCACCTCCAACCGCCAGACCAAGGCCCTCGCGTCGAGCGTGCGCGACAAGGTCAAGGAAGCCGGCGGCGACATCGTCAGCTCCGAAGGCGAAGACACCGGCGAATGGGTGCTGGTCGACTGCGGCGACGCGGTCGTGCACATCCTGCAGCCGGCCCTGCGCCAGTACTACAACCTCGAGGAAATCTGGGGCGACAAGCCGGTGCGGATGAAGCTCGGCGGCGGCAAGGGCCCGAACGGCTTTGCCACGGCCAGCGAAGACGACGAGGACGAAGAGGAAGCCGCGCCCGCACGCCCGGCACGCAAGACGGCCGCCCGCCGCCGTTAAGCCGTCACGCGTCTTCCGATGAAGCTTTTCATCCTCGCGGTCGGCCACAAGATGCCGGGCTGGATCGCATCCGGCTTCGACGAATACACGAAGCGGATGCCGCCCGAGCTGCGCATCGAGTTGCGCGAGATCAAGCCCGAACTGCGTTCGGGCGGCCGCAGCGCCGAAAGCGTGATGGCGGCCGAGCGGCAGAAGATCGAGGCTGCGCTGCCGAAGGGCGCGCGCGTCGTCGCGCTCGACGAGCGCGGCCGCGACTGGACCACGATGCAGCTCGCGCAGGCTCTGCCCGGCTGGCAGCAGGACGGCCGCGACGTCGCCTTCGTGATCGGCGGCGCCGACGGCCTCGATCCGGAACTGAAAGCGCGCGCCGACGTGCTGCTGCGCATCTCCAGCATGACCCTGCCGCACGGGATGGTGCGCGTGCTGCTCGCCGAACAGCTTTACCGGGCGTGGAGCATCACGCAGAATCACCCCTACCACCGCGCATGACGCGTCGTCCTCGGGACGCGCGCCGCGCGCGCTCAACGAGATAACGACACCATGCCGTCCAGCACGTCCCCCGCGCTTTTCCCGACCCTTTACCTCGCTTCGCAAAGCCCGCGCCGCCAGGAGCTGCTGCAGCAGATCGGCGTACGCTTCGAACTGCTGCTGCCGCGCCCCGACGAGGACGCCGAGGCGCTCGAAGCCGAAGTGCCCGGCGAAGCCGCCGATGCGTACGTGCGGCGCGTGACCGTCGCGAAGGCCGAAGCCGCGCGTGCGCGCCTCGTCGCGAGCGGCAAGCCGGCCGCGCCGGTGCTGGTCGCCGACACGACCGTGACGATCGACGGCGCGATCCTCGGCAAGCCGGCCGACGCGGACGACGCGCTCGCGATGCTCACGCGCCTCGCGGGCCGCGAACACGCGGTGCTGACGGCCGTCGCCGTGATCGATGCCGGCGGCGAGCTGCTGCCGCCCGCACTGTCGCGCTCGTCGGTGCGCTTCGCGCCCGCGTCGCGCGACGCCTACGCGCGCTACGTCGAAACTGGCGAGCCGTTCGGCAAGGCCGGCGCGTACGCGATCCAGGGGCGCGCGGCAGAATTCATCGAGCGAATCGACGGTTCCCATTCAGGTATCATGGGTCTGCCCCTTTTTGAGACTGCCGCGTTGCTGCGCACCGCACGCGTCGCCTTCTGAACCGCACATGAACGAAGAAATCCTGATCAACCTCACGCCGCAGGAAACGCGGGTCGCACTCGTCCAGCAAGGCGCGGTGCAGGAGCTTCACGTCGAGCGCACGCTGTCGCGCGGGCGGGTCGGCAACATCTATCTCGGCAAGGTCGTGCGCGTGCTGCCCGGCATGCAGTCGGCGTTCATCGACATCGGCCTCGAGCGTGCGGCATTCCTGCACGTCGCCGACATCTGGCATCCGCGCCTCGCCGGCGAGCCGCAGTCGGGCACGCCGCACCAGCCGATCGAGAAGATCGTGTTCGAGGGCCAGACGCTGATGGTCCAGGTAATCAAGGATCCGATCGGCACGAAGGGCGCGCGGCTGTCGACGCAGGTCAGTATCGCGGGCCGAACGCTCGTCTACCTGCCGCAGGAGCCGCATATCGGCATCTCGCAGAAGATCGAGAGCGAAGCCGAGCGGGAAGCCGTGCGTGCGCGCCTGACGGCCGTGATCCCGCCGGACGAGAAAGGCGGCTACATCGTGCGCACGATCGCCGAGGATGCGACCTCCGACGAACTGGCCGGCGACGTCACGTACCTGCGCAAGACGTGGGCGACGATCGTCGCGCAGGCGCAGCGGCTGCCGGCGACGAGCCTGCTGTACCAGGATCTCGATCTCGCGCAGCGCGTGCTGCGCGATTTCGCGAACGACGACACGACGCGCATCCAGGTCGATTCGCGCGAGACGTACCAGCGCCTCGCGGAATTCGCGGGCGAGTTCACGCCGGCCGTGAGCCCGAAGCTGCACCACTACACCGGCGAGCGGCCGCTGTTCGACCTGTACAACATCGAGACGGAGATCCAGCGCGCGCTGTCGCGCCGCGTCGACCTGAAGTCGGGCGGCTACCTGATGATCGACCAGACCGAGGCGATGACGACGATCGACGTGAACACGGGCGGCTACGTCGGCGCGCGCAACTTCGACGACACGATCTTCAAGACCAACCTCGAAGCCGCGCACACGATCGCGCGCCAGTTGCGGCTGCGCAACCTCGGCGGGATCATCATCATCGACTTCATCGACATGGAGAACGCCGAGCATCGCGACGCGGTGCTGTCCGAGTTGAAGAAGGCGCTGTCGCGCGACCGCACGCGCGTGACGGTCAACGGCTTCTCGCAGCTCGGGCTCGTCGAGATGACGCGCAAGCGCACGCGCGAATCGCTCGCGCACGTGCTGTGCGAGCCGTGCCCGACCTGCCAGGGCAAGGGCCAGGTGAAGACGTCGCGCACCGTGTGCTACGACATCCTGCGCGAAATCCTGCGCGAGTCGCGGCAGTTCAACCCGCGCGAATTCCGCGTGATCGCCGCGCAGCAGGTAATCGACCTGTTCCTCGACGAAGAGTCGCAGCATCTCGCGATGCTGATCGACTTCATCGGCAAGCCGGTGTCGCTGCAGGTCGAGTCGAATTTGAGTCAGGAGCAGTACGATATCGTGCTGATGTAACGTTCCGCCCATTCGCCGCCGGCATCGCCGCGCGGCGCCCGGATGCGGTACCCGGGCCGCTCGCGCATGTCGCGCCAGCGCCCGCCGCCGCCCTTTCATTTACCCCTTTTCGCACTCACCACACACTATGAGCCAAGGCCACAACCGCCGCCAGCGCAAGAAACTCCACATCGGCGAATTCCAGGAACTCGCGTTCAACGCCACCGCGCATTACCGCAACGAAATGACCGACCTCGCGCGCGGCGAGCTGATCGACGCGTTCATCGACTTCGTCGAAGCGAACGGGCTGCTGACCGTCGCGTCCGCGGACGAAGGCATCGGCGCCTACGTGATCTCCGGCGCGCCGCGCGGCACGACGACCGACGCCGATCGCGAACTCGTGCGCGGGTGGCTCGCCGCCCGCCCGGAACTGACCGACGTCAAGGTCAGCGAGTTCACCGACGCGTGGTATCCGGACGCCTGATTTCCCCGCTTCACCCTGCTGCACGCAGCGCCCGCGCCTGCCCGCCATGACGGCGGACCAGGCCGGCGCGGCACCGCTCCCTCCCTCGCCCTTCCCCCGCCGCTCCGGCACCGACTCACACGATTCGCATCGCGTCGACCGTGATTACCCCGATTTCCGCATTGAATCGGACGCTTACTTCAATTTAACGATCATTAAAAGACGCCTCGCACAGGCTGACCTACTCTGATCGCCAGGAATCCGGTGTTTTCCGGCGCGATCGGCAAGCAATACGAAAGAATGTGAATCGCTCGCCCGACAGGTGCTCCGGATTCCGGTACGGGCGAAATGCGACACGGCGACAGGCAATCAGGGAGACAACCAACAACGCGCCAGCCGCTTCCCGTTCGCAGCGACGACACGTCGGCGCACGCGACGGCCGCCTGACCCAATCCATCAAACGAGACAGGACGAGGACGACATGACTACGCCGACCATCCATCAAGCAGGACTCCGAATGATCATGATCGCGGCGGGCGTTGCGGCGCTGATGTCGCTGTCCGCCTGCGGCGGCTCCGGCTCGCTGAGCCAGGGCACCGGCGGCAGCGGCTCGGGTTCGGGCGACACGACCGCGACGACCGGCGGCACGGGCGCCGGCAACGGAAGCGGCAGCGGTAGCGGGTCGGGCAGCAGCTCGACCGCCGGCGGTACGGGGAGCGGCACGGGCGGCACCTCCGGCACCGGCACGTCGGCCAATGCACTCGGCCAGACGATCGATGCGTCGAGCAACGTCGTGACGGCCGCGGGCGGCACCGCGTCGGGCGTCGGCACGGTGATCGCGGGCCAGTCGCTGCCCGGCACGAACGCGGCGACCACGCAAGGGCTCGGTACCGTGGTGCAGGATGCCGGCGCGGCCGTCACGACGCTCGGCACCGGCATCGGATCGGGGCTCGGCCAGCTCGGCGCGTCGTCGAATCCGGTCGGCACGACGGTCGCGAGCACGGGCGGCGTGGTCACGAACCTCGGCAACGCGGTCGCGGCGACCGGCGGTGTCGTGTCGAGTCTCGGTGCCGGCGGCTCGGCACTGGCCCCGCTGGCCCCCGTCACGTCGCCCGTCGGCGGCGCGATCACGACGCTCGGCAATACGATCGCGGGCGGCGGCGCAACGCTCGGCACGCAATTGTCGACCGGGCCCGTCGCGCAGGTCACGGGCGCCGCCAGTTCGGCGATCACGCCGATCACGACGACGGTCGGGTCGGTCACGCAGACCGTCGCAGCAAGCACGCCGCTCGGCGCGCCGCTCACGAACCTCGTGACGACGGTCGGCAACGGTGTCGCGAACGCCGGCACGACGATCGCGAAGACCGGCGGCAATCCGGTCACGACCGGCGTCGGCAACGTGGTGACGGCAACCGGCAACACGGTAGCCACGGCCGGCACGACGCTGCTCGGCGGCGGCAGTGCCGCGACGAATCCGCTCGCGCCGGTCACGGGGCTCCTGTCGACAGGCGCACTCGGCGGCGCGACGGGCGGCAGCAACCCGGCCGGCGCGCTCACGTCGGCGGTCGGCACCGTGACGGGCGCCGTGTCGGGCGCAACCGGCGGCTCGCCCGTCGCCGGGCTGACGGGCGGCACCGGCACCGGCGCGCTCTCGAAGACGGGGGGCGGCGTACTCGCCCCGGTCACGACGGCGCTCGGCTCGCTGGTCAAATAAGCCGCACGCAGGCGCGGCGCCCGCATCGTCACCGACGATCGGGCGCCGCTGCCGCAACCGTCACGCGGGACCGCATCCGGCCGCGCCCGCGCCGCCTCCGATCCCTACCTTTTCCCCACAGTCCGCCTGCAACAGGCCATCGAAATCGGTCCTGAAAGCAAGACACGTTAAAATCTCACCTCGCGTGGTGCGCCGCCCGCACCCGCCATCCATCGCCAGCCGCGTGCCCTCGGGCCGCCCCCGACCCATGGAGTGAGTGTCAATGAGCGGCGGACTCCCGTTTCCCGCATCCTGCAAATCGTTGCCGTCCTCGACGGTCTTCCTGATTCTCGCCGCCGTCGCGCTGCTGTCCGGCTGCGGGCTGCTGCCGGTCCAGAACCCGCCCGCGCCGATCAGCGAGGCACTCGTCGAGCCCGCCGAGGAAACCGTCGGCGAGCCGCTGACGATGCCGCCCGTGCCCGCGCCGACGCAACCGGAGGTGCCGGAAGCGCCGAAGAAGCCGCACCGCGAAGCGGCGCGGCCGAAACCCGTGCAGCGCCCCGAAACACCGACGCCCCCGCCGCCTCCGCCGCCTCCGATCGTCGCGACGCGCCCGCTCGACCGTACCCAGATCCATGCGCTGCTCGACAGCGAGGTCGCGCGCCGCAACGGCAAGGTGATCGGCCGCGCGGTCGACATGGTGACCGACGCGAGCGGCAAGCCGCGCGAGATGATCGTCAACCTGCAGGGCTTCATGGGCGTCGGCGACCGCAAGGTCATCTTCCCGTGGAACGTGTTCCGCTTCACGCCGGGCGGCAAACAGGAGCCGATCGTGCTCGACGTGCCGTCGGGCGAGCTGCCGCCGGCCGCACGGCCGAAGGCCGTGCCGCTGTCGGGTTCGGCCGCGGCCTCGCCCGCGACGCGGCTGCCGATGCTCGACAGCGACGTCGAGCGCCCGAACGGCACGAAGATCGGCCGTATCGTCGACGTGCTGATCGACCGCGCCGCGCAGCCGCAGGCCGTCGTGCTCGACCTCGGCGGCCTCGTCAATACCGACCGCCGTTCGATCGCCGCGAGCTGGGGCGCCCTGCGCTTCGTCACGCGCGACAAGGCGCTGCACCCGCAGCTCGACCTGAACGACGCACAGATCAAGGCGTCGCCGCCCTACGCGGCCGACAAGCCGATCGTCGCGGTCTTCCCGCCCGTTGCCCCGGCCGCGGCTTCGCCTGCGAGTACTGCCCGATGACGATCAAGCATTCCGTCAGCGTTCGCAGTCTGCGGTCCCTCGACTGGCTCAATTTCTTCGTTGCAAACGTTCAGACCGGGTTCGGCCCGTTCATCGCGTCCTACCTCGCGTCGCACAAGTGGACGCAGGGCGAGATCGGCATGGTGCTGTCGATCGGCACGATCAGCGCGATGGTCAGCCAGGTGCCCGGCGGCGCGGCCGTCGACGCGCTGAAGAACAAGAAAGGCGCGGCCGCCTGGGCGATCGCGGCCATCATCCTGTCGGCGGTGCTGCTCGCGTCGAGCCCGACGATCGTGCCGGTGATCGCCGCCGAGGTGTTCCACGGCTTCGCGAGCTGCATGCTCGTGCCGGCAATGGCCGCGATCTCGTTCTCGCTCGTCGGCCGCGCCGACCTCGGCGACCGGCTCGGCCGCAATGCGCGCTGGGCATCGATCGGCAGCGCGGTCGCGGCGGGCCTGATGGGGCTCACCGGCGAATACTTCTCCGCGCGCGCGGTGTTCTGGCTGACCGCCGTGCTGGCGCTGCCCGCGCTGTTCGCGCTCGCGATGATCCAGCCGACCCACGAAGTGATCCCGCAGTCGTCGAAGCCCGACGATCACCACGACGAAGCCGGCGAACGCGAAACGCTGCTCGAACTGCTGCGCGACCGCCGGATGCTGATCTTCGCGGCGTGCGTCGTGCTGTTCCACCTGTCGAACGCGGCGATGCTGAACCTCGCGGCCGGCGAAGTCACGGCCGGGATGGGCGAGAACGTGCAGCTCGTGATCGCCGCGTGCATCATCGTGCCGCAGGCGATCGTCGCGATGCTGTCGCCGTGGGTCGGCCGCTCCGCGCAACGCTGGGGGCGCCGGCCGATCCTGCTGCTCGGCTTCTCCGCACTGCCCGTGCGCGCGCTGCTGTTCGCCGGCGTGAGCAGCCCGTACCTGCTCGTGCCGGTGCAGATGCTCGACGGCATCAGCGCCGCCGTGTTCGGCGTGATGCTGCCGCTGATCGCGGCCGACGTCGCGGGCGGCAAGGGCCGCTACAACCTGTGCATCGGGCTGTTCGGGCTCGCGGCCGGGATCGGCGCGACGCTCAGCACCGCCGCGGCCGGCTACGTCGCCGATCACTTCGGCAACGCGGTCAGCTTCTTCGGGCTCGCGGGCGCCGGCGCGCTCGCGGTGCTGCTGGTCTGGCTCGTGATGCCCGAAACGCGCGTCGAGAACGGCGACGCGGCGGCCGACGAACCGGCTGCCGCCTCGCCCGAACAGGCGCGCTGAACGCGGCGCGCCGCCGTTACCCGCTTCTTGGCTGACTCACGATGGATACGATCAGGACACTCAACGAAGCCCGCCAGCAGATCCAGCAGTCGATCTTCGATCTGTTCAAGGGGCTGTCATTCAGCGAACGGCTCGCGCAAGGCGGGCTGATGGCGCTCCAGGCCGTCTGCGGCGCGTGTCTCGCGTATGCGATCGGCCGCGCGATGCATACCGAGCAGGCCGTGTGGGCCGCGATCACCGCGATCGCCGTCACGCAGCACAACTACTCGGACACGATGTCGCTGTCGCGCGACCAGTTCATCGGCGCGATGGTCGGCGGCCTGCTCGGCTTCGCGGGCGCGGCGGTCGGCGGCGATCGCCTCGTCACGTATGCGATCACGGTCGCGGTCGTGATCGTCTGCTGCTGGTGCCTGAACGTCGGCAGCGCGGCGCGGCTCGGCGGCGTGACCGCGACGATCGTGATGCTGTTTCCGGGTAACGGCCCGCTGTGGGACGTGCCGCTGATTCGGCTCGGCGAAGTGACGCTCGGCACCGTGTGTGCGCTGGGCGTGTGCTGGGTGATGTCGAGAATCGAGCGGCGCTGGTTCCGCCACGCGGACGCGAAGTGACACGGCGGACCGGCTGCCCGGCACGCATCGCGGCATCGCGATACGGGCCGGGTGACCGGCAAGGTCAGTCGCCGATCCGCAGCACGATGCCGGAACCGATCTGCACCAGCAGGTGATCGCCGCCGACGCCCACCCATTGATAGCCGCGCGGCGGCGCGCTCAGGCGATAGCCGCGCCAGTCGTCGATCACGTACTGGCGATCGCGGAACTCGGGGGGAAGCCGGTCGCCCTTGTGCCACTCGCGGCGCGGCTGGTCGGCCCAGCGCGGCGGTACGTCGTCCTCACGACGCATCTGGCCGGGCGGCATGTGTTTCGGGCCATGGCCACGCTGCATGCCGTGGCCGCCCTGGTCGTTGTGGTTGTCGTGGTCCTGCGCCATCGCGGCCGGCGCGGCGAAACCCGCCGCGATCACCGCGGCCAGCATCATCCCGTGCATCTTCTTCATCGTGCTTTCCCTCCGTGTTGTCACGTCGAACGAAACCACTCGAACTACCCGATGAAGACTAGCACACGGCATTGCGCGGCCGCATGACCGCGCGTTACGCGGCCTGCTGCTGGTACTGGATCCGGTGCAGGTGCGCGTAGAGGCCGCCGTGGCGCAGCAGTTCGTCGTGGCTGCCTTCCTCGACGATCTTGCCGGCCTCGAGCACGAGGATGCGGTCCGCGCGCTCGATCGTCGACAGCCGGTGCGCGATCACGAGCGTCGTGCGGCCTTCCATCAGCCGCTCGAGCGCGGCCTGCACGTGGCGCTCCGATTCCGAGTCGAGCGCCGACGTCGCTTCGTCGAGGATCAGGATCGGCGCGTCCTTGTAGATCGCGCGCGCGATCGCGAGCCGCTGGCGCTGGCCGCCGGACAATCGCATCCCGTTGCCGCCGACGAGCGTGTCGAGCCCGTCGGGCATCGCGGCGACCGCATCGGCGAGGTTGGCGGCCTCGAGCGCGGCCTGCACGCGCGCGCGGTCGGGCGTCTGGCCGTACGCGACGTTCGCGGCAATCGTGTCGTTGAACAGCACGACGTCCTGGCTGACCATCGCCATCTGGCTGCGCAGCGCGTGGAGGTCGTAGTCGGAAACCGGCACGCCGTCGACCAGGATCGCCCCGCCGGTCGGGTCGAAGAAGCGCGGCAGCAGGTTCACGAGCGTCGTCTTGCCGCTGCCGGACGGGCCGGCCAGCGCGATCATTTCACCCGGCGCGACCTTGAACGAAATGCGGTCGAGCGTCGGCCGCTCGGCCGCGCCGTAGTCGAACGACACGTTGCGGAATTCGATCTCGCCGCGCGCCTGCGGCAGCGGCCGGCCGCCGCCCTGCGGCTCGGCCGGCTCGTCGATCAGCCCGAAGATCAGCTCGGCGGCCGTCATCCCGCGCTGCAGCGGCTGGTTGACGTCGATCAGATGCTTGAGCGGCGAGATCACCAGCAGCATCGACGTGACGAACGCGACGAAGCCGCCGACCGTCGTCTGGTCGTTCGACGACTGCACGACCGCGATCGTGATCACGACCGCGAGCGCGATCGACGCGAGGAACTGCGTGAGCGGCTGCGCGAGGCCGCCCGAGATCGTCATGCGCATCGCGTAGCCGCGCAGGCGCTTGCTCATCGCCGTGAAGCGGTCCATCTCGTACGCTTCGCCGTTGTGCACCTTGACGACCTTGTAGCCGCCGACCGTCTCCTCGACGATGTACGACAGTTCGTTGGTGAGCGTCTGGTGCTCGCGGTTCAGGCGGCGCAGGCGGCGGTTGATCTTGCTGACGAGCCAGCCGATGCCGGGCAGGATCACCGCGACGATCAGCGTGAGCCGCCAGTTCAGGTAGAACAGGTAGCCGAGCAGGAAGATCACCGTCAGCGAATCGCGCACGAGCGTGACCATCACGCCGGTCAGCACCGACAGGATCTGGTTGACCTCGAACACGATCGCGTTGATCACCGTGCTCGCGGTTTCGCGCTGGAAGAACGACGCGCTGGTGTGGAGCATCCGCTGGAACATCTCGAGCCGCAGTTGCAGGAGGATGCGGTTCGATACGTAGTTGAGCAGGTAATTCGACGTGTACTGCGACACGCCGCGCACGAGCGCGAGGCCGATCACCGCGATCGGCACGTACCATTTCGCGCTGTCGCTGCCATGCGCGCCGAAGCCGTGGTCGAGCAGCGGCTTGAGCAGCGCCGGGATACCGGCTTCGGTGGCCGCGACGACGCCCATCGTCATCACGGCGAGCACCACGATGCCGATCAGCGGGCGGATGTACGGCCACAGGCGCTTGAGGACCGTGACCGGCGAGGTGCCGGTGCCGTCCATCGGTTTGCGAAGTGTGTTCTGGGTTTCCAAGGCAATCCTTCTTGAGCCGCGGTGCGGCGCCCGGCGCGTGGCCGCCCGGGAGTTCGCCCCTGTCGGGCGGGTGCCTAAAAGGGCTCAACATTATAGCCGCACCGCCCCCGCCGGCACGGGCATGGCCGATGCGGCCGGCGGCCGGGCCGCGGGTATACTGCCGCTCACCGTTTTCTCCGCCTTTCCGACGATTTCATGGCTGAACCCTCCCTCGGCGTCGCCCTCATCGCCCTCAACGCATCCGCGCGGCTCGCGCAGTGCCTCGATGCGCTGTCGTTCGCCGACGATGTCGTCGTCATCGACGGCGGCAGCACCGACGATACCGTCGCGATCGCACAGGCGCACGGCGCGCGCGTGATCGTCGAGCGCGGCTGGCCGGGCTTCGGCCCGCAGAAGAACCGCGCGCTCGACGCGCTCGGCACCGACTGGATCCTGTCGCTCGACACCGACGAAGTCGTCACGCCGGCGCTCGCGCAGTCGATCCGCGACACGATCCGCGCGCCGGCCGCGCAGGTCTATGCGGTCGACCGGCTGTCGAGCTTTTGCGGCCAGTGGATCCATCACAGCGGCTGGTATCCGGACTGGGTGCCGCGCCTGTTCCGGCGCGGCACCGCGCGCTTCTCGGACGACCTCGTGCACGAGCGCCTCGTGTTCGACGGCGCCGCGCAGCGCCTGGCCGGCAAGCTGATGCATTACTCGTATGAGGATTTCGAAACCGTCGTGCGCAAGCTCGACGCGTATTCGACGGCCGGCGCGCGCCAGCGCCGCGCGGCCGGCCAGCGCGGCGGCTTCGGCAAGGCGCTCGCACGCGGCGCATGGGCGTTCGTGCGCACCTACGTGCTGCGACGCGGGTTCCTCGACGGCCGCGCCGGCTTCATGATCGCCGTATTCAACGCGGAAACCGTGTATTACCGCTTCCTGAAGCTCGGCCACGAAGCCGCGCGCTGAACCGCCCGCCCCGCGCACCGCCTGCGCGCGCCCGGGCCGGCGTTACAATGCCGGCCTGCCCGCGCCGTGCGTGCCCGCCGAGAGGCGGCGCCGCACGCCGCCCGCCACGACGACCACCGAATCCGACCGCCATGTTCTCCATCATCATTCCGACCTGGAACAACCTGCCGTACCTCAAGCTCGTCGTCGACAGCCTGCGCCGCCACTCCGCGTACGATCACCAGATCATCGTGCACGTGAACGACGGCTCGGACGGCACGCTCGACTGGGTGCGCAGCGAGGGCATCGAGCACACCGCGTCGCCGGCCAACATCGGCATCTGCCATGCGGTGAACCTCGCCGCCGCGCGTGCGACGCGCGACTACGTCGTCTACATGAACGACGACATGTTCTGCTGCCCCGGCTGGGACGCGGCGCTCGTGCGCCGCATCGAACAGATGCCGACCGACCTCTTCATGCTGTCTGGCACGATGGTCGAGCCGGTCGACACGCGCAACCCGTGCGTCGTCGTCAGCAATTTCGGCCGCGACGCCGAGCAATTCGACGCGGCAGGCCTCGTCGCGGCGGCGCCGAAGCTCGCGCGCGCGGACTGGCTCGGGTCGACCTGGCCGCCGACGCTCGTACACCGCGACTGGTGGAACCGCATCGGCGGCTACAGCAGCGAGCTGTCGCCCGGCATGAGCAGCGACAACGACTTCTCGATGAAATTCTGGGATGCCGGCTGCCGGATCTTCCTCGGCGTCGGCGACAGCCTCGTCTACCACTTCCAGCAGAAAAGCACGGGCAAGATCGTGAAAAACGACGGCCGCCGCCAGTTTCTCAACAAATGGGGCATGACCCAGGCGACGTTCGACCGCTATTACCTGCATCGCGGCGAGCCGGCCGGCACGCCAATCGCGCTCGAAACGCCGACGGTGGAAGGCCGTCTGAAGCGCGCGCTGCTGCGCTCGCGGATCAAGCGCGCCTTCAGCTGATCGGGCCCCGAAAACGACACGGAAACGCCTGCTGCTTCGCGTATACTGCGCCGTTCGTCCCGGATCTCCCGCCGGGATGCGCGGCGCGCCGCACGATGCCGGCAAGCCGCATTCGTCCATTCGACAGGTTCCGATGCTTTCGTTTTCCGCTCCCGCCTCGCGGCGCCTGACCGCCGCCCGTGCATTCGCCGTCGCCGCGCTCTGCATGGTCCCCGTCTCGACCGCGCTAACCAACGTGTTCTGCGGGCTGTTCGCCGCCGCGCTCGTGATCTCGCCCGAATTCTGGCGCGACCTGCGCTCTTTCGTCACCGATCAGGCGTCGCTCGCGGCGCTGCTGATCCTCGCGGCGCTGGCCATCAGCGTCACGTACACGGTTGCACCGCACAACAAGGCGTGGAACTGGGTCGCCAAGTACGACAAGCTGCTGCTGCTGCCGTTTGCCGTGCTCGCGTTCCGTCATTCGAACTGGGCGCCGATCGTGCGGCGCTGCTGGTTCGGCACGCTGTGCGTGATCCTGTTGCTGTCGACCACCAACTATCTCGGGCTGACGGCGATCGGGCCTGCGCACGCGACCGATCTGCCGCTGTCGCGCGCGTGGGTGTTCAAGAACCACATCGCCGCCGGCATGTTCGGCGCGCTGCTGTTCTACCAGGCCGCCGATCTCGCGCTGGCGGCCCGCACGGCGCTGCCGCGCGTCGCGTACGCGGGCGTCGCCGCGTGGTCGCTCGTCAACGTGTTCGTGATGCTGCAGGGCCGTACGGGGCAAGTCATCGCGCTGCTGCTGATCCTCGTCGTCGCCGCGCGTTTCGTGCTGCTGCTGCGCCGGCAGTCGGCGCTGCGCGCCGGGCTGGCCGCCGGCGTATTCGCGCTCGCCGGTATCGCACTCGTGGTCGCCGCGTGCACGGTTCACAACGGTCGGCTCGTGAAAGTCGTGACGGAAGTGCAGCAGTATCGGCAGAGCGATGCGGCCACGTCCACGGGGCTGCGTCTCGAGTGGTACAAGAAGGGGTTCGAACTGTATCGCCAGCGCCCCGTGATCGGCTACGGCGCCGGCGGCCTCGAATACGAATTCGAGCGGCTCACGGCCGGCAAGACAGCGGCCGAAGGCCAGCTCACGTCGAACCCGCACAACGAATACCTGCTGATGGCCGTCCAGCTCGGCACGGTCGGCCTGCTGCTGTTCATCAACCTGATCGTGCAGATCGCGCGCGGCAGCCGAGCGCTCGATCCGCGCTCGCGGCACCTGCTGCTCGGGTGGCTCGCGATCTTCGCGATCGGCAGTCTCGCGAACTCGCTGCTGCTCGATTTCGCCGAAGGGCACCTGATCGTGCTGCTGGCCGGCATCCTGCTCGGTTGCGGCGAACGCAGCGAAGCGCTGCCGCGCGAAACGTCGGCGATCCGGCGCAGCGCGTAACGCACGACGGCATACGCGGCTCCGCTGCCGGGCGGCGGGCTGCAGCGGTGCCGGCGTCAAAGCGAGCGGGCTGCGCGTCCTCGGCGCGGCTCAACTCCCCGTCAAGTACGACGATACGCGCGTCTCGCGCGCGTCAGTCCGACCCGGCGCGATGCAGTCGCGACGTGTCGACGATGGCATCCGCCGCACCCGGCGGATTCAGCCCGAGCATCTCGGCCGCCGCGGCCTTCACGCGCTGCGCGCCGAGATGGGCGAGGCAGTCGCTGCGGCTGTCGACCTTGCGCTCGCAGCCTTCGTGCCGGCACGGCACGCAATCGCCGTCCCCCTGCAGCAGCCACACGTTCCCGTGCCGCCCCGAGCCGCGCAACGGCCAGGGATTCTCGGTCGCGGGCCAGTGCTGCGGCCACGGCCCCCAGCGCACGGGGTCGGACGGGCCGAACAACGCGATCGTGTCGGTACCCGTCGCGGCCGCGACGTGCGTCGCGCCGGTGTCGGGCCCGATGAAGAGCCGCGCGCGTCGCACGAGCTCCGCGCTCTCGCCGAACGTCAGCCGGCCGACCAGGTTCAGCACGTCGCCGCCCGCTTCGGCCGCGACCTGCTCCGCATACTCGCGCTCGCTGTCGGCCGGGCCGCCCGACAGCGCGACCGCGAAGCCGTGCTCGCGCAGCCAGCCGATCATCTCGACCCAGCCGTCGAGCCGCCATTGCTTGTAGCGGAACATCGGATACGGATGCAGGACGACCAGCGGCTTGCCGTCGCGAATCGCCGGCGACTCGGCGAGCCACGCGTCGAAGCGCGCGCGCCGCGCGGGATCGTCGCCGATGCCGGGCGCAACGACCTCGGACACCGGCTCGATGCCGATCACCGGCGCGAGGGCGAGCGTGCTGACGACCGTGTGCGCGGATTCGTGATGATTGATCGCGATCCCGTTCAGCATCATGCGCGTGAGCCACGTGACGCGATTCGGATCGACGAGGCCGACCCGCTTGCGGCCGGCGAACCAGCTGTAGAAACGCGGCCGGTCGGAACTCAGTGCCGCGCATGCGAGATCGTAGCGGCGCCACATCGACAACGCGTCGCGCAGTCGCTCGCCGAATCCCGCACGCTGCGCGACGACGATCACGCGCCGCACGTCGGGATTGTGCTCGAGCACGCCCTCAGTGCCGCGAAACACCAGCATGTCGATCTGCGCATCCGGCCAGCGGGCCTTCAGCGAACGCACGAGCGGCGTCGTCAGCAGCACGTCGCCGATCCGGCGCGGTGCGGCAACGAGGATGGTTCTGGGTGGGCGGGCGGAAGAAAACAGGGCCACGGCAATCGATCTGTCTAGCTGGCTGAACAAGGCTGGCAATGTACAGGATTTTGCCGCAGCCGGCGCGGCGTGGCGCACCGGTCCGTGCAAGCCGTCCTGAAGCCGCCCCGGTGCGGCCCCGTCAGCGAGCCACGCCGTGCGGGGTGCGCCCCGCTACGAGGCGATCGTCCTGATCGCCGGCGCGGCCGCAGCCGGCTGCGCATGTCCCGCAGCAGCCACCGGCTCGTCGCGATGGCCGGCCTGCGGCAGCAGATGGCGCACGGCCCGTTCGACCGCGTCGACGCCGATCGCGTCGACGGTCGCGCCGGCGCGCAGGATCACATGCGGCACGCCAAGCGGGTGCCAGCGCAGGTATTTCTCGGGACGGTCCTCGAACAGCGCGGCGACCGGCACGCCGAGCGCCGACGCGAGATGCACGGGCGCACTGTCGGCCGACACGACCACGTCGAGCAGGCTCGCGGCGGCCACCAGTTCGGCGACCGACGACGGCGCCACGTGCCGCGCGTTCACGTCGTGCCACGCGTCGTCCTCGGCGCACTTGCCAATCGCCGGATCGCGGAACACGATCACGTCGGCGAACGGCGCAAGCCGCACGCCGAGGTCGCGCCAGTGGCCTGCGGGCCAGCGGCGCTCGACGGCCTTGTTCGACACGAACAGCCCGACACGCGGCTTCGTGCGCGCGCCGAGCAGGCGATACCACGTATCCTGCAGCGTCCGGTCGGGATGAACCGACAGTTCGAGACGGTCCAGATCCGCACGGCCGAGTTCGGGCACGAGCCGGAAACCCGACAGCGCCTCGTGGCACATCTGCCGCTGCGCGACATGCTCGGGCTTGCGATCGTCGAATTCGGTCTCGGCATCGTGCCAGCGGCAATCCTTCGCGCGAAGCTGGCGCGCGAACTGCATGCTGCTGCGATGCATGCCGCCGTTCGGCACGACCACGAGGTCGAACCGCAGGCGACGCAGGCGGCGCACGAGCCGCAGCCGGTCGAGAATCGCGCGCATCCGGCCGGGACGGTCGTTGCGTTCGCACTGGCGGCTGTACACATAGGTGTGGACCGCGTGCACGTCGGGGTTGCCGGCCAGCGCGGCCGCGTTGTAGCGGTTCGCGACCACATGGAGCTCCGCGCCGGGCCAACGCTCCTTCAGCGCGCCGAGAAACGCCGTCGTGCACAGCATGTCGCCGAGAAAATCAATCCGGATCACGAGGATCCGCTGCGTCGGGTTCCCATTGGCCATGGTCATGTGGTGACAGTCAGTTTTTTATCGTCGCGACGGGCCGTTCCACGGCATCCTGATCCGGGGCCGTCGTGTCGCGCATCGCGCAGATCCGCCCCCGTTTTTTCACCGCGTACATGCGGCTAGCGCCGGATTGTATAGCGTCCCGATGACCAGCCCAAGACCCGATTACCCTCGGATGTAAAAAACGGCCCGCCGCACCGCACGATGGCGATGCGACGGGCCGCATGCTGCGACAGCCGTCGAAGCGGGGCGCGATCAGTACGTGATTTCGACGACGCTGCCGTCGAACGCCGCGCGCAGCTCCGCGAGCAGCACGTCGCTCGGCTTCACGCGCCACGCGTCGCCCAGGCGCATTTCACCCTGCGCCCGCGCGTTGCTGTAATGAACCTGGACCGCGAGCCCGTTCGGCAGCGGCGCCTGCGGACGCCGGCCGCCATCGCGCCCGCCGCCGCGCGGCGCCGGCGCTTCGACCGCGGGCGCCGGATCGTCCTTCGACACGTGCGGCTCGAGCACGCGGCGCAGCGCGACGGCGTCGGCGTTGCCGTTCATCGTCAGCCGCACGGCCTGCGCATAGCGGCTGCGCGCGCGTTCGAGATCCATCACGGTATCGGTCGTGAAGCGGATGCCGCCGGTAAACGCGTCGTTGCGCGCCTGCCCCTGGACGATCAGCAGCTCGTCTTCCTTGAACAGCGCCTTGTTGGCCTCGAACTGTTCGTTGAAGATCGTGATCTCGCACTGGCCCGACCCGTCGTCGAGCAGCGCGATCAGCATCTTGCCGCGCTGGGTCATCTGCGTGCGCAGCGACGCGATGATGCCCGCGACGAGCTTGTCGCGCCCTTCCTTGAGGTCGCCGACCTTCTGCCGCACGAAGCGGCGCACCTCGTCGCGATACGCATCGAACAGGTGGCCGGACAGGTAGAAGCCGAGCGCGCCCTTTTCTTCCTGCAGGCGGCGCTTGTCGTCCCACGCCGGTTCGTCGACGAGCGCATGCGCGTGCGGCGACTCGGCGCCCATGTCGAACAGGCCGGCCTGCATCGCGTTCGCCTCGGCCTGGTCGGCCGCTTCCATCGCGAGCGGCACCGACGCGATCAGCTGCGCACGGTTCGCGTTCAGCGAGTCGAACGCGCCGGCGCGGATCAGTGCCTCGACCGTACGGCGGTTGACGACGCGGCGGTCGATCCGCTCGCAGAAGTCGAACAGGTCGGTAAACGCCTTTTCCTCGCGGGCGCGCAGGATTTCCTCGATCGCGTTCTGGCCGCTGCCCTTCACGGCGCCGAGGCCGTAGCGGATCGTGCGCGAGCGCTTGCCGTCGGCTTCGGCGACCGGCTCGAACCGGTAGTGCGACTGGTTGATGTCGGGCGGCAGCACGGCGAGGTTGTTCACGACGCAGTCGTCGAACAGGATCTTCACCTTGTCGGTGTCGTCCATCGCGAGCGTCATGTTGGCCGCCATGAATTCGGCCGGATGGTGCGCCTTCAGCCACGCGGTGTAATACGCGAGCAGCGCGTACGCGGCCGCGTGCGACTTGTTGAAGCCGTAGCCCGCGAACTTCTCCATCAGGTCGAAGATCTCGTCGGACTTCTCGCGCGTGAGGCCGTTCGTCGCCGCACCTTCGGCGAAGATCTCGCGGTGCTTGGCCATCTCCTCGGGCTTCTTCTTGCCCATCGCGCGCCGCAGCAAGTCGGCGCCGCCGAGCGAGTAGCCGCCGATGATCTGCGCCATCTGCATCACCTGCTCCTGATAGACCATGATGCCGTAGGTCTCTTTCAGGACGGGTTCGACGCGCGGATCCGGATAGTCCACCTTCTCGCGGCCGTGCTTCCGTGCGCAGAAGCTCGGGATCAGGTCCATCGGGCCCGGGCGGTACAACGACACGAGCGCGATGATGTCCTCGAAGCGGTCGGGCTGCGCATCCTTCAGCATGCCCTGCATCCCGCGGCTTTCCAGCTGGAACACCGCGACCGTGTTGGCCTTCTTCAGGATCTGGAACGACGCGGCGTCGTCGAGCGGCACCTGCGCGAGCGACCAGTCGGCCTTCGACGGATCGAGCCGGCGGATGTAGCGCTCGGCCCAGTCGAGGATCGTCAGCGTCGTCAGACCCAGAAAGTCGAACTTCACGAGGCCGACGGCTTCGACGTCGTCCTTGTCGTACTGGCTGACCACGCCGCCTTCGTCGCCCTGCGTGTACAGCGGACAGAAATCGGTCAGCTTGCCCGGCGCAATCAGCACGCCGCCCGCGTGCATCCCGACGTTACGCGTGAGGCCCTCGACGCGCTGCGCGAGATCGAGCAGCTGGTGGACTTCGTCCTCGTGGTCGTAGCGCTCCTGAAGCTGCGGCTCTTCCTTCATCGCGTCGGCGATGGTCACGTGCTTGCCCGGCTTGAACGGGATCAGCTTCGCGATGCCGTCGGTGAACATGTAGCCGAGGTCGAGCACGCGGCCGATGTCGCGCACGGCCGCCTTCGCGGCCATCGTGCCGAAGGTGGCGATCTGCGACACGGCGTCCGCGCCGTACTTCTCCTTCACGTACTGGATCACGCGATCGCGGCCGTGCTGGCAGAAGTCGATGTCGAAGTCGGGCATCGACACGCGTTCCGGGTTCAGGAAGCGCTCGAACAGCAGGTTGTAGCGCAGCGGATCGAGATCGGTAATGCCGAGCGCGTACGCGACCAGCGAACCGGCGCCCGAGCCGCGGCCCGGGCCGACCGGCACGCCGTTGTTCTTCGCCCAGTTGATGAAGTCCGCGACGATCAGGAAGTAGCCGGGGAAGCCCATCTTCGTGATGGTCCCGCACTCGAATTCGAGCCGCTTGTAGTACGTGTCGCGCTGCGCGTCGCGTTCGGCTTCGGCCGGATACAACTGCGCGAGACGGGTCTCGAGCCCTTCCTTCGACAGCTGGACCAGGTAGTCGTCGAGCGACATGCCGTCCGGCGTCGGGAACAGCGGCAGCTTCGGCTTGCCGAGCTCGAGCTTCAGGTTGCAGCGCTTCGCGATCTCGACCGTGTTCGCAATCGCCGACGGCAGGTCGGCGAACAGCGCGGCCATGTCGTCCTGCGTGCGGAAATACTGGTCGGTCGTGAAACGCTTCTGGCGCCGTGGATTCGCGAGGATGTCGCCTTCCGAGATACACACGCGCGCCTCGTGCGCGGTGAAATCGTCGTCGGTCATGAACTGGGTCGGATGCGTCGCGACGACCGGCAGCTTCACCGACGCGGCGAGCGTCGCGGCCTGCTGGATGTACGTCTCGGCGCCCGGCTGGCCGTAACGCTGCAGCTCGATGTAGAAACCGCCCGGGAACACCTTCGCCCAGCGCTCGGCGTGACGGCGCGCGGCTTCCTCGTTGCCCGCGGCCAGCGCGAGCCCGATATCGCCCTGCTGCGCGCCCGACAGCGCGAGCAGCCCCTGCGAGAGCGCGCCGTCGAGCCAGCTCGCGTCGAGCTCCGCGCGGCCGCGGTACTGGTTCGTGAGCCACGCCTTCGACAGCAGCTCGCAGAGATTCAGGTAGCCGACCTTGTCCTTGACGAGCAGCAGCAGCCGCGACGGCTTGTCGCGATCGTCCGGATTGGCGATCCAGACGTCGCAGCCGGCGATCGGCTTGATGCCCTTGCCGCGGGCTTCCTGGTAGAAACGGACGAGGCCGAATGCGTTGCCGAGATCGGTGAGCGCGAGCGCGCCCTGACCGTCTGCGGCCGCCGCCTTGACGATGTCGTCAATGCGCACGATGCCGTCGGCAATCGAGAATTCGGAGTGAACGCGAAGATGGACGAAGCGGGGATCTGACATGGGCGCTATTGTAGCCGCCCCGCCGCGCAGGCTGCCCAAAAAATGCCCGCGCCGGCCGTTCGGCCGATGCACGCGGCGACGCGTCGCGCAGCTGGCCAAACGGCCGGATGCCGATGCGCGCGCGGTTTGCGGGATAATACGGTTTTTCGAATCAACGCCCCGGCTTCGCACCCTTTTTTGCGGGCCGCCGTGCGGCCGTTTTCCCGTCGGACCATCATGACCATCGTCAACCTCGCCGCCTACCACTTCGTGTCGCTCGACGCGAACGAGCAATGGCGCCCGCTCGTCACCGCCCGCTGCAACGAACTCGGCCTGCGCGGCACGATCCTGCTCGCGCCGGAAGGCATCAACCTGTTCATCGCCGGCACGCGCGAAGCCGCCGACGCGTTCATCGCGTACCTCCGCCACGATCCGCTGTTCGAAGGCAAGTTCGCGACGCTGCAGTTCAAGGAAAGCCTGTCCGACTCCCAGCCGTTCCGCCGCATGCTCGTGCGCCTGAAGCGCGAGATCATCACGATGAAGAAGCCCGCGATCAAGCCGGAACTCGGCCGCGCACCGTTCGTCGACGCGCAGACGCTGAAGACGTGGCTCGACCGCGGCCATGACGACACGGGCCGCCCGGTCGTGATGCTCGACACGCGCAATGCGTTCGAAGTCGACGTCGGCACGTTCGACGACGCGCTCGACTACCGGATCGACAAGTTCAGCGAATTCCCGGAAGTGATCGACGCGAACCGCGCCGACCTCGAAGGCAAGACGGTCGTGTCGTTCTGCACGGGCGGCATCCGCTGCGAGAAGGCCGCGATCCACATGAAGGAAATCGGCATCGAGAACGTGTACCAGCTCGAAGGCGGGATCCTGAAGTATTTCGAGGAAGTCGGCGGCGCGCACTACCACGGCGACTGCTTCGTGTTCGACTACCGCACCGCGCTGAACCCGCAACTCCAGCCCACCGAGAACGTCACGTGCTTCGCGTGCCGCGCGGTCGTCACGCCGGAAGCGCAACAATCGCCGAGCTACGTGCCCGGCAAGTCGTGCCCGGCCTGCGCGCAGGCAGCCAGCGCCGCGTAAGCGCGCGCCCCGCGTCCCGATGAACGGCTATCGCGGCCGCTTCGCGCCGTCGCCTACCGGCCCGCTGCACTTCGGCTCGCTGGTCGGCGCGCTCGCGAGCTGGCTCGATGCGCGCGCACACGGCGGCACGTGGCTCGTGCGCATCGAGGATCTCGACGGCCCGCGCACGGTACCCGGCGCGGCCGACGACATCCTCGCGACGCTCGCGCATTTCGGCATGACGCCCGACGCACCGCCCGTATGGCAAAGCACGCGCGATGCGGCCTACACGGCCGCGCTCGAGCAGCTCGTCGCGGCGGGGTTCGCCTACCCGTGCGGCTGCACGCGCAAGGAAATCGCCGATTCGCTGCGCGCCGCCCACGAGCGCCACACGACGCTCGCGTATCCGGGCACCTGCCGCACCGGCCTGCACGGCAAGCCCGCGCGCGCGTGGCGGCTGCGCGTGCCCGACGGCGACGACGCGATCGTCACGTTCGACGACCGCTGGCAGCACGCGCAATCGCAGAACCTCGCGACCGAAGTCGGCGATTTCGTGCTGAAGCGCGCGGACGGCCAATGGGCCTATCAGCTCGCGGTCGTCGTCGACGATGCCGACGCACGCATCACGCATGTCGTGCGCGGCGCCGACCTGCTCGATTCGACCGCGCGCCAGATCCATCTGCAACACTGCCTCGGCGTGCCGACGCCCCGGTATCTGCACGTGCCTGTCGTCGTCGACGCAAACGGCGAGAAACTCAGCAAGCAGACGGGCGCGACCGCGCTCCAACGCGACGATCCGCTGCCGGCACTGCTGGCCGCGGCCGCGCATCTCGGCCTGTCGGACGAGGGCGATCTGTCGAGCCGGACGATGGACGCGTTCTACGCGACCGCCACCGACGCGTGGGCACGTCGCTTCGGGCCTCGCGCCGGTTGAATCGCTGGCAGGAACGCGCCTCGTACCGGCCGCGTTCCTGCCTCCATCAGCGTCGAACCCGATCGCATGAATCCGTGACGGAAGCCCGAGCGCCATGCGCGCCGCCGACACGGCATCGCAATCCTCCTGCCCCGCGCGGCCAGCAATCGCCCTCCCGCGCACGCCCCGGCCCGATCGCGTCGCCCAATGAAAAACGGGCACATGCTCATCGCATGCACCCGTTTCCGCGGCAGTGTTCGCACACCGCCTCGACCGCTTGAACCGTCCGGTTACGCCGACGGCTTGCGCGGCATCCCGAACCCGCCGAGCAGCGCCGCAACCTGACGCTTCGGCCCTTTCTTCTCGGGCTGCTGCGCGGGCTGCGCGTCGTCCGCCTGCTTCGCCGGCGCCGACGGCTCGTACGGCTTCAGGAAGAAATCGTCGACCGGCGCTTCGTGACGACGGGGACGACCACCGCGCTCGGCACCGGCCGACCGGTGTCCCGACGCACCGCGATGCTCGTCGCGATCGCGGCGACCGCCCCGTTCGCCACCGCGTTCGCCGTGGCGATCGCCGCCACGGTCACCGCCGCGCTCGTCGTGACGATGGCGCGCCGGCTTGTCGAGCGCGAGCGTCTGCATTTCGAGCGGACGCTTGATCAGCTTCTCGATATCGGCAAGCTGCTTGCGCTCGTTCGGGCTGCACAGCGACAGCGCGTCGCCCGTCGCCCCCGCACGGCCGGTCCGGCCGATCCGGTGCACGTAGTCTTCCGCGCTGAACGGCAGGTCGAAGTTGATCACGGCCGGCAGCTCGGCGATGTCGAGGCCGCGCGCGGCCACGTCGGTCGCGACCAGCGCCTCGATCTCGCCGCGCTTGAACGCGTCGAGCGCCTGCATCCGCTCGATCTGCGTCTTGTCACCGTGAATCGCCGACGCGACCACGCCGTCGCGCTCGAGATTGCGCGCGAGGCGGCTCGCGCCGATCTTGCTGTTGCAGAACACGATCACCTGCTTCAGGCCGCGATCGCGCAGCAGCTGCACGACGGCCGCCTGCTTGTCGCCTTCGGCGACGTCGTAGACGATCTGCGTGACGTTCGCGTTCGTCGAGTTGCTGCGCGCGACCTCGATCGTCTGCGGGTTGCGCAGGTAAGTCGACGCGAGCTTCTTGATTTCGCCCGAGAACGTGGCCGAAAACAGCAGCGTCTGACGGTCCTTCGGCAGCAGGTTCAGGATGCGCTGCAGATCGGGCAGGAAGCCCATGTCGAGCATCCGGTCGGCTTCGTCGAGCACGAGGATCTGCACCTGGCCGAGGTTCGCCGTCTTTTGCTGCACGTGGTCGAGCAGGCGGCCCGGCGTCGCGATCAGGATCTCGACGCCGCGGCGCAGCTCGGCCGACTGCGGGTTCATGTCGACGCCGCCGAACACGACCGCGCTGCGCAGCGGCGTGTGCTTCGCATACGCGTGCACGTTCGCGGCGACCTGGTCGGCGAGTTCGCGGGTCGGCGTGAGGATCAGCGCACGCACGGGGTGGCGCGCCGGTGACGCGCTCGTGTTGGCCTGCGGCAGCAGGCGCTGGATGATCGGCAGCGAGAAGCTCGCGGTCTTGCCGGTACCCGTTTGCGCGGCGCCCATGACGTCGCGGCCGGCGAGCACGACCGGAATGGCCTGCGCCTGGATCGGCGTCGGCGTCGTATAGCCCTGCTCCGCAATGGCTTTCAGGATATCGGCGGCAAGGCCGAATTGATCGAAGGTTGCGTCGACGGGCTTGGCGACAGAATCGGACATGGTGGCGTTTCGCTCAAAAGGCGCGGCGGGGACATCGTGCGTCAGGCCAGCCGGGCCTGCGCTCATCACAATTCGGAAATAGACGGAGCCGCGGCGCGCCGCGCGGCGCCGCTCTGGCGCTTGGGACCGGTTCAATGTGAACGCTGGACGCCAGGCCGTGCGGACTCCGTTCGGCGCGAATGCCGGCGGAAAGGGCCGTATTGTAGCACTGCGCGGCCATCTGTCCGTGACAACGCCGCGAACGGCCACAGCGGCGGTTCGCGCGGCGGGCCGGTACGGGCCCGCGCGGGCGATGGACGGCCCGATCGGGCTATCCCGATCGGCCGGCAGGCAATATCGAGGGTCCGATCGCGGACAGCGTATCCGGACGCCCGCCGCCTGCCCGCGTACCGGGCGGTCAGGCGCGGCAGCCGGTCAATGCGCGCGCGTACGGTCCGCGATCGCGCCCGGCGCTCAGCCCTTCTTCTTTTTCTTCTCGACCTGCACGCAGTCGCCGAGCAGCGGCGGCGACTTCGGGTCGGCGATCTCGTCGCGCAGCGTCGCTTCCTTGCCCTTCGTCCACCACGTATAGCGGCCGGCCTGGTAGCGCGCGCCCGACGCCGACACGGTGTCGACGAACAGCATCTGCTTCCCGTTGACCGGCACGAGCGCGAAGCTCTGGCCGTTGCCGGCGAGCCAGTACGACACGCGCACGGGCTGCTTCTGGTTCGCGCACTGGTAGACGGTCTGCTGGCGCGCATCGGCGTCGATTTCCTCGACGGTCAGTTGCGCGGCGTGCGCGACGGAAACGGCGGTGCCGGCAAGCGCGAGCGCGGCGAGGGTTTGGCGAATCATGCAGGTCCTCTCACGAGACGGGTGGAAGCGCGCCCTCGCGGGGCGCGCGGTTATTTGTTGTTGGCAGGGAATCGAGTCGCGTATCGGGATCAGGGGTCGATGACGTCGGCGCACGCATCGGTCGGCGCCGCTGCGACGTGGCCGACGAGCGGCACGATCTTGAGCCCGGCCGACGCCACCCGGCACGGCGCGGCCGCGAGGCCGCAACCCGCGAGGCTCGCGACAAGCGCCAGCGCGACGCCCAGCTTTCCGATACGCAACCACCTCGACACCATCGTCCTCTCCTCGTCCGTCAGCGGGCCGACACGGGCCGGACGGCCGCGGCGGCGCGCTTCGCGCGTTCGCGGGCTTCGTCGACGGTCGCGCCGGTCGCCAGCGCGACGCCCATGCGCCGCTTCGCAAAACTTTCCGGCTTGCCGAACAGGCGCAGGTCGGCGCCCGGCACGGCGAGCGCGTCACGCACACCTTCGAACGCGATCCCGCGCTCGTCGAGCCCGCCGTAAATCACGGCCGACGCGGCCGGCGTCCCGAGCGCCGGATCGACCGGCAGCCCCAGAATCGCGCGCGCGTGCAGCTCGAATTCCGACTGGCGCTGCGATGCGAGCGTGACGAGGCCCGTATCGTGCGGCCGCGGGCTCACTTCCGAGAACCACACGTCGTCGCCGCGCACGAACAGCTCGACGCCGAACAGCCCGCGCCCGCCGAGCGCCTCGGTGACCTTGTGCGCGATCTCGCGCGACTTCTCGAGCGCCGCCGCGCTCATCGGCTGCGGCTGCCACGATTCGACGTAGTCGCCCGCGACCTGCACGTGGCCGACCGGCTCGCAGAAGTAGGTGCGTGTGGCGAGCGTCGCCGGATCGATCGCGCGCACGGTCAGCTGCGTGATCTCGTAGTCGAAATCGATGAAGCCCTCGACGATCACGCGGCCGTGGTTCACACGCCCGCCCGCCATCGCGTAGTCCCACGCGGCCTGCACGTCGGCGTCGGTCTTCACGACCGACTGCCCCTTGCCCGACGACGACATCACGGGCTTCACGACGCACGGCATGCCGATCTTCGCGACGGCCGCGCTGAACGCCTCGAACGAATCCGCGAACGCATACGGCGACGTCGGCAGGCCGAGCTCCTCGGCCGCGAGCCGGCGGATCCCTTCGCGGTTCATCGTGAGCTGCGTCGCCCGCGCGGTCGGGATCACCTCGGCAAGACCGGCCGCCTCGATCGCCGCGAGCGCGTCGGTGGCGATCGCCTCGATCTCGGGGACGATCAGGTGCGGACGCTCGGCCTCGACGATCGCGCGCAGCGCGGCGGCGTCCGTCATGTCGATCACGTGCGCGCGATGCGCGACCTGGTGGCCCGGCGCGTCCGGATAGCGGTCGACCGCGATGACTTCGACACCGAGGCGCTGCAACGCGATGATGACTTCCTTGCCGAGCTCGCCGGCGCCGAGCAGCATGACGCGCGTGGCCGAGGGTGAGAGCGGCGTACCGAGCCGCTGACCGATCTGCATGTGATTTCCCGCTTCTGGTGGAGGACGAAAACGGCTCCGATGTTAACACGCGCGATGACGCCGGTTTTGGCCGTTTCGACCGCCGGTGCCCGACCGCGCACGGCACCCAGACGGGCTGCGAACGTTTTCATGCGTGAAGTGTCGGCTCGCCTGCCGCGGGGCGGGTGCGTTACTCTTACGCCTTGATCAGAATCCGATGAGGAACGAGGCTCATGTCCCACTTGTCCGCAGCCGCACGCGCACGCACCGGCCTGCTTCGCCCGTTGCGCGCGCCGCTCTGCGCGCTGACGCTTGCCACGCTTCTCGCTGCCTGCGCGATGCCGACCCATCCCGATTCCGCCGCCCCCGCCCCCGATCCGTACAACCCGGCCGCCGTCCAGCTGCTCGACGACACCAGCTGGGAACTCACCAGCTGGGTGAACGCCGACGGCACGCAACGCGCGATCCCGCACGGCGACAACGGCGAGCCGATCAAGCTCGCGCTGTCGACCGAATCGGGCATCCGGCGCGCGAGCGGGTTCTCGGGCTGCAACCGCTACATGGGCACCTACGCCATCAAGAACGGGCTGCTGAGCTTCGGGCCGCTCGCCGGCACGCGGATGGCCTGCCCGAATTCGCTCGGCGGCCAGCTCGAGCACGCGTACCTCGACGCGCTTGCGCACGTCGACAAGACCGGCGTGCAGATGCGCGAGCCGCAGCAACTGCAGATCGTGACCGCCGCCGGCGCAACGCTCACTTTCACGCACCGGAGCCCCTGATGCACCGCGCACGCGAAGGCCGGCCGACCGCCTTCGCGTCGCGTGTCGCGCGCATGTGCCGGACGCACATGCCGCACGGCGTGAAACGCATTCACGCCACCCGAGAATCTTGTTCGCCGGCCGGTTAAACTCGGCGGGTCGCGCCTCGCGCGCCCCGCCCCACTCCTGTTTCAAAGCATGCACACGGTTGTCTTCGGCTGGTTCGGCATCTCCGCCGTCTGGTTCCTCCTTCTCTTCTGGCGTCTCGTGCAGGCGATGCTGCCCGGCGGCGGCGGCCTCGCCGGCCGCGGCTCGATCCGCCTGTGGCTCGGCTTCGCCGCGGTATTCGTTGCAAGCTGCACGCTGACGAGCCCGCTGTCGGGCCCCGACACGAACGCGCTCGGCCATGCGTTCTCGGCAGGCTTCGCCCACGTACTCGGCCCGATCGGCACGCCGGTCGCGATGGTCGTCCTGTTCTTCGCCGGGTTGCCCTGGCTGACCGGCATCGGCTGGCGGCAGTTCGCCGCGTGGGTCGACACGTCGTTCGGCGTCAAGCTGTCGCGCGACGGCGGCGACGACGACGCGCGCGGGATCGCCGACCTGCCGCGCAGCGCGCTGCATCGCGACGACGACATCGTGCAGCCGACCACCGCGCACACCGTCAACTCGATGGCGCCGCGCCAGAACGGCCGGTATTCGCGCCCGACGCTGTGGAAACCCGATCCGCAGGCGCGGCCGAAGCCGCGCAGCACGACGCCGCCGCGGCCGCAGACGGAACCTGTCGCGCCGTCGGGCTGGCTGAAGCCGACCGCACCGCAGCGCACGCCGGTGGCGCCGCCCGCGCCGATCCCGACCAGCGCGATGCCGCCGCCCACGACCGGCAGCACCGCGAGCCTCGCGCGCGCGGCGGCGAACTCGCAAGTGCCGCGCCCCGATCCGGCCCCGCTTCCTGTCGGGTTCGAACCCGTCCGGCCGCGGCCGACTGCCGCGCGGCCGGCCACCGCTGCGCTGAAGCAGACGCCGCCGCGTGCGACGGTCACGCCGCGCCCGGCCGGCGCGCAGCCGCAGCGCCCGCCGGTACGCCCGGCCCCCGGAACGGCCGCTGCAGGCGGCGTGTCGCCGGACGCGGCACGACGCCGTCCCGCGCCGCCGACGCCGGCGCGTGCGCCGCTCTATGCATGGACGGAAAAGCCCGCCGCGCCGATCACGCCGGCGCCGAGCGTTCACGATACGCTGCGTTCGATCGAGGCCAGCACCGCGCAATGGGCCACCCTCGGTGGCGCGGAGTCGGCCGATGCAACGCAGGCAATGACGGCGGCCGCAGCCGTGGCCGGGATGGCCGTGACAGCCGGCAGCGTTGCCGCGCCGGCAGCAGCGGCCGTGTCGAACGCATTCGTCCCGGCAACGCACGGTCTCGCCGCCCATGACGCCGGCGTTCCGGTCGAACACGATGCCGCGCCCGCATTCGACGACAGCGCACCGATCGTGCTGGATGCGTTCATGCCGGCTGAGCCCGGCATCCACGCGACGGTTGCCGATTGGGGCACCCCGGCGTTCGACGATGCCGCACCGCACGCCCTGTCGAATGCCGATACCGGCATCGACGATGCCGCGTTGTCGCATCGAGCCGACGACGATATCCGTCACATCGACGGTGCGCTCGCCACACCGGCAATCGCGATCACGCCGGCGCCGTCGTTCAACGCCCCCGTCGATCTCGCACCGTGGGAAGACCTCGGTAGCCCGTCGGTTTCCGCGTTCGACGTAGCGGCCGGGCGCCCGATCGCTGAATCGCCGGCAGATGCAACGCAATCGGAGCCGGCCCACGCCGCCTTCGTGCAACAGGCAGGCGAAGCCGCGGTCGGCAAGGTTCCCGCACACGATCCGGCCGCGTTCGTCGACACCGGCGCCCCCGCATTCGATCGCCCGGCATCGGCCTACGTGACGCAGAGTGTCGATGACGCACATGTCGACGTGAAACCCGCCGGTGGCATCGCTCCGTTCGCGGCCCTCCCCGCTTCGTCGATCACCGGCGCATCGGCGCACGCCGTTTCCGCAACGATGCCGGTTGCGACGACGTCGGCACTGTCCGCATCGAGCCCCGCACCGGAGGCCGCCCAACCGGCCACGGCGGCGCGTACGGCACCGCTGCCGGCCGTCGCTGAAGTCCGCACGCCCGTCACGCAGTGGACGCCGCCGGTTTCGCCGACGGTGCAACCTGCCACGACACCGGCGGCCGCTTCTGCGGAATTGCCGAAATCGCCGACGATTCAACCGTTTGCCGCGGCGCCGCCCGTCGGCACGGCCCACGGTTCGGCTGCACCGGTGCCGGCCTCCGCTTCGAGTGTTGCGCCCGTCACCGCCGCAACGTCACCGGCCAGCGTGACCGGCACGGCATCGGCTTCGCCGTCGCCATCGACCGCATCGGCAGCGCCGGTCAGTGTCACGGGCATGGCTTACGGTTCGCTCTCTCGCGCATCGACGCCCGAGACAACCGCGGCCCCCGCCGCGACACCGTCGACGGCCAGCGCGCCGGGTTCGACCGCGCAAGCGCCCGCAGCACCGGCGCCCGTGAGTTTCACGTCGGCCCCGCTTGCGGCGCAGCCTTCCGCGCCGGCACCGACGCACCCGGCCAACACGGCAATCACGTCGACCGGCACGGCATTCGGTCCTTCCAGCTCATCGGGCGCAATCGCACAGCAGCCGGCAACCCGCCTGCCGGTGCCGCCCGCCGCTTCCGCCGCGACCGGATCGCTGGCGTCCATCGACGCAACGACCGCGACTCAGCAGGCTCCGTGGATCGCTTCCACGCCTGCCGCGGCCGACACCACGACGTTCACGACTACGCCCGCCCCTGCCGTATCGTCGGCAAGCTGGTCCGTGTCGAATGACGTGTCCGCTGCACCGGCTGCCGCCTCGATCACCGCCGCGCCGCAACCGGCCCCCCCCATCCCGGGCGCAAGCCTGTCGATGCCGGCGGCGTTCGCTACCGCGCCGACGCTTCCGGTAGCCCCGCTGGCCGGCGCAACCGCCGCCATGGCAACCGAGCCGGCCGCAGCCGACACCGCGCCTCCCGACACCCCCGCGCGCCAGCCGCGCCCGAACGCGTTCGAATTCCACGCACCGGCATCGTTCAGCGTCGAACTGCCGACGCTCGACCTGCTCGAACCGGCGTCCGACGACGTCGAAACGATCACCGAGGAACATCTCGCGCAAACCGCCCAGGTGATCGAGCAGCGGCTGCAGGAATTCAAGGTGCCGGTGACGGTCGTCGGCGCATCGGCCGGCCCCGTGATCACGCGCTTCGAGATCGAGCCCGCGCTCGGCGTGCGCGGCAGCCAGATCGTCGGACTGATGAAGGATCTGTCGCGCGGCCTCGGCCTCACGTCGGTCCGCGTCGTCGAGACGATTCCCGGCAAGACCTGCATGGGTCTCGAACTGCCGAACGCGAAGCGCCAGATGATCCGCCTGTCGGAAATCCTCGCGTCGCGCGAGTACCAGCATTCGCAATCGCAACTGACGATCGCGATGGGCAAGGACATCACGGGCCACCCGGTCGTCACCGATCTCGCGAAGGCGCCGCACATGCTCGTCGCCGGCACGACGGGTTCGGGCAAGTCGGTCGCGATCAACGCGATGATCCTGTCGCTGCTGTACAAGGCGACGCCGGAGGACGTGCGGCTCATCATGATCGACCCGAAGATGCTGGAGCTGTCGGTCTACGAAGGCATCCCGCACCTGCTCGCGCCGGTCGTCACCGACATGAAGCTCGCGGCGAACGCGCTGAACTGGTGCGTCGGCGAAATGGAGAAGCGCTACCGGCTGATGTCGGCCGTCGGCGTGCGCAACCTCGCGGGCTTCAACCAGAAGATCCGCGACGCGGAAGCGAAGGAAAAGAAGATCGGCAACCCGTTCTCGCTGACGCCCGAGGATCCCGAGCCGCTGTCGAAGCTGCCGCTGATCGTCGTCGTGATCGACGAGCTGGCCGACCTGATGATGGTCGCCGGCAAGAAGATCGAGGAGCTGATCGCGCGCCTCGCGCAGAAGGCGCGCGCGGCCGGCATCCACCTGATCCTCGCGACGCAGCGTCCGTCCGTCGACGTGATCACGGGCCTCATCAAGGCGAACATCCCGACGCGCGTCGCGTTCCAGGTGTCGTCGAAGATCGACTCGCGCACGATCCTCGACCAGATGGGCGCCGAGTCGCTGCTCGGGATGGGCGACATGCTGTTCCTGCCGCCCGGCACCGGTTATCCGCAGCGCGTGCACGGCGCGTTCGTCGCCGACGAGGAAGTGCACCGGATCGTCGAATACCTGAAGCAGTTCGGCGAGCCGCAGTACGAGGAAGGCATCCTCGACGGCCCGGCTGCCGACGGCGCGACGCAGGACCTGTTCGGCGAGGCGCCGGACGCGGAAGCCGATCCGCTGTACGACGAAGCTGTCGCGTTCGTCGTGCGCACGCGGCGCGCGTCGATCTCGTCGGTGCAGCGTCAGCTGCGCATCGGCTACAACCGCGCGGCGCGCCTCGTCGAGCAGATGGAAGCCGCGGGGCTCGTGTCGGCGATGGGCATCAACGGCAGCCGCGAGGTGCTCGTGCCGGCCGCGGCCGACTGAGCGCGGCGGCCCGGCGGCCGCCGTCGATCGATACGGGCACACCGGGAAACCGGCCGCCCCGAAAAAAAGGGCGCTGCATCGGCAGCGCCCTTTTCATTTGCGGCTTTGGCCTTTACTGCACCGGCACCAGCTTGAAGTCGACCGGCTTGCCGACTGCCACCTTCTGCGGATTCGCGCCGAGCTGCCCCGTCTCGACATCGCGGCTGAACACGTAGAACGTGTCGCTGTCCTGGTTGCCGACGATCAGCCACTTGCCGGTCGGATCGATCAGGAACTCGCGCGGCGTCTTGCCGAGGCTCGACTGGCGGCCGACCTGCTTCAGCCGGCCGTCGGCCTTGTTCACCGCGTAGATCACGAGGTCGTTCGCGTCGCCGCGGTTGCTCACGTACAGGAAGCGGCCGTCCGGCGACAGGTGGATCGCGCCGCCGCCGACCTTGCCCTTGAAGCCCGGCGCCGTCATCGACACCGTCTCGACCGGCGTCAGCTTGCCGTCGTGATAGCCGAACACCTCGACCGCCGCGTTGAGCTCGCTCGTCACGTACGCGAACCGGCCATCGGCGCCGAACACCATGTGACGCGGGCCCGAGCCGGCCTTCACCGGCGTGTAGCGCGTGTCGGTCGGGCTGATCAGCCCGCGGCTGCCGTCCACCGTGTAGCGATAGCCGTAAATCTTGTCCGTGCCGAGATCCTGCACGAACAGGTAATGGCCGTCCGGCGAGAACACCGTCGAGTGCACGTGCGCGCCGTCCTGGCGGCCCTTCACGGGCCCCGTGCCTTCGTGATGCACGGCCAACACCGACTGGCCGACTGCGCCGTCCTCGCGCAGCGGAAACACCGCGAAGCTGCCGCCCGGATCCTTCGCGACCGAGTAGTTGGCCGTCACGAGGTACTTGCCGTCCGGCGACAGCGCGAGATAGCAAGGATCGTTCCCTTCCGACGACACGCGGTCGATGAAGCTCAGCGCGCCCGTCTTCGCGTCGAAGCGGAACGCGCTGACACCGCCGCGCTGCGACGCCGGCCCGTCGTCGCCGGGCAGCTCGTTGACCGCGTAGACGGTGCGACCGTCGCGGCTCGGCAACAGGTACGACGGGTTCACGGTCTTCGCCGACGAGACGGGCGCGACGCTGCCGGTTTTGGTATCGAAGCGGTAAACATAGATGCCGTCGCTGCCGCCGCCCGTGTAAGTGCCGACCAGCAGGTTGTAGACGCCGTCGGACGGTGCGGGCGATTGCTGCGCAAATGCGTGGGTCGCGGACAGGGAGAGCACGATCGCGAAACCTTTCATCCAGTGAGCGAGCCTAAGCGGGAACCCTCGTGTCGAAGCGCGTGCGTCACGCTCGCGTAAACGGTTGGGCATTGAATCCTCCTTGCATCGAGTCGCTTCAAGTGTTGAGATAGGACGAAACGCCGGCCGACCATGCGCTCCGCCGCCCGGCCGAGTATACGGGGCGCGACGCCCGGGCGTGAAGCCCGACCGCCGCCGTCCGCATTGTGAACTCGAATACCCAAGGATCGCCTGCCCATGCCCGCCCTGATCGAAGACTACGCCCTCGTCGGCGACGGCCACACGGCCGCGCTGATCTCGAAAGACGGCTCCGTCGACTGGCTGTGCTGGCCCCGTTTCGATTCGGGCGCCTGCTTCGCGGCGCTTCTCGGCACCCCCGAGCACGGCCGCTGGCTGCTGGCTCCGGCTGCCGACGCCGCGATCACGCACACCACGCGCCGCTATCGCGGCGACACGCTGATTCTCGAAACCGATTACGAAAGCGCCGACGGCGCCGTCACCGTGATCGACTTCATGCCGCCCGGCAACGGCTGGTCCGAGCTGGTGCGGATCGTCGTCGGCCGCCACGGCACGATGAAGATGCGCATGGAGCTCGTGTTGCGCTTCGACTACGGCTTCTCGATCCCGTGGGTCACGCAACTGGCCCGCGAGGACGGCATGAAGGCGATCGCGGGCCCCGACACCGTCGTGCTGCGCACGCCGGTGCCGCTCACCGGCAAGAATCTCCATACGCTCGCGGAATTCACGGTCGGCGCCGACGAGCGCGTGCCGTTCTCGCTCAGCTATGCGGCGTCGCACATGCGGCTGCCGCCCGCGCGCGACCCGCTGTCGATGCTCGCGCGCACCGAGAACTACTGGCTCGAATGGTCGGGCCGCTGCCAGGTGCAGGGTCGCTACGCGGCGGCCGTGCGCCGTTCGCTGATCACGCTGAAGGCGCTCGCGTACGAGCCGACCGGCGGCATCGTCGCGGCGCCGACCACGTCGCTGCCCGAGAAGATCGGCGGCAACCGCAACTGGGACTACCGCTTCTGCTGGCTGCGCGACGCGACGATCACGCTGCTCGCGCTGATGCGCGGCGGCTACTACGACGAGGCGCGCGCGTGGCGCACGTGGCTCGGCCGCGTGATGGCCGGGTCGCCGGAGCAGATCCAGATCATGTACGGGATCGCCGGCGAACGCCGGCTGCCGGAAATGGAGCTCGACTGGCTGCCCGGCTATCAGGATTCGAAGCCGGTCCGCGTCGGCAACGGCGCCGCGAACCAGCTCCAGCTCGACGTGTTCGGCGAGGTGATGGCCGCGCTGCACCTCGCGCGCGTGGGCGGCCTGCAGGCCGACGACACGGTCTGGTCCGTGCAGTGCGCGCTGCTCGACCATCTCGAGAAGATCTGGCAGGAACCCGACGAAGGGATCTGGGAAACGCGCGGCGGCCGCCTCCATTTCACGTTCTCGAAGGTGATGGCGTGGGTCGCGTTCGACCGCGCGATCAAGTCGGCGGAAATGTTCCGGCTGCCCGGCTCGCTCGACCGCTGGCGCGCGCTGCGCGAGCAGATCCATGCGGACGTCTGCGCCAACGCATGGCACGAAGGCAAGCAGGCGTTCGCGCAGAGCTACGGCAGCGACGAACTCGACGCGAGCGTGCTGCTGATGCCGCTGCTCGGCTTCCTGCCGCCGGAAGACCCGCGGATCGTCGGCACGGTCGAGGCGATCGAGCGCGAATTGCTGCACGACGGGCTCGTGATGCGCTACCGCACGACCGACTACGACGACGGCCTGCCGCCCGGCGAAGGCACGTTTCTCGCGTGCAGCTTCTGGCTGGTCGACAACTACGCGCTGCTCGGCCGGATCGACGACGCGCACCGGCTGTTCAGCCGGCTGCTCGCGCTGTCGAACGACCTCGGGCTGCTCGCGGAGGAGTACGACCCGGTCGCCGGGCGGCTCGTCGGGAACTTCCCGCAGGCGTTCTCCCACGTGGCGCTCGTGCATACCGCGATGAACCTGATGCACCACGAGGAGGCGATGGCCCGGGCCGCCGGCCAGCCCGCGCCGGCCGTGGCGACGGGGCGTTGACGGGGGGCTGGACGGGGGTGCGGGCGGCTTGGTCAGAGATCGTCAAATCGCAAAATTTTGATGAAAAATCGGGGAAATGTTGCATTGCACCACCCATCGTTGTCCGATATGATCGACGCGATTGTCCGGCCGCACTGCAACATGGCCGGCCGCTGACCCACACGGCACGCCGCGACGCCCCACGCCGCCCTTGCGCACCGTCCCCCACGCGGGAGTAGCCTGCATGCTTTACCAACTGCACGAATTCCAGCGCGCCATGCTGAGCCCGCTGACGGCCTGGGCCCAGGCCGCGTCCAAATCGTTCGCCAACCCGTCCAGCCCGTTCTCGCTGATGCCCGGCGCGCCCCGCATGGCCGCCGCTTACGAACTGATGTACCGGCTCGGCAAGGATTACGAGAAGCCCGAATTCAACATTCATCAGATCGTCAAGGACGGCCACAACATCCCGATCGTCGAGCAGACGATCGTCGAGAAGCCGTTCTGCCGGTTGCTGCGTTTCAAGCGCTACTCGGACGATGCCGATGCGGTCACGCAACTGAAGGACGAGCCGGTCGTGCTGGTCTGCGCGCCGTTGTCGGGCCACCACTCGACGCTGCTGCGCGACACGGTGCGCACGCTGCTGCAGGATCACAAGGTCTACATCACCGACTGGATCGATGCACGGATGGTGCCGATCGAGACGGGCCCGTTCCACCTGCACGACTACATCGCGTACATCCAGGAATTCATCCGTCACATCGGCGCGCGCAACCTGCACGTGATCTCGGTGTGCCAGCCGACGGTGCCGGTGCTCGCGGCGATCTCGCTGATGGCGAGCCGCGGCGAGGACACGCCGCTCACGATGACGATGATGGGCGGCCCGATCGATGCGCGCCGCAGCCCGACGTCGGTGAACTCGCTCGCGACGCAGCACTCGACCGCGTGGTTCGAGAACAACGTGATCCACACGGTGCCCGCGAACTATCCGGGCGAAGGCCGCCAGGTGTATCCGGGCTTCCTGCAGCACACGGGCTTCGTCGCGATGAACCCGGAACGGCACGCGCAATCGCACTGGGATTTCTACCAGAGCCTGCTGCGCGGCGACGAGGACGACGCCGAAGCGCACCGCCGCTTCTACGACGAGTACAACGCGGTGCTCGACATGGCCGCCGAGTATTACCTCGAGACGATCCGCGTCGTGTTCCAGGAATTCCGGCTGGCCGAAGGCACGTGGGATGTCGAAGGCGAGCGCGTGCGGCCGCAGGACATCAAGCACACCGCGCTGATGACGATCGAGGGCGAACTCGACGACATCTCGGGCAGCGGCCAGACGCACGTCGCGCACGAGCTGTGCACGGGCATCCCGCAAGATGATCGCCGCAGCCTGACCGCCGAGAAGTGCGGCCACTACGGGATCTTCTCGGGCCGCCGCTGGCGCACGATCATCTACCCGCAACTGCGCGACTTCATCCGCGAGCATGCGCCGGAGCCGAAGCACGGCGCGACGAAGGATCAACCGGACGCGCCGGCGGCCACGACGCTCGCAGCCGTGCCGGCCGCCAACGCACCGGCCGAAGCGACGCGCGCCACGGTAGCGAAGCGCACGCGCGCGAAGGCGCCGGCCAAGGCCGCCGTCGCCGCAGCCCCTGCCACGGCCGCGCCGGCCGCGAAGCGTGCCGCCAGCACCCCGCGCGCAAAAACCGTTCGCACGCGCAAGGCTGCCTGACCTACCGCGTTCCGACGAAAAAACGCCGCCGTTGCCTGCGCACGGCGGCGTTTCTACATCCGGCGTCGGCGCGTCAGCGCCGCAGCAGATACGCGAGCAGCACCTCGGTGTTCATCCGGACCATCTCCGCGCGCTCGTCGGTGTCGGTGAAGTCGCGGCCGAGCGTCGCGGCGAGCGTGAAGCGGTTCGACACGATGTAGTAGCCGAGCCCCGACAGCGTCACGTAGAAGCGCAGCGGATCGACGTCGCTGCGGAACAGCCCGGCCTTCTGGCCGCGCATCAGCACGTTGCCGAGCTTCGCGACGATCGGCGACATCATCTCGCGGATCCGCGTCGACTTGTGCAGGTAGCGCGCTTCGTGCAGGTTCTCGTTGTTGATGAGCCTGAGCAGTTCCGGATGGTCGCGGTAGTAGTCCCAAACGAAATGCGCGAGCCGCGTGACGGCTTCGACCGGCGCGACGCCGTCGAGATCGAGCACGCGCTCGGCCTCGGTCAGCGCGGAGAACGCGTGTTCGAGCACGGCCGTGAACAGTTGCTCCTTGCTGCCGAAGTAGTAATAGAGCATGCGCTCGTTGGTTTCGGCCCGGCGCGCAATCTGGTCGACGCGTGCGCCGAACAGCCCTCCACTCGCGAACTCTTCGGCTGCCGCCATCAGGATGCGGCGGCGTGTACCTTCAGGATCTCTTTTGATTTTTGGCTGATTCATGGTGGCGTTTTGCTATGTGAGCCGCTTGATCCGGACCGGCACGCCCACCGCCTTGGCGCCGGCCGCCCTGGAACGGGCGCGCCGCGTGCGGCCGCCCTCCTGCTGAGCCCCTGCAAAAAAGCGGTTCGATTATGCGCACAGACGGCGTCCAGCGCAATGCGGGAAATCGGCGATAATCGAGCTTTGGCAAACCTTTCCGGCTGCGTCCGACGCGGCCGAGAGCCATTCGGCGCCGCTGCGCCCGTTGTCACCGTGACCGATTCCAAAACACTCGCGGATCGCATCGAAGATCTGCTTCCCCAGACGCAATGCACGAAGTGCGGCTATGACGGCTGCCGTCCGTACGCCGAGGCGATCGCCGCCGGCGACGCGAACTACAACCAGTGCCCGCCCGGCGGCGCCGAAGGCATCGCGCGCCTCGCGGGCCTGCTCGGCAAGCCGGTGATTCCGCTGAATCCCGTCAACGGCAGCGAGCATCCGCGCGCGGTCGCCTTCATCGACGAAAGCCTGTGCATCGGCTGCACGCTGTGCATGCAGGCGTGCCCGGTCGACGCGATCGTCGGCGCGCCGAAGCAGATGCACACGATCATCGAAGCGCAATGCACTGGCTGCGACCTGTGCGTGCCGCCCTGCCCGGTCGACTGCATCGCCATGCTGCCCGTGACCGGCGAGCGCACCGGCTGGGATGCGTGGTCGCAGGAGCAGACCGACGCCGCGCGCGAACGCCACGACCTGCGGCTCGCGCGCCAGCGCCGCGAACGCGAAGCCGCCGAAGCACGCGCCGCCGCACGTCGCGCGGCCAGTGCCGCGAAGCCGGCCGCGGAACAACCCGCGGCGCAGTCGGACGCCCCCGCGGCCGCGCCGGCCGCCGACGACGCCGACGCGAAGAAACGCGCGATCATCGCCGCCGCGCTCGAGCGCGCACGCAAGAAGAAGGAAGAACTGTCCGGGCAAGGCGCCGGGCCGAAGAACACCGAAGGCGTGAGCGTGGCCGTCCAGGCGCAGATCGACGCGGCCGAGGCGCGCCGCAAACGGCTGGCCGAACAGCAGGCGCAGCGCGCCGCCGACGCCGCGGCTGCCGGCGGCGACGATCAAGCGAACGACGCAGGCGACGACGCCCCCGGCGGCCCGTCCGCGCCGCCCGACCAGAACGCTCCATGAACGCCAGCAAACGACGCACGATCTACGAAACGCTGCAGAGCCTCAATCCGCATCCGACCACCGAGCTCGAATACGCGACGCCGTTCGAGTTGCTGATCGCCGTGATGCTGTCCGCGCAGGCGACCGACGTGTCGGTCAACAAGGCGATGCGGAAGATGTTCCCGGTTGCGAACACCCCGCGACAAATCGTCGCGCTTGGCGAGGAAGGCGTCACCGAGTACATCAAGACGATCGGCCTGTACCGGACCAAGGCCAAGAACGTGGTCGCGACCTGCCGGATCCTGCTCGACCGCTACGACGGCGAGGTGCCGGCCGATCGCGAAGCGCTCGAAGGCTTGCCGGGCGTCGGCCGCAAGACCGCGAACGTCGTGCTGAACACCGCGTTCGGCCAGCCGACGATCGCGGTCGACACGCATATCTTCCGCGTCGCGAACCGCACGGGGCTCGCGCCGGGCAAGGACGTGCGGGCCGTCGAGGCCGCACTCGAGAAGTTCACGCCGAAGGAATTCCTGCAGGACGCGCATCACTGGCTGATCCTGCACGGGCGTTATGTGTGCAAGGCGCGCAAGCCCGAATGCTGGCACTGCGCGATCGAGCCGCTGTGCGAATTCCGGCCGAAGACGCCGCCGCCCAACGAGTAAGCGTCAGGCCCGCGAGCGACTCACGGTGCGGGCCGTCTCCACGGACGCCCGCGTCACGCCCCTCTCCGACTACGCATTCGACGTCGCCGTCGCGTCGTCTGCGGCGGCGCCGCCGGCGCGCACGAGCGCCAGCACCGCAGCCAGAATCGCGACGCCGCCCGCCCACTGCAGCGGCGACAACGCTTCCCCGAACAGCATGGCCGCGAGCGCGACCGTCACGACCGGTTCGAGTGTCGACAGCATCGATGTGCGCGCGGCCCCGAGCCGCTCGAGCCCGGCGAAGAACGCGAGCATCGCCGCGACCGTCGACACGAGTGCGATCGCGAGCATCGACGCCCAGCCGCCGCCCGTCGCGGGCCAGCGCGGCGGCGCGCCGAACGCGGCGGTCCGCACGACGGCGATCACCACGAGCGTGGCGGTTGCCGACAGGCAGATGATCGCCGTCGTCGCGAGCGGATCGACGCCGCGCGTCGCCTTCGTGCCGCCGACGATATACAGCGAATAGATCACCGCGGCTGCCAGCGCGAGCGCGATCCCGAGCGGCTCGCCGTGCCCGCCGCCGACCATCAGCGCGGAACCCGCGACGCACAGCACGAGCGCGACGGCCTTCGCACGCGTCAGGCGCTCGCCGAGCCACCACGCGGCCAGCAGCGTGACGAATGCCGGATACAGGTACAGCAGCAGCGCGACGAGGCTCGCCTGCGCGTGCTGCAGCGCGCTGAAATAGCAGAACGACTGCCCGACGTAGCCGACCGCGCCCATCGCCACGAGCGGCACGAGCGCGCGTCCGCGCGGCCACGCGACGCGACGGTGCCGCGCGATCGCGGCGAGCACCGCGCCGCCGATCGCGAAACGCACGATCAGCAGCCCGAGCACGTCGACACCGGCCGCATACGCGTAGCGGCCGAAGATCGCCATCGCGCCGAACGCGGCGGCGGACAGCGCGACGTAGAGCGTGCCCTGCAGGGCGGCGGACGACGGGCGGGCGGTGGCGGTCATGATGAAACGGGCAGGCAAGGCGCCGGGACGGCAATCGTCGGAGTGTAGCGGCGCGGCCGCCGCGGGCCTAGCCCGCGCTTACCCGTTGCGCGGCCCGGCCCGGCGCAGTCGCGACCGGCCTGCGCGGCACCGCCCGCCCCGGCCCGTCGCCAGCGCCGTCGGCCGACCCGGCGTACAATGCCCGACGCGGCATGAGGCCGCCCGAATCACGACGTTTCCCCACCATGTTCAATCCAAGCCGCGACGACGTGCGTCGCTTTTTCACCGAGACCTGGCGCAAGCAGCGCGCGGGCGAGATCCTGACGCCGCTGGAAGCGATCGCCGCCGACTGGATCGTCGAGCATCCCGAATATCACGACGAACTCGCCGATGCCGACGGCGCGGCCGCGCGCAACTACACGCCCGAGGAAGGCCGGACGAACCCGTTCCTGCACCTGTCGATGCACCTCGCGATCAGCGAGCAGCTGTCGATCGACCAGCCGCCCGGCATCCGCGCCGCGCACGACAAGCTGGCCGCGAAGCTCGACTCGACCCACGATGCGCAGCACGCGATCATGGAATGCCTCGGCGAGACGATCTGGGAAGCGCAGCGCACGAACACGCCGCCCGATACCGACGCGTACCTGCAGCGCATCCTGCGCCGCGCGTCGCGCGACTGAGCGCGGGCCCGGCACGCCGGCGCCCGGGCCTGCCCGGCCGCGGACAAAAAAATACCCCGCCGAGGCGGGGCATTTTTGCTGCGAGCGCCCGTGAGGCCCGTCGCGCTTACTTCTTGAACACGAGGTCGGTTTCCTTCAGCGACTCGATGTAGGACGCGATGTCCTTCATGTCGCTGACCGACAGGTTCTGCACCTGTGCCTGCATGATCGCGTTGTTGCGACCGAGCAGCGGGTTCGTCAGCCCCATCTGGTACTGGCGCATCGCCCACACCAGGTAGTCGGCGTGCTGGCCGGCCAGGCGCGGGTACTCGGCGTTGATCGGCTTGTTCAGCTGCGCGCCGTGGCAGGCCGCGCAGTTGTGCGATTCGACCAGTTCCTTGCCCTTCGTGATGTCCGCTGCGTGCGCGGTACCGATCGCGAGGCCGGCCGCCAGTGCCACCGCCGCCGTCTTGAATGCGTTGTTCATGAATGCTCCTGTCCCGCCGGAGAGATCGGCGGCGCGCGCTTACTTGTAGGGATTGTCCTTCGAGTCGGCCTTCTGGACGGCGTAATACGCCGCCAGATCCGCGATGTCCTGGTCCGTCAGCGAACCGGCGATCGCATTCATCGACGGGAAGTGACGATCCTTCTTGCGGTAGGCCTTCAGCGCGTTCTCGAGGTATTGCTGGTTCTGGCCGCCGAGGACAGGCACCCGGTAGACCTCCGGATACGCCGCGCGGTAGTCCTGGATGCCGTGGCAACCGATGCACATGGCGGCCTTGCTCGCCCCGTCCTTCGGGTTGCCGACCACACCGGCCGCCTGCGCGCTGCCCGCGAGCGCCACGAGCGCTGCGACAACGACGTGTTTGCCGACGAATTTGTTCATAGCTCTTGTAACCTAGCTTGAGGGGAAACTGGCGCCAAAGCGGCAACGGCCCGCGCCGTTTTGCTTGTTGGATCGCCACGCAGGCCAAAAAAAACGGCCAGATTGTACCGCGTCGGCGGGGAACGCGTCCATACGGCGCCCCCGTTCGCCCCGCCACAGCCCCGCAACGATACGCGGGCGCGGCCCAACCGGACAGCCCTTCTGACTTATACTGGGTTTTTTCCCGATGAAGAAGAGCGCCGCCATGCGTTTCGAAGGGTCCTCGCAGTACGTCGCCACCGACGATCTGAAGCTCGCGGTCAACGCCGCACTGACGCTGCAACGCCCGCTGCTGATCAAGGGCGAGCCCGGCACCGGCAAGACCATGCTCGCCGAGGAAGTGGCCGCCGCGCTCGACATGCCGCTGCTGCAGTGGCACATCAAGTCGACCACCAAGGCGCAGCAGGGCCTGTACGAATACGACGCGGTATCGCGGCTGCGCGACTCGCAGCTCGGCGACGAGCGCGTGAAGGACATCTCGAACTACATCGTCAAGGGCGTGCTGTGGCAGGCGTTCGACGCCGAGCACCCGAGCGTGCTGCTGATCGACGAGATCGACAAGGCCGACATCGAATTCCCGAACGACCTGCTGCGCGAGCTCGACCGGATGGAATTCCACGTGTACGAGACGCGCGAGACGGTGCGTGCGAAGCACCGCCCGCTCGTCATCATCACGTCGAACAACGAGAAGGAGCTGCCCGACGCATTCCTGCGCCGCTGCTTCTTCCACTACATCCAGTTTCCCGACCCGTCGACGATGCAGAAGATCGTCGCGGTCCACTTCCCCGACATCCGCGAGGAGCTGCTGCGCGCGGCGCTCGAGAGTTTCTTCGAATTGCGCGGCGTGTCGGGCCTGAAGAAGAAGCCGTCGACGTCCGAGCTGCTCGACTGGCTGAAGCTGCTGCTCGCCGAGAACATCCCGGCCGACGCGCTGCGCGGCGCGGACGCGAAGCAGATCGTGCCGCCGCTCGCGGGCGCGCTGCTGAAGAACGAGCAGGACCTGAGCCTGCTCGAACGGCTCGTCTACATGAACCGGCACAACCGGTAATCCCCCTCACCCGCGAAGGCCCGGCCATGCTGCTCAATTTCTTCTACGCGCTGCGCGCAGCCAAGCTGCCCGTCTCGGTGAAGGAATACCTGACGCTGCTCGAATCGCTGAAGGCCGGGCTGATCTCGCCGTCGATCGACGCGTTCTACTTCCTCGCGCGGATGACGCTCGTCAAGGACGAGCAGTACTTCGACAAGTTCGACCAGGCGTTCGGCGCGTATTTCCACGGCGTGTCCACGCTGCCGTCGGAAGCGTTCGACATTCCGCTCGACTGGCTCGAGAAGCGCCTCGAGCGCGAGCTGTCGCCGGAAGAGAAGGCGCAGATCGACGCGATGGGCGGGCTCGACAAGCTGATGGAGCGCCTGAAGGCGCTGCTCGACGAGCAGAAGGAACGCCACGAAGGCGGCAACAAGTGGATCGGCACCGGCGGCACGTCGCCGTTCGGGCACGGCGGCTACAACCCGGAAGGCGTGCGCATCGGCGGCCCGTCGAACGGCAACCGCACCGCGGTAAAGGTGTGGGAAGCGCGCGCGTATCGCGACTACGACGATTCGGTCGAGATCGGCACGCGCAACATCAAGGTCGCGCTGCGGCGGCTGCGCCGCTTCGCGCGCGAAGGCGCGGCGGAAGAGCTCGACCTGCCCGGCACGATCCGCAGCACGGCCGCGAACGCGGGCTGGCTCGACCTGCGGATGGTGCCCGAGCGCCACAACAACGTGAAGGTGCTGATGCTGCTCGACGTCGGCGGCTCGATGGACGACCACATCAAGCGCACCGAAGAGCTGTTCTCGGCCGCGAAGGCCGAATTCAAGCATCTCGAATTCTTCTACTTCCACAACTGCGTGTACGACCACCTGTGGAAGAACAACCGCCGCCGCCACTCGGAGCGCACCGCGACGTGGGACGTGCTGCACAAGTTCACACCCGATTACAAGCTGATCTTCGTCGGCGACGCGACGATGAGCCCGTACGAAGTGCTGCAGCCCGGCGGCTCGGTCGAATACAACAACCCGGAAGCCGGCGCCGTGTGGCTGCGCCGCCTCGCCGACCAGTTCCCCCATCATGCATGGCTGAACCCCGAGCCCGAGCGGCTATGGGAGTACCGGCAGTCGGTCGCGGTGATCCGCGACCTGCTCGGCCATCGCATGTATCCGCTCACGCTGGCGGGCCTCGAAACCGCGATGCGCGCACTCAGCAAGTAACGCGACCCGTTCGCACGATACAAAGGCCGCGTCCGAGCGGCCTCCCCCCGGAGATAGCATGAACCCCTCGCCCACCGCGAGCGCCAGCCGCGCCGGCGGCCGCCGCTTTTTCGCCGATACGTCCGTGTCGGCGCTCGTCGCCGGCTTCGTCGCGATGATGACCGGCTACACGAGCTCGCTCGTGCTGATGTTCCAGGCCGGCCGCGCCGCCCACCTCACCGATGCGCAGATCTCGTCGTGGATCTGGGCGCTGTCGATCGGCATGGCGCTGACGACGATCGGCCTGTCGCTGCGGTTTCGCGCGCCCGTCGTCGTCGCGTGGTCGACGCCCGGCGCCGCGCTGCTGATCGCGTCGCTGCCCGGCGTGCCGTATGCGGAGGCGATCGGTGCGTTCGTCGTGTGCGCGCTGCTGCTGACGGCCGTCGGCGTGAGCGGCCTGTTCGACACGCTGATGCGCCGGATTCCGGCCGGCATCGCCGCCGCCTTGCTCGCGGGCATCCTGTTCGAGATCGGCATCGAGATCTTCCGCGCCGCGCAGTTCCAGACCGCGCTCGTGCTCGCGATGTTCTTCACCTACCTGATCGTCAAGCGGCTCGCGCCGCGCTATGCGATCGTGACGACGCTGATCGTCGGCACGGCGGTCGCCGGCGGCCTCGGCCTGCTCGACTTCAGCCGCTTCCACATCGCGCTCGCGCACCCGGTATTCACGATGCCCGCGTTCTCGATCGCGTCGATCGTCAGCATCGGCATTCCGCTGTTCGTCGTCGCGATGGCATCGCAGAACGTGCCGGGCATCGCGGTGCTGCGCGCGGACGGCTACCCGACGCCGTCGTCGCCGCTGATCGCGACAACCGGCCTCGCGTCGCTGCTGCTCGCGCCGTTCGGCTCGCACGGCGTGAACCTCGCGGCGATCACGGCCGCGATCTGCACGGGCCCGGAAGCGCACGAGGATCATACGAAGCGCTACACGGCCGCCGTGTGGTGCGGCACGTTCTACCTGATCGCCGGCATCTTCGGCGCGACGATCGCCGCGCTGTTCGCCGCGCTGCCGAAGGCGCTCGTGGTATCGGTCGCCGCGCTCGCGCTGTTCGGCTCGATCATGAGCGGGCTTGCGAACGCGATGCAGGACGTGAAACAGCGCGAAGCCGCGCTCGTCACGTTCATGGTCACCGCGTCGGGCCTCACGCTGCTGTCGATCGGCTCGGCGTTCTGGGGGCTCGTCGCGGGGATTGTCACGCAGGTGATCCTGAACGCGCGACGCCCCGCGTGACGCGGCTCGCCGCCCGTTGCGGCACGCGTCGGGCACGCCAAAACGTGCTCGACACGAATCGGGCCTAAAATGATGGATCGGAAGCGGTGCCCCGGCGCCGCTTCGCTTCGCCGCCGCGCTCGCGCGGCCCGTGAGAACCCGGCGCCCTGCGCCCTTCTTCCGAATCGCCATGACTACCGCACTCGACCAGCTGAAGCAGTACACGACCGTCGTCGCCGACACGGGCGACTTCCAGCAGCTTGCGCAATACAAGCCGCAGGACGCGACCACGAACCCGTCGCTGATCCTGAAGGCCGTCCAGAAGGATGCGTACAAGCCGATCCTCGAGAAAACCGTCCGCGATCATCGCAACGAAAGCACCGACTTCATCATCGACCGCCTGCTGATCGCGTTCGGCACCGAGATCCTGAAGCTGATCCCGGGCCGCGTGTCGACCGAGGTCGACGCACGCCTGTCGTTCGACACGCAACGCTCGATCGACAAGGGCCGCGAGCTCATCAAGCTGTATGAAGCCGCCGGCATCGGCCGCGACCGCATCCTGATCAAGCTCGCATCGACGTGGGAAGGCATCCGCGCGGCCGAGGTGCTGCAGAAGGAAGGGATCAAGTGCAACATGACCCTGCTTTTCTCGCTCGTGCAGGCCGCCGCGTGCGCGGAAGCCGGCGCGCAACTGATCTCGCCGTTCGTCGGCCGCATCTACGACTGGTACAAGAAGCAGGCCGGCGCCGAATGGAACGAAGAGAAGGACGGCGGCGCGAACGATCCGGGCGTGCAGTCGGTGCGCCGCATCTACACGTACTACAAGACGTTCGGCTACAACACGGAAGTGATGGGCGCGAGCTTCCGCACGACGAGCCAGATCACCGAGCTCGCCGGCTGCGACCTGCTGACGATCAGTCCCGATTTGCTGCAGAAGCTGCAGGACAGCAACGAGACGGTCGCGCGCAAGCTGTCGCCGGAATCGCTGCAGGACAAGCCGTCCGAGCGCGTCGCGATCGACGAGGCGTCGTTCCGCTTCCAGCTGAACGACGAAGCGATGGCGACCGAAAAGCTCGCCGAAGGCATCCGCGTATTCGCCGCCGACGCGGTGAAGCTCGAGAAGCTGATCGACGCGCTGCGCTGAGCCGCCACTGGCGTCAGCGGCTGTCAGCAACACTGACACCAGCCGTCAGCAAGCACGCCGCACACGGCCGCGAACATCCTGTTCGCGGCCGTTTTTATTTTCATTCCATCGTCAAGCGCGCGCACTACAATCCACGTCACGGGTGCGGCGGCCGCCTCCCGACGTGCCCTTTCCCAGTCAATCTTGCACGACGCCGAACCCGCGCCGACGCGCGGGCCTGGCTCATTACAGGAGACAACGATGCAAGTCCAACCGTACCTGACGTTCTACGGTCGCGCCGACGAAGCCCTTCAGTTCTACGAAAAGGCACTCGGTGCGAAGACGATGTTCAAGATGCACTTCAAGGATGCGCCGCCGAACCCCGACTACCCGATGACGCCGGAGATGGCCGACAAGGTGATGCACGCGAGCTTCACGATCGGCGATTCGATGATCATGTGCTCGGACGGCGACTGCAGCCAGCCGGGCGGCGGCATGCATGCCGGCTATTCGCTGTCGCTGAACCCGGCGACGGTCGAGGAAGGCCAGAAGCTGTTCAATGCGCTCGCCGACGGCGGCGAAGTGACGATGCCGTTCGGCAAGACGTTCTGGGCGCTCGGCTTCGGGATGGCGAAGGACCGTTTCGGCGTGCACTGGATGGTCAACGTCGAAGACCTGTCGCAACGCGAGGATCTCGCGAAACGCGCGGGGCAGTAACGCACGCGCGTGCCGCCCGGACGCCGCGCTCCTGCGACGACCCGGGCGGGCCCGCTACTTGCGCAGCACCTCCGCCAGTGTCTGCTCGAGCGTGCCGTTCGAACGGCACGCGACGCGCGCGCCCTTCTGCTTGCCGGCCGCGACCACGCCGGCCATGCCCGCAACGTCGATCGACACGGTCACGCCCTGCGTGGCCTCGTCGATGCGCGTGACGACCTTCAGCGTATGCGTCACGTTCGACGTCTGCTTCAGTTCGGAACAGTCCAGGAAATTGCCCGCGTTCGGATAGTCGGCATACGCGGCGGCAACGAGGCCCGCATCGCGATCGCTGACGCGCACCGCGAGCTTGTGGTCCGCGTAGAACTGCGCGACCGCCGCCCATACTTCGTCATCCTTGCGATTGCCGATCACGATGCGCGACGCTGCATCGACAGCGGATGCGCCGGTCGCACCGTCGGCCGTATCGTGTTTGTCCGGCGGCGCGTCGCGCGCCGCGTATCGCTGCCCGGGGCCGTACACCGAGATGCAGCCGGTGAGCGCCGCACCCAGCACGGCCGCCGCCAAGATCGTTTTCATCGCGGCCCGCCGTCAACGGTAGTACATGTTCGCGCAGCCGGCGAGCAGGATCGGCGCGATCAGCGCCCACATCAGCAGGATTCTCATGCTGCGCCTCACCGGTAGTACGCGTTCACGCAACCGGCCAGCGCCACGCAGCACAAACCGAATACCATCAACCAAATCTTTGTCATTGCATCCCTCATATGATCGGATCGTGTGGAGATCGAAACACCCGGTACAGCCGGGCGGGACGCATTATTGACAAGCGGTTCGCGCGTCATCCAATCGGTCTTGCACCGATTTTCGCCACCGCGCGGCGGACCTAGAATCGCTTGGAGATCGGCAAAAACGCATGCACCGCCGCACGGGGCATTCGCGGCGCACCATGCAAAACGCCCGCGACTGGCGTCGCGGGCGTCGTGTCGAAACTGCAACAGAAGGCGGGGAATCAGCCCTCGACGACGTCGAGATAATCCTCCGGCCGCGTGCGATCTTCCGCGTGCGCCATCCCCATCACGCGCACCAGCACGCTCACCACCACCGACACCACCAGGTTCACGATCAGCGACCACACGGCTGCGTAGCCGGGAATCGCGAGGCCGAACAGGTGGATCGTGAAGATCGACCCGGCCAGTTTCAGCGAGATCGCCATCCACGTGCCGCACACGATGCCGGCCGCCCAGCCGGCCAGCAGGCCGCGATGGTCGAGCACGCGCGTGTACAGGCCGAGCACGATCGCGGGCAGCGTCTGGATGATCCAGATCCCGCCGAGCAGCTGCAGCTGGATCGCGTAGGTCAGCGGCAGCCCGAGGATGAACGCGACCGCGCCGACCTTCACGATCAGCGACACGAGCTTCGCGACGTGCGTCTCCTGCTCGTGCGACATGTTGCGGTTCACGAACTCGCGGTGGATGTTGCGCGTGTACAGGTTCGCGGCCGCGATCGACATGATGGCTGCCGGCACCAGCGCGCCGATGCCGATCGCCGCGAACGCGACGCCGACGAACCACGACGGGAAGTACTCGAGGAACAGCGCGGGCACCGCGAAGTTCGGGCCGAACGCCTTGAAGTACGGCGCGTACTGCGGCATGTCCTTCACGCCCGATGCAAGCGCCATGTAGCCGAGCAGCGCGAGCAGGCCGAGCACGAACGAGTACGCGGGCAGCATCGCCATGTTGCGGCGGATCGAGTTGCCCGACGACGACGACAGGATCGCCGTGACCGAGTGCGGATACAGGAACAGTGCAAGCGCCGAGCCGATCGCGAGCGTCGCGTACGCGCTGTAGCCGTTCAGGCTCATCGCATCGGGCGCCTTCAGCAGCAGCTTCGCGGGCGGCACGCTCGCGAAGATGTGCCCGAAGCCGCCGAGCTTCGCCGGGATCACGATGACGGCTGCCGCGATCGTGATGTAGATCAGGATGTCCTTCACGATCGCGATCATCGCCGGTGCGCGCAGCCCCGACGTGTACGTGTACGCGGCGAGGATCGCGAACGCGATGATCAGCGGCAGGTCGCCGACGAAGCCGGTCGTGTCGAAGCCGAGCGCGCCGATCACCACTTCGATGCCGACCAGTTGCAGCGCGATGTACGGCATCGTCGCGACGATGCCCGTCACCGCGATCGCGAGCGCGAGCATCCGGCTGCCGTAGCGCGCGTTGACGAAGTCGGCGGCCGTCACGTAGCCGTGCCGCTTCGCGATGCTCCACAGCTTCGGGAACACGACGAACGCGAACGGATAGATCAGGATCGTATAAGGCAGCGCGAAGAAGCCCATCGCGCCGGCGCCGAACACGAGCGCGGGCACCGCGACGAACGTGTAGGCGGTGTAAAGGTCGCCGCCGAGCAGGAACCACGTGACGATCGTGCCGAAGCGGCGTCCGCCGAGGCCCCATTCGTCGAGATGGGCGAGATCGCCGCGCCGCCAGTTCGCGGCCAGGAAACCGATGATCGTGACGCCGATAAACAGCAGGACGAAGACGAAGGTTGCGCCGAGATTCATTGCCCACCTCCCTGCGGGCCGCTCGCCTTCCACGCGTTCCGGGTCTTGAAATAGACGAACGCGGTGATCACCGCGCTGATGAAGACCCACAGCAGCTGGTACCAGTAGAAAAACGGAAAATCGAACAACTGCGGTTCGATCTTGTTGTACGACGGTACCCAGACCATCGCGATCAGCGGCAGTACCAGCAGCCAGAGCCAGCGCTTGGCGGCCCGGTTGGCGTCGGCATCGTGAGCCATGACGTCTCCTCTTGTTTCCCGGTTATCGATCTTGTTGAGCGGGTACGGCGCCGAGAGGAGCGGCGAAACGGGTAGGCTGCGGCTCCCCTGGCTTCGCGCCAGTATAGGAGCCGCGAGCACGCGGTCAAGCGGGGGCGAACCCGAGGTGATCCGCCCCTTGTCGCGCGGTTGCACCGGCCTGCCGCCGGTGCATGAAGCGTCAGATCGCGAACGCGGTGTCGCGTGCGCCGGTCGTTTCTTTCAAAGCTTTCACCCACTTGCGGGCGGGCAGCTTCAGCGTGTCCTCGATCAGCTTCGCGCGGGCGTCGAGCTGCGCGAACGGCACGTCGAGCGCGGGACCCGAGAACGCGATCGCGATCCGGTTGCCGTCGTGCACTTCGGGCAGCGCGATCACGCGGTGATCGAATGCCGCGTTCAGGTGCCTCATGTTGCGCACGAAGCTCGGATGATCGCCGAACAGGTTGATCGTCGCGATGCCCGCGTCGGCGAGGCAGCTGCGCACCGCGCGGTAGAACGCGACGCTGTCGAGTACGGGGCCGCGCGCGGTCGCGTCGTACAGGTCGATCTGGATCGCACCCGTCGTGCCGCGGTTGGCCGGGTCGTTGACGAAGTCCCACGCGTCGGCTTCATGCACGACGAGGCGTGCGTCGTCGGGCGGCAGCGCGAACATCGTGCGCGCGGCGACGATCACGGCCGGGTTCAGCTCGACGGCCTCGACCTTCGCGTTCGGCAGGAAACGGTGCGAGAACTTGGTCAGCGCGCCGGTGCCGAGCCCGAGCTGGACGATCCGCTCGGGTGTTTCGAGGAACAGCAGCCACGCCATCATCTGCTGCGCGTATTCGAGCTCGATGTGCAGCGGCTTCGAGATCCGCATCGCCCCTTGCACCCATTCGGTGCCGAAGTGCAGGAAGCGCACGCCGCCCTCTTCGGAGAACGTCACGGGCGCGAAGCGCGGCTTGCGCGGCGCTTCGAGCACCGGCACGTCGTCGTGTTCGTCGATGTCCGGGCGGCGCTTCACGCGCGGCGGCTGGAGTTTTTCGGAGCCGTTGTACGGGGACGGCTTGCCTTGCTTGAACGCACGCGCCTCGGCGGACGCACGCTTGATCAGTCGGGTCATGATTGAATCTCGCTGGGTGATGCTGGTTTTAGCGGACGAGAGGATAGCATTGGTGGGGGTCCGGGCCGCCAGTGGCGCGTGCGGTCCGTCGGCTGGCCATTCGGGTGACTTGCAGGCGACATGGGCGTGCGGGATAATGTATCGCAATTGCGATGCAAATGAGGTCACGATGAAAACTGCGACTTTTCCGTCTGTCCGGGTCGAACCGGAATTGCGCGATGCCGCCGAGAATGTCCTTCAGGAAGGCGAAACGCTGTCGAGCTTCGTCGAGCAATCGATTCGCGAAGGCGTCGAACGGCGACGCCTCCAAAGCGAATTCATTGCGCGCGGCATTGCATCACGCGACGAGGCTCGACGGACCGGCGAGTATGTATCGTCGACTGAAGTGCTGGAACGACTGGGTCGGCGACTCGATACGCTGCGCGACAGGAAGCGACAGGCTCGATGACCTATACGGTTCGCTTTACGTCCGCCGCATCGGACGATCTGGACCGGCTTTATGCTTTCGTCGTCGACCGTGACGATGCGGAGGTCGAACGGGCCGAACGCGCATTGGCGGCCATCGCTTCAGGAATCGCCACGCTCGAATCGTCGCCGTTCACCTGCCGCAAAGTTCACCCGTCCATGCCGTTTCTTCGGGAGCTGATCATTCCATTCGGCGCATCCGGTTACGTCGCGCTGTTCGAGATCGATGACGACCAAACGGTGACGATCCTTACGGTCCGCCACCAGCGAGAAAGCGACTACCACTGACGACGAGGAATCACATGACCACGAACGACAAGAAGATCTGGTTCCCTGCGAAGCGCTACGGATGGGGATGGGGTTTGCCGGTCGCATGGCAGGGGTGGGTCGTGCTGCTGCTGTTTGCGATCGGGATCATCGCGAGTGAGTGGCTGGTGCCGCCGCACCGATCGCCGTTTGCGTACGGCGCCTGCATCGTGGTGCTGGCCGCACTGCTGACCGCCATTTGCTGGCTCAAGGGCGAGAAGCCAATGTGGCGATGGGGCAAGGACGATTGAGCTAGAAGAAACGCTCGCTATTGCATCAAACTTGATACGAGGGTGAGCTAAGGCCAATACTTTAGAGCAAAAACCCGCCCTCTCCAAAAGCGGAGGGCTCATGTCCAACGATGTGGTAGTGACGGGGCTTCCGCCAGATATCAATACTGTTCGTTCACAAGAGGTCATGCATTCACAAGTTCAATCCGGCCCTTGTTCTGCGGTACACTTACAAATCACTCAAGAAGTTAGCTCTTAAGAAACGCGAGGACAGCCAACATGTCGCTTAAAAAAGATGTAGATTCAAAAAGGCGCGAAATATCGTCCGACAACTTGTCCATGTCAATCGGCGAACTGCTAAATCTCTACAAAGAAAAAGAACTAGATATTCATCCAGAATTCCAACGCGTATATCGATGGGGAATTCAGCAGAAGTCACGCTTAATCGAGTCTCTATTGCTTGGAATTCCCCTCCCGTCTCTCTATGTCGCCACCAACGACTCAGGCGTATGGGAAGTAATCGACGGAGTTCAGCGACTGTCAACCATATTCGAATTCATGGGCGAATTGAAGGGTCCTGGCAACACCGACAGCGACGATCTCGAATTGAAAGACGCTCTCAAACTAGAAGGAACAAAGCATCTACCCAGTCTAAATGATGTCGAATTCCACACAATGGATCACGCCTTACGCCTGGAGTTTAAGCGCACCCGTCTTGACATTAAAGTTTTGGCCCGCGAGCAAGGTGCTTCTACCGGAAAATTCGACCTATTTGAGCGCTTAAACACTTACGGCGAACCTTTGTCTCCGCAAGAATTGCGGAACTGCATCTTGGTCAGCTTAAACCCGAAAAGATTTCGCTGGCTTAAATCTCTCGCAGAAAATACAAGCTTCCGCTCGTGCACCCTCCTCAGCGAATCCCAGATCGCCGAGAAATATGATATGGATCTTGCACTGAGATTCGTCCTACTCAGAGATGCCAACCCTAAAGCCATTGGCGATGTTCACGAATATCTCCGAGAGCAAATGGAAGTAATTGCGACAGATAGTGACTTTAACGAAGCCGAGGAAACGAAACGCTTCACTGAAATGTTCGAATTCCTTGATACCAGTTCGAGTGGGAATATATTCCGCCACTGGAACAATGCACAAGATTCGTTTCGTGGCGGCTTCTCGCTTGCAGCATACGAGGGGCTAGGCTTGGCCATGGGTCGTCACTGGCACCAAATTTCTAAAATTAAATCGAAATTTGACGTTTCACAATTAATCAAGAAACTTTGGAGCAGTGATGCATATCACGGTAGCTTTTCTGGATTACGAGCCCGAGAAAGAATGGCTCGCGTAACACCGGCAGCCGAAAAAATGGTTAAAGAGACCATTGCCCTCACAAAAACACGCAGCACTGCGACAAAAAAGATCGCAACCAAAAAAGCCAAATAGCAAACACTTAAAATGAGCGCGCGTACCGTTGAAGAATTTCAAGCCAAAATTTCACGTGAACTGGCCTGGCGAAAAAGAGAAATAACGAGCCTCAGACTGTCCGCGCGCCGTTCCGATAGTGACAGAAGCTACCTGTTTCGCGCAGGATTAGTTTTGCTGTGCGCACACTGGGAAGGATTTCTCCGAAAATCCATTGAAATATATTTTGACCATGTCTTCTCTCAAAAATTGAGACTCCGTGAATTGACGCCTAATTTTGTCGCCGCCGCGTTCTTTTCTGATGTTCAGCGTGCCGGAAAAGCTGATTATCCCGGAAATCCAGAAACACATGGCAAATTAGCGAAGCGTATTCTAATGGGCCCTGATGAAATCTGCATCCAATCAACTTGGGATGCAAAGACAGAAGGCAATCCAGGCACTGAAGTTCTCACACGCCTCTTGTCTTCAGCCGGCATCAACCCTCAACTTGGATTAGATGCCGCGACATGGTCGACTACTAGGGTATTTATAGATGAGCAGGTCGTCCGCGATCGACACCGTGTGGCACACGGAGAAGGTTTTAGAATAACGAGATCTGAATTTTTGGAGCGATCAGAGCGGATGCTTGATTTACTAGATAGAATCAGCAATGAATTTATTAGTGCAGCCGAAATTTGTGCATACAAAGCCGCAGCATGAAGCACAACCGCCCCGCTCGCGAGCCTTGGCCACAACAACAATAATATTGCCCAGCTGATCTTGCTAGCGGGATGTTACATTCCGCAATCATTTCAACTCCGAATCTGCCGCCACTGCACCAGCTTCTGCTCGAACGACAGCATCGCGTTCGCCGGGCTCGACGAAGGCAGCACGAGCGTGTCGTACCCGGCCTGGCCGATCACGTCGGCGAATCGTCCGGCCGTCTTGCCGTTGAAGCACACGCGTTTCAGCAACGGCGCATGTTCGCGCAACGCATCGAAATCGTTCGGCCTGGCATTCCGGATCGCAGAATCGAGACTGCCCTGCCGATGGCACGCATCGAGGACGTCCCAGATGCCGATGCCGTGTGACAGCACGCACACGAGCCGCGCGTCGTACGGCAGATCATGAAGCGTCGGTTCGCCGAGCACCGCCCCCAACAATCGCCAGAACTGGTTGCGCGGATGCGCGTAATACTGCGCGGCATCGAGCGACGCCTCGCCCGGAAAACTGCCGAGGATCATCGTGTGCGTGTCCGGCCCGACGACCGGCGCGAAGCCCTGCAGCATCACGCGCCTCCGCCCGGGCCAGCCGAGCGCGGCCCGTCGCCGTGCGCGGCGAGATGGCGCCACAGCGCCGGCAGCATGCACTCGGTCACCATCAACGGCTTGCCGTGACGCTGGAACACCGAGCGCCGCGCGGCAAACGCGTGCGGCGCGCGCTCGCCCTGCAGCGCATGCGTCGCGAGCGCATACAACGGATGGCCGGCGATCACGCGCCGGCTGACGAGCGCCGAGCGCTCGACCTGCGGATCGCTGTACAGCAGCTCCGCGAGCGGCCGCGTGCGCAGCCGCCGCATTGCCTGCCACACGCCCTTGCTGGCCGCGAGCGGCGCGATGCTGTGCGCGGCGACGTACGGCGTGCCGTCGACCGACAGGATCACCTCGCGCACCCACATCGGCGCGCGCGGCGAAGCGGCGAGCGCGTCCGGCTCGTCGAACCACGGACAGTCGACAGCCTCGCGCGTCACGCGCACCGTCACGCCGCCGAGCCGCGCGAGATGCGCGGTGAGCGATCCGCCGCGCGTCAGCCAGTCGCGCTGGTCGAGCGAGCAGCCAGGCCGCGGCGTCTCGCGCCAGCCGGCCTGACCGCCGTCGAATCGCATCCGCGCGTTCACGCGGTGCGCGACAGCAGCAGCGCGTTGGTCCGCTTCACGAAGCTCGCCGGATCGTCGAGCATGCCGCCTTCCGCCAGCAGCGCCTGATCGAACAGCAGATGGCACCAGTCGCCGAAGTTGGCGCTGTCGGCATTCAACTGCTTCACGAGCGCGTGCTCGGGATTGATCTCGAGGATCGGCTGCATCGCCGGCGCGTTCTGGCCGGCCGCCTTCAGCATCCGCTGAAGGTAGCCGCTCATGTCGTTGTCGTCCGCGACGAGGCACGACGGCGAATCAGTCAGGCGGAACGTGACGCGCACTTCCTTCACCTTGTCGCCGAGCGCTTCCTTCATCTTCTCGACGACCGGCTTGATCGCCTCGCCCGCCTGCTCCTGCGCCTTCTTCTCCGCGTCGTTCAGCTCGCCGAGATCGAGATCGCCGCGCGCGACGCTCGCGAGCGGCTTGCCGTCGAATTCCTGCAGGAACGACAGCATCCATTCGTCGACGCGGTCGGTCAGCAGCAGCACCTCGACGCCCTTCTTGCGGAACACCTCGAGATGCGGGCTGTTCTTCGCGGCCAGCCACGCGTCGGCCGTCACGTAGTAGATCTTGGTCTGCTCGGGCTTCATGCGCGACACGTAGTCGGCCAGCGACACGTCCTGCGCGTCGGTGTCGCCGTGCGTCGACGCGAAGCGCAGCAGCTTCGCGATGCGCTCGCGGTTCGCGTGATCCTCGCCGAGGCCTTCCTTCAGCACCTGGCCGAACGCGCCCCAGAACGTCTTGTACTTCTCCTTGCCGCCATCGTCTTCCGCATTCGCGAGCTCTTCGAGCATCGACAGCGCGCGCTTCGTCACGCCTTCGCGGATCGCCTTCACGTCGCGGCTTTCCTGCAGGATCTCGCGCGACACGTTCAGCGGCAGGTCGGCCGAATCGACGACGCCCTTCACGAAACGCAGGTATTGCGGCAGCAGTTGCTCGGCGTCGTCCATGATGAACACGCGCTTCACGTACAGCTTCAGGCCGCCGCGATAGTCGCGGTTCCACATGTCGAACGGCGCGTGCGACGGCACGAACAGCAGTTGCGTGTACTCGCTGCGGCCCTCGACGCGGTTATGCGTCCACGTGAGCGGATCCTGGTGATCGTGCGCGATGTGCTGGTAGAACTGCGTGTACTGCTCGTCGGTGACGTCGCTCTTCGAACGCGTCCACAGCGCGCTCGCCTGGTTGACGGTCTCGTCCTCGTCCTTCAGGACCATCTCGCCCTTTTCCTGATCCCATTCTTCCTTCTGCATCAGGATCGGCAGCGCGATGTGGTCGGAGTACTTCTGGATGATCGACTGCAGGCGGTGCGACGACAGCAGCTCGTCCTCGCCTTCGCGCAGGTGCAGCGTGATCGTCGTGCCGCGCTGGGCGCGCTCGATCGCGTCGATCGTGAAATCGCCCTCGCCCGCGCTTTCCCAGCGCACGGCTTCGTTCGCCGGCAGGCCGGCGCGGCGCGTCTCGACGGTGATCCTGTCGGCGACGATGAAGCCCGAGTAGAAGCCGACGCCGAACTGGCCGATCAGCGCCGCATCCTTCTGCTGGTCGCCCGACAGCTTCGTGAAGAATTCCTTGGTGCCCGAACGCGCGATCGTGCCGAGGTTCGCGATCGCCTCGTCGCGGCTCATGCCGATGCCGTTGTCGTCGATCGTGATCGTGCGCGCGGCCTTGTCGTAGCCGATGCGGATGCGCAGGTTCGGATCGTTCTCGTACAGCGCGTTGTCCGCGAGCCCTTCGAAACGCAGCTTGTCGGCCGCGTCGGACGCGTTCGACACCAGTTCGCGCAGGAAGATTTCCTTGTTGCTGTAGAGCGAATGGATCATCAGGTGGAGGAGTTGCTTGACCTCTGCCTGAAAGCTCATCGTTTCGTGTGCCATGGATACTGTTTCCTCTTGCTTGAACGGGAATGGTGTGGCGCAGGCGCCCGGTGCGCGATGCCGGCGGGCTCGTCAGGGACGCCCGCCTGGCGCCAGCGGTTTGCGCGCGTATCTGGGGACGGCGCGCGGAATTTCAAGGCGCGGCGTGCGGCGCCGCGTCACGACGCGCGCCGCACGGCCGAGTCGATATAGCCTGCCAGCAGCCCCGGCAGCGCCGGATCGCCGCAGTTCGCGACATTGAAGCGCATCCACGTCGACGGCGATTGCTGCGGCGAGAACAGGCTGCCCGGCGTCAGCAGGAAACCGGCCTCGTGCGCAACGGCCGCGAGCGCGTCCGAATCGACGCCCGTGTCGGCCCACAGGAACATCCCGGCCGCCGGCATCGTGAACAGCCCGAGCCCCGTGCGCTCGAGCATCCGCGCGGTCTTGTCGCGCACGCCGTCGAGCCGCGCGCGCAACCGCTCGACGTGGCGCCGGTAATGCCCTTCGGTCAGGATCTTGTACAGCACGCGCTCGTTGAGCTCGGGCGTCGTCATCCCGACCAGCATCTTCTGGTCGGTGACGGCCTTCGCGATCTCCGGCGCGCAGGCCACGTAGCCGACCCGCAGGTTTGCCGCGAGCGTCTTCGAATAGCTGCCGAGGTAGATCACGCGCTTCAGCTGGTCGAGGCTCGCGAGGCGCGTGGCCGGATAGCTCGGCGGGCACAGGTCGCCGTACACGTCGTCCTCGACGACGAGGAAATCGTACGCTTCCGCGAGCTTCAGGATCCGGAACGCCTGCGCGGCCGACAGCGACGTGCCGGTCGGGTTCTGCAGCACCGAGTTGATCACGAGCATCTTCGGCCGCCACATCTGCACGAGCGTCTCGAGCGCGTCGAGATCGGGGCCGTCCGGCGTGTACGGCATCCCGACCAGCTGCGCGCCCTGCGCCGCGAAGCGGCCGAACATCTGGAACCAGGCCGGATCGCCGACGATCACCGCGTCGCCGGGGCGCATGTAGATCCGCGAGATCAGGTCGATCGCCTGCGTGATCCCCGAGACGAGCACGATCTGTTCGGGCTTCGCGCCGATCTCGACTTCGGCGAGGCGCGTCTGCAGTTGCTGGCGCAGCGGCAGGAAACCCTGCGCGGTGCCGAAGCCGAGCATCTGCGCGCCCGACTGGCGCCCGAGCGCGCGCAGCGCGCCGGTGATCAGCTCGCCGTCGAGCCAGCGGCCCGGCAGGTAGCCGAGGCCGGGCCCCTTTTCCGGGCTGACGGTGTGCAGCATGTTGCGCAGCAGCCAGACGACGTCGATCGTGTTGTGCACGGGCGCGGCCTCGGCCACGCGCGCGACGCTGTCGGCCGGCTGCGGGCCGGCGGCCGTGCGCTCGCGCACGTAGAACCCCGAGCCGCGCCGCGAGTCGAGGTAACCCTGCGCGACGAGGCGCTCGTACGCCTCGACGACGGTGAAGCGCGACACGCTCTTGTCGAGCGCGAGCTTGCGGATCGACGGCATCCGCATGCCGGGACGGAACACGCGTTCGTCGATGCGCCGCCGCGCCCACTGGACCAGCTGGTCGACGAGCGTGAGCGTGGCCGTGTCGTGCGGCACGGGAATCTGGGCGAGTGGGACGGTGGACATGGGCAGCAGCTCCAACTGTACCGAAGGCTATCGCGCCGATTGTACCGTTACTGTGCCGGTAGCGACGATTACAGTTGACCGGAATGGCGATCGTGCGGCCGCCGTTCCGGCCCCGCCGCACCTGGCGCTGCGCCCGCCGGCCCACCTCGCGGCCGGTGCGCCGGCCGGGCCGGCCCCCGCCCGGCACCTCGTCCGCCTACCATGACACTTTCGCTTCCCGACCGACGCTCATGCCAGCCCGCTCCCTGACACTCGACCATCTCGTGATCGCCGCGCGCACGCTCGACGAAGGCGTGCACCATGTCGCCGATGCGCTCGGCATCGAACCGGCCGGCGGCGGCCGCCACCCGCTGATGCGGACCCACAACGCGCTGTTCGGCGCGTGGGGCGGGCTCTACCTCGAAGTGATCGCGATCGACCCCGACGCACCGGCGCCGGACGCCGGCGCAACGCCGCCGCGCGCGCGGCTGTTCGGCCTCGACGATCCGGCGATGCACGCACGGCTCGCTCAGGGCCCGTTTCTCGCGCACTGGGTCGCGCGCGTCGACCGCCCGCGCCAGCTTGCGCTGTGGCAAAGCCAGTACCCGGCCCGTATCGCGCCCGTGGTCGCGATGAGTCGCGGCGACCTGCGCTGGGGCCTCACAGTGCCCGACGACGGCAGCTTCCCCGCGTGGCAGGGCTCGGGCGACGGGCTCGCGCCGTCGCTGATCCAGTGGGACAGCCCGCACCACCCGGCCGAATCGCTGCCGGGCGACGGTGTCGCGCTGAAGGCGCTCAAGGGCACCCACCCGCGTGCCGACGTCATCCGCGAACAGCTCGACTGGCTCGGCGCCGCGCATCTGCTCGACCTCGAAGCCGCCGACGGCCCGCCCGCGCTCGCCGCCGAATTCGACACGCCGCAGGGCGCACGCACGCTGCGCTGAACGCCCTGCCGCCTTCCTGACGACAACAACCTGCAATACGGAGACACCTGCACCATGAATTCGCGCGAAACCCGGGGCATGCTGCTCGGCCTGATCGGCGTGATGATCTTCAGCCTGACGCTGCCGATGACGCGAATCGTCGTGTCCGAACTCAACCCACTGCTCAACGGGCTCGGCCGCGCGCTCGCCGCCGCCGTGCCGGCCGGCCTGCTGCTGTGGTGGCGCCGCGAGGCGCTGCCGACCCGCGCGCAGCTGAAAAGCCTCGCGATCACGTCGGCCGGCGTGATCATCGCGTATCCGGTGTTTTCCGCCTGGGCGATGAAATCGGTACCGGCGTCGCATGGCGCGGTCGTCAACGGGCTGCAGCCGCTGTTCGTCGCGCTGTACGCGGCATGGCTGTCGCACGAGCGGCCGTCGAAGGCGTTCTGGGCCAGCGCGGTCGCAGGCAGCGCGCTCGTGATCGCGTTCGCGCTGCGCGACGGCGGCGGCACCGTGCAGGCCGGCGATGCGCTGATGCTCGTCGCGGTCGGCATCGGTGCGCTCGGCTATGCGGAAGGCGCGCGCCTCGCGCGCCAGATCGGCGGCTGGCAGGTGATCTGCTGGGCGCTCGTCGTGTCGGCGCCGTTCCTCGTGCTGCCGGTCGGCTGGCTCGCGTGGATGCAGCATGCCGCGCATCCGGGCCCGCTCGCGCTGCGCACGTGGCTCGCGTTTGGCTACGTGACCCTCTTTTCGCAATTCATCGGCTTTTTCGCGTGGTATGCGGGGCTCGCGATGGGCGGCATCGCCCGCGTCGGCCAGGTGCAACTGCTGCAGATCTTCTTCACGATCGCGTTTTCCGCGCTGCTGTTCGGCGAAACGGTCACGTCGACGACGTGGCTGTTCGCGGCCGCCGTGATTGCCACCGTGGTGCTCGGGCGCCGCTCGGCGGTCGCCACGGCCCCGCGTCCCGCTCGCGCCGGTTGATGAGGTGCGCCATAATGTTTGTTTTGCCTGATCGGTTTTGCCCACCCGGCCGCGAAGGCCCGATCGCGTTCGCGCGTGCCCACCCGGCAGCGTCGAAGCGATGCGCCCGACCGACCTTTCTTGACTGACCACGATATCCGAACGAGGAGACTATGAATCCGAGCGACCTGCATCCGCCGCACTGGCAGCTTTCCGAACGCGCCCGCAAGCTGACGAGCTCTGCGATCCGCGAGATCCTGAAGGTCACGGAACGCCCCGTGGTCATCTCGTTCGCCGGCGGCCTGCCCGCCCCCTCGACGTTCCCGGCCGAACGCATGCGCGCCGCCGCCGATCGCGTGCTGCGCGACGCGCCGGCCGCCGCACTCCAGTACAGCGCAACCGAAGGCTACCTGCCGCTGCGCGAATGGATCGCCGAGCGCTACAGCGTGCGCGTGTCGCAGGTGCTGATCACGACCGGCTCGCAGCAGGCGCTCGACCTGCTCGGCAAGGCGCTCGTCGATCCGGGCAGCCCGATCCTCGTCGAAACGCCGACCTACCTCGGCGCGCTGCAGTCGTTCTCGCTGTACGAGCCGCGCTACGTGCAGGTGCCGACCGACGAACAGGGCCTGCTGCCGGAAGGCCTGACGCCCGAACTCACGCAAGGCGCGCGCCTGCTGTACGCGCAGCCGAACTTCCAGAACCCGACCGGCCGCCGCCTGCCCGTCGAGCGCCGCCGCGCGCTCGCCGCGTTCGCGCAGTCGAGCCCGTTCCCGGTGCTGGAAGACGATCCGTACGGCGCGCTGAACTACCGCGGCGAACCGCTGCCGACGATGCTGTCGATGGCGCCCGACCACATCGTGCACCTCGGCACGTTCTCGAAGGTGCTCGCGCCGGGCCTGCGGATCGGCTACATCATTGCGCCCGAAGAACTCCACTTCAAGCTCGTGCAGGCCAAGCAGGCCACCGACCTGCACACGCCGACGCTCACGCAGCGCATCGCGCACGAAGTGATCAAGGACGGCTTCCTCGACGAGCACATCCCGACGATCCGCGAGCTGTACAGCGCCCAGTGCGACGCGATGCTCGGCGCGCTCGAGCGCCACATGCCGGAAGGCGTCACGTGGAACCGTCCGGAAGGCGGGATGTTCATCTGGGTGAACCTGCCCGCGCAGATCGACAGCATGAAGCTGCTCGCCGCGGCCGTCGACGATCACGTCGCCTTCGTGCCGGGCGCGCCGTTCTTCGCGGACAACGCGCAGCAGAACACGCTGCGCCTGTCGTTCGTGACGGTGCCGCCCGAGAAGATCGAGGAAGGCGTCGCGCGCCTCGGCAAGCTGCTGCGCGAACGTCTCTGATCCCCTTTTTCCTGTCACGACTCTCTACGAGGAATCGAACGCATGGCTAACGTCTACGACAAACTGAAGTCGCTCGGCATCGAGCTCCCGACCGCCGGCGCCCCGGCCGCCGCCTACGTGATGAGCGCGCAAAGCGGCAACACGGTGTACCTGTCGGGCCACATCGCGAAGAAGGACGGCAAGGTCTGGGCCGGCAAGCTCGGCGCGGATCTGCAGACGGAAGACGGCAAGGCCGCCGCCCGCTCGATCGCGATCGACCTGCTCGCGACGCTGCACGCGCACACCGGCGACCTGAACAAGGTCACGCGCATCGTGAAGCTGATGAGCCTCGTCAACTCGACGCTCGACTTCACCGAACAGCACGTCGTGACGAACGGCGCGTCGGAACTGATCGCCGAAGTGTTCGGCGACGCAGGCAAGCACGCGCGCTCGGCCTTCGGCGTCGCGCAGATCCCGCTCGGCGCGTGCGTCGAGATCGAGCTGATCGCCGAAGTTGCCTGATACGCACAGCGCGATGCCCGGCCGTCTCGTCCGCTTCAAGCAGGTCGACGTGTTCTCGTCGGTGCCGTTCAAGGGCAATCCGCTTGCCGTGGTGTTCGACGCCGATTCGCTCGGCGACGACGCCATGCTCGAGATCGCCCGCTGGACGAACCTGTCGGAAACGACGTTCCTCTGCACGCCGACCGATCCGGAAGCCGACTACCGCGTCCGGATCTTCACGACGGGCGGCGAACTGCCGTTCGCCGGCCACCCGACGCTCGGCACCGCGCATGCGTTCCTGGAAAGCGGCGCGCGGCCGCGCACGCCGGGCCGGCTGATCCAGCAGTGCGGGGTCGGCCGGGTCGCGCTGCGCGAGCAGGCCGGCGGCTGGGCATTCGCCGCGCCGCCGGCACGCGTCACGCCGCTCGACCGCTCGGATTACGCGGTGCTGGCCGCCGCGCTGCGCAGCGACGCGCTCGACCTCGATGCCGAGCCGTGCGCGGTCGACAACGGCGCGCCGTGGCTGGTCGTGCGGTTGAAGTCGGCCGACGCGTGCATCGGCCTGTCGCCCGATCCGGCCGCGCTGGCGGCGCTGACGCACCGCTACGGCGTGGACGGCCTCGCCGCCTACGCGCCGCATGCCGAAGGCGGCCCCGCGACGTTCGAGATCCGCTGCCTGATGACGGGCGGCAAGTTCGGCATCCCCGGCGAGGATCCCGTCACCGGCAGCGCGAACGCCGCGCTGGCCGGGCTGCTGACGCGGCAGGGACGCCGCCCCGGCCCGTCGTACACGGCCCGCCAGGGCACGGCGATCGGCCGCGACGGCCGCATCTTCGTCAGCTACGACGAAGACGGCACGACCTGGATCGGCGGCGACGTCGTGACGGTCGTCGACGGCACCTTCCGGTCACCTGCCTGACATTCCGCGATGTGCGATGGCGCCGGCTCGTCCGGCGCCCCTACGATTCGCCCAACTATCGCAAAAACGTTCCAGCCAGTAATATCGGGCCTAATCCGTTGTTTCGGACGTCTGTCCATGGTTGCGCTTCCCGCGAACGAACAGACGCCGGGATAACCCCAACCCAAGCCCGCCATCCAGACGGATGGCGCACGCGAGCAGGACGCCACCCGCTTCGATGAGCTCCGCCCGGTCCAACCACACGCCGCCGACCCGGCCGCTACGCGCGCCGCGCAAATCGCGCCGGCGGGCGCTATTTGCGATCCCGCTGCTCGGGATGCTGGCGCTCGCGCTGCTGTGGGCCGTGATCATCGCGCGGCTGTCGGTGGAAAAGGACAGCGCGTACAAGGAAGCAGCCGCCTCCGCCGCCATCCTCTCGTCGGCGCTCGAGCAGCATACGGTCAAGGCGATCCACCAGGTCGACCAGATCACCCGCTTCGTCAAGTTCGAGTTCGAGAAGTCGCCCGGGCGCTTCAATCTCGCGAGCGCGGTCGAAAAAGGCGTCGTGCCGAGCGACACGCTGATCCAGGTGTCGCTGGTCAACGCGAAGGGCATCCTGTTCGCGAACACGGCCGAGCTGCATCCGCAGCCGATCAACCTGTCCGACCGCGAGCACTTCAAGGTACACCTCGCGCACAACGACGACCGGCTCTTCATCAGCAAGCCCGTGCTCGGCCGCGTGTCGAGCCACTGGACGCTGCAGATGACGCGGCGCCTGAACAACCCGGACGGCAGTTTCGCGGGCATCGTCGTCGTGTCGGAAGACCCGAGCTACTTCACGAACGACTTCTACAACAACGCGGCGATCGGCAAGGAAGGCGTGATCGCGGTGGTGTCCGACACGGGCACGGTGCTCGCGCGGCGCACGGGCTCGCTGAACAACGCGCCGGGCGCGTTTTCCGCATCGGGTGTCTACCCGATCGCCGAGCGCGTGACGGGTACGATCATCGACCCGATCGACGGCGTCACGCGCATCGTGTCGTACCGCCACCTCGACGGCTACCCGCTCGCGGTGATGGTCGGGCTGTCGCAAACGGAAGAGTTCGCGGACTACACCCACACGCGCAACGTCTACCTGCTGATGACGAGCTTCATCACGCTCGCGATGCTCGCGTTCTTCGGCGTCGCGACGGGCCTGATCGGCAAGCTGCTCGGCCGCGAGCGCGAGATGACGCAGCTCGCCGAATACGACCTGCTCACCGGCCTCGCGAACCGCTATGCGACGCTGCGGGGGCTGCGCAACGACGTGTCGATGCCGGCAAGCCTGTCGCGGCTCGGGCTGCTGTTCATCGATCTCGACAACTTCAAGACCGTCAACGACACGCTCGGCCACAACGCCGGCGACATCGTGCTGCAGATGACCGCGTCGCGCCTGGCCGATGCGGTCGGCGACGAAGGCTCGCTTGCGCGCATCGGCGGCGACGAGTTCGTCGTCGTGATGAAGGGCGACGACGTCGAACGGCGCGCGGTGCGGCTCGCGGAAGCGATCATCCGGATGTTCGGCGAACCGTTCGATGTGCGCGGCAGTTCGTTCGTGCTGCATGCGAGCATCGGCATCGCGCTGCACACCGTCGCGAACGAAAGCGAGATCGACCTGCTGAAGAAGGCCGACCTCGCGATGTACAGCGCGAAGGACGCCGGCAAGAACTGCTACCAGTTCTATGCACCGCACCTGTCGCACCGTGCCGATCACCTGATGCGCTGGGAGCAGCAGCTACGCGTCGCGCTCGCCGAGGGGCAGCTGTTCCTCGCATACCAGCCGAAGATCGACCTCACGCATCGCTATATCACCGGCTTCGAGGCGCTCGCGCGCTGGGATCACCCCGAGCACGGGATCATCTCCGCGAACGAATTCATTTCGATCGCCGAATCGACGGGCCTGATCGTACCGATCGGCGACTTCGTGATCCGCACTGCATGCGAGCAGATCGCGCGCTGGCGCGACGAGGGCCACGACACGCTGACGCTCGCGGTCAACATCTCGCCCGTGCAGTTCTGGCGCGGCGACCTGATCGAGACGATCTCGCGCACGCTGCTGGAAACCGGCATCGACGCGAACCGGCTCGAGATCGAGATCACCGAAACCGCGATGATGGAATATCCGGAGCTCGTGTCCGAGAAGATCGTCGCGCTGAAGAAGCTCGGCATCCGCATCGCACTCGACGATTTCGGCACCGGCTATTCGTCGCTGTCGTACCTGCACCGCTTCTCGGTCGACACGCTGAAGGTCGACCGCTCGTTCGTGCAGGCGATCCCGAACGATCGCAGCGTGTGCGTGATGGTGTCGTCGATCGTGCATCTCGCCCGCTCGCTCGGCCTGACCGTCGTCGTCGAAGGCACGGAAACCGAAGAGCAGATCACGTGGCTGTCCGCGCTCGGCGAGATCGAGGCACAGGGCTTCCTGTTCTCGCGCCCGGTGCCGGCCGATGCCATTCCCGCGCTGATCGCCCGCTTCGGCGTGCGCGGCAACCATCCGAACGTCATCGCGCATCGCGCGACAGGCAGCACCGGCGCCTGAGCACACAGCAGTTGCGACTGCGGCGCGCGTTGCGCGCTGCCGCAATTGTTTCGGTTTCCGATCCGATTGTTTAGTTCATTAACTAGCGTTTTCGCGCATGGCAGTGTCACGGTGCGCGGCGGACAATCGGGAGGGCCAACGTATCGGCGGGCCGCCGGTACGGCCACACGCGCGAGATCTGGCCCTGCGCCAAAACCACAACCATGACAACCGTCGAAGTCGAAGCGACCGCCCGTGTCGAAGAGGCACAGGCATCCCTATGGACCTTGTTCAAGGTCGTCGCCGGCATTTCTGCGATCTCGTGGGGCGGGCTCTCGATGATGGCGCAACTCGAACGCCACTACGTCGAACGGCTGCAGCGCATCGAACCGCACGTATTCGGCGATCTCGTCGCGCTCGCCTGGCTCGTGCCGGGCCCCGTCGGCTGCAATGTGGCGGTGCAGGTCGGCCAGACGCTGCACGGCCGCGCCGGCGCATGGGTCGCCGGCATCGCGAGCGTGCTGCCGTTCTCGATCCTGATGACGCTGTTCGCGATCTTTTATCAGACGCCGCTCGTGCGCTCGCTGGCCGCGCCGATGCTGATCAATCACTTCGGGATGGTGCTCGCCGCGCTGATCGGCGTCACTTGGGCCAAGCAGCTGCGCTCGCTCGCGCGCACGCGGCTCGAACAGGTGATCGCCGCGTTGTCGACGATTCTGCTCGCTTTCGCGCATAGTCCCGCCGCTTTCGTCGGGATTCTCTTCGCTGCGTTTGCAGCGGGCTGGCTGACGGGGCCGACCCAACGCGATGCGGTCGATTTCACGCTGTCGAAGCGCGACCGCAACCTGCTCGTGCTGCTCGGCGTGCTCGTCGCGCTGTTCGCGGTGCCGCTGCCGGGCGATTACCAGGCGCAGCTGCTGTGGCCGCGCCTCGCAGGTGCCGGCATGACGCTGTTCGGCGGCGGGTTTTCCGCGCTGCCGGTACTCAAGACGCTGTTCGTGTCGCCGGCGACGGGCATCTCCGATCACGACTTCACGCTGGCGTTCGCGCTGTCGCCGGTGGCGCCGGGGCCGCTGCTGAACGTCGTGCCGTTTCTCGGCTACCTGACCGACGGCTGGGTCGGCGCGCTGCTCGCGACGGCCGCGCTGTTCATTCCGTCGGGGTGCCTCGTCGTGTTTGCGCAGAACCACCTGTTCCGTCTCAAGCGCCATGCGCGCTTCGAACACGGGATGCGCCTGCTGCGCGCGGCGACGACGGGCTTTCTCGTCGTCGCCGTCGTGAAGATCCTGCATCGCGAGCCGGCCGACCCCGTTTACTGGCTGACGGGCGCCTTCGCGACGCTGTGCTTCACGCGCTTCAAGGTGCCCGTCTATGCCGTCTACGGCGCGGTCGCCGTGGCGTGCAGCGTGTGGCTGTGGGCCGCCGCGCGCTGACGGGCGGCGGCCGTCGCCCTGCTCCGCCGGCCTCCACCGGCGTCGACGTTCCTCAACCGGCCTGCACCGCGACCCGGCGTGCCATCCAGCGGGCGCGCAGCGCGTCGTACGCGAGGTTGAAGCAGAACGTATAAGGCAGGAAGAACAGCACGATGCCGAGGTCGAGCAGCAGTGCCTCGACGAGGCTCACGTTCAGCCACCACGCGGCCACCGGCACCACCATCGCGACGAGACCGAGCTCGAACATGACCGCGTGCGCGATCCGCATGCCGAGCGTGCGCTTCAAGCCCGCGCGCCGCTCGAAGCGGTCGAACAGCGTGTTGAACGCCATGTTCCACGCCATCGCGATCAGCGACACCATCACCGTCAGCACGCCGACGTGCGACACCGGCATGTCCAGCAGCCACGCGCCGATCGGCGCACACAGCGCGATCGCGACCAGTTCGAACGTCAGCGCGTGCAGCAGCCGTTCCGTCACCGTTTTGTTCATCTGTTTCATGATGCCCTCCAATCCGTTACGTCATTCATGTCGTCCATTTTGATCGGCGATACCGGTTGAATCCAGTTTGTTATCATCGGTTTTACCGATATAAAGAAGTCTGGAGCGCCGTATGCACCATGCCCCCGAAGCCCTGCTCGCGTTCGCCGAAGCCGCGCTGCTCGGCTCGTTCACGGCCGCCGCGCGCAAGCTCGGCAAGCGCCAGTCGACCGTGTCGGAAGCGATTGCGAACCTCGAGATCGATCTCGGCGTGCAGCTGTTCGACCGCTCGACGCGCGCGCCGACACTGACCGACGCCGGGCGCGCGCTGCTGCCGCAGGTGCAGCGCGCGCTCGACGCCAGCGCGGCGATCGACCGCACGGCCGCGCGGCTCGCGCACGGCGAGGAAGCGCGGCTGACGCTCGTCGTGTCCGACACGTACCAGTCGAAACGCTATGAGGACACGCTGATGGCGCTCGAACGGCGCTTTCCGGCGCTCGAGCTCGAATGCCAGATCGCCGAGCACGAGGACGTGCTCGACCTGATCCAGCAGGGCCGCGCGCAGCTCGGGCTGATGGCCGCGCGTGCGGCCTACCCGGCCGATATCGGCGCGGCGACGGTGGCGGAGGAATCGGAGATCGGGCTGTTCGTCGGGCGCACGCACGCGCTCGCCGAATTCGGCGACACCGAGGTGCCGCACGCGGCGCTGCGCGACGTGCGCGAACTGCGCCTCAATACCTATGTGAAAACGGAAGGCCGCGGCACCGACGACCGGATCGTCGTCGGTACGCAGCACTGGCTGGCGCCGAGCTACCTGATGCTGCTGGAGATGGCCGTGCTGGGGTTCGGCTGGGCGGAACTGCCGCGCTGGATGGTCGAGCACTTCGCACGCGATCGCCTGTGCGAGCTGCGCTCACGCGGCTGGCCGCGCCGCGTGCGGGTGGATGCGGTCTGGTCGCGCAACCGGCCGCTCGGCCCGGCCGGCGCGTGGCTGCTCGATGCGATGCTGGCCGCGTAGCGGCGCAGGCCGCCGGGCCGGCGGCCGATGCGGAACGATCAGAAACCGCGCGACAGCACGGCCGCGCCGACCGTCACGACGCCGAGCACGAGATTCACGACGACGAGCAGGCGCACCGCGTTCACCGCGCGCGCACCGTCCGGCCAGTTCTGCGCCTGCACCGCGCGACGGATGCGCGGGAACAGCGCGAAGCGGATATGGCCGAAGATCAGCATCATCACGACGCCGAGGCCGGCCATCGCATGCAGCGACCACGTCGCGTGCGCGCCGCCGAATTCCACGAGCAGGAAACCGCCGGACAGCAGGATCACGATCACGGAACCCGCCACCCAGTTGAAGAAGCGGCCGAACACACCTTCGATCAGCGGCAACCGGAGCTGCGGCGCCAGGTCGGACAGCGCCGGACGCAGGCAGAAGTTCGCAAAGACCATCCCGCCCACCCACACGGCAACGGCCAGCAGGTGAAGAAACAGCGCGACGGCAACGGCGTGGGACATGGCGACAATCCTGTGATGAGTGGGGTGCGGCGAACGGCCGCGTCGCGCGCGGCATCAAGCGACGTTCGACCGGCCAGTTGCCTCTCGGTTCAGACCCTCGGCGCGATTTCACAATATTTTGCAAGTTCCGCGTGACAGCGCCACGCTTGCTTACCCGAATCCCCGCCCCAAAAGAAAAAGGCCGCACACCCGCCGAAGCGGACGTGCGGCCTGCGATCGCGGCCGAACCGGGCCCGGCGTCAGCCGAGCAGCGGGCGCAGTTCGTTGACGACCTTGAGCTTCGTCTCCGGCGCGCGGCCCTTGCGTGCGCGCTTGCCGATGTGCGGCGCGAGCCCTGCGTAGGACAGCGTCTCGTCCTGCGCCTTGCCGCCGCGGCCCGTGCCGATCAGCACGACACCGGCCGGATCGATCGCGAGCGCCTGGACGAGCGTTTCCTTGTCGTCGAGCGCCATCAGGATCACGCCGCGCCCGCCGCCGGACAGCGTCTTCATCTCGTCCATCCCGAACACGAGCAGGCGGCCGCCGCTCGACAGGCACGCGACCTGCGTCGCATTCGGCAGCACGGGCATCGGCGCGAGCGGCGCCGCGCCCGTATCGATCGTCATGAACGCCTTGCCGGCCTTCACGCGGCTCACCATGTCGCCGACCTTCGCGAGGAAGCCGAAGCCATTGCTCGACGCGAGCAGCAGTTGCTGGTCGGCCGGCGCCGCGTAGTAGTGCATCAGGTGCGAGCCCGACTCGAGCTCGATCAGCGACGTGACGGGCACGCCGTCACCGCGCCCGCCCGGCAGCACCGACACGTCGACCGAGTACACGCGGCCGCTGCTGCCCCACGCGATCAGCCGGTCCGGCGTGCGGCACTGGAACGCCGCGTACAGGCTGTCGCCGGCCTTGAACGTGAACGCGGCCGGGTCGAGCCCGTGGCCCTTCAGCGCACGCACCCAGCCCTTCTGCGACACGACGACCGTCACCGGCTCGTCGACCACCTTCGCCTCCAACGTCGCGCGCTTTTCCTGCTGGATCAGCGTGCGGCGATCGTCGCCGTACTGCTTCGCGTCGGCCTCGATCTCCTTGATCATCAACCGCTTCATCGCGCTTTCGTTCGCGAGCAGTTCCTCGAGCTTCGCCTTCTCGTCGCGCAGCGCTTCGAGTTCCTTCTCGATCTTGATCTTCTCGAGCCGCGCGAGCTGGCGCAGCCGGATTTCGAGGATGTCTTCCGCCTGACGCTCGCTGAGGCCGAACGCACTCATCAGCGCGGCCTTCGGCTCGTCCGACTCGCGGATGATGCGGATCACCTCGTCGATGTTCAGGAAGACGATCATCCGCCCTTCGAGGATGTGGATGCGGTCGTCGACCTTCGCGAGACGATGGCGGCAACGGCGCGTCATCGTCAGCTGGCGGAACTTCACCCACTCGTCGAGGATCGTCAGCAGGCCCTTCTGGCCCGGCCGGCCATCGGCGCCGATCATCACCAGGTTCAGCGTCGCGTTCGACTCGAGGCTCGTGTACGCGAGCAGCGTGTTCACGAATTCCGTCTGGTCGATCGTGCGCGACTTCGGCTCGAACACGAGCCGCACCGCCGCTTCCTTGCCCGACTCGTCGCGCACCGCGTCGAGCAGGTCGAGCATCGCCTTCTTCGTGTTGAGCTGCTCGGGCGTCAGCGTCTTCTTGCCGAGCTTGAGCTTCGGGTTGGTCAGCTCCTCGATTTCCTCGAGCACCTTCTGGCCCGACGTGCTCGGCGGCAGTTCGGTGACGACGAGCTGCCACTGGCCGCGCGCGAGATCCTCGATCTTCCATTTCGCGCGCACCTTCAGGCTGCCGCGGCCGGTTTCATACGCCGCCGCGATCTCGGCGTCGCTCGAGATGATCTGGCCGCCGCCCGGGAAATCCGGGCCGGGAATCAGATTCATCAGCTCCGCGTGCGTGAGCTTCGGATTGCGGATCAGCGCGACTGCCGCGCCCGCGACTTCGCGCAGGTTGTGCGACGGGATTTCGGTGGCGAGGCCGACCGCGATGCCCGACGCGCCGTTCAGCAGCACGAACGGCATGCGGCTCGGCAGCGTCTTCGGTTCCTCGAACGAGCCGTCGTAGTTGGGCATGAAGTCGACCGTGCCCTGGTCGATCTCGTCGAGCAGCAGCTTCGCGATCGGCGTGAGGCGTGCTTCGGTGTATCGCATCGCCGCCGCGCCGTCGCCGTCGCGCGAACCGAAGTTGCCCTGCCCGTCGATCAGCGGGTAGCGCAGCGAGAAATCCTGCGCGAGACGCACGAGCGCGTCGTACGCCGACTGGTCGCCGTGCGGGTGGTATTTACCGAGCACGTCGCCGACCACGCGCGCCGACTTCACCGGCTTCGCGTCCGGGCCGAGGCCCATTTCGTTCATCGCGAACAGGATCCGGCGCTGCACCGGCTTCTGGCCGTCGCACACGTCGGGCAGCGCGCGGCTCTTCACGACGCTGACCGCGTAGCTGAGGTACGCCTGCTCCGCGTAGTTGCCGAGCGTCAGCGCGTCGCTCTCGGGCGCGTCGGGGCTGGCAAAGAGATCGGAAGTGTTGTCGTCCATCTGAATTCCGTATTCGTAAGTGGCGTGAGACCGGGCCGGGCATCATGCCCGGCCGTGCGGATTCCCCGGTTAGATGTCCGCTTCGACGTCGTTGCCCTTTTCCTCGAGCCAGCCGCGCCGCGCGGCTGCCTCGCCCTTGCCCATCAGCATCGTCATGCGCGCGACGGTCGCCTCGTAGTCGAGCTCGCCGAGCTTCACGGGCATCAGGCGGCGCGTATCGGGGTTCATCGTCGTGTCCCACAGCTGCTCGGCGCTCATTTCGCCGAGGCCCTTGAAGCGGCTGATGCTCCACTGGGTCTCGCGTACGCCGTCCTTGCGCAGCTTGTCGAGGATCGCCTCGAGTTCGCCGTCGTCGAGCGCGTAGAGCTTCTGCGCGGCCTTCTTGCCGCGTGCGGGCGCGTCGACGCGGAACAGCGGCGGCCGTGCGACGCACACGTGGCCGCGCTCGATCAGTTGCGGGAAATGCTTGAAGAACAATGTGAGCAGCAGCACCTGGATGTGCGAGCCGTCGACGTCCGCGTCCGACAGGATGCAGATCTTGCCGTAGCGCAGGTTCGACAGGTCGACGGTGTCGTCGGGGCTGTGCGGATCGACGCCGATCGCCACCGAGATGTCGTGCACCTCGTTGTTCGCGAACAGGCGGTCGCGCTCGGTTTCCCACGTGTTCAGCACCTTGCCGCGCAGCGGCAGGATCGCCTGGTATTCCTTGTCGCGGCCCATCTTCGCGGAGCCGCCCGCCGAGTCGCCCTCGACGAGGAACAGTTCGTTGCGCGCGATATCCTCGGTCTCGCAGTCGGTCAGCTTGCCGGGCAGCACCGCGACGCCCGAGCTCTTGCGCTTCTCGACCTTCTGGCCCGCGCGCGTGCGCGCCTGCGCCTGCTTGATCACGAGTTCGGCGAGCTTCTTGCCGTGCTCGACGTGCTGGTTCAGCCACAGTTCGAGCGCCGGGCGCGAGAACGACGACACGAGCTTCACTGCGTCGCGGCTGTTCAGGCGTTCCTTGATCTGCCCCTGGAACTGCGGATCGAGCACCTTCGCGGACAGCACGAACGACACGCGCGCAAACACGTCTTCCGCGAGCAGCTTCACGCCCTTCGGCTGCAGGTTGTGCAGCTCGACGAAGCTCTTCACGGCCTGGTACAGGCCGTCGCGCAGGCCGGATTCGTGCGTGCCGCCGGCCGGTGTCGGGATCAGGTTCACGTACGACTCGCGCACGAGCGAACCTTCCTCGCTCCACGCGACGACCCACGATGCGCCCTCGCCTTCGGCGAACGTATCGTCGCCCGAACGCGAATCGGCGAACCGCTCGCCTTCGAACAGCGGGATCAGCAGCTCGCTGCCGTTCATTTCGTCGAGCAGGTAGCCGCGCAAGCCGTCTTCATATTTCCATGTCTGGCGCTCGCCGCTCTTCTCGTTGACGAGCACGACCTCGACGCCCGGCAGCAGCACGGCCTTCGAGCGCAGCAGGCGCTGCAGCTCGCCGAGCGGCAGGTTCGGCGAATCGAAGTACTTCGGATTCGGCCACACCTGCACGCGCGTGCCGGATTTCTTCTCGCCGCGGCCCGCGCCCTGCGTCGCGAGCGGATTGACGACGTCGCCTTCGGCAAAGCCGAGCTCGGCGATCTTGCCGTCGCGCCACACTGTCACGTCGAGGCGTGTCGCGAGTGCATTCGTCACCGACACGCCGACGCCGTGCAGGCCGCCCGAGAACGTATAGGCGCCGCCGGCGGCCTTGTCGAACTTGCCGCCTGCGTGCAGGCGCGTGAACACGATCTCGACGACCGGCACGCCCTCTTCGGGGTGCATGCCGAACGGGATGCCGCGGCCGTCGTCCTCGACCGAGACCGACTGGTCGGCGTGCAGCGTCACGATGATCTGCTTGCCGTAGCCGCCGAGCGCCTCGTCGGACGCGTTGTCGATGACTTCCTGGATGATGTGCAGCGGATTCTCGGTACGGGTGTACATGCCGGGCCGCTGCTTGACCGGCTCGAGACCCTTGAGCACCTTGATCGATGCTTCGCTATAGGCCGCGCTGGGTTTCTTCGTTGACATAGGCGCTGAATTTCGTCATTCATCGGGACGTTGTCCACACCTCGTGTGGATAACGTCGTGGACAAAACGTTGAGTTCCGTAAAAAAGCGAATCGAAACAACGGTGTGCTTGGACTGCTCCGAAAGCGGGCGCGCGGCGTGCGCTGCGCGGCCCTGAACGCGCGGTATTTTACTGGTTCCGCGTGGCGCGCCAATACGAGATCGGCACGCGCCGCACGCGTCACGCCGGCTTGCGCTTCGCCTCGAGCGTTTCCCACCGTTCGAGCGCGGTGAGCAGTTCGTCGTCGATCGCCGCGAACCGCTCGGTCAGGCGCGTGCCTTCCTGCGGATCCTTCGCGAAAATCGAGCCGTCCTCGAGCTGCGCATTGATCGTCTTCTGCTCCGCTTCGAGCGCGGCGATCTTCTCCGGCAGCGAATCGAGCTCGCGCTGCTCGTTGAACGACAGCTTCACCGTGCGCTGCGCGTTGCGGCCCGCGGCGCTCTTCGCCGCGTCCTCCTTCACCGGCGCCGCTTCCTTGACCGCGCGCTTCGCGGCGTCCTGCTGCGCGAGCTGCTCCGACCGCTCGCTCTGGATCTGCCAGTCGCTGAAGCCGCCGACGTATTCGCGCCACTTGCCGTCGCCCTCGGCCGCGATCACCGACGTCACGACGTTGTCGAGAAACGCGCGATCGTGGCTGACGAGCAGCACCGTGCCGTCGTAGTCGGCCAGCAGCTCTTCGAGCAGTTCGAGCGTCGGGATGTCGAGGTCGTTGGTCGGTTCGTCGAGCACCAGCACGTTGGCCGGGCGCGCGAACAGGCGCGCGAGCAGCAGCCGGTTGCGCTCGCCGCCCGACAGCGACTTCACCGGCGAGCGCGCGCGTTCCGGCGCGAACAGGAAATCGCCGAGATAGCTCATCACGTGCTTGCGCACGCCGCCGATCTCGACCCATTCGCTGCCGGGGCTGATCGTATCCGCGAGACTCTTGTCCTGGTCGAGCTGCGCGCGCATCTGGTCGAAGTACGCGACCTGCAGGTTCGTACCGGTGCGCACCGTGCCCTCGTCGGGCTTCAGCTCGCCGAGGATCAGCTTGAGCAGCGTGGTCTTGCCCGCGCCGTTCGGGCCGACGAAGCCGATCTTGTCGCCGCGCATGACCGTCGACGAGAAGCGGTCGACGACCGTGCGGCCGCCGTAGCGCTTCGTCACGTCGGTCAGCTCCGCGACGATCTTGCCGGACTTCTCGCCCTGCGCGACGTCGAGCTTCACGTTGCCCTGCGAATTGCGGCGCTCCGCGCGCTCGTTGCGCATCTGCACGAGCCGCGCGATGCGGCCGACGCTGCGCGTGCGGCGCGCCTCGACGCCCTTGCGGATCCACACTTCTTCCTGCGCGAGCAGCTTGTCGAACTTGTCGTTTTCCACGCGCTCGACTTCGAGCTGCTGCGCCTTGCGCGTCTGGTATGCGGAGAAATTGCCCGGATACGACAGCAGCCGGCCGCGATCGAGCTCGACGATGCGCGTCGCGACGCGGTCGAGGAACGCGCGATCGTGGGTGATGAACAGCAGGCCCGCGCGCTGCGAGACCAGCAGCTCTTCCAGCCAGCGGATGCCGTCGAAGTCGAGATGGTTGGTCGGTTCGTCGAGCAGCAGCACGTCGGGCTGCAGCACCAGCGCGCGCGCCAGCGCGACACGCTTCTGCATCCCGCCCGACAGCGCGTCGACGCTTGCGTCGCCGTCCAGCAGGCCGATCTGCGCGAGCGTCATCGACACGCGCGTGCGCCAGTTCCATGCGTCGTGCGCGTCGAGCGACGACTGCAGCGCGTTCATCCGCGCGAGCAGCGCATCGTGCTCCGCGCCTTCCGGGATATCCGCAAGGCGGTGCGCGATCGAATCGAATTCTTCGAGCAGTTCGCGCGTATGCGCGAGCCCCGACGCGACCGCGTCGAAGATCGTCGCGCCCGGTTCGAACTCGGGCTCCTGCGGCACGTAGACGGTCACGAGTTCCTGCTGGCGCGTGATCAGGCCGTCGTCGGGCTTCGCGAGGCCGGCGACGATCTTCAGCAGCGACGACTTGCCTGCGCCGTTGCGACCGATCAGGCCGACGCGCTCGCCGGCTTCCAGCGAGAAATCCGCGTGATCGAGCAACGCGACGTGACCGAACGCGAGCTGCGCGCCGGTAATGGAATAGAGCGACATGGGGAGACGGCGAAGAGAGGAATCGGAAGCGCCCATTGTACCGGTCGCGGAGACCGGCACCGGCTTGGCTGGATGGACGAGCGCCGCAATCGGCACGCGACACGCGCCGGCGCGGTGCGATGAACGGCTGGCGGCCGGTGTTCGGCCGGGTGCCGGCCGCGCAGGTTGCCTGCCCGCACGAACGGACACAGGCCGGCCCGATGCCCGCGGCCGGCCGATCGGCCATTTCGCGCGCGGCACGCTAGGCGCCCGCGCGGTGACGCGATTACTTCACGTTGACGGTGATCGTCGAGCTCATTTCGGGACCGTACGAACGGTGCGCGCCGTCGCCGAGCTGCAGCGTCAGCGTGTGCGGGCCGGCCGCCAGCTTCACGTCGGTTTCGGTCTGGCCCTTGCCGAAATGCAGCGAATGGTCGCTCGCCGGGATCACGTCGCCCTTCGGCACCGGCTTGCCGTCGATCAGCAGGTGATGGTGACCGGTATTCGGCGTCATGTCGCCGGCCGGCTTGAGATCCATGCCGTCGAGACCGAACTTCACGTGCACGGGGCTCGACACCGTCGCGCCGTCCTGCGGCTCGACGAAGAACACACGCGCTTCGGCGCGCGCGAGCGTCGACACGGCCAGCGCCGCGACACACACTGCACCCGCGATCCACTTTCTGTTGAGCATCGTTTCCTCCTTCAGATTGACAGGCCCACGAAGCATACACTGCATGCCCGCGCCACGCGATGACGCCCGTTGTTCGCGATGCGTACGTTTAAAACGACGTTGCGGAGGCGTTCGACGAAATTCCGGTACCATTGCGCCTTTCGTCCGCCGGCCAGGCTGCGGACGGCATCATCGAGTTTCCAATTTCCCGAGCGTCACATGAGCGAAGTAACCGAATACCAGAGCTGGGTCTGCCTGATTTGCGGGTGGGTCTACAACGAAGCGGAAGGGCTGCCCGACGAAGGCATCGCCGCCGGCACGCGTTTCGCCGACATTCCCGCCGACTGGCGCTGCCCGCTGTGCGACGTGGGCAAGGAAGATTTCGTCGTCGTCGATTTCTGATTTTCCGTTTCCATCGCGGCTGATTACGCGATACGCGCGTCGGCGCGCATTCCGCCCCGCCGACGCGCTGCGCCTTTGCTATACTCTGCGCGCTGTCCACACTGCCGTCCGGTTCGCGGTTTTTCGCGCGATTGCCCGGACATGGCTCTCCCCGTAGTTCAATGGATAGAACAAGCGCCTCCTAAGCGCTAGATACAGGTTCGATTCCTGTCGGGGGGACCAAAGACCCTCCCAGCTTTCACCCGCTTCGCAGAACACCCCCTTCAGCCCCCGAGGCACCAGCACATGGCGCTAGCCGACCTCAAGGTCCGCACAGCCGACACCCACCTTCTGCCGACAGCCATATCGCCAGTCGTTTGACGCACTGCAACAGTTTGGAGTACACTTCGTGTCGCGGGGTGGAGCAGTCTGGCAGCTCGTCGGGCTCATAACCCGAAGGTCATAGGTTCAAATCCTATCCCCGCAACCAACATCGAAGCCCGCTCTGCGAAAGCAAGCGGGCTTTTTGTTTGCCGTAGCGGCCGTGCAGGAAACCAACCGCGCCAGGACGACGCAGATTCCTTGCTGAACATCGCGCCATAGCCACTGCGATCGGGGGAAGCGAGGGATCTCGGACGATCAGTATGTGTTTACCTGCGGCATCAAACTCGCATCCGCACCGGTCACGGTAAACGTCCCCTTCGCCGACGACCCCGACGGCGGCGCCATAAGACTACCGTCACCCAACCGGTTCGCATCGACAACGATCTGACTCGCCGCGCACCCATTCGCCAACAACGACACCGCCGTACCGGCGATCGACGAGAACGTATTCCCCGTCACGCTGAACGAACACACGTTCCCATACGCCCGGAAACCGGCATACCCGGAGCCGGACACACTGTTGCCCGTCACCGCAACGTTCGTCACCGTGCCCGTCCACGTGTCCAGTTCGATCGCCGCCTGCTGCGTCGGCTGCAACCCGTTGTTCACGTTCGAATTCTGGATGTTGGTCACGACGTTGCCGGAAATCACGACGTTCGACGCACCGTACGTGTTCCAGCTGTCCTCCTGCGCCACCAGGATGCCCGCCGCCTTCTGCACGCCGTCGACCGTGTTGTTCGAGATCGTCACGGCCTGCCCGCCGACCACCGCGATACCACGCCCCCACGGGTTGCCGGAAACCGCGTTATGGTCGATCAGCACGTTGCTGCTGGGGCGCCCGTCGTCGAGATAGCTGACAACGGCGATCAGGTCGTCGCCGGTATCCGTCACCGTATTGTTCTGCACGAGCACGTTGGTCGCCCCGTGGGTCGCGTGGATGCCGTCGGCCAGCGTCGCGTGGACGGTATTGCCGACGATCGCGACGCCATTGCCGCCGAACACGAAGATCCCCGCACTCGCGCCACCGTCGATCGTCACGTGAAGCACCTGGACGCCCGCGCCCGTCACCTCGACCTTGGTCGAGGCCGGCGTCGTGAGGCGCGTCGTGCCGGTGCCGGCCAGCGTCACACCCACGAGCGTCGAACCGGTGCCGCTCATCACGATCGTCTGGTCCGCAGGATTCGTCGCAGCCAGCGTCGCGCCGTATCCGGAAATCACGGCCTGCGGCACGCTCACCGTGAGCGAATGCCCGACGACGTAACGCCCCGGCGCGATGACGAGGCGCTGGCCGGCCTTCAGGCTGTCGAATGCCTGCTGCAGCGCGTCGGCCTGATCGCTGCCGTCGGCGGCCGGATAGACAGTCACGGCCGCGACGAGCACGGCGTTTGCACCTTGCGTGGGCAAGCGCGCCGCGCCGGGCATCGTGCCGGCCGGGCTGGATGCAGGCGTGGGACTGGCGGGATTCGTTGACGAAGGCGAGGTGCCGGATGCCGCGCTCGCCGGTTCGGCGGGCGATGCCGGCGAAACGGGTGTGCCCGCAACGGTCTGCGCCGCCGGCGCCGCATTGTCGCCGCCACCGCACGCGGCAAGGCCAAGGCAAAGTGCGGCGAGCATCGCCAGATCGACTGTACGCATAGGATTTCTGACGAGCCCGAGATGGCGCCATCGTATGTAGGCGTGGCGCTTTTGTAAATGAACGCCGTCGCCGCCCCGTCGCACTGTGCGCCGCACGCACAAACCGTTGGCGCTCCGCTCCGATTCATCGTCGTGACATGCGACATGCGATCGCACGCCGTCCAATCGCCACGGATACGCACTGCCCATTGCGTAGAATCCCGAACCTTCGCCCGCACCCGGACCCGACCATGATTCGAACCCTCGCGGCGCTGGCCGTACTGTCTGCCCTGACCTGCACGGCGAACGCCACCGATACCGGCACGGCACCCACCAAGCAGCGCTACGTCAGCCCGGGCATCGCCAACATCACGGCCGCAGCAGCCCCGCACCAGGAGAGCACATCGCCCGATGCCCGCTGCCGCGAACTGGCTGCGGGCATCGACGCGGTCACGCACGCCCCCGACCGCGGCCACAAGGTCGTGCGCGGGATGGGCCCGGACGGCAAGCCGCGCAACGAACTGCACGCCTACGACAAACGGGCCGACCTCGAAGCCGAGCATCAACGGCTCGGCTGCCGCTGACGAACGTCGCACCGCCCGGCCGGATCACGCCGGGCGCCGGCCCTTACGCGTTCGCACCGCCGTCGATCGTCAAGCCGGTGCCGTTGATCGACCGCCCTTCCGGCCCGACGACGAACGCCACGAGCGCGGCGACGTCATCGGGATTGCCGTACTGCGGAATCGCCATCCGCGAACGCTGCGCACCGGCGTGTTCGCCGTCGGCCGGATTCATGTCGGTATCGGTCGAACCCGGATGCACGATATTGACCGTGATGCCGCGCGAGCCGAGGTCGCGCGCGAGCCCCTGCGTCCAGCCGATCAGCGCGGCCTTGCTCGCCGCGTAGAGGCCCATCCCCGCATCGGGCACGCGCGTCGCGAGGCAGCTGCCGGTCGACACGATGCGCCCGCCCTCCCCGAGATGCCGCGCCGCCGCCTGCGACGCGACGATCACCGCGCGCACGTTCACGTTCAGCGTCGCATCGATATCGTCGAGCGTGAGGTCGTCCAGCGCGCCGGCCCGGAAAATCCCCGCGTTGTTGACGAGGATGTCGAGCCCGCCGAACGCCTCCGCGGCGCGGTCGACCGCGTCGCGCACCGCGACCGGATCGGCACTGTCGGCCTGGATCGCGACGGCACGGCGGCCCAGCGCCTCGATGCTCGCGACGACGGCCTGCGCCCGCTCGGCCGATTTTTCGTACGTGATCGCGACGTCCGCGCCATCGGCCGCCAGCCGTTTCGCGATCGCCGCGCCAATGCCGCGGCTGCCGCCGGTGATGAGTGCACGCTTGCCCTGAAGTCGGTTCATGTCGGTTCCTTTCCTAATTTATGTAATGACCGACACAGAATGTGGCAAGTTGCACGCCACAGTCAATTGATTTATTTTATCGATCGATACAGAAATCGACGATGGGACGGATGCAATGGCTGAACGGGGCCGACCGAGAAGCTTCGACAAGGAAGCGGCGCTGGATCGCGCGATGGAGGTGTTCTGGCGCCTCGGCTACGAGGGTGCGTCGATGACGGACCTGACGACCGCGATGGGCATCGCGTCGCCGAGCCTGTATGCGGCGTTCGGCAGCAAGGAAGCGTTGTTCCGGCAGGCGCTCGAGCACTACGGCGCCACGGAGGGACGGGAAATCTGGGGGGGCGTCGAACGGGCGGACAGCGCGCGCGATGCCGTGCAGAACTACCTGATGGATACCGCACGCGTGTTCACGCGGCGCTCGAAACCGGCCGGTTGCCTGATCGTGCTGTCGGCGCTGCATCCGGCCGAGCGCTCCGATACGGTCCGGCAAACGCTGATCGCGATGCGCGAGCGGACGGTCGAGGATTTGCGGGAGCGCCTGAGGCAAGGTGTCGCGACCGGCGAGATTTCGGCGGACGCCAACCTCGACGCGATCGCGCGGTACTACGTGACAGTCCAGCAGGGCATGTCGATCCAGGCGCGCGACGGCGCGAGCCGCCGCGATCTGGAGGCCGTCGCGCAAGCCGCGCTGGCCGCGTGGCCGGCGCTCGTCGGCGCGCGCGACGCCTAGCCGCGGAACGACGCGGCCGTGCGCGGCCGCGCCGGGGCATCGTTACTGCTTCGCTGCGTGCTGCACGTCCTTCGACGCATGCCACACGCGATAGCGCACCTCGAAGCCGTCCGGCACGTAGACGACGAGCGGCAGGCGGCTGTTGTAGCGCAGCAGCTGGCCGTCGCCGCGCACCTGCACGAACCGTTGCTGCGGCGCCTGGCCCGGGCACGCCATCAGCGTCGAGGCCGGCCCCTTCACGTCGGTGAGCTGGTAATACGTATAGCCCCAGCCCTTCACGTCCTCGGCGGTCAGCTCGCCGCCGAACCACTGCTGGTTGCAATCGGTCTGCAACGTCTTGCCGATCATCAACTCGACGCGCGCATCGCCTTCGTTCTCGAGTGCGGGCAGCCCGATCACGACGCGCTGCTGGCCGGCCGCCGCCTGCGGAAACATCTTGATCGACTCGGCCGGCACGGCGGGCGCCGATGCGGGGCTCGCCACGCACGCGGCGGCGGTCGTTACGCAGAAAGCGGCCAGGGCGGCCCGGATCGCGAATTTCATCGATGTGCTCCTGAAAAACAAATGAGCCCGGGATGTTAACACTTTCGCATCAGGACCTTACGACGCTGTAATTTGCAGACACAATTGCAAACAGCTGCCGGTTCCCGTGCGCGGTACTTATACGGCAACCAACGGAGAACATCATGCTGAAGCTCATTGCTGCCGCCGGCGTCGCGACCTTGCTGGCCGGCTGCGTCGTCGCCCCGGACGCCGGATACGGCTACGGGCAGCCCTACTATTCCGATCCCGGCTACGCGTACGCGCCGTCCCCCGTGTACGGCACGGTCAATATCTGGGGCGGCGGGGGCGGGCGCGACTGGGATCGCGGCCGGCGCGACTACCATCGCTGGGACGGCGATCGCGGCAACCGCGGCAACGGCTGGGGACGCGGCGGACGCCGCGGCGACTGGAACGACGGCGGCGGGCGCGGCGACGGTGGTGGCGGCCATCGCCACTGACGCGCAATTGCAACCGTTTGTATCCGCGCACGGCCCGCCGATGGCCGGTCCCGCGTCACGCAAGCGAACGGATGGCCGCACAAAAGGCAAAGGCCCTCGCATGAAGCGAGGGCCTTTTGTCGTCCGGTCCTGCGATATGAACGGCGGCGGGTGCCGGCCTGCCGGCGCCCTGCCCGTTCACGCGTCGCGTGCGTCCGCTTACCAGCCGGCCGGCTGCGCGTAGCCGCCCTGCACCGGCGCACCGCACACATACGCGCGCTGGTAGCGGTCGTAGCAATAGTTCGGGCCGTCGTCCTGATACTGCGCCTGCTGATAGGTCGGATACGCAGGCTGCTGGTACGCCGGCGCCTGGTAGTACGTCGGCGGCTGATAGGCCGGTGCCTGGTACGCGGGCGCCTGATACGCGACGGGCGGATTCATCGCGGACGTCACGATCGCGCCCAGCACCGCGCCGCCGATCAACGCGCCGATGACGGCGCCGCCGTCGCGGCCATGCGCGGACGCCGGGCCCGCGATGGCGAGCGAACCGGCGAGGACACACACTGCGGCAATCTTTTTCATGATGGACTCCCACGCGAAGTGGTACTGGATGCGATGCATTGTGGCGGCACGCGGCCGTAATAGATGCAGCAAGTGGTAACGCGCGATTACCGGTATCACGCGCGCCGGAACGCCACGCCGCCGTGCTACGATTTTCGGCATTCAGGAGACGCCTTCATGCAGCCCGAAACCGCCCGTCGTTTCGATACCGAATTCGCGCCGCGCATCGCGCAGGCCATCGCCGCGTTCTTCGCCGAGCACGTGCTGACCGACGTCGTCCCGTACGGCGGCCACGGGCATCCGACGCGCGTGCAGATCCGCAGCGCGCCGCACGAGCATGTGAGCGGCTTCGAGCATCCGCTGAATCTCGAGTTGACCTGGGACACCGATGAAATCGAGCGGCTGATGGAGCCGGACGGCCCGCAGCGCTTCGAGCACTACCTGGCCGCGCTGCCGAAAAAGCTGGGCGCATGGCAGGGCGCACGCGACATCGATCTCGCGTCGCGCACGCAGGCCGACCCGCTCGTGCGGCTCGGCGGTCTGGACTTCGAAGGCTGAGTGCCGGCACCGGCCGGCCGCCGCGCGTGCCGGCGTCGCATCTTGCGGCCCGGTGATACACTCGACCGGCCCCGTTCCGGTGCAGCCGCGCCGGCCGGGCCGTTCATCGCCGCCTCCACCCTTCCGCATGGTTGCGCATGCAACCGGCAACCGGGCGCGCGGACAACCACGCTCTCGCTCCCGTCATGAACGCCGATACCGGCCTGCCGCTTCCGCAACGCTACTGGGCGATCGTCTGCGTCGCACTGGGCATCACGCTCGCCGTGCTCGACGGCGCGATCGCGAACGTCGCGCTGCCGACGATCGCGCGCGACCTGCACGCATCCGACGCCGCGTCGATCTGGATCGTCAACGCGTACCAGCTCGCGGTCACGATCACGCTGCTGCCGCTCGCGTCGCTCGGCGAGCGCATCGGCTATCGCCGCATCTACATCGGCGGGCTCGCGTTGTTTACCGCAGCCTCGCTCGGCTGTGCGCTCGCCGGCTCGCTGCCGATGCTGGCCGTGATGCGCGTGATCCAGGGGTTCGGCGCGGCCGGCATCATGAGCGTCAACGCGGCGCTCGTGCGGATGATCTACCCGTCGTCGATGCTCGGGCGCGGGCTGTCGATCAACGCGATGGTCGTCGCGCTGTCGTCGGCGATCGGGCCGACGGTCGCGTCCGCCATCCTGTCGTTCGCGTCGTGGCCGTGGCTGTTCGCGGTCAACGTGCCGATCGGCATCGCCGCCGTGCTCGGCAGCCTGCGCGCGCTGCCGGCCAACCCGCTGCACGACGCGCCGTACGATTTCCCGAGCGCGCTGATGAACGCGTGCGTGTTCGGCCTGCTGATCACGGCCGTCGACGGGCTCGGCCACGGTGAAAGCCACGCGTACGTCGCGGCCGAGCTGGCGGTGGCGTTCGTCGTCGGCTACTTCTTCGTGAAGCGCCAGCTGTCGCAGCCGGCGCCGCTGCTGCCCGTCGACCTGATGCGCATCCCGATGTTCGCGCTGTCGATCTACACGTCGATGGCGTCGTTCACGTCGCAGATGCTCGCGTTCGTCGCGCTGCCGTTCTGGCTGCAGAACTCGCTCGGCTTCTCGCAGGTCGAGACGGGCCTCTACATGACGCCGTGGCCGCTCGTGATCGTGTTCGCCGCGCCGCTCGCGGGCGTGCTGTCGGACCGCTATTCGGCCGGCATCCTCGGCGGGATCGGGCTCGCGCTGTTCGCGGCCGGGCTGCTGTCGCTCGCGACGATCGGCGCGCATCCGGGCACCGTCGACATCGTGTGGCGGATGGCGCTGTGCGGCGCGGGCTTCGGGCTGTTCCAGTCGCCGAACAACCGCGCGATGCTGTCGTCGGCGCCGCGCGAGCGCAGCGGCGGCGCGGGCGGCATGCTGAGCACCGCGCGGCTGACCGGCCAGACGCTCGGCGCCGCGCTGGTCGCGCTGATTTTCGGGTTGTCGCCCGATCGCGGGCCGACGATCGCGCTCTATGTCGCCACGGCCTTCGCGGCGGTGGCAGCCGTCGTGAGCATGCTGCGCATCACGTCGCCACGGCCGGACGCAACGACCTGACGCCGCCGCGCGCCGCACGCGCGGCGGGTGTCATGCGGCGTCGAGCGCGTCCATCACGAAGCGCACACGCGCCTTCACGCTCGCGCGCGGCAACTCGATCAGCCGGTAGCCGTACGACGTGTAGCAATCGACCATCGCGTCGTAGGTCCGCTCGGCTTCCGCGAAATCCTGCCGGCGCTCGGTGTCCTGCGCATAGATCTCGGGCCACGGCGGCGCGATGAACACGCGCCGGTGATAGCGGAAACGGCGCGCCGCCGCTTCCGCGTGCGCGGGGACCGGCAGGCCCGTCAGCCGCAGGTAGCCGACCACGTCGGGCACGCCGCGATCGAAGAACACGGGCCCGCGCGCCTGCCGCGCGAGGTGGTACGAGCGCATCTCCCAGCTCAGCATCAGCTCGGCGAACGCCGCCGGGTCGCGCCACGGCAGCGCGAGGCCGTCGATGGCCATCTGGTCGCGGATCACGCCGCGCCCGGCTTCCTGCGAGCGCGCAAAGCCGGCGCGCTCCAGCGCATCGAGCAGCGTGCTCTTGCCCGAACCCGGGCCGCCCGTCACGACGAAGAAGCGGCCGACGGCGTCGTCCGCCGCTTTGTCCTCTGCACCGGCGGCCGGCGCGAACTCACGCATGCGCAACCCGCCGGCCCGCGCGCTGCGTGACCGACGCAGCGGCCGCGACACTGCGCAAGTCGGCGACGAACGTGTCGCGCCAGACCGACAGGTCGTTTTCACGGAGCTGCGCGAGGTTCTCCTCGTGACGCGCCTGCCGCTCCGCGAGCGGCATCGACAGCGCACGTTCGAGCGCCTCGGCCATCTGCGACAGGTCGTACGGATTGACGAGCAGCGCGCCGGTCAGCTCGGCCGCCGCACCGGCGAACTCCGACAGCACGAGCACGCCCGGATCGGCCGGATCCTGCGACGCGACGTACTCCTTCGCGACGAGATTCATCCCGTCGCGCAGCGGCGTCACATAGCCGACCTGCGACATCCGGAAGAACGCCATCAGCAGGTTGCGCTCGTACTTGCGGTTCAGGTACTGGATCGGCGTCCAGTCGAGTTGCGAGAAACGGCCGTTGATGCGGCCGGCTTCGCCTTCGAGCGTTTCGCGAATGTCCTGGTAGGTCTGCACGTCCGAACGCGTCGGCGGCGCGATCTGCAGCAGCGATACGCGCCCCTGCCAGCCCGGCGCGTTCGCGAGCATCCGCTCGAACGACTGGAAGCGCTCGACGAGCCCCTTCGAGTAATCGAGACGGTCGACGCTCATCACGAGCTTGCGGCCGTCGAGCGCCTCGCGCAGCATCTTCACCGGCTTGCGCGTGCTGTACTGGACGGCCGCCTGCGCGATCGCGTCGGGATGCACGCCGATCGGATAGGCGGCGACCTTCACGACACGGCCGTGCGCGTGCAGCATCCCGTCGTCGCTGGCCGCGCCGATCCCGCGCCGTTCGATGTAGTCGGTGAATGCCTGCTTGTCGGCCTCGGTCTGGAAGCCCGCGACGTCGTACGCGCACATGAACTTCACGAGTTCCTCGTGCGGCGGCACGAGGCGCAGCATGTCGGGTGACGGAAACGGGATGTGCAGGAAGAAGCCGATCGGGTTCTTCACGCCGAGCTCGCGCAGGTAATGCGCGAACGGCAGCAGATGGTAGTCGTGTACCCAGATCAGGTCGTCGGGTCGCAGCAGCGCGGCGAGCTGCTTCGCGAGCATCGCGTTCACACGCAGATAACCGGCGTACTCCTGACGATCGAAGCGCGCGAGATCGCCACGGTAATGGAACACCGGCCACAGCGTCGCGTTCGAGAAACCGCGGTAGTACTGATCGTAGTCGCGCCGGGTCAGCCCGACCGTCGCGTACGTGACGTTGCCGTCCCGCTGGATCGCGGGTTCGGCATCGGGCGCACCGACGATCTCGCCGTTCCAGCCGAACCAGACGCCGCCGCTTTCCTTCAGCGCGTCCATCACGCCGACGGCCAGGCCGCCCGCGCTCGGGCGCGTGTCCTCGCCGGCGGCGACACGGTTCGATACCACGATCAATCTGCTCATGCGGCTTCCCCTCCTCGATTCGATTGGCTGGCGCGCGACGCGCGCCCAAGCGGACACGGCTGCCCGAAGGCGGCCGCGCGGCGATTCAGTTCCGAGAAATGCAATGAAATACGGCGGTGGAATGCGGCGGCGACGGGATCAAGCGTCCTGCTCCTGGCCGAGGTCGCGCTGATAGTCGAGCCCTTCCGGGCGAGCACCGCCCTGGTTGTGATCGCCATCGGACGGCGTCCCGTCGGGCGCGCCGGCAGGCGGTGCCGAGGGCGCGTCGGTCTGCGGACGCGGGCGGTCTGCTCCCGCGTCAGGTGGCCGGTGTGACAGCCGTTTCGAACGGCGCATGGCTGGGTGTCTCATGTGCGGCGCGGCTCGAGGCCGTCGAAGAAACATTCCATAACAAAACAGTCTAGGTCGGTTCCTTGCACGCCGAGGTAACAATTACCTTCAATTTGTAACGTTTCGACCCCTCGTCAATCATCTATCCGACAATAGCGCCGCGCGTACGCGCGCGGGATGCCGGCCGGCGATTTGTCAAAGCTTTGCAGTTTTCCTATGACAATTGCGAAACAATGATGCGGCATCAGGGCGTGCATGCGCCGCCGCTCACCCAGACAGGACTCGCACTCAGGGATGAACATTCGTTTCGAATCGACGCGTCGGGCCATGCCGGCGCGCGTCGTGCTGGCCGTCATCGCCACGGCCGCACTGCTGTCAGGCTGCAACTCGCTGTACAGCGAAGGCGCGACAGCCGGCGCCGGTATCGCGGGCGCCGCGATCGCTTCCAAGGTCACGAACAACGCCGCTGTCGCGACGGGTATCGGCCTTGGCGCCGTGGCCGGCGCGCGGGCCGGCGTCCAGTACTCGCAGCGCGTCGCACACCGTTACACACAGGAACAGATCGCGAAGGCGGCCGGCCCGCTCGACGTGGGCGGTGTCGCGCCGTGGTCGACGCACCACTCGTTCCCGATCGAGGACGACGAACAGGGCCGCGTGACGGTCAGCCGGATGATCAGCGTCGGTCCGCTCGACTGCAAGGAAATCGTGTTCGCGGTCGACACGCCCGCGAAGCCCGACAAGGCTGCGCAGTCGGCGTTCTACGTCGCCACCCTCTGCCGCGACGGCGCCGTGTGGAAATGGGCGTCGGCCGAGCCGGCGACCGAGCGCTGGGGCGCGCTGCAATGAGCGTCGCGATCCGTTTCGCGGCCATCGGCGCACTGTGCGCGGCGACGGTCGCGCTGTCGGGCTGCGGCTCGGTCGGCGCGGCGAGCGGCGCGCTGGCCGGCGCGGCGACGGGCCTCGTCACCGCGAACCCGGCGGTCGGCGTCGGCGTCGGGATTGCCGTGCAGGCCGCGACCGACGAGGCCGTCAACCGCACGATGAAGCAGCTCCATCAGAACCAGCAGGACGCGATCGCGAAGGTGGCCGGCAGCCTGGCCGTCGGCGAAGTGAAGCCGTGGAAGGTGAAGAACACGCTGCCGCTGGAAAACGGCGAAGGCGAAGTGCGCGTCGCGCGCGCTTATTCGACGCCGCTCGCGCTGTGCAAGGAATTCACGTTCTCGGTGAAGGACGGCGACAAGGCCGACTGGTATTTCGCGAATGCGTGCCAGCAAGGCACGCACTGGAAGTGGGCGTCGGCGGAACCGGCGGTCGACCGGTGGGGGAACTTGCAGTAACGGCGTGATGCGCGGCGCCCGCGCCGGCAGTCGTCAAATGCGTGCGCGAAGCTGCGCCACCCTGTCCTTGATCCGCGCGGACAGCGCAGCGTCCGGCGTGTAGGTCAGGCACCGCTCCAGATCGGCGATCGCCGCCCGGATATCGCCCAGCGTCTCGTGGGCGCGAGCACGGTTGAAATAGACGAAAGGCTGATCGGGGTTGAGCGTCAGCGCCTTGTCGAAATACTGCAGCGACTGCGGGTAGCTGCCGGCTTCGAGGAAAACCGTCGCGATCGTGCAATACGCCGACGCATCCGTGTACCCCAGCTCGATGGCCCGATGCAGATCGTTCAACGCGAGATCCGTCTTCTTGATCATCGCGAAGGTCGTGCCGCGATCGGCATACGTCGCCGCGTCGTCCGGTGCAATCTTCAGGATGTCGGCGTACAGCCCGAGCGCATCCTCGATGCGCCCCTGCGACACGAATCCGCGTGCCTTCATGCGGATCGGTGAAAAATCGGGTTGCGTGTCGGTCATTCGAATCAGCTCCGGAAACCTCGCGGCCCCATCGATTTCAGGACTCGACGTCCTCGAGACTGAAGATCTCGGTCTGGTCGTTGTACGAGAAGATCTCGCCGTAGCGGCCCCAGTCGATCACCGCGTCGAGCGTTTCCTCGGCTGCGCCGTCGGACAGGAAATCCTCCAGCTCCTGCTCGAAGCGCACGCGCGGCGCGCGGTGGCCCGGACGCTCGTTCAGCACCTTCTTGATCCGTGCCGCCAGCGGCACGTGCTTCAGCAGGTGATCCGCGAACATCAGCTTGCGCTCCTGCGTGCCGAATTCCGCGAACACGCGCCCCGGCGGCGTCAGGAAGACGTCGCCTTCGCGCACGTCCGCGAAACCGAGGTACTGCAGCACTTCGGCGATCGGGAACAGGTCGTCCACTTCCAGATGCAGCGTACGCGCGATTTCCGGCATGTCCGCGCGGCCATGGTACGGCGCCATCGCGAGCGTCTCGATCAGGCCGGCCATCAGGTTGGTCGACACCTGCGGCAGCCAGCTGCCGAGTTCGAGCCCCTTCTTCGTCGCCTCGCCGGTCTGGCGCGCGGTCATCTTCGCGTAGATGTCGTCGACGAGCTTGCGGAACGCCGGGTCGAGACGGTTGCGCGGATGCTTGAACGGCACCTTGATCTCGGCGATCACGCGGCCCGGGTTCGACGACAGCACGAGGATCCGGTCGCACATGAACACGGCTTCCTCGATGTTGTGCGTGACGATCAGCACCGACTTGATCGGCATGCGGCCTTGCGTCCACAGGTCGAGCAAATCAGTACGCAGCGTCTCGGCCGTCAGCACGTCGAGCGCCGAGAACGGCTCGTCCATCAGCAGGATCGTCGGGTCGACGACGAGCGCGCGCGCAAAGCCCACGCGCTGGCGCATGCCGCCCGACAGCTCGCGCGGATATGCGTTCTCGAAGCCGTCGAGACCGATCAGGTCGATCGCGGCGAGCGCACGCTCGCGCCGCTCGCGTGCGCCGACGCCCAGCGCTTCGAGGCCGGCTTCCACGTTCTGCAGCACGGTGAGCCACGGGAACAGCGCGAAGGTCTGGAACACCATCGCGACGCCTTCGGCCGGGCCGCTCAACGGCTTGCCGAGGTAGGTCACTTCGCCGCCGGTCGGCTCGATCAGGCCGGCGATGATGCGCAGCAGCGTCGACTTGCCCGAGCCGGAACGGCCGAGCAGCCCGACGATCTCGCCTTCGCGCAGCGACAGGTTCGCGTCGTCGAGCACGAGCAGTTCGCCCTGCG
>JAIRVP010000054.1 GCA_031253835.1 Burkholderia sp. | reverse complement strand
CAGCTCGCTGCCATCAAGCGCCCACACTTATCGGCTGTTAATTTTTAAAGAGCATTTCTGCGAGGAACTTCGTGGTTCCCGGCAGCGCTGCGTTTTCAGCAGCAGAGAAGCGAGATTATCAACCGTTTTTTAAAACTCGTCAACAACTTTTTTAACTACTTCGTTGCGACGACTGCGGTTTAATTTCATGTGCACTGGAGTCGTTAAAACCGACTTCAACAGCACCGCTTCCCTTCTTTCCCCCGCGCTGCGTTTCCGTTAGCGCGAAAGAGGCGTGATTCTAAGCATCTGCTTCCGTCTCCGCAACCCCCTTTGTGAAATATTTTTGACATGCCGTGCCGGGGGCCACCGAACCACCTCAGTGCTCATATATAGGCGACACGGCAGGAGCAGCCTCGGTCGCCCGTGAACCGCTCCGCCGTATCGAACGCAACCCCCGTCGATTACCGCCCCACCATCGCCCTCACCACGCCGTCCCGCCGAATCAGCCCGTGATACAGCGCCGCGGCAAAGTGCGCGAGGAACGTCAGGAAGAACAGATAGGCCAGCACGCGATGCGCGACCCGGAGCCAGGCGAACGTCACCGGATCAGCCGAAACGATCGCCGGCAGCTGCACGCCACCGCCCAGCGTCACCGGGTACCCGCCGGCCGACAGCATCGCCCATCCGATCAGCGGCATCGCGACCATCAGCGCATACAGCACGAGATGCGACCCGTGCGCGGCCACCCGCTGCCACCCCGGCAGATCCTCGGGCAACGCCGGCGGCTTCGACAGCACCCGCACCACGATCCGCACGCACACCAGCACCAGTACGGCCACACCCAGCGGCTTGTGAATCGCCACCAGGATCTCGTGCCGCCCGGAAACGGACGCCACCATCCCCACCCCGATGAACAGCATCGCGACAATCATCGCGGCCATCACCCAGTGCAGCACCCGCGCCGGCAAACCAAATGTCGTCGAAGCCTTCATCATCGTCCCTCCCCACTCACTCGCGCCACGCCTGCCACCCCGGCCTCTTCACTCGTGCGTCGCAGATACGAATCCGCATACGCGGCAGAGCGCGCCGCCAGCAACGGATCGCCCGACACCTGAATCCCCTGCGGCAACACCGTCGGGTCGTAATTCACATCGCGGCACGGCCCGCTGTCCTGCGCCTCCACGCGGTCGAGCACAAGCGTGCCCGCGTCGATCGTCGTGCGCTGCGCGGGCCAGACCTTCGTCGCGTCGTCCACCGGATCGCCGGGCTCCGCCAGCGTGACCAGCAGCTTCCACTTCTGCGCACCGGCCGCGATGCGCTGCGTCACGTCCTGCTGCAGCACGTTCGGATCCGCGGCCGTCGCGACGTCGCCGGCGCCGGCCGTCTGCTCCGGCACGACGCGCCACCGCACCGCCTGGCGCTTGCCGGCCGCGTCGACGAAGTAGAACGCGTTCAACCCGTAATAGCTTTCGGTGACGTAGCTCGCGCTCGGCTTCGCACTCTTCACCCACTGCAGGAACGCGGCCGCCTCCGGATGCGCGCCGAAAAACGCCTTCACCTTCGCCGGATCGGGCTTGCCCGTCTTCGGATCCGGCCGGGTCGCCAGCGTCTGCTGGTAGAACGCCTGCGGCGTCGCCACCGGGAATACCGGCATCGCGTTCATCCCGGTCCGCCATTGCTCGCCGTCCGGCGCGGTGAGCCGCAGCGCGAGGCTGCGGATCGGCACGCTGCTGTCGGGCGCGTACGGATTCCCGCCCGGCAACGCGAAGCGCCCGACCACCGGCGTGCGCACCGCCTTGAAGAACGGCGCGACCGAATACGCGCTCGCGGCGCCGTTGCCCTCGAAGTAACCGGTCACGCACACGCCCTTCGCGTGATTGCGCCGGAAGCCGGGATGGATGCCGCTGTTGGTCTGCAGCGCATCGACGAGCCGCTGCGGGGTCAGACGCGCCGGCGCAAGCCAGCCGCCCGCATAGCCGAACGCGACGGCCACGCCGGCCACCGCGCCGCCGATCACGGCCCAGCGCCACCACCCGCGCCCGGGCTCGCGCTGCGGCGAAGAAGAGGAAGAAGATCGCTCCATGAATGTGCTCCCGATCGTCAGATCATTGTCGAACGCGCGTAGGACGCCACCCGCGCCGCTTTATTCCACGAAAAATTTTTTCGTATGCTGGAGGGAATAATCGATGCTGTCCGGCGTCCTACGCGGCATCTCGACCCTTTCGGCAACCGGCCCGGCCATGCCCTCCACCGCCCTCGACGACGACGCATTGCGCGAACTCATCCCCAGGCTGCGACGCTTCGCGCTCTGGCTGGCGCGCGACGTCCACGCGGCCGACGATCTCGTCCAGTCGACGCTCGAGCGCGCACTGTCGCGCTGGACGAGCCGTCGCGACGACGCGTCGCTGCGCAGCTGGCTCTTCACGATCCTGTACCGGCAGTTCCTCGACGGGAAACGCAGCGCGAAGCGCTACAACTGGCTGCTCGGCCGCATCCGCGACGACGACGAAGCGCACTGGCCGTCCGCCGAACGCGAATTCGCGGCGCGCGCGACGCTCGAAGCGTTCGGCCGGCTGTCCGACGAGCAGCGCAGCCTGCTGCTGCTCGTCGCGGTCGAGGGCTTCACCTATCAGGAAGTCGCCGACCTGCTCGAGGTGCCGATCGGCACCGTGATGTCGCGGCTCTCCCGCGCGCGCCAGGCGCTGCGCCAGCTCAGCGACGGCGAGCTTCCTGCTCCTTCTTTGCGGTTAATGAAGAAATGAACACGCCTCCGAACGAACACGACCTTCAGGCCTATGTCGACGGCCAGCTCGACGACGATGCGCGCGCCGCGGTCGAGCGCTATCTCGCGCTGCATCCGGAGCGCGCGGAACAGGTGAAGCAATGGCAGCAGGATGCTCAGCGGTTGCGGGCCGCGCTCGAGAGCGTGCGGATGCCGGCCGACAACCCCGCACTGGATCCGGCGGCGATGCGCGGCCGGCGGGCGGAGCGCTCGCGGATGCGGTTCGCGATGGCGGCTTCGTTCGTGTTCTGCGTCGGGCTCGGGACGCTGGGCGGGTGGCAGGCGCGTGGGTGGAACGCCGCGCCGCCGATCGCGCCGATGAGCGATGCGGTCGAGGCTTACCGGATGATGGTGGTCGACCAGACGGCCAAGGTCGATTACCGGCCGACGGGTGCGGGCGATCTGCAGGGATGGCTCACCCAACGCGTGGGCGCATCGGCGAGGCTGCCGGATTTGAGCACGGCGGGGTTCCGGCCGGTCGGCGGGCGGTTGTTCACGACGGACAGCGGCGCCACCGCTGCGATGGTGCTCTACGAGGACGAGGCCGGACGGACGCTGAGCTTCTATCTGCGGCCGGCGGAATCGAAACATCGGCTGCTGCCGGCCGGGCAACGCGTGGATGGCGCGTTGCTCGCGCGGTATGGATCGGTGAACGGGCTCAACTATGCGGTGGTCGGGCCGGCCGGGAGTCTCGGGGAGAAGGCCGTCGTGCAGGCGCTCGATCAGCAGACTTGAGTGGCACGATGCGCGCCGCGCTGGCGGTCCCGGATAGCCGCCGACGCTTGCCTGGTAAAGCTTTGCCGGCTTGATAAGGTCATGCTCACCATGTGGATGCACAGCGTTCCGACTCGTCCGGGAGTCGCTTATCCACATGGCCGGCGCGCAGTGGCAAGTCTGCCCTGCGCACGATGCGCTCACCCTTGATAGGCACAGCGTTCGGATTCGTTTCCGAGGGCCGTTATCCACATCGCGTACCGCGCAAGGTGGACGATTCAGTCGTCTTGCATCACCCTCACCGCCCGGCTTCACAGCATTCCGAGTCGCTTGGCGGCCGGATATCCACAATGCTCGATGCCTCGGAGCACACTGCGCCGTTCCGATCGATTCGATCCCGTTGCCGCCGCACATACGGCCTCGTTTCGGGCGTCGCCGCGCCCTGAAACAGACGTTACGCGCAGTGCTCACCGCTTCGTTGCACAGCGTTTCGACTGACTTGCGGCGAAGTTTTCCACATCGAATCCAGTCCGTGCTGACCGGCACGCCCTCGCCTTCGTTCGACCTGCGGGCCTTCCTCAGCCTCGCCTCCGGGGGCGCAAGCATACTCGATGCCGCGGCACAGCGTTTGCGATTTGTTTGGAACGGCTTGTTCAGATCCACTCGACCAGGAAGACCGCATTGACGGTCGTGACGTCGTTTTCCCCGCATTGCCGGAGCCGGAGCAGACCACTCACCATGGGGGTGCACAGCTTCCGGAGTCGTTATGGATGCCGGTTGTCCACCATCATTGCGACGGCTCCTCTTCGATCACATCGCTGCGCTTCAACACCTCCCGCAGACACACCGGGCACACGCGCTCACCGGCGTCCCGGAGCCTCACGAACGTAGCCCGATCGTCGATCCGGAACGTCGACTCGACGATGTCGATATCCGGCCCGAGTACCTTGCGCAAAAACGCCTCGTCGAACCAGTGCTTCGGTTCGTGCTTCGCGCTGCCATTCGTCACCTGCACGACGTGACGATCGCGAATCACATCGATCGTCAGGATCGCCGTTTCGATATCCGGCGAGGTCCGCGTCGGCAGGATCAACCCGTGAAGCTCGCATTGCGCGTGATTCGAAGGCCATTTCGCATTCGCCGCGACAACGGACGTGTCGAACGCCTGCTCTTTCGTCGTCGGTTTATACGGCGTTTCGCCGGAGCGCACGAGCAGTTCGTCCAGGCACGCCGAACACAGATGCGCGCGCAAGCGCTCCAGCGCCGCAATCTTCGGAAACGCCTTCACGTGCGCAACCTTGTCGACAAAAGTCGCATCGACCTCGTGCTCGTCGAGTTCGGCACGCAGCATCCACATTTCCCGGCTGTATTTCGGCCGGTCGAGCGAAACCTTCACCAGTTCGCCGGACAAGAACTGTCCGCGCTGCCGGATGCGCGCGGCAATGCCCGTCGACGTCGTGATCCCGTTGTCGTATCCGTGCCGACGGCAGACGATCGGCCCCATTACCGGCTCCGGTTGCGGGCAGTGCTCATGTCACCCGGCTCTTTCTTCGGTTTCGTCATGTTGATCGTCGTCATCGATGGCTCAGGGTTCGAAATCGACCGTCGAGCGTCGCGACGAGAAATACGCCGTGATCGCCGACATCACCGCCTGGCGCGTGACGGCATCGATCGTCCCGTCATCGTCCATCGGCTCGACGTACTTCATTGAATCGACATAGACGACGAACGCGGGACCGTTGTCCACGCCGGGCAGCAACGCCTCGCCAGGCGCCCGCACGGCACGCCTTCCGTCGGACAGCACAATCTCGCCGCGCGACACCATCAGGACCTCGTACGTCATCGACCTGCCTCCTTCGCGAGCCATCCCACGATCTCCGCGACGTCCTCGCCGGACGGCTTGCCGACACGATCGACAGACACCCCGCAGTCGAGACCGAGTGCATCGAGCCGGATCAACGAAGAATCGGTCATGTGCCGTGAGCCTGCCCGCCGGACCTCTGCATCCTGGATGCCGGCGATTCTACAGACATGACGGCTCGCGTCTCACCCAAGTGCTTCACAGCTTCCCGATTCGATTCTCTGTGCGCTGCACGCAGTGCCTGTCCCGGGCGGATCACAGTCGACGGACTGTGCTTATCCAAAGGGGTTAACAGAGTTCGTATATATACGTAGTGATAGTTAACAAGCGCTGTGCCCCACAGTGGATAACCTCCGTAACGCACTGAATTTTCAGCACGAAGCGGGATGCATAACCATGGGTGTCGCACGTGAACAGCGCCGCGGAGCACAGAACAACTTTTCGTCGATTCACGGACTCGCCGACATATCCTCAATCGTTCCACTGTGAATCCAGAGGCTTGCCGGACGGTTATCCAGAGGGCAATGTGGATAACCTCGCCGCACATCGACGCGTTTTGCTGTGATGCGAAGCGGTGAAGGCGACGAGCCCTGCATCGCCAGGCACCATCGATCGTCAGCGCCCGCACGCGCCGATTCAAAAAATTTTCACGAAGGGGCTTGTGCTCCTCGAAAACCCTCTCTATAATTCGCGGCTTCTTAGGCTCGTAGCTCAGTTGGTTAGAGCACCACCTTGACATGGTGGGGGTCGTTGGTTCGAATCCAATCGAGCCTACCAACGAACAAAATGAAGGGGTCTGGCAGCACAACTTGCCTACAGGCAATGCGGCTCGCCAACATACAAACGCCACGCGGCAACATCGCGTGGCGTTTTTCTTTTCCTGTCCGAAACAACGCGTGAAGCTCCGATGCGTTGTGCGATACACGGCCCGGTATCGCATCGTCACCGACAATCCGATCCGCCACACAACTGCCGCTGCACGGCGCGTAGAATCGTGTGCGCATCGACGCGGCTGTTCCGACCGTCGCTCGATCTCCACCGCATCAAAAACAACAACGCTGAGAGCACACGATCATGTTCGAGGTCACGACCACCGCATCGTCCGCAAGCAACGACGAAATCGCCGCTTACGTCGGCAAGAAAGCCGCCTGGTTCGAGCACAAATGGGCGATCGCCGAATCGCGCAAGAACCGGCTGTCGTGGAATTGGGCCGCGTGCTTCCTCGGCCCGGTCTGGATGGCGTACCGATGCATGTACTGGCAGGCGGCCGCTGTGCTGGGTGCCACGCTCGGCATCACGCTGGTCGAGTTGCTGTTTTTCCCCACATACTTCGAATCGAGCACGGTCGACCCGGTCACCATCGGGATCGCGGTCTCGCTCGGCTGGTGCGGGAACAGCCTCTACAAGCGGCACGTCGAACGCAGGATCGAAAAACTGCGCCCGAACGCGACGTCTCGCGAATCGCTTCTCGCGCTGCTCGAGGCGCAAGGCGGCACAAACTGGCTGGCGGCGGCCGGCTTCGCCGTCGCGACGCCGCTGCTCGGCGTACTGCTGTTCATGATCGGCAACGCCGGAGGCGCGATGTACTGATCGCGGTAGCCGGCAATCGGCGAAGCAGAAAGAAGAGGGCGGACGGCGCCGTCGCCATGCATCCGCATGGCATGCGGTGCAGGCTCGCGCCACCGTCAATGCAGATGCTTCAACTTGTCAGGATTCCGCACGACATAGATCGCGACGATCTTCCCGTCGTCGATCTCGAGCGCGGTGGTCTGCAGCTCGCCGTCCGCTTCCAGCGTGACGAACCCCGGCAGCCCGTTGATGAACCCGGCGCGCACGAGTTTCGATGCATGCGTCGCGAACAGCCCGGCCAGGTACTCGTGCACCTTCATCACCGGCTCGAAGCCGAAGACCGGCTTGCCGGCAGCCGTGCGCTTGCCGCCGCCATCGGAATGCAGGCTCACGTCCTCGGCGAGCATCGCGCCGAGCGTGCGCATGTCGCCGCTGCGTGACGCCGCGAAGAACGCTTCGGCCAGCTCGATTCCGCGCTGCTTCTCGACATGAAACCGCGGCCGCGCCTCGCGCACATGCGTCCGCGCCCGCGCAGCGAGCTGCCGGCACGCGGCCGCATCGCGCTGGATCGTCGTGGCCACTTCGTCGAACTCGAGGCCGAACACGTCGTGCAGCAGGAACGCCGCGCGTTCGAGCGGCGACAGCCGTTCGAGCGCGAGCAACAGCGGCAGCGTGACGTCCTCCTGCTCATCCTCCTCGACGACCGGCTCGGGCAGCCACGGGCCGATATAGGTCTCGCGCTGGTGCCGCGCGGACTTCAGCTGGTCGAGGCACATGCGCATCACCATGCGGCGCAGGAACGCCTCGGGCACGCGCACCTCGGTACGGTCGACGTCCATCCAGCGGATGAACGCGTCCTGCACCATGTCCTCGGCATCCGCGACGGAACCGAGCATCCGGTATGCGACGCGGATCAGCGTGCGACGCAGCGGGTCGAAGCTCGCCGCCGCGTCGGCCCGTGCTTCGGCGCTGCCCTTGGCCGGGTCGAGGTTCGTCATCAGGCCACCATCTTCGCGGCGGCCGCCTTCGCGTCGGCCGGTTCGATCCACAGCCCGAAGCCGACGGCGAGCCGGTTCCAGCCGTTGATCACGTTGATCATCAGCGTGAGTTTCACCTGTTCCTCCTGGCTGAAGTGGTCGTTCAGCGCCGCGTAGGCCGCTTCGTGCGCCGCGTGGCCCTCCGACAGCCGCGTGAGCGCCTCGGTCCAGCCGAGCGCCGCGCGTTCGCGGTCGGTGTAGCAGGGCGCTTCGCGCCACGCGGACAGCAGGTAGATGCGCTGCTCGGTCTCGCCTTGCTCGCGCGCCTCGGCGGTGTGCATGTTAATGCAGTTCGCGCACGCGTTGATCTGCGACGCGCGGATCTTGACCAGCTCGATCAGCGTCGGCTCGAGGCTCCCGGCAGCGGCGACCGACACGGTCATCCAGCTCTTCATCAGCGCGGGGGCGGCGGCAAACGGATTGAGTTTCGCAGTCATGGTTCCTTCTCCTTTCGTGTGGGTTCCGGTGATATGACGAGTGAGCCCACTGCGTGTGTGACATCGACGCAAAAAATTTTTTGGCGCGCGTGTGGACGCGGATCGAAAGTGAAGGGCAGAGCGGTTCGACACCGCGGACGTTCATCAGACAAACTCGCACACCGCGCGGCTGTCATGGGCCGTCAGCAGCCGTACGCGCAGGCCGGCACGCAGCAGAGCCCGCCCGGACAGGCATCCCCGCGCCGTCACGCATTCGGCACGTGCGAACTCGACACTTTCATTTTTCTTTCGATCGCGTTTCGCCGGCATCCCGATGCGCAGCATTCACATTTCTGGCCCATACTGTTCTGCACGGGCAGATGAAGTGACGCCGCATCTGCGGCCCGGCGCGCGCGCCGGCTGCCCGACGACGCAGCAGCAGGTCGCACGTCAGCCGCGCGCATCACGCGCAAGGCTTTCCCTTTTCCGGCAACGCAACGCAGCGAATCGCGACGTGGACGGTAAACCGATGAGCCTCCTAGCATCACAGCTTCAGCGCCGTTACCAGGACGTGCGCACCCATAGCGTCGCGCTGACCGCGACGCTGTCCGCCGAAGACCAGGCCGTGCAGTCGATGCCCGACGCGAGTCCGACGAAATGGCACCTCGCGCATACGACCTGGTTCTTCGAAACCGTCGTGCTGATGCGCCGCGTACCTGGCTACGCGCCGTTCGACGACGCCTTCCAGTTCCTCTTCAATTCCTATTACGAAGCGCTCGGCCCGCGCCATCCGCGGCCGCAGCGCGGGCTGCTCACGCGCCCGTCGCTCGACGAGGTGCACGCGTACCGGCAATACGTCGACGACGCGATGCTGCACGCGCTGGCCGGCGCCGATGCGGCGCTGCTCGACGCGATGGCGCCCGAGGTCGTGCTCGGCCTGCATCACGAGCAGCAGCACCAGGAGCTGATCGTCACCGACATGCTGCATGCGTTCTCGTGCAACCCGCTGAAGCCGGCGTTCCGGCCGCGCAACGGGATGGACGGCGACGCGCTGGCCGCGGGCGATGCGGGCGTGCAGCGCTGGCTGCACCAGCCGGGCGGGCTCGTCGAGATCGGCCACGACGGCGATGCGTTCTCGTTCGACAACGAACGGCCGCGCCACACGGCGCTCGTGCGGCCGTACGAGATCGCGAACCGCCTCGTGACGAATGCGGAGTTTGCCGCGTTCGTCGCCGACGGCGGCTATGTGCGCCCCGAGTTCTGGCTGTCGGACGGCTGGGCCACGGTGCAACGGGAAGGGTGGCAAGGGCCCGCGTACTGGATGCCCGACGACGACGATGCGGCCGCCACGCGCGTGCGGCGCACGTTCGGCCTGCACGGCGTCGAGCCGCTCGCGCCCGACGCGCCGGTGTGCCACGTGAGCTTCTACGAAGCGGCTGCGTATGCGGAATGGGCCGGCGCGCGGCTGCCGACCGAATTCGAATGGGAAACCGCGTTCCCTGCTGAAGGCATCCAGCAGATGCTCGGACACGTCTGGCAGTGGACGCGTTCGTCCTACGAGCCGTATCCGGGCTTTCGGCCGCTCGCGGGTGTCGCGGCCGAATACAACGGCAAGTTCATGGTCGGCCAGCAGGTCCTGCGCGGCAGCAGCATCGCGACGCCGCCCGGGCACGAACGGCCGACGTACCGCAATTTCTTTCCGCCGGCGGCACGCTGGCAATTCACGGGAGTGCGACTTGCGCGAGACGTCTGACCAGACGGCCACGAGCGGTGGCCAGCAACCCGCCCGCGATTCGCGGCCGAGCGCGTTCGAGCGCGACCTGATCGACGGACTGTCGCGCACGCCGCGCAGCATTTCGCCGAAATACTTCTACGATGCGGCCGGCTCCGAGCTGTTCGATCGCATCTGCGAACTGCCCGAGTACTATCCGACGCGCACCGAGCTCGGCATCCTGCGCGATCGCGCGGCCGAGATCGTGCGGCGCGTCGGCCCGCATGCGGACATCGTCGAATTCGGCGCGGGCTCGCTCGAGAAGATCCGCGTGCTGCTCGACGCGTTCGCGGGCAACTACGCGAATGCGCCGGCGCGCTACGTGCCGGTCGACATCTCGGCCGACTACCTGCACGGCGCGGCCGCGCGGCTGCGGTCGGCCTATCCGTGGCTCGACGTCGCGCCGATCGCGGCCGACTACACGAAGGCCGAGCAACTGGCCGAGCTGACCGAGACGCCAAGGCGGCGGATCGGCTTCTTTCCCGGTTCGACGATCGGCAACTTCTCGCCGGAAGAAGCCGACGCGTTCCTGCGCGATGCCGCACGGCTGCTGCGCGGCGGCGGCCTGCTGGTCGGCGCCGATCTCGTGAAGGACGAGCGCACGCTGCACCACGCGTACAACGACGCGCAGGGCGTGACCGCGCAGTTCAACCTGAACCTGCTGGTGCGCGCGAACGCGGAGCTCGGCGCGGACTTCGACGTCGACGCGTTCTCGCATTGCGCGTTCTACGACCGCGAACGGCAGCGCATCGAGATGCATCTCGTCAGCGACATCGCGCAGACGGTGCACGTGCGCGGCCACGCGTTCCGCTTCGAAGCCGGCGAGCGGATCCACACGGAGAACTCGCACAAGTTCACGATCGACGGCTTCCACGCGATCGCGCGCCGCGCGGGATTCGAGCCCGATACCGTGTGGACCGACGCTGACAACCTGTTCAGCGTGCACTGGCTGCGCAGCGTCGACGATATCCGCGCGTAGCGCCTGCTGTTGCGAACCGCTCGCGCCGCACGATGCGGGCGGTCCACCTCCCGCGCACGCCGGCGCGCCCGATCGAATCGCCCGGTTTCATGCCGAAACTCCCTTTTTTACCGGCCCGATGCGCCGCTGCAACGGTGTTTCGAGTGCGGCCTCTCCGTTGTCCGGCAAGGCTTTGCGGGCATCCGTAAACGTCCGTTACCGGTCTCGCATACCCGTTTCACCTGTGTCAGTGTCCGGTGCCTAGACTCCGAACCGTATTCACATGACGCACGACACGTGCAGGGAGTCGCGAGATGAGCAAGAAACTTATTCTCGGTGCAGTTCTCGGTGTAGCGGCGCTGGCAGCTTCGGGCGTCGCATCGGCCCACGTCGACCTGTCGGTCGGCATCGGCGTGCCGGGCGTCTACGCGGCGCCCGCACCGGTCTACGTCGCACCGCCGCCGCCCGTCATGTACGCGCCGGTCGGCTATCGCGATGACGGCTGGCGTGGCGATGGCTGGCGTCAGCGCGAATGGCGCGAACACGAGTGGCGCCGCCGTGAATGGCGCGAGCACGAGTGGCGCGACCGCGGCGGCTGGCGCGGCGGCCGCTGGGACTAAGCGGCTCGGCTGATCACCACGAGAGGAGAATGACAACATGATGCCCATTCGACACATCAGGCTGTGCGCCGCCGCCGCTGTCGTTGCGCTCGCAACGATCGGCAGCGCGCACGCGGCGGGCTGCATGAAGGGTGCGGTGGTCGGCGGGGTCGCCGGCCACTACGCGGGGCACCACGCGGTCGTCGGTGCGGTCGGCGGCTGTATCGTCGGCCACCACATGGCGAAGAAGCAGGCGCAGGAGCAGGCCGCGCAGCACAAGGCCGCCGCGCAGGGCATGCAGCCGGCGCAGTAAGCACTTCGTCACCGGGGCGGCGCCGAGGCGCCGCCACCGCCAGCTTCGTTCCCCGTTCATGCAAGACCCGGATTGATCTGACGAATGCGCGCCGCACGCATCGTTACGATCATTTACAACGTCGTGTGGCGCGGATTTTGCGCGTTCATAGAATGCAGTCATACGAACGCGCTCCAGGGAGCACAAGATGAAACAGCAACGAATTCTTTCCGTATTGGCAGCCGCGCTGCTTGCGCTCGGCTCGGTGTCCGCCTACGCGGCGGCCGGCGGCAATGGCGGTGGCAACGGTGGCGGTCATGGCGCAGGCGGCTCGGGCGGCAACGCGGGCGGCATGTCCGGCGGCCACATGAGCGGCGAGGCGCTGAGCAACTCGAACAGCATGCACGCGGGCGACCGCGACAAGGGCCTGTCGCGTGCCGCCGACCGCTCCGACACGATCGCCGATCGCGCCGGCGTGCAGCCGGGTCACGGTCACACGCACGGGCATACGCATGGCCATACCGCGCATGCATCGACGTCCACGCATCATTCGCATCACAACGCATTCGGCCGCACGCTGTAGGCACGGCGCGCACGCATGTGACGAAAGGGCGCTTCGGCGCCCTTTTTTCATGGCGGAAACGCAACGCCGCCGTCGCGCGGAAACGCCGTGCCGACCCGATTTGCAACCAGCCGTAACCGCGCTGCGCTCAGGCGAGAATACGGTTCGCTTTCACAGGGATGACAGAACGAAAACCGGTGCGTGGAGAGGCGTCGCGAGGGCACCCTGCACGATCGATCGACGCAGGAAAAAGGGCGGCTCGTCGCCGCCCTTCGTCTTACCGCCCGGCGCTCGCCAGCGGCACCGCTGGCTCGAACAACGCATCGGCCTGCCGCACACGCACGAAGCGCGCGGCGCCGTCGCCGTCGACCAGCGCACGGAAATGCGCTTCGCCGCATGCAAGCTTCGCGCGCTCGTGTTCGCTCGGCACGTGGCCGTCGGTATTCGGCGTATCGACGACGAAATACAGCCGCTCGCCGCCGTCCTGTTCCGCCAGCACGGCCCAGTCCGGGTGATAGCTGCCGAGCGGCGTCTGCACGCGGAACCACGCGGGCAGCTTCGCGTACAGCTTCACGCCGTCGTGCGCTTCAAGCGCATCGGCGAACGCGCGCTCCGCGTCCGTCTCGCACACGACCGCTTCGTGGATCGACTTCTGCGCGTCGGGCCGCAGGTTGCGCAGGTAACCGGTCAGCGCCTCGCTCTCGAACGATTCGAGCGCATGCACATGGCGCTCGCCGAGCTTGCGGTACGCGATGCCCGCGACGAGCGCATGGCGCTTGCAGCGGTTGATCGCATCGGCCGCGACCGCGATGAACTGCTGCGGATTCACGCGGAAATCGTCGAGCCGGCCGCTGTCGGCCAGGATCGTCGCGAGCGAACGCCGCGTGAGCTGCGTGCGGTCCTGCAGCTCGGTGAGCAGGTCGGGCAGCGGCAGCTCGCCTTCGTCGATCAGCACGGTGCCGGCGCCGGCCACCTCGATCGCCTCGATGCCGGCCTTGCCGATGTCGATCTCGGCCTTGCGCCACTGCAGCCGCGCACGCGCGATGTCCGGCGCGTCGTGCAGCGCGGCCGTGCAGTCGCGCACGAGCTTCGCGTTGTCGAACTCGACGCGGTACACGGTGCGATGGCGGATGCGGTCCCACAGCGCACGGAAATCGTCGCCGAACACGACGGCCTTGCCCGACGCATCGCGCCGCAACGCGATCGCACGGCGCTCGTCGGCATTGCGCACCGCGAAGCGGCCCGACAGCTTGCGCAGCGTCGCGACGATCGGCGCGCGCAGCATCTCGAACGCATCGGGCAGCACCAGCGCGCTCTGGCGCAGCGCATCCTTCAGCCGGTCGAGCACCTTGCCCTGCGCGTCGACGTAGCCCTGCTCGTGCAGGTGATTCCACAGCACGCGCGACAGCTCGATGCCGAGCGCATGCGCGGGGCCGTCGTTTTCCTGCACGGGGAGCGCCGCGAACTGGTGTTCCTCGACGATCCCGAAACGGATGCCCGTATCGGCCTCGATTTCCTTCTGCAGGTTCTCCGCGAACGACTCGTAGCGCTCGGTCGCGATCACGGTGAGCGTGTTCACGCCGGCGTCGCGCACGCGTTCGCCGTCCTGGTCGACCGCGAGGCGCAGCCCGCGGCCGAGCGTCTGGCGGCGCTCGCGCTCGGTCTGGATGTCGCGCAGCGTGCAGATCTGGAACACGTTCGGGTTGTCCCAGCCTTCCTTCAGCGCCGAGTGCGAGAAGATGAACTTCAGCGGCGTGTCGAACGACAGCAGCGCTTCCTTCTCGCGCATGATCAGGCCGTACGCGCGTTCCGCGTTCTCGCGCGCCGCCGCGCTGCTTTCGCTCGTGTCGGTCCAGCCGCCCTTGCGGTCGATCGAGAAGTAGCCGTTGTGCGCGCGCCCGACTTCGAGCGCGACGTCGACGCCGTCGAACAGCGCACGGTAGGCCGGCACGCGCGCCGCGCGCGCATATTCCTCTTCGAAGATCAGCGCGTAGTCGCCCTTCACGGGCATCCCGTTCTCGTCGTAGCGGCGATAGCGCTCGACCGAATCGACGAAGAACAGCGACAGCACTTTCACGCCGCGCTCCGCGAGGCGCAGCTCCTTGTCGAGATGCTCGCGGATCGTGCGGCGGATCATCTCGCGCTGCACGGCGAGCGTGTCGATGTCGCCGAACGCCTCGCCGAGCGACAGGAACGCCTCGCCCTCCGGATGGCGCAGCTCGACGTACTCGGCGCCCTTCACCGCATGCACTTCGCCGATCCGCAGCCCCGCGTACAGCGCGCGCCTGGTCAGGCGTTCGAGATCGTCGCCGTCGGTGGCCGTCACGATCTGGCGCTTCACGCCGGCCGTCGTCGCGACGTCGAGCTCGACGCGCGCGCTGATCGCGCCGCGCCGGTTCGACACGCCGACGAGCCGCAGGTACGGCTTGTTGTGCGCATCCTCGACGATCGCCGATGCGATCTCGATCTGCTTGACGAGCTTGCGCTCGTACGCGTCGACCGCGTCGAGCCGGTACACCATGTGGTGACGGTCGACGTGCGTAGCCGAATAGCGCAGCGTGCAAAGCGGCGCCATCGCGGCGAGCGCTTCGCGGCCGCGGCCTTCGAGGCCGCCGTCGACGCTCTGCGGCTCGTCGACGATCACGATCGGCCGCGTCGCGCGGATCAGGTCGATCGGCTTCTCGCCGCCGGTCTTCTCGCTGTCCTTGTAGAGGTTGTTGATTTCCTTCTTGTTGATCGCGGCCACCGTCATCACCATGACCTGGATCGCCGCGCTCGCCGCGAAGTGGCGCACCTGGCCGAGCTTCGCGGAGTCGTACAGGAAGTAGTCGTACGGCACCCCCGCGTACAGCGCGCGGAAGTGATCCTCGGTGATCGCGAGCGTCTTGTGCACGCCTTCCTTGATCGCGATCGACGGCACGACGATCACGAACTTCGTGAAGCCGTAGCGGCGGTTCAGCTCGAAGATCGTGCGCAGGTACACGTAGGTCTTGCCGGTGCCGGTTTCCATCTCGACGGTGAAGTCGCGCGAGCCGGGCAGGCCGGACGGCGGCAGCCCGCCGCGCAGCTGCACGTCGGCGAGATTGCGCGCGAGCGCGTCGTCGGTCAGCGACAGCCGGTTGCCGACGCCCTGTTCCGACACCGCGAAGCCGAGCGAGCCTTGCGCGGCGGCCGTCGTGCCGGGCGCGGCGTTCGCGAGCACGCTGAAGTCGCCGCGATACGATTCCTGCCCGCGAAACAGGTCGCAGACGGCGTCGATCGCTTCGCGCTGGTAGTCGAGATCCGCTTCGAAATGCAGCCGCATCACAGGCTCCGCACGCGCTTCACGCCGTGCTGTTCGAGCAGCGCGGCGAGATTGAGCTTCGCGACGTCGTCGACGAAGCCGCTGTCGCGGAACAGGCACGTGACGTCGCGCGACGCGCCCGTCGCGTCGAGCAGGTCGACGATGCCGTCGGCGAGCGGGCCCGCGTCGTCGCGCGCGATGCGCGCATCGAAGCACGCGACGATCGAGCGGCCGATCAGGTGCACGGCCTTGCCCGCTACCCGGTGATGCTCGACCGGCGTGCACAGGTCGAGGCCGAGCTTCAGCGTGAGCTCGGCGAGCAGGTCGTCCTCGGTACGGCCGGTCTTCACGTGCTCGACGGACGCGAACAGCGCGTGGTCGAAGTCGTCGCGGCGCGGGTCCCACTCGATCACGTTGGTCGTGTCGAGCCGGTACACGCGGAAGCCGAGGTCGCCATAGCTTTCCGGATAGTCGCGCGCGACCTGCTGCGCGGTGCGGCGCAGGCGTTCCTTGGTGATTTCGGCAAGCGTCAGCGGCTTTTTCAGCTTCGCGCAGAAGTCGGCGGCCGCCAGTTGCGTCTTGTCGCGGCGGTCGAGCGCCTCGGGCAGCTGCACGAGGATGTAGCGGCGCGCGCCGCCGTCGGTCGCGTTCACCTGCATCACCGCGTGGCCGGTCGAGCCGGAGCCCGCGAAGCAGTCGAGCACGATGTCGTCGCCGCGCGTGCACCAGCCGATCACGGCCGCCGCGAAGTCGACCGGCTTCGGCAGGTCGAACGGGATGCCGAGCGTCTTCAGCAGCGCGTCGTCGGAGCCGGCGAACGGCAGCACCGACGGCACGTTCTCGTACATGTTTTCGTCGAGGTAGTAGATCCGCTGCGGCTGCGTGGTTTCATCCGCGCCGAATTCGATCTGGCCGCGCTCGATCAGCGCCTGCATCGTCGCGGGCGGGTTGCGCCAGCCGCGCGCGGGCATCGCGCACGGCTTGCCGGTGACCGGGTGGATCAGCGGCGTGAAATACTCTTCCGGCGCCTTCTTCTTGTTCGGCCAGGCCATCGACACGAGGCGGTACACGCGGCCTTCTTCCGACAGCCGGTCGTACATCACCTCGCCGCCGGACAGGTTGGTCTGCGCCTTCATCCACGCGCGGTACGCCTTCTGCGCGTCCTTCGCGTTGCCGCTGCGGTACACGGCGTCGTGCGCGGCGTCGAGCATGCGCTGCGCGTTGCGCTTCGGGCGCTTGAGCGGCGCCTGTTCGAGCAGCGTCTCGGCGTTGCGCGCGAACAGCACCAGCGATTCGTGCTGGTACGCGACGCCGCGCGCGTCGCCCTTCGGGTTGCGCTTGTCCCACACGGCCACGCCGAGCTCGTTCTCCTCGCCGAAGATCTCGCGCAGCATCAGCACGAGCGCATGCACTTCGTGCTCGTCGATGTGCACGGCGATCAGGCCCTCGTCGGACAGCAGCGCGTGCGCGAGCTTCAGGCGCGGATACATCATGTTCAGCCAGTCGGTGTGGAACCGGCCGTTCGCCTCGGTATTGGTGCTGCGCTTCACGCCGCCCTGGGTCTGCCCGGTCATCGCCAGGTAGTGGCGGATGCTGTCGCTGAAGTCGTCCGGATAGACGAAATCGCTGCCGGTGTTGTACGGCGGGTCGATGTAGACGAGCTTCACCTTGCCTGCGTAACTCTTGTGCAGCAGCTTCATCACGTCGAGGTTGTCGCCCTCGATCACGAGATGGCGCGTGTCGTCCCACGCGACGCTGTCGTCGGGGCAGGGCCGCAGCGTGCCCGTCGACGGCGTGAGCGCAGCCTGGCGCGCGCTGCGCTTGCCGTGCCAGTGGAAGCCGTAGCGCTCGTCGGCGTCGCCGACCGTGCGTTCGCCGATCAGCGCCTTCAGCACGTCGACGTCGACCGACGCGCCGTCCGGGCCTTCGGTCACGAGTTCGGGGAACAGCGCCTTCAGGCGCGCGACGTTGTCGGCGGTGAAATCCGTCGACATCGCCTGCGGGCTGGCCGCATCGAGTTTCTGCATCGTCTTTTCCATCGGAGCCCGGCCGTGCGCGCCACGACATCGGGCGCGCTCACGGCACCGGCGGCAACGGCCGCCCGGGCAAACCCGAAACGCTATCGAGTCGGTCGGCGCAGGTCAAGCGCCGATGTGAGGCGATCGTGCGGGCATCGGCCGCGATCGCCCGCCGGACGGGCCGCAAGCGGGTTCGGGCCGGTTGTCGCACGGGCCGGCCGGCGGCCCCGGGAACAGGACGAAAAAAAGGGCACGGTCGGCGTCAAGCGCCGGCGTGCCCGCATGGAGAATCCCGGATGGAGGGTACAGCGGGGCCCGCTGGGCCCCGCGTCAGGTCAGAAGCGCGTACGGATGCCCGACGTCAGTTCGAGCTGGTTCTTCGCGCCGAACGTCGACGACACCGTGTAGCCGCCGTGCAGCTTCATGTAGTCGCCGGCCAGGTACACCTCGGTGCGCTTGCTCAGGTGATAGAACACCGACCCGTAGATCGTCTCCTTGAAGCCGTTGCCGACGCCGTTCGTCAGGCTGAATGCGCCGAGGTTCGCGTTCGGGACGAAGCCGTCCGAGTTGTACGCGGCGTTCTTGACGCGCATCTGCTGGTAGCCGAGCTCGTAGTCGAGCGCGCCCTTCGGTGCGATCTTCATCGACACCGTCCACGAGTCGTCGTGGCGCTGGCCGAGCGAACCCTGGTCGCCGTTGTAGCGGAAGTAGCCGGCATTCAGGCGCACGATGCTGAACGTGTAGTTGCCGCCGACCGAGAACGTCTGGTTCGTGAAGCCGCCGTTGTTCACGTGGTTGTAGAAACCCGACACGTTGAACGGCCCACCGTTGTAGCCGAGCGCGACCTGGTACGCGGAGCCGGTCGCGAATGCGGTCGAGTTGCTGAACTGGTAGCCGGCGCTCGCGAAGATGCCGTTGCTGAACAGCTTCTTCCACGCGATGCCGTTGTTGTAGCGCGTGCCGGTCGGGCCGGCCGCGTAGAAGATCATCTGCTTGAAGTTGTTCGAGTTGGTCCAGCCGCCTTCCTCGGTCGACAGCTTCGCGGAACCGTACGGGTCGCCGTAGATCGCGGCCGCGTCGCGCGCGATCGTGTTCTGGAAGCCGGCCGTCAGCTTGCCGAAGCGCTCGTCCTCGACGCCGACCCACGCGTCGCGGTCGAAGATCTGGCCGCTGTCTTCCATCTGGCCGTTCGCGACCACGAATTCGCTTTCGAGGCGGAAGATGATTTTCGTGCCGCCGCCGATGTCTTCTGCGCCGCGCAGGCCCCAGCGGCTGCCGCTGAACCACGGCTCGCCTTCGTTGCCCATCCCGATCACGTGATTGCCGTTCGCGTCGGCGTGGGTCCGGTAGGTCGGAAAGCTCAGGTCCATCAGGCCGTAGAGCTGCACGCTCGACTGCGCATGCGCCTGGGTGCCGGCGCACAGGCCAGCCGCCGCGATGGAAAGGGCAAGGGTTTTTCGTTTCAAGATCGTCTCCTCCGAGCTGCCGCATTGAAATCTGGTCGTTGGCAGTACGTAATGTATGCCGACTCTTGCCGGCCACAGCGAGAGGGCCGACGCATAGCATCGTAGAGCGTGCAATCCTTCACGACGCTTTCCCGGACGCAAGAATCGGATCGGTGAAAACACCGAACGCGCAACAATCACGGATCGGGCAGGCGTGCAGAAGCGGGCCTGCCGGGCAGCCGGCTGGCCTGAGCGACTTTTCGTGCTACGAATCGACGTTCCGTGCGACGGGCGCGTGCCCGTCAGTCCTGCGTGCTCTTCATGCGCAGGATGTAACCGAGCCCGCGCAGCGTGATGATTTCGGCCGTGCTGCCCGCGAGGTGCTTGCGCAGCCGGTGGATGTAGATGTCGATCGCGTCGGCGCTCGGCTCGTCGTCGAGCGCGAACACGCTGTCCATCAGCCGTGCCTTCGACACCGTCTTGTTCTGCTGCAGCATCAGCGTTTCGAGGATCGCGTGCTCGCGGCGCCGCAGCGCCAGCACCGTCTCGCCGCAGCGGAATTCGCGCGTGCCGAACGCATAGACGAGGTCGCCGCATACGAGCTGCGTCGTGCCGACGCCGGCCTGCCGGCGGATCAGCGCACGGATCCGCGCCACCAGCTCGCGCGACTCGAACGGCTTCACGACGTAGTCGTCGGCGCCCGCGCCGAAGCAGTCGACCTTGTCGTCGACCGAGCCGTGCGCAGTCAGCATCAGCACCGGCACGTTGTCGTTGCGGCGCCGCAACCGGGCGAGCACCTCCTTGCCGCTGATGCCGGGCAGCCGCATGTCGAGCAGCACGGCATCGTAGCGTTCGGTCTTCAGCACCGTATCGGCACGTTCGCCGTCGCCGACGCTGTCGACCGCGAAATCCTCGCCGCGCAGCAGGTTCACGATCCAGTGCGCGAGTTCGGCGTTGTCTTCGACCAGCAGGAGTTTCATGACGACATCTCTTCAGTCATAGGCGGGCAGCCGTACGGTCACGACGATACCGCGATTGCCGGGCCCCGGCGCGAGCGACGCGCTGCCGCCGTGCGCCTGTGCGATCTCGCGGACGATCGCCAGTCCGAGGCCCGAGCCTTCGGTGTCGGCCGACACGCGGTAGAACCGCTTGAACACGTGCGGCCGCGCTTCGGCCGGGATGCCGGGGCCGTTGTCGACCACGTCGAGCACGATCGTATCGCCGTCGCGCCGCGCGCAGACGGTCACGCAGCCGCCCGGCTGCGTGTAGCGCACCGCGTTGTCGACGAGGTTCATCACCAGCGCGGTCAGCAGGCTGTCGCTGCCCGCGACGTCGAGCCGCTCGCCGAGATCGGCGCCGAGGTCGATGTCGCGCCGCTGCGCGAGCACGATCGTCTCCTCGAGCACGCTCGACACCACGGCGGCAAGATCGACGCGATGGGTCAGCAGGGTCGACGGCGTCGCTTCCGCATGCGCGAGCAGCAGCAGCTTGTCGGTCACGTCGGCCATCTTGCGGCTGCTGCGCTGCATGCTGTCGAGTACCGTCGCGAGCTCCGGGTCGTCGTGCCCGTGCCGCTGCGCATACTGGATCTGCGTGTCGAGCACCGCGATCGGCGTGCGCAGCTGGTGCGCGGCATCGGCGATGAAGCGGCGCTGCGTGGCCGTGTGCGTGTTGAGCCGCGCGATGCACTGGTTGATCGCGTCGACGATCGGCCGCAGTTCGTGCTGCAGCCGCTCCGGGCGGATCGGCTCCAGTTCCATCGGCCCGCGGTCGGCCACGTCGTCCTTGAGCTTCATCAGCGGGCGCAGCTCCAGCGTCAGCCCGAGATAGACGAGCACCACCGCGAGCACCAGCATCAGCGACAGGCGCACGAGCTGCGGCCGCCAGATCGTCGCGACCATCGCGCCGTGCGAGCGGGTCGTCTTCGCAACGACCACCGTGACGGTTTCGACCCGGCCCTCGTCGTACAGCTGGCGGTCGTAGGCCACCGCGCGCAGCGGCACGTTGTCGAGCGACGTGTCGTACAGCGTCGGCTCGATGCCGTGCCGCGCGGGCAGGTCGAGCGCCGGATTGCCGGCGAGCAGGTGGGCGTGGCCGTCGATCACCTTGTAGAACACCGAATCGCCCGACGGCGACTCGAAGATCTCCAGCGCGGCCGGCGGCACGTCGGCGACGGGCAGGCCGTTGCGCCATTCGATGTCCTCGCCGATCGTGCGCGCGGACGCGACGAGCGCGCTGTCCTGCACGAGCGCGGCCGTGGTCCGCGCGGTGTCGTACGACATCGCGCCCGCGATCAGCACGAACACCGCGAGCGGCAGCAGCAGCCACCACAGCAGCCGTCCGCGCAGGCTGTGCGCCATCCTGTTGCGCTCCTTCTCCGAAATGCCGAACCGCGCCGGGGTCGCCGGCGCGGTCGGGAGTGTCATGTCAGGCGTTCGCCAGTGGCGTTCAGAACGCCGCGGGTCGCCACTTCAACAGCCGCTTCTCGAGCCAGGTCAGCAGGTAGTCGGCGGCCAGCGCGACCACGGCCAGCACGATCATCGCCGCGAACACGCCGCTCGCGTTGAACGCGCCCTGGGCGGTGGAGATTAGCAGCCCGATGCCCTGCTTGGAACCCAGGAATTCGCCGACGACCGCACCGACCAGCGCGAAGCCGAAGCTCACGTGCAGGCTGGCGAGAATCCAGCTCAGCGCGGACGGGATCACGACGGCCGTGGTGATCTGCCGGCGCGACGCGCCGAGGATCTGCGCGTTCGCGATCAGGTAGCGGTCGGCTTCGCGCACGCCCTGGAACGCGTTGCCGAACACGACGAAGAACACCATCACGACGGCCAGCGCGATCTTCGACGCCATCCCGAGGCCGAGCGCGATCACGAAGATCGAGCCGAGCACGACGCGCGGAATCGAGTTCGCGATCTGGATGTACAGGCCGAACACGTCGGCCATCAGCTTGTTGCGGCCGAGCACGATCCCGCAGATCACGCCGGCGACCGAGCCGATCACGAAGCCGATCCCGGTTTCCTCGAGCGTGACCCACACCTGCGTGAGCAGCGGGCCCTGCGACGTGCCGTTCACGAACCAGTCCTGGATCTGTTCGAAGATCAGCGACGGCATCGAGAAGAAGAACGGATCGATCCACTTGAGCCGGGCGGCGAGTTCCCACCCGCCCAGCACGATGACCAGCACGGCGATCCGCAGCGTGACGATCAGGTTGCGCCGGCGTCGCAGCCGGCGTTGTGCGGCGCGCTCGTCGTCCTCGAGCGTCGTCGCCGGAATGGCGGTGGGGGGAAGCGTCATGTCGGTCATGCTCCTGTCCTTGCTGTCCTTGCTGTCCTTGCCGTGCGGCGTATGCGTCAGCCGATCTGCACTTCTTCGCGCAGGTCGTGCCAGATGTCCTTGGAAATTTCGATGAAGCGCGTGTCGTAGCGGATCTCCGACGTGACGCGCGGGCGCGGCAGGTCGATCTCGTACACGCGCTTGAGCGTGGCAGGCCGCGCGGTCAGCACGAACACGCGGTCGGCGAGCGCGATCGCCTCTTCGAGATCGTGCGTGACGAACACGACCGAGCCCTTGTTCGCGGACCAGAGCTGCAGCAGCTCGTCCTGCATCAGCGTGCGCGTCTGCATGTCGAGCGCGGAGAACGGCTCGTCCATCAGCAGGATTTCCGGCTGGTTGATGAAGGTCTGCGCGAGCGCGACGCGCTTTCTCATCCCGCCGGACAGCTGGTGCGGGTAGTGCTTCGTGAACTTGTCGAGGCCGACCTTGCGGATCCATTCCTCGGCCTGCGCATACGCGACGTCCTTCGAGCGGCCGCGAAACAGCGGGCCCGCCGCGACGTTGTCGATCACGTTGCGCCACGGGAACACCGCGTCGGCCTGGAACACGAAGCCGATGCGCGGATCGATCCCGTCGACCGGGCGGCCCATCACGCGGACTTCGCCCGACACGGGCTTGAGCAGCCCGGTGATCATGTTCAGCGTGGTCGACTTGCCGCAGCCGGTCGGCCCGACGATCGCGATGAACTCGCCGCGCGCGACGCTCATGCTGAAGTCGCGCAGCGCGACGGTGGCCTTGCCTTCCGGCGAAATGAAGCGGCACGACACGTTGCGAAACTCGATCGCCGGTGTGCTCGGGGAGACTGCCTGGTTCATCGCATGGATCCTGCGGGTGAAGAGGGCGTCGCATCGTGGCGACGCCGGGCCGGCCAGCCGGACCGGAACGGGGAACGCACGGCGGCGGGATCGCCGCCGCCGGCGCCGCTCGTTACTTCGCGTTCACGAAATCGTTCGTGAAGGTGCGCGCGAGGTCGATGTGCTTGCCCTTCACCGACGGGTTGAACGCCGACAGCACCTTCAGCACGGTCGCCGGGCCGTCGGCCGGCATCTTGCCGTCGGCCGTGTACATCGGCAGCGACGCCTTCAGCGCGGAGACATACAGCGCCTTGTCCTTCTGGTAGTCGGCCGGCATCTTGGCGGCGATCTCGTCGGCGCTGTGCGTATGGATGAACTGCATCGTCTTCGCGAACGCGTGCGCGAGCTTGGTCGCGTCCGCCTTGTGCGAATCGGCCCAGGCCGACTGCACGTACAGGCTCGCGGCCGGGTAGGTGCCGCCGAGCGCGGCGCGCGTGCCGTCGACGGTGCGCATGTCGACCAGCACCTTCGCGTCGCCCATCTTCTCGAGCGCGGACACCGTCGGCTCGGTCGTCATGCCGGCGTCGATGCGGCCCTGCTTGATCGCGGCGATGAAGCTCGCGTCGGCGCCGACCGGCAGCATCGTGTACTGCGTCGACTGCACGCCGTGCTGCAGCGCGAGGTATTGCGTGAGGAAGCTCGTCGACGAGCCGAGGCCCGTCACGCCGAGCGTCTTGCCCTTCGCGTCTGCCATCGACTTGAACGTCGGCGCGGCCTTGGTCGACACCATCTCGACTTCGCCCGGCACCTGGCCGAACACGGCGATCGCCTTCACGTCCTTGCCCTTGCTCTGCAGGTCGATCGTGTGGTCGTAGAAGCCGACGACGCCCTGCACGGCGCCCGCGAGCAGCTCGTTCTCGGCGTCGACGCCGGCCGGCTGCGACAGCAGCTCGACATCGAGCCCCTCGGCCTTGAAGTAGCCGAGTTCCTGCGTGAGCCGCGCGGGCAGGTAGATCAGCTTCGCGATCCCGCCGACCATGATCGTGATCTTGCCGCCGTCGTCGGCGAAAGCGGGATGAGCGGCAAGCGCGCAGCTCAGGCTGGCTGCTACGGCGAGGGTGCGCAGGATGGGTCGCATCGGGTCGTCTCCGTTCGTTGTATTCGTATGGCGCGATGCGTGCTGCATCGTCACGACGAGTATAGGGACGCGAAACCTTCCGCTACCTTTCGCGGGCCGGCGATTCCTTTAGGGGTTTTCCAGCAACGGCGGGCCGGGACAGGCGGCGAACGGGGCCGGATGCGGCTAGCGCCAGCCGATCAGCACGCGGCCCATCGTGTCGAGCCCCACGTCGAACAGGTGCGACACGAACGGCACGAGGTTCGGGATCATCAGCTGCACGAGCAACAGCCCGACGAGCATCGTGACGGGGAAGCCGACCTGGAACACGCCGATCTGCGGCGCCGCGCGGTTCAGGATGCCGAGCGCGAGGTTCGCGATCAGCAGCGCCGCGACGACCGGCAGCGCGAGCAGCAACCCCATCTCGAACACGACCGCGCCGAACGTGGCGAGCGTGCGCCAGCCGGGCGCGTGCAGCAGGTCGGCCGACACCGGCAGCGACTGGAACGACGCGGCGAGCGCCGCGAACACCTGCAGGTGGCCGTCCACCGCGAGGAACGCGAGCATCGCGATCGCGTTGAGGAAGCGGCCCATCGCAGGCGTTGCGCCGTTCGTGTGCGGATCGAAGAACGTCGCGAAGCCGAGCCCCATCGACAGCCCGATGAAGTCGCCGGCCGCCTCGACGGCCGCGAACACGAGCTGCATCGTGAAGCCCATCGCGATGCCGACCAGGAACTGCGTGACGACGATCCAGATGCCCTGCGCGGAGAACACGGTGACGTCCGGCATCGCGCCGAGCGTCGGCGCGACGACCAGCGCCATGAACGCGGCGATGCTGATCTTCACGCGCACGGGCACGGACGCATGGCCGACGACGGGCGCCGTCGCGACGAGCGCGAGCATCCGCACGAACGGCCACAGGAAGGCGGTGAGCCAGCCGTTGAGCTGCGCGTAGGTAACCGAGAACATGGCCGCCGGGCGGTGGGCGCGGCTCAGCCGACGCCGAGCGTCGCGACGTGCAGCAGCGTCTGCCGCAGGTAATCGAGCATCGTCGTCAGCATCCACGGGCCGGCGATCACGAGCGTCGCGGCGACCGCGAGCAGCTTCGGGATGAACGACAGCGTCGATTCGTTGATCTGCGTCGCGGCCTGGAACAGGCTCACGACGAGGCCGACCGCGAGCGCGACCAGCAGCAGCGGGGCCGCGAGCAGCAGGCCGATCATCATCGCCTGGTGCGCAAGGGTCATCACCTGTTCGGGCGTCATCGCGCGAATCCTCCGCTGCTTACGTGAAGCTCTGCGCGAGCGAGCCGATCAGCAGCTGCCAGCCGTCGACCAGCACGAACAGCATCAGCTTGAACGGCAGCGACACGGTGGACGGCGACACCATCATCATCCCCATCGACATCAGCACGCTCGCGACGACCATGTCGATAATCAGGAACGGGATGAAGACCGTGAAGCCGATCTGGAAGCCGGTCTTCAGCTCGCTCGTGACGAACGCGGGCACCAGCAGCGACAGCGGCACGTCCTCGGGACCCTGCATCGGCGCGGCCTTCGAGATCTTCGCGAACAGCGCGAGATCGGTCTCGCGGGTCTGCTTCAGCATGAAGGTCTTGAACGGCGCGAGGCCGCGCTGCACGGCCTGCTCCATCGGCATCGAGCCGTCGGAGAACGGCTTGTAGCCGTCGTTGTAGGCCTTGTCGAGCACCGGCGACATCACGAAGAAGGTGAGGAACATCGCGAGGCCGACGAGCACCTGGTTCGGCGGCGTCGTCGCGGTGCCGAGGGCCTGGCGCAGCAGCGACAGCACGATGATGATGCGCGTGAAGCTCGTCATCATCAGCAGCATCGCCGGCAGGAACGACAGCATCGTGAGCAGCAGCATCGTCTGCACGCTCAGCGAATAGGTGGTGCCGCCGTGCGGGCCCGGGCTCGCGTTGAACGCGGGCAGGCCGTTGGCCTGCGCACATGCGAGCGCGGGGGCGAGGCAGAGGATCAGCACGGGCGCGACGCGCGCCGCGCGACGCAGGAATGCGTGTTTCATCGGAATGAAGAGACGGAAAGAGGGCGCGGCGCCATGTCAGCGGTCCTTGCCGCGACCGAGGCGCTTCGCGGCTTCGCCCGCGAGCGCGTCGCGAAACCGCGAACCGAACGTGCCGGGCAGGCCGCCGTCGGACGGGTTGCCGCCGGCGGGTGCGTCGGCCGGAGCCGAAACCGTCGCGGTGGCCGCCGCCGGGCCGGCCGGCAGCGTATGCAGCAGGCGCACGTTGCCCGGCGCGACGCCGAGCACGAGCCAGGTGTCGCCGATCTCGACGATCGTCGCGCTTTCCTTCGCGCCGACCGCGACGCTCGACACGACCTTCAGCGGGCCGCCGCGCCGCGCGGGCTGGAAGCCGAAGCGGCGCGCGAGCCACGCGCACGCGAACACGAGGCCGATCACGACCGCGAGCCCGACGAGCGTCTGCAGCACCGCGCCGATGCCGAGCGACGGCGCGGCCGAGCCGACCATCACGCTCGACGCGATCGCGCCGGCGTTGTTCACCGCGTTCATGTCGGCGGCGCCGGCCGGCGCGCACGCGAGCGATGCGGCAGCGGCAAGCGCCGCCGCTGCAATCGCGCGGCACGCGCGGTGGCCGGGCTTCACGACGTTCATCGATTGAGCTTCCGGATGCGTTCGGCCGGCGTGATGATGTCGGTCAGGCGGATGCCGAACTTGTCGTTGACGACCACGACCTCGCCCTGCGCGATCAGGCAGCCGTTCACGAGCACGTCCATCGGCTCGCCGGCCATGCCGTCCAGCTCGACGACCGAACCCTGCGCGAGCTGCAGCAGGTTGCGGATCGCGATCTTCGTGCGGCCGAGCTCCACGGTCATCTTGACCGGGATGTCGAGGATCATCTCGATGTCGTTGTGCGTCGAGCTTGCCGCGGCCTTCGACAGCGGCTGGAACACGCCGGCGCCCGTCGCGCCCGCCTGCACCGGCTGCTGGTTCTGTTCGGCGAGCGCGGCCGCCCAGTCGTCCATGCCCGGATCTTCCTCCGCCGCGGCCGGGGCCGCCTGCGCGTCGGCGGCCGAAGCCGCGAGGGCCGCGTCGGCCATCGCCTGGATGTCGTCGTCGGGCGTCTGGTTCAGCTCACTCATATCCACCTTCCTTCATCGCATCGCCCGCGCTGATCATCTTCTGCACGCGCAACGCATATTGACCATTGAAAATTCCGTAGCCGCATTCCATCACCGGCACGCCGTCGACCTTCGCGGTGATCGTGTCCTCGATCTCCAGCGGCAGCACGTCGCCCGTGCGCAGGTTCAGGATCTTCTCGAACGTCGACGAGATCTCGGCGAGATTCGCGGTCAGCTCGACCTCGGCGGCCTGCACCTGCTGCGACAGCACGCGCACCCAGCGGCGGTCGACTTCGAGCGCCTCGCCCTGGATCGGCGAACTGAGTACATCGCGGATCGGCTCGATCATCGAGTACGGCATGCAGATGTGCAGCGTGCCGCCCGTCGGCCCGAACTCGATCGAGAACTGCGTGACGATCACGATCTCGTTCGGCGTCGCGACGTTCGCGAACTGCGTGTGCATCTCCGAGCGCACGAATTCGAACTGCAGCGGCCGCACGCTCTTCCATGCGGTCGAGTAGTGCTCGAACACGAGGTTCAGCAGCTTGCCGATGATCCGCTGCTCGGTGGCCGTGAAGTCGCGGCCCTCGACGCGCGTGTGGAAGCGCCCGTCGCCGCCGAACAGGTTGTCGACGACGAAGAACACGAGGTTCGGGTCGAACACGAACAGCGACGTGCCGCGCAGCGGCTTCACGTGCACCAGGTTCAGGTTCGTCGGAATCGGCAGGTTGCGGGTGAACTCGCTGTACTTCTGCACCTTCACCTGGCTGACGGAAATTTCCGCCGTGCGCCGCATGAAGTTGAAGATGCCGATCCGCAGCAGGCGCGCGAAGCGGTCGTTGATGATCTCGAGGCCGGGCATCCGGCCGCGGACGATCCGCTCCTGCGTCGCGATGTTGTAGGGGCGGACGCCCGATGTGTCGCGCTGCTCGTCGACTGCATCGGTTTCGCCCGTGACGCCCTTGAGGAGGGCATCGACCTCCTCCTGGGACATGAACTCCTGGTGACCCATACGCGCTCCTTTCGCGGCCGCGTTACTGGACGACGAACTCGGTGAAGAGCACGTCGTCGACCTTCGCGCGCTGGTTGCCCGGCTGCGTCGGCTGCTCGATCAGGTCCCGCAGTTCCTTCGCGAGCGAACGTTTGCCGTCCGGCGTCGCGAGTTCCTCGGGATGCTTGTTCGACAGCGCGAGCAGGATCCGGCTGCGGATCTCCGGCATCCGCGCGGTCAGTTGCTCCTGCGCCTTCGGGTCGGTGAGCTTCAGCGACAGGCCGACGCGCAGGTAGTGCTGCGCGCCGTCGTCGGACTGCAGGTTCACCGTCAGCGGGTCGAGCGGGAAGAACACCGGCGCGGCCAGCGGCGGCGGCTCGGCGGGCGCGCTCGCATGGCCGACGCCTTCCTTGCTCAGGAACACGTACATGCCGCCGGCTGCGGCGGCCGCCGCGCCCAGCGCGATGACGGCGATGAGCGCGATGCGCTTGAACTTGCCGGACGAAGCCGGCTTGTCGGCGGTCGGGTTTGCAGTCGTGGAGGCCATGTGAATGCGTGCGTGATGTCTCGTAGCATGCATTGTTCGGCATCCGGGCCGAGCCCGATGGGCGGAAAAGAGGGGGGATTTGCGGCTATCTCAGCCGATTGTCGGCCGGGTGTCGGCCGGATGCAGGGTATCGGGGCCGGCGGAACGCGGCGGGACGGCACGCCGGGCGGGCGTCGGCCGCCCGGCGCGGGGGTGTCAGATCGGCAGCAGCGTCAGCAGCGGCGCGATCAGCACCATCGCGACGCCCGCGATCATCATCGTCAGGCTCGACACGACGCCTTCCTCGCTGCCGATCTCGCGCGCCTTCGCGGTGCCCACGCCGTGGGCGGCCGCGCCGAACAGCGCGCCACGCGCGAGCCGCGTGCGCATCGGCACGAGCGCGAGCACGAGCTCGCCGAGCAGCATCCCGCAGATGCCGGTCGCGATCACGAAGAGGGCCGTCAGGTCTTTCGGTGCGTGGATCTTGTCCGACACGGCGAGCGCGAACGGCGTCGACACCGAGCGCGTCATCAGCGAGCGCTGCAGCTCGGGCGACAGGTGCAGCAGCTTCGCGAGCAGCAGCGACCCGCACACGCCCGCGGCGATCCCGACCGCAACGCCGACCGACAGCGACAGCCAGTGGCGGCGGATCAGGTCGCGATACTCATAGATCGGCACCGCGAACGCGATCGTCGCCGGGCCGAGCAGCCACATCAGCCAGCGCGTGTCGCGGAAGTAGACCGAATACGGGATGCCGGTCAGCAGCACGAGCAACACCAGCACGCCCGGCACGAACACGAGCGGCGAGAACAGCAGCGTCTTCTTGAACGCGTAGAGCCGCTTCGACGCGAAATACAGCACGACCGTCAGCACGAAGCAGCCGAGGGAGATCGCGGTATTCGCCTGGTCGGCGGACAGGTTCGAGAGCGCGGCAAGCATGGTCGGCTCCGGCTCAGTGCGCGGACACGGCGCTCAGGCGCGCGCGGCGGCGTTCGGCGAACACGCGCTGCGCGGCGAGCCGGCGTTCGAGCTTCGCGGCGAGATCGACCGCGACGGCCACCGCGACCATCACGAACGCGGTGCCGGCGAGCATCACCAGCGCGATGCGCCAGCCGTCCTCGCGGAACAGCCCGCCGTACTGCACGGCCGCGACGGCGGCCGGCACGAAGAACAGCAGCATGTCGGACAGCAGCCAGTTCGCGCCGTCCTTCACCCACGCGGGCGCGACGCGCCCCGAGAACAGCAGCACGAGGAGCACCGCGAGGCCGATCACGCCGGACGGGATCGGCAGCCCGACCTTGCGCACGGCCCAGTCGACGGCCATCCACAGCGCGCCGAGCGCGGCGGCCTGCAGCGCGATCCGGCCCGTATGCGCGAGGCTGCCCGAAGCGGCGGGGCGGGCGGCGGTAGCGGCGATCGGCTTGGTCATGGCGGGCTCCATACAGATAGTGCGTTGATGGTGTGAGTATAGGGTTTCCCCTAACCATAAATAAAATGACTTGTCTCTATCCTTGTCATTCCAATTCGGAATTCGTCTTGTGATAGCCGCACCAACTTGGGGAGATATCGATGGAATTGCGCGCGCTGCGGTACTTCGTCGAGGTGGTTCGCCAGCAGAGCTTCACGGCGGCCGCCGACAGGCTGTTCGTGACGCAGCCGACCATCAGCAAGATGGTGAAGGCGCTCGAGGACGAGATCGGGTCGCCGCTGCTGCTGCGCGACGGCCGGCAGATGGTGCTGACCGATGCCGGGCGGATCGTGTTCCAGCGCGGCCAGGACGTGCTCGCCGCGCAGGCGCAGCTGCAGTCGGAGCTGAACGATCTCGGCACGCTCGGGCGCGGCGAGTTGACGATCGGCATCCCGCCGCTCGGCGGCTCGCTGTTCACGCCGATCATCGCCGCGTACAAGCAGCGCTACCCGAACATCGAGCTGAAGCTGTTCGAGCAGGGCGCACGGATGATCGAGGCCGCGCTGACGTCGGGCGAGTTGGAGCTCGGCGGGCTGCTGGAGCCGGTCGATCCCGGTACGTTCGAGCGGCTGCCGATGGTGCGCGCGCCGCTGTGGCTCGTCGCGCCGCGCGAGTCGCGCTGGGAGGACCACGCGGCCGTGCCGCTCGCCGATCTGGCGCGCGAATCGTTCGTGTTCTATGCGGAAAGCCTCGCGCTGCACGACGCGGTGCTCGATGCGTGCCGGCAGGCCGGCTTCACGCCGTCGATCGTGAGCCGCAGCGGCCACTGGGATTTCATGGCCGCGCTCGTGCATGCGGGCGTCGGCATCGCGCTGCTGCCCGAGCCGTATTGCCGGCGGCTCGACGCGGGCCAGTTCACGTGCCGGCCGATCGTCGAGCCCGAAATCACGTGGGCGATCGCGCTCGGCTGGCTGAAGAAGGGCTACCTGTCGCACGCGGCGCGCGCGTGGCTCGACGTCGCGCGGGCGACGCTGCCGATCGCGCCCGGCGACGATCTCGCGTTCGGCGGGTTGCGGGCGAGGGCGTGACGGCAGGGCGCCCGGGCGGCAAAACGGACGCTGAAACGAAAAGGGCGGCCATCGTGAGCTGCCCCCCAAGAGTTGGACATCATTCCAACCCTTGGGGGTTTTTCATGACGAAGTATGACCAGTCGTTCAAGCAACAGATGGTCGAGAAGTATCTGAACGGCGAAGGCAGTTGCGAGTCGCTCGGCCAGAAGTACGGAATCGGGTATTCAACGCTGCGGCGTTGGGTGAGTGCTTTCCGGGCGCATGGCAAAGCGGGGTTGCGCAAGAAGCGTGAAACGTACAGCGCTGACTTCAAGATGTCGGTGCTGCAACACATGTGGCGCCATGAGCTGTCATACCAGCGCACATGCGCGGTATTCGATCTGCGCGAAGCCAACAGCGTCAGTCGCTGGGAGCGCCAGTATCATGAGGGTGGTTTCGAAGCTCTTATGCCGCGCCGCAAAGGCCGGCCGCCCAACATGTCAAAGCCCAAACAGCCCGCCCCGCTTACGACCGTGCCCGCAGACGAGCGATCACGCGAAGACCTTCTTAAAGAGAATGAGTATCTGCGCGCGGAGGTGGCGTACCTAAAAAAGTTGGACGAGTTGCTCCGCGCCAAGGAGCAAGCAAAGCCAAAGAAACCGCGCAAATCGTAAACGCCTTGCGTGAGCATCATTCGTTGAGCGTCTTGCTCAAGGTCTCAGGGCTGGCTCGCAGCACGTTCTATTACCAAGTGGCGGTGGCCAAGGCCGCTGATCGCCACGGCGAGCTCAAGGCGAAGATCACTCATATCTTCGCCCAGCATAAGGGGCGTTACGGCTATCGCCGGATCACGCTTGCATTGCGCCGAGCGGGCACTTGGGTTAACCGCAAGACGGTGCAGCGGCTGATGTCGGTGCTGCGCCTGAAGTCGCTCGTTCGCCCCAAGAAATATCGTTCCTATCGGGGAGAGCTCGGGCGCATCGCCCCGAATCTGCTCAAACGCCAATTCGAAGCCAGCAGACCCAATGAGAAGTGGGTGACGGATGTGACCGAATTCAATGTCGGCGGCAAGAAACTGTATTTGTCGCCGGTTCTGGATCTGTACAACGGCGAGATCATTGCCTGGCACATGAGCGAGCGCCCTGACTTCGCCATGATCAAAGCCATGCTGGACAAGGCCTGCAAGCGACTGGCGCCTGATGAGGCGCCGATGCTGCACTCGGATCAAGGCTGGGCTTATCAAATGCGGGAGTACTGCGAACAGCTTGCCGAGCGCGGCATGCCGCAGAGCATGTCACGCAAGGGCAACTGCTTGGATAACGCCGCGATGGAGAGCTTCTTCGGCACACTCAAATCCGAGTGCTTCCGGCTGACGCACTTCGCGAACGTGCCGCAATTGCGTCGCGCCATTGTCGACTACATCCGCTACTACAATCACGACCGCATCAAGCTCAAGCTAAAAGGGCTGAGTCCCGTGCAGTACAGAACTCAGCCCCTGGCGGCCTAATTTACCCGTCCAACTTTACGGGGTCAGCTCAAGTCACGAGCGGCCGTTTTGCATCGGAGCGATGCGTGCGGGGTTCAGCCCGCGCGCTTGCGAATCGCGCCGACGACGACCAGCAGCACGATCGCGCCGATGATCGACGCGATCCAGCCGGCGCCCTGGCCCGGCGCATACCAGCCGGCGGCGCGGCCGACGTAGCCGGCGACCAGCGAGCCGACGACGCCGAGCACGGTGGTCATCACGATGCCCATCTTGTCGTCGCCGGGCTTGAGCGCGCGGGCGAGGAGGCCGACGATGAGCCCGACGACCAGGGTTTCGATGAATTGCAGCATGAACGCCTCCCTATTGCGGTTGAGCTGTTGACGAAAGGAAGTTGACCCGTGCGACGCACAAGGGTTCCATGCGGCGGCCTGGCCGGCGCGTGGCGTGCCGAGTATCGCACGCCGGCGCGTCGCGCAGATGTCAGGCGGCCGGCGCGCCGGCCACCGGGTCGAGACGGCGATAGCCCTCGGTCGCGTTCAGCAGCGTGCGCGTGTAGTCGCGTGCAACCTGCCCGGCGCGCACGTCCTCGATCCGGAGCTGCTCGACGATTTCGCCCTGCTGCATCACGGCGACGCGCTGGCACAGGAAGCCGATCACCGCGAGGTTGTGGCTCACGAGGATCATCGTCAGCTTGCGCTCGCGATGCAGGCGGCGCAGCAGGTTCAGGATCTCGGCCTGCACCGACACGTCGAGCGCGGACGTCGGCTCGTCGAGCAGCAGCACGCGCGGCTCGACGATCAAGGCACGCGCGATCGCGACGCGCTGCCGCTGGCCGCCCGACAACTGGTGCGGATAGCGGAAACGGAACGCGGGGCCGAGGCCGACCTCGGACAGCGCGCGGGCGATGCGTGCATCGGCGTCGCCGATCGCGTGGATCGACAGCGGCTCGCGCAGCGTCTGGTCGACCGTGAAGCGCGGATGCAGCGACGCGTACGGATCCTGGAACACCATCTGCACGTGGCGGCGAAACGCGCGATCGGGCGTGCCGCCGATCGTCCGTCCGTCGATCGACAGGCTGCCGGCCGCGAGCGGCACGAGGCCCGTCAGCGCGCGCAGCAGCGTCGACTTGCCGGAACCCGATTCGCCGACGAGCCCGAACACTTCGCCGTCGCGCACCGCGAAGCTCGCGTCGCGCACGGCGTCGACGTGACCCGTGCGGGTCGGGAAACGGATCGATGCGTGATCGACGTCGATCATCGTGCGGCCTCCTGTCGGTCGGCGGGCTCGAGCCATGCCGGATCGCGGCGCAGCACCGGCAGTTCGTCGGGCGGGTTCGCGAGCGGCGGGTTAGCCGCCAGCAGCCCGCGCGTATAGGGATGCGACGCGTCGCGCAGGTCGCGCGCGGCGCAGGTTTCGACCACGCGGCCCGCATACATCACCGCGACGCGGTCGCAGAACGACATCACGAGCGGCAGGTCGTGGCTGATGAACATCAGGCCGGTGTTGTGCCGCGCGATCATCGCGTCGAGCACCGCGAGCACCTGCATCGACACCGCGACGTCGAGCGCGGACGTCGGTTCGTCGGCGATCAGCAGGCGCGGGCCGGTCGACACCATCATCGCGATCATCACGCGCTGGCCCATGCCGCCCGACAGCTCGTGCGGATATGCATCGGCCACGCGCGCCGGGTCGCGGATCTGCACGGCCGACAGCGCATCGACGATCCGCTCGCGCAGCGCGCGGCCGCGCAGCCCGGGCTCGTGCAAGCGGAACGCTTCGCCCATCTGCTTCGCGACCGTCATCACCGGGTTCAGCGAATACTTCGGGTCCTGCAGGATCATGCCCATCTGGCTGCCGCACAGCCGGCGGCGCTCGCGCGGCGACATCGCGAGCAGGTCGTGGCCCGCGAAGCGCATCGTGCGCGCCGACCAGCGCGCGGCGTCGGGCAGCAGGCCGAGCAGCGCGCGGCCCGTCAGCGACTTGCCGGAACCCGATTCGCCGACGATGCCGAGCCGTTCGCCCGGTGCGAGCGTCAGCGACAGGTCGCGTACGGCGTCGGTGACGACGCCGTCATGGCCGCGAAAGCCGATCTTCAGCCCGTCGATCTCGCAGAGCGGCGCGGGCGCGGTGGCGGAATGCATCGGCATGTCACGCTCCATGGCGGGGATCGAAGACGTCGCGCAGCCCGTCGCCGAGCAGGTTGAATGCGAGGCTCACGAGCAGGATCGCGATGCCGGGCAGCGTCGCGACCCACCACGCGTCGAGCAGCACGTTGCGGCCCGACGCGACCATGAAGCCCCATTCGGGGCTCGGCGGCTGTGCGCCGAGGCCGAGAAAGCCGAGGCCCGCGACGGTCAGGATGATGCCGGCCATGTCGAGCGTCGCGCGCACGATCACCGACGACATGCACAGCGGCATGATGTAGCGCAGCAGGATGCGCGGGCCCGACGCGCCCTGCAGCCGCGCGGCGTGGATGTAGTCGGCCTGCGCGATGCGGATCGTCTCCGCACGCGCGAGCCGCGCATACGCGGGCCACGCGGTGATCGAGATCGCGACGACCGCGTTGATCACGCCCGGCCCGAGCGCGGCCGCGAACGCGAGTGCGAGCACGATCTTCGGGAACGCGAGCGCGATGTCGGTGATGCGCATCAGCACGCTGTCGACGAGGCCGCCGCAATAGCCGGCCGTCGTGCCGATCAGGAGGCCGATCGGCACGACGATCACGACGACGAGCAGCGCGATGCCGAGCGTCAGGCGCGACCCGGCGATCAGCCGCGAGAGGATGTCGCGGCCGAGCTGGTCGGTGCCGAACCAGTGCGACGGCGAGCCGGGCGGCAGGAGCCGGTCGGACAGCACCTGGCGCAGCGGATCGTGCGGCATGATCAGCGGGCCGACGATCGCGACGACGATCAGCGCGACGAGGATCGCGAGCCCGAACAGGTTGAGCGGATTCGTGGCGAACCGGCGCCAGCGTCGGTACGCGAGGCCGAGTGCGGCCTGCGAGCGCGACGCGGGCGCATCGGACAGCAGCCACGCACGCAGCGTGAGGCGCTCGGCGTTCATGATTGGACGGCCTTCGGCATGGGCGATGAAAGAAGCAGGGGGGAAGCGGTCATGTCGGGACAGCCCTCAGCGCGCACGCGGATCGAACACGCGGTACAGCGCGTCGGTCAGCAGGTTGACGGTGATGAACATCGCGCCGATCACGAGCGTCGCGCCGAGCACTGCGTTCATGTCGGCGTTCAGCAGCGCGCCGGTGAGGTACGAGCCGAGCCCCGGCCACGCGAACACGATCTCGGTCAGCACCGAGCCTTCGAGCAGGTTGCTGTACGTGAGCGCGATCACGGTCAGCAGCGGCACCGCGATGTTGCCGAACGCATGCCGCCAGATCACGCGCCGCTCGGACAAACCTTTCGCGCGCGCGGTGACGATGTATTCCTGGCTCAGCTGGTCGAGCATGAACGAGCGCGTCATGCGGCTCAGGTAGGCCACCGAGTAGTAGCCGAGGATCGAGGCCGGCAGCGCGATGTGCGACACCGCGTTGCGGAACACGTCCCACTCGCCCGCGAGCGCCGCGTCGATCAGCAGGCTGCCCGTGCGCGGGTCGACCATCCCGTCGTACACCGGATCGAGCCGGCCCGGCCCGCCGACCCAGTGCAGCCGTGCGTAGAACAGCAGCAGCCCCATCAGCCCGAGCCAGAACACCGGCACCGAATTGCCGATCAGCCCGACGAAGCGCGCGATGTGGTCGACCGGCCGGTTGTGCTTCACGGCGGCCGCGACGCCGAGCGGCACGCCGATCGCGATGCCGATCAGCGTTGCGATCGTCGCGAGTTCGAGCGTGGCCGGGAACACGCGCTTGATGTCGTCGAGCACCGGGTTCGCGGTCAGCAGCGACACGCCGAGATTGCCGTGCAGCACGTCGCGCACGTAGATCAGGAATTGCGTGACGAGCGGCTTGTCGAGCCCGAGCGCGATGCGTTCGGCCGCGTACGCCTCGGCCGACGCGCGATCGCCGAGGATCGCGAGCACGGGATCGATCGGCACCTTGCGGCCGATCACGAACGTCAGCGCGAGCAGCCCCGCGAACGTGACGGCGAGCGTGAGCGCCCAGCGCAGCACGCGCAGTGCCCAGCGCACGGCCGGGCGCCGCGCGGGCAGCGTGCGCAGTGCTTCGAGGGAGGTGGCGGGAGTCGACATGCGGCGAATCTTATTGCTTCTTCAGGTTGCGGTACGACACGAGATCGTTGATCGGCCCGACTTCGAGCCCGCTTACGCCGGGCCGCGTCGCGACCTGCGCGACTTTCTCGAACATGATCACGAACGGCGAACGCGCGAGCACTTCCTTCTGCATCGTCTGGTACAGCTGCGCGCGTTTCGCGGCGGTCGGCTCGGCGAGCGCGGTGTCGGTTTCCTTCGTCAGTTGCGGGATGTCCCAGCTGTTGCGCCAGGCCAGCATTTTATAGCTCGACTTGTCGGAGTTGTCCGGATTCCATGCGAAACCCTGCGCGTTGCTGTGCGGATCGATGTAGTCGGCCGACCATTCGCCGATGTAGATGTCGTGCTGGCGCGCACGGTATTTCGCGAGCGTCTGCTTGTTGTCGCCGGGGATCAGCTGCACCTTGATGCCGGCCTGCGCGAAGTTCGCCTGCACGGCCTGCGCGATTTCCGTGTACGGATAGTCGTTGCGCACGTCCATCGTCACCGAAAAGCCGTTCGGCACGCCGGCCTTCGCGAGCAGCGCCTTCGCCTTGGCGACGTCGAGCTTGTACGGGTTCGCGTTCAGCGTGCCGAGGAAGCCTTCCGGCAGGAAGGTCTGGTGCACCTTGTAGGTCGTCTTCACGACGTTGCCCTGGATGCCCGCATAGTCGACGAGCCATTTCAGCGCTTCCTGCACGTCGGGCTTCGCGAGCGTCGGGTTCTTCGTGTTCAGGCCGAGATACAGCAGCGTCGCCTGCGGCGAGGCCGAAACCTTCGCCTTGCCCGACTTCACGACCGACGCCAGGTCGTCGGGGCTCAGGTCGCGCGCCGCGTCGACGTCGCCGTTTTCCAGCAGCAGGCGCTGGCTCGCGGCTTCGGGCACGTGGCGCAGCACGATGCGTTTCATCGCGAGCGGCAACCGGTAGCCTTCGAAGCGCTGCAGCACGAGGCTGTCGCCGGCCGTCCACTTGACCAGCTTGTACGCGCCGGAGCCGGCTTCGTTGGTCTTCAGCCACGCATTGCCGAAGTCGGCGCCTTGCTGGTGCGACAGCAGCAGCTTCTTGTCCAGCACCGACGCGGGCCACGAGCCGAGCACGTTCAGCACGAAGGTCGGCGCGTACTTGCGGTCGGTCGTGACCGACACCGTCTGGTCGTCGAGCTTCTTCACGTTCGCCGCGACGTTCGCCTTCGTGAGGCCGATGCCGGTCAGCACGGCGGCCGGCCCCTTGTCGAGCAGCACCGCACGCTGGATCGACCACGCGACGTCGTCGGCCGTCAGCGGGTTGCCCGAGTGGAACTTGAGGCCGGGGCGCAGCTTGAACGTATAGGTCAGCCCGTCGGTGCCGACGGTCCACGACTGCGCGACGTCGCCGTTGAATTTCGACGGATCGCGCAGGTCGACGCGCACGAGCCGGTCGTAGGTGTTCGCGACGTATTCCTCCGGCACCAGCTCGTAGATCTCGCCCGGGTCGAGCGTCGTGAATTCGTCGAGCAGCGTGGCCATCACGAACATGTCCTTCGGCGTTTCCGCATGCGCGGCGGAAAGCGGAACGGCGGCGAGAACGGTCGCGGCGGCCAGCGCCGCGACGAGCCGGGAGGTCGGGAATTTCATGTGCGCTCCATCTGTCGTTGAAGTCGTTGAACGTGAACGGTGAAGGGGACGTGCATCGTCGTTACATCAGGCGCCACGGGCCGCTCGCTGCGTTGTCGATCTGCGGCAATGCGTGCGAGCCGGGCAGTTCGTAGTGCCACCATTCGCTGTCGATGTGCGCGAAGCCGGCCGCGTGCATCACGCCGAGCAGCAGCAGGCGGTTGCGTTGCACGGCGTCGGGCAGCCCCGCGTGGAAGTGGCCGGACGCGGCGACCATCTCGTCGAAGCCCGTCCCCATGTCGAGCGGTGCGCCGTCCGCGCCGACGAGCGTCAGGTCGAGCGCGGTGCCGCGGCTGTGATTCGAGCCGCGGCCGAGATCGGCGATGAAGTTCGGGTCGGGCAGGAAATCCCACAGCACCTGCTGCGCCTGCGGCGGCCGGTACGCGTCGTAGATGCGCAGCGTGAAGCCGGCTTGCGCCGCGATGCCGACCGCGCGGCGCAAGGCGGCTTCGGCCGGCGCCAGCAGCAGGCAGTGCGCGTGGCGGTAGATCGGCTTGCCGGTGAGGTTGCGGTCGGTCGCGTAGACGAGATCGATGTCGACGCGATGCGTGGCGGGCGTGATTTCGACGAGGCGGTGATCGTTCATCGGCAGGCGGGCTCGCTCAGGATTCGAATTGGTCGAACGTATGCTGCAGTTCGCGGTTGCGCGCGACGCGCCGGTCGATCGCGGGGCCGAGGCGATCGACCACGGCCGTGATCAGCAGGTTGAACAGGCAGGTGAGCGGCGCGAGCGAATCCCAGAACTGGCCGACGTCGGTCTTCACCTGCAGCAGGTCGGCCGGCCAGTCGCGCGCCCACGGGCACGACAGGTCGGTGACGAGCGCGAACGGCTGCCCGCGTTCGGCGGCCGCCTGGCAATAGCGGCGTGCGCTGCGCGAATACGCACGCGTATCGGTGACGATGCAGTACGGCCGCTCGAATTCGGAGTTCAGCGAATCGACATACGAGCCCGACTGGCCGTCGGAATAGAACACGCGCGGGCGCAGGTATTCGAGGTAGCTGCTGAATGCGTTGCTGATCCCGCGCGTCGACTGGATGCCGAGGATGAACACCGCGTCGGCCTGCGCGATCCGGTCGGCGACTTGCGCGAACACGGGGCCTTCGGCGAGCCGGTACACGTGGCGGATCGCATCGAGCTCACGTTCGAGCGACGACGCGAGCGTGCCGTCGCTGCCATTGCCGGTGCCGGTGCCGGTGCGTTCGGCCGGTGGCGCGCCGGCGACGCGCCGGTATTCGTCGAGCCGGTCGGTGATCATCCACGGACGATCGGCGCCGCCGCGCAGCTCGCGTTTCAGGTCGTCGAGATTGCGGTAGCCGACGCTGCGCAGGAAGCGCCCGACCGAGATGCCGCTGGTGCCGGCCTGCTGCGCGATCTGGTCGGCCGTCTCGAGCCCGAGCCGGTCGAGGTTCGCGAGCATGTAGCTGGCGATGCGCTTGGCGGTCGGCGTCAGCTCGGCATAGCGGGATTCGACGGTATGGGCGAACGCGCAGGTCATCGGCTGTTAGATCGTTGTCGTCGGATGATCGAATGTCATCCATCTAACAAAGCCAAAAATATCCGCGCCAGCGGATAAAAACTATGGTGTGAGGATAGGTGATAGGGGCGGGTGGCGATGCGCTGGGGGCGGAAGGGCGGCGACACGCGTTCAGCTGCGAACGGATCAACGTTGCGGCCATGCCGCTTTTTGACCGAGACACGCGCAAGGCTAGCCACGCGCAGAACATCTTCATAATATATGTCCAGCCCCCGTTGGATATACGTTATGAATGTGAAGCTGCGCCGCATCGAAGTGTTCATGTCTGTCGTGCAGAACGGCGGGTTCTCCGCTGCCGCCAATGCGCTCCATATCGCTCAATCCGCAGTGAGCATTGCGATGAAAGAACTCGAGCGCGAATTGGGGACGATCCTGTTCGTTCGCACGAAACGCGGCGTCGAACTCACCGAAACGGGCAGGCTCCTCAGGGATCGCGCGACGCCGGCGATGTCGCTCCTGCAAGGCATCCAGCAGGAAATCCAGGATCTGGAAAGCTTGTCCGTCGGCCACGTCCGCATCGCTGCCCCCGCGATGGTCACGCAGTTTGCGTTGGCGCGCGTCCTGCCCGATTTCATGCGCGAGCACCCCGGCATTCGGGTTCGCGTACACCAGGCGGGCGCACTGGAAATCGAGGCGCTGGTCCGGAGCCAGGGGCTCGACTTCGGTCTCACCGCACACCGAGGCGCGCAGCCTGGCGTCGAATCGGAACTGTTGTGGAGCATTCCTAACGTTGCCTGCATCGCTCCGGCACTCGCCCGAACTCTCAAGTTCTCCAGACGTATTTCCTGGAAGCAGCTTCTTGACGCACCGTTGGCCGTGTATCCGCCAGGATTTCACCAGCGTGACCTGATGGAGCGTCATGCGCGGGAGCTGGGCGTGCCGCTGAAGATCGTTCTCGAGGCCGAGAACCCGGAACTGATATTCGCAACGGTTCGTGCCGGGCTCGCCGCGACCACGCTTCCGCTGGCGGCCGTCAGGAGCGATCCGGAGATCTCGTCGCTGCACCTTCCGCAGGAAGAGGGCGATCAACTCAAGGTCGGAATCTGCTGGCCGTCGGAACGATCGTTGAGCAAGGCAGCCGCGATCCTGCTGGACTATCTGAAGTCCCACGTCGTCGATTCCAGCCGCCGTTCCGCGCAGCGCTAGCCGTTCCGATCGGGCGTGATCGTATCCATATAAATCTTATATGTTTACACGAAAATCCATCTTGATAAGATATGAATCGAATCACGACACCAGACGGCGATGCACATGGCGACCACGACCTTCAAAGATCACTTTTCCGGCGGATCCGCAGGCTATGCCGCCTATCGCCCGACCTATCCGGCGGCGTTGATCGACTTTCTCGCCAGTCTCGCCCCGGCGCGTGAACGCGCACTGGATTGCGGATGCGGCACGGGACAGTTGTCGGTGCTGCTCGCCGATCGGTTCGATGAAGTCGTCGCGACGGACGCCAGCGCGGCGCAGATCGGGAAGGCCCAACCGCACGACGGCGTGACGTACCGCACGTCGCTTGCGGAGGACAGCGGGCTTCCCGATGCCAGCGTGGACCTGATCGCGGTGGCGCAGGCAGCCCACTGGCTGGACCTCGACAAATTCTATGCCGAGGTGCGTCGCGTTGCCCGGCGGCAGGCCGGCATCGCCCTCGTCACGTACGGCGTGCTGCATGTCGAAGGCGCGGTGGATGACGCGGTGCTGCATTTCTATTACGACACCATCGGCGGCTATTGGCCTGCCGAACGCGGCCATGTCGAGGATGGCTATCGACGCCTGCCGTTCCCGTTCGATGAGGTCGTGCCGCCCGCGTTGGCGATCGACGTGCAGTGGTGCCTCGATGACCTCATCGGCTACCTCAACACATGGTCGGCCGTGAAAGCCGCGGAGAAGGCCCTGGGCGCCAATCCCGTGGATGCCCTCGCGGAAACATTGCGCGACGCGTGGGGCGATCCTGCGTCGCGGCGGCGGGTCACATGGCCGCTGTCGATCCGCGCCGGTCGCGTCGCGTAACGGGCGAGGCGGTGTCGATGACCGATCCGATCCCCTCGGGCCTGCGCCACGCTCAGACCATCGTCGTCGACGATTCGCTCACCGTGCCCGCCGTGTCGAACGCGTTCACGGGCTTCGTCGACATGCCGCCGGTATTCGCGACCGCCTACCTGGTCGGCTTCGTCGAATGGACCTGTGTCGAGGCGCTTCGGCCGTACCTCGACCCGTCGCAGCGCACCGTGGGCACCCACGTCGATCTCAGCCACTGCGCGGCGACCCCGGTCGGCATGCAGGTCACGGCGGAAATCGAGTTGGTCGAGATCGAAGGCAAGCGCCTGACGTTCAGGATTCTGTGTCGTGACGAGGTGGACGTGATCTGCGAAGGCCGGCACGAGCGCTTCATCGTCGACGCGGAAAAGTTCGTCAGGCGAGTCGCATCCAAGCTTGAACGCGGCTGATGGTTGGCCGGCAAGACGATTTTCCGCTCAGGAGGCACGTGCATGGATTTCCCCGGATTCAAGAACGGTCGCGTCATCGTGGATGGCGTGGAGATCGCCTACTCCGTCGGCGGTGAAGGCCCGCCGCTGCTGATACTGCATGGATTTCCGCAGAATCGGGCGATGTGGGCGCGCGTGGCCCCCAGGCTGGCCGAGCATTACACCGTGGTGTGCGCCGATCTGCGGGGCTATGGCGATTCGGGAAAGCCCAAGTGCGTGGCGGACAGGTCGAACTATTCGTTTCGCACCTTTGCCAATGACCAGCTCGGCGTCATGCGGCATCTGGGATTCGAGCGTTTTCATCTGGTCGGGCACGATCGCGGCGGGCGCACGGGCCACCGCATGGCGCTGGATCATCCCGACGCGGTGCAGTCGCTGACCGTCATGGACATCGTGCCGACCCATGCGATGTTCATGGACACCAACCGTCTGGTCGCGGCGTCCTACTGGCACTGGTACTTCCTGCAACAGCCCGAGCCGTTCCCGGAGCACATGATCGGCCTGGATCCGGACACCTTCTACGAAACCTGCTTGCTGGGCTGGGGTGCGACCAAGGTGTCCGATTTCGACGAGGACATGCTCGACGCGTATCGCGCGTCGTGGCGCAACCCCGCCATGATCCATGGTTCTTGCGCCGACTACCGTGCCGCCGCGACCATCGATCTCGAGCATGACCGCCTGGACCTCCAGCGCAAGGTGACGTGCCCCGTACTGGTCTTCCATGGTGCAAAAGGCCAGATGGGGCAGTTGTTCGACATTCCCGCCGAGTGGGCCAGGCGCTGCAGCCAGACGACGGCGGCATCTCTTCCGGGCGGTCACTTCTTCGTCGATCAATTTCCCGTGGAAACAGCCGACATCTTGCGTCGTTTTATTTCTTCAATTAACTGAGGAGTACGACATTTTGACGGTGCTCGACGTCGGGTCGATGAACGCTTGCGGACAAGAATGAATCCGATCGTGAAGGAGGTTTGAAGATGGCATCGTTGGACGATTTGAGGGTGCGGGCCGGCAAGGCGGCAGATGAAATCCTCGCGGACGATCGCGGTATCGAGGAGCAGGGCGACGGGACCTTCTCCGCGAGAACGCTGTCCGTGCTTGCATCTCATGACCTGTTGCGTTCGGGCTTCCTGGACCCCGGATACACGGGGCCGCAGGCGGGGGATATGGAGCGGGTCTGTGCAATCATGTCGGCGCTTGCCGAACAGTCCGGCGCCGTTGCGACCGTCTACATGGTCAACGGCGTGCTTGCGCCGCTGTGTGTTTCCTGTCTGGGGACACCCGCGCAGAAGCAGAGCCTGCTCCCCGGCGTCGCACAGGGCCGCGTTCAACTCGCCTTTGCCCTCACGGAGCCGGAAGCCGGATCGGATGCCGGTGCCGCCCGGACGGAAGCGATTCCGGCAGGCGACGGATACCGGCTTCGCGGCGAAAAAACGTACATCACGGGTTCGGCGACGGCGGACTATATCCTGACGGTCGCGCGAACGGCACCGGACCGTGCAAAGGCATTCGGCATCTTCCTGGTGCCCGGCAAGGCCCCGAATCTGACGGTCACGGCGCTGCCCAAACTCAGCGCGAATGGATGTGCGTCGTGTCATGTTGTGCTCGAGGCGGTTGCCGTGCCGGCCGATGCCGTACTCGGTGGCAGCGACGCGCTTGAAGCCGCATGGAATGTCCTGCGCTTGACCGGCGCGCTGGAGCGCCTCGTCGTGGCGGCGATGGCCAGTGGCCTGGCGCGCGCGGCGACACGGCGAGCAGCTGCATTCATCAAGGAGCGCAAGCAATTCGGTCAGGTACTCAGCAGTTTCCAGAGCATCCAGCACACCGTCGTCGAGATGAGCACCTTGACCACCGCAATGGAGCTGATGGTTGCCAACGCGATCCGGGCGTATGAAAGCGGTGACGACGCGACGGAGGCGATCTCCAAGGCCAAATATTTCTGCTCCGAGCAGTTGCAGAAGGTCGTCGGCTCTGCAGTCCGCGTGATGGGCGGGCGCGCGTACTTCGATTTCGAACCGGTCTCCCGCTATTACCGGGAAGCCACATTCAGCTTGTTCGCCGGCGGCACGATCGAGGTTCAGAAGATGTTGATCGCCAGGTCGATCGGCATCTGAAGCTTCCACTCGATGCCCGGCGCCTTGTTCGCGTGACGCATGGTTGGCGGTCGACCTTGACCGCCAACCGGCAACTGCCTACTGCTGCATGTCCGGCGATTCAGATGCATCGCGATCGCGCGCGGCGCACATTCATCTCCTCTGGCCTCCATCCCCGGCTTCGCAGCCACACCCGGCCGTATTCCCGCATTTTCCTGATTCGTCCATCTCACCGGCCTCGATCGCCCGCGAGCGTCCCGCTGCAACGCAATAATTACAAAATTAAAGAGTATCAGATTAAGTCATCAATCGAGGTTAATAATTCATTTAAGTTTTTTGTCGATTTGGATTTAACTTGCGTCACGGGATCTTTGATTTTCGATAATCCGAAAACGGAAAATATTCCGTAATGGAAATGCTCTCAATTGCAGGAATGAAGAGGAAATCATGACGAATCTTTCTCGACGCAAAATGCTGGCGGGTACGGCCGGCGCCATTGCTGCCGCGGGTATCGCGGTATCGGCCAAGGCGGCCTCGTTCGGTAATCCGGACCGCCCGCCGGAAGGCGCGGTGAATGCGCGCAACCGGCAGAGCCTGACCGATCCGGGGCCGAAAAATCCGGCCATCGCCAATCAGTTTCCGTCTTTTCAGGATCCGCCGGCCACCGATATCAACGGAATGCCGTTATTCTGGGCATCTTTCAATAATGCTCATAAACGCATTCAAAATGGCGGATGGGCGCGCGAAGTCACGCAAGACGATTTTGCGATTTCCGAAACCATTTCCGGCGTCAACATGCGCCTGACGCGCGGCGGCATTCGCGAGATGCACTGGCACCAGCAGGCCGAGTGGGCAATCATGCTCGACGGCCGCTGCCGGATCACGGTGCTCGACGAGTTGGGGCGGCCGTCGGTGCATGACGTCAAGACCGGCGATCTCTGGTATTTCCCGCCCGGCCTGCCGCATTCGCTGCAGGGTCTGGGCACCGACGGCGCCGAATTCCTGCTCGCGTTCGATAACGGCCGCGCATCGGAATTCAACACGTTGCTGCTGACCGACTGGATTGCGCATACGCCGCCGGACGTGCTCGCGCTCAACTTCGGCGTGCCGGCCGATGCGTTCAGGAACGTTCCGCTCGACAACCTGTGGATCTTCCAGGGCGACGAACCGGGCCCGCTCGCGGACGCGCAGCGCGCATCGGCTGCGTCGGCCGGGGCGCCGCCGCATCCGTTCATCTTCTCGCTCGGCGACATGAAGCCGGTCAAAAAGACGCGCGGCGGCGAAGTGCGGATCGCGGACAGCACCAACTTCAACGTGTCGACGACCGTCGCGGCCGCGCTCGTCACCGTGCATCCGGGCGGCATGCGCGAGCTGCACTGGCACCCGAACGCCGACGAATGGCAGTACTACCTGCAGGGCGACGCGCGGATGACCGTGTTCGACACGGGGCCGAAGGCGCAGACGGCCGACTTCCGCGCGGGCGACGTCGGCTACGTGAAGAAGAGCCTCGGGCACTACGTGCAGAACACCGGCAAGACCGACCTCGTGTTCCTCGAGATCTTCAAGACCGACCGCTATGCGGAGGTGTCGCTGTCCGACTGGCTCGCGCATACGCCGCCGAAGCTCGTCGAAGCGCACCTGAACGTCGCGCCCGACGTGATCGCGCAGTTTCCGCGCAATCGTCCCGACGTCGTGCCGCTGTAACGCGGTCGTCGCTCCGCCGCGGCCGGCAGGCGGCATGCCGGCGGCGGCGCCTGATCCCGAATCGGTCTTCCTCATTCGAACGGAAACTCCACCATGCTTCCCGTCCCGAGCAAACCTGCCGGCGGCCTCGTGCTGCCGGGCCTGCCCACCGAGCGTACCGACGGCGCGGCGCGCGCCGCGCTGGAAGGGCGCCGCACCGGCGTCGCCGCGCTGCTGCCGTTCGTCGGCCCGGCCGTGATCGCGTCGATCGGCTACATGGATCCCGGCAACTTCGCGACCAACATCCAGGCCGGCGCCGCATACGGCTACCGGCTGCTGTGGGTCGTGCTGGCCGCGAACGCGATCGCGATGCTGTTCCAGGCGATGTCCGCGAAGCTCGGCATCGTGACCGGCCGCAATCTTGCCGAGCTGTGCCGCGACCGCTTCCCCGCGCCGGTCGTGTGGGGCATGTGGATCGCGTCCGAGATTGCCGCGATGGCGACCGATCTTGCGGAATTCCTCGGCGGTGCGCTCGCATTCGGGCTGTTATGCCACCTGTCGCTGTTCGCGGGGATGATCGCGACCGCGTTGGCGACCTGCGCGATCCTCGCGCTCGAAAAGCGCGGCTTCCGGCCGCTGGAGGCCGCGATCGCGGCGCTGGTCGGCGTGATCGGCGCGTGCTATCTCGGCGAACTGCTGATCGCGCCGCAGGACTGGCACGCGGCCGCGTTCCATCTGGTCGTCCCGCAGATCCCGGATCACGCGGCGCTGACGATCGCGGTCGGGATCATCGGCGCGACGATCATGCCGCACACGCTGTATCTGCATTCGGGCCTCACTCAGGATCGCACCGCGCCGCGCGACGACGCGGAGCGGCGGCGGCTCGTGCGGTTTTCGAATCGCGAGGTTGTCGTCGCGCTCGGGCTGGCCGGGTTCGTGAATCTCGCGATGGTGATGATGGCGTCGTCGGCGTTCCATCTGAGCGCGCCGGGCATGACCGACATCGGCGACGCGTATCACACGCTGATCCCGGTGCTCGGGCCGGCGGCCGGCGCGCTGTTTCTCGTCGCGCTGCTGACGTCGGGCGTGTCGAGCTCGGTGGTCGGCACGATGGCCGGGCAGGTCGTGATGCAGGGTTTCATCCGCCGCCGCATGTCGGTGTGGGTGCGGCGCGCGGTGACGATCGCGCCGGCGTTCGCGGTGGTCGCACTCGGCTGCGACGTCACGCGCGCGATGGTCGCAAGCCAGGTCGTGCTGAGTTTCGTATTGCCGCTGCCGATGATCGCGCTGTTGATGCTGTCGGCGCGCGCGGACGTGATGGGTGCGTACGCGATGCGGATGCCGCTGCGGATCGTCGCCGGCGCGGCGACGGTCGTGATCGTCGGGTTGAATGCGTACCTGGTGTGGGCCGCATTCAATTGAACGGCAGCGGGCCGGTACCTACTGCTGCATGTCCGGCGCTTCGCGCAGCCGCCAGATCGCGTTGCACTGCTGGCCGCCGAGGCTCGTCGCGCGCAGCGTGATGACGGCGCCGGCCGCGACCTGATACCAGAAGTGCGCCATCAGCTCGGTGCCTTTGCGCTGCGCCTGCCCGTTGACCTGCACTTCGCACAGCAGCGGCGACGGCGAGCCGGACGGGTGGGTGGCGTAGACGTTCAGCCGCGCGATGTCGCGGGTCGCGGTGAACACGACTTCGTGGTTGCCGCTGCCGACGAGCATCGTGCCGCCCGGTTCGTCGATCGGCTGCAGGTACGCGCCTGCGCTGCCCTCGATCGCGACGGATGAAACGGTCAGCCCGGCCGATTGCACGTAGTCCGCCGCGGCGATGCGCGCGGCGGCCGCGTCGGACGGCGCCGGCGTGCCGTCCGACAATGCGAACGGCGCGCCGTCGCGCAGCGCAGCGTCGGTGTGGTTCGCGTAGTAGCGCCAGCGGTCGAAGAAGCGGATGTCGCCGGTCATGTGCAGCGCGCGGATCGGCTCGCCCTGATACCGGAGCGTGGTCGTGCCGCTGCCCGCGTCGAACGATTCGTGAATGCCGTACTTGCTGACGAAGTTCTGGACCGGATCGAGCAGCGCCGTTTCGCCCTGGGCGCTCCACAGATGCAGGAACGTCGTGTCGATGCCGAAGCATTCCTGGAAATCGGTGCCGACGCGTGCGATGCAGTCGCGCAGGTGGTCCGCGTAGCGTGCCCAGGCGTCGGCGGTCCCGGCGACGAGCCCGGCCTGCAGCGCACCGCCGTGGCGTGCGGTGACCGCGTCGACGACGAGACGCCAGTGATGGTCGCGCCGCTCGCCGATCAGCGGCGTGACGACGAACGTGCAGAACAGCGGGTCGGGGCACACATGGATCCGGTCGTCGCCGATCTGCGAGAACAGGTCGAACGGCGGCGCGCAGAACCAGATGTCGGCGTCGTACAGCGCGAGCTTGCGGATCTGCGGATGGCGCGCGCAATACCCGGCCGCCTCGATGAAGCGGCCGACCGGCAGCGCATACGCGCCCGACGCGTCGATCACGTCGACCGACTGGCTCGCGAGGATCTGCCGCTTGCGTTCGGACAGCCCGTAGCCGATCACCGCGATCCGTCCGTCGTAGCCGGTCTGCCGGAGCGACAGCAGGAACGGCACGAGCATTTCGTACCACGCGCGGTTGTTGTCGTTGATCGCTACGCAGACCGCGTGCTCGCTCGGATGCATGTTCGGTTCCCGTTGTGCGCACTCGGGCGTGCGCATCCTGTCTTCGTTGGTGACGCGAATCCGGTGACTTCGATCACCGCCGGGCGCAGCCGGCCCCCGCGTCGCCGGTTATTGTAGATCGGTACCGCCGCCCGACCGGGTGCCGGCGCGGCGGCCGGCGGCGATTACCCGCGCACCGGCACGGCCGGGTGCGCGGGCCGCCGCGATTACTTCGCGAGCGTGCGGTATGACACGAGGTCGTTGATCGGCCCGATTTCCGGCCCGGTCGTGCCGGGGCGCGTCGCAACCTGCACGACCTTCTCGAACATGATGATGAACGGCGAGTTCGCGAGCACGGCCTTCTGCAGCGCTTCGTAACGCTGCGCGCGCTTCGCGGGCGACGGCTCGACGAGCGCGGCCTCGGTGTCCTTCGTCAGTTGCGGGATGTCCCAGCTGTTGCGCCACGCGAGCATCTTCGTCGGCGACTGATCCGAGTTGTCCGGATTCCACGCGAAGCCGCGCGCGTTGCTGTTCGGGTCCATGTAGTCGGGCGACCATTCGCCGATGAAGATGTCGTGCTGGCGCGCGCGGTACTTGCCGATCGCCTGCTTCGCATCGCCGGGGATCAGCTTCACGCGGATGCCGCCCTGCGCGAAGTTCGCCTGCAGCGCCTGCGCGATCTCGAGGTACGGATAGTCGTTCGGCATGTCCATCGTCACGTCGAAGCCGTTCGGCAAGCCGGCCTTCGCGAGCAGCGCCTTCGCCTTCGCGACGTCCTGCTTGTACGGCCGCGCGTTCGACGCGCCGAGGAAGCCTTCGGGCAGGAAAGTCTGGTGCACCTTGTAGGTCGTGCTGACGATGTTGCGCTGGATGCCGTCGTAGTCGACGAGCCATTTCATCGCCTGCTGCACCTCGGGCTTCGCGAGGTTCGGGTTCTTCGTGTTCAGGCTCAGGTACAGCAGCGCGGATACCGGCCACGACGCGACCTTGATCTTGCCGGCCTTCGACAGCGCGGCGAGGCTGTCGGGGCTCAGGTTGCGCGCGGCGTCGGCGTCGCCGTTCTCCAGCAGCAGCCGCTGCGCGGACGCTTCGGGCACGTGGCGCAGCACGACGCGCTTCATCGGGTACGGCGTGCGGTACTTCTCGAAGCGCTGCAGCACGATGCTTTCGTTCGGCGTCCACTTGGCAAGCTGGTACGGGCCCGAGCCCGCGTCGTTGGTCCGCAGCCAGCCGCTGCCGAAATCGTTGCCCTGCTGGTGCGACAGCAGCAGCTTCTTGTCGAACACCGACGCCGGGCACGCGCTGAGCACGTTGAGCACGAAGCTCGGCGCGTACTTGCGGTCGGTTTCGAGCACGACGGTCTGCGGATCGACCACGCGCACCTTCTGCATCACGTTCGCCTTCGTGAGGCCGAGATCGGCGAGCACGCCGGCCGGTCCCTTGTCGAGCAGGATGGTGCGCTGCAGCGACCATGCGACGTCGTCGGCGGTCACCGGGTTGCCGGAATGGAACGTGAGGCCGGGGCGCAGCTTGAACGTGTAGGTCGTGCCGTCCGCGCCGACCGTCCACGATTGCGCGATCTGCCCGTCGAAGCGCGTCGGGTCCTTCAGGTCGACGCGCACCAGCCGCTCGTAGGTGTTCGCGACGTATTCGGACGGCACCAGCTCGTAGATCCCGCTCGGGTCGAGGGTCGTGAATTCGCCGAGCTGCGTGGCGACGACGAAGATGCCGGGCGGCGTGGCAGCCTGCGCCGGCAGCGCCGGAACAAGCGCGACGAGCGCGGCGCTGACGAACAGCCGGGACAGCAGGTGCTTCATGCGGGCTCCATCGAAAGGGAATCGTGCTGCGATTCTCTCATCGACGGCCGCCCGGATGAAAATATTCGGCGCGCGCGCCGTGCGGCGCGCGGCAGTGGGCCGGGCGGGCGCCCGGCGCCGGCAGGCGTCAGATCACGCAGCGCGCGATCGCGAAGCGCATCGCTTCTTCGGCCGGCTCGCTGCCCGAGCCGCGCACGACCTTGACGACCGAGCCGTTGCCCGACGGCGTGAGCGTGACGAAGTACGAATTCGAGCCGACGGAGATGTCGGTCACGCCGTTGTGCTGCGATTGCTCGGTGCCCGACAGGCGGCTGTCGAGGCAGTTCGCGATCGCGTGGGCCGGGCGTTGCGACGATACGTAGATCATCGGTGCGGCGCCGGACGAGGCCGAGTCGGACGAGGGAGCGGAGCCGCAGGCGGCGAGCAGGGCGGCGGGAAGGAGCAGCAGGAATCGTTTCATGGTCGGTCGTCGTGTGTCTCGTATCGAGGCTGGGGCGCGGGGTAGGCGAAACGCGAAGCTTCGCGACGAAACCGCCCGGAATCGGGCCGTTTTTGACGGACGGCGATGCGACAGGCGGCTGACGACGGAGTATACCCGCAGCATTTGACGCCGTCGGCGCGTTGAAACGATTCGATACAACAAGGCGATGCAACAAGCACCCGCTGCCGCATCGCGGCAGCGGGCGTTTCAGGTGATGGCGAATGGGCGCTTGCCGGTGTTGTCGCTGTTATTGGCCGATCTTGTTGCTGACCGCATTTTCCTGCTGGTTCAGCACGTGCTTTTCGCTCTTCGTGATGTGGCTGCGATCCTGCGCAGCCATGTCCCGCTCTTCCTGGCGGATCTTGCGGTCGTCACGGTGCAGGCGCGCGGCCTGGGCGTGCGACATCTCGCCTTCCTTCACTTCGTGATGGATGCGGCGATTCTGGTTCGCGAGGCGCTGGTTGACCTCTTCGCGGCGCGGATGCGCGTTTTGCCACGGCGTGTCGGCGAACGCGGTGCCGGTCAGCACCGACATCAGGGTGGCGGCAATCGCGATGTGGCGGGTAAGGGCTCGCATGGTGTGTTCTCCTGTCGTTGCGCGTCCGGAGGTTGGGCGCATGACGAAAAAACGCGGTACGGGCGCCGGCTGTTGACGTTTCCGCCTGTATCCATTGCAAGTCTTTATTACGTCTGCGAGGGGCGGTTCGGGCCCCGGCGCGCGGCCCGGCTGCCGCGAGGGCCGATCAATGCGCGCCGGCCGCCGCCGCATCGGCATCGCCGCCGCCCGAGCGCGACGGTTTCGTGATCCAGATGAGCGGAATGATCGCGATGAAGATGATCGCCGACACGAAGAAGATGTCGTTCAACCCCATCACGGCCGCCTGCGAATCGACCGAGGCGTTGAAGAACGCGAGCGCCGAATCGGGGCCCAGGTGCAGCAGCGAGCGCGTCGCGTCGACCTGCTGCGTGAAGACCGGATTGGTGACGCTCGCCTGTTCGGTGAGCCGCACGTGATGCAGGATCGTGCGGTCGTTCCACGCGTTGCTGATCAGCGACGTGCCCACCGCGCCGCAGAACGTGCGGCCGAAATTCGACAGGCCGGCCGCAGCCGGGATCTTTTCGGGCGGCAGCCCGGACAGGATGATCGACGTCAGCGGCACGAAGAACATCGCCATCGGAATGCCCTGCAGCAGCGTCGGCAGCACGAGATCCCAGCGCGACACGTCGGTGTAGAACGTCGTGCGCATCATGAACACGACCGCGAAGCCGACGAACGCAAGCGTCGCGATGTAGCGCGGGTCGGTGCGCGGCAGCAGGCGCCCCATGACCGGTGTGAGCAGGACTGCGAACAGCCCGAGCGGCGCGGTGGCCAGCCCCGAATCGATCGCGCGGTAGCCGAGGTAGCCCTGCATCCATTGCGGCAGCAGCACGAGCGTGCCGAAGAACATCCCGTACGCGACCGAGATCGCGATCGTGCCGCCCGCGAAGTTGCGCTGCGTGAAGAGCCGCAAGTCGACGATCGGGTTGGCCTCGTGCAGCTCCCATACGAGGAAGAACGCGAAGCCGATCAGCGCGACGATGCCGAGCGCGACGACGACGGGCGAGTTGAACCAGTCGAGATCCTTGCCCTTGTCGAGCATGATCTGCAGCGACGCGACCCACAGCACGAGCAGCAGCAGGCCGACGGTGTCGATCGGCAGGCGGCGCGTGGCCGATTCGCGGTCGCGGAACACGATCCACGTGACGGCCGCCGCGAAGAAGCCCACCGGAATGTTGATGTAGAAGATCCACGACCAGTTGTAGTCGTACGTGATCCAGCCGCCGAGCGACGGCCCCGCGATCGGGCCGACGAGCGCCGTCATCGACCACAGCGCGAGCGCGCTCGACGATTTCTGCCGCGGCCATGCGCCGAGCAACAGCGCCTGCGACAGCGGCGCGAGCGGCCCCGCGACCGCGCCCTGCAGGATCCGTGCGGCGAGCAGCGTCGGCAGGTTCGGCGCGATCCCGCACAGCCACGACGCGAACACGAACAGCAGGATCGACGTGACGAACAGGCGGACCTGCCCGAAGCGCTGCGTGAGCCAGCCCGTCAGCGGAATCGACACCGCGTTCGCGGCCGCGAAGATCGTGATCACCCACGTGCCTTCGTCGACCGACACGCCGAGGTCGCCCGAGATCGTCGGGATGGCGACGTTCGCGATCGACGAGTCGAGCACGTTCATGAACATGGCGAGCGAGACCGCGATCGTGCCGATCGCGAGCTTGGCGCCCGACAGCGGTGCCTGGGGGGACGGAGATGACATGGTGTTCCTGCGTGATGAAAGGGGGCCGGGCGGCGCGCCGGCGGTCGCGCACGCGCGCGCGACGCCTGCGCGGGCGGGCCGCGAAGCGGACGGCGACGCACCACGCGCGGGCGGCCCGGCAAACGGGGGCCGTCCGCGCGCGGCGTGCGGTTCAGGTGATCGATCGGATCGGCGAAGCCGTGGCGGGCTTCGGGACGCGGGCGGGCCGGTCAGGAAGGCGCGACGCGCGTGACGCGTCGGCGGGCAGCGGGCACGTGGCTGCCGTCGCGTGTGTGGTGATTTTGCATGGGCACAGGCTAACGATGCGGCGAACGGCGATCAACGCTCGCGCGGTCATTAATTCCTTTCGTGCGCCGCAATAATGCCGCCGACAGGCATCGACGGCCGGTCATGCGGTGCCGGTTACGGCGATGCTCGCCACGCGGTGAAGACTTCCGTCAGGAACTCGACGAACGCACGCACCTTGCTGTCGAGCGTCGCGCGCTTCGGGTAGAGCGCGTGCAGCTCGACGTCGTCGGTGCGATGCCAGTCGGGCAGCACGATTTCGAGTTCGTTGTTCGCGAGCCGCCGCGTGGTGAAGTGCGTGGAGATCAGCGCGATGCCGCCGCCGCTCGCGGCCTGGCGCAGCACCGTGACCGATTCGTTCGAGATCAGCACGGGCCGCACCGGTACCTCGGCCACGTCGCCGGCCGCGTTGGTGAGCCGCAGCGTCAGGCCGGGCGCGTCGCGGCCGACGAACAGGATGGCGTGATCGCCGAGATCCTGCGGCGTCTGCGGCCGGCCGACGCGGTCGAGATAGTGCGGGCTGGCCGCGAGCTTCGCGTGCGACCAGCCGAGCGAGCGCGCGACGTAGCCGGAATCGGTCAGCACGCCCGTGCGCAGCGCGACGTCGAAGCCGTGCTCGACGAGGTCGAGCGCGCTGTTGTCGTAGATCAGCACGAGCTGGACCAGCGGGTAGCGCCGGCGAAACTCGGCGAGCGCCGGCTCCAGTTCCAGCAGGCCGATCGCGTAGGGCACCAGCACGCGCAGCGTGCCTTCGGGCTCGGTGCGCAGCGCGCGTGCCTGGCGGTCGGCGTCGAGCAGGATTTCCTCGGCGCGCAGGCAGCGTTCGTAATAATCGCGCCCGGCTTCGGTGACGGACACGCGGCGCGTCGTGCGGTACAGCAGCTGGACGCCGAGGTCGTCCTCGAGCTGCCTGACCTTGCGGCTCACGCGGCTGAGCGGCATGTCGAGTTGCGTGGCGGCGGCGGTGAAGCTGCCGCGTTCCACCACGCGCAAGAATATCCGGATGCTTTCGAGGTCCATACAGGGCGTTTCAGGGTTCGGCCTGCGCGCATCTTACCGTCGCGCGCCGGATCGCAGCGGGTCGCACCGATTATCCTGCCCGGTGCAATAACGCATCCCGCCGCTGCCCCGTAGTGGCGGCCGGCGCGCGACCGTATGCTCGCCGGATGAAATTCGCTTTTCCCAGCATGCCGTCGCCCGCGGCCGTCCGGGCCGCGCTGCGCGATGCGCGCCCGACGTTGCCGCCCGGCGCGCTCGCGTTCGCACTGCGCAACACGGCCGCGTCGCTGCTCGCGCTCTACATTGCATTCCGGATGAATCTCGACGATCCGAAATGGGCCGCGTCGACCGTGTGGATCGTCGCGCAGGGCAGCCGCGGGATGGGGCTGTCGAAGAGCCAGTACCGGATTCTCGGCACCGCGATCGGCGCCGCTGTCGCGCTCGCGCTGACCGGCGCGTTCGCGCAGACGCCCGAGCTGTTCCTGCCGGCGCTCGCCGCGTGGATCGGGCTGTGCGCGGGCGTCGCGACGTTCCAGCGGAATTTCCGCGCGTATGCGGCGGTGCTCGCCGGCTATACGGCCGCGATCATCGCGATGGATGCGGTGTCCGCGCCGCTGCACGCGTTCGACATCGCGGTCGCGCGGTTCCTGTATGTGGTGGTCGGCATCCTGTGCGCCGCGCTGTTCGAAACGGTATTTGCGCCGGGCGCGCCGCTGAACGATGTCCGCACGCGGCTCGCGCGCTATCTCGACCGCGCGGTGACGGTCGGCGCGGGCGCGCTGCGCCGCGAGCCGAACGGGGCGGCCGTGCACCGGCTGTTCGCGGATGCGTTCGAACTCGACACGGCGGCCGAATACGCGGCGGCCGGCGCGCCACCGGTGCGTAACGCGATCGGCCATCTGCGCGCGGCGGCGCTGGGCGTGCTCACCGCGCAGGCAGCCGGGCAGGCGATCCGCGAGCATGCGGCGCGCGCCGGCGATACGCCGGATCCGCTGGTCGACGAGGTCGCGCGCGTGCTCGACGGCGTCGCCGCAACGGGCGACGCGGGACCCGAGATCGCGGCGCTGCGTGCACGCGTGGACGACGCACTGCACGCGGAGGCCGCCGCGCAGCGCGGCCCCGACACGTCGCGCCTGCTCACGCTCGACCGGCTGGCGGCGCTGCTCGCCGGGTTCGAGCGTGCGTTCGCGAGCCAGGCGCTGCTCGACCGGCCGGAGCCGCCGCCTTCGCGCGTGCGCTACGCGTTCCACCACGATCCGGTGCTCGCGTGGCACAACGGCATCCGCGCGTTCATCGCAGTACTGGCCGCGTCGGCGATCTGGATCGTCACTGCATGGCCGTCGGGCGCCGGCTTCGTCGCGATCACGGCCGTGGTCGGCGCGCTGTTCTCGACGCGCCCGAACTCGGTGCGCGCGGCCGTCGGCTTCCTGAAAGGGACGGCATGCGCGGCGCTCGCGGGTGTCGTCTGCAACTTCATCCTGCTGCCTGCGGTGTCGGGCTTCGAGATGCTCGCGTATATCCTCGGCGTGTTCCTGGTCGCCAACGGCATCGCGATGCGTCATCCGCGCACGGCCGCGATGGGCAGCGCGTTCGCGATCTTCTTCTGGAATTTCACGTCGCCGGACAATACCGCGCGCATCGGCGACGCCGCGTTCCTGAACAGCGCGCTCGCCACGATGCTCGGCATCGCGTTCGGCGCGCTGATCTTCGCGCTGGTGTTTCCCGGCGATCCCGGCACGAGCCGGCGGCGGCTGCATCGTGCGGTGCGTCGCGACCTGGCCGGCATCGCGCGCGACCCGCGTGCGTGGCCGGAGAGCGTGTGGCTGAGCCGGACGGCCGACCGTCTCGCGCGTGAGCTCGGCTTCGCGGGCAGCCTGCCGCAGACGCTGATCGAGCGCGACATGCGCGACCTGCTCGCGATCTGGGGAATCGGCGACAGCCTGCTGTCGCTTGCCGAACTGGCATCGCGCGAGCCGGCCGCGCGCCGGGCGGTGGCCGTGGTGCGCGGGCGCGTTGCGCGGGCGGAATTCGCGCAGCTCGACCGGACCTGCGACGCGGCGGCGCGCGTGCTGCGGCGCCGCGCGGCCGTGCGCGACGGCGACGATGCGCACGCGCTGCTGCGCGGCGTCGTGCTGTTGCGGCGGATCGCCGACGCCGCCGCCGAGCATGGCCGCTTCCTGCGCGGGCGCGGCGACTGAGCGGAGCGGTGGGTCAGGTGAGGCGGTACGCGCGGCCGGGTGTCACTTCGGCCGGCAGCGGCTCGCGGTTCAGTTCGAGCAGCGTGCGCTCGATCTGCCGCGTCATCGCATCGAGTGCGAGATGGTTCGGCCCGTCGCCGAACGGCTCGGCGATCGCATGCGCGATCGCGTCGAGCGCGATCAGCGTATAGGCGACGAACACGGTGACGAACGGCGTCGCCGCGCCGATCGAGTCGACGAGGCCGAACGGCAGCAGCACGCAGTACGCATAGATGGTCCGGTGCAGCAGCACGTCGTATGAAAACGGGATCGGCGTCGACGCGATCCGTTCGCAGCCGCTTACCATCGCGACGAGATCGTCGAGGCGCGCGTCGAGCATCCACAGGCGCGTATCGGCGAGACGGCCCGCGTCGGCGCGTGCGGCGAACGCTTCGCGCAGCGCGTGCACGATGACGACCGGGCGGAACCGCGAACCGGCGATGCGCGCATGGGCGGCTTCGTCGAGCAGCCCGCGCAAGTCCGCAGCCGGATCGGTGCCGCGCAATTGATGCTTGAGCGCATAGACAAACGCGACGACCTGGCGCACGAACGCGCGCCGCGATGCGTCGTCACGGTCGACCGCGCCGTAGCAGAGTGCCTGCGACACCAGCGTGCGCGTGGCGGTCAGGACACCGCCCCACAGTTGCCGGCCTTCGCGGTAGCGTTCGTAGCTCGCGTTGTTGCGAAACCCGGCGAAGATCGCGAGCGTGAGCCCGATCAGCGTGAACGGCGTCGGGTTCAGCGGCACCTTCTCGCCGAGCACGCGGCCGCCGCCCCACACCGCGACGAGGCTGATCGCGAGCGTCAGCACGAGTTGCGGCAGGATGGTCGGCAGCACCGAGCCGTTCCAGACGAGCAGCATCCGCAGCCAGTGCTCGCGCGGCCGAACGATCATCGTCGCGCTCCGTCAGGCGGCGATCGACGCCGGCGCGGCCGCGCGATGCAGCAGCACGGGCACCGACTTCGACGTCGGCGTGTTGCACACGTCGCCGACGCTGTCGAGCGGGACGAGCGGGTTGGTTTCCGGGTAGTACGCGCCGATGCAGCCGCGCGGGATGTCGTATTCGACGAGCAGGAAGCCGTCCGCGCGCCGCTCGATGCCGTCGTGCCACACGGTTTCCATGTCGACCCATTCGCCGGCCTTCAGGCCGAGCATCGCGAGATCGTCGCGGTTGGCGAACACCACGCGGCGCTGGCCGAACACGCCGCGATAGCGGTCGTCGAGCCCGTAGACGGTCGTGTTGTACTGATCGTGCGAACGCGTCGTCATCAGCGTCATCAGCCGTTCGCCGTGCAGTGCGCGGGCGCGCTGGATCGGCGTGTCGGTCGGCAATGCGTGCGCGATGAAGTTCGCCTTGCCCGTCGGCGTGAGCCATTCGCGGTCGCGCGACGCGACGCGCAGGTGGAAGCCGCCCGGCCGCGCGATGCGCGTGTTGTAGTCGTAGAAGCCGTCGAGCGTCGCCTCGATCGCGTCGCGGATCTTCGCGTAGTCGTCCTTGTAAGCGAGCCAGTCGATCTTGCCGCTGCCGAACAGTGCATGGCCCATGTGCGCGACGATCGCGGGCTCCGACATCAGGTTCGGCGACGCCGGCTTGTTCATCCCGTACGACACGTGGACCATGCTCATCGAATCCTCGACCGTCACGCCTTGCGCGACGTTGTCCTGCAGGTCGATCTCGGTGCGGCCGAGCGTCGGCAGGATCAGCGCGTCGCGGCCGTGGATCAGGTGGCTGCGGTTCAGCTTGGTCGTGATGTGCACCGACAGGTCGCAGCGGCGCATGCCTTCCCACGTGCGCGGCGTGTCGGGCGTCGCCATCGCGAAGTTGCCGCCGAGGCCGATCAGCACCTTCACGTGGCCGTCGAGCATCCCTTCGATCGTCTCGACGACGTCGTAGCCGTGATGGCGCGGCGGTTCGAAGTCGAACACGTGGCCGAGGCGGTCGAGGAACGCCTGCGACGGCTTTTCCTCGATGCCGACCGTGCGGTTGCCCTGCACGTTCGAGTGGCCGCGCACCGGGCACAGGCCCGCGCCGGGGCGGCCGATGTTGCCGCGCATCAGCATCAGGTTGGTCAGCATCTGCACGGTCGCGACCGAATGCTTGTGCTGCGTGATGCCCATGCCCCACGTCGCGATCACGCGCTCGCTGCGCGCATAGCGCTGCGCGAGGCTGTCGATCTGCTCGTACGGCACGCCGCTTTCGGCCGTCAGCGCGGACCAGCTTTCGGCGCGCAGGTCGTCGGCGAAGGTGTCGAAACCGGCCGTGTGTTCGCCGATGAACGCGGTGTCGAGCACGCGCGGCGCACCGGCGGCGCGCGCGGCATCGTCGAGTTCGAGCACGCGCTTCGCCATCCCCTTGATCAGCGCGAAATCGCCGCCGATCGTCGGCTGGATGAACGTCGACGCAATCTTGGTGCCCGACATCGTCAGCATTTCGATAGGGCTTTGCGGATCGGCGAAGCGTTCGAGGCCGCGTTCCTTCAGCGGGTTGATCGACACGATCGTCGCGCCGCGCTTCGCGCATTCGCGCAGCTCGCCCATCATCCGCGGGTGGTTGGTCGCGGGGTTCTGGCCGAAGATCAGCAGCGTGTCCGCGTGCTCGAAATCGTCGAGCGTGACGGTGCCCTTGCCGACGCCGACCGACGCCGGCAGCCCGCGGCTCGTCGCCTCGTGGCACATGTTCGAGCAGTCGGGGAAGTTGTTCGTGCCGTATCGCCGCACCAGCAGCTGGTACAGGAACGCCGCTTCGTTGCTCGCGCGGCCGGACGTATAGAACGCGGCCTGGTTCGGGTCGGGCAGCGCGCGCAGGTGGCGCGCGATCAGCTCGAATGCGTCGTCCCACGCGATCGGCACGTAGCGGTCGGTCTGCGCGTCGTACGCCATCGGGTCGGTGAGGCGGCCGTGCTGCTCGAGTTCGAAATCCGACTGTTCGAGCAGCTCGGTGACGGTGTGCGCGGCGAAGAATTCGGGCGTCACGCGCTTGCTCGTCGCTTCGGCGGCCACCGCCTTCACGCCGTTCTCGCAGAATTCGAACGTCGATGCGTGCTGGCGGTCGGGCCACGCGCAGCCGGGGCAGTCGAAGCCGTCCGGCTGGTTCTGGCGCAGCAGCGTACGGTAGTTGCCGCCGGCGACCTTTTCCTTGATCAGGTTGATCGTGACGGCTTTCAGCGCGCCCCAGCCGGCGGCCGGGTGGGTGTACGGTTCGATGCGCGCGGTGGCGGATTTCTTTTTCATGATGCGGGTGTCGGGGTCGATGGCTGCAGAGTACGCGCGGCACCCGTCCGGCTGTGTGTACACCTGTTCACTTCAAAAAAGAGTACAGTTGCGGCCATTCATACAGTGCGGATCGCAACTGTGTTGTTGAAGGGAAGTTGAAAGGGAGGCGCGTGAAGCGTTACGAACAACTGGCCGACGATCTCCAGGCGCAGATCGAGCGTGGCGTGTACCGGCCGGGCGAGCGGATTCCGTCGGTGCGGCAGGCGAGCCGGCAGCAGCAGCTGAGCGTCACGACCGTGCTGCGCGCGTACCTCGTGCTCGAAAGCCGCGGCCTGATCGAGAGCCGGCCGCAGTCGGGCTATTTCGTGCGGGCGCGCGCGGCGGCGCCGGCCGAGGCCGAGCTGCACACGTCGGCGCCGACGGCCGAGCCATCGGCGGTGGACGTGAGCCGGCTCGTGCTGTCGACGCTGCGCTCGATCGCGCGCGACGACGCGGTGCCGCTCGGTTCGCCGTATCCCGACGCGTCGCAGTTCCCGGTGCAGCGCCTTGCGCGCTATGCGCAGGCGATCGGCCGGCGCCGCACGCGCTGGGGCGTGATCGACGACCTGCCGCCGGGCAACCAGGAGCTGATCCGCCAGATCGCGCGGCGCTATGCGGAACGCGGGATCGCGGTCGAGCCGGGCGAGATCGTGATGACGATCGGCGCGACCGAGGCGATCAACCTGTGCCTGCAGGCCGTCGCGAAGCCGGGCGACACGATCGCCGTCGAATCGCCGACGTTCTACGCGATGCTGCACGCGATCGAGCGGATGGGCATGCGCGCGCTGGAAGTCGCGACGCACCCGGGCGACGGCATCGATCTCGACGCGCTCGAGCGCGTTCTCGAACGCGAACGCATTGCCGCGTGCATGGTGATGCCGAATTTCCAGAATCCGCTCGGCTTCCAGATGCCCGATGCGCGCAAGCGCGCGCTCGTCGAACTGCTCGCGAAGCACCGCGTGCCGGCGATCGAGAGCGACGTCTATCACGAGCTGCACTTCGGCGACACGACGCCGAGCGCGCTGAAATCGTTCGACCGTGACGGCCTCGTGCTGCATTGCGCGTCGTTCACGAAGAGCCTGTCGCCGCGCTACCGGATCGGCTGGGCGATGCCGGGCCGCTATCGCGACCAGGTCGAGAAGCTGAAATTCCTGAACACGCTCGCGACGCCCGCGATCGAGCAACTGGCGATCGCCGAATACCTGAAATACGACGGCTACGATTTTCACCTGCGGCGCATGCGCAAGCAGTACGCGCAGCAGGCGAGCCTGATGAGCGCGATGGTGCGGCGCTTCTTCCCGGAGGGCACGCGGCTGTCGCAGCCGCAGGGCGGGTATGTGCTGTGGGTCGAGCTGCCGCCGCAGGTCGATGCGATGAAGCTGTACACGCTCGCGCTCGCGCAGCGGATCACGGTCGGGCCGGGCCACATGTTCTCGGCGGGCACCGATTACCGGCATTTCATCCGGCTCAACTACAGCTATCCGTGGTCGCGGCAGATCGAGGACGCGTTGAAGGTGCTCGGGCGGCTCGCGTCGGAGTGCGCGGCGCGGTAAGCATCGCTTCGAAGGTGCGCAGGCGGCGGCCGGTGGCCGGCCGCCGTGGCGTGCATCAGCCTGCCTGCGGCGCCTGCAACCCGGCCTGCGCGGCGACGGCCATCTGCCGCATGTCGAAGCCCGACGGGTGCTGGTACACGCGCAGCCCGAACTCCGGCAGCACCGCGATCAGGTGGTCGAACAGGTCGGCCTGGATGGCCTCGTAGTCGACCCACGTCGTCGTGTCGGTGAAGCAGTACAGTTCGAGCGGAATGCCTTCGGCCGTGAGCGGCAGCTGCCGCGCCATGCAGGTCATGTCGCGGCGGATGTGCGGATGGCCCTTCAGGTAGTTCGCGACATACGCGCGGAACGTGCCGAGATTGGTCAGCTGGCGGCGGTTTGCCGGGCAGTCGCCGGCCGCGCCGAGCGTGCCGTTCCATTGCTCGATCGCGTCGACCTTGTCCTCGAGATAGTCCTTCAGCAGCGTCAGGCGTTCGAGCCGTTCGATCTCGTCGTTCGACAGAAAGCGCACGCTCGTCGCGTCGACGAACAGCGCGCGCTTGATGCGGCGGCCGCCGGCTTCGGTCATCCCGCGCCAGTTCTGGTAGCTCTCGGTGATCAGCTTCCACGTCGGCACCGTGATGATCGTGTGATCGAAGTTCGCGACCTTGACGGTGTTCAGCGTGATGTCGATCACGGTGCCGTCCGCGCCGGCCGACGGCATCGTGATCCAGTCGCCGATCCGCAGCATGTCGTTCGACGACAGCTGCACGCCGGCGACGAGGCCGAGCAGCGTGTCCTTGAAGATCAGCATCAGCACCGCGGACATCGCGCCGATGCCGGACAGCAGCAGGCCGATCTGTTTGCCGGTCGCATCGCCGATCACGACGAGCGCGGCCGTGATGAACATCACGAGCTTGACGAGCTGCATCGCGCCTTTCAGCGACAGGCGCGGCTGGTCGCGCTGGTGCGTGCGGTGCGCATGTTCGAGCGCGGACAGCGTTGCGCTGATGGTCATCGTCACGAGGAACACGATCAGCGCGAACAGCACCTTGTCGGTAACCTGCGCGGCGCGTTCCGGAATGCCGGGCACCGTACCGAGCCCGAGCTTGATGACGACGAACGGGACGATGCGGCTCAGCCATTTGAATGCGCCGAATTCGAACAGCGCGTCGTCGACGCGCGTGGCGGACAGCCGCGCGAGGCGTGCGACCACGCGAAACAGCAGGAAATGGACGGCGGCGGTGATCGCGCCGGCGGCGGCGAGCAGAATGAGGATGCCGACGAGCGGCGTCAACCAGGATTCGTTCAGGGTCATAGCGGCAGACAGGGGCCTTCTCGTGCGTTGAATCGGCGCCGCGACGCGGCGCGCGCCCGGTGAAGGGCACATGAAAGGGACCATGATTGTGCCATCCGGTTCCGGACGCGTGCGGTGAAGGCGCGTCGAACGGCTCCCGGATACGCTCACCTTTGTGCAGGTGTCCTCTGTATTGAAGTGAAGCGGGGCGGCGAATCTGCGTCACCGCAAGCCGGTGCGCGAGTCTGTCGCCGGATGCGTCGAACGCACGCCTGCGATCGGCTCGAACCCGGTGTGGCGGGCCTTCGCGCGTCGAAGCGCGTGACCGGCGATCCATGCAATCATGCGGGCGTCGCATGGGTTGCCGGCGCGTCGACCGTGCAGGCATGCGACCGATTTGCCAACGGTGAGCGACACGCGACGCCTTCGCGCACTTGCCAGGCAAGGCAGGCCCGGGGCACGATGCGCGAACGACTTCGCGAACCCGTCACTACGACCTCACGCATTTCACGCATGCAAGATTCCAACGAAAGCCGTCCGTCAGGCGTGCGGCTGCTGAAAGGCATTCTCCCGATCCGCCGGGCAGGCGCGATCCGCGACGTGTTCGCGGGTATCTCGCTCGCATCGATGGATATCCCGCAGGTGCTCGGCTATGCGCGCATCGCCGGGATGCCGGCCGTCACGGGCCTCTACACGGTGTTCCTGCCGCTCGTTGCGTTCGCGTGCTTCGGCGCGTCGCGCCACCTCGTGGTCGCCGCGGACTCCGCGACCGCGACGATCTTCGCGAGCCGGCTGTCGTCGATGGCGCCGGCCGGCAGCGCGGAATATGCGGCGCTGGCCGGCATGGTCGCGCTGCTGACCGGCGCGATGCTGCTGCTCGCGCGCATCTTCAAGCTCGGTTTTCTCGCCGATTTCCTGTCGCGCACGGTGCTGGTCGGCTTTCTTGCCGGCGTCGGCGTGCAGGTGTCGATCGCGATGCTCGGCGACATGCTCGGGCTGGCGGTGCCGTATCCCGCGTCGCGCAGCCTCGCGCAACTCGACTACGTCGTCACGCATCTCGTCCACACGAACCGGCCGACGCTCGCGCTCGCGGCGCTCGTGGTCGTCGCGATTCTCGCGTGCAAGCGGTTCCTGCCGCGCATGCCGATGCCGATGATCGTCGTCGTGGGCAGCATCGCGGCGAGCGACGCGTTCGGGTTCGCCGCGCATGGCATCGCGGTGCTCGGGCCGGTCGCGGGCGGGCTGCCGCCGCTGCGCTGGCCGTCGGTCACGTGGCAGCAGTTCCTCGATCTCGTGCCGGTCGCCGCATCGTGCTTCGTGATGATCATCGCGCAGAGCGCGGCCGCCGCGCGCGTGTTCGCGCAGCAGTACGGAGAAGAAGTCGACACCAACGCCGACATCCTCGGCCTCGCGGCCGCGAACGCGGCGGCGGCGGTCGGCGGCGCGTTCGTCGTCAACGGCAGCCCGACGCAGACGGCGATGGCCGAGGGCGCGGGCGTGCGCAGCCAGGTCGGCCATCTCGCGTTCGCGGCGGTCGTGGCGGTCGTGCTGCTGTTCTTCAGCACTTACCTGCAGTATCTGCCGCACGCGGTGCTGGCCGGCATCGTGTTCACGATCGCGCTCGGGCTGATCAACGTGCGCAGCCTCGCGGCGATCCGCAAGGAAAGCCCCGGCGAATTCACGCTCGCGCTCGTGACGGCCACGGCTGTCGTGACCGTCGGCGTCGAACACGGGATCCTGCTGGCCGTTGCGCTGTCGCTGATGCGGCACGTGCGCCACAGCTACCAGCCGCATACGATGGTGCTCGAACCCGTCGCGGGCAACGGGCGGTGGCAGCCGGTGCCCGCGCGGCGCGGTGCGATGACGGCGCCGGGGCTGATCGTCTACCGGTTCGGCTCCGACCTGTTCTTCGCGAACGACCACCTGTTTGCCGGTGAAATCACCGAGCTCGTCGACGCGGCGCCGGTGCCGCCTCGCTGGATCGTCGTCGATGCGGGGGCGATCACCGATGTCGACTATTCGGCCGCGCGGACGCTGGCCGATCTCGTCAAGGCATTGCATGCGCGCGGGATCGGCGTGCTGTTCGGGCGCGTGAACCGCTACCTGCGCGCGGACATGGATCGTCACGGGATCACCGGGGTCGTCGGTGCGTCGTGCATCTTCGCGACGCTGCATCAGGCGCTGGAGGCGGCCGGCACGACGCCGCCCGCGCCGCAGGAGCCGGGCATGGTGTAGTACGCGCCGGCGCTACGCGGCCGCGCGCAGGCGCGCGAAACCGTTGCGCAGGTAGCGGGCCAGTTCCGTCGCGGCCGGCGTGCGCTGGCCGCGCGGCACGTGCAGGTGGATCGAGAAGTTCGGCAGCGCGGGCAGGCCGCTGCCAGCCGGCAGGATGTCGAGGTCGGCCGGCACGGTGGACGCGAGCCAGACGGTCACCGCGAGATCGGAGCGCACGGTCGCGGCCGTCGCATCGAAGCTGCCGTTCTCGAACACGGTGCGCCACGCGCGATCGCAGCCGCGCAGCGCGTCGAGCACGGTCGGGCGGAACGCGCAGGTCTGCGCGACCATCGACACCGGCAGCGGCGTGTTCCGGTGCGCGGTGCCGCCTTTCGCGCCGACCCAGACCAGCCGGTCGACGGCGATGCACTCGCCGCGCGACGATCCGGCCGGCGCTTCGATCAGCGCGACGTCGAGGTCGCCCTGCGTGAGCCCGCGCCGCAGCTCCGGCGACGCCGCGCACACGAGCGAGAGCGCGACCTGCGGATGTGCCTGTGCATAGCTTTTCAGGATCGGCGCGAGACAGGTGCCGACCAGATCCTGCGGCGCACCGAGACGAACCGCCCCTTCGATCGCACCGGCCGTCATCTCGGTGAGCAGCGCATCGTGCGCGGCGAGCAGCCGGCGCGCCTGTTCGAGCAGCCGCTCGCCGGCCGCCGTGAGCAGCAGGTTGCGGTGCTCGCGGACGAACAGCGGGCCGGACAGCGTTTCGAGCCGCGCGACCTGCTGGCTGATCGCGCCTTGCGTCAGGTGCAGCGCGTGGCCGGCCGCCGTCATGCTGCGATGATCGGCGACCGAGACGAATGCGCGCAGCAGCGCGATGTCGAGATTGCGTGCCATGCATCGCATTATGATCGCTAATGACAGGCATAAAAAGCTATCGCTGTCGTAATGGATGCATCGCGGGTAAAACGGGGTTTCGACGACGACAACCGGGAGCCGCCGTGCCGCTTCACGACTACCTGCCGCTGATGCTGTTCGTGATCGTGTCCACCGTGACGCCGGGCGGTGCGACGACGCTCGCGACCGCCTCGGGCGCGCATTTCGGCTACCGGCGTTCGCTGCCGATGATGACGGGCATCGCGGCCGGCCTGGCGTCGATGGCGGCCGCGGCGGCGGCCGGGCTCGGCGGCGTGCTGCTCGCGCTGCCGGCGTTGCAGCTCGCGATGAAGGCGGCCGGCTCGCTGTACCTCGTATGGCTGGCCGTGCGCATCGGGCGCGGCGGCAAGCCGCGGCTCGACGCTGCCGTGCACCGGCCGCAAGGGTTCGTCAGCGGCGTGTGGATGCTGTGGCACAACCCGAAGGGCTGGGCGATGACGCTCGGCGCGGCCGCGTCGTTCGCTGCGCTCGCGTCCGGGCCGGCGCGGCTCGGCGTGTTGCTCGGGCTCGCGTTCGGCGTGGCCGCGATGGCGTCGCTGTCATTGTGGTGTTTCGCGGGGCTGCTGTTCGCACGCGTGTTGCGCACCGAGCGGCAGTGGCGTTGCCTGAATGCGGGGCTGGGTGTGCTGCTCGTGATCTCGATCGTGCCGATGTGGCTGCCGTAGCGGGGCGGCCGCGCATGTCGCGCGGCGCGCCCCCCGTTCAGCGTGAACCGGCCCGCGCGGCGCCGGCCGGTCGGCCAGCGGCGCCGCTCGACCACAACGGCAGCCACAGCGTCGTGACGAAGCTCGCCGCATGCAGCGCGCACAGCAGGCCGAACGCCCACGCATACGCGACGGCCTGCGAGCCGCCGGCCGACGCCGATTCGGCATGCAGCCGCCACGCGAGAAACAGCGTGCACATCGTCGTGAACGTCGGGCCGCCGAGGCGTTGGACGATATTGAGCGACGTGGTCGCCATCGGCAGGTCGCGGCGGTCGACCGACGCATACGCGGCAGTGATCGACGGCGCGCCGATCGCGCTCTGGCCCATGCCGCGCAGGAACAGCGCCGGTACGAGCACATAGGGGGCGTAGCCGGTCAGCGCGACGAAGACGAACGGCAGCGTCGCGACGAGCGCGAGCAACGCGCCGGCCGTGGCCAGCCGGCGCACGCCGAACCGGCTTGTCAGCGCGCCCATCGACGGATAGGTGACGAGCATGCCGAGCCCGAGCGGCGCGAGCAGCCAGCCCATCTCGCCCGGCGAGCGCCCGCAGGCCTGGATCAGGTACACGGGGATCAGCATCTGGCCTGCGTACATCGCGCCGTTCGACAGGAACTGCGTGCCGGCCGCCGCGCCGAACACGCGCGAGCGAAACAGCGCGAGATCGATCAGCGCATGTTCGCCCTTGCGTCGCTCGAAGCGCAGGAACGCGGCGAGCAGCAACGCCGAGCAGGCGACCGCGGCGATGCCGAACGCCGAGCCGATCCGTTCGACGCCGTACAGGAACAGCACGAGGCCCGGAGACAGCAGCGCGAGGCCGACCCAGTCGAGTTCGCGCCGTTGCGCATCGTCATGGTCGCCGGGCAGGAAGCGCGCGGCCAGTGCAAGTGCGAGCGCGCCGACGGGCAGGTTCACGAGAAACAGCCAGCGCCACGACGCATGCTGCAGGATCGCGCCGGCCACCACGGGCCCGAGGATCGGTGCAAGCAGCACGGGCACCGCCGCGTAGCCGATCACGCGCGCCATCTGCTGGCCGGCGACACGCGCGATCATCATCTGCGCCATCGGCGCGAGCAGCCCGCCGCTGACGCCTTGCAGCACGCGGAACGCGATCAGCGACGGCGCGGACCACGCGAGCCCGCACAGCGCCGACGTGAGCGTGAATGCCGAGAAGCACCACAGGTACAGCGCTTTCGCGCCGATGCGGTCGACGAGCCAGCCGTTCAGCGGCAGCACCAGCGTCAGCGCGAGCAGGTAGCCGCTCGTGACCCACTGGATCGTCGACAGGCCGGCATGCAGGTCGGTCGCGAGACTCGACAGCGACACGTTGACGATCGTCGCGTCGAGCTGCGACAGCAGCGAGCCGAGCGTCGCGACCGCGCTGACCTTCCAGATCGACGGATCGAGCCGGCCGGCCGCGAGGCCCGGCGCCGGCTCCGTACGCTTGTCGCTCACGCGCCGCGCTGGTCGAGCAGCGCGACGATGTCCTGCGTCGTACCGGTCTCGCCGAGGCGCGGGAACAGGCGCTCGATGCTGTTGACGTGTGCGTCCGCGTTGAGGTCGGTCATCGCGTCGACGGCGAGCGTCACGTTGTAGCCGAGTTCGTGGGCCTGCCGCGCGGTCGATTCGACGCCGATGCTCGTTGCGACGCCGGTCAGCACGATCTGCGTGACGCCGGCCGCCTTCAGGTGCGCGTCGAGATCGGTGCCGGTAAAGGCGCCCCAGGTCCTCTTCGTCACGACGTGGTCGCCAGGTTGTTGGTTCAGTTCGGGCACGAGCTCGGCCCAGTCGGCCGGGAGCGCATCGAGGCGCACCTGCTGCTGCGTGCGGCCCGGTGCACCGCCGGCGACGTTGACGAGCACGACCGGCAGGCCGCGGCTGCGGAATGCATCGAGCAGCGTGCGGGTATGGGCGATCACCGGTGCGACCGGGTGCGCGGTGGGGAGGGCGACGATGCCTTTCTGCAGGTCGATGACGACCAGGGCCGTGTTCGTGTCGAGACGGGTTGCGCTCATGATGGGGCTCCGTGGAAAAGGGCGGGGAAAGCCGGGCGCGCGGATGCCGCGTGGCGCGCCGGCGGGATTCATTGGTCGCCGATGCGGCGGATCAGCGGGATCGCCGCGGCGAGCGTGTCGATGTCTTCGGGATCGAGCCTGTCGATCGCGGCGCCGAGCCACCGGTGTTTCGCGGCGTTGCGCTTGCGGCGTGCGTCGAGGCCGGTCGCGGTCAGCTTGAACAGGATCTGGCGGCCGTCGGTCGGATGCGGTTCGCGCTCGACGAGCCCGTCTTCCTCGAGACTCGCGAGAATCGCCTTCATCGACTGCGGCTTCATCGCTTCGGCGCGCGCAAGGTCGGCGGTCGTCATCGGTCCTTGCTGCTCGAGCCGCGCGAGCGCGCTGGTCTGCGACATGCCGAGCCCTTCGGATTCGATCTCGGAGCGCAGCCGGCGGATCAGCTGGCCGACCGCGAGGGTCAGGTCGGCGGCGACGGTGTCGGCGGAAACGCCGGGTTTGCGTGGCGGGTTCATGCGGCGGATCATAGGATACGACAGTTAAACTTGCAAGTTTAACTGTTGAATTTTTCGCCGGATTGCCGTGTGGCCCGGCGCGCGATTACGCGCGGCGCGGGGCGACCGGGACGACTTCGCTGTATCTCGGGGTCGCGTTCTCGTGCAGCAGGTCGCCGAGGTACTGGGCGAGTTCGTCCGCGGCGAGCGTGGCCGGAATCTGCAGGTTGGCCGGGCGCCGCTTGCCTTCGACGCCGAGGTCGAACACGGCCCAGCGGCCGTTCGCGCGCACGACGGCGAGCAGCCGTCCGAACGCGTTGAAGCGGTATTCGTCCTGCATGGCGTCGCTCCCGTCGGGTGAACGCGCCGGCCGCCTGCGCGTGCTTACTGGATCGAGCAGGACAGCCAGCGGTGGATCTTGAGCGCGTCGCTCGATACGCCGGCACGCGTCGGTGCACCGAGCAGCACGACCGTCTCGAGGCGGCCCTTCACGCGCATCCGCATCACGACGCCGTGCCCCGATTCGTTGATGAAGCCGGTTTTCTGCAGCCGGATCGGCAGGCGGCGGTAGCGCACGAGCGGGTCGGAGTTCACGTACACGAGTTCGCCGTCGCCGGGGCGCACGGTGGTCGACGTGTCCGTCGAGAAATAGCGGATCAGCGGATCCTGCGCGGCCGCGCCGACGAGCCGCGCGAGATCTTCCGCCGTCGACACGTTGTGCGGGGACAGGCCGGTCGGCTCGCGGAAGTGCGTATGGCGCATGCCGAGCCGGCGCGCTTCGCGGTTCATCGCCTTGACGAACGCGGTGCGACCGCCCGGATAGTCGCGGCTCAGCGCGGCGGCCGCGCGGTTCTCGGACGACATCAGCGCGATATGGAACATGTCGCGGCGCGACAGCTCCGAGCCGACCTGCAGGCGCGAACCGGTGTACTTGATCGTGTCGCGGTCGTGTGCGGTGACGCGCAGCACGCCGTTCAGCGGACGATCGGCATCGCGCGCGACGACGGCCGTCATCAGCTTCGAGATCGACGCGATCGGCCGCACGGTGCGCGCGTTGCGGGCCAGCAGCGGGGTGCCGGAATCGACGTCGAGCACGTAGGCCGCGCGTGAATGCAGTGACCCGACTGCGCGCGGGGTGTAGCCGCAACTGGCGAGCAGCTTCGGTTTCGCGGGCGGGCGCGGCCGCACGGCGGTCGTGCGTTTCGCGCGCCGCTGCTGCGGCGCGGGTGCGGCGTGACGTTTGGCTGCCTGATGCGTGACGCGCGGGCGGCGGTGCTTGACGGCCTTTTTCTTGCGGTGGGGCTTCTTCTTGACGGCCTTCGTGTGCGCATGCGGCTGGACGTGCGCGGTGCGATGCGGCTGCACGCGCTGCGCGGACGCGTTCGCGGCGAACGCGAGCAGCAGGAACGAGAGGGCGAGGATCAGGGTGGTCCGGGCGCGAGGCAGGCGCGCGATGAGGCCGGTCAAGCGAAAGTCTCCTTTTCACGCGCAATGCGGCTGCGCGGAATGCATGGGCGGTCAGCGGGTGCGGGAAATTATACGGTCGATCGCGTGGCGATGACGATGGGATGAGTCGCAATGACGCGCGATGCGGGCGGATTCGGCGTGTTTGCGGACTGCCTGCGGGTGGTGCGCGTGGGGTGAAAGCCGGGCAGGCGGGCCGTTCAGCGCGGCCAGTTCCGCCGCGACACGACCGCAAAGCTGATCGCGATCGAACCCGTCACGGCACGCGGCGGCGGGTCTTCGATCGCATCGCCGAAGCGGAAACGGCGGCTGCGACCGTCGGCGCGTTCGGCACGACGTTTGGGTGCGCGCGCATCGGTTGCGGCAGCGGGTTCGCTGGCGTCCGCGCCATCGCACGACGGTTCGGCTACGCAATCTGCGACTTGATCGAATGACATGACGGTGAATTCCGGGAAGGGCATGTCCGTATTGAACGGCATCGCATTCGATCAGTAAAATGAATATTTCGATCGATACGATTCCTTCCAAGAATGGAACTGAAACTGCTGCGTACGTTCCTGACGGTCACCGAGCTGTGCCATTTCAGCCGCGCGGCCGATGCGCTGCACATGAGCCAGCCGGCACTGAGCAAGCAGATCGGCGCGCTCGAGGCGAGCCTCGGCGGCAAGCTGTTCGAGCGCGGCCGGCACGGTGCGGAGCTGACACCGTTCGGCGAACGCTTCCTGCCCGATGCGCAGGCGCTCGTGCGCGATGCCGACGAGATCCTCGCGCGTGCGCGGGAGGCGACCAGCGGGCAGCGCGGGCATCTGCGGCTCGGCATCTGCCTGTCCGTGCTGACGCTGGTGCCGAAGCTCATCGCCGAGTTTCGGCGTCGCAATCCGGGCATCGCGGTCACGCTGAGCGACCTGTCGTCGTCCGAGCAGACGCGCCGGCTGCGCGCGGGCAAGCTCGACGCCGGGTTCCTGCGTTTGCCTTCCGACGAAGGATTGTCGTCGTTCAAGGTGATCGACGAGTCGCTCGCGCTCGCGGTGCCGCCGCATCTCGGCTTCAAGCGCGTGCCGACGGACCTCGACGTGCTCAACGAGATCGGCTTCATCGCGCTGCAGCGTGCGCGCGGCCCGGGGCTGGCCGCGCAGATCGACCGGTGGTGCGTCGAGCGCCGCTTCGTGCCGCACGTGATGCAGCAGGCGGAGGATGTGCAGTCGGTGTTGACGTCGGTCGCGGCCGGCGTCGGCGTCGCGTTCATCCCGTCGAGCGCGCGGTATCTGCTGCGCGATGCGACGGTGATACCGCTCGACGGTCGGGACGCGAAGTGGCGCGTGGGGCTCGCATGGCTGTCGGATCGCGACGATCCCGTCACCACGCGTTTCGTGTCGTTCATGCGCACCGCGCTCAAGGGCGCGTGACGCGGCGTATAGTGTTTGCGATTCCCTTCCCCGAATGAGGGCCGGCCCGGCGCCGGCCGGCGAACCCGAACCGATGACTTCAGAATCCGACGAATCCCCGCTCGACCCGGCACTCGTCGCGACGCTCGCGACGCTGAACGAGGCCGCGAACGATCCGGCCGGCAAGACGTGGTCGCTGCCGAAGATCGCGAAGCGCACGCAACTGCCGATGAGCACGTTGCGCCGCGTGTTGACGCAGCTCGACGCCGCGGGCCTGAGCGCGACGACGCTGAATGAAGACGGCACCGGCAGCGCGGCGCTGACCGACGAAGGGCGCGCGGTGTGCGCGCAACTGTTCGGTGCGAACGACGCCCGGTGAATGAAAAACGGGCCGCTGGTGCGGCCCGTCGTGTGTTGGCTCGACGCGTCCAGCGCGCCGGCGCGTTCATCACCAGCGCGCCGTCACGCCACCCATCACCGAATGACGATAGGTCTGGTCGTTCAGCCCGCGCCGGTAGCCGATGTCGAGATCGAGCCAGCGCGTCGGCGAATAGATCGCGCCCGCGAGCACGAATGCCTGATTCGCGCCGGCCGTGCTTTCGGTGTTGCGCGACGTGCCGATGTCGGCCACGAGCTGCAGCCGGTCGGTCGCCTGGTAGATTGCCGCGGCCGACACGGCCCAGACCGACGTCAGGTCGCCCTGGCGATTCGGCTGGTACGTGAAGCCCGCGTTCGCGAGAAGCGAGACGCGCGCGATGTCGGCTTGCGCGAGCAGTGTCGCACCGGTGCCGACGCGGCCCGTGCCGAGCCCGCGGCGGTCGTTGCCGGTCGGCATCGTCACTTTCGGTTTCAGCGCGAACGACAGCGGCCCGCGTTCGACGAAGCGCCATTTCATGCCGATCTCGACATCGCCGATGCCGGCGCCGTTCTCGTCGGAGCGCGTTTGCAGATGCGTGTACGGCGCGTTGACGTACAGGTCGACGTGTTCGCCGAACCCGCGCGTGAGCGTCGCGTTCCACAACTGGTGGCGGCCGCTGTCTTCCTGTTTCGAGGTTTCCTCGCCGTTGAACTCGAACTGCCAGTTCGCGTTGCCCTGCGTACCCGTGTCGTCGCTGACGAGCGGATGGGCGGCATGGGCTTCGAACGGCGCGAGGAGTGCGCTCGCGGCGGCGAGCGGAAGGAATCTTTTCATCACATTACCCGTAGAGCGTCGTGAGCGCGCCGGCCCGCGGCATCGCGCGGACCGGCACGTCGTCATCCGGACTGAATCATTGCGGATTCAGGACGGAATCAGAACCACTGCTTGTAGCGGCGCACGTAGATCGTCTTGACGATCTGCGCGAGCACGATGTAGCCGACCATCGTCGCGGCGAGCCACAGCCAGTAGGTGCCCGGCAGGTGCATGAAGCCGATCGCTTCCGCGAACGGCGAGAACGGCAGCCAGCAGCCGATCGCGATCGCGGTGAAGGTCGACAGCAGCACCGGCAGCGACGCCGTGCTCTGCAGGAACGGGATCTTCTGCGTGCGCAGCAGGTGCACGACGAGCGTCTGCGACACGAGGCTCTCGATGAACCAGCCCGAGTTCATCACGATCTGACCGCCCGTGCCGCCGTTCAGGTGATACAGCGCGCCCGCGCCGAACACGGTCCACATCAGGATGTAGGTCGTGATGTCGAACACCGACGACGTCGGCCCGACCCACAGCATGAAGCGGCTGATGTTGCCGGCTTCCCACTTGCGCGGCTTCTTCAGGAACTCGGGATCCATCTTGTCCCACGGCAGCAGCATCTGCGACGTGTCGTAGATCAGGTTCAGCACGAGCAGCTGCGTCGCGAGCATCGGCTCCCACGGCAGGAACGCGCTGGCGACGAGCACCGAGAACACGTTGCCGAAGTTCGAGCTGGCGGTCATGTTCAGGTACTTCAGGATGTTGCCGAACGTCTCGCGGCCCTTGATTACGCCTTCCTCGAGCACCATCAGGCTCTTTTCGAGCAGGATGATGTCGGCGGTTTCCTTCGCGATGTCGGCGCCGCTGTCGACCGAGATGCCGACGTCGGCGTCGCGCAGCGCGGGCGCGTCGTTGATGCCGTCGCCGAGGAAGCCGACCGTGTGGCCGTTCGCCTGGAGCGCCTTGACGATGCGCGCCTTCTGCAGCGGCGTGAGCTTCGCGAACACGGTCGTGCGTTCGACGACCTTCGCGAGCGTGTCGTCGTCGAGCGCTTCGATTTCCGTGCCGAGCATCGGTTTGCCGGGTTCGAGGCCGACCTGGCGGCACACCTTCATCGTGACGGTCGGGTTGTCGCCCGTCAGCACCTTCACCGCGACGCCGTTCTCGCGCAGTGCGGCGAGCGCCGGCGCGGCCGATTCCTTCGGCGGATCGAGGAAGGTCAGGAAGCCGCGCACGACGAGATCGTGTTCGTCGGCCGTGCGGTACTGCGCGCGCTCGTCGCCGCGTGCGATCGTGCGTGTCGCGAGCACGAGCACGCGGAAGCCGTCCTCGTTGTATGCGGTCGCCTGTTCGAGCAGCCGCTTGCGCGCGACGAAGTCGAGCGGGCGTACGCCGTCTTCATCCTGCACATGGGTCGACACGGCGAGCATTTCCTCGACCGCGCCCTTGCAGATCAGCAGGTGCGTGCCGTGCTTGTCCTCGACCACGACCGACAGGCGGCGCCGCACGAAGTCGAACGGCAGCTCGTCGATCTTCTTGTAGCCCTGCGGCTTCACGCGTTCGCCGATCTCGTCGGCACGCGCGACGACCGCGATGTCGATCAGGTTCTTCTGGCCGCTCTGGTGGAAGCTGTTCAGCCAGCCGAGCCGCAGGATTTCCTCGTTCTTGTGGCCGGACAGGTCGAGGTGGTGTTCGAGGATGATCTTGTCCTGCGTGAGCGTGCCGGTCTTGTCGGTACACAGCACGTCCATCGCGCCGAAGTTCTGCACCGAGTTCAGCCGCTTGACCACGACCTTGCGGCGCGCCATCGCGACCGCGCCGCGTGCGAGGTTCGCGCTGACGATCATCGGCAGCATCTCGGGCGTCAGGCCGACGGCCACCGCGAGCGCGAACGTGAGCGCGCTCAGCCAGTCGCCCTTGGTCAGCCCGTTGATCATGAACACGATCGGCACCATCACGAACATGAACTTGATCAGCAGCCAGCTCACGCTCGCGACGCCGCGGTCGAAGCTCGTCTCGATGCGCTTGTGGCTCACGACGTTGCGCGCGAGCGAACCGAAGTACGTGTCCTCGCCGGTCGCGACGACGACGGCCGTCGCCGTGCCGCTGACGACGTTGGTGCCCATGAAGCACACGTTCTCGAGATCGAGCAGCGACGCCGACGCGTCGGTTGCCGAGCCGGCCGCGCGCGTGCTGGCGGACTTGCCGGCCACCGCGCCGAGCGTGTCGTACTTCTCGACGGGCAGCGCCTCGCCGGTCAGCACGGCCTGGCTGATGAACAGGTCGCGCGACGCGAGCAGGCGTACGTCGGCCGGGATCATGTCGCCGGCCGACAGGTGCACGATGTCGCCGGCCACGACTTCGCGCATCGGCACGTCGCGGCGCGTCGGCTCGGACGTGTCGGTCACCGAGCGCTGCACGGTGGCCGTCGTGCGAACCATCGCCTTGAGCTTCTCGGCGGCGCGCAGCGAACGGAATTCCTGCACGAAGCGCAGCAGCGCGCTGATCGTGACCATCGTCAGCAGGATCGTCATGCCGACGTAGTCGCGATCGTCGGGCGCCGCGAAATAGACGTCGGTGAAGAAGCTGATGGCGGCGAGCACCAGCAGCACGTAGACGAACGGGTTGTGGAACGAGAGCAGCAGCTGGCGGGTCCAGTGCGGCGGCTTGTCGTGCGCGATTTCGTTAGGACCGTAGTGCTGCAGGCGGTCGGCAGCCTGGTCGTAGGTGAGGCCGCGCGTGCTGGTGTGCAGCGCCTTCAGCGTGTCTTCGAGCGGGCGGGCCGCTTCCTGCGCGGCGCGCATGATGCGCGGATCGTTCTGCTGGCCGGCGCCGGTCTTGATGAAGCCGCGCTGTTTCTTCTGCGAGGTGTTGTGTCGTGTTGTCATGAGTCGCTCCTTGCGCACGAGGCGGCGGGCGGGGAGCGACCGTGACGTTATCGACGCACGAGCGCTCCCCGCCGCGTCGCGTCAGGCGCGATCGGCTGTGGATCGGTAAAGGCGGGAACGCTCGCCGGCGCGCGTGATGCGGTCGGCGTGTCGATGCGCAGCGTCGCACCGGCGAGCGGTAATCGACTACTGTCGTCTGAGTTCATCTGCACTCCTGTCGGTTGCGGATAGTCGGCACGGGCGATCGGCAGCGGCGCGCGCAACAAGGCGCGCGGCCGGACGGCACGCGAACGGAGAGCGCACGCGGCTGGCGCCGCGCGCAACGCGAACGCACACGCGCGACGGCGCGTCGCGTGCATTCGACAACATCGAAAAATTCGGCGGGAGATCGGGCCAGTATTCAGGCCGGAAGGACGCCGCATCCTGCTTCCCGGGATGCGGCAGAAGACGAGGCTCTGCGCGTTTTCCTCAGGCAGCAGTCAAGTTGGTCAAGCACCAACTACAACTCGCATCGGTGTTCACAGAACACTCCATGTAATTAGACGGGAGCGATGGTAATGGCTCGCCGTGCGAAGCGTCAACCCTTTTGTCAGGTGTTATTTCGAGACGCGTTCTCGGTTCGATGCGGGCTCGCAGAAGCGTCGCAGGGCCGGCAACGAAACGGCCGCGCGCACGCCATGCTGGCATGCGCGCGGCCGCGTCGGGCAGGGCGCCGGTTACGGGTTCGCCGACGCGACGGCGGCCCCTGCATCGAGGATGCCCGAGCCTGCCGGCATCGCGGTGCACGACGTGCCGGCCGCCAGCTTCGCCGCGCGCGTGCCGCCTTGCAGCTTCTGCTGGATCTGCGCGGGCGTGAGGTTGCCGTTCACCGACAGCATCAGCGCCGCGACGCCCGTCACTTGCGGCGTCGCGAGGCTGGTGCCGTTCGCGAGGCCGTAGGTGTCCGCGCCCGGCGTCGTCGTGCCGGTGTTCGACGTCGACAGGATGTTGACGCCCGGCGCGCTCAGCGCGACATCGGCGCCGAAGTTGCTGAACGACGCACGGCGGCCCGTCGCGTCGGTGGCGCCGACGCTGATCACGCCGCGGCAGTTCGCGGGCTGGTCGAGGCCGGTCGACAGGCCGTCGTTGCCGGCTGCGACGACCACGGTCACGCCCTTCGCGGTCACGTCGTCGATCGCCTGCTGGAACGTCGTGCTGCAGGCGCCGACGCCGCCGAGGCTCAGGTTGATGACCTTCGCGGGCCGCGGGTTCGTCGGTACGCCGTTCACCGGGATGCCGGCTGCCCAGCGCATGCCGTCCGCGATGTCGCTCGTCACGCCGCCGCACTTGCCGAGTACGCGCACCGGCAGGATCTGGCCGAGCCACGACACGCCGGCGATACCGGTGCCGTTGTTGGCGGTCGCGCCGATCACGCCCATCACGCGCGTGCCGTGCCAGCTGCTGTCGCTCGGCTCGCTCGCGCAGTGATAGTACGGACCGGTTGCGTTGTCGAGTTCCTGCTGCGTGACCCAGTCGCCCGGATCGGTGGCGTCAGGGCCGCGCGTCAGGCCGTTGTTGCTGGTGTTGACGTTGCTGATGAAGCTGTAGCCGGACAGCAGGTTGCCGACGAGGTCGGCGTGCGGCCGGAAGCCCGTGTCGAGCACGGCCGTGACGACGGTCGGCGAACCCTTGGTCACGTTCCACGCGGGCGGCAGGTCGATCCCGGCCGTCGGATCGGACAGGTACCACTGCTGGCTGTAGAGCGGGTCGCTCGGCGTATCGCGAACCTGCATCGGGTGATCGGGTTCCGCATAGTCGACATCGCTGTCGGCCGCGAATGCCTGCGCGAGTGCGGCTGCGTCGGTGGCCGCCATGCGCTGGCCGAGCGACAGCACGGCCGCGCCGTTCGAGATCGTCCGTTCGACCTGCACGTTCACCGGCGCTTGCGCGACCGTGCTCGCATAGGCGCGCGCGCTGCCGGTTACCGGCGCCGTCCAGCGCGTCATCGAGCGCTGGATCACCGCGTCGAGCCGCGTCCCGTTGTCGATGGCGGCCATCGCACGCGTGGCCGTCAGCGTCTTCAGCTTGACGATCAGGTGATCGACCGGCGGCTCGGCCGGTGCCGTCTGCGCAGCCATCTGCACGGCGGCCTGCTGCGTGGCGCATGCGTTGCTGCCGGACGAGGCGGGCGGGGTCGTGGGGGGCGTGGGCGTGGGGGACGGCGTCGGGGCAGGTGCGGGTGCAGCGTTGGAGGAGGAGGGGTTGCTGCCGTCGCCGCCGCCTCCGCCGCAACCGGCGAGAGGCAGGAGGGCGGCGGCGGACAGCATGCCGGCGAGCATGCGCGCGTGTGCGGAGCGCGCCAGCGCAAAATTGAAACGTTTGGCTCTCATGTTGAAACTCGATCCTCGTAGATAACCGTCGTGCCGGCGGTGGCGCTGGTCCGGCTGACCCGGACCTAGTCTTTTTTTGTCTGACGGTCGCAGCATGGTTGCTGCGACGCGCCATGCACTGGGTAACGGCCTGCGCGGCGGCTTCTTGAGGACCTTTCACGAGAAAAACTGGGGCTGCCGCAAACGATTACGTTGGTGCGTTGCAGCATGAACGCGCGTTTGGAACGCGTGGCACAGATGATGGCGGCGAGTCCGTGCGCGGCCGGTCAGGTCAAACGCGCGGTGCGGACGCGATTGGCGCGGCACGGAAAACATCTTTCGCGGCCGCGCCGTGGTGGAAGGTTGTTTACGCTTTCCCTGATGCGACGCGAATATTGTCGGGCGTAGGATCGCGATTCGATCAACGTTTCATCAGGAGAAAAGCATGGATCGCCGCTTCCGTTTGCTGGCTGTCGCGCTGTCCTGTGCGCTGGCCGGTGCCGCGCACGCACAGGCCCTCACCGGTACGCTGAAGAAGATCAAGGACACGGGTGTCGTGTCGCTCGGCATTCGCGAATCGTCGGTGCCGTTCTCGTATTCGGACAACCAGCAGAAGAACATCGGCTACTCGCGGGACATCGCGTCGCGCATCATCGACCAGTTGAAGACGGAACTGAACCAGCCGAACCTCACGGTGAAGGAGATTCCGATCACGTCGCAGAACCGGATTCCGCTGCTGCAGAACGGGACGATCGATTTCGAGTGCGGCTCGACCACGAACACGCTCGAACGGCAGAGGCAGGCCGCGTTCTCGAACAGCATCTTTCTCTACGGCATCCGCTTCAGCACGCGCAAGGATTCGGGCGTGAAGGACTTCACGGACCTGGCCGGCAAGACGGTCGCGACGACGGCCGGCACGTCGGACGAGCGCCTGCTGCGCAAGCTCAACGAAGAGAAGGCGATGAACATGACGATCATCAGCGCGAAGGATCACGCCGAAGCGTTCATGAACGTCACGACCGGGCGCGCGGTGGCGTTCGTGATGGACGAGCCGCTGCTGTACGGCGAGATCGCGAAGGATCGCAACCCCGGTGCGTATACGGTGGCCGGCACGCCGCTCGTCCACGAAAACTACGCGTGCATGATGCGCAAGGACGATCCGGCGTTCAAGCATGTCGTCGACGGCGTGATCGCGAAGATGCAGACGTCGGGTGCGGCCGAGAAACTCTACAACCAGTGGTTCACGCAACCGATTCCGCCGAAGGGTGTGAGCCTCAATTATCCGCTGTCGGCGGAGATGAAGCAGCTGTTCAGGAATCCGACGGACCAGGCGCAGTATTGATCGTGTCGTCGTGAGGGCGTGCGGCCCGAAACATTGCATGTGCGGGCCTGCACGCTCGAATCCCGCCGGCCTCCGCGCCGGCGTCGCGGTGCGCATCCCGCCGCCGTGAAGGTCGTCCGGCGCGTTCGCGCCGGATGCTGAAACCCGTCCTCCGAGCCGTCGCCCGTCCGGCGTAGCACCTCGCCGGGCATCCGTCAGGGCCCCGTCTCCGCCCGTCCTTTTCCCCTGTGCCTGAACCCGCGCCGCGCACCGAAGCGCGGTCCGCACGCGTGCGCCCGGCTCGCGCCCGGCCTCGCCGTTCGCCGTGTAAACCCGAATACAGATTTCAATTTGAACTGGTCAGAATCGGCCGAAATTGTTCAACAATTTTCGGCGGAAAATCCCGGGAAGCCGCATAGGGCGGCGTGCGGGAGGCGTTGCGGTATTTCAGCGCGAGAGCCGAATAACCAGGAGCTTCGCCATGTCCGCTCGTTTTCCGCTTCGACATTTCCTCCGCGGCGCGCTCGTGCCGCTGGCGTTCGCGTGCTCGTTCGCGGCCGCGGCCCCGCTGCAGACGGTGCGGCCCGGCACGCTGCTGGTGGGCTCCGACCTCACGTATCCGCCTTACGCGTACCTGGACGGGGGCAAACCCGCCGGCTTCGACGCCGAGTTCTCGCGGATGCTTGCGCGCCACCTGAAGCTCGAGCCGGTATTCCTCGATACGCGCTTTCCGGACCTGATCCTCGGGATGAAGGCGCGCCGCTTCGACGTCGTTGCATCCGCGCTGTACGTGACGCCCGATCGCGTGAAACAGGTCGATTTCGTGCCGTACCTGAAGACGGGCGCGTCGCTGCTCGTGGCGAAGGGCAGCGCGTTCCTGCCGAAGACGCCGCAGGATCTGTGCGGCAAGCGGGTCGGCTCGATCAAGGGCGCGTCGTGGACGCCGAAGCTGCGTGCGGTGTCGCAGGACACGTGCAAGGCGGCCGGGCGCGGCGAGATCGCGATCCTCGAATTCCCGACGTCGCCGGAAGCGACGTCCGCGCTGATGTCGAAGGCGGTCGATGTCCAGATCGAGGACGCGGCCGTCGCGCAGGGGATTCCAAAGCAGACGAACGGGCGCGTCGACCTCAGTTCGACGACGTTGCTGTATCCGATCGTGATCGGCCTCGGCGTGACGAAGGGCGACGGCGGCCTGCAAGGCGCGCTCGAGGGCGCGCTGAACGATGCGAAGCACAGCGGCGAATACGGCAGCCTCGTGAAGAAATACGGGTTGCAGGAACCCACGGCCGCCGACGTCGCCCACGCGCTCGGCACCGAGAAGTAAGCGCGCAGCGCGCGACCGGACCACCGCGCGCCGCGCCGGCGCGACTACCCGCAGCGGCTGCGCGATGCGCGCCGCGCGGCCGCATCACCATCCGCGGTTGAGGAGTCTTCGATGCAGTTCGATTGGCACTATGCGTTTCAGCTCTTGCGGGACAAGGATTTCTGGCGCGCCTGCGTCGTGGTCGTCGAGCTCAGTGTCGCCACGTGGCTGCTCGGCGTGTTGCTCGGCTTCCCGGTGGCGCTCGCGCGCCAGTCGCACCAGCCGCTGCTGAAGCGGGCGGCGGCCGTCTATATCTGGTTTTTCCGCAGCCTGCCGCTGCTCGTGCTGCTGGTCTTCATCTACAACCTGCCGCAGGTCTTTCCTGCGACCAGCGCGGTGCTGTCCGACCCGTTCACGGCGGGACTGATCGCGATGGTGCTGAGCGAGACCGCGTATTTCGCGGAAATCCATCGCGGCGGGATCCTGTCGGTGCCGCGCGGGCAGCTCGAGGCCGGGCGCGCGCTCGGCATCCGCTTCACCGGCATCCAGCGGCTGATCGTGATGCCGCAGGCGATCCGCATCGCGCTGCCGGCGCTCGCGAACGAGTTCATCACGATCGTGAAGCTCACGTCGCTGGTGTCGGTGATTTCGCTGGCCGAGATCCTGCTTGTCGGGCAGCGGCTGTACACGCAGAATTTCCTGGTGTTCGAAACGATGCTGGCGGTGGCGTTCTACTACGTGCTGATCGTGACCGTATTCAGCCGGCTGCTCGGCTATCTCGAGCGGCACCTCGACGTCAGCCGCCGCATGCCCGCACCGGCCGGCCACGTGGATCTCGCGCTGCCGCTGTCCGCGCCGGCCGTCGCGCCGCGGCCGCGGGCGAACGCCGAATTCGCGCTTCGCCTGAATGGCGTGCAGCAGCGCTACGGTCGCCACGAAGTGTTGAAGGACATCCATCTCGACATCGTGCCGGGGCAGGTGGTGTCGATCATCGGACCGTCCGGCTCCGGCAAGACGTCGCTGATCCGCACCATCAATGGCCTCGCGCCGGTGAATGCGGGCGAGATCGACCTGTACGGCGAGCCGTTCATCCGCGCGTCGGGCTCGCATCCGCCGCGCGCGTCGCACGAGCGCATCCTCGATATCGGCATGGTGTTCCAGAGCTTCAACCTGTTTCCGCACCGCACCGCGCTGCAGAACGTGATGATGGCGCCGTGCTACCACCGGCAGGCCGATGCGGCCGCGATCCGGCTGCAGGCGCTGTCGCTGCTGTCGAAGGTCGGGATGCTCGAACATGCGAACAAGTATCCGCATCAACTGTCGGGCGGCCAGCAGCAGCGCGTCGCCATTGCACGCGCACTCGCGACGAGGCCGTCGATCATGCTGTTCGACGAGCCGACGTCGGCGCTCGATCCGGAGCTCGTCGGCGAGGTGCTGAAGGTCGTCGAGACACTCGCGAAGGAAGGGATGACGATGATCATCGTGACCCACGAGATGAATTTCGCGTTCAAGGTATCCGACCGGATCGTGTTCATGGAGAGCGGACGCATCCTGTACGACGTGCCGCCGGACCGGATTCGCGGCAGCGCGGACGCGCGCGTGAAGGACTTTCTGAAGCACGTTCACTTCGCATGACGAACGACGGGATGGGGGTGGGAATGGACCCGACGGATTTTCGCCTGGGCGGCGGGAACGAACACGTGAGCGCCGAGCGGCTGCGGGCGTGTCTCGAACGTGCCGACGCGCATCCCGGCGACATCGCCACCGCGTGGCTCGCGCGACGCGACGCCGCCGCGGCTGCCGAAGCGCACGCCCGGGATGCGTCGCTGCACGGCCAGGCGGTCGACGCACCGCTGGCCGGCACCGTGCTGACCGTGAAGGCCTGCTTCGATTGCGAAGGCTGGGTCACGCATGCCGGTTCGCGCGTACTGGCCGACGAACCGCCGGCGCGAACCGACGCCGCGCCGGTGTCGGCGCTGCGTCGGGCCGGCGCGGTGCTGGTCGCGCAGACGGCGATGACCGAATTCGCGTACGGCGCGCTCGGCGTGAACCGTGCGTACGGGACGCCGACGACGCCGCTCGATGCGCGGCGCGAGCGGGTGGCCGGCGGCTCGAGTTCGGGCGCGGCGGTGTCGGTGGCGCTCGGTGCATCCGACTTGTCGCTGGGTTCCGATACGAGCGGCTCGGCGCGCATTCCGGCCGCATTCTGCGGGGTGACCGGATTCAAGCCGTCGCGCGGGCGCTACCCGAGCGACGGCATGCGGTTCCTGTCGACGAGCTTCGACGTGCCGGGCCTGCTGGCAGCGACGGTCGGCCTGTGCCGGCAGGCGGACGTTGCGCTGCACGGCCGCGACGCGCGGCGGCGACGGCCGGCGCGCATCCGCGATCTGCATTTCATCGTGCCTGAGCCGTTCGTCACCGACGATATCGATCCGGCGGTCGGACGCACGTTCGACGCGTGGCTGTCCCGACTGTCCGCGCACGGTGCGCGCATCCGGTTCAAGCGGCTCGATTGCGTGGCCGAGGCCGGCGCCGTCGCGCGCGCGGGCGGCATCATCGCGGCGGAAGCGTTCATGCTGCATCGTGCACGGCTGGAAACGGCGGCGGACCGTTACGATCCGCTGGTCGGCCCGCGCATCGCCTTGGGCGAGCAGGTGCGTGCACACGACTACGCGGCGGCGCTGCTGCATCTGGCGTCACTGGCCGGTACATACCACGCCGAACTCGGCGACGCGGACGCGGTGCTGACGCCGACCGTGCCGATGCTGCCGCCGCGCGTGGCCGATCTGGCCGACGAGGCCGCGTACCTCGTGCAGAACGCGCGAGCGTTCCGGTTGACCGAATTCGCGAACCGGCTCGACCTGCCGAGCATCAGCGTGCCCGGCGACCTGCGCAACCGGCAGCCGGTCGGCTTGTTGATGACCGGGCGGCGCGGCGAGGACGCACGGCTGCTCGAGGTCGCGGCAGTGGTCGAACGTGCGCTGACCGATTCCGCATGACGCATTTTCCGGCGGCAAGGCTCGCCTTGCCATTTTTCATCGTCACTATTCAGAGGTACATATGATCGTCGTGAGATCGGCCGATATCGCCAATACCGAACGCCACGCGCGCGGCCCGGGCTGGGACAGCAAGCGCATGATCGTCAGGCAGGACGGCGTCGGCTATTCCGTCCACGAGACGCGTGTGCAGGAAGGCGCGGAACTGCATCTGCACTACAAGAACCACTTCGAGACCAACTACTGCGTGGCCGGTGAAGGGGAGGTCGTCGACACGGCGACCGGTGACGTGCACCGGATCGCGCCCGGCACGATCTACGCGCTGAACCTGAACGATCCGCACATCCTGCGCGCGACGCGCGGCGACCTGCATCTCGTGTGCGTGTTCAATCCGCCGTTGACCGGGCTGGAAACGCATCGGGAAGACGGCAGCTATGCGCTGCCGATCGAAGGGCAAGCCTGACGACGCGGGCTGCCGGGCCGTTGCGCGCCGCATCGTGCGGCACGCAACGGCAGCGCGGTGTTCGGGTTCAGGCCGCCTCGCGATGGCTGCGCTTGATCGCCTCGACGAGCATTCGCTCGGAATCGTCGAGATAACGCGCGAGCGTGGTGACGGCTTCGCCGCGACGGTTCTGCGTGAGCAGGTCGTAGATCTGGTATTCGCGCTGGATCCAGTCGGGCGTCTGCACGCGCTTCTCGTCGGGATCGGCGGCGAAGACGAGGCGCAACTGCGCGGAGATGGTCCGGAAGAACTCGTCGAGCAGCGCCGACTTCTGCAGCGCGACGATGTGCTGGTGAAACCGCAGGCTGTGCGTGCCGACGGCCTGCCAGTTTTCCTTGTCGAGTTCGCGCTCGGCCGCGCGAATGGCGGTCTGCATTTTCTCGAGCAGCGCCGGCTGCGCGAGTTCGGCCGTGTTCAGCGCATGCAGTTCGAGCGTGCGGCGCGCGACGTAGAGATCGCGCACGTCCTGGCGATTCAGCGTGCGCACGACGACGCCCTTGTGGCGCACGAACGTGACGAGCCCTTCACGGCCGAGCTGATGCAGGACTTCGCGAAGCGAGTTGCGCGACGTGTCGTATTCGGCCGCGAGGTCCATCTCGATCAGCGCGGTGCCGGGCGGCAGCTTGCCGCTGATGATGTGCTCGCGCAGTAGATGGCTGATCCGGTCGGCGACCGATTGTCCTCTCGCTTTTTCGCTTGCCATTCCGTTTGTTCGCTCCTCTCCTGATCGTGCGCCGCCGGCGTGGCCGGCCGCCGGCGTTTCGCCATTCTACGGGCTACGGGCCGGGTTATGCCGTCTTGTCGTGTTGCCACTCGGCCTGCGGCGGCTGCATCCCGTGCTGGCCGCGGTAGGTCGCGACGGGCGGCTGCGACCAGCCTTCGAGCAGGCTCGGGTCGAGCCGGTACACCTCGACGCCGAGCGGCCGGCATACGTCGATCGGGTCGCGCGCGTCCGGCCCCCACATCGGCACCGACAGGTCGCCGCCCGGACACGTGGACATCGCACACAGCACGTCGATTTCCGCGAAGAACTCGAGGTAGTCGCCCGGTTGCGCGGGGCAGGCCTTCATGAAGTACTTGTCGTCGTCGTTCAGGCCCGTGCACTGAAACACGTTGAGCACGTCGTGTACGTCGAATTCGGTCAGCCCGTACGGCGCGACCGCGCGCACGAGGTTCGAGTGGCAGTGGAAATGAAAATCCTCGCCGGTCAGCAGCTTGTTCACGTACGGGTCGCAGCGCGTGCCGAGCAGGTCGTGCACGCGGCCGCCGTCGCCGTCGACACCGTAGCCGGCGAGCGTGTCGTCGGTGATCGTGACCATCGGGCGCAAGTACGGCAGCGTCGACCAGAGCCGGTCGAACGTCGTCACGTGCGCGGCCTGCAACTGGCGCGTGCGCGATGCCCACATGCGTTCGCGCGGATTGTGCAGGTTCCACATGTTGAAGTCGGCGACTTGCGGGCCTTCGAGCGTGACGATCCGGAACACGTGGCCGGCCGGCACCGTCCACGCGAAGCCGCTGCGGATCGGCACGACGTGCGACGCGATCCGTTCGCGCGCGTCCTGGCGCTGGGCGATCGCGGAATAAAAGGCGTGGTCGACGTTCAGGACGGAACCCTTGGTGACCTGGTAGGCGGCGGGGTAGTTCGGCATGACGCGGTGCTCTCGGGGAAAGTTTTCGGGTGCGGAAATCCGGCTGCAATCCTTTGTGGTGGCCGGTCAGGCGTCAAATTCAATGTCGAATTGTTCAACAATTTATCGACGCTTCGGGGAGTATAGGGCGAAGGCGGGGAGGTGTGTCAATCGGTGGAAAGCACGGAGACGGCAGGGGATGTCGCGCGTGCCGGCTCGCGCGTGTCCGGCTGTGCCGCAATCGGCATTTCAACCTCGCCGATTCCATGGGATTCCGGTCGCGCTGCGCAACAAGAGGCACAATACGCAATTGGCCGCGCACGGCTGTTCGGGATTCGAACGGGCCGGCGCGAGTCGTCGCCGTCAGAATCCATCCCAGTCGTCATGAACGCCACGCTCACTCCCGCGCGCGAGTCGAATTCGCCGCGCTTCCTGCTGTTCCTGATCTGCCTGTTTTCGTCCGCCGGTCAACTCGCGATCGACATCTACGTGCCCGCGCTGCCCGACATGGCACGGTCGTTCGCAACTACGCCGCAGGCGATCCAGTCGAGCGTGTCCGGCTACATGGCGGCCTATGCGCTCGGCCAGCTGATCTTCGGCCCGATCGCCGACGCGTACGGGCGCAAGCGCGTGCTCGCGTTCGGGCTCGTGATCTACACGATCGGCTGCCTGCTGTCGCTCGGCGCGCCGAACCTCGAGACGTTCATCCTGGCGCGCTGCCTGCAGGGCTTCGGGATCGCGACCACCAACCTGCTCGCGAAGGCGATCATCACCGATTCGTTCTCGGGCCAGGCGCTGATGCATGCGTTCACGTACATGTCGATCGCGTGGGGGCTCGCACCGATCATCGCGCCGGTGATCGGCGCGCACCTGCAGGAATGGTTCGGCTGGCGCGCGTGCCTCGTGTTCCTGCTGGTGTACTCGCTGGCGATGTGGGCGCTGCTGTGGCACTACCGTGAAACCTTGCCGAAGCCGGTGCATCTCGAGCCGCGCACGCTGATGACGAATGCAGGCAAGGTGCTCGCGAGCCCGGTGTTCCAGAGCTGCTTCCTTGCGCAGGGGCTGTGCTACAGCATCCTGCTCGTGTTCAACATCGTCGGGCCGTTCATGGTGCAGACCACGCTGCACAAGCCGCCGACCTTCTTCGGCTATCTCGCGCTCGGGATCGGGCTCATGTATTTCCTCGGCGGGCTGTCGAACCGGATTCACGGCCGCGGGCTGCCGAGCGCCGAGCAACGGCTGCGCATCGGCGCGCGCGTGATGGCCGGCGCATCGGTCGCGATGCTGGCGCTCGCGCTGACCGTCGGCCTGCGCGTGTGGACGCTTGCGACGCCGGTGCTCGTGATGGGCTTCTGCGCGGGCGCGATGTACCCGACGCTGATGGCCAAGGGCAATTCGCTGTTTCCGCATATTGCCGGGCTGACGAGCGCGATCCTCGGCTGCGCGCTGCTGCTCGTGTCGTCCGCGATGATGGGGCTGGCCGGGTTCGTGTCGATCCATGTGCTGACGCCGCTCGCGGTGTTCTTCGTCGCGCTGTCGTTCATCGTCGTGTGGATGGTGACGAAGCTGCTGCGCTACCTGTCGCAGCAGCAGGCCGCGCCCGTCGTGTGCGGGAGCGGGGAGGCCGCGTAAATGCAGCGTGCCGACCGCACCGTGAGCCGGATCCTGCTGAACCGCGTCGCCCGCTCCGACGCCGCCGACCTGATCGCCGCCAACCGCGCGAGCCGAAGCCACCATCTGCCGTGGGTCGACGCGTTCATCGACCAGGCGGGATTCGATCAATGGTTCACCCGCTGCCTGACGGGGCCGAACGTCGGCCTCGTCGCGCGCGAGCAGGCTTCCGGCGCGGTGGTCGGCGTCGTGAATCTCAACGAGATCGTCGGCGGTGTGTTCCAGAGCGCGTATCTCGGCTACTACGGGATGGCGGATGTCAGCCGCAAGGGGCTGATGACGGATGCGCTGCGCGCGGCGATCGCCATCGCATTCGGCGAGCTGGGGCTGCATCGGCTCGAAGCGAACATCCAGCCCGGCAACCACGCGTCGATCGCGCTGGTGCGGCGGCTCGGCTTCACGAAAGAGGGCTTTTCGCCGCGCTATCTGCGCATCGGCGGCGAATGGCGCGACCACGAACGGTGGGCGCTGCTGGCCGACAGCGAGAACGAAGCGGGCGCATGACGCCCGATGCCGCTCCCGCGTCAGGCCGCTTACAGCGGATGCGCGGCGCCGGCCTGTGCCAATAACGAAACGGCGGCCGGATCGGGCTGTCCGTTCGAATCGATCGCGCCGGCCTTCGCCAGCGCGACGAGGTCGCTGTCGACGCCCGGTTGGCCGACCACGAACGAGGTGGTCAGGAACGCCGGCGCCGCGAGCGCGACCGCATAGCGCTGCTGCAGGTTCGACACCACGGCCGATTGCGCGGCCTGGACCGCGTTCGGATCGTTCATCACCTGCTGATCGTGCAGGCTGCCCTGGAAATTGCCGATCAGCCCGGCCGTGTTCGTGCCGAGCTGCGCCGCGAGATAGACCAGCATCAACTCGGTTTCGGGCGTCGTATTGAAGGTGCCGCCGGCATAGGCGAGCGAATGCAGGCTCGTGCCGCCCGACGCCACGGTAATGACGCACGGCAGCGTCGCGTTGAGCGTCACGCGGTAGTTGCCGCCGCCGTCCGTCAGCGTCGTCGCCGAGCCGGCCGCGCAACTGACCGTCACCTGTGCGCTGGCGAGCGCGTCGCCCGTTGCGGCGGTGCCCGACAGCGCGACGGTTTGCGTGTTGTTGTTGAAGCAGGCATCGACGCCGAAGCAGGCATCGCCGTTGCATGCCTGGAGCGTCGCGAGGGCGGCGACGCACAAGGCGCCCAGCGCGGGGCGGGTGAAGTGCGTAGGGCGAATGTTCATGGTCGCGGGTGTCCGGGAGAAGGGAGCAGCCGGTGCGCGTCGGGGAAGCGGCGCTTCTCACATTCTAGATTCCGGATCTTCGCGCCGCTTGCCCGTTTGCCGATCCTTCCGGAAACCTTTCAGTTCTCTTCGCAATTGGTTATCCTGCGGGACGATTAAAACGACGAGAGAACGCACCGTCCGCGAGAGAGGCCGGTGCGCCGTTTCCGACATGAACCTGAAACGACTGACGGGCAGGTGGAAGGGATTGGCCGTGGCCGCGGTGGCCGGCGCGCCCCTGCTGTTTGGCGGTACGGCTTTCGCTGCGGCGGCCGGTACAGACACCGGCACCGGCAGCGCCGCGATCGCGGCCCCGTCGGCCTGCACGCACGTGGCCGCCGCCGCGATCTATCCCGTCGCCGGCAAACCCGAAGCCGCTCCGCCGCTGAAAGGCCGCGTGACCGACACGACGGGCGTACTGAGCGCCGCCTGCGCCTCCGAGCTGACCGACCGCCTCGCCGCGCTCGAACAACGACACGGCGTGCAGATCGCGATCCTGCTGGTCGGCTCGACCGGGCAGTCGACGATCGAACAGTTCGCGACCACCGTGTTCGATCACTGGAAGCTTGGCCGAAGCGGGGCCGACAATGGCCTGCTGCTGGTCGCCGCGCTCAACGACCATACCGTGCGGATCGAAGTCGGCTACGGGCTCGAAGGCACGATTCCGGACATCGTCGCGGGCCGGATCATCCGCGAGCGGATCGTGCCGGCGTTTCGCGAGAACCGCATCGAAGCCGGCATCAGCGACGCGGTCGACGCGCTGATGCGCGAAGTGGCGCCCGCGGACCTGGCGACACCGGAGCAGGTACCGACGGACGTCGCAATGCCCGGGCGCGACGACGTGTACGAGTCGCGTACCGCGAATACGCCGAACGCGGTGCCCGATACCGCAAAGGCCGACGGCGAAAAATACCGGTCGAACGGCTTGCCCGTGCGCCAATCCCCGAAGACCGGCGGCGTGCGCTTCTGGTTCCTGCTCGGGCTTGCCGGCGTCGCGCTGGGCGTGATCGCCGAGTGGCGCAAGCTGCGCCGGCGGATCACGCTGCCGGCCGCGTATCTCGTGGCGGCCGTCGTGCCGATCGTGATGCTGCCGGTCGGCGCGATCTTCAACGGCAATCTCGAAGCGATCCTCGGCGCGGCGGTGTTCGTCCCGACGGCGGCCGGCATCGCGCCGTGCGTGCTCGGTATCCAGCTGTTCCGCTCGGCGCGCGTGCGCAAATACACGGCGATCATCGGCGGCGCGCTGTTCATGATCATCGCGATCGGGCGCGAGATGGACTACTCGGTCGAGGAAGTGCTGTCGGGGATCTTCGGCGTGCTGTGCGTGCTCGCCGTGATCTGGGCGAAGCTGATGGGCATCGGCTCGTCGTCGTCGTCCGGTTCGCGGTCGGGCTCGTCGCGCTCGAGTGCGTGTTCCGATTCGTTCCGCGGCGGCGGCGGCGGGTCGAGCGGCGGCGGCGGCGCGTCGGGCCGCTGGTAGCCGCCGCGCGCATTTCCTTTCATCTACCGCTCCGTCCGGAGCGTTCAACCGGAAGTCACCAACAATGAAATGGTTTCGAATCCTGCTCGTGTGCTGCGTGCTGGCTCCGCTCGCGGGGTGCGGCTATAACGCGATCCAGTCGTCCGACGAGGACATCAATGCCGCGTGGTCCGAAGTGCTGAACCAGTACCAGCGCCGCGCCGATCTCGTGCCGAACCTGGCCGCGTCGGTGAAGGGCTACGCGTCGCACGAGGCGCGCGTGCTGACCGAAGTGGCGTCGGCCCGCGCACGCGTGGGCAGCGTGCAGATGACGCCGGAGATGGCGAAGGACCCGGCCGCGCTCGCGGCGTTCGACCAGCGCCAGGGCGAGCTGTCGGTCGCGCTGAGCCGGCTGATGGTGGTATCCGAGCGTTACCCGGAGCTGAAGGCGAACGAAGCGTTCCGCGACCTGCAGACGCAGCTCGAAGGCACGGAAAACCGCATCGCGGTCGCGCGCGGCCGGTACATCAAGACGGTGCAGCGCTACAACGTGCAGATCCGCCAGTTCCCGGGCGTCGTGATCGCGAAGATCTTCGGCTACCCGCCGCGCCCGAACTTCAGCGTCACGAACGAAGCCGCGATCTCGACCGCGCCGGCGCTCGACTTCTCCGCCCAGCCGCCGAAGCCGAATACGGCCGGCCAGTAAGCGGCCGGTCCGATTGCTCAGGGCTTGCGCGCGCCCGCCTTCGCGAATGCGCCGCGCACCTCGAAGCGGATCGCATCCGCGACGTTGCCGCGCGCATCGACGAGCTCGAGCCGGTGCCGTCCCGGCCACGGCAGCCACGCGATGCGATCGGCATGCCCGATCACCTTGTCGTCGAGCCGCCACGCGAACTTCGTCGCGTGCCCGGCCGAACGCTCGAACCAGATGCGCTGATTCTTCGGCGGAATGTCGGGGTCGATCGCGAAGATCGTGCCGTCGGTCGGGGCGCCGATCGTCAGCGGCGCGCGCGCGCCGTCCTTGCCCGGCGTGACGGGCGCCGCGAGCCGGATCGTGTCGACCGCTGTCCCCGCGAGAAACCACTCGTTGCGTGCCGGCTCGATGTCGCGCTCGAACGCGATGCGGCGCGTCTCGACGCCGGCCGGCGCGCGCGGCGCACGGCTCGGCAGGTCGCGGTGCAGGTACCCGACCACGGCCGACCACACCGGCGACGCGCCCGTGACGCCCGACACGTCCCACATCGGCGAGCCGTCCGCATTGCCGACCCACACGCCGACCGTATAGCGCGACGTGTAGCCGACGGTCCAGTTGTCGCGCATGTCCTTGCTCGTGCCCGTCTTCACCGCCGAGAAGAAGCGCGTCGCGAGCGGGTTGTCGAAGCCGAACGTGCGGACGCGCGCGTTGTTGTCGGACAGGATGTCGGTGACGACGAAACTGGCCGCCTCGCTGAACACGCGCGTGCCGCCGTCCGTACGCGCGGCGGCCGACGCGCCGGACGCCGGTGCCGGTACGGGCAGGTCGGCGACCTGGCGCGCGACGCCGCCGTTCGCGAGCGCGCGATAGGCATTGGTCAGCGACAGCAGCGTGACGTCGGCGCTGCCGAGCGCGAGGCTGAAGCCGTAGTAGTCGCCTTCCTGCGCGAGCGGCAGGCCGAGCGCCGTCAGCGTGCGCGCGAAGCGGTGCGGTGTGACGAGCACGAGCGTGCGCACGGCCGGCACGTTCAGCGAGCCGCCGAGCGCGCTGCGCACGCTCACCCAGCCCTTGAAATCCTTGTCGTAGTTCTGCGGAATGTACAGGCCGCCGCCGGCGGCGAGGTTGATCGGCGCGTCGTCGAGCAGCGACGCGGCCGTCAGCCGTTTCTCGTCGAGCGCTTGCGCGTACAGGAACGGCTTGAGCGTCGAGCCGGCCTGACGCGGCGCGAGCACGGCATCGACGTCGCGCGCGCTCGACAGTGCGCCCGACGATCCGACCCACGCGCGAATCTCGCCGGTCGCGTTGTCGATCACGACGACCGCGCCGTCCTGCACGTTGCGCCGGTGCGCGGGCGCGTTGAGTTCGGTCAGCGCGCGCACCAGCGTGTCGCGCGCGAAGCGCTGCAGCGGCGCATCGAGCGTCGTGCGCACCTGCGCGCCTGCGGCCGGCTTGACCTCGGCCGCAATGCGTCGCGCGAAGTGCGGCGCGAGGGCGGCGCCGTCGTCGCGCGCCGCGTTGGCCGGGCGCGCGACGACGAGCTGCACGTAGCCGTCGAGCGACGCGCACGCCTGTTCGGCATGCATGTCGCGCAGGATCCGGCACGCGCGCTCGGCGATCTTCGCGGGTGCCGCGTTGGGCGCGCGCACGAGCGCGGCCGCGATCGCGGCTTCGCGAGCGTCGAGGCCCGACGGCGCCTTGCCGAACAGCACCTGCGACAGCGCGCCGAGCCCGACCGTCTCGCCGCGGAACGGCACCAGGTTCAGGTATGCCTCGAGGATCTGGTCCTTGCGCCAGCCGCGTTCGAGCAGCAGCGCGTTCATCGCCTGCGTGGCCTTCTGCGGCAGCGAGCGCTGGCCCGAGCGGCGCGGCGAATCGCTGAGCAGCCCGGCAAGCTGCATCGTGACGGTCGACGCGCCGCGCGTGCGCTCGTTCCACAGGTTGCCCCATGCGGCGCCGGCGATCCCGCGCCAGTCGACGCCGCTGTGTTCGTAGAAGCGCTTGTCCTCGGACACGACGATTGCCTCGCGGAACGCGGGCGATACATCCGCGAGCGACACCCAGTCGCCGCGCCGCTCGGTGAGGTCGACGCGCGTGCGTTGCAGCGGCGTGCCGTCGCGCGCGAGCAGCACCCAGTCGGAACTGCGCCAGTTGCGGCGCACGTCGTCGTAGCCGGGCAGCGCATGCGCGACCAGCGGTGCAGCCAGCACGACGGCGACGAATGCGCGGCCGGCGAAACGCGCCGGCCGCGGCCATGCCAGATCGATCATCACGGTCTCGTTACTTGCCCGCGTCGGCCGCCTTCACGGTCATCGGCGGGTTCGGCCACAGGCCGTACACGGACGGCGCGTACAGCGCCTCGACGCGCGTCGGCGGCAGCCCGAACGTGCCGACGTTGTTCAGCCGCACCGTGTACTCGACCGAGAATTTGCCCTTCGGCAGATAGTCGTAGTACGCGCGGTAGCCGTCGAAATCGCGCTCGATGAACGCCGGCCATGCGCCGTCCGGCGTCTTCTCGCCCTGCGTCGCCGCTTCGGAATCGCGGCCGAGGCCCGAGCCGAGAATCGTCGCGCCGGCCGGGATCGGATCGTTGACGGCGACCCACGTCATGTCGCTCTGCGCATCGATGTCGAGATGCACGCGCACGACGTCGCCACGCGTCAGCACGCCCTTGACGGCCGGCGACACCGGCGTGACGGTCTTCGTGATCCGGTAGCCGGCCGCGAACGGCGCCCGCAGCGGCACCGCCGCGAGGCTCTCGACCGTCGCCCACGGGCGGCCCGTGCCGTCCTGTGTGACGGACAGCGTGGCCGGCGCTTGCGACGCGCGCGGCCACGGCAGCATCACGCTGCGCGCGGCGGCGGCGCGGGTCGCGGCGGTGGCCGACGCCGGCGTGTCGGCAGGCGCCGGTGCCTGCGACCACGAGATCGAGCGTTCGTCGCCGCCCAGCGCGACCTTCGTCGCGCCGGCGACCGGCGTGCTTTCGTAGGTGCGCGAGAAGCGCTCGACCGCGAGCAGCCCGAGTGCGTTCGACGTCGTCGTCTGCCATGCGCCCTGGCGCTGCAGCGCGAGCAGGCCGGCCGTCACGCGCGGCATCTCGTCCTTCCACGCCGGGTCGCCCGCGAATTCCAGCGCGAGACGCGCCGCGTTGGTCTCGTTGCTGGTCATCAGCCACCACAGGTCGTCGTCGCGCGCGGTCGAGAACACGAGCTGCGTGCCCTGGTACGTGAGGCGCGCGCGCAGGATCTGTTCGACCTGCGCGCGTTTCTCGTCGCGTTGCGGGATGTCCTTCACGCGCGTCAGGATCGCGTGATAGTCGATCACGGCCGACGTCGGCCACTGGTTCGGCGCGATCTCGATCGAGCCGAGCATGCGGCCTTGTGCGGCGCCGTAGCGCGACAGCGCCTCGATCGCGGCGAGCTTGCGCAGGTCGCGGTCCTGGCGCGGCGCCCACGCGTTGCGCTCGATGCGGCCGTCGACGAAGCGCGCGAGCCCGGCCTCGAGCTGCGTGCGCAGGTCTTCCGGCAGCGCGAAGCGCGGGTCGAGGCGGCTGGCTTCGTCCGACACCACGAGCAGGTACGACGACAGCGTCGGGCTGCCGTGGTGCGAATCGTCGGACGACGGCGGGAAGTAGCTCGCGAGCCCGTCGCCGTCGAGGTAGACGGGCATGCGGGCGACCAGCGCCTGCCATTGCGCCGGGTCGCGCAGCCCGATCGCGCGCGACGTCTGCTGTTCGAGGCAGCGGTACGGATAGCGCTCGAACCATCGTCGCACGCCGGGCAGGCCGTCGGCGAGCTTCGACTGCAGCGACACGGCGATGCCGCCGCGCGGCGAGCCCTGCGCGTTGTTCACGGCGCCGGCCGGGGCCGACACGGGCACCGTCAGCGCGCCGTCGACCTGCGCGAGCGTCGCCTGCTGCACGGTCACCGGCAGCGCGGGCACGACCTTCTGCGCGACCGCCAGCGCGTCGGACGCACGCTTGCCGCCTTGCTCGGCCGCCTCGATGCGCCAGTTCAGCGCACCGGCCGCGTCGAGCGCCTGCTCGGGCACGGTGATCGTCCACGCGACCTCGGTCGCCGTATTGGCCGCGAGCGACACGGTTTGCGGTGCGACGTCGAGGCCCGTCACGCGCGGCGTCACGACGACCTGCATCGCGCGGTCGGTCGTGTTGCGCAGCGTGACCTGCGCACGGAACGCGTCGCCTTCGCGCACGAGCGGCGGCAGGCCGGAGATCAGCTGCAGATCCTGCGTGCTGCGGATCGACGTGCTGCCCGTGCCGAAGCGGTCGGGGCCGACCGCCGCGATCGCGACGATCCGGAAGCGCGTGAGTGCGTCGTTCAGCGGCACCTCGACGGTCGCGCTGCCGTTGGCGTCGAGCGTCACGCGCGGGTTCCACAGCAGCAGCGTGTCGAACAGCTCGCGCGTTGGCGCGCTGCCGCCGCCGCCGCCGGCCGGTACGGCCTTGCGGCCGAAGTGGCGGCGGCCGACGATTTCCATCTGCGCGGTGGCCGTCTCGACGCCGTACGCGCGCCGGCGCAGCATCGCGTCGAGCAGGTCCCAGCTGTTGTTCGGCATCAGTTCGAGCAGCGCCTCGTCGACGGCCGCGACCGCGATCTGCGTGCCGGCCGGCGCGGGCTGGCCGTTCGGCAGCGTGACCTTCACGTGCGCCTGCGCCTTGCTGCGCACCGTGTAGCGCGTCGCGTCGGTCGTCACGGTCACGCCGAGACGGTGGACGCCCGTGCCGACCTTGATTTCGCCGAGGCCGTAGCGGAACGCGGGCTTCGACAGGTCGACGAACGCGGTCGGCGCTTCATAGTGGCGGCCTTCGCGCCAGAACGCGCGCGCCCATTCGACCGGCGCTTTCCAGCCCCACGTGAAGAACGAGTACCACGGTACCTCGCGAATCCGGCCGCGCAGCGCGAGCACCGACACGTACACGTTCGGCCCCCACGATTCGCCGACTTTCAGGTCGACGGTCGGGTTCTTGCCGTTCAGCTCGACGATGTGCGTTTCCATCACGCCGCCGCGTTCGACCGCGACGAGCGCCGTTGCATAGCGGAACGGCATCCGCACCTGGAAGCGGGCCGTCTCGCCCGGTTCGTACGACGTTTTCTCCGGAATCACGTCGATCCGGTCGGTGTTGTCGCCGCCGAACCAGAGCTCGTCTTCACGCGTGACCCACACCGACGTCGATGCATTCGACGTGCGGCCGTCGCCGTCCTTCGCGACCGCGATCAGCTGCACGTTGCCGGCCTGCTCGAGCGTCGCGTCGCAGGCCATGCGGCCCTTGTCGTCGGTCTTGCCCGAGCACAGCACGCCGAGGTCGCGCGTGTCGCTCTTGTTGTCGTACGCATAGAAGCCGCCGACCATCCGCTTGCGCGACGACGTCGTGATGTGCGCGACGCCCTTGATCTCGATCGGCACGGACGCGCGCGGCTTGCCCTGCAGGTCGACCGCCAGTGCCTGCACCGGCACGCGCTGGCCGACCGACACCCAGCGGCCGGCCTTGATGCCGGCCACCACCGCGGCCGGCCACAGGATCGTGTCGCCGCGAATCGTCTGCACTTCGCCGTTCGGGTCCGCGAACGTCGCTTCGAGCGCGATGCGCTTCGGCGCGTCGACGTCGGGCAGGCCCTTCAGCGTGACCGAGCCCGCGCCGTTGCGGTCGAGCGTCAGCGGCAGCTTGTCGGCGATCAGCTTCGTCGCGTCGGGATCGTGGTTCGACGACGACGCGTTGTCGCCGTCCTGCGAATCGTCGTCGGCATTGCCGTCGCTCGTGTCGGGGCGATACGGCGTGAAGCTGAAGTCCTCGAAGCGATCGGCGAACGGCGGCGATGCCCATTTCATCAGCGCCGACACCTGCACCGGCAGGTTCGATGCGCCGCCGCCCGACACGTAGTCGATCTGCACCGCGAGCGGCGCCTCCTTCACGGCGACGAGCGGGCTCTTCTGCGCGTCGCGCGCGCCGATCGAGCCTTTCAGCACCGGCAGGCGGAACGCCTCGACGCGGAAGCTGCCGCTGTAGTAGGTGGCCGTCGGCGCATCTTCCGGGCCGCCTTCGAGCTCGACGCTGTACTCGCCGAGCTTCGCGGCGGCCGGCAGCGTGAACTGCGTGTCCGCGCTGTGGTCGGCCGCCCACGTGAGCGGCAGCTTGTACGTCTGGCCCGTGCCGAGATGGCGGATCGTCACGCGCGTCGGGTACTGCGACGGGAACGCGAGGCTCTGCAGCGTTTCGGTGCGGATGAAATGCTTCATCGACACGGTTTCGCCGGCGCGCAGCAGCGTGCGGTCGAATACCGTATGCGCACGCACGGTCGGTGCGCTGTCGGTGTCGGTCGGCACGTTGAAGCGCCACGATTCGATCCCGCGGTTCCAGCCCGAGCTGACGAATGCCATGTCGGGGCCCGTCTTCGGATCGTTGACGCTGGCCGACACGAAGTAGTCGTCGTAACGCTGCTCCGACGAACTGCACGCGCGCTTCGGCTCGAACGGCCCGTCGATCTTCAGCAGGCCCTGCGCGTCGGTCTTGCCGGCCGCGATTTCGTCGCCGTTGCAGTCCGACACGCGGATCTGCGCGTTCGGCACCGGTTTGCCCTTGTCGAGCGTCGTGACCCACACGAGGTTGTTCTCGCGGCCCTGTTTCAGGTGCACGCCGAGGTTCGTGACGAGCACGGTGGTGCGCACGTACATGCTCGACGGCTTCGCGAGCAGCGAGCGGCCGAGCGCGGGCGACGCGAGTTCGAGCACGTAGAAGCCGGGCTTGTCGATCGGCACGCCGACCACTTCGAACGGGCGCAGTGTTTTCGGATCGGCCGGCGGCAGCGTCAGCGTCTGCGCGCCGGGCTCGCCCTTGAGCAGTGACAGCGAGCGCACGTCGATACGGCGGTTCTTCGGCGCGGGCTGCTTTTCGCCGGCTTCGAGCGGCACGTAGACGGGGTGCTGCCCCTTGCGGTCGAGCAGGCCGGGAATCTGGCTGTCGATCGAGCCGGCCGTCATCGACCAGTTGTCGAAGCGGTCGACGGTGCGCATCCACTGGCGGATCGCGGTGTCGTTCTCGACCTTCAGGTTCGCGAATTGCGCGCCGCCCGCGTTGAGGCCCGCGATATGCAGGTCGGCCTCGACGTTGCGCAGCGTGACGGGCACGAGCGCGGGCGTATCGGGTTCGGCGAAGCGCTCGACGATCCCGAACGTGCCCGACGAGAATTTCGCGAGCGGCGGCATCGGCGCGGTACGCGTCGCCAGCGGGAACAGGTCGGCGTTGGACAGCGTGCGGTCGGTCACGTCGCGCAGGCCCGACGGCAGCTCGATCGTCAGGCCGGCCTGCGCGGGCAGCGGCGGGTTGAACGTGACGGTCGTCACTTCCTCGCTGTGGTCGTCGGCCGCGAAGGTCGGGTTCAACGTGCCGTCGGGGCCGCGCAGCTTGATCGCTTCCGCGTGCTTGCGCGAGATCGGCGCGTTGAACGTCAGCGTGAGCGGGCGCAGCGGCGTGCAGGGCGCCTTCGCATTCTCGCGTTCGCACGAGAAGCTCGCGGCGAACGGGGCACGCACGGTGAAATCGAAGCGGCGTTCGGTTTCGTTCGCGATGCCGCTCGGGCTCGCGACACCCTTGCCGTATACGAGCTGCATCTTCGCGCTCGCCGGCAGTGCCTGCGCGCACGACAGCGTCAGCACGCGCGCGGCTTCCTTCTTCAGGCCGAAATGATCGAGCAGCGCATTGCGCGCATCGTCGTCGACGGCCGTGACGGGAATGCGGTTGCCGATGCCGGCCGCTTCGCACCAGATGTTCGCGAGTGCCGAACGCGGCTCGGCCGGGCCGTTCAGCTTCATCACGAAGACCTGGTGTTCCTCGATCTCGCGCGAGCCGGGGCGTACCGACACCGGGAACGGTCCGCCCGTCTGGAACGTAAAGCGGCGCGGGCCGCTCGCCGCATTGCCGGCGACCGAGCGCAGTGCGTCGTTGAGCGCGACCGAGCAGCGCACGCCGGGCGGCAGGTCGTTTTCGAAATCGTAAACCCAGGTCTTGTCGTCGAGCCAGTGACCCTGGCCGCGTGCGGCCGTCGAGTCGTTACAGGTCACGCGTGCGGGATTCGGCGCGGAGGCCGAGCCGAACGCGACCATCGGTTCGTCGAACTTGACGACGCTCTGCCGGACTTCGGTGACGGTGCCTTGCGGCGACACGCTCACCGTGCGCGCCGCGCCTGCGTGCAGCGACAGCGCCGCTGCGCCGCCGAGCACCGCGACGGCGCCGATGCGCCAGAGCAGCCCGGTGGTGTGGTTGGGTTGATGCGCTTCTTTGTTGTGTTTGTCGTGCTGCTTCATCGCTCGATTGCCCTCGGAGGGAAGCTTTCTGTTTGATTGCACGCGATTCTAACCGACCGTCATGCACGCGCATCGCGGTGCGCAGTGTGTCGCCGGCATGCGACACGGGGGGCGGTGCCGCAGATTTGTCGCGCCGGCGACACAAAAATGCAGCGAAATGTCGATTGTCTCGGATTGCGGAACATTTAATGGACTATAAAAAGATTGTTCGATCCGATTTGTGCGCGTACATTTCAGGTCCGCGCCAATGTTTGAGAAATATCAAGCGTGGTTTTCCCGAATCCGGTGTTCGAGAGAAGGAAACATGCACAACGACAACACCCCCCACTCGCGTCGTGAAAACGACGCAGCCGCAAGCGGCATCACGCGGCGTCAATGGCTGCAGGGCGCACTGGCGCTGACGGCGGCGGGCCTCACCGGCTCGCTGGCGTTGCGGGCCCTGGCCGACGATCCCGGCACGGCGCCGCTCGATACGTTCATGACGCTCTCCGAAGCATTGACCGGCAAGAAGGGGCTGAGCCGCGTGCTCGGCGAACGCTTCCTCCAGGCCTTGCAGAAGGGCTCGTTCAAGACGGCCGACAGCCTGCCGCAACTCGCCGGCGCACTCGCGTCCGGTTCGCTGAATCCCGATCAGGAAGCACTCGCGCTGAAGATTCTTGAAGCGTGGTATCTCGGCATTGTCGACAACGTCGTGATTACCTACGAAGAAGCATTAATGTTCAGCGTCGTATCCGATACGCTCGTGATTCCTTCGTATTGCCCCAACAAACCCGGCTTCTGGGCCGAAAAACCGATCGAGAGGCAAGCCTGATGGCCGATACCGATACGCAAAAGGCCGACGTCGTCGTCGTCGGGTCGGGTGTCGCAGGCGCGATCGTGGCCCACCAGCTCGCGATGGCGGGCAAGTCCGTGATCCTGCTGGAAGCCGGCCCGCGCATGCCGCGCTGGGAAATCGTCGAGCGTTTTCGCAACCAGGTCGACAAGACCGATTTCATGGCGCCGTACCCGTCGAGCCCGTGGGCGCCGCATCCGGAATACGGTCCGCCGAACGACTACCTGGTCCTGAAGGGCGAGCACAAGTTCAACTCGCAGTACATCCGCGCGGTGGGCGGCACGACGTGGCACTGGGCCGCGTCGGCATGGCGCTTCATCCCGAACGACTTCAAGATGAAGACGGTGTACGGCGTCGGCCGCGACTGGCCGATCCAGTACGACGACATCGAGCATTACTACCAGCGCGCCGAGGAAGAACTCGGCGTGTGGGGCCCGGGCCCCGAGGAAGACCTGTACTCGCCGCGCAAGGAGCCGTACCCGATGCCGCCGCTGCCGTTGTCGTTCAACGAGCAGACGATCAAGAGCGCGCTCAACGGCTATGACCCGAAGTTCCACGTGGTGACCGAGCCCGTCGCGCGCAACAGCCGCCCGTACGACGGCCGGCCAACCTGTTGCGGGAACAACAACTGCATGCCGATCTGCCCGATCGGCGCGATGTACAACGGCATCGTGCACGTCGAGAAGGCCGAGCAGGCCGGCGCGAAGCTGATCGACAGCGCGGTCGTCTACAAGCTCGAGACCGGCCCGGACAAGCGCATCGTCGCCGCGATCTACAAGGACAAGACGGGCGCCGACCATCGCGTCGAGGGCAAGTACTTCGTGATCGCCGCGAACGGCATCGAGACGCCGAAGATCCTGCTGATGTCCGCGAACCGCGATTTCCCGAACGGCGTCGCGAACAGCTCCGACATGGTCGGCCGCAACCTGATGGACCACCCGGGCACCGGCGTGTCGTTCTACGCGAACGAGAAGCTGTGGCCGGGCCGCGGCCCGCAGGAGATGACGTCGCTGATCGGTTTCCGCGACGGCCCGTTCCGCGCGACCGAAGCCGCGAAGAAGATCCACCTGTCGAACATGTCGCGCATCAACCAGGAGACGCAGAAGATCTTCAAGGGCGGCAAGCTGATGAAGCCCGCGGAGCTCGACGCGCAGATCCGCGACCGTTCCGCGCGCTACGTGCAGTTCGACTGCTTCCACGAAATCCTGCCGCAGCCCGAGAACCGCATCGTGCCGAGCAAGACGGCCACGGACGCGGTCGGCATCCCGCGCCCCGAGATCACGTACGCGATCGACGATTACGTGAAGCGCGGCGCCGTGCACACGCGCGAGGTCTACGCGACGGCCGCGAAGGTGCTCGGCGGCACCGAAGTCGTCTTCAACGACGAGTTCGCGCCGAACAACCACATCACGGGCGCGACGATCATGGGCGCGGATGCACGCGACTCGGTCGTCGACAAGGACTGCCGCACGTTCGACCATCCGAACCTGTTCATCTCGAGCAGCTCGACGATGCCGACCGTCGGTACGGTGAACGTGACGCTGACGATCGCGGCGCTGGCGCTGCGGATGTCGGACACGCTGAAGAAGGAAGTCTGACCGTGCGGAAATCTACTCTCACCTTCCTCCTCGCCGGCTGCCTCGCGCTGCCGGGGCTCGTACGCGCGGCCGATTCGGCCGATCCGGCGCAGGTCAAGCGCGGCGAATACCTCGCGATCGCGGGCGACTGCATGGCCTGCCACACCGCGAAGGGCGGCAAGCCGTTCGCGGGCGGCCTCGGGATGCCGGTGCCGATGCTCGGCAAGATCTATACGAGCAACATCACGCCCGACCCGGACACCGGCATCGGCAACTGGACGTTCGACGATTTCGAGCGCGCGGTGCGTCACGGCGTCTCGAAGAACGGCGACAACCTGTACCCGGCGATGCCGTACGTGTCGTACGCGAAGATCAACGACGACGACGTGCAGGCGCTGTACGCGTACTTCATGCACGGCGTCGAACCGGTCAAGCAGGCGCCGCCGAAGAACGAGATCCCCGCGCTGCTGAGCATGCGCTGGCCGCTGAAGATCTGGAACTGGCTGTTCCTGAAGGACGGCGTGTACCAGCCGAAGCCCGCACAGAGCGCCGAGTGGAACCGCGGGGCGTATCTGGTGCAGGGCCTCGCGCACTGCAGCACGTGCCACACGCCGCGCGGGATCGCGATGCAGGAGAAGTCGCTCGATGAAACCGGCGGCAGCTTCCTGTCCGGTTCGGTGCTCGCGGGCTGGGACGGCTACAACATCACGTCCGACCCGAACGCCGGGATCGGCGGCTGGACCCAGCAGCAGCTCGTCCAGTACCTGCGCACCGGCAGCGTGCCGGGTCTCGCGCAGGCCGCCGGCCCGATGGCCGAGGCGATCGAGCACAGCTTCTCGAAGATGACGGAAGCCGACATCGGCGCGATCTCGACGTACATCCGTACGGTGCCGGCGGTGGCCAGCGACGACGCGAAGCAGTCGCGTTCGTCGTGGGGCAAGCCGGCCGAGGACGGCCTGAAGCTGCGCGGCGTCGCGCTCGCGTCGTCGGGCATCGATCCGGCGCGGCTGTACCTCGGCAACTGCGCGACCTGCCACCAGATGCAGGGCAAGGGCACGCCGGACGGCTATTACCCGCCGTTGTTCCACAACTCGGCGGTCGGCGCACCGAATCCGACCAACCTCGTGCAGGTGATCCTGAACGGCGTGCAGCGCAAGGCCGGCAGCGAGGACGTCGGGATGCCGGCGTTCCGCCACGAGCTGTCGGATGCGCAGATCGCCGCGCTGACGAACTACCTGACCGGGCAGTTCGGCAATCCGGCCGCGAAGGTGACCGAGCAGGACGTCGCGAAGCTGCGCTGATGCGGCGCGCGACGGAGCAGGGCGACAACCAAGAGGAGGCGCGCAGCACATCGGGCGGGCCCGATGCCGGTTGTTGCAGAGCGGGGCGGGCGGCGCAGGCGGCCGCCCGTCCTGGTTCGTTGGCAATCCGGTGCGCGTAGGCCGCGCATCGTTTTCGTTGATCGAGACCATGACACCGAATCAACCGTTTCTCGCGTCCCAGCGCGATGTGCTGCTGTTGCTGTCCCGGATCCTGCTCGTGATCCTGTTCGTGATGTTCGGCTGGAAGAAGATCACCGACTTCTCCGGTACGATCGCGTTCATGGGCTCGGAAGGCGCGCCCGCGCCGATCGTTTCCGCGGCGATCTCCGTCGTGATGGAGCTGTTCGCCGGGATCGCGATCCTGGTCGGCTTCCAGACGCGCCCGCTGGCGTTGCTGCTCGCGCTGTATTCGATCGGCACCGGCTTCATCGGCCACCACTACTGGACGATGACGGGCGGCGAGCAGATCGACAACATGATTCACTTCTACAAGAACATCGCGATCGCGGGTGGCCTGCTTGCACTGTGCGCAGCGGGCCCCGGTCGATATTCGGTCGATCGCGGATAAACAGACCCTGGGCGCGCGCATGGGGCGCGCGCGGGAAGGTCGAGACTCCGAGGGGGCATCATTTTGCGACTTAAACATTTCGCATGGCTGATTGCGGCCGCCACACCGGCGGCTGCCTTTGCACAGACGAGCGTGATGCTGTACGGCCGGATCGACGGCGGCATCGAATACCTGAACCACATCGCGACGCCGAACGGCAGCAAGTCGCGCTGGAGCGCGGAAGGCGGCGACTGGGGCACCAGCATGTTCGGCCTGAAGGGCTTCGAGGATCTCGGCGGCGGGCTGTCGACGGTCTTCAACCTGGAGACCGCATTCCAGGTGATGAACGGCACGACGGGCGGCGGGCGCATGTGGTCGCGTCGCGCGTATGTCGGGCTGAAGAGCGACACGTGGGGCCAGCTGCAGGCCGGCCGCAACCTGTTCATCGACAGCGACGGCGTGTGGGAATTCGATCCGTTCGTCCAGCAGGCGTTTTCGTCCGCGTCGCTCGTGCGTGGCCGCAACTGGCAGCAGAGCAGCAACAACATCGAATATCACAGCCCGGTGATCGGCGGCTTCGACGTGCAGGCGCAGTACGCGTTCGGCAACCAGTCGCGCGGCTTCAACTACGGCGCGGCCGACGATTTCGGCCGCTCGGACGGGATCATGATCTCGTACCACTCGCCGGTGTTCGACGTGCGCGGCATGTACGACGAGCTGCGCGACAACAACGGCAAGTTCAGCAACATCTTCACGGCGTCGCGCGAGTACTTCGTCGGCGCGAACGTGAAGGTGTCGAAGTTCAAGATCCAGGGCGCGTATACGCACTACCAGGCGCCGGACAGCCCGGCCGGCGTCGCCGATCGCGCCGACCACTACTGGCTCGGCGCGACCTACGCGGCGAATCCGCAATGGGCCGTGACGGCCGGCGGCTATTACGTGAAGGTGGGCGACGGCGGCAGCGACGCGTCGCACGATCCGTCGGGCCACGCGATGATGTACGTGCTCGGCACGACGTACAACCTGTCGAAGCGCACGTTCCTGTACGGCACGGTCGCGTATGTGCGCAACGGCGGCAACTCGAACTTCTCGCTGCTGGCGACGCCGCGCGACGCGACGTCGGGCACGAGCCCGCTGGCGGGCGAGTCGCAGACGGGCGCGTATGTCGGGATGATGCATACGTTCTGAGCGCGGGCAGCGCCAGATGCGCAAAAGGCACGGGTGATCGAACCCGTGCCTTTTTTCATTTGCGGCCCACGGCCGCATCGGCCCCTGGTCAGTCGAGCGCCTTCCCCGCCTTTTCATCCATGCAGCGAATCGCGAGCAGCGTCATCGCACCGCAGCCGATCGCATACCACGCGGGTGCATTCGCATTGCCGGTCGCCGCGATCAGCCACGTGACGAAGAACTGCGCGAAGCCGCCGAAGATCGCGACGCCGACGCTGTACACGAGGGCGCCGCCGGTTGCGCGCACCGCACGCGGGAACAGCTCGCCGAGCATCGCGCCGGTCGCGCCGATGTTGATCGCGTGCACGATCGACAGCGCGGCGATGATCGACAGCAGCGACGTGGCGCCCGGCCAGCGGTTCAGCGCGATGAACGCCGGGTAGATCGCGACCATCAGCACGATGCGCGTCCACCAGACGATCCTGTTGCGCCCGTACACGTCGGACAGGTGGCCGCCGATCGGCGTCACGAGCATCAGGATCGCGCCGGCGACGCAGCCGGCCGTCATCGACAGCCAGGTCGGCAGGTGAAGCACCTGCACGCCGTAGATCGCCATGTAGAACACGATGATGTAGTGGATCGACGTGCCGCCGATCGTCACGCCGAGGCCCGCGAACACGGCCTTGCCGTGATGGCGCAGCACGTCGGCGAGCGGCAGCGATGCGACCGGCTCGTCGTGCGCGGCCGCCGGTGTGGCAGCCGGCACTTCCTCGACGGTACGGCGCAGCCAGTAGCCGATCGGCACGAACAGCGTGCCGATGATGAACGGCACGCGCCAGCCCCAGCTTTCGAGCTGCGCGGCAGTCAGCGTGGACGTCAGCGCAACGCCGGTGAGCGCGCCCGCGAGCGCGGCGAGCCCCTGGCTCGAGAACTGGAACGATGCGTAGAAGCCGCGACGATGCTGCGGCGCCTGTTCGAGCAGCAGCGTCGTCGACGCGCCGACTTCGCCGCCCGATGCGAACCCCTGCAGCAGGCGCGCGAGCACGAGCAGCATCGGTGCGGCGATGCCGATCTGCGCGAAGGTCGGCGCGACCGCGATCGTCGCGGTGCCGAGCGCCATCAGCAGCAGCGTGAGGATCATCGCCTTCTTGCGGCCGGCGCGGTCGGCATACATGCCGATCACGAGCCCGCCGAGCGGCCGCGTGACGAAGCCGACGCCGAAGCTCGCGACCGCGAGCATCAACTGCCCGAACGACGAATGCACCGGGAAGAACAGCTTGCCGATCAGGATCGCGAAGAAGCTGTAGACCGTGAAGTCGTAGAACTCGAGCGCGTTGCCGACGGCGGCAGCCGCGATCAGCCGGCGTTTCTTCGCGGCGGCGCGGGCATCGACCGGCGTGCCGGCGAACGGAAGGGCGGATGTTTCCATGGGGTTCCCCCGGTAAGCGCGAAACTGCGTGATGAAGGGCTGTCAGGAGGGGCCGTCAGGCCGCGAGCCAGGCTTCGGCGACGCGAACCCAGTAGCTCGCGCCGATCGCGAGAATGTCGTCGTTGAAGTCGTAGCCGGGGTTGTGCACCATGCAGCCGCCCTTGCTGCCGATCCCGTTGCCGATGAATGCGTAGCAGCCGGGGCGCGCCTCGAGCATGAACGCGAAATCCTCGCTGCCCATCAGCGGCGCGGAGTCGGTTTCGACGCGGTCGGCGCCGAGCATCTGGCGTGCGATGCCGGCTGCGAACGCGGTCGGTTCCGTGTGATTCACGAGCACCGGGTAGCCGTAGTCGTAGTCGACTTCCGCGGTGACGCCGAAGCTTTCCGCCTGGCCTTTCGCGAGCGCTTCGATGCGGCGCGCGAGCAGCGCGCGCACGTCGGCGTTCAGCGCACGCACCGACAGCTTCATCACGACGGTTTCGGGAATGATGTTGAACGTCTCGCCGGCCTGCACGCTGCCGACCGTGATCACGGCCGCATGCTGCGCATCGACCTCGCGCGCGACGATCGTCTGCAGCGCGACCATGATGCTGCCGGCGGCCGACATCGGATCGCGCGCGAAATGCGGCATCGCGCCATGGCCGCCGACGCCGCGCAGCGTGATCGTCACGCGGTCGGCCGACGCCATCGCGGCGCCGGTGCGGAACGCCATGTCGCCGGCCGCACGGCCCGGCATGTTGTGGATCGCGAAGATCGCGTCGCACGGGAAGCGGTCGAACAGGCCGTCGTCCATCATCGCCTTCGCGCCGCCGAAGTTCTCCTCGGCCGGCTGGAAGATCAGGTTCAGCGTGCCGGAGAACTGGCGCGTCGCCGCGAGGTGGCGCGCCGCGCACAGCAGCATCGCCGTGTGGCCGTCGTGGCCGCACGCATGCATCTTGTTCGCATGGCGGCTCGCGTACGGCAGGCCGGTGGTTTCCGCGAGCGGCAGCGCGTCCATGTCGGCGCGCAGGCCGACCGTGCGCGCGCCTTGCCCTTCGCGCAGCACGCCGACGACGCCCGTCTTGCCGATGCCGCGATGCACTTCATAGCCCCAGCCGGTGAGCAGCTCGGCGACGAGATCGCTCGTGAGCGTCTCTTCGAACGCGAGCTCGGGATGCGCGTGGATGCGGCGGCGCACCTCGACCAGCTCGGGGGCGATCGCGGCGATACCGGGGATGACGGGGTTCACGGCTTGCAGCATGGTGTCTCCTGTGGGGCCGAAGGGGCGTTTGACGCGCATATGACGACCAAGCATATAAATTTCTTTTGCGTACCAGAAGCTGATAAATTGCTTTGGTGCACACCGTCGGTTGCCGCTCGGGAATACCCTGAGCCGGCGCGTGTCGCGATGCACGGGGTTTCCACGGATCACGCATTGCCGCCATGAAATACCATCAGCTGAAAGCGTTCGTCACCGTTGCCGAAGAAGGGAGCATCCGCGCGGCCGCGCGGCGCCTGAACGTGTCGCCGGCGGCGCTGACGAAGGCGGTCAAGGAGCTCGAGATCGCCCTCGGCGTGTCGCTCGTCGTGCGTACCGCGCGCGGCGTGCAACTCACCGCGTTCGGCCAGCAACTGCAGGTGCGCGCGCGGCTGATCGTCGCCGAAATGCAGCGCGCCCGCGACGACATCGAGCAGGCGCAGGGCGCGATGACGGGCTCCGTCGCGGCGGCCATCACGCCGGCGGCCGCGGTGACGATCCTGCCCGACGCGTTTCGCGCATTCCGGCGCCGCTTCCCGGTGGCGCGCGTCAACCTGATCGAAGGGTTTCCGGGCGTCGCGCTGCCGCGCCTGCACGATGGCTCGCTCGATTTCGCGGTGGCCGTCGTCGTCCCCGAGCTGCTGGCGGCCGAGTTCGACCACGCGGAGCTTTACGCGAGCCGCTCGCTGATCGTCGCACGCAAGGGGCATCCGCTTGCGTCGGCCACGTCGCTCGCCGATCTCGTCGAGGCCGACTGGCTGATGAACCCGTCGCCGGAAAGCTCCACGCAGGTGCTGTTCAATTCGTTCGTCGCCTACGGACTGCCGGTGCCGGCACGCGTCGTCGAATGCCCGAGCTTCGGGCTCGCGCACAGCCTGATGACCGGCTGCGACCTGATCGCATCGATGCCCGAGCAATTGCTGCAGGGCGAGTGGGCGCGCGACCAGCTCGCGGTGCTGCCGATCCGCGAGCGCCTGCCGGGCGTCTCGGTGCAGGTCGTCACGCGCCGCGACAGCCCGCTGACGCCGGCCGCGTCGATGCTGCTCGATTGCCTGCGCGATTCCGCGCGGCGCAAGGGGCTGCGGTGAACCGCCGCTCGCCGGGGATCGCGTAGTCATCCTGATTATTCGAGGCTCGGCACGCAGCCGGCGGCACGCCGTTCCGGCGCATGCCGCGCAAGCCGGTATGATATCGGCCGGCCCGCCGCTCCGGCCGGCCGCCAACAACTATCGCCATCCGGCATCCAGCAATCAGAGGCATCACATGACCAGTGCAACCCAATTCGACAACGTATCGGTCGTCAAGCGCGCGAACGTCTATTTCGACGGCAAGTGCGTGTCGCATACCGTGCTCTTCCCGGACGGCACGCGCAAGACGCTCGGCGTGATCCTGCCGTGCGCGCTCAACTTCGGCACGGATGCGCCCGAATTGATGGAAGTGCAGGCCGGCCAGTGCCGCGTGAAGCTCGACGGCAGCAGCGAATGGCAAACCTACGGCGCCGGCGAGTCGTTCTCGGTGCCGGGCAAGAGCCGCTTCGACATCGAAGTGCTCGAGACGCTCGATTACGTCTGCAGCTACCTGTAAGCGCAGGCGGCAGCAAAAGAAAAGCCCCGCCGAGGCGGGGCTTGTCGCAAGCGGATGGCGCAAGGCCGTCCGAAGCGCCTGTTCTCGTTACAGGCAGGCGTTGATGTCGCCGGCCGACGATGCATCGCCGCCGCGGAAACCGACCCAGGTCTTCGCGTTGCCGGCGTTGGCCGGGCGCACCACGGCGGCAGCGCCGTTCGGCGGCTGCTGGCCCGGCGCGTAGACGGCCATTGCGAGGCCGTTCGCCAGTTCGTACTGCGACGTCACTTGTTGTTGCGACTTGTCGGCCCACGTCTTGGCGATGCACTGCGCCACTTGGTCGGCGGGCTTTTGGCTTTGTCCCACGTTCTGCAGGGCAGAATCGGCTGCATGAGCAGAAAATGCCACGGCCAATGCGATGAGCGGTAAGTATTTCGCGTTCACGTTATCTCCCTCGAGTCGTGATTGATTGAGTGGGATGCGCAGCAGTACTGCGTGCTAATGAGATCGCATCGGGCAAGTACGGTTCCGGCTATTCCGAAACAAGTTGTTAGCGCGCTTGCCAAATGGCGACTCCGGTGCTGTGCGCGTTGCTGCGATGCGGCATGCGTCGCGTGCGACTCGACGTCATGCGTTGCGTGGTCGGTGCGCTGTCCGGTCGTGTGGTGTCGTGACGGCCACGGCGAACGGCATGTGTGCGCATGCCGTGCCGCGACTCTTTATCTTTTATCTGTTGGCGAAGTGGAATGGCTGATTGGTGGCCCCGTCGCATGGGCACCATGATGACAAACTTTCGTCGGTCGAATTGTTAACCAACTTTAAACACGGGACGCGGGGGAATGCGATGCGGCGCGCGCGGGGCGCGCCGCATCGTGCAGCGAGGTGAGGCGGGATGAGGAAGCGGTGCGCGGCCGGTGTGCCGCGCACGCGGGTGGCGTCAGCCGGCCTTGCGGGTGCCGGCGTCGCGCAGGTTGACCGGAACGATCGGGCGGAAGCGCTCGCGCTTCTGTTCGTCGTCGAAGTGCTGGAGTGCGGGCTTGATCAGGTCGCTGCGCGACACGATGCCCGTGATGCGCAGCGATTGCTCGTCGGCGACGACCGGCAGGCGTTCGAGGCCCAGCATCGCGAGGCGCGACGCGACGACGCGGCACGTTTCGTGCGCGAGCGCGACGGCCGGCTCGCGGTTCGCGAACGCGCCCGAGATCGGCGTGTCGGCGCCGGCCTGCGCGCGCTGCGCATCGAGCGTCGCGCGATCGACGAGACCGAGCAGGCGGCCGTTCTGCACGACCGGGTACGCGCGATGCGTCTGCTTCGCGCCGAAGTACTGCGACTCGACGGTAACGAGCGTCGCTGCGCCGTCGATCGCGACGAGCACGTCGGCCGGTGTCATCACTTCGCCGATGTCATGGCGCTCGAGCGGATCGACGCCGTATTCGCGATAGATGTGATAGCCGCGCCGTGCGATCTTTTCCGTCATGATCGAGCGCTTCATCACGATGGTCGAGAAGCCGTGCGCGACGAGCGTCGCCGCGAGCAGCGGCAGCAGCGCGTTCGCGTCGTGCGTGAGGCCGAACGCGAACACGATCGCGGTCAGCGGGGCACCGAGCGTGGCGCCGAGCGTCGCGGCCATGCACACGAGCGGCCACAGCGCCGGATCGCCGCCCGGCAGCATCGGCGACAGCACGGTGCCGAGGCCGGCGCCGAGCATCAGCAGCGGGGCGAGCACACCGCCCGACGTGCCCGAGCCGAGCGCGATCACCCACATCACGGCTTTCACGATCAGCAGCGCGAGCGCGATCTTCAGCGCGATGTGCTGATGAAGCAGGTCGCCGATCACGTCGTAGCCGACGCCGAGCGCGCGCGGTTCGAGCCAGCCGCCGATGCCGATCACGATCGCGCCGAGCGCGGGCCACCACATCCAGTGCACGGGCAGCTTCGCGAACGTGTCCTCGACGCGGTAGAGCGCCGCCGACAGGCCGCATGCGAGCATGCCCGACAGCAGGCCCGCGACGATGCACGACAGCAGCGCGACAGGCGTCGGCGCGGCCGTCGTCAGCGGAAACAGCGGATCGACGCCGAAGAACACCGCGCGTGCGAACCCGGCCACCGCGCATGCAAGCGCGACCGGCAGGAAACTGCGCGGACGCCATTCGAACAGCAGCAGCTCGACCGCGAGCAGCACCGCGGCGACCGGCGTGCCGAACACGGCCGTCATGCCGGCGGCCGCACCGGCGACGAGCAGCGTCTTGCGCTCGGCGGCGGTTACATGCACGCATTGCGCGATCAGCGAGCCGAGCGCGCCGCCCGTCATGATGATCGGGCCTTCGGCGCCGAACGGGCCACCGCTGCCGATCACGACGCCGGACGACAGCGGCTTGAGGATCGCGACCTTCGGCGACATGCGGCTCTTGCCGAACAGGATCGCCTCGATCGCTTCGGGAATGCCGTGGCCGCGGATCTTCTCCGAACCGAAGCGCGCCATCATCCCGACGATCAGCCCGCCGATCACCGGGATCACGATTACCCATGCGCCGAGCGTGTTGTTCGCCGGGGAGCGGTCGGCGAACGAGAACTGCTGGAAGAAGAACAGGTTCGTGAACAGGTGGATCAGGCTCAACAGCACGAACGCGGCAAGCGTGCTGAGCAGGCCGATCCCGGCGGCAAGCAACGCGATCCTGGGCAGGCGTTCGTTGGTCGAGAAATCGCGTTTGTGTGGTGCGTTCATCGGAGTGGCAAAGGCAAGGGTCAGTAATCGATCTGGGGAACCTGGAACGCGTCCTTGAGCGACTTCAGCTCGGCGCGATGCATGGCCGCGAGGCGGGCGAGCAGCGTCTCGCCGGCGTGTTCGAGGTGGACTTCGACCTGGCGGCGGTCGGCTTCGCTCGTCTTGCGCTTCACGAGCCCGAGCGCCTCGCAGCGCGTCACCAGCGCGACGACGCCGTGATGCTGCGCCTGCAGGCGTTCCGCGAGCTCGCCGATGGTTGCCCATTCGCGATGCGGATAGCCCTTGATGTGCAGCAGCAGCAGGTATTGCAGCGGCGTCACGCCTTCGCTTTGCGCGGCGCGTTCGGAGAAGCGCTCGAAGCGGCGCATCTGGTAGCGGAACTCGGACAGTTGCTGAAAATCGCTTTTCGCCAGCGCGCGTCGGGTATCGTTCATCGAGGTCGGTCGTACGGTCGGTTTCGGTAGCGTCAAATATATCACAACATGATATAAATGGCCGATCGTCGGCGGAATGGAGGCATTCCGCGTTGCGTCAGCCGTTATGTGGCGTGACGTGCGCTACGCGGCCTCGAGCATTTGGGTTTGCCGATAAAGGCCCGTCACGAGATCCGTCTGCGTAATGATCCCGACGAGCCGGCGCGACGCATCGACGACCGGAATGTGGTGGTGGCCCGAATGCGTGAACAGCGGCACGAGCGCGGTGATCGGCATCGTTTCCGGCACGTACGCGACGTCGCGCGTCATCACGGTGGCGACGCTCGCGGGCTGGCCGCCGAGCGATTGCGGCAGCCGCGCGGACAGGCGTTGCCACAGCGGGGTCGGGCGGCGCAGCTGGCGCGTGAGGTCGGCGCGCGTGACGATGCCGGTCAGGCGGCCTTCGCCGTCGATCACCGGCAGCGCCTTCACACGGTGGCGGTCGAGCAGCGTCAGCGCGGCCGTCACCGATGTCGACGGCGCGACCTCGATCGCATTCTTCGTCATCAGGTCGGCGCACGTGAGCTGGCCGAACGTGCGCGCATAGGCCTGCATCTCGGTTTCGCGCAGCAGCGTTTCGAGATCGTCGGGATCGACGTCGAGCCATTCGCTGCGGCGCTTCAGCACGGCGTCGAGGTCGCTGCGCGTGAAGCCGCCGCGCGCCGGTGCGGCGCCGCCCGCCTGCGGTTTCGTTTCGGGGCGCACGCCGCCGTGCGGGTAGCGGTGCCCGGTCAGCGCGTGATACGCGAGCGCGGCCGACAGCAGGATCGCCGATTGCAGTGCGATCGGCTCCAGCACGAAACTGAAGCCGAGCGCGTGAATCGCCGGGCCGCCGACCACGGCCGTGAGCGCGACGGCACCCGACGGCGGGTGCACGCAGCGCAGCACGAACATGCCGCCGATCGCGCACGCGATCGCGACCGCGGCGGCCGTGATCGGATCGGCGATCCATTGCGCGCAGGCCACGCCGACCGTCGCCGCGACGAGATTGCCGCCGATGATCGACCACGGCTGCGCGAGCGGGCTCGCCGGCACCGCGAACAGCAGCACGGCCGACGCGCCCATCGGCGCGACGAGCAGCGGCACGAGGCCCGGCACGCCGGGCAGCAGCCGCATCGTGACGCCGACCGTCGCGATCCCGACGAGCGCACCCGTGCACGAACGCAGGCGTTCGCGCCAGCCAAGCGACATCGGATGGGGAAGGAAGCTGTGCAGCCATTGCCGCAACGTGCGGCGCGACGGAGAGGAGCCTGACGACATGGACGGTTAAGCGGTAAAAATGACAGCGCGGGGCGCGCGCGGCGACAAGCGCGGAATTATATCGCGTTGTGATACAAATTGTCGCGCTGCATCAAGCCGTTGCACGCGCGCGACGCGCGCGCCTTGCGAAAACCTTTCATCGGATGAAAGCTTGTGGGCCGGGCAATCGCGCAAATTTGTCTGCAGCGGCGTACAATTCGGGCCACTGAATCCCCCGTCATGCCAGAACCACGTACGCGATGCCCGCTCTCCCGCCTTTTCCCCGGCCCGGTGATCGATTCGACGTGGTTCGCGGCCGCGTTCCGTTCCCCACCTGACGCGAGCGCCGCCGACGCCTCCCCACTGACTCTCCCCAAGCCAATCCAATGGACATGCTCGAAAACATGCGCCTGTTCGTGCGCGTTGTCGAAGCCGGCAGTTTTACTGCGGTCGCGAAGGAAATCGATGCGACCACCGCGCAGGTGTCGCGCGCGGTATCGAACCTCGAAGCGCACGTGCAGACGCGCCTGCTGCATCGCACGACGCGCCACCTCGGCCTGACCGAAAGCGGCGAACGCTATTTCGAGCGCGCGAAATCGATCCTCGCGGAAATCGACTACGCGAACGCGGAGGCGCGCAACGCGCTGCTGCGGCCGAGCGGCAAGATGCGCATCCATGCGATGACGGGGCTCGGGCAGAGTCATGTCGTGTCGTCGATCGTTCGCTACCAGGAGGACAACCCCGACGTGTCGGTCGAGCTGACGCTCGCGCAGCGGATGCCGAATCTCGTCGAGGAGGGTTACGACGTGTCGATCGTGACGGCGTCGCAGCTGCCCGATTCGGGCTATGTCGCGCAGACGTGCGGCACGAGCTGCAGCGTGCTCGTCGCGTCGCGCGAATATCTGGCGCGGCACGGCACGCCGCAGGCGCCCGACGAACTGCCGAACCACGTGTGCCTGCGTCTCGACACGCCTGCCTCGCCGGCCAGCGAATGGCGGCTCGAGCGCAGCGACGGCGAGGAAGCCGTCTACGAACTGCAGCCGGCGCCGTTCCAGGTCAACGTGCCGGACGCGCTGTGCGTCGCGGTGCGCGCCGGGCGCGGGATCGCGTGCGTCGCGCTGTATACGGTGCTCGACGACATCCGCGAAGGGCGGCTGATCCGCGTGCTGCCGGAGTACCGGCTGCAGACGGTCAGCGTGTATGCCGTCTATGCGACGCGCCGCTATCTCGACGCGAAGATCCGCACGTTCCTCGACCACCTGCGCACGACGCTGACGCCCGCGCTGGAAAACGACCTGCGCGAACTCGACCGGCTGACGACCGAGCAGACGCCGGGCGGCCGCAAGCGCGCGTGACGGTGCGCCGGCACGCCGCGGCGCCGTTCATGCGGCCGGCGTGATGCGGATCCGCTCGAAGCGGCCCGCGAGCCACGCGTACGCGGCGATGCCGATCAGCCCGTGCGCGGCGACGAACCACAACGCGCCGGCAAACGAGCCCGTGCTGGCGACGAAGTAACCGATCACGAGCGGCGTGACGATCCCGGCGATGTTGCCGAGGCCGTTGAACACGCCGCCGCTCAGCCCGACCATCCCCTCGGGCGCCGTATCGGCGAGCACGGCCCAGCCGACCGCTGCAAGCCCCTTGCCGAAGAACGCGATCGTCATCAGCGCGATCACGACCGCGTTCGACGATGCGCCGTTCGCGAGCACGAGCAGCGTCGCCATCGCCATCCCCGCGACGAACGGCGTCTTGCGCGCCTTCGACGGATGCATGCCGCGCCGGATCAGCCAGTCCGACAGCACGCCGCCGAGCACGCCGCCCGTGAACCCGCAGATCGCCGGCAGCGCGGCGACCCAGCCGGCTTCCATGATCGTCATCCCGCGCCCCTTGATCAGGTAGATCGGAAACCACGTGATGAAGAAGTACGTGAGCGCCGTGATGCAGTACTGGCCGACATAGATTGCCCACAGGTTCCGGTGGCGGAACAGTTGCGACACGTCGTGCCACGACACGCGCGGCCGGTGGCGCACGCGGTTTGCCTCGAGATCGACGAGCGCGCCGTGCGCGCGCAGGTAGTCGCGCTCCGCGTCGGTCACGCGCGGGTGGCCGTGCGGCTCGCGATACCACGCGAACCACAGCGCGGCGAGCGCGATGCCGAGCAGCCCCATCCACAGGAACACATGCTCCCAGCCGAGCGCATGCGTGAGCCAGGCCATCGCCGGCGTGAACAGCACGACGGCCATGTACTGCGCGGAATTGAACAGCGCCGACGCGGTGCCGCGTTCGGCGGTCGGGAACCAGCAGGCGACGATCCGCGAATTGGCCGGAAAGGCCGGCGATTCGACGAGGCCGAGCATGAAGCGCATGACGAACAGCGCGAGCGTCGCGGCCGCACCTTGCACGGCGAATCCGCCGACCGTGCCCTGCAGCATCGTGAAGACCGACCACAGCAGCAGGCTCAGGCCGTACACGCGCCGCGCGCCGAAGCGGTCGAGCAGCCAGCCGCCCGGGATCTGGCCGATCGCATAGGCCCATGCGAACGCCGAGAAGACGATGCCGAGCTGCACGGGCGTCAGCCCGAGATCGTGTGCGACGCCGGTGCCGGCGATCGACATCGTCGCGCGGTCCGCGTAGTTGATGACGGTGACCGCGAAAATCAGCGCGAGGACCGCGTAGCGGACGCGGCCGATCGTGCGCGACGCGGCGGGCGACGCGGCGAGGGCGGCGCCGCTGGATCGATTGGGCATGCGTGTCTCCTGGCCTCCGTCGCGCGGAGGCATCGGTTGTTGTAACGAGGATGTCGGCCGTGAGGCCGCGCGGCGTTCAGCGCGTGACGCTGGTCGGCGGGCGCTGGCCCGCGAAGCACGCGGCGAGGTTGGCGAGCACGATCCGGCCCATCTCTTCGCGCGTTTCATGCGTGGCGCTCGCGCGGTGCGGCTGTACGACGACGCGGTCGAGTTCGAGCAGCGCGGCGGGCACGTGCGGCTCGTTCGCGAACACGTCGAGGCCGGCGCCGGCAATCGTGCCGTCGGCAAGTGCGCGGATGAGCGCGGCTTCGTCGATCAGCTTGCCGCGCGCGACATTGATCAGGAATCCTTTGGGGCCGAGCGCGGCGAGCACGTCGGCCGTCACGAGCACGTTGCCGTGATCGGCCGATGCCGCGATCACGAGCACGTCGCTGTCGCGCGCAAGCGCGGCGAGGTCGGGCACGAAGCGGTAGCCGCTGTCGCGATGCTCGCGCGGGCCGAAGTAGCTGACGGGCATCCGGAACGCCTGCGCGCGCTGCGCGATCGCGCGGCCGACACGGCCGAGTCCGATGATGCCGAGCCGCTTGCCCGTGACTTGCGTCGCGAGCGGCTGGGCCGTCTTGCTCCAGCGGCCGGCACGCACGATCCGCTCGCCGGCGCCGAGGTCGCGCAGCGTCATCAGGATCAGCCCCAGCGCCATGTCGGCGACGTCGTCGGTCAGCACGCCGGGCGTCGTCGTCACGTGGATGCCGCGCGACCGCGCGCGGTCGAGATCGACCGCATCGGTGCCGATGCCGCTGATCGCGACGATCTCGAGCGCGCTCAGCCGATCCATCAGCGCGGCGGACAGGCCGTTCGCGCCGCCGGTCACGACCCCGCGAATGCGCGAGGCCACGCGATCGAGCAGCGCGTCCGGCTGCGCGGCCGCGTACAGCCGGTGCACCGCGTAACGGGCGGACAGTTCGGCGTCGATGGCGTCGGGGAGCGGCTGGGTCAGCAGGATGTCGATGGTCATGAAGGTCTCGGTCGTCGTGCGCGGCGCGGGCCGCACATCAGGTGGAACCGAGTATAGAAATCACATCGATATGCGTCTAACATCAAAAGACTATCGATTGATTCAAGAATTGGATGATTGAACTGCACCAGCTTCGCTGCTTCGTCGCGGTGGCCGAGGAACTGCATTTCGGCCGCGCGGCCAAACGGCTCTTCATGACCCAGCCGCCGCTGAGCCGGCAGATCCAGCTGCTCGAGCACGCGCTCGGCATCGCGCTGCTCGAGCGCAGCAGCCGGCAGGTCAGCCTGACCGCGGCCGGCGAGCGCTTCCTGCGCGACGCGCGGCACATCCTCGAATTCTCCGCACGGGCCGAGCAGGCCGCGCAACGCGTCGCGCACGGCGGGGCCGGCCGCATCACGCTCGGCTTCACGGCCGTCAGCGCGTACCGGATGATCCCGGTGCTGCTCGCGCACGCCGCGCATGCGCTGCCGGACGTCGACGTCGAATTGCGCGAGATGGTGTCGACCGTGCAGATCGATGCGCTCGCGTCGCGCATGCTCGACGCGGGTTTCGTGCGCCAGCGCGCGGCGCGCCAGCCGCTCGAATACCGGCTCGTGCAGCGCGAGCCGATGCTCGTCGCGGTTGCGCAGGGTGCGCCGCTTGCCGGCTACGAGCAGATCGGCCCCGACGAACTCGACCGGCAGCCGTTCATCGCGTATTCGCCGAACGAGGGGAAGTACTTCCACGACATGATCTCGGGGATGTTCGCGGGCGCCGGGCGGCTGCCGAACTACCTGCACTACGTCGGGCAGACGCATACGATCCTCGGCCTCGTGCGCGCGGGGCTCGGCGCGGCGCTGGTGCCGGCATCGGCGCGCGAGCTTCATGTCGACGGCGTGGTGTTCCGGCCGCTGGCGGGCGTCAATGTCGCAGCCGAGCTGTATCTCGCGTGGCGCGCGGACAACGACAACCCGGCGCTGCCGGTGTTCAACGCGATGGTCGAGCGGTTTCTCGCGCACGAGCAGGGCGGCGCGGTAGCGTAGCGGCGTCGTGCATGCGTGCCGTGTCACAAGCTTTCAATCCGGAAGCTTGCTGCGCCGCGATGACAAGCAATCCTGAGCGAGCGGCGCACGTGCCGAGGGCAGGAATCCTTGCAATTTCGAAAGCATGCCGTCATGCATGCGTTTCACGGCGGGAGCGGCACGAACGACAGGGGGCTGTCAGCCCGACGAAGGGCTCCATGCCGACCGCTTGACGCTGCATGCCGGTCGGCGCAGGATACGTCCGTGCATTTGGAGCGGGACGCGCCGGCCGCGCGGTTCCTGCACCCGCGACACGCAAAAGAACAACGATGAGCCTTTACGCCCTCGTACCGGAATACCGGCGCCGCACCTGTTTGCGCGCCGCAACGACGCTTCACCCGACGCCCGTCGCGTCACGTATCCGTCATCCCGTTTCGTACCGTGCATCGGTACACTTTCCCGTCCGCGCGATGGCCGCGACGATGAACGGCGCCGGTCCGGCCCGCCGTATCGCACCGCCGCACGCTGCCCCCGATCACCGCATCCCGAACGGCGCCTACACCGGCGTCTCGTGACGTCCGCGCGCGCCCCGTCCTTGCATTGCGCCGCCGGCTTTCCTGATGGCCGGGCGGCACCGGAGTCCGAAGCATTTCGATTGCGCTTGAAAAAGCAAACGTACGCAGTTCGGTTCGAGGTTCAAGGAGAAAAACTCATGTCGCAGCTTTCAAATGAAGCAAACGGCAGTTCGGGGAGTGGCAAGGTCAAGCTGATCAAGTGGGCGATCATCGTCGCCGGCGTCGCGATCGCGGCACCGGCCGCGCTGTTCATCCTGAAGGGGGTGATCGCGCTGGTCGCGGCGGGCGTGATCGGTCTCGGCGCGATCTACCTGGCGCCGGTCGTCGCGATGAAGCTCGCGAACCAGAAGGTGAAGATGATCGTCGAGGAGGCGCAGTCGAATCCGATCGAGACGCTGATCAACCAGCTCGCGGAGAAGCGCCAGGACGCACAGAAGTTCGCGGACAGCATCACCGCGTTCCGGACCGAGGTGAAGAACTTCGAGGGCAAGACGGAACTGTTCGAGAAGCAGTATCCGGAGGACGCGCCGCGCTTTCGCGCGCAGCTCGACACGATGAAGCAGCTGCTCGCGTTTCGCGAGGGCCGCTACAAGCAGGTGCAGGTCGAACTGAAGAATTTCGCGTCGGCGATCGACCGCGCGAAGGCGATGTGGGACATGTCGCAGGCGGCGCAGCAGATGAACAAGCTCGCGGGCCGGCAGGCGTCCGATACATTCGAGCAGATCAAGACCGACGTGGCCGTCGATTCGGTGATGCGCTCGGTCAACAAGGCGTTCTCCGAGATGGAGACGTCGCTGATGGATAACCCCGAGGTCAAGCAGGCGCAGCAGCAGGCGGTGCTGAACGGCGGCCGCGCGCCCGGGGTCGATGCGGCGAACCCCGCGCAGTTGCCGTCCAAACAACAATAACTTCCTGCAGGCCCTCAACCATGAAAAAACTTCTTGGCGCAATCGCGTTTCTGGTCGTGCTCGTCGGCGTATGGATCGTGCATCAGGGCGGCCTGTCGACGCTGATTCCCGCGCATGACGCGGCGCCGTCGTCGACATCCGCACAAAATGTCGACACCGGCCAGTCCGCGCAGACGCCGCCGTCGGCCAACGTGCTGCCGGCCGGCTTCACGCCGCAGGCCAGCTCGCTGAAATCGATTGCGGAAAACGGCATCGTGCGGATCTCGGTGCAGAACCCGAGCGAGCCGTTCTTCGGCGAGGACAAGGGCGCGCCGCACGGCTTCAACGTCGAATTCGCGCGGCTGCTGTTCGCGGACCCGTCGTTCTCGCACGGCGGCAAGCCGGTCGTCGTCGATACGCGTCACGAGGTCGACACGTACCCGGGCGTGCCGAAGCAGCTGCTCGATACCGATGCGAAGGGCAACCACGTGGTCGATGTCGCGATGGACGGGCTGACGTTTCCGGACAACTCGCCGGCCGGCGTCGTCTATTCGGTGCCGTACGTCGACGATTTCGGCTATTCGCTGATCGTGCGGCAGGGCTCGGCGATCCGCTCGACCGACGATCTCGCCGGCAAGACGGTCGGCATCCTGAAGGGCGACCCCGACGTGCGCGCGTTCGTCACGCGCCAGTATCCGAACGTGCACTTCGTCGAGGTCGACGATTCCGATCCGGCATTCATCGCGAAGAGCATCGACGGCCGCACGGTCGACGCGTTCATCTACGACTATCCGTTCGCGGTCAGCTCGATCAAGGGCACCGACCTGAAATTCGCGGTGACCAAGCTCGACGGCTCGAACATCGCGTACAAGATCGGCGTGCGTGCCGACGACCAGGACCTGCTGATCTACCTGAACGCCGCGATCGCGAAGCTCAAGCAGTCGCCGCAGTATCTCGACCTGCTGCGCAAGTACTTCGTCAGCGACCAGGCGGTGACGACCGCGGCCGCATCGGGCGAACACACGTACGTGGTGAAGGCGGGCGACACGCTGAACCTGATCGCGGCGAGCAAGCTCGGCAGCGGCCAGCGTTATCGCGAGATCCAGCGCCGCAACAACCTCGCGAACCCGAACCTGATCCTGGCAGGCCAGCATCTCGTGATTCCGGTCCGGTAACGGCGGCGTGGCGTGAACGAAGGAAGGTGAAGGGGCGTGAAAGACGCGCGCGGCCCGGCGGAGAGGATCCGCCGGGCCGCGTGCATTCGGCCGTCAGTGGGTGACGGACAGGAACAGGTATGCGGCGAACAGCGCGAGGTGAACGACGCCGTGCAGCACCGTCGTGCGCCCCTGGCTGAGGGTGAGCGTGCTGACCAGCAGCGTAAGCGCCAGCAGGACCGTTTCCATCGCGCCGATGCCGAGCGTGAGCGGCTGGCCGACCCAGATGAACACGGCCGCGACGGTCGGGATCGTGAGCCCGATGCTCGCGAGCGCCGAACCGAGCGCGAGGTTCATGCTGGTTTGCAGGCGGTTCGCGCGCGCGGCGGTGACGGCCGCAAGCCCTTCCGGCAGCAGCACGAGCGCGGCGATCACGATACCGACTGCAGCCTCGGGCGCACCGAGCTTCATCACCGCATGCTCGACGGCCGGCGACAGCAGCTTCGCGAGCAGCACGACCGCGACGAGGCTCACGAACAGCAGGATCATGCTGGTCACGGCGGTGCGGTTGCTCGGCGCCGCCGCGTGCACTGCCTCGTTCGCGCTGTCGTGCTCGGCGAGGAAGTAGTCGCGGTGGCGCACGGTCTGCACGAACACGAACGCGCCGTACAGCACGAGCGACGCGACGCCGGCGAACGCGAGCTGCGATTTCGAGAAGAACGGGCCCGGCGCGGCGTTCAGGTAGTTCGGCATCACGAGCGACAGCACCGACAGCGACGCGAGTACCGCGAGCGCCTTGCTCGCGCCGCGCCCCTGGAAGTCCTGTTCGCCGTGCTTCCACGCACCGACCAGCAGGCAGATGCCGACGATGCCGTTGCAGATGATCATCACGGCGGCGAACACGGTGTCGCGTGCGAGGCCCGATTTCTCGGGGCCCGCGCCGAGCATCACCGACACGATCAGCGCGACTTCGATGACGGTCACGGCGACCGCGAGCACGAGCGTGCCGAACGGCTCGCCGACGCGGTGCGCGACGACTTCCGCATGGTGGACGGCGGCGAACACGGCGCCGGCGAGCGCGGCGGCGAACACTGTGATGACGAGGCCTTCGGCCGGCACGACGCGCGACAGCGCGAGTACCAGCCAGGCGGCAAGCGGGGCCCAGAGGGTCCAGCGCGGGAGCTGGTTGGACGAGAGCGGCATGGAGGGTTTCCCTATGCGAGTGGCGGCGCGCGACGCACCGTCACGGGTTGACGAAGCCCGGCCGTACTATCCGCCGAACGAGGACGATGAAACCGAAGGGTGGCAGCGCGCAACGGCGCTGCCCTGGGTGCGCCGCGGTGAGGCGGCGACGGGCGCGGGCGGGCCGAAGCCCGTCGCTGGATGAAACGGTTCGATGCGGCTGGCCGCGGACGGCGAGACGCGTGCACGTGACGACGCGCGGGCCGGAGGCTCGGTTCCGACCCCGAAAGGGCGGCCGGCGATGGACGGCGGTGGCGACGTGACACGCGGTTTCCCCCTGAAATCCGGCGGTTTGTCGAATTTTATCAGGCGTTCGGGGGTCACTATCTCATATTCGAGTGCTTACGTTGACCTTTCGGTCTACAAAAAGTGCCCCGATCTTTCAATTTTTTTACCTTTGCGGTTTCCGTAACGGTCTCTTGCACGACACATTCGGGCACGCCCTGACATAAATCTACCGACCGGTCGGTTTATAATCGCTCGCACCTCCACTTCATGACGGATCGCAAGCGATGGCTGTTTCCTCTGCACAATCGGTGAACTCGGGCGCGCTGGCGCCGTCGGTCGTCGTCGGCGTGATCGGTGCCGGCGCGATGGGCGCGGGCATTGCGCAGGTTGCAGCCGCGGCCGGCCACACGGTGCTGCTGTACGACCTGAACGAAGCGGCCTGCGACAAGGCGCTCGCCGGCATCCGTGCCCAGTTCGCGCGACTCGCGGAGAAAGGCCGGCTCGAACCGGCCCAGGCCGAGGCGGCCGGCAGCCGGATCAGTGCCGTGCGCGCACTGGCCGATTTCGCGGGCGCCGCGCTGGTCGTCGAGGCGGCGGCCGAGCGGCTCGACGTGAAGCGCGAGATCTTCGCGACGCTCGAACGCCATGTCGACGACGCGTGCATGCTGGCGACCAACACGTCGTCCATTTCGATCACGTCGATCGCGGCCGGGCTGCGCGTGCCGCAGCGCGTCGCCGGCCTGCATTTCTTCAACCCTGCGCCGCTGATGGCGCTCGTCGAAGTGGTCAGCGGGCTCGCGACCGCGCCCGATGTCGCGCAAGTGCTTTATGCGACCGCCGCCGCGTGGGGCAAGAAGCCCGTGATGGCGAAATCGACTCCCGGCTTCATCGTGAACCGCGTCGCGCGGCCGTACTACGCGGAGGCGCTGCGCGTGCTGAACGAGCAGGGCGGCGCGCCGGCCTCGATCGACGCGGTGATGCGCGAGGCCGGCGGCTTCCGGATGGGGCCGTTCGAGCTGATGGACCTGATCGGCCACGACGTGAACTTCGCGGTCACCGAATCGGTGTTCCGCGCGTACTTCAACGATCCGCGCTACACGCCGTCGCTGATCCAGCAGGAACTCGTGAACGCGGGCTTCCTCGGGCGCAAGTCGGGGCGCGGCTTCTATGCGTATGCGGACGGCGCGACGCCGCCCGCGCCCGATCTCGAACCGCCGCGCGACGCGCCGGCCGACGTCGTGCTGTTCGCGCAGGACGGCCCGGCTGCCGCGTTGCAGGCGCGCTTCGCCGAACGCATCGCGGGGGCCCGGCAGGCCGGCGCGCAGCCGGACGACCTGCTCGCGACGGCCGGCCGTGCGTCGATCGCGTTGACCGACGGCCGCACGGCCACCGCACGCGCCGCACAGACGGGCGCGGCCGATCTCGTGCTCGTCGACCTCGCGCGCGATTACGCGCAGGCCGGGCTCGTCGCGCTGACGCGCGCGCTCCAGTGCAGCGACGCGGCCTATGCGGACGCGGTCGGCCTGTTCCAGCAGGCGGGCTTTCGCGTCGTCGGCGTCGCCGACGTGCCGGGGATGGTCGCGATGCGCACTGTCGCGATGCTCGCGAACGAGGCGGCCGACACGGTGAACCAGGGCGTGTGCTCGCCCGCCGATCTCGATCTCGCGATGGAGAAGGGCGTGAACTATCCGTGCGGCCCGCTCGCGTGGGCCGATGCGATCGGCATCGGCCGCGTGCATCGCGTGCTGTCGAACCTGGCGGCGAGCTACGGCGAGGACCGCTATCGCGTGTCGCCGCGCCTCGCCGCGCTGCATGCGGCCGGTCGCACGTTCCGGTCGTAACCGCCGGCTCCGTTCTTCGAACACGATAACGACATCACTCCATTGGAGGAGCACCCCGATGACTCACCCGACGCATCCCGCCGCGGCCCTCGAGCCGATCGAGACCGCCAGCCGCGACGAACTGCAGGCCCTGCAGCTCGAGCGCCTCAAGTGGTCGCTGCGCCACGCGTACGACAACGTCCCGCACTATCGCCGCACGTTCGACGCGGCCGGCGTGCATCCGGACGACCTGAAGTCGCTCGCCGATCTCGCGAAATTCCCGTTCTCGACGAAGAACGACCTGCGCGACAACTATCCGTTCGGGCTCTTCGCGGTACCGCGCGAGCAGGTCGTGCGCGTGCATGCGTCGAGCGGCACGACCGGCAAGCCGACGGTGGTCGGCTACACCGCGCGCGACATCGACACGTGGGCGAACGTGACCGCGCGCTCGATCCGCGCGGCCGGCGGCCGCCCGGGCGACACGCTGCACAACGCGTTCGGCTATGGCCTGTTCACGGGCGGCCTCGGGATCCACTACGGCGCGGAGCGGCTCGGCTGCATGGTCGTGCCGATGTCGGGCGGGCAGACCGAGAAGCAGGTGCAGCTGATCCGCGATTTCGAGCCGAAGATCATCCTCGTCACGCCGTCGTACATGCTGAACCTGATCGACGAGATGGTGCGGCAGGGGATGGACCCGGCCGCGTCGTCGCTGAAGATCGGCATCTTCGGCGCCGAGCCGTGGACGCAGGCGCTGCGCGAGGAAGTGGAGACGCGCGTGGGCATCGACGCGCTCGACATCTACGGGCTGTCGGAAGTGATGGGCCCGGGCGTCGCGTGCGAATGCGTCGAGACGAAGGACGGCCCGGTGATCTGGGAAGACCATTTCTATCCGGAGATCATCGATCCCGTCACGGGCGAAGTGCTGCCCGACGGCAGCCAGGGCGAGCTCGTGTTCACGTCGCTGACGAAGGAGGCGATGCCGGTGATCCGCTACCGCACGCGCGACCTCACCGCGCTGCTGCCGCCGACCGCGCGCGCGATGCGCCGGCTCGCGAAGATCACGGGCCGCTCCGACGACATGCTGATCGTGCGCGGCGTGAACGTGTTTCCGAGCCAGATCGAGGAGATCGTCGTCGCGCTGCCGCAGCTGTCGGGCCAGTTCCAGATCACGCTGTCGCGCGACGGTCACATGGACCGCCTCGACCTTGCGGTCGAGCTGCGCTCCGAGGTGGCGGCATCCGTCACCGACGGCGATCGCGCGGCGCTCGCGCGCGAGCTGCAGCACCGGATCAAGACGATGGTCGGCGTGTCGTCCGGCGTGACGGTGCTCGCGGCCGGCGGCATTCCCGCGACCGCGACCGGCAAGGCGCGGCGCGTGATCGACCGCCGCCACGCCGCCTGATTCCGATATTGGCCGTTTTACCCGAGGAAACCTGTTCGATGGATGGATTGAAGACCCTGGCCGTCGCGGTCGATGCGCGCGGCATCGCGACCGTCGCGCTGCAGCGCGGCGACGTGCTGAACGCGTTCGACGAGACGATGATCGCCGAGCTGACCGATGCGTTCACGGCGCTCGGCCGGCGCGACGACGTGCGCGCGATCGTGCTGCGCTCGGCCGGTCGCGCGTTCTGCGCGGGCGCCGACCTGCAGTGGATGCAGCGCGCGAGCACGAACGACGCGGCCGCGAACCTGCGCGACGCCGAGCGGTTCGCCGCGATGATGCGCGCGATCCGGCAGTGCCCGAAGCCGACGGTCGCCCGCGTGCAGGGCCACGCGTTCGGCGGCGGCGTCGGCCTGTGCGCGGCCTGCGACATCGTGATTGCAAGCGACCACGCGCGCTTTTCGGTCAGCGAGGCGCGCTTCGGGATCCTGCCGGCCGTGATCGGCCCGTATCTGGTCGAGGCGGTCGGCCAGCGCCAGGCGCGCCGGCTCGCGCTGACCGCGACGCAACTCGCCGCCGCCGAAGCCGTCGCGATCGGGCTGATCCACCAGGCCGTGCCGCTCGACGCGCTCGACGAAACGCTCGACCGGACGCTTGCCGAACTGGCGCGCAACGGCCCGAACGCGCTGATGGAGATCAAGCGCTTCTTCGACGCGATCGGCGAGTATCCGCCGTCGGACGAGCGCGCGGCATTCACCGCGCAGACGATCTCCCGCGTGCGGGCGACACCGGAAGCGAAGGAAGGCTTCGCCGCGTTCTTCGCGAAGCGGCCGCCGGCCTGGGAGGCGGGCGCCGAGTAGCGCGGCGCGACCGAGATCGACGGCGCAACGGGCCCGGCCGCAAATTGCGTCTCGGGTCCGGGCGCTTGCTCTACAATGCGTGACCCCCGGCGCGCTGCCGGCCCAGCCCCGACCGATGCTTCGTCCGATGATCGTCAACCGCCTTATTTCCGAGATCCTGTTCGGCTTCACCGGCCTGATCGGCATCATCAACCCGATCGGCATCGCGTTCCTGTTTCTCGAACGGACCGAGGCGCTCACCGAGCATGAGCGGGACCTGCTCGCGAGGAAGGTCGCGTTCAACTCGTTCGTCGTGCTGCTGGTCGCGTTCTTCGCCGGCACGCCGGTGCTGCATTTCTTCGGGATCTCGATGGAAGCGCTGCGGATCGGCGGCGGCTTCGCGGTGGCCGTGGCCGGCTGGCAGATGCTGAACGAACCCGACGGGCCCGGCGGCGGCGACACGCCGGTCAAGCCGATCGACGCGAACGCGATCATGACGCGCGCGTTCTTCCCGCTGACCGTGCCGCTGACGGTCGGCCCCGGCTCGATCGCGACCGCGATCGCGCTGAACGCGAACCGCACGCACAAGCTGTCGGAATTCATGCTGTCGAGCATCGTGTCGATCGCCGTCTCCGTGCTCGTCGCGGTCGTGATCTGGCAGGTCTACAGCCGCTCCGCGCTGCTCGCGCGCTATCTCGGCAGCGAAGGGACCAAGGTCGCGAAGCGCGTGTCGGCGTTCCTGCTGCTGTGCATCGGCGTGCAGATCATGCTGACCGGCTTCTCCGCGTTCCTGCAGCCGATCGCCGACCAGGTCAAGTAACCGGCTCGTCCCGGGTCATCCTTTCACGCAGCCTGCACGCGTGCGCGTGCCGTACGCGTTTACGCGGTGCGGGATACCATGCGACGTCCGGCGGATGCGCGATGCGCATGTCGCCGCTAACCCAACTTGAGTGGCGAGGCGTGCAATGGAATACGTGAAATTCGGGTCGACCGGGCTGGACGTGTCGAAGCTGGTGCTGGGTTGCATGACGTTCGGCGAGCCGCTGCGCGGCACGCATCCGTGGACGCTGCCCGAAGCCGAAAGCCGCCCGATCATCCAGCGGGCGGTCGAAGCCGGCATCAACTTCTTCGATACCGCGAACATGTATTCGGACGGCACGTCGGAGGAAATCGTCGGCCGTGCGCTGCGCGATTTCACGAAGCGCGACGACGTCGTGATCGCGACCAAGGTGTTCTACCGGATGCGGCCGGGCCCGAACGGCGCCGGCCTGTCGCGCAAGGCGATCATGACCGACATCGACCAGAGCCTGAAGCGGCTCGGCACCGATTACGTCGACCTCTACCAGATCCACCGCTGGGACTACGGCACGCCGATCGAGGAGACGCTCGAGGCGCTGCACGATGTCGTGAAGGCCGGCAAGGCGCGCTATATCGGCGCGTCGTCGATGTTCGCGTGGCAGTTCGCGAAGGCGCTGCACACGTCGAAACAGAACGGCTGGACCCGCTTCGTCAGCATGCAGAACCACCTGAACCTGCTGTATCGGGAAGAAGAGCGCGAGATGCTGCCGCTGTGCGAAGACGAAGGCATCGCGGTGATCCCGTGGAGTCCGCTCGCACGCGGCCGCCTGACGCGCAGCTGGGACGAATCGTCGGAACGGCAGCAGAAGGACGACGTCGGCCAGCGGCTGTACGACGCGACGGTCGATGCGGACAAGGCCGTCGTCGAGGCCGTTGCAGCGATCGCCGCCGCGCGCAACGTGCCGCGGGCGCAGGTTGCGCTGGCGTGGGTGGCCCGGAAGCACGGGGTGACCGCGCCGATCGTCGGCATCTCGAAGCCGCAGCAACTGGACGATGCGCTCGGTGCGCTCGCGCTGACGCTGACCGACGACGAAATCGCGACGCTCGAACGCCCGTACGTGCCGCACGCGGTCGCCGGGTTCAACTGAGCGGCAGCGCAGGCGCCGCCGTGCGCTGCGTTCAGCGTGCGGCGGCGAGCATCGGGTAGGTGAACAGGCCGAAGTGGACGACGTTCAGCCCGGCATGCGCGATGGCGGAGGCGAGCAATCCGCCGCGCCGCCATGCGAGCCCGTAGCCGGCGCCGGCCACCGTGCCCAGCACGATCCATTGCCAGCCGCCGGCCGCATGCGCGGCGCCGAACAGCACCGCGCCGGTCGCGAGCGCGACCCACGGGCCCCACGAGAACGCGCGGAGCGCGCGCGTCAGCCCGCCTTGCACGTAGCCGCGGAACAGTGCTTCCTCGGCAAGCGTCACGAGCAACAGGTTGTTCGCGAGCCACAGCCAGCCCGACGCCGGCCACTTGGGCGCCCAGCCGACCATCCCGAACGCGAGCGCGCCGGCCAGGCACGCAGCGGCCGTCGCGGCGGCCGCCACCGTACCGGTGCGCAGCGCGCGCGACAGTGCGACGTCGGGCGCGACCCACGGCAGCGCCCACAGCAGCCACAGGCCGACCAGCGGCTTGTCGAGATTCAGGTACATCGTGAACGGCACGGCGTCCGGCGTGAAGCGCGTCGGGCCGATCACGAGCGGATTGTGGAAACCGGGGATCAGGTGGAGGCTCAGCGCGACCGCCAGCGCGGCAAACACGGCGTGCGCGGCGATCCGCACCGCGAGCGGGCGCGCGGGCAACACACCCCACGCGGCCGCGGCCAGCAGCGCGAGCGGCGCCAGTGCGACCGCTCCGAGCTTGCCGAACGCCAGCGCGACGGCATAGCCGAACGTGGCCAGGATGATGCTCAGGCCGTGCAGCGGGCGATGCCACGCGAATGCGGCGGCCGCGAACAGGGCGAGCCAGATCGTGGCACACGGAAGGAGCGAAAGGGACATGACGGGGAAGGCTTGGGTCGGACGAGACGCCGCGCATCATACAGCAGCGGCCGTGACTGCTGCCGGGTCGTCGACGAACGGAGCGTCGCCGGCACGCCGGGCGTCAGCGGCCGGCGGTTTCGGTGACGCCGCTGCGGCCCGGGATGTCGACGCTGTTGCGCACGCGCATCCGCCGCCGGTACCAGAACGTCCACGCCAGCAGGCAGCCGAACACCGTGTAGCCGACGATCGGCGATACGACGAGCACGCGCTCGACCGGCCAGGTCATCACCATCCAGCAGCGCAGCAGCATTTCCAGCGTCATGAAGCCGCCCCACACGAACGTCATCCGCCGCAGCATCTGCCGCAGCCCCGGCTGCGCGGCCCAGACCGCTTCGAAGTGCGCGGCGCCGCCGTCCATCTCGCGGGCTACCGTCGCGCGGGCGAGATAGAAGATCAGCGGGCGTTCGCGGAACAGCGACAGCAGGAACACGACGCCGATCGAGCCCGATGCGAGCGATTCGCGCATCAGCAGCGTGCGCGGGCTGCCGCCGAGCGCCATTCCGACGATCGACAGCGCGATGCCGAGCAGCACGATGGCCGCCACCGCGTCGACACGGCGCGAGCGGACGAATTCGACGATCGACCAGATGATCGGCGGAACCGCCGACGCGTACAGCGCGCCGGTTTCGCCGAAATGCGGCTGCGCGACCCGGTAGGCCGCCCATGGCAGCACGAGGTTGACGAAGAGTTCGAGTATCAGTCCGGCTCGCGGTTTCACGGTGCGCAATTCCACGCAGGTTGGGGCGAACGCGCGAAGGGCGTGGTGGCCCCCGGTTGCCCCGAAAAGGGTTCGGTCCAGTATATCGAAGAATCGTGCGCGGCTGCGGTGGCGCAATCGCCGTCCGCCGTGACCGGTTGCGTCACGCTCGTCACGCGTGGGCGGCTGCCGGCAGCGTGATCGTGACCGTGGTGCCCTGCAGCACGGCGCTCTGTACCTCGATCGTGCCGCCATGCCGCTCGACGACCGTCTTGACGAACGCCATGCCGAGCCCGACGCCGCTGGTTTCCGGTTGTCCGGCGGTGCGGAAGCGCCGGTAACGCTCGAACAGCCGCGTCTGGTCCGCGCTGCTGATTCCGCATCCGCTGTCGCGAATCGTGCAGCGCACGGTCATGCCGTCGGCACCCGGCTCGACCCGGCATTCGACGCTCGTCAGCGATGCGCTGTACTTGATCGCGTTGTCCAGCAGGTTGATCAGCGCGCGCGACAGCAGCGCGGGGTCGCCCGGCACGATCGTGTCGTCGCGCCGCGGCACGTCGTCGATCGACATGTGCTTCCGGTGCGCGAGCGGCCACACCGCGTCGCGGGCCTCGTTCATCAGGTCGGCGAGATTGATCGGCACGTGTTCGTATTCGCTGGCCTCCGCACGCGACAGCTGCGCGAAACCGTCGGCCATCGCCAGCGTGTGCCGCGCCAGCCTGGCGATTCTCGTGAACTGCTGCTTCGTCCGTGCATCGCTCGCGCGGTGTTCCTGCGCGTCGATCAGGATGATCAGCGACGTCAGCGGCGCGCGCATGTCGTGCGAGAACAGCGTCAGCATGTCGTTGCGCTGGCGCTCGAGCATGTCGCGGCGGACATGCGCGTTGCGCAACGTCTCCAGCGCGTCATGGATGCGGGCAATCTCGGGCCCGATGCCGCGCGGCATCGCGACGTGCGTCGTATCGCCGTCGCTGAGCGCGACGATCCGGCGGCCGAGCACGTCGAGCGGCTTCGACAGCAGCCGCTGCGTGCCGCGTGCGAGCGAGATCAGGATCGCGATGCTGAGTGCGGTCGCGAACGCCGATATCGCCACCTTGATCCGCGCGGTGTTCCGGTCCGAAACGGCACGACGCCGGGCGACATCGATGACACGGTCGCGCAGCCGTTCGCACGGACGGAAATACGGGACGATCGTCCTCGAGAAATCGGCGGCGCTCATCGCGTAGGTGCCGGTCCGGCCGTTCGCGACGATCGTGTCGACGAGCGGGAGCAGGTGCGTGTCGAATGCCGCGTTGAGCTGCGCATACTCGCGCGCCACGTCGGCATCGTCGAGTTGGGCGCCGATCGCGCCGTCGATCAGTGCACGCAATTGCTCGATGCGTCCGCGTATCAGCATGATGTCCGCGAACTGCCCGCGGTCGAGCGCCTGCCGCGTGTACATCGGTGCAATGAGCAGCGAGCCCGTGCGGCCCGCGTATTCGCGGAGATCGCTCAGGAGCCGCGCCAGCAGGATCGCCCCCGACGTGTGCGGGTCGCGCATCGCCGTATCGGTCATCGCGCCGTCGATCAGCAGCGACACCGTGTCGACGACGCGGAACAGGCGCGCCTGTGCGTGCTGGATGGCGTGAACCGTGCGTGACGCGAGCGGCCGGGCGTCGAGCGCATCGACTTCCGCGCGCGCATCGGCGAGCGTGATCCGGAGGGCGTCGAGCGCGTGCAGCAGGTTGCTGCGCTCGCGGTCGTCGAGCGCGGCCGCCTGTCCGATTCCGGCACGAAAGTGTGCGAGCGCCTGGTCGGAACGGTCGCGGGCGGCGAGCAGGTTGCGCACTTCCGTTGCGTCGCCGTTCTGCAGGCGCACCAGCAGGTCGTTCGTCGGGCCGCGCTCGGCCGACAGCATGTTGGCGGCGACCATCGCGCCGTGGATGAATTCGAAGCTTTGCAGGTCGGCGCTTTCCTGCCGGTATTGCCGGACACTTCCCCAGATGATCGTGCCGCACAGCACGGCCAGCAGCGTGGTGACGAGCGCGAAGCCGATATGGGTCTTCTGCTGGATCGTCAGCGTCCGAATATTGTTTGCGCGATCCCGATGGAACGAGAGGGTCATGACACACCATGTTTGCAAGCTATCCCGGGTAGGCCCGTATTCTCGGCCTGTCGGCGCCGTTGCACCGTGAGGTTCAACAGATGTTCCGCCGTCGGGCGGCGGCACCGATCGCGGCCGGGAAGCCGGATCGGGCGTTGCACAGGATCGCCTTGCGCCACCGTCCTGTCGACCTCGGGCCGAACGTGCTTGATCGGGAGAAACCCTGATCGCGCATCTGGCGGGCGGTGCGTCGTGCCTGATTGTTTGGATTGCGAAAGTTATTTAACGTCGTGTCCGGGGCGGAACGCGGGATGCAGTTCGTTTCGGATGACGGCAGGGAGGAAATCGGGAGGGGACAATCGGAGACGTCGCCCGGGAATCGGGCGACGCTCGGCAGCGAATGGGTGATGCGCGAGCTATCAGGAAACGGCCGGCTGAACGATGATCTTCACGTTCCGGTCCTTGTGGTTGACCAGTTCCTCGAATCCGTGCGCGACGATGTCGCCGAGCGCGATGCGCCCGGTGATGAGCGGCTGCACGTCGATGCGGCCGTCCGCGATGAAGCGGATCACGTCCGCGAATTCGCCGTTGTAGGCAAGCGAGCCGATCACTTCCTTCTCGGTCGACACGATGTCGAAGAAGTTGAATGGCGTCGGCTCCTCGAAGATGCCGACCATCACCGACTTGCCGGCCTTGCGGATCACGTCGATCGCGAGCTTCGCGGTGGCCGTGTGCCCGATGCACTCGAACGACACGTCGGCGCCGTAGCCGCCCGTCAGCGCCTTGACTTCCGCGATCGCATCCGACGTCTTCGGATCGATGACGACGCTCGCGCCGACTTCCAGCGCCTTCTGCTTGCGCGCGGCCGACATCTCCAGCGCGATCACGCGCCCGGCGCCGGCGGCCTTCGCGCACATGATCGTGCACAGGCCGATCGTGCCCGCGCCGACCACGACGACAGTCTGCCCGACGATGTTGCCGGCCTTCTTCACCGCATGCAGCCCGACCGCGAGCGGTTCGATCAACGCGCCGGCCTCGGTCGGGAAGGTGTCGGGCAGCTTGTACAGCAGCTCGGCCGGCACGTTCACGAATTCGGCGAACGCGCCGTTGTTCATCAGCCCGGTGAACGCGAGGTTCTCGCAGATGTTGTACAGCCCGTGCCGGCAATACCAGCAGGTGCCGCAATGCTGGCACGCGTCGGCCGTCACGCGGTCGCCGACCGCGAAGCCGGATACGCCCGCGCCGAGTTCGGCGATCTCGCCGCTGAACTCGTGGCCGAGGATGCACTGGCCTTTCAGGCCCGTCAGCGGATGCGGCGCATCGACCGGGATGAACACGGGGCCCGCGACGTATTCGTGCAGGTCGGAGCCGCAGATGCCGCACCAGTGCACGCGAATCGTGACCCAGCCTGCCGGCGGGCGCGCCGGAACGGGAACCTCTTCGACGCGGATGTCGTGGCGGCCGCGCCAGACGGCGGCTTTCATGCTGCGGGCGGTGATCGGTGCCGGTGTACTCACGTTGCTGTCTCCGTCAGGTTGTCGTCGGGCGCCTGGCGTGGCTGCCGGGCGCCCGTCGCGCGAATGCGCGTTCGACCGGTATGCAGGAACGGGGCCAGCGTGAATCGGTGCCGGTTGCGGTGCCCGGACGGGGAGCGGAGTGTGCGACGCAGCATGATTGCTTGCGGCGACGGTCGACGATCCGGAGGGAAATGTGTGCGGTATCTGCTGCGCTTGCGAAATAGCGGATCGAGTGAGACGCCGGGACATTCGTCTCAACGCATTGAGACGAATCGCGAGACGAGCGGCAGCGGGTGGCGCGGTCCGATGCGCGCTCGGGCGACGACTTCGTACGGTCGTGCCGACCGATTGCCGCAATCGCCGAAACGCATCGTTGCGCACGTTACCCCTTTACTTAAAGTGAACTTCAATTTGTATCATGTGCGCCAGTCCGATTGCGGGCGCGTGAGACATCCCGTTGCACGCGGCCGCTTCAACGGAGGTGCAGATGACCGAATCGCCTGTCGCGGCCGATGCCGCCACGCTGCCGTCGCGCAGCTACCGGGCCGCCGTCGCGAACGTCGTGCTGGCGAGCATCGTCTCGGCGTTGCACGTCGGCAAGGCGACGATCGCGTTGCCGTCATTGCAGCACGAGTTCGGCGGCTCGCTGGCGTCGCTGAGCGGGATCATGTCGGTGTTTCCGTTTGTCGGCGTGTTCGGCGGGATCGCCGCCGGCCTGCTGGTGCGGCGCTGGGGCGACCGGCTGTTGCTGACGACGGGCCTCGTCATCCTCGGGCTGTCGAGCGTCGCCGGCGCGTGGGCGGGCAGCTTCGCGCTGCTGCTGGCCACGCGCTTCGCCGAAGGGCTCGGTTTCGTGATCGTGGTCGTCGCCGCGCCGGCCGTGCTGAATCGCGTGACGCCGCCCGAGCGGCGCAATCTCGTGTTCGGCCTGTGGAGCACGTTCATGCCGGCCGGCATGGCGCTGTCGATGCTCGTCGGGCCGCTGCTGGGCGGCTGGCGCAACGGCTGGCTCGCGGCCGCGGCGCTGACGCTCGTCGCGGCGGCCGCGGTGCCCGTCACGACATCGGCCGACACGCCGTCGCGTCCGGCGGCTGCGACGCGCATCGGGCCCGCGCTGCGCGACGTGCTCGCGTCGCGTTCGACCACGCTCCTGGCGCTGGGCTTCGCGACCTACAACGTGCAGTTCTTCGCGGTGATGACGTTCCTGCCGGTGTTCCTGATGCAGCGCCTCGGCGTCGCGGTCGGCGCGGCGGGGCTGATCAGCGCGGCGATCGTCGCCGCGTGCGTGATCGGCAACCTGACGGCCGGCTGGCTGCTGTCGTGCGGCGCCCGGCCGGGAATCGTGATGGCCGCGACCTCGGTTGCGATCGGTGCGGCCGGTGCAGGGCTCTTCAGCGCGGCGACGCCCGCGCCGCTCGCGGTCGCGCTGGGCTTCGCGTTCTCGGCGATGGCCGGGATGCTGCCCGCGACGATCCTGGCCTGCGCGCCGGACTCCGCGCCTTCGCCGTCGCTGGCGCCGCTCAGCATCGGCTGGGTCGTGCAGGGCAACTATCTCGGCCAGGTGATCGGGCCGCTGACGATCGGCGCGATCGTCGGTGCGTTCGGCTGGCCGGGCGGCATCGGGCTGATGCTCACGGCCGCCGTGGCCGGTGCCGCAATCGGCCTGTCGCTGCTGCGCGAATCGCTGGGCCGGCGCTGAGTGCGCCGGTGCCGTTCAACCTGCACGGAAATTCGTCGAGCATGCTCAACACCATGGAAAGCCCGATCTGCGAAGAAGACGTGTCGTGCGATGCGCCGGCCTATGGCGAGCACGATGAGAGACCGCCGCGCGACGGCGTCGTCGCGCATCCGCTCGTGACGATCGGCCGCGCGCCGGTTCCGGAGCATGCGGCGGCGGCAGTGTCGCCGTTGCGTCCGCAACTGTTCGTCACGGTGCTGGAGGCCGGTGACGACGGTCTGCTGATTCGATGGGTCGAGAGCGGCCGTTGCCATTACGGCGAGCAACGCTGGCGCTTGCGCGTCGCGCTGCAGCCGGGCCGCTGCGCGCTCTCGGGGCAGCCGATCGAGCCGGGCGAGCCGGTGTTCCGGCCGGTGCGGCGGCCCGTACCGGCCAATGGCGACGAGATGATCTGCCCGGCGTCGGTGCCGGGCGCGGCCGGCACTGCAGGCACGGCGCGGGACGGGGCGCCGGAGCCTGACGACGCGCACGATCCGGCCGGCGTGCTCGACTGAACGGAACGCCGGCCGGCCGCCCATCTGCGTTACTTCTTCAGATCGTGCCGGTACTGGATGAACCCCGCGTTGTTCGCGAGCTTGTCGTACAGCGCGCGCGCGGTCGTGTTGGTTTCGTGCGTGAGCCAGTACACGCGGCTCGCGCCGGCTTCGCGGGCCCGTTCGTACACGGCCTCGATCAGCGCGCCGCCCGCGCCTTGCCCGCGCGCGTCGGGCGCCGTGTACAGGTCCTGCAGGTAGCAGTACGGCCCTTCGGTCCAGCACGAGCGGTGGTAGATCGAATGCACGATCCCGACCAGCGCGCCCGACGCGTCGAATGCGCCGAGCACGAACATCGGTTCGGCGGGATCCATCAGGCGCGCCCACGTCGTCGCGAACACCGCGTCGCTCAGCGCGGTGTCGTAGAACTTCTGATAGCCCTGCCACAGCGGGCGCCACGCGGCTTCATCGGCCGCGACGAGCGGGCGGACCGTGACGCGCGTCGCGTCGTTCGCACGGCTGGCCGCGTCGCGCGCGCCGGCCTGCGCATGGCGGATCGCGGTGAGCGACTGGCGCTGGTTGCCCTCGGCGTCGAAGTTGTCCGGCGCGAGCCATGCTTCGAACGGGGCGCGGACGTCCGGCCATTCGCCGTCGATGATCGAGAACCACGCGGTGTCGCGGTTGCGGCCGCGATAGATGATCGCCTGCCGGAACGTGCCCTCGTAACGGAAGCCGAGCCGCGCGGCCGCCTTGCGCGACGGTTCGTTCAGGTCGTCGCACTTCCATTCGTAGCGCCGGTAGCCGAGCGTGTCGAACGCGTACTGCATCAGCAGGAATTGCGCTTCGGTCGAGATCGGCGTGCGCTTGAGCAGCGGCGAGAACGTGACGGAGCCGACTTCGATCACGCCGTTGGCCGGATCGATGCGCATCAGCGCGAGCGTGCCGACCGCGCGGCCCGTGGCGCGATCGATCACCGTGTAGTGCAGCGGATCGGGGCTTGCCTGCGCGCCGCGTGCGTAGTCGCGGTAGCTCGCTTCGTCGGCGTACGGGCCGTGCGCGAGATAGGTCCAGTCGCTGCCGTCGGGCGCGTGCGAGTAGGCGGCGTACAGGTCGGCCGCATGGCGCTCGGCGTCGAGCGGTTCGAGCCGGCAGTAGCGGCCTTCGAGCGCGATGCGCGCCGGGCGCGGGCGCGCGGACCAGTCGGGAACGGGATGGCCGATGGATTGCTGGAAGGCGTTGGTGAGCGTGGACAAGGTCGATCTCGCTTCGGTTGGCGGCCGGCGACATGCCGGCATGCAGACGATCGTAGTCCTGGCGAGGTACCATGAGAAGCGCCAGAGAGCGACAAATTTATGGTGCCACGATTCGGGTGCCGCCCGCCATGCCGCGGTATGCCACGTTCCGACACTTTCACGCTGCGATGTTCCGATGACGACTGCCTTTCCTGCCGGCGACGCGCCGTTGCTGCCGCTCGACGCACCGCTGGCGCGCACGCCCGGCGCGCCTTCGCTGCAGCGCCAGTTGCTGCGCCGCGTGCGCGACGCGATTCTCGGTGGGGCAATGCCGGCCGGCACGCGGCTGCCCGGCACGCGCGCGCTGGCGGAGACGCTCGGCGTGTCGCGCAACACGACCGCCGCCGTCTATGAGCAGCTCGTCGCCGAAGGCTTCCTGCAGTCCGACCGTCGCGGCACGCGCGTGGTCGGGCTGTCGCGGCCGGCCCCGCCGCGCCGGCGAGCGGCGCCGCCGGCCGTCGCGCAGCGGCTCGGCCGGATCCGCCCGAGCCTCGTCGGCACCGGCGAGTCGGAGGGCTTCCGGCCAGGCGTGCCCGCGCTGTCGCATTTCCCGGTGGACGCGTGGCGGCATGCGATCGACCGCGCGCTGCGCCGCGCCGGCCGCGACCTGCTGGCGTATGGCGATCCGCTCGGCGAGCGTGCGCTGCGCGAATCGATCGCGCGCCACCTGGCCGTGACGCGCGGCGTGCGCTGCGATCCCGAGCAGATCGTGATCACGGAAGGCGCGCAGGGCGCGATTGCGCTGTGCGCGCAGCTGCTGACGAACCCGGGCGATACGGTGTGGGTCGAGGAGCCCGGCTATCGCGGCGCGCGTACCGCGATGCAGGCGGCCGATCTCGAGGTCGTGCCGATGCCGGTCGACGCGGAGGGGCTGCGTGCGGAAGAGGACGACTGGCGCGAGCGGACGCCGCGCCTCGTCTACACGACGCCGTCGAACCAGTTCCCGACCGGCGCCGTGCTGTCGATTTCGCGCCGGCTCGCGCTGATCGACGCGGCGCGCCGGCATCGCGCGTGGATCATCGAAGACGACTACGACAGCGAATTCCGTCACACCGGCGAGCCGATCGGCGCGATGCACGGGCTCGCGCCCGATTCGCCGGTCGTCTATCTCGGCTCGTTCAGCAAGACGATGTTTCCGGCGCTGCGGATCGGTTTTCTCGTGCTGCCCGAGGCGCTGCTGGCCGCCGTGCGGCCGGCGCTGCCGGAGATGCTGCGCGGCGGGACGCGCCATGTGCAGCTCGCGCTGGCCGATTTCATCGAGACCGGCGAGTACGGCCGGCATCTCGGGCGGATGCGCCGGCTGTATCGCGACCGGCGGCGTTTGCTGCTCGCCGCGCTCGACAGCAGCCTGGGCGTGCCGCACCAGGTCGAGGGCGGGCCGTGCGGGCTGCATCTCGCGTTGCGGATGCCGGCGCGCTATCGCGATCGTGCGATCGTCGAAGCGGCGCGCGCGCACGGCATCGGACCGTTTCCGCTGTCGGGTTTTTCGATCGATGCGGCGCGGGCGGGCAACGGGCTCGTGCTCGGTTTCGGCAATACGTCGGCCGATGCGTTCGAGCCGATGTTGCGGATGCTGTCGGCGATTGCGGAGCGGGTGGGCGAGGGGTGACGCGTGATGGCGCGGTTTCGCCATTCAAGCAAACATCGGCGCGGCGCTGACGGGATGGTCCCGGTGACGATCAGAAAGGAATTGGCGGTCGTAGCCGGAAAAACGAAGGGCGGGTAGAAATCCGGCCGCGTGGTCCGCACGTCGAACGCGCTCAATGGACGCTTGCCGGTGTTTCGAATGAGCGGCGCAATATCGGGACAACCTTTTAAATATTAAATATGTTGAAAATCAGGTTGATCTTCATCGATTCCCGGTTTCGCTTCTTGGGCGTATCGGCACGGCTGCTTTGATCGTCAAGAATGGTCAACGGTGCTTGCAAGTACCCATGGGATAAGCGACGATGAATCGTCTGTAACAAAAAGTTACTTTTCGGCGCGTTGCATGCGGTTTCCCATGCCGATCCATATTCGCACAAATGCCGTGTGCGAAACCGTCTAGCGTCCCATGAACTCCGATTCGAAGCTATATGGCTTCCCGAACCTGCTGGAAGCGTTCTTGATCGTCGTCGTGCTGAACATGGTCGAGTATCTGATGAACTCGATCATCTGGTCGATCGGCCGAAGCGCCGGGCTCCAAACGATGGCGATCGCCAGCATCGGGCGCGTTCTCGCGAACGGGCTCGTCTTTACCGTGCTGCTTTATCACGGCAAATCGACCTACCGGAACCTGCTGCACGACAGTACCGATTCCTGGCGAACGACAATCGGGCAATTCCTCGTCCCTGTCTTGCTGATTACGCCGGGATTGCTGGTGGTGATGAGCGTGCTTGAGGTCGGCGTCGGGCAGTTTTTCCCGTTGAACGGGACCCGGGATGAAGCCCGCGAGTTTTATGTGAATGGCGGGCTCGGCCTGATCGTGTTGACTTGCGTGATTGCGCCGCTACTTGAAGAGATGCTGTTTCGCGGCGTGATGCTCCGCAGCTTTTTGCGACAGTATCCGGCGGGAACGGCTATCGCACATTCGGCCGCCGTATTCGGTCTTGCGCATTTGAATGTCCATCAGTTCGTTCTCGCATTCGGACTCGGATTGTTGATCGGAAAACTGTACGCGGCCACACGATCGCTGCTGCCCGGTATTTTGATTCATGCGTGCTACAACACGGCCGTCGTGATCGTCGCACTGAAATCGCCGTTCGTATTTTCCAGAGAGAGTCTTCCGGAGATCTGGCCCACGTCGTGGTGGTTCGGTGCGCTGGTGTCGGGTGGCGTTGGTGCATGGTTGCTGGTCAAGTCGGTCGAGGCGCTGCGAATCGCGCCTGCGGGTGCGACCAACAATGACGGCGTGAACTGAGAGCACGCCATTATTTTTACAACGAGAAAACGAGGTGAAGCATGCGGGGCAAGCAAGTCTGGCTGGCGAGTCTGACGAGTACGGTACTGATGCTGGCAGGATGCGGTGGCGGCGATGACGGAGGCGCCGCCAATACGGGCAGCAACGCATCGAACAACAATACGACGGGGACGTCGCCGACTACACCGACGCCGGGTGCCTCTACCCAGCCTTCCGTGCAAACGGCATGCCGGCCCAATGGCAACTTCAGCTACTCGGGTTCGGCGTCGCCGGTCGCGGCGGGCAACGGTCAACTGGCGGTGCTCGCGGTGCCGAATTTGCCGAGCGAATACGCGAAGAATCGCAACTTCACGGCGGCCAACGTGCCTGCGGCGAGCCTGGTTCAGCAGGGAAGCGGCGCGTTTACGACGCTTGCATCGTCTGCTGCGGCGACCGACTGCCTGGGGCTCGACCATGGGGCTGTCACCGACATCCAGGGCGTCGGCACCGATGTTGCGATCGGCCGCTGGAATCGCGCGATGGATACCGACGGCAATACCTATACCGATACGCAAGGCGTTCACTACGCAGTCGGCACGCCGCTGTCGTTGCCCGCGACGGGCGGCCCGCTCGCGTGTACGCAGGTGATTGCCGACACGGTGGCGAGCAACGACGGCAGCACGTCCGGTACGCTCGTTTCGGGTTCGGCCACGCTGGATCCCGGTACGCGCATGCTCGCCACGCTGAACCTGACGATCAAGCTGGCGAGTGCGCAATACGGGTTGACGTACACGCAAGTGCCGTTGAACGGTGTGTTGAAGACCACCGGGCCCGCGACGATTCAGTCGATCGTCGTCGGGCGCGACGCGGCACAGCCGCTGGTGGCCGTCGGTTACTCGGCTGCGTTGCCGAACACGCAAGGAGTCGGCGGCGTGGTGGTGCTGTCGTGCCACTGATCGGGGCCGGTGCAGGCTTGTCGACGGGCGGGGGGCGATAGCGGGCCGGTCTGTCAGCGATACGTGACAGGCGGACAATCCATGGCAGACCGCAACGTCCGCGTTCACGACTACCGGCAACGATTCTCCGCTCGTGCGCGTGTCGACGCGTGGTGGATGTTCGGATTGACGAATCGTCGACTTTGTTCGAAACGACCGCCATCGCGGCTTCGCACGTGTCATATCCCCCGGCATACGGGTTTCGATTCGTATGTTCGAACAGGCCGCGTGGACTATAAATGGATGCGTGTACCGGTGCTTGTCGGGTACCTGCGCGTCTCGCGCAGGTCGTCGCCGCGACTGCCCGGGGGAGGTGCACCGTGGTTCGCCAGACGCTTGCTCGCGCCGTGCTTCGCACCGCGTTGATCGGGGGCGTGTTTGCCGTTTTTCTGCCGCCGCCGGCCGCCATTGCCGCCACCGTCGCGCCGCCTGCCGCGCCACACGCCATGAAGCAGAGGGCACCCGCCGTGCCGTACGCGATGCCGGTCGATTTTCCGGCGATCGTCGACCGCTACGGTCCGGCGGTCGTGACCATCATGGCCACCGCGCCCGACCCGCAATCCGGTGGCCCGTCCTTCGCGATCCTCGATCCCGACGATCCGCTCGCCGCATTCTTCCGGCACGACGCGCCGCCGCCCGCGCAGGGGACAGCACCAGGGCCGCAGGCGCCACAGGCTTCTCAGGTGCCGGCGCCCGACACGGCGCCGCGCGCGGTATCGGGCAGCGGCTCGGGCTTCATCGTCAGCGCCGACGGCCTGATCCTCACGTCGGCCCATGTGGTCGACGAAGCAACCGACGTGACGGTGCGGCTGACCGACCGCCGCGAATTCAAGGCGACGGTGCTGGCCGTCGATCCGCAAAGCGATGTCGCCGTGCTGCGCATCAACGGGACGAAACTGCCGTTCGTGCGCGTCGGCGATTCGTCGAAGGTCCGCGCGGGCGAACCGGTGCTGACGATCGGCGCGCCGGACGGATCGGGCAACACGGTCACGGCCGGCATCGTCAGTGCGACGTCGCACCGGTTGCCGGACGGCAGCGCGTTTCCGTTCTTCGAAACCGACATCGCGCCGAATCCCGACAACTCGGGCGGCCCCGTGTTCAATCGCGCGGGCGACGTGATCGGCATCGCGGTGCAGGTCTACACCGGCAACGATCGCTACGCGAGCATGACGTTCGCGATCCCGATCGCATTCGCGGCAAAGGTGCGCGCGCAGTTGCAGGTGCAACAGCAGGCCCAGCTGCAGGCGCAACAGGCTCAGGCGCCCGCGCCCGGTGCGCCGTCCGGCAACGCGTTCGGCGTCGACGTGCAGGACGTCGGCGTCGGGCTGGCCGCGGCGTTCGGGCTGCCGCGGCCGGCGGGCGCGCTCGTCAACGGCGTCGCGCCGGGCTCGCCGGCCGCCGCGGCCGGCCTGAAACCCGGCGACGTGATCGTGAAATTCGGCGACAAGGCGATCGGCCACTCGGCCGAACTGATCGACCTGGCCGCCGCGCTGTCGCCCGGCGAGAAGGCGCCGCTTCGCGTGATCCGCAACCGCACGCCGGTGATGCTGACGATCACGGGTGCCGACGAGGCAGCCGGGAACGCACCGGCCGCGACAGCCGGCATGGCCGCGCCGAAGGCTGCGGCACGACCAGGTCCGGGGGCGGGCGGTCGAGGCGACCGCCTGGGACTGACGATGCACGCGCTGAGCGACGACGAGCGTCGTTCGACGGGGCTCGCGGTCGGGATGATGGTGGACGCGGTGCACGGCCCGGCCGCGAGCGCGGGCATCCAGCCGGGCGACGTCGTGCTGGAGCTCAACGACACGCTGCTCGAGACGCCGGACGACGTGCAGTCGCTCGAGGCGAGCGGCGGCAACGTGATCGCCGTGCTGATCCAGCGCAACAACGCGCGGAAGTTCGTGTCGGTACGCACGCGTTAGGGCGTTGACGCGGCCGGCGTCGCCCGCCTAATATCGTCCGATATCGCGGGCAGTCAGCCCGGCATTCAGGAGCCATTCGGCATGAAAACGGCTTGCTTCATCGTTGTACTCCGCAGGCGCAGGGTCCGGTAGCGGCACCTCGCCGGCACCCATGCGCCCCCGACTCGTTCGGGGGCTTTTTTTTGCGTTGCGCACGGCCGTACGGCGCGTGCGCGGAGGGCATCCGCTTGCCATCGAACCGGCCGATCGATTCCGCCCCGGCGTCGCCGCGACACGTGACGCTGATCCTGCTGTGCGCGCTCTCGGTGCTGCCGCTGAGCCTGTTCCTGCCGTCGTTGCCGGCGATCGCACGCGACCTGCACACCGACTATGCGCTCGTCGCGCTGTCGCTCGGCGGTTACGCGGCGGCGGCCGCGTCGCTCGAGTTCGTGATGGGGCCGCTGTCGGACCGGTTCGGGCGGCGGCCGATCGTGCTGACGAGCGTCGGCGTGTTCACGATCGGTTCGCTCGGCTGCGCAATGGCCACCGACATCCGCGTGTTTCTCGCATGCCGGCTGATGCAGGCGGCGATCACGTCGGTCTATCCGGTGTCGATGGCGACGATCCGCGATACCGGCGGCGGCGCGCGCGTGGCGAGCCGGATCGGCTATGCGGCGATGGCGGCTGCATTTGCGCCGATGCTTGGCCCGACGCTCGGCGGCGTGCTCGACCAGGCGGTCGGCTGGCGGGCGAGCTTCTGGCTGCTCGGCGCGGCCGGCATCGCGCTGTTCGGCTGGTGCGCATTCGATCTCGTCGAAACCCATACGAACCGGTCGTCGAGCTTCCGGCAGCAACTGCGTGCGTATCCGGCGCTGTTCCGCGCGCGCCGTTTCTGGGCCTATGCGCTTTGCATGGCGTTTTCGACGGGCGCGTTCTACGCGTTCCTGGCCGGCGCGCCGCTTGCCGCGAAAACGTTGTTTGGCATCGCGCCGGCGGAGATCGGCTTCTACATGGGGACGATCACGGCCGGTTTCGTCGTCGGCAGCTTTCTGGCTGCGCGTGTTGCACGCCGCTGCGCGCTGGCCACGACAATTCTGTGCGGACGCGTCGTCGCGTGTGCGGGGCCGCTGATCGCGCTCGCGCTCGTGTTCGGCGGCGCGACGCATGCGCTCGCGTGGTTCGGGCCGTGCGTGCTGGTCGGCATCGGCAACGGGCTGACCCATCCCGTCGCGCATGCCGGCGCGGTGTCGGTGCGCCCGGAGCTGGCGGGCAGCGCGTCGGGGCTGGCCGGCGCGCTGACGATCGCCGGCGGCGCCGGGCTGTCGGCGCTGACGGGTGCGGTGCTGACCGCCGGCAACGCCGGTTATGCGCCGCTCGCGATGATGCTGCTGTCGGCGGCGATCGCGCTGGCGGCCGCCGTCTGCGTGCGGGTGTTCGACGCGCGGGACGCCGCGCGATGACCGCGGGTGCGGCCCGGTACCGGGTCACGCCCGATTGGCGGACAATCCGTCGAATACCGGGAGACGATGCATTCTCCGCGAGCCGTATTCCCCGACGCGCGCGACCGGTGACTGGACGAGGATGCGATGAGCGAATTTTCGGATTTCCAGCGGGACATTGCCGATGCCGCGCGAGCGACTTTCAAGGCACTGCGGGCGTTGCACCCGGACGAGCATTTCTACGCGTTCGCGCTCTATACGGACAGCGGCGCGATGACGGTGGTGCCGGCGGCGAATTCGGTTGAAGGGTTGCGCCGGATGCGCACGCAAGGGGCGGTCGCGGCCGACGATCCGGATCCCTGGTACACGTGGGGTTCTGCCGAATGGGCCTACGAGGCGGCGGAGGCTTCGCCGTTCAACGCGATATGCGGCAGGCTGGCCGACGAAGTGCTGAGCCCGCAGTTCGTCCAGTCGCGGTTTGCGGAATTCTCCCGGCAACTGCACGCCGACATGATCGAGGCACTGCGTCTGCTCGATCGCGAAGGCCTGTTCGGTACGGGCGACGAACGGGCGGCCATCACGCTGTTCGTGACGATCAGTGACGACGACACGGCCGAGGCGCTCGAAAACGCATCGGCGAAAGTGCTGAATCCGCCGGCCGTGGCCGACGCCTTCCTGCGCCGTTTCGGCTGACCGGCATCGGAATACCGCACGGCGGCCCGGACGGGCGGCCGCCGTGCGTGCGTCATTACGGCTTCGCGCCCACCACGAACTCGAACGTCGCGACGCCGTCGACGCCGCCCGTCACGCGGTCGCCCGGCTGCAGCGCGCCGACGCCGGCCGGCGTGCCGGTGAAGATCAGGTCGCCGGCCTTCAGCTCGACCGAGCGCGACACGTATGCGATGACATCGGGCACGGCCCAGATCATGTCGGCCAGATCGCCTTGCTGGCGCGTGTCGCCATTCACCGCGAGCCAGATGCGGCCCGTCGCCGGGTGGCCGGTGGCCGACGCTGCGCGCAGCGCGGTCACGGGGCCCGACGCGTCGAAACCCTTCGCCCAGTCCCACGGGCGGCTCAGCTTCTTCGCCTCGGCCTGCAGGTCGCGGCGCGTGAGGTCGACGCCGACGCCGTAGCCCCACACGTGCGACAGCGCGTCGGCCGGGTCGATCGACCGGCCGTCCTTGCCGATCGCGACGACCAGCTCGATTTCATGATGGAGGTCGTTCGTCAGCGGCGGATAGGCGACGGTGCCGCTGGCCGGGACGATCGCATCGGCCGGCTTCGTGAAGAAGAACGGCGGTTCGCGGTCGGGATCGGCGCCCATTTCGCGGGCGTGGTCGGCGTAGTTGCGGCCGACGCAGAAGACGCGGCGCACCGGAAAGCGCGCGGACGACTGGTCGACTTCGACGGAAGGACGCTCGGCAGCGTCGATGACATAGGCGGACATCGGATGGCCTCGTTCGGTAGGAAGACGGATGCCGGCGCCCGGGCGGCGCACGGGCCGGCATGCGTGCAACGATACCCGACGCGCGTGCGGCCGGATGCGACGCAACTGCGTTTTACCGGGACAAAACTACGCGTCGGCAGCCGCCGGTGCATCGTCGCCGTCCGGCAGCGCGGCGTTCGCGTCGCGGTAGGCCTTCGGCGACACGCCGACGCGCGCGCGGAAGCGCCGCGCGAAATACCCTTCGTCGCGGAAGCCGACCGAGCGCGCGATGTCCGCGATGCGCCGGCTCGTGTGGGCCAGCAGCGACTGCGCGAGCGCGATCCGGCGCTCGGTCACGAGATCGGTGAACGTGCTGCCGGTTTCCTTGCGGACGAGGTGCGCGAGGTAGTTCGGCGACAGGAACGCGGCCTCGGCGGTCGCGGCGAGCGTCAGGTCCTCGCGCGTCAGGTTCGCGCGGACGTGCCGCAGCACGCGCGCGAGCGCATCGCGCCGGCCCGCGCGCTGGGCGCCGCGTTGCGCGAGCTTGTCGAGCGCGCCCGCGTACTGCGTGCAGACGAGCCCGATCAGCTGCAGCAGGTAGCCGCGCAGCAACGTGGTCGAACCGAACGTGCGCACGCGATCGGTGTCGAGCATGCACAGCGCGAGGCGGCGCGCTTCGTCGTACGCGTCGCCGGTCAGGATGAAGTCGAGATGTTCCTGGAAGCGGAACGGCGTCAGCTCGGGAAAGCGGTGCGCGGGCACGTCCTCGAGATCGAGCGGATCGACGTCGAGATCGGCGCGCAGGAACGCCTGGCTGAAGTTGATCACGATGAAATGCGCGCCTTCCGGATGCGGAATCAGGTGCTCGCGGTGCGGCAGCACGAACGCGAGCGCGCCGCGCGGAAACGGCCGCGTGACGCCGCCGATCCGCTGCTCGGTGTCGCCGCCGAGGTTGAACTGGATCTGGAAATACGCGTGCCGGTGCGGCTCGGTGATCGCCTGGCGCGACGCCTGGTCGCGGATGTAGAAGTCGAGCCGGTCGCTGCGTTCGGGCATCCCGTACAGGCGCGGCGGGGCGGTGGAGGGCATGAAGGATTCTGCTGTTGGTGACGCGGTTGAGCCGCGATGGTACAGCGAACCGGGCGCGGCCGGAACGTGCGGGCGCGCCGCGGCGTGGCGATCAGGCGTCCGGATGGAAGCCGAGATAGCGGGCGTGCGGCGCCGTGCCGTGGCCGGCGTGCACGCTCGACGCCCCGACCGACACGAGCGTTTCCACCGTGGGCGTGCGGTTCGATACCAGCGTCCATTCGGTCGCATCTCCGGCTTCGGCCGGCGACGGGGCGCGCAGGTTCGTCAGTGCGCCGAGCAAGATGGCGGCAGGCGGCGCATGAACCACGAATCCTTCATTGGCGACGGCCGCCGTGTCGATGCCCAGCGCCGCGCACAGCCGCGCGCGCAACGGCGTTTCGGCCTCGCTCGCCGCGCGCGAGCGTGCGATGTTCTCGCGCGTTGCCGCGTCGACGAGCGTGCCGCCACGGAGGAGCGGCGCGTGCTGCCAGGCGTCGGGCGGGCATTGTTTGCCGCCCGGCATCAGCGCCACGAACGGATTGACTTCGGCCGGATAGATCCGGCACACGAGCGGGCGCGCGTCGTAGATCCCGCAGCGCAGGTCGTCGCGCAGGTTCGGGCACGGGCCGGCATGGGATGCGGCGAGCACGGCCGTGATGCGCACGGGCAGCGAACCGCTCATCGCGGGCGTCGAACGCGCACGCTTGTACGCGGCGAACGCGTCGTCAGGCTCGGGTTCGACGGGCCACGGCATTGCGTCGCACAGCAACTCCACGTGGCCGCCGCGCTGCAGCCACGCGATCGCCTCGTCGAGCGTCAGCGGAATGCGCAAGTCGCGGCAGCATGCGCCGCATCCGGTGCAGGCAAAGTCGATGTCGAGGTCGGTCGAGGCGGCATTCATAAGGGCGTCGCGGGGACATCGGGCGGGACGCGCAGTATCGCGGTGCCGCCGGTGAATGTATTCATCGGCCGAGCAGCGGAGCCACCCGGCGGCGGAGTTCGGGCACGACTTCGGCGTCGAACCACGGATGGTGCTTGAACCACGCCTGGTTGCGCGGCGACGGGTGCGGCAGCGGCAGCACGGCGGGGCCGTAGTCGCGCCAGGCCTGCACGGTATCGGTCAGCGTTGCCTTGCGCGTGTCGCGCAGGAAATGCCGCTGCGCGTACTGGCCGATCAGCAGGGTCAGGCGGATCGACGGTAGCTCGGCCACGAGCCGGTCGATCCACAATTGTGCGCATTCGGGGCGCGGCGGGTTGTCGCCGCTCGCGCCGCGGCCCGGATAGCAGAAGCCCATCGGCACGATCGCGAAGCGCGTCTCGTCGTAGAAGGTGTCGGCGTCGACGTCGAGCCAGCCGCGCAGCCGCTTGCCGCTCGCGTCGTCCCACGGGATGCCGCTCGCGTGGACGCGCGCGCCCGGCGCCTGCCCGACGATCAGGATGCGGGCGTCACGATGGGCGCGCACGACGGGGCGCGGGCCGAGCGGCAGGTCGGCTTCGCAGGCACGGCACGCGCGGATTTCGGTGAGCAGCACGTCGAGCGGCGCGCGCGTTCGTTTCGGCATCGATTCGGATCGGGGACGGAGTGGTCACGCAGTGTCGCCCGGGCCGTACCTGCCGGAGCCGCCCGGGGGCCCGGATCGGCGTGGCGCGGCCCTGGCGCGCGCCCGCGGCTCCGTGCGGCACGCATTACGCGTGCGACAGGCCCGATGCGCCGCCTTCGGCGACCGCAGCATCATACAACGCGGTCTGCGCGATTGCCGCGGCGATCGCCGCATCGTCGTGCGCGCCGTCGAGCATGCCCCAGCGCCGGTATTGGGACAGGAACCAGCGGCCTTCGAGCGGATCGGGCCGGTTCACGGCGCCGCCGTCGTGGAAGCGGATCGGCAGCGGCGGCGCGGCGAACGGCCCCGCGCCGTAGTCGCCGAGCAGGCGCGGCGCGATCAGCCGGGCCGGCACCCCGAGCGCATCGGGCGACGCGAGCCAGTCGGCGGCCTCGCGGCGGTGCGCGGCGCTGTCGAGCCACGCGCACGCATCGACGAGCGTGCGGATCAGCGCACGCGCGGTGGCCGGATACAGCGCGACGAAATCGCGCCGGGCCGCCAGCACCTTCTCCGGATGATCGGGCCAGATCTCGCTCGTGACCGCGACGGTGCGGCCCGCGCCGCATGCGTCGGCCACCGCGTGCCACGGCTCGCCGGAACAGAAGCCGTCGAGTTCGCCGCCGGCGAGCGCGGCGACCATCTCGGGCGGCGGGATCACGACGCTGCGAACGTCGCGCAGCGGATCGACGCCGTGCGACGCGAGCCAGTGATTGAGCCACATCGCGTGCGTGCCGGTCGGGAACGTCTGCGCGAGCAGCGGCTTGCGGCCGAGCGTCGCGAACGCGTCGCGCACGCTGCCGGTGTCGCGCGCCGCATCGGCGAGGCCGCGCGACAACGTGATCGCCTGGCCGTTGCGGTTCAGCACCATCAGCGCGGCCATGTCGGCCTGCGGGCCGCCGATGCCGAGCTGCAGCCCGCTGACGAGGCCGTACAGCGCATGCGCGGCGTCGAGCTCGCCGCTCAGCAGCTTGTCGCGCACGGCGGCCCATGACGGCTGGCGGCTCGGTTCGAGCGTGAGGCCGTGCCGCGCGCCGAGGTTCAGGCGCTGTGCGACGATCAGCGGGGCCGCGTCGCTCAGCGCGACGAACCCGAGGCGAAGATGCGCGCGTTCCGGCGCGGCGGGAGGTGAGGTATCCATGGCGGCGGTCATGACTGGGGTGAGGCGTCGAGCAGTTGCCGCGCGACGTCGACGATGCGCAGGCCCTGATCCATCGCGCGCTTGCGCAGCGCCGCATACGCGTCGTGTTCGGACAGCCTGCGCTGATCCATCAGCACGCGTTTCGCGCGGTCGATCAGCTTGCGTTCCGCGAGCTCGCGCTCGACGTCGGCGAGCCGGCGGCGCAGCGCATCGTCGTGCGAAAAGCGCGCGAGCGCGACTTCGAGAATCGGCGCGAGACGCTCGGCCGACAAGCCTTCGACGAGATACGCGCTGACGCCCGCGCCGACCGCCGCGCGGATCAGTTCCTGGTCGGCGTCGTGGCTGAACATCAGCACGGGGCGCGGCGCGGTCGCGTGCATTACCGCGAGCTGTTCGAGCGTGTCGCGCGACGGCGAATCGGTATCGATGATCACGACGTCGGGGCGCTGCTCCTCGACGGCTGCCGGCAGGCGCGCGGGCGTCGCGACGTCGTTCAGCATCTCGTAGCCGAGGCGCGCGAGCGCGTCGCCGAGTTCGCCGATCGGCTTGTCGGTGTCGGTGACGAGCAGCACGCGCAGGCGGGCGGTCAGGGCAGGCGAACTCATGAGGCGGGCAACAGGGGCGGTGAAGCGTCGATGCAACGCGCGAACGGGGAAAGCAGGCCTCCAGCGCGGCCGGTGGTGACGGGAAGGAGGAACGGCCGAGGCCGCGTGACGCCGTGCATGTCAGGCGGCCCGCGAAAGCGCGGTGTCGGCCGCGGCGTCCGCGCACTGCGCGGCGGCTTCGCCGATCGCCCCGCCGACGAGGATCACGGCGGGGCTGCCGAGCCGGGCTGATTCGATGCCGTGCGCAAGCGTGCCGAGCGTGCCGGTCCAGCGGCGTTCGTCGGGCGTGCCGGCCCATTGCACGGCGGCTGCCGGCGTCGACGCAGGCAGCGCGGCGAGCAGGCCGGCCGCGATGCTGTCGACGCGGCTCATGCCCATGTAGATCGCGAGCGTGGTGCCGGTCGCCGCGAGCCGCGCCCAGTCGGGTTCGCCATGATCCTGGCGGTGCGCGGTCACGAACGTGACGCCCTGGCAGTGCTCGCGGTGCGTGAGCGAGATGCCGAGGCTCGCGGCGGCCGCGAATCCCGACGAGATGCCGTTGACGATCTCGACCGGAATCGCGGCGGCGCGCAGCGTCGCGAGTTCTTCGCCCGCGCGGCCGAACAGCAGCGCGTCACCGCCTTTCACGCGCACCACGTGCGCGCCGCGCAGCGCGTAGCGGCGCATCAGCTTCTCGATGAATGCCTGCGGCGTGGAGCGGCACCCGCCGCGCTTGCCGACGCGGATCACGCGCGCCTGCGGCGCGAGTTCGACGATGCCGGGCGCGACGAGATCGTCGAGCAGCAGCACGTCGGCCGCGGCCAGTGCCTTCGCGGCCTTCAGCGTGAGGAGATCGGGGTCGCCGGGGCCGGCGCCCAGCAGCGTGACTTTGCCAGTCGTCATGTCGTGTTCCATTGCCGCATGCGTGCGCGCGGCGGTCGATAACGGGTGGTCTGCGCGGCGGCGGCGGGCGGTCGAAACGCACCGGCATCCGGCCGTGCCGCGCACGGAGGGACGCCGTTGTCCTGACGGGCCCGCCGTGAAGGGCGGGCAATGTTTGCGGGGACTGCCCACCGGCGCCGTTGCCGGTGTGATGCATGAGGTTGAGCAATATCCGGGCCAACCGGCGCACAGCCCGGCACGCGCAGCACGCGATGCACCGCGCGACGGGCGCACGCGTGCAGGCGGGCGCCGCGCGCGGGCAGCCGCAATGCCGCATCGGCGTGCATCGTGCCCCGCCAGCACGCACCGCGATGTCGCACGGTGACAGTGCTGCAGCGCACCACATCTGTGCTTCGCTGCCTCACCACGCATCGTGCGTCGCGTGTCGCCGCACGCCGCCCGCCGGCCGGCGAGCCTTGCACGGCGGGGCCGCGGGCCCGATTGGCGGCGACATGGCACGGCGTTTGCGTAAGGTGGTTCGGGCGGATCAACGGCGATTCGTCCGCAGTACCGATTACTAGACGCGCCCGGTAACGGGCTTCATGGGCAACGGCGTCCTACGCATCGGGTCTCGACGAGACCGGGTGCGCAGGACGCCGTTTTTCGTTTGGCGGATGACATGACCGACAAAGCTACCCGTATCGATCTCTTCAGCTTCCGCACCGCGCCGATGCGCGCGTTCCACATGACGTGGATGGCGTTCTTCGTGTGCTTCTTCGCATGGTTTGCGTGTGCGCCGCTGATGCCGCTCATTGCACGCGAATTCCACCTGACGGCGGCGCAGGTCGCCAACATCAACATCGCCGCGGTGGCCGCGACGATCGCCGTGCGGCTGCTCGTCGGCCCGATGTGCGACCGCTTCGGCCCGCGCCGCGTGTATGTCGGCCTGCTGGTGCTCGGCGCGATTCCCGTGTTCGCGGTGTCGTTCACGCACGACTACCTGTCGTTCCTGATCTGCCGGCTCGGCATCGGTGCGATCGGCGCGGGCTTCGTGATCACGCAGTACCACACGTCGGTGATGTTCGCGCCGAACGTCGTCGGCACCGCGAACGCGACGACGGCCGGCTGGGGCAACGCCGGTGCCGGCGCGACGCAGGCGCTGATGCCGCTGCTGGTCGCCGCCGGCCTGATGCTCGGTTTCGGCGAGGATTCGTCGTGGCGCATGGCGCTGGTCGTGCCGGGCGTGGCGATGCTCGTGATGGCCTGGGCGTACTGGCGCTTCACGCAGGACTGCCCGCAAGGCGACATCCTCGCGCTGCGCAAGGAAGGCGTGACGGTCGACAGCGGCAAGAAGGGCGGCTGGGCGAGCTTCTTTGCCGCATGCGGCAACTATCGCGTGTGGATGCTGTTCGTCACGTATGGCGCGTGCTTCGGCGTCGAAGTGTTCATCCACAACATCGCCGCGCTGTACTACGTCAATCACTTCAGCCTGTCGCTGAAGGACGCCGGTTTCGCGGTCGGCCTGTTCGGGCTGCTCGCGCTGTTCGCCCGTGCGCTCGGCGGCTGGCTGTCCGACAAGATCGCCGCGCGCCGCAGCCTCGACGTGCGCGCGGCGCTGCTGTGCGCGCTGATCGTCGGCGAAGGGCTCGGGCTGATCTGGTTCTCGCATGCGCAAAGCATCGGCATCGCGCTCGTCGCGATGCTGACCTTCGGCCTGTTCACGCACATGGCCTGCGGCGCGACCTACGCGCTGGTGCCGTTCATCGACCGCAAGGCGCTCGGCGGCGTCGCGGGAATCGTCGGTGCGGGCGGCAACGTCGGCGCGGTGGCCGCGGCCTTCCTGCTGAAGGGCGTCGGCGACGTGCAGCAGACGCTGAGCCTGCTCGGCCTCGCCGTCACCGCGACCGCGCTGTGCGCGATGGCCGTGCGCTTCAGCGAAGAACACAAGGCGCGCGAAGCCGAACTGCGCGACCGCGCGCTGGCCGCCGCCAACGCCGCGAACTGATCGACCGAAGGAATCGTCACCATGAAACTCATCGTCATCGGCCACGGTATGGTCGGCCACAAGCTCCTCGAATGCGTCGCGGCGGAAGCCGGTACGGCGGGCGCGCTGCAGGTCACCGTGCTCGGCGAGGAGCCGCGCCCGGCCTACGATCGCGTGCACCTGTCCGAATTCTTCGCGGGCAAGTCGGCGGACGACCTGTCGCTCGTCGAACCGGGCTTCTTCGCACGCCATCCGCAGTTCGACCTGCGCCTGAACGCGCAGGTCGCGTCGATCGACCGCGCCGCGCATACGGTCACGCTCGCGTCCGGCGAAACGCTCGGGTACGACAAGCTGGTGCTCGCCACGGGCTCGCGCCCGTTCGTGCCGCCGGTGCCGGGGCGCGATCGCGCAGGCTGCTTCGTGTACCGGACGATCGAGGATCTCGAAGCGATGCAGGCGTGCGGTACGCACGCGAAGCGCGGCGTGGTGATCGGCGGCGGGCTGCTCGGCCTCGAATGCGCGAAGGCGCTGCGCGACATGGGGCTCGACACGCACGTCGTCGAATTCGCGCCGCGGCTGATGGCCGTGCAGGTCGACGACGGCGGCGGCCGGATGCTGCGCGCGAAGATCGAGGCGCTCGGCGTGACCGTGCACACGGGCAAGAACACGCTCGAAATCGTCGATGGCGAGGACGGCACGCACCGGATGGCGTTCGCCGACGGCACGCATCTCGACACCGACATGATCGTGTTCTCCGCCGGCATCCGTGCCCGCGACGAACTGGCCCGTGCATGCGGGCTCGACACCGGTGCGCGCGGCGGCGTCGCGATCGACGATGCGTGCCGCACGAGCGATGCGGACATCTACGCGATCGGCGAATGCGCCGCGTGGAACGGCATGGTGTACGGCCTGGTCGCGCCCGGCTACGACATGGCGCGCGTGGTCGCGAAGCAGCTTGCCGGCGACGCGAACGACGCGGCCGGTGCCGCGTTCGCGGGCGCCGACATGAGCACGAAGCTGAAGCTGATGGGCGTCGACGTCGCGAGCATCGGCGACGCGCACGGCACGACGGCCGGCAGCCGCACGTACCAGTACGCGGACGAGCGCCGCCAGGTCTACAAGAAGCTCGTGGTGTCCGACTGCGGCAAGTTCCTGCACGGCGCGGTGATGGTCGGCGACGCGGCCGAATACGGCACGCTGCTGCAGATGATGCTGAACCGCATCGAGCTGCCGGAGTCGCCCGAATTCCTGATCCTGCCGTCGTCGGACGGCGTCGCGAAGCCGGCGATCGGCGTCGACGCGCTGCCGGACGGCGCGCAGATCTGCTCGTGCAACAACGTGTCGAAGTCGCAGATCTGCACGGCGGTCGCCGACGGCGCGACGAGCCTCGGCGCGCTGAAGACGTGCACGGGCGCCGGCACGTCGTGCGGCGGCTGCGTGCCGCTCGTCACGCAGATCATGAAGGCCGAGATGAAGAAGCAGGGCCTCGCGGTCAACAACCATCTGTGCGAGCACTTCCCGCATTCGCGCCAGGAGCTGTTCCACCTGATCCGCGTCGAGCGCATCACGACCTTCGACGAACTGCTTGCGAAGCACGGCCACGGGCTCGGCTGCGACGTGTGCAAGCCGGCCGTCGCCGGCATCCTCGCGTCGTGCTTCAACGAGTTCGTGCTGAAGAAGGAACACGCGGGCCTGCAGGATTCGAACGACTACTACCTCGCGAACATCCAGCGCGACGGCACGTACTCGGTCGTGCCGCGCATGCCGGGCGGCGAAGTCACGCCGGAAGGGCTGATCGCGGTCGGCCAGGTCGCGAAGAAGTACGGCCTGTACACGAAGATCACGGGCGGCCAGCGCGTCGACCTGTTCGGTGCGCGCGTCGAGCAGCTGCCGTCGATCTGGGAAGAGCTGATCGCGGCCGGCTTCGAATCGGGTCACGCGTACGGCAAGTCGCTGCGCACGGTGAAGTCGTGCGTCGGGTCGACGTGGTGCCGCTACGGCGTCGACGACTCGGTCGGCCTCGCGATCGACCTGGAAAACCGCTACAAGGGGCTGCGCGCGCCGCACAAGATCAAGTTCGGCGTATCGGGCTGCACGCGCGAGTGCGCGGAAGCGCAGGGCAAGGACGTCGGCATCATCGCCACCGAAAAGGGCTGGAACCTGTACGTGTGCGGCAACGGCGGGATGAAGCCGCGCCACGCCGAACTGATCGCGTCCGACCTCGACCGCGCCACGCTGATCCGCTACATCGACCGTTTCCTGATGTTCTACGTGCGCACGGCCGACCGGCTGCAGCGCACCAGCGTGTGGCGCGACAACCTCGAAGGCGGGCTCGACTACCTGATCGACGTCGTCGTGCGCGACAAGCTCGCGATCGCGGCCGAACTCGAAGCCGACATGCAGCACGTGGTCGACACCTACGAGTGCGAATGGAAGAAGGCCGTGACCGATCCGGACACGCGCAAGCGCTTCCGCCACTTCGTGAACAGCGACGCGCCGGATACGACCATCGAATTCGTCGAGACGCGCGGCCAGATCCGCCCCGCGACGCCCGGCGAGCGCGCGGGCGGCAAGCCCGTGTCGATTCCCGTCGCCGCCGAAAGCGCGACGCAAGCCGCGACCGAACCCGCAACCGCCTGACCGATACCCGCATCACATCAAGGAGCCCATCATGAACGATCGTCTTCCGCTGTCCTGGACCCGCGTGTGCCCGCTCGACGACATCGTGCCGAACACCGGCGTGTGCGCGCTCGTCAACGGCGAGCAGGTCGCGGTGTTTCACGTCGCGCATGCCGACGGCGGCGTGTTCGCGATCGACAACGTCGATCCGGTATCGCAGGCGGCCGTGATGTCGCGCGGGCTGATCGGCAGCCTCGGCGAGCGCGTCGTCGTCGCGTCGCCGCTGTACAAGCAGCACTTCGACCTGCGCACCGGCGAATGCCTGGAAGCGCCCGAGCAGTCGGTGAGCGCGTATCCGTCGCGGGTCGAGGACGGCTTCGTGTGGATCGCGGCCTGACCGTCCCGGAGCGCGCATGACCGCCACCCCCGTCAAGAGCGTGTGCCCGTACTGCGGCGTCGGCTGCGGGATGGTGCTGCACGTCGAGGAGGGCGAAGTCGTCAAGGTGTCCGGCGACTCCGACCATCCGACCAACTTCGGGCGGCTGTGCACGAAAGGTTCGTCGGCGCACGTCGCGCTGCGCCGCTCGGGGCGGCTCGACCGTGCGTTCGTGCGCCGCGCGCGCGAGGACGACCTCGTGCCGCTGCCGGCGCGCGAGGCGATCGCCGAAACCGCGCGCCGCCTGCGCGCGGTGCTCGATGCGCATGGCCCCGACGCGCTGTCGTTCTATGTGTCGGGACAGATGTCGATCGAGGCGCAGTACCTCGTCAACAAGCTCGCGAAAGGCTTCGTCGGCACCAACAACATCGAGTCGAACTCGCGCCTCTGCATGGCGAGCGCGAGCACCGGCTACAAGCAGTCGCTCGGCGCGGACGGCCCGCCCGGGTCGTACCAGGACTTCGATCGCGCGAACCTGTTCTTCGTGATCGGCGCGAACATGGCCGACTGCCACCCGATCCTGTTCCTGCGGATGATGGATCGCGTGAAGGCCGGCGCGAAACTGATCGTCGTCGATCCGCGCCGCACCGGCACGGCCGACAAGGCCGACCTGTTCCTGCAGATCCGGCCGGGCACCGATCTCGCGCTGACGAACGGGCTGCTGCACCTGCTGCAGGCGAACGGCCGCACCGATGCCGCGTTCATCGGCGCATACACGGAAGGCTGGGACGCGATGCCCGCGTTCCTCGCCGACTACACGCCCGAGCGCGTCGCGGCGATCACGGGGCTCGCGGAAGCCGATCTCCGCACGGCCGCGCAATGGATCGGCGACGCGCAGGAATGGATGAGCTGCTGGACGATGGGGCTCAACCAGAGCACGCACGGCGTGTGGAACACCAACGCGGTCTGCAACCTGCATCTCGCGACGGGCAAGATCTGCCGGCCCGGCAGCGGGCCGTTCTCGCTGACCGGCCAGCCGAACGCGATGGGCGGGCGCGAGATGGGCTACATGGGGCCGGGCTTGCCGGGCCAGCGCTCGGTGCAGTCCGACGACGATCGTCGCTTCGTCGAGCACCTGTGGCGCGTGCCGGCCGGCACGCTGCGCAAGGAGACGGGCAAGGGCACGGTCGACCTGTTCGAACGCATGGCGGCCGGGGACATCAAGGCATGCTGGATCGTCTGCACGAACCCGGTCGCGACCGTGCCGAACCGGCAGAACGTGATCGCCGGGCTGCAGGCCGCGGAACTCGTGATCGCGCAGGACGCGTTCCTCGACACCGAGACCAACCGCTACGCGGACATCCTGTTGCCGGGCGCGCTGTGGGCCGAAGGCGACGGCGTGATGATCAACTCCGAGCGCAACATGACGCTGATGCGCGCGGCGGTCGCGCCGCCGGGCGACGCGCTGCCCGACTGGCGCATCGTCGCGGAGGTCGCACGTGCGATGGGCTTCGGCGATGCGTTCGACTATGCGTCGGCGGCCGACGTGTTCGACGAGATCGTGCGGTTCTCGAATCCGGCGACCGGCTACGACCTGCGCGGCGCGAGCCACGCGGCGCTGCGCGACGGCCCGGTGCAATGGCCGGTCGCGCCGGGCACCGCGCGCGAGCGGCACCCGATCCGCTACCTGAACGACGGCGTGAGCCAGACGCTGCGACCGGCCGCCGACGGCCACGATGCACCGCGCATCGCGTTTCCGACGCCGTCGGGCAAGGCCCGCTTCTTCGCACGGCCGCACGTCGATCCGGCCGAGCTGCCCGACGACACGTTTCCGATCGTGCTGAACACCGGCCGGCTGCAGCATCAATGGCACACGATGACGAAGACGGGCAAGGTCGCGATGCTGAACAAGCTGAACCCGCGCCCGTTCGTCGAGCTGCACCCGGACGATGCGAGCGCGCTCGGCATCGCCGCGAAGGACAGCGTCGAGATCCGCTCGGCGCGCGGCCGTGCGGTATTGCCGGCCGTCGTGACCGAACGCGTGCAGCGCGGCAACTGCTTCGCGCCGATGCACTGGAACGACGTGTACGGCGACGACCTGTGCATCAACGCGGTGACGAACGACGCGATCGATCCGGAATCGCAGCAACCCGAACTGAAATATTGCGCGGTCGCGCTGCGGCGCGTCGACACGGACGCGTTCGCGTCCGCCGACGATGAAACGGCGCAACCCGATGCATGCGCCGACGACGCGCGGCCCGCGCCGGCGATGGTGCAGGCCACTGCTTCACAGGAATCCGACATGGCAGACATCGACACTTTCGCGGCCGCGCTCGGCGTCGCCGATCTCGCGCCGCCGCCGTTGACCGACACCGAACGGCTGTACGTGGCGGGCCTCGTCAGCGGACTGAAGGCGAGCGCCGGGCGGCGCGAGGGCAGCGTGCCCGTGCTGCCGGCCGCTGCGCCGTTGACGCCGCCCGTGCGGTTCTGGCTCGACGGCATGCTCGCGGGCCTGTTCAGCCGTTCGCTGCCCGCGCATCCGCAGGTTGCCGCGGCAGCCGCGCTGCCGCTTGACGCCGCCGCGTCCGGCGGCGTGCGGATCGTGCGCACGCGCCCGAAGGTCGTGCTGCTGTGGGCGTCGCAGACCGGCAACATCGAATCGCTGACCGAGGATTACGCGACGCAACTGATGAACGCGGGTTTCGAGATCCGCACCGCGTGCATGTCCGACTATCCGGTCGCATCGCTCGCCGGCGCACAATACGTGCTGCTGATGACGAGCACGTTCGGCGACGGCGATGCGCCCGACAACGGCACCGAGTTCTGGGACGCATTGCAGGCCGGCAGCGCCGCGCGCCTCGACGGCGTGCATTTCGCGGTGCTCGCGTTCGGCGACCGCAACTACGACCAGTTCTGCGGCCACGGCCGCCGGCTCGACGCGCGGCTCGCGGAGCTCGGCGCGGCACGCCTTGCCGCGCGCGTCGATTGCGACGTCGAATTCCAGCGCGATGCCGACCAGTGGCTCGAGCGTGTCGTCGCGCGGATCAAGGAGGCCGATGCCGCGCTGCACGCGGTGCCGTCCGGCGGAATGAGCCCGTCGGGGCTGCTGCCGACGAAGGCGCATCCGGCGCCGTCGAAGCTCGTCGCGAACCTGCGGCTGAACCGTCCGGGCGCCGCGAAAGATACGCGCTACGTGTCGCTGTCGACCGAAGGCGCGAACCTCGAATACGAAACCGGCGACGCGCTCGGCGTGTGGCCGACCAACTGCCCGGAGCTGGTCGACGAACTGCTGTCCGTCACCGCGCTGAAGGCCGATGCACCGGTGTCGATCGCGGGCGTCGGCGACGTGCGCCTCGGCGATGCGCTCGCGCGTCACTTCGACATCACGCGTCCGCATCCGGACACGCTTGCATTCATCGCATCGCGCAGCGCGAACGGTGCGCTGAAGTCGCTGCTCGGCGACGAGCGCAAGGGCGACCTGAAGCAGTGGCTGTGGGGGCAGCAGCTCGCGGACGTGCTGCACGAATTCCCGGTCGAGCTGTCGGGCACGGAGCTGGTCGGGATGCTGAAGCGCATGCAGCCGCGCCTCTATTCGATCGCGTCGAGCCCGAGCGCGCACGCGGGCGAGATCCACCTGACCGTGTCGGCCGTGCGCTATCACAACGGCCGGCGCGCCCGCAAAGGCGTCGCGTCGACGTTCCTCGCCGATCGCGCGGACGACGGCCGCGTGCCCGTGTTCGTGCAGAAGTCCGCGCATTTCCGGCCGCCGGTGAACGGCGACGTGCCGATCGTGATGGTCGGCCCCGGCACCGGCGTCGCACCGTTCCGCGGCTTCCTGCACGAGCGGCAGGCGCGCGGCGCACGCGGGCGCAACTGGCTGTTCTTCGGCGAACAGCACGCGCAGACCGACTTCTATTACGGCGACGAACTGGGTGCGATGCACGACAGCGGCTTTCTCACGCGGCTCGATCTCGCGTTCTCGCGCGACCAGGCCGACAAGATCTACGTGCAGGACCGGATGCGCGAGCAGGGCGCCGAGCTGTTCGCGTGGCTGGAGGAAGGCGCGCACTTCTACGTGTGCGGCGACGCCGCGCGGATGGCCAAGGACGTCGATACCGCGCTGAAGGCCGTCGTCGCCGAGCATGGCGGGATGTCGGACGAAGCCGCGAACGACTACGTCGCGCGGCTTTCGAAGGCGCGGCGCTACATGCGCGACGTGTATTGATCGCGCGAGCGGCGGGCTGCCATCCGGCGCCTGCCGCCCGGCTCGTTACTGCTGCCGTTCCCACGCGCGCGCCTGTTCGGCGCGCACGAACGCTTCGGACGACTCGGGCAGCAGGTTGCGGAACGCGCCGCCGTCGCTGTCGATCACGTCGACCATCTTCGCGATCATTTCCTCCGGGTCGTGCTGTTCGAGCGGGAACGCCAGCCGCTCGGGCGTCACGATATGGACGGCCGGATCGTGCCAGCGCCGCGTCGTTTCCATCATCCGGTCGTTGAAGCCCGTGCTGTACGGGCCGGGGTTCACGACCGCGACGCGGATTCCGTGCGGCGCCAGCTCCGCGTGCATCGCCTCGGCCACCGATTCGACCGCGTGCTTCGACGCGCAATAGGCGCCCGTGAACGGGCCTGTAATCAGGCCCGCGATCGACGACACGAACACGATCTTGCCGTGCCGGCGCGCGAGCATGCCGCGCGCGACCTGCTGCGTGAGTTCGAGCGGCCCGAACACGTTGACGTCGAACAGCTCGCGGACGATCTCGACCGGCAGGTCCACCAGCGCGCCGGCTTCGCCGACGCCCGCATTGTTCACGAGCACGTCGATGTCGAGTTCGGCCGCGCGGGCGCGATCGTGCGCCGACGTGACGTCGAGCTGGATCGCGCGCAGCGCGGTGCCGCGCCGTGCGGCGGCGGCCGTCAGTGTGTCGATTTCGGCGGTGACGCGTACACCGGCCGTCACGTCGTGACCGCGTTCGGCGAGGCGTAAAGCGACTTCGCGGCCGAAGCCGGTGCCTGCGCCGGTGATGAGGATGCGCTTCTGTGTCATGTGCTTACCTTGTGGAGTGGGACGTTGCCGGAAAGCGGTCGCGGCCGTGCTGCGCGATCGCGGTGTCTTCGTCGACGCTGCCGCCCGACACGCCGATCGCGCCCACGCAGCGCCCGTTGCCGTCGATGAGCGGTTCGCCGCCGCCGAACGTGACGAGCCCGCCGTGGCTGTGTTCGATGCCGCGCAGCGGACCGTCGCCCGACATCGCGCCGAGTGCATCGGTCGATGCGCGGAAGCGGACGGCCGTCAGCGCCTTGCGCTGCGCGAGATCGATCGCGCCGAGGAAGCAGTCGTCGGTGCGCACGAACGCGAGCAGGTTTGCACCGGCATCGACGATTGCAATGGCGATGCCGGTGACCTGCAGCGACGCGGCATGCGCGAGGGCGGCATCGATCGTGCGGCGGGCGGCTGCGAGCGGCAGCGCGGCGGTGGGCGGTTCCATGCGAGGCTCCGGTGGGACGACAGCGCCAGTGTAGGCAGTTGCGGTATATGGGAGAATCCGCATTCCGCTCGAAGGAGTTTCAAGTTTTTCTAATGATGGGCAGACGTGATCCGATGGCCGGGCTGCACGTGTTCATGACCGTCGCGACGGCCGGCAACTTCACGCGGGCCGCCGCCGCGCTGGGCCTGACGCCGGCTGCCGTCAGCCTCGCGATCGGGCAGCTCGAGGGCGAGCTGAACGTGAAGCTGTTCAACCGCAGCACGCGCGGCGTGAGCCTGACGGAAGCCGGCCAGCGCTACTGGCGGCAGACGGAGCCCGCGTACCGGCAGGTCATGCAGGCGCGCGACGAGCTGAAGGATGCGCGCAGCGAGCCGAGCGGTGTGTTGCGCGTGACCGCGCTGCCGCTGGCGCGCGCGCTCGTGATCGCGCCGGTGCTTGCGACGTTCCGCGAGCGCTTTCCGAAAGTCCGGCTCGAGATCCGCTACGAGAACGAACTGGTCGACATCGCGAAGGACGGGTTCGATGCGGGGATCCGGCTGGCCGACCGGCTGCAGCCGGGCATGATCGGCGTGCGGATCGCGCCGGCGCTGACGTGTGCGCTGGTCGCGTCGCCCGGTTATCTGGCGAAGCATGGCGCGCCGGCGTCGATTGCCGAGCTTGAGCGGCACGCGTGCATCCGCTTCCGGTTCTCGGAGAGCGGCCGCCTGCACAAATGGCTGCTGCGCGACGGGCCGCGCGACGTCGATCTCGATCCGGACGGCGTGTTCGTGACGAACGATGCCGACGCGGTGATCGATGCGGCGCGCGCGGGTGTCGGCATCGCGTTCGCGTTCATGCGCGAGCGGATCGAGCAGGATGTGCGCGACGGCACGCTGGTCGAGGTGCTGCCGGGCGTGTGCCGGACGCTGCCGCCGATGTGGCTGTACTACGTGAATCGCAAGCACGTGCCGGCCAAGCTGCGTGCATTCATCGACGTGCTGCGCGAGCGCGACGGCGCGGACGTGACGTAATCGCATCGGCCGGCTGGCTGCAGCGATGGCTGTGGCGGCGCATGATGGCGGCTCCAGCCACGCAGCCATGGAGTCGCGTCATGACGGCATTCCCGTATTTCCCGATTCGAACCCTTGTGATCGCCGCGGCGCTGGCCGGTGCCGCGACCTGCGGCGCGCCAGCCATTGGCCAGACGCAGACGTCGGCCGTGCCGCCCGGCTCGGCCACTGCGACGCCCGACAACGCAGTACTGCTGACGGTTTTCCTGAAACACGACCAATCTCGCCCGCTCGCCGAGCTGAATGCACAACTCGCGAAGCAGGGCTTCTACAAGGCGTTTCCGCCGTCGGGCGTCGAAGTGGTGAGCTGGACCGTGACGATGGGCATCGGACAGATCGTCGTGCTGCGGCTGCCGGCGTCACGGCTGCGCGAGGTCAATCGCGTGCTCGAGGATACGGCCTGGGGTGCGTACCGGACGGAGTTCTATCCGACTTACGACTACAAGGCGATCGCGTTGGGGGAGCGTGAGCGGGGGAAGTGAGGCGGGATATTCGAACCAATCGATCCGAAGGAGATGCGCCTTTCTTCGCATCCGAAATAAGTCGCTATTTTCGAGATAATGTTGATCAGGCGTTTGTTTGGGGCGAGTGCGTTGATTACTCTCCCGTCAAAAATGCGAGGTCGGGCCTGGGGTGATTAAAACATCATCAAGCTGAAACACATTTTGACTATTTCATGCTTGATGGCCTTAGGGGGTAACGCCGGTTGGATTCGTACCTGACAGTAAAGCGACTTGGGAGTAATGCCGGGAAATTCTGTTGATTTCGCTCAATAGAGCGGGAATTGGGCTGTCGATGAAAAATGCAATAGGAAAATTCTTAAAAATGGCTTGATGCACATATTTGCGACGCTTGGCAATTGTTAACAGTCATCCTATGGTTTCCTGACGATTGCTTTGCTAACGTTCGTCGGTCTAAAAAGACACCAATAAAGAACGATGAACAAAAAGACCTACCGTCTGGTGTATTCCAGGCTCCGGGGAATGGTGGTGGCGGTCGAAGAGACGGCTGCCGCTACGGGGAAAACCGAATCCGGCGAAAGTCGGGCCGGCCGGCGTTCGCTGGGTGGTTCCGGCTTGCTGATCGCGGTCGCATCGCTTGCGGTCGCGCCTTCGCTTGGATCGGCGCAGATTGCGCCGACACCGGGCACCAGTACCCATGTCATCCAGACGCAGAACGGGCTGCCCCAGGTCAATATCGCGAAGCCTTCGGGCGCAGGTGTGTCGGTCAACACCTACAACCAGTTCGACGTTCAGAAAAACGGCGCGATCCTGAACAACTCGCCGACGATCGTCAATACGCAGCAGGCCGGTTACATCAACGGGAATCCGAATTTCGGTCCGGGTCAGTCTGCGCGCATCATCGTCAACCAGGTCAACAGTGCGAATCCGTCACAACTGCGCGGCTATGTAGAAGTCGCCGGGAGCCGTGCGGAAGTGGTGCTGGCGAATCCGTCCGGCATCGTCGTCGATGGCGGCGGCTTCATCAATACATCGCGTGCGACGTTGACGACCGGGCAGCCGTACTACGGCCCGAACGGCTCGCTCGTCGGCTACAACGTCAATCGCGGCCTCATTGCCGTTCAAGGGGCCGGGCTCAATGCAGCGAACGTCGATCAGGTCGACCTGATCTCCCGCGCCGTGCAGGCGAACGCGGCGATCCATGCGAAGAACCTGAACGTTGTCGCAGGCGCCAGCCAGGTCAACCACGACACGCTGGCGACGACACCGATCCAGGGCGACGGCGCTGCACCGGCAGTCTCGATCGACGTCGGCCAGTTGGGCGGGATGTACGGCGACCGGATCTATCTGGTCGGTACGGAAGGCGGTGTCGGTGTGCGCAATGCCGGCACGATCGCGGCGCAGGCCGGCGACATGACGTTGCAATCGAACGGTCGCCTGGTGTTGACGGGCAAGACCACGGCGAGCGGCAATCTTGCAATGTCGGCGGCGGGCGGGATCGAGAACGGCGGTACCGTCTATGCCCGGCAATCGTTGTTGGCGAGCACGACGGCTGATCTGACGAACGACGGCACGCTTGCCGCGCAGCAGAACGTGACGGTGAAGGCCGGCAGCGTCCAGTCGACCGGCACGCTCGGCGCCGGTGTCGATGACGACGGTGTGGTCGGCCGTAGCGGCGACCTGAATATTGAGGCATCGGAACAACTGACGGCGACCGGACAGAATCTTGCCGGCGGTAATGCTTCGCTGACGGGCGGTAGTGTGAACCTTGCCGGCAGTCGGACCGCGGCGAATAGCGGGCTGTCGCTGAGCGCCACTGCCGGTGACCTGAATCTCTCCGATGCAACGACGAGTGGCGTGGGCGCACTCACGGCTAATGCGACTGGTGCGCTGATCAACGATCGAGGCAATTTGTCGAGCGATGGTGGTGTCACGCTCACTGCCGGCGGTGTGTCGAACCAGGGCGGCAAGGTGTCGACGCAGGGCTCGCTGTCGGTGCAGTCGTCCGGGCAGATCGCCAACCAGTCCGGAACGCTGGTGTCCCACGGCGCGATGCAGGTTCACGGTGGCGCGATCGCCAACAACCGGGGCACGCTTCAGAGCACGGCCGGCTTGACGGTTGCAGGTGCATCGCTGGATAACACGGCGGGAAGAATCGTCTCGCTCGGCGGCGACGGTTTGTCGGTAACGACGACAGGTCAATTGACGAATGCGGCGGGCAAGACGGCGGTCGGTGCGCAGGGCGGCGTTATCGGTAGTAACGGCGACGTCGCGCTTCAGGCCGGTCAGTTCGTCAACCGAGGGACGGTGACCGCGCAGCAGAATCTCCGGATGACGAGCCAATTGCTCGACAACGGTAACGGCACGCTATCGGCCGGGCGGAATGCCGACATCGACGGCGGTGCGGTGCTGACGAACGCTTCGGGCAGCATCACGGCTGGTCAGGCGGCAACCATTGCGGCGACGTCACTGGACAACAGCAGCGGCTCCATCAACGCGACGCAATTGATGCTGACTGCCGATGATCTCGCAAACCGCGGCGGCTCGATCGCGCAAACGGGTACGGGGGCGATGCGGGCGGCGGTATCGGGCACCTTCGACAACACGGGCGGCACGCTGCAGACCAACAGCGCCGATTTGAGCTTGTCGCCCACAACGTTGATCAACGACCACGGCAAGATCGCACACGCAGGAAACGGCACGCTGTCGATCGCGACCGGATCGCTGTCCAATAACGCCGGACAGATTGCGACCAACGGTGCGCTTGCGATACAGGCGGCAGCATTGTCGAACCAGGCCGGCACGCTGAGCGCGCAGCGCAATGCGTCTCTGGCGGTCCAGTCGCTGGACAATCGCGCCGGCGGCCATGTGGGGGCCGACAATGTCGTGTTAACCGCCCAAGGCCGGCTCGACAACGGTAGTGGTGCGATCGAAGCGAGCAATGGCTTGACGATCTCGGCGGACAGCATTGCGAACGACGCGGGTTCCATCAAGAACATCGGCACGAGCGACTTGAGCGTGACGTCGAAGAATGCGCTGTCGAACATCGCGGGCGGTACGATTGGCGGTAACGGCAGCATGTCGGTCGTTGCAGGCAGCATCGATAATTCGAGTGGTTCGTTGCTGTCGGCACGGGCTCTGGCGATTCAGTCGAATGGTGCGTTGACGAATACCTCGGGCCTGATTCGGGCCAACGGAGACCTGGGCATTCACGCTCGGGGGGCAGTTGGCAACACGGGTGGACAGATCGAGGCAAATGGTGCGACGTCGACGCTGTCGCTGTCCGGCAGCAGCGTCGACAACAGCAACGGCCGGATCGTCAACATCGGTACGGGTGCGACGACGATCGCTGGCGGAGCGTCGATCACGAATGGCAACGCGACAGGCAAGGACGGCGCGGGAGTGATCGGCGGAAATGGAGACGTCACGCTTTCCACGCAATCGTTGGCGAATACCAGCGGCGGTCAGATACTGGCTGGTCGCGATCTCGTGCTCGATGTTGCAAATCGGCTCGATAACTCGAACGGCGTCCTGTCCGCCGCAAGCAACGCGAAGTTGAACGACGCCATGGCAACGCTCGTCAATCGGCAGGGCTCCATTCGCGCCAACGGCGTCCTTGCGCTGACTGCCGCATCCATCGACAACACCAATGGCAAGATCGGCAACGACGCTGGGAGCGGAGGCAGCGTGCTGCTGAAATCCGGTGCGCTGGCCAACCAGGGGGGCGCGATCGGCAGCGATCAGGATCTGTCGCTGACGGCCGGCTCGCTGAGCGGCGATGGGTCGATCGTCGCCGGTCGCAACGGCACCGTTTCGCTCGCAAGCGACTACACGCACACTGCGGCGAACCGGTTGCACGCGAACGGGGACTTGACGCTGACGACATCGGGCAAGCTGACGAACCAGGGGAAGCTCGACGCCAACGGCGCACTGACCGTCAACGCTGCCAATGTCGACAACCAGGCCGGTGCCGATCTCAACTCGACAAACACGACCGTCAACGCGGACGGCGGAACGATCGACAACGCGGGGCGGATCGAGGGCGAAACGGTCACGACGAACAGCAACACGTTGAACAACACCGCGGCGATCATTGGTCGCGACGTGACGCTGAATGCCGGCACGATCTCGAACGCAGGGGCCGCCGCGGTGATTGCTGCCGCAAACCGGGCGAATCTGTATGCGTCGAATCGGTTGTCGAATACCGGTGGCGCAAGCATCTTCAGCGTCGGCGACATCAATATTGCCGCAAGCGGCCAGCGCGACACCAACGGATATCTCTCGAACCGTACGCAAACGGTGTTGAACGATCAATCGTCAATCGAGGCGCTGGGTAGCGTGGAACTGGCTGCCGAAACGTTCACCAATACACGCCCGGCACCCACTGTTGAAACCGATACGACTGGCGTCGACACGAAACATGAAACCAAGCGCAGCAAGTACATCGGCTGCCCGACCGGCAACGCTGCACCGAATCACGGCGTCTGTTCGTATAACACATGGGTGGGCCCGTACAAGACACCGTTGCAGGCGACGTATTCGAGTGCCCAGGTCATTTCCAGCGGGAGCGGCGACAAGGCGGTCGATCGGGTGCTGGTCGTCAATATCAACGGTCAGGCGCAAACGATTTACTACAACACGCTGACCGACAACGGCAACGGCACGTTCACCGCTGCTTACTGGGATGGCTACGACCCGCACGTCAACTACGATCCCGCCAGCGAATACGCGACCCGCAGCGACGGGCACAATGGTTACCAGCGTGTCGAGATCGCACGCGACACCACGACGACGATTCAGCAGGACAAGGTGACGAGCCAGGCGCAGCAGGCGCAGCTCGTTGCCGGCGGCAACATCGTGATGAAGAACGTCGGCACGATCAACAACGCATTCAGCGCGATCTCCGCGGGGCGTTCCATCAAGATCGGTGATGCGGACGTGTCCGGCAGCGCCGGATCCGGCGGTTACGGCGGTACGACCGTGAACAATGTCGGCCAGACGCTGTATCGGTATCAGCGCGACGACATCGTGTCCACGTACGCGTGGAACGAGAACACCAACTCGGATGTCGGCAAGATCGCGCAACCATCGAAGGTCTACACGCCTGTCGCGATCGGCAATACGGGCGGCACGATCGTTGCCAACCAGTCGATCGACATCGATGCGAAAGACGTGAACAACCGGAATGTCGCAGCTGAAAGCTCGGCGACGGGCGCGACCGGCGGCACATTGGGTGCTAACCAGTGGAACGACGGCGTGACCGGAAACGGGCAGCCGAAGGTCGGCATGGCGGCCGGCCAGAAGCCGGTGGACGCACTGCAGTCCGTGGTGAGTCCGACGGGGGCGCTGCCGAACCTGAAACTGCCGACGAGCGGTTTGTACACGATCAATCCCGCCCCGGGGCAGCCTTACCTGATTGCTACCGATCCGCGTTTGACGAGTTACACGAACTTCATCTCGAGCGATTACATGCTCGGTCAGCTCAACCTGAATCCGGCGAGCATCGAGAAGCGGCTCGGTGACGGGATGTACGAGCAGCAGATGGTGCGCAACCAGATCACGCAGTTGACAGGGCGTACTTTCCTGCCGGGATATGCGAGCGCCGAGGATGAGTACCGTGCGCTGATGACGAGCGGCGCGAACTACGCGAAGCAGTTCGGCATGGTGCCCGGGATGGCATTGTCCGCGGCACAGATGGATGCGCTGACGAGCGACGTCGTGTGGCTCGTGAGCCAGACCGTGACGCTGCCCGATGGCAGCACGACGCAGGTACTGGCTCCGGTGGTGTACCTGGCGAAGACGCACGCGAACGACCTGCAACCGACCGGGGCACTGATCGCGGCCGACGACATCGAGATCCGTGCAGCGGGCAGCACGACGAACAGCGGCGTGATCAAGGGCGGTTCGAAGACGGTCGTCGCGGCGACGGACATCCTGAATCGCGGCGGCACGATTGCAAGCAGCAGCGAGAACGGCACCACTGTGGTGTCGGCGAGCAATGACGTCGTGAATGCATCGGGTCAGATTACGGGCAATCGCGTCGCAGTTCTTGCCGGCAGGGATGTCGTCAACACGACGCTGGTGGACACCGTTGGCGTGAGCAGTGCGGCGGGGGGAAGCAGGGTCGGTCAGAGTCTGGTTGGCCGGCAAGGGACGATTGCATCGACGGGCGATCTCGCGGTGCAGGCAGGCCGCGATGTGTCGATCCACGGCGCGAACCTGTCGGCTGGCGGCGGTGCGCTCGTGACGGCGGAGCGCGATATCCGGGTCGATACTGTGCAGTCGAAGACGGATCAGTCGCTGTATCTGAACGATCAGCATCACTGGGAAGAGTCGACGACGACGCACGTGACGAGTGGCGTTGGCGCAGGCGGCAACCTCAAGATGCAAAGCGGCAGCGATACCTCGCTCGAGGGGGCGACCGTGACTGCCGGGAAGGATCTGTCGGCGATTGCCGGCGGGAATCTGACGGCGACGACGGTGACGAACGAGCATCAATTGAATAACGTCGCCGTCGATGGCAGGTCCCGCAAGGAGGTCGATCGCACGTACGATCAGCAGGCGGTCGGAACGAGCTTCAGCGCGGGCCAGAACGCTACCCTCGGCGCGGTCAACAGGGCCGATGCGACCAAGGGCAATGTCGTGCTGACAGGTTCGTCGGTGATGGCTGGTGCGAATGCCGCCACGCCCGGTCGCGTGACGATCGCGGCCTCCAGGGACGTGACGATCGGCGAAGCCCGGGAACAGCACGACGACTACCGGAACGTGCAGGTCAAGCGCGGCAGTTTCGTGTCCGGCACGGCGACGAAGGAATCGCACGATACGCGCGCGAACATCGGCGTGGCGAGCACGGTGTCCGGCGATACGGTGCAGGTTCAGGCAGGCCGGGATCTCGCGGTACAAGGTAGCAACGTCGTCGGCACGAACGATGTGAAGCTCGGGGCAGCGAACAACGTTGCGATCAGGACGTCGCAGGATATCGTTCAGTCGGCGAGCAGCTACGAGAAGAAGGAATCCGGTCTGATGTCGAATGGAGGATTGTCCGTGTCGGTCGGCACGCGTTCGATGTCGGATCAGCAGCATTCGACTGAAGTCGCGAACACGGGCAGCATGATCGGTTCGCTGAACGGCAATCTGACGGTCGCGGCCGGCAGCGATCTGCACGTGACGGGCAGCGCGCTGCACGCCGGCAACGATGCCAATCTCGTCGGCAAGACCGTCAGGATCGATTCGGCGACCGATACGGCAAACTTCGCGGAGCAACAGCAGTTCCGCCAGTCCGGATTGACGGTGGGTGTAACGAATCCGGTGGTGTCTGCCGTGCAGACCGGCCGGCAAATGGCGAATGCCGCACAGAGCGTCGGTGGCGATCCGCGTCTGCTTGCGCTGGCGGCCGCCACGACGGGGCTCGCGGCGAAGAACACCTACGATGCAGTCAAATCCGTTGGCGGCAACCCGGTAGCGGCGGCCGCGAGTGTCGGAGTCAACGTGTCAGTCGGTGCGAGCAAGAGCGACAGCCACACGCAGGCGCAATCGAGCACCGCAGTGGGAAGTAGCGTATCGGCGGGCCGGAACGTGACCGTTGCCGCGGCCGGAGCGGGCAAGGAAAGCAATATCGACGTGATCGGCAGCACGATCTCGGCAGGCAATGACGCGAGGCTGGCAGCCGACGGCGACGTCAGTCTGCAGGCGGCACAGAACACAAGCAGTCAGCACAGTACGAACAGCGGTTCGAGCGCATCGGTCGGCGTGACGCTGACCGTCGGGGCCAAGAACGGGTTGGCGTTGACGGCAGGTGTGGCCGGGAATCGCGGCAACGCCGACGGTGATTCGTCGACGTCGAAAAATACCCATGTGACGGCCGGCAACCAGCTGACCATTCAATCTGGCGGCGATACGAACCTGAAGGGCGCGGTTGCTTCCGGCAAGCAGGTGGTTGCGGACGTCGGCGGTAACCTGAACATCGAAAGCCTGCAGGACAAGGATCGCTACGATTCGAAGCAGCAGAACGCGGGCGTATCGGTAAGCGTGTGTCCGCCACCGTGCGTGTCGAGTGTGGCCGGCAATGTCGGCCAGGCGAAGATGAGCAGCGACTACGCGAGTGTGGTCGAACAGTCGGGCATCAAGGCCGGCGACGGTGGGTTCCAGGTCGGCGTGAAGGGCAATACGGATCTCAAGGGTGGGGTGATCGCCAGCAACGACAAGGCCGTGAGTGACGGGGTGAACACGCTCACGACGGCGACGTTGACGCATCGCGATATCGAAAACCACGCGTCGTACGATGCTTCGCAGGTGGCGCTGAGCGGTGGTGTCGGTTTCGGCGGTGAGAGCAGCAAGAGCGGTATCGGCAAGGATCAGAAAGGCAAGGCCGACAACGTCAATCCTGTTGCCGGGACGGAGTTGCCGAAGGGGGATGGCGGACTCTCGATTGCGCCGCCGGTTGCATTGAACGCATCGGGCGATGCGAACTCGACGACGCGAAGCGGGATCAGTGGCGGTGCGCTGACAATCCGTGACGATTCCAGGCAGCAACAACTCACCGGCCAGTCGGCCGCCGAGACTGTCGCGAGCATCAATCGCGACACGTCGGATACGGGCGGCGTACTCGCACCGATCTTCGACAAGGAGAAAATTCAGGCCGGGTTCGATATCACGAGCCAGTTCATCAATCAGGTCGGGACTTTCGTCGATAACCGTGTGAAGGAGACGGATGCTGCACAGAAGGCGCTTGATAAAGAGAAAGCAAAACCGGCCGAGCAGCAGGATTCGGTCAAGATCGCGCAATTGACGCAGACGGTTCAGAGCAATGCGACCTGGCAGGTCGGCGGGACCGGGCGGCAAGTGTTGACGGTGCTTACGGCGGCGGTCGGTGGTAACGTAACCGGGTCGGCCGGCACGGTGATGCGGAGCGCTGCTGCGTACTATCTCCAAAGTCTCGCAGCGGAACAGGTGAAGGGGGTGGCGGACGCGCTGGACAGCGAGTTGGCTCGCACTGCGCTGCAAAGCCTCGTGGGCTGTGCAGCTGCCGCTGCGTCTAGTGCCGGGTGTGGTGCTGGTGCAGCCGGTGCTGCCGCAAGCGTGGTTCTGAACAACCTGCTGGACAGTGTGAACAGCACGCAGGCATCGACACTGACCAATGAGGAAAAGCTGGCGCGTGAGCGGATCGTGCAGACAATTGTTGCTGCTACGACCTCGGCACTTGGTGGAGATGCGGCAGCGGCCTCCATTGCTTCGCTGATCGAAACGGAAAACAATGCGGCGAACTTTGTAAGGGGTACGACGCCACGTATGCAGACCGCCGCGACAAGTGTTGCGGATGTCTTGAGAAAACCGAAAGGTGCGCTGACGCGTGCGGACGTCGACGCGCAGATCGCGGCGCTGAACGCCCTGGAGGGGAGCGGAAATCTGTCGAACCAGGAGGCGTTGAATCTGAGTTCCCTCTGGATGGCGCTTGTGGAGCGTGCGTCAGCCGAAAATCTGATGACGCCACTGGAGGTTATCGGTAGCAAGCAAGCGATGCAGGCTGCAATTGCATCGATGATGTTTAGTGGTGGGGGCGACTCGGCAGTCAGGTTAACCGGTAGTACAGCGAGACCAGAACTACCTCGAACAACTGGAAATCGAGTAAACGCGACTAACATTAAAATCGGGGGGGCGGTTGAGCTGTTCACGGATTCTTCTGGTCCGAAAATACCAGGTGCGATCGGGGTCGGACCGACCGATGGGACGGCGATCGCAAAGGATGCCCGAAATATGCCTAACATTCCTAGCAATAGTCAGGCGACGGTGGTTGCAAATAATCCATTTATTCCACGGTCTGCAGGTGGCACAAATTCAATGATGGATTTTTTGCCGGAAGCAGCGCGAATTACCACGGCAGGAGGGAGCGTTGTGATTAATGGAAATGGTGCTAATCCATATTTCTCGAAAATTCCGTCCGCCGAGCAGTTGGATGCTCTGGGGCTGACTGTGAAATATCAGGGAAAACTCCTGCCTGAATATCAAGGATTGAATTTTTCAAGGTCGGATGGCTCGCCTATTCAAAATGATACGATGCGTACAATTGTTTTCGTAAAAAAACAAGGGGAGTAAGGTGAAGATTTTTAAGAATTGTTGGGATTCCTTGGCGGCATTTGATTGTCAATACGGGGCCCACTTGTTTGATGGGGTTGATGCGTATATATATGTGAATGACTGGCTTGGTGTTTTTGGAGAAATGGAGGATGAATTTTGCAAGAAAAATGAGGATGGATTTGTTGGGCATTGTGTCCTGGTATTCAGAGGGGTGGTGAAATTTGACTTCGTTGTGACGCCATATGAAATTATTGATGGCGTCGTGTCGTGGAAGAAGCCAATTCCATTCAACTATGTTGGGGATAGCGGTGATGCCGGGCGGGCGTATGAGTTGTCGGGAAGCTTGCATGGATTTGCGTCGTCGGTAAGCATTTATATCGAATCGCGGGAGTTTGATTTGCATATTTTAGAGGATGGCGAGCCAGCGAGAGGATCTTAGTTTTGATTTTTTGAATTGATGTGGGTGGATGTGTAGATGTATTGACATCATATGCTGGGGTCGAGCACGTCGCAAATAGATGTACTTAAGAAGTAGGGGAGGATGGATGAGGGAGAAAACTTCCGCTCGCCGTCGTGACGCTATTGGATGCCTTGATGGAATCAGTAATTTGTGCCGTCGAATGTGAGACTTTTAACCAGTTGCATGTAATCAATCATGCGCGACTCCTGATATTGCTCAGAGAGGAATGAGCGGGACGTTTGGGGGTAATTCAGAGCATTAATATCATTGCCTCTCAAGGGGGCTATGTGCGCTCCGAGGACTCCGCAATGATTGCCGTGATTAATGGTTATCCAGTTGAAGATGAATTGAGGGAGAGAATCCTTCGCCAGTTGGCCCGGCGTCGTGCAACCGATTCGGTTGCGCTGATTTCCGAAGGTGTCTCGTGGGGGAGGCGCATGTTGATCGTTAGCAATGGATGCGGGCGGCAGGAGATTGTGGATTTTGTTTGTGAATTTATTTCGTATATTTGTGAAAATGATTTGATCGCCCTGGGAAATAAAATTTCCCGCGTGATGGAATGTGAAGGCTATTCGTGATGTGTTGTGAGCGATATATATAAATCGTTTGTCGGATTGTTGTGATATGTAAGAAGGTGAGTGAATATGGCGCGATCTAGGAGTGAACTCGTTGACCGCTCTACGCGTTACACCGATCCCGAGGAGTTTTTCTCGCTTCACGGAAGTGTGGTCATGAAGCTTTCCCCTGAGGCGGCGATTGCCGTATGTGAGCAGGCCGCACGACGAGGCAGGCTTGTGGCCCGCATCGAAGGTGGGATTTGGCATAACTCGCAATTTGAGGCCCGTATTGACTGCATATGGGATGGTGTGGACCCGCCGGTAGATGTAAAGGCTGCGCACGAGAATAATCTATTGGCTATCGAATTCATCCGAGAGGAGATTCCTCAGCATGGCGCTTTCATTATTTCAGCTCTGCCAATAACTGGATGGGAGCGGTGAAATAGGGCGATAGCCGAATTTGATGACGAACAAAAACGAACCAGATTTGATGCGAGAGACCAAAAAACTTCCACTTGTCGTCGACCTCGACGGCACACTGACGCTATCGGATACCTTGATGGAGTCGGTGATCCGTGTCGTCCGGCGTAAGCCTTCGAACTTGCTGCGCTTGCCCGTCTGGCTTGCCGGCGGTCGTGCTGCGTTCAAGTCCAGGGTCGCGAAACATGCCGATTTTCGAGCGGAGATGCTTCCGTATCGCGAGCCTCTGATCGACTACGTTGCGAACGAACGCAAATGTGGCCGAATGATCGTACTCGCGACGGCTGCGCATCGCTCTATCGCCGAGCGAGTCGCTGCGCATCTTGGTTTGTTCGACCTCGTCATCGCATCCGGTGACGATACGAATCAGAAGGGCGAAACGAAGCTTGCAAGCATTCGCCATAAGCTCGGCGACGATTTCGTCTATGCCGGCGACAGCAAAGTCGATTTGCCGATCTGGGCCGGCGCAAAAGCCGCCGTTCTGGCAGGCGTCGAGCCTGGCGTTGCTGCGGCAGTCAGAAGCAGCAAGCCGGTTGAACAGGAATTCCTGAACACACGCACGAATCTGTCCACGTGGTGCAAGGCACTACGCGTCCACCAGTGGCTGAAAAACCTGTTGCTGTTCGTCCCGCTGCTGACGGCATTCGCCTTCCTCGACACCGACAAGGTCGCCGCACTCGCGCTCGCGTTCCTGTCGATGTCGTTTGGCGCGTCTGCCACCTACATCGCCAACGATCTTTGGGATCTGGACAACGATCGCCGGCATCCCCGCAAGCGTGACCGCGCATTCGCGAGCGGTACGTTGTCGATCGCCAAAGGCCTCGGCTGCGCAGCGCTGCTGCTGATGCTGGCGTTTGCACTTGCATTCGCGGTATCGCCCGTATTTGCGGGGATGTTCGCGCTCTATCTGGTGCTCACGACGGCGTATAGCTGGCGCCTCAAATCGATCGTGCTGCTCGATGTTCTCGTGCTGTCGTTGCTGTACACGTATCGAATCGTTGCCGGAGCCGTCGCGGCTGACATCGCGGTCAGTCGCTGGCTTCTCGCGTTTTCCGTGTTCGCGTTTCTGAGTCTCGCGCTCGTGAAGCGCTGCTCCGAACTGGTGCTGCTGCGTCAGAGCGACAAGCGCGTGTCGATGGGCCGGGACTATCGTGTTGGCGATCTCGAAGTGCTTTGGCCCTTCGGTATTGGCGCGTCATTGGCCGCAGTCGTCGTATTCGGCCTTTTCATCAATGCCCCGGAAACGGCGGCACGTTATGCGATTCCGCATCTGCTGTGGTTCGTGCAGATCGGCATGATCTATCTGTTCGGCCGGCTATGGATTACAACAGTGCGCGGCGCGATGCACGACGACCCGATCGTTCATATCCTCGAAAACCGCGGTAGCTTCGGCATGCTTTGCGTCATGGTGGCGATGGTGCTGGCTGCTCACTTTCTGCCAGCTCCGTGAGCGGCGTCATCTCATGACAGAAAAGAACCAAAGCCGGGTGCGGGCATTCTGCCGCTTCGCGATTGTCTACGTGCTGCTGTTCGTATGCGCGGGGAACATCACCAACAGCATGTTGCTGAAGTGGGGGTTCCGCGACGATCAGAAGGGTGACTTTGCGACGAGCTACAGCCTCGTCGGCATGATGAACGGCGACGCGCCGAAGCCGTATGTCTATCGCTCGTCGTTTCCGGGCGCCGCGAAATGGATTGCCGTGCAACTGGGTCAGGCGAAGCAGGACAAGCTGTTCCAGTCGATCAAGCGGCATGATTCGTTGCGCAAGGCCTATTTTACGAGCGTGCCGGACGAGTACTGGACGCCCGTCACGGCGCTCGTCTATCACCTGACTTATATTGCGATCGTGTTGTCGGCACTGTTCGCGCTACTACTGATCTACAAGCTGGCCCGGCTGCACGGACTGAGTTTCGGACATTCCGTCGGCTTTCTTGCCGCGTTCAGCTTCGTCTATCCGTTGACGTTTCAGCAAGGCGGCTACTACTACGATTTCTTCGAACTGCTCGGCGTGCTGGGTGCGTGCTATTTCTTGCTGAAGCAGCGAATGCTGGCATGCACGCTGATGATCGCCGTCTTCTCGCTGAACAAGGAAACGTTCTTTCTCGTTCCGGTCGCATTGTTCTTCTTGCATGAACGGAGTATCGCGACGTCGCGGCGGGTCGCGTGGCTCATATTGCAACTCGCGATTTGCATGGCAACCCGGCAGTTCATCATGAGCGGGTACGGCGAAAACACCGGCGGATTCGTCGAATACCACGTGTGGGATAACCTGAAGTTCTGGCTGAATCCCAAATCCTATCTGTCGTTCTACAACCTTGTCGGCAAAGGCATCTTTACGCCGAGCCTGGAGAATCCGCTGATGCTCGTGCCGCTTGCGGTGTTCTTCCGCGCTGCGTGGCGTGCGACGCCGATGCGGTACCGGCACTACTTCTTCGCGGCGTTCCTGCCCGTGCTGGTGTTGTTCATCTTCTTCGGCTATCGGGACGAGGCGCGAAACTTCTCGGTCGTCTTTCCTGCGGTCGTGTTGATTGCACTGCATGGCGCGAACCGGTTCAACGCGATCTTCGTCACGGGCACGGATTCGTCGGGTGATGGTCGTGTCCCGCCCAACCTCCGGCTCGAAGTCGCGACGATGTCGGGGGGCGATCGATGAACGGGTTGATCGTGGTGGCGAGCGGCGTGTTCGGCGGACTCGCCAGCGTATTGCTCCGGATCGCGGCGCTCAAGGGGATCGCGCTTGGCGAGACGAGCGTGCTGCCATGGATGGTGCGTGGCGCCGCCGTTGCTGCTTACGGTGTCGGATTTGTGCTTTACGCGGTTGCGCTTCGCAAGGCGACACTAGGCGTCGCATATCCAGCCATGGTGGCGACTTCCATGCTAGTTGTGCTGTCGTTCACGGCGCTGCACGAGCATCTTTTTCGGCCGATTCAGGCGGTCGGCGCATTCGTCATTGTGATCGGCGTGTGGATGATCACCCGGTACGCATAATCAAGAAAACCCAGACCATGAAGAACAAAACAAGAGGGGCCAATTTTATCGCCGCCTCGCTCTTGCTTGCGTCGACCGGTGCTGCGGGTCAGTCCGTTCCATTCGCCGGGGTACCTGCGAGCAACGATCAGCGTGCGCGCGAGCAGGAAGAAGCGCGCGAACGCGAAAGAACGGTCACTGCACCGACGGTGCGTTCGTCGGTGGCCGCGAGCGTCGCGTTCCCGTCATTGCCGACCGAAACACCATGTTTCCGGATCGACCTCCTTTCGCTCGACGTACCTGATTCGCTGCCGAACACGATAAAGATTCAAGGCGCGTCCGCGTTGCCGATGGATCGCTTCGCGTTCGCTACGGAATGGTTGAGTCACTATGCCGGGCAATGCGTCGGCAAGCAGGGACTCGACGTGCTGGTCAAAGGGCTGTCCCACGCGATCCTGGCGCGCGGCTACATCACGACGCGGGTACTTCTGCCAGAACAGGACCTGTCGACCGGCGCGCTCAAGCTCGCACTGATCCCCGGTGTGATCCGTCATGTACGTCTCGCCGACGAAAAGCTGCGCGGCACCTGGAAAACAGCGTTCCCGACGCGCGACGGCGATCTCCTGAACTTGCGCGATCTCGAGCAGGGGCTCGAGCAAATGAAACGCGTGTCGAGCCAGGACGTGTCAATGCAGATCGTTCCAGCCGATGTTCCCGGCGAAAGCGATGTCGTGCTCGACGTGAAGCGTGGAAAGCCGTGGACCGTCGTTGCGTCGATAGACAACTCGGGCACGCGCGCCACAGGCCGACTGCAGGGCAACCTGTCGATCGGCATCGATAATCCGCTTGGGTTGAACGACATCTTCAACATCGGCGTGAGTCAGGATCTCGAGCTCGGCGACAAGCGTCTCGGCTCGCACGGCTGGAATGGTCTTTATTCGATTCCGTGGGGCTACTGGACCGCGACGATCTCGGCATACACGAACACGTACTACCAGCAGATCGCCGGCGTGAACCAGACCTTCGTCGCGAGCGGCAACGCGAAGACCGTCGACTTCAAGCTGAATCGCGTGCTGTTGCGCAGCCAGAACGACGTACTCGGCGTGCAATTCCGGCTGTCGCGCCGGTTCGGCCAGAGCTTCATCGAAGACACCGAGATCCCTCAGCAACGCCGCAACAACACGTTCGTCGAAATCGGCCTGACTGACCGCCATTACTTTGGCGGCGCGCAATTCGACGGGATGCTTGCATACCGGCAGGGTGTCGGCGCATTCGGCGCGCAGGACGACATGCTTGCGGCCGAGGGCGGCCCGACCTACCGCTACCGGATGACCGTACTCGATGCGAACCTGCAGGTGCCGTTCGTCATTGCAAAACAGCCGTTCCGCTACGTCGGTACCGTCCATGGCCAATATACCGGCAACACGCTGTACTACATCGACGACCTGACGATCGGCAGCCGCTACACGGTGCGCGGTTTCGACGGCGAGACGATGTTGGCGGCCGCTCGCGGTTTCTACTGGCGTAACGAATTGCAGATGCCGATCGGGCAGACGGGGCAGGCGATTTACGCGGGGCTGGATTACGGCCGGGTGTGGGGGCCGCAACCGGTGACGCTGGTTGGCACGCAACTGGCCGGTGCGGTGCTCGGTGTGAAAGGCAGCGTCGGCACGCGGTTCGGTGCCTATGCCTACGATCTGTTCGCGGGCACGCCGGTTTACAAGCCGTCGGGTTTCCCGACGGCGCGTGTGACGTTCGGATTCCAGTTGACGGCACAGTTTTAACTGCGATGGCCATGTGATGGAAGGCGGGATTTGCCCGCCCAAAGGAGGAACAGTCCGCATCGATCAGGCAGGGCACGCAACATCATTAATTTCCATTGCTTAACAAATAAAGGAGAAGGAAATGAAAATGAATCGTCGGTGTCTGGCAACCGTGATCGGAGTGGTGGTAATGCTGTCGGGATGTGGCGGTGGCGAGGGTGATGGTAGCGGTGCCACTGCAACCGTGAATAGCGACAGCAATAACGGCTCGGCCGGTACGGCGACGGATACCACGTCGACCAATCAAACCACCACATTCAAATGCCCGAGCAGCTACAAGTCGATACAGCTGACGAAGAGCACGATCCCGAATGCAACCATGACGCTCGTGACCGACGACGGCGTAGCGACGTATACGTTCAAGACGCCGCAGGACGGCGTGGTCCGCGACGGGACGGTGTGTCTGGGCAAACCCGATCCGGTTCCCGCAGGCGTACAGGCCGATGTGATCTACGAGATCAAGACGTATGGCGGTTTCTACGAAATGGCCGACCGGAAACTGACCCTGAACTTCACGTCGAACCTCATTCCCGATCCGTTTCCGCCGGTTGTAGAACTGGCAGACGTATCGAGCGGAACGGTCACGTACAAGCCGGCGATCCAGGGGAGCCTCGTTTCGACTCCGCCGAACTTCAGCCTGAGCGTCTATCCGAACGCTCCCGGTTTGTATGTGGTGCGTTTAAAGCGGTGAGCGTGGTACCCGGTCGTGGCGAGCGCGCCGTTTCGTCTGCCGGACGATTTGGCGCGTTGAGCCGCGGCCGTCATGGCGAGCCCCATTTTTCCGATATCGGAGCGCCATCAAAGTCTTGGGCGCTTGGCTGGGGATATTTGCCCCCATTTCAAGAAACCTGCTCGGGTTTGCGGATTCGTGCTCGCCGCGACACATCGTCGGACGAATTTCTCCCAAATGCATCACAAGTCATTCGTCTGATGAAAAAACCGCTCAGGTTCCCGGTATGATGCGCACCTTGCGTTTGTCGGCCGCACGATTTTTATGTGTTGTTGACACGCCGGCCAGCCACAAAACCGCACAATGCGAACCTGAAAGATTCTGTAATATAAATTCCGTATACTCGTAAGTTCTGATCCAGGCGCCACCTGCCCCCGTCTTCGGCCGACCGCCCACGCAGAACAACCAGATTCGTCGCCGCCTGGCCCTCTTGCGCCGCGACACGCTATGCACCACCACTGAACAACTTATGTCTTCCCGCCACTCAGGTTCGCCCGGCCGTGCCGCGGCGGTGATCGCCCGTGCCCGGGCGTTGATCCGCAACGAGCGCGTGCTGTCGCCGCTGCTCGCGCTCGGCATCGGCCTGCTGCTGATCGTGGTTTTCCAGCACCTGTCGGAATCCGTCGACTACCGGTCGGTGATCCGCCAGTTGCGTCACATGTCCGTCAGCGAGTGGGGCGCGTCGCTGGCCGCGACGGCCCTCAGCTATCTCGCACTCGTCGCCCGTGACGCGGTCGGCCTGCGCTATGTCGCCGCGAAAGTGCCGCGCGTCGCGCTGTGGATCGGTGCGATTGCCGGTTCCGCGCTCGGCAACGCAACCGGCTTCGGCGCACTGACCGGCGGTGCGGTCCGCGCCCGCGTGTACGGCGTGTCGGGCGTCACGCCTGCGCAGATCGGCCGGATGACGGTGTTCACGAGCGGCACGCTGGCGCTCGCGATGGTGTTGATGACGGCGGTCGGCATGGTCTGCGTGCCGGAGGCGCTCGCCGCGATGCTGCACGTCGCGCCCGGCGTGCTCACATGGGGCGGCGTCGCGCTGCTCGTCGTACTGGCTGCGATGGTCGTGATGTGCGGCAACACCGCGCGCCCGGTCGTCACGCGCTTCAAGTGGCTGTCGTTCGACGTGCCCGCGCGGCGCGATCTCGTCGCGCAGGTCGTCTACGCGGTGCTCGACGTCGTCGCCGCGGGCCTGACGCTGTGGGTGCTGCTGCCGGCCGCGCCGGTCGGCTTCCCGACCTTCATCACCGTCTACGCGGCCGCGCTGCTGCTCGGGATGATCGGCCATACGCCGGGCGGGATCGGCGTATTCGAAGCCGCGATGGTGTTCACGCTCGGCCGCGAAGTGCCCGCGCACGCGATGGTCGCCGCGCTGATCGCGTATCGCGCGATCTACTTCGGCGTGCCGCTCGTGCTGTCGGCCGGCCTGCTGGCCGGCTTCGAGGGCCGCGCGCTGCGGCGCCGGCTCGTCACGCGGCAGGCCGTGCGCGTGTCGCAGCTCGCACCGGTGTTCCTGAGCCTCGTGACGTTCGCGGTCGGCGGGATGCTGGTGATCTCGAGCGCGACGCCCGCGTTCTGGCACCGGATCGCGATCCTGCGCCATATCGTGCCGTTGTGGGTGCTCGAAGGCTCGCAGGTGATCTGCAGCGTGCTCGGCGTCGCGCTGCTGTTCGTCGCGCGCGGGCTGCTGCGGCGGCTGGACGGCGCGTGGTGGATGACCTTCGCGTTGACGCTCGCCAGCCTCGCGCTGTCGCTCGCGAAGGGCCTCGCATTTGTCGAGGCCGGCGTGCTCGGCACGCTGCTCGTGCTGCTGCTCGTCAGCCGCCGCCGGTTCAACCGCCATTCGTCGCTGCTCGCCGAGCGCTTCACGGTGAGCTGGTTCGTGTCGGTGACGATGGTGCTGATGCTGGCCGTGTGGGTGCTGTTCTTCGCGTTCCGCGACGTGCCGTACACGCGCGAGCTGTGGTCGCATTTCTCGTTCGATGCACGCGCGCCGCGTGCGCTGCGCGCGACGCTCGCGTCCGGTGTGTTCGTTGCGCTGTTCGCGCTGTGGCAATTGCTGCGTCCGGCGCCCGGCCGGTTCGTGAAGCCCGTGCCGCAGGACCTGTTCGACGCCGAACGGATCATCCGCGCGCAGGAGTGCAGCGATGCGGGCCTCGCGCTGATGGGCGACAAGTCGTTCCTGTTCTCGGAATCGCGCCAGGCCTTCCTGATGTACGCGAAGAACGGCCGCACGTGGGCCGCGCTGCACGATCCGGTCGGGCCGCGCGAGGAATGGCCCGCGCTGATCAGCAAGTTCATCGCGCTCGCCCATGCGCACAGCGGCCGCGCGGCGTTCTACCAGGTGCGCGCGAACGCGCTGCCGCTGTATCTCGACGCGGGCCTCACGCTGATGAAGCTCGGCGAGGAAGCACATATCGCGCTCGACCGGTTCGACCTGAAGGGCTCGAACCGGTCGCACCTGCGCTACGCGCTGCGCCGCGGCGACAAGGACGCGCTGACGGTCGAGGTGATCGCGCCGGGCGACGTGCCGGCCGCGCTGCCGGCGCTGCGCGACATCTCCGACGGCTGGCTCGACAGCCGCGACGCGCGCGAGAAGAGCTTCTCGGTGGCCGCGTTCCACGACGGCTATCTCGCGACGCAGTCGGTGATGCTCGTGCGGCAGGCCGACAAGCCGATCGCATTCGTCACGTTCATGACGACCGACCTCAACACCGAGGCGACGGTCGGCGTGATGCGCCATCTGCCGGACGCGTCGCCGTACGCGATGGAGTATCTGTTCACGCAGCTCGCGCTGCATCTGAAGGAAGCGGGTTTCCGCAAGCTGAGCCTGGGCATCGCACCGTTCTCGGGGATGGGGGCGGCGAAGATGCCGTCGCCGTGGCACCGGCTCGGCCTGATGGTCTGGCGCTTCGGCGGCCGCTTCTACAACTTCCGCGGCTTGCGCGCTTTCAAGAGCAAGTTCGAACCGCACTGGGAGCCGCGTTATCTCGCGGCCTCGGGCTCGGTCGGCGTGTTCGTCACGCTTGCGGATCTGTCATTGCTGGCTGGAGGTCGGCGTTCATGAGTTTGAAGAAGGGAATCGCGCGGGCGGCAGCCGCCTGCGCGGGAATGATGCTGGCCGGCGCCGCGTGCGCTACGCAGCCGGCCGCAGTGAAAGCCGAAACCGTGTCGGGCGGCCGCTACGGGCCCGTCACCGTGACCAAGCCGAGCGGGCCGCTGCGCGGTTTCGTCGTGCTGTTCTCGCGTGAGGCCGGCTGGAGTGCCGCCGATCAGCAGGCGGCCGACGCGCTCGCGAAAGCCGGTGCGATGACGGTCGGCGTCGATTCCGAGCGCTATGCGACGAATCTCGCGGCGAAGCAGGAGACCTGCCACCACCTCGACGGCGACGCCGAGGCGGTCAGTCACCAGCTCGAACGTCTCGCGCAGTCGTCGCGCTATTTCACGCCGATCGTCGCGGGCGTGGGCCAGGGCGGTGCGATCGCGAAGCAGATCCTGTCGATGGCGCCGGAGAACACGATCGCCGGCGTCGTATCGATCGGGCCGGCCGCGAAGCTCGATCCGCGCTTCAAGCCGTGTCCGCCCGATCCGACGATCGTGCGCCGCGCGATGCCGGGCTTCGTCGAAACGGCCGCCGCGGGCGACAACACGAAGCTCGTGTCGCTCGTCACGGCGCACCTGCGCGACACCAGCAGCGGCGACGAACTCGACGTGTCGGACCTGCCGCTCGTCGAGCTGCCGGCCAAAGGCGGCAGCGACCGGCTCGCGATCGTGATCTCGGGCGACGGCGGCTGGCGCGATCTCGACAAGACGATCGCCGAGGCGCTGCAGCGCGACGGCGTGTCGGTGGTCGGCATCGACAGCCTGCGCTATTTCTGGAGCGAGAAGCCGCCCGCGCAAGTGAGCCGCGATCTCGCACGCGTGATGCGCACGTACATGGCGCGCTGGCATGCGAGCCGCGTGGCGCTGGTCGGCTACTCGTTCGGCGCCGACGTGATGCCGTTCGCGTACAACCGGCTGCCGGCCGACCTGCGCGACAAGGTTGCGGTGATGTCGCTGCTCGGCTTTGCACCGTCCGCCGATTTCCAGATCCGCGTGACGGGCTGGCTCGGCATGCCCGCGAGCGACCAGGCGCTGAAGGTCGCGCCGGAAATCGCGAAGGTGCCGCCGCAGCTCGTGCAGTGCTTCTATGGCGCGGAAGAGAAGGAAACGATGTGCCCGGCGCTGGTGAACACGGGCGCCGACGTGATCAAGACGCAGGGCGATCACCATTTCGGCCGCGACTACATTGCGCTCGAGAAGAAGATTCTCGGCGCGTTCGGCAAGCCGGTGACGGCGCGCTGAACGCCGGCGCCCGCGTCACGGCGGGCACTGGCCGGAGCTGGATAGCTTCCGGTTCATCGTACGGGCGGCCAGCGTGCCGCCCGTTTCATTTTCGGGCCGGCGTCGCCGCGTGCGGCTGCGGCGCGACCGTTCTCGCGTCGCGCTGATAGAAGCCCGGAAACCGGTCGAGTTGCCGCCGGGCGGCCGCGATATCGGTGTCGTCGCCGAGCACCGCGCTCGAAAACCCCGTGCGCTCCATCAGCAGCAACTGGTCGACCAGCACTTCGCCGGTCGCGCGCAGGTCGCCGGTGAAGCCGTAGCGCTTGCGCAGCAGGTACGCCTGGCTGTATGCGCGTCCGTCGGTGAACGACGGAAACTGCAGGTCGATGCGCGTGGCTTGCGCGATGTGCGCGGCGAGCGGCGGCAGTTCCTCGTCGTTGCCGATCGTCAGCGTCGTGTCGTCGTGCGGCTGCGTGTCGCCGGCGTGTTCGGCCGGCATCAGCAGGCGGATGCGCGCGTGTGCGTTCGAGGTTGCTTGCGTCATGCGTGCTCCGCCTGATGGCGCGCGTCGTTCGCGGCGGCCTTGAAGGGTTCCGCGCCGATGCGGCGCACCGTGTCGATGAATCGTTCGCTGCGGCCGCTCGTATCGATTCGCGCGTCGAGGTACGCGTTGACGATCGCCTCGACGACATCGACGATCTCGTCCGCCGAGAACGACGGGCCGATCACCTTGCCCGGCCGCGCGGCGCCGCTCGCGGCCGAGCCGTCCGACCCGCCGAGCGTCACCTGGTACCACTCCGCGCCGTCCTTGTCGACGCCGAGGATACCGAGGTGGCCGCTGTGATGATGGCCGCACGAATTGATGCAGCCGCTGATGTGCAGGTCGATGTCGCCGATGTCGTGCAGCAGGTCGAGATCCTGGAAGCGCTCGGTGATCGCGTCGGCGATCGGAATCGAGCGCGCGTTCGCGAGCGCGCAGAAATCGCCGCCCGGGCACGCGATCATGTCCGTCAGCAGCCCGACGTTCGCGCTGGCGAGCCCGATCGCACGCGCGTTCTCCCACAGCAGGAACAGGTCGTCGACGTGCACCCATGGCAGCACGACGTTCTGCGTATGCGTGACGCGCGCCTCGCCGGCCGAGAAGCGGTCGGCGAGGTCGGCAAGCGCGTCGAGCTGGTCCGGCGAGGCGTCGCCCGGCGCCTGCAGGCGGCGCTTGAACGACAGCGTGACGATGCGCAGCGCCGGATCGCGATGCGCGGCGACGTTGCGGGCGAGCCAGCGCGCGAATGCCGGGTGGCGGGCCGCCTGCGCGGACACGCGCGCCTGCGCATCGGACAGGTCGAGCGTGCGCGGCTTGAGCCGCGGCGGGACGAACGACGCGGCGACGCGATCGAACTCGGCCTGCGGGATCGTGTGCGGGCTGCCGTCGAGGACGACGATCTGGCGGAACTCTTCCTCGACGTCGTCGATGTAGCGCTGCCCCTCGGTCTTCACGAGGATCTTGATGCGCGCCTTGTACTTGTTGTCGCGGCGCCCGTAGCGGTTGTACACGCGGACGATCGCCTCGAGGTAGTTCATCACGTGCTGCCACGGCAGGAATGCGCGCAGCAGCGTCGCGATCATCGGCGTGCGGCCCATCCCGCCGCCGACACTGACGCGAAAGCCGAGTTCGCCCGCGTCGTCGCGCACGAGCTGCAGCCCGACGTCGTGCCAGTCGGTTGCCGCGCGGTCTTCGGTGGCGCCGGTGATCGCGATCTTGAACTTGCGCGGCAGGAATGCGAATTCGGGATGCAGCGTCGTCCACTGGCGCATCACTTCGGCGAACGGGCGCGGATCGGCGATCTCGTCCGGTGCGACGCCCGCGCGTTCGTCGCACGAAATGTTGCGGATGCAGTTGCCGCTCGTCTGGATGCCGTGCATGTCGACGGTCGCGAGCAGGTCCATCACGTCGGCCGCTTTCGCGAGCGGAATCCAGTTGAACTGCACGTTGGTGCGCGTCGTGAAGTGCGCGCTGCGGGTCGGCAGGCGCAACGTGCCGAGCCGCGCCTGGGCGTCGCGCGCGGCGCGGTAGGTGGCGTCGTCGGGCACGTCGTAGTCGCGCGCGATCCGTGCCAGCACGCGAAGCTGCGCGCTCGACAGCTCGCCGTACGGCACGGCGACGCGCAGCATCGGCGCGTGGCGTTGCACATACCAGCCGTTCTGCAGCCGCAGCGGCCGGAACGCGTCTTCGCTCAGCGTGCCGTGCTGCCAGCGCTCGAGCTGGTCGCGGAACTGGGCGGCGCGGCTGTGCACGAGCGCCCGGTCGAAATCGGTATATCGATACATGACGTGATACGCGAGAAGCGCCGCGATGCGGATTGCACGCGGCTCGGACGGACGTTGCGACGGATGTCAGGCAACGGAAGACAGCGTAGGGAACGCGATGCGGCGGGACAAGCAGCAGATCGGGACGAAAAAGGCGCAGCAGATGGCCGGCAGCACGAACGTGCCGGCGCGGGAGACCGGGCATGCGGCCATGCCCGTGACGCGGTTACACGCCGGCGTCGACGACGAGCGCCGGATCGAGCGCGCGGATGCGCTGGTCGATGAAGTAGCCGCCGCCTTCCTGGTAGCGCAGGAACAGGCGGCCGCACGAGCGGCAACGGCTGACGGTGCAGCGGTTGTACGGGAAATGGCGCAGCGCGATCGGTGCGTCGTCCGATGCGTAGCGCGTGCCGGCCGGATGATATTCCGCATAGGTCGGCTCGGCGTCGCCGGGCGGCACGAGCGTGGCGATTTCGGTCAGTTGCGCATCCTGCAGCGACAGCGGCAGGGTCGTCCAGCCGGCGAGCGACGTCTTCGTGCACGTGCACGGCTGCGTGACGTGCGCCGCGTCGGCCGTCAGTTTCGACAGTGCGTCGTGATCGAGGTAAGGCAGTGGGCTCATGGGAAATCGTGAAGGAGCGGCGGGATCAGCAATGTAACCCGTGCGCGGATTGCGTGCAGGGCCGTGACGCGGGCGGTACGCACCGTACGTGCCGTGACGATCAGCCTGGCTTGCGGACCGACGGCTGCGCGACCAGTTCGCCGAGTACGCGGATCGCCCGCTCGATGTCGCGGCTCCACGGATGGCCGAAGTTCACGCGCACGCAGCGCTCGAAGCCGTGCGCGGCGGAAAACAGCGGCCCCGGCGCGAAGCTGATCCCGCGTGCGATCGCCTGGCGATGCAGTTCCATTGCGTCGATCGCGTCGGGAAACGCGAGCCACAGGAAGTACCCGCCGTCGGGCCGCACCCATTCGACGCCGGGCGGCAGCCAGCGCCGCAGCGCGTCGTCCATCCGGTCGAGCTGCGCGTGCAGCGCGCCGCGCAGCTTGCGCAAGTGCCGATCGTAGCCGCCGTGTTCGAGATAGTTCGCGATGCCGGCCTGCGCGGGAATGCTCGCCGACAGCGTCGTCATCAGCTTGAGCCGCTGCACCTTCTCGGCGAAGCGGCCGGCGGCGGCCCAGCCGATCCGGTAGCCGGGCGCAAGCGTCTTCGAGAACGAACTGCAGTGCATCACGAGGCCGTGTCGATCGAACGCGCGCGCCGGCAGCGGATAGTCGGGGCCGAAATGCAGCTCGCCGTACACGTCGTCCTCGATCAGCGGCACCTCGCGCGCCGCGAGCAGGTCGACGAGCGCACGTTTTTTCTCGGCGGACAACGTGACGCCGGTCGGATTCTGGAAATTGGTCATGAACCAGCACGCGCGGATGTCGTGCCGGTCGAGTGCGTTCGCAAGCGCATCGAGATCGAGGCCCGTGCGCGGATCGACGGGAATCTCGACCGCGCGCAGGTCGAGCCGTTCGATCGCCTGCAGCGCCGCATAGAAGCCGGGCGCTTCGACCGCGACGACGTCGCCGGGCCGCGTGACGGCCATCAGGCACAGGTTCAGCGCTTCGAGCGCGCCGTTCGTGACGACGATCTCGTCGATCGGTTGCGAGATGCCGGTGGCGAGATAGCGTCGCGCGATCTGCTGGCGCAGCGCCTCGTTGCCGGGCGGCAGGTCGACGACCGTGCTCCACGGGCTCACGAGCCGCGTGGCCTGCGCGAGCGATTTCGCCAGGCGCGGCAGCGGAAACAGTTGCGGCGCGGGGAACGCGGATCCGAGCGGCACGATGCCGGGCTGCGTGGCCGCATCGAGGACGGAGAACACGAGGCTGCTGATGTCGACCTTGCGCGAGGCGCCGGCGCGGCTCGCGCGGCGTTTCGTCGCCGGGCTCGGCTCCGGCTTGGCGCCCGGTGCGACGTAGTAGCCCGAGCGTTCGCGTGCGCGGATCAGCCCCCACTGTTCGAGCAGGTAGTACGCGCGAAACACCGTCGACTGGCTCACGCCGTGTTGCGCGATGATCTGCCGCAACGACGGCAGGCGCGTGCCGACGGCAAGGTTGCCGTTGCGGATCTCGTCGGCGATCGTATGGGCGAGGGTTTCGTAGCGTTTCATCGGCTGGACGGAGCGCGCCGTCACCGCGCACGGGCCGAAGTGGCGCCGCGCCGGCGGGCGCGGGTCATTGTCCGACGGGCGGCCCGAAAAGGAAAGCGCGGGGGCATCGGCCGCGCTTTCCGGAAGCGTCACGCGGCGTTCGGCTCCGCATTCCGCCCGTTCGCGCGGCCACGCAGCGGCGGCAGCGGCTCGACCTTGCCGACGATGAACAGGTACGACAGCGCGCCGACCACGCACAGCACGCCGGCCACCGCGAGCGGCACCACGAACGAACCCTTCGTGATCGACAACATCACGCCCGTGAACGTCGTGATGAAGATCCCCGCGAGATTGCCCGCGAAGTTCTGGATGCCGCCGATCGACGCGACGTGCGCGGGCGTCGGCGCGATTTCGCCGACGAGCGTCCACACGTTGGCACCGGCGAACGACAGGCTTGCATACGCGAGTGCGAACAGCCCGAGACACGCCCACACGTTTTCGACGAACGCCGACAGCGCGATCGACGACGACAGCAGCATCCCGAGCACGAGGCAGGTCTTGCGCGCGGCGGTCGCGCTCCAGCCGCGGCGGAACAGGCTGTCCGACACGTAGCCGCCGAGCCAGCCGCCGGGAATCGCGAGCAGCGCGGGCAGCATGCCCCACGTGCCGAGCGACGCGAGCGAGAAGCCGCGCGACTGCAGCAGGTAGCTCGGGAACCACGTGATGAAGAAGTAGATCGCGAAGTTCAGGCAGAACAGGCCGATCATCATCCCCCACACGGTGCGGTAGCGGAACAGGTCGAGCCACGACACCGCCGGGCCGTCGGTTGCGGCCGCAACGACCGGTGTGCTGCATTGCGCGAGCAGCGCATCGACGGCATCGGGTGCGATCGCGCGATAGCGTTCCGGGTCGCGATAGACGAACCACCACGCGAGTGCCCACACGATGCCGATGCCGCCCGTGATCACGAACGACCCGCGCCAGCCGACGATCGAGATCAGCCACGCGACAAGCGGCAGCGACAGCGCGGAGCCGACGCGCGAGCCGCTGTCGAAGATGCTGCTCGCGAGCCCGCGTTCGCTGCGCGGGAACCAGTTGAACGCGACTTTCGCGAACGACGGGATCGCGGCTGCTTCGCCGACGCCGAGCATCAGCCGCACGCCGACGAGTTGCGCGAGGCCGCGCGCGGCGCCCGTCGCGACGGTGAATACGGACCACCAGCCGACGGCCAGCGCGAGGCTCACGCGCACGCCGACCTTGTCGATGAACCAGCCGGCCGGCAGTTGCAGGAACGCGTAGGTCCAGAAGAACGCGCTCAGCACGAGCCCCATGCCGACCGCGTCGAGCCCGAGGTCGGCACGGATGCTGGGCGCCGCGATCGCGAGGTTCGCGCGGTCGATGAAGTTGATGACGTTGGCCAGGAAGCACATCAGGATCATGGCCCATCGGATGCGTGGCATGCGGTGTCTCCGTGCGGAATGTCGTGACGGGCGACCGGCGATCCGCTGCGCCGGCCGCCTCGATGGACGGATTACCGCGACGCGTGCGGCGTGCTGTCGAACTTCGCGAGGGCTTCCCACAGGCCGTTCAGGTAGACCGCGCCGAGCGCGCGGTCGTACAGGCCGTAGCCGGGCTTGCCGGTTTCGCCCCAGATCATGCGGCCGTGGTCGGGGCGCACGTAGCCGGTGAAGCCGGTGTCGTGATACGCCTTCACGATCGCGGCGATGTCGAGCGAGCCGCAGCTCGACAGGTGCGCGGTTTCCTCGAAATCGCCGTTCGCGTCGACCTTCACGTTGCGGATGTGCGCGAAGTGGATGCGGCCCATCGCGCCGAACTCGCGCACCAGCGCCTCGACGTCGTTCTGCGGGCCCGCGCCGAGCGAGCCCGAGCACAGCGTCAGCCCGTTCGCGGGCGTATCGACGATGCGCAGGATCCGTGCGAGATCGTCGCGGTTCTTCACGATGCGCGGCAGCCCGAAGATCGGGCGCGGCGGATCGTCAGGGTGGATCGCCATCTTCACGCCGGCTTCCTCGGCGACGGGGATGATCGCCTTCAGGAAATACTCGAGGTTGGCCCACAGCGCGGCTTCGTCGACGTCGCGATAGTCGGCGAGCAGCGCCTGCAGCTGTTCGGGCCGGTAGCTCGAATCCCAGCCGGGCAGCGCGATGCCGTCGTCCGGATCGATCCGGTCGACCGCGTCGGTGCTGAACGCGAGGCAGGTCGAGCCGTCGTCGAGCGTCTTCGACAGCTCGGTGCGCGTCCAGTCGAACACGGGCATGAAGTTGTAGCAGATGACGCGGATGCCGGCCGCGCCGAGATGGCGGATCGTCTGCCGGTAGTGGTCGATCAGGCGGTCGCGGCCCGGCTTGCCGAGCTTGATGTCCTCGTGGACGGGCACCGATTCGACGACTTCGAACTGCAGGCCGGCGCGCTCGATCGTCGCCTTCAGCGCCTCGATCTTGTGCGCGGGCCAGACTTCGCCCACCGGCTCGTCGTAGATCGCGGACACGATATGCGTGACGCCCGGGATCTGGCGGATGTATTGCAGCGAGACCGGATCGGACTCGCCGTACCAACGGAAAGACATCTTCACTGGAGCGGCTCCTGGCTGGCGGTTCATGCATGGACGACCGGGCGGCAGCGTGCCGGCCCGCCGTCGATGTGCGGATTATGATTGGTATGCCAATTGTGCGGGATAGTGGTTTACCAGTTGTCCGGTTCACGAGTGGTTGGCATGACGCTTCGGCGGAGGCCCTGTAGGGTTGGCTGACAGGCCGAATCAGAGGTAGGCCGAAATTGGTGTACCATTTTGGCGATCCGGTGCCGCGACGGCACCTGCCAGCCCGTTGCGAGCCTTTCGATGACCGATCTTTCCAGCCTGCCCGCCAGCCGCGACACCGACGCCGCGGACCGCTCCTATATCGGCCTTGCGCGGCAGATACACGCGATGGTGGCGGCCGGCGCGTTCGAAGCCGGCGCGCGGCTGCCGTCGGAGCGCAGCCTGGCCGACCAGTTCGGCGTGAGCCGCACGCAGGTGCGCGAGGCGATCATCGCGCTCGAGGTGCAGGGGATCGTCGAAGTGCGGATCGGCTCGGGCATCTATGTATCGGCGGCCGATGCCGCGCGACCGGTGACGTTCGAGGTGCCGCGCGGCCCGGGGCCGATCGAGACGCTGCGCGCGCGCGGGCTGATCGAGGCGGAAGTCGCGGCGCTCGCGGCGACCGAACGCAAGGACGCCGATCTCGACCGCCTGTTTTTCTCGCTGACGACGATGCGCGAGCAGATGAACGACAAGGCCGCGTACGACACGGCCGATCGCCAGTTCCATCTGCGGATTGCCGAATCGACCGGCAACACGGTGCTGCTGCACATGGTCACCGCGATGTGGGACTGCGCGCGAAGCGATCCGCTGTGGGACAAGATCGAGGAGCATTTCCACTCGACCGCGCTGCGCGAGGCGTCGCAGGAGGATCACCAGCGGATCTTCGCGGCGATCATGGCGCGTGACGCAACCGGTGCGCGCGACGCGATGCGTGCACACCTGTCGCGCGTGATCGCGGAGTTCACGCAGGCCTGGCGCTGACGTTCGTTTCCGCGGCCCGAAGCGGGGCGGTGTAACTGCGTCGCATTCCGTCGCCGATGCCGTTGAACAGGCATGCTCCGTACGGCTTCTTCCGATTGCGCGACCGTACGATTTATGGTCTCGTTGCGGGATATCGCATCGACTCGAAAAAGGATAGTCGAATGCAGCCGGGCGATTCACACGGGGTCCGATTGATCAGGGGAATCGGTGCGCGCACGCACGCACGCGGCACCGTGCGCGGGCTGCTCGTCATCTTGGCAATGGGCTTGCTTGCGCCTGTTCTGCCGGCCTTCGCCACCTCTCCCGAAACCGTCAACGACAACGTGCTGCGCGTGCTCGCGTGGCCCGGCTATGCGGACAGCGATGTCGTCAGCGCGTTCGAGGTGCAATTCCACGCGCGCGTCGAAGTGACGTTCGTCGATTCCGACGAAGCGCTGTGGTCGCGGATGCACAGCGCGTCGCCGCCGCCGTACGACGTGCTGGCCGCGAACACGGCCGAGATCCAGCGCTATGCGCACGAACGGCTGCTCGCGCCGATCGACCTGTCGCACATCCCGAACCGGCGACGGCAGTTGCCGAACTTCCAGCAGCTCGCGACGATCGGCGGGCTCGTGCAGGACGGCGCGACCTACGCGATCCCGTTCACGTATTCGTCGATGGGGCTGATCTACGACCGCAAGCAGGTACCGGCCGCGCCGCGCTCGATGCGCGAACTGTGGAATCCGCGCTACCGCGGCAAGGTGCTCGACTTCAACAGCGCGCAGCACAATTTCTCGTTCACCGCGCTCGCGCTCGGCTATTCCGATCCGTTCCGGCTGTCGTCCGCGCAGACGCTCGCGGTCGCGCGCAAGCTGATCGACCTGCGCCGCAACCTGCTGACGTATTACACGCTTCCCGAAGAGGCGACCGAGCTGTTCGTCCAGCATCGCGCGGCGCTGATGTTCGGCAACTACGGCACGCAGCAGGTCGAACTGCTGCGGCGCGCGGGCGCGGATGTCGGCTACGTGATCCCGGAGGAGGGCGCGCTCGCGTGGCTCGACTGCTGGGCCGTCACGCGCGGCGCGCAACGTCCCGAGCTTGCATTCGCGTGGATCAACTACATGCTCGAACCGGCGATCGGCACGCTGCTGACCGAGCGCCAGGGGCTCGCGAACACGCTCGAGCCGCCGCCGGGCCTCGACACCGGGCACCAGCATCTCGTGTGGCTCCAGCCTGTCGAGAACATCGCGCGCCGCGAATCGTTGTGGAGCCGCATCGTGTCGGGCGACCGGCCGGAGCGGTTCGGAAAATGATCCGGCTCGGGCTCACGTCGAAGCTGTCGGTGCTGTTCGCCTGCATCGGCGTGATCGCGTCCGGCTCGACCGGCTACTACGCGTATCGCGCCAATCGCGCGATGCTCGTGCAGGAAGCGCAGCACAGCCTGCTGATGTCGACGCAACTGCTCGGGCAACGCTTCACGACCGCACTGGCGGACGTTGCCGACGATGCGCTCGTGCTCGCGCAGTTGCCGTCGTCCGCGTTCGTCGCCGGTGGCGACAATCCGGATGTCGCACGACGCACGCGGCTCGAGCAGGTGTATTACAGCTTCATGAGAAATCATCCGGAATACCTGCAGATCCGCCTGATCGCGAGCGGGCATTTCGGGATCGAACGCATCCGCGTCGATCGCGATGCGCGCGGCATCGTCGTGCTGCCCGAGAGCGCGTTCCAGGAGAAAGGGCAGTTTTCCTATGTATTCGATACGCTCGCGACGGCGCCCGGCCATATCTACCTGTCGCCGATCGTGGTCAACCACGAGACGGGGTCGCACGCGGCCGAAGGGCTGCCGATCCTGCGGGTGGGCACGCCGGTCGTCGACACGTCGGGCCGGACGGTCGGCGCGCTCGTCGTCGACGTCGAACTGTCGCGCGTGTTCGGCCGGCTCGAGCGCGACCTGCCGGAAGACTATGCGGTCTATCTCGCGAACGAGTGGGGCGACTTCCTCGTGCATCCCGATCCGGCGCAGACGTTCGGTTTCGATCGCGGCCGGCGCGTGCTGATGCAGGACCGCTTCACCGCCACGCGCGTGTTGTTCGACAACGCGCAAGCGAACGTGACGCTCAATGGCCTCGCGCAGCCCGACGAGGCGCCGGGCCAGATGTTCGCGTTCGCGCGCACGCCGTTCGGGCACGACGAGGGCAACCGCTTCGTCGTGCTCGGCATGGCGCGTCCGCTCGCGGACGTGCTCGCGCCGGCCGGCGTGCTCGGCGTCCGGATCGTCCGGATGGTGCTCGTGTCGAGCCTGCTGGCGGTGATCCTCGCGATCCTGTTCGCGCGTGCGATCACGCGGCCGCTGCAGACGCTCGCGCGTGCCGCGACGCACGTGTTCGACGATTCGACCGCCGAGCGACTGCCGATCGCGCGGGCCGACGAGATCGGCGTGCTCGCGCGCTGTTTCGACAGCATGCGTGTCGAGATCCGCACGCAGGTCTCGATGCTGCGTGCGAAGCAGCAGGAGCTCACGCACCTCGCCGGCCACGACCCGCTGACCGCGCTGCCGAACCGCCTGCTGTTCATGGAGCATCTCGATGCCGCGATCCGGCATGCGGCGGCGGTGCGCGACGGGCTGGCCGTGATGTTCGTCGACCTCGACCGCTTCAAGCAGATCAACGACCAGCACGGGCACTCGGCCGGCGATCGCACGCTCGTCGCGGTCGCGAAGCGGCTGAGCCTCGTGCTGCGCAACGGCGACATGGTCGCGCGGCTCGGCGGCGACGAGTTCATCGTGCTGATCGCCGACGTGCGTTCGCCGGCGGTGATCGGCGACGTCGCGTCGCGCATCCAGATCGTGATGGCCGAGGAGCTGGAGTTCGGCGAGCGGCGCGTGGCGGTCGGCGCGAGCATCGGCGTCAGCGAGTTTCCGGCCGACGGCGCGTCGGCCGAGGAACTGCTCGTCAAGGCCGATGCGGCGATGTACGCGGCGAAGGCGTCCGCGCAGTGTGCATGCGTGCGCTATCAGGACCTGGTCCGGGGCGGTGTCGCGACGGACGAAGGCGATCGCGTCGCATCGGGCGGCAGCCGCTGACGATCGACCGGAAAACATGCGCGCCAAACGCAACGAGCCCGTCATGGACGGGCTCGTTGGATGGCCGGACTGCGCGCGGTACGCGCAGCGGCAGGCTTAGTGGCCGAAGTAGACCGAGTCGCGCGCGCTTTGCGGCTTGACGGCCGGTGCGCCACCTTCGACGGCTGCGGCCGGTTGCGCACCGTAGCCGGTGTTGTCGGCGCCGTGCACGCGGGCTTGCGCGGCCTGGATGTCGGCCGGGTAGTACGGGCTCGACTGGCTCGGCTTGTAGCCGGCTTGTTCAAGCTGGACCAGTTCGTTGCGCACCTGGGCGCGGGTCACGGTGCTTTGGGCGAATGCGCCGAACGAAGCGGACAGGGCGACAGCGGCAACGACTGCGGAAACGAGCGATTTCATGATGACCTCCGATGATTTTGGCTTTCCGCGTTCGACACCATGTCGTAAGCGGTTGATTACATCGTAGGCGTCGGTCGACCTAGGGTAAACGTGAGTTTTAGCGAAAGATCGTTGCTGGACAGGTAATAATTCCGAGATAAATGTCTTCTGTCCCCATTGTGCATTGCCGGATTTGCAATGGAGCGGCGACGGGGGCGCGCAGCGCGGATGGCGCGCCCGGGCGGGTGCCCGGCGGTAGCGGAAAGCGGGGAGGGATGCGGGCGGGTGGCGGGGCGGCCGGATCAGACGTCGTCGTCGATTTCCTTGCGTTCCCGGCGTTCCTCGTTGCCGCGGCGCGCGCGCAGGCGCTGCCGCGACAGGACGGCGATCACCTGCTGGGTCGGCGCGCCGGACGGCAGTTCGTTGCGGATGCGATCGGGCACCATCGGCAGGCCCGCACGCTGCCGGCGCAGCGCCTTGGCGATTGCCCGGCGGCATTCGTCCCCGTGGCAATCCCATTCATCGCGGATTCTCTGGCAATAACGGCATTGTTCCATTCGAACAGTCTAACCGGTCTTCGGGAACGGGGCAGAGCGCCGGGGCGGCGGGCCTCATGCGCCGGGCGCGGCGAGCGCCCTCGCGTGAGCCTGGAAACGGCGGTGTTCTTCCGGCGGGACGAGCGAGCCGCCGGTTGCCCAGATGACGTGCGTCGACGTGCGCATGTCGATCGCATGGCGCCGCAGGTAGTCCCTGCCGGCCGGTGACCGCGCGAGCCAGCCCGGCCCGCCGACGGCGGCAGCGGCCGACGGCTCCAGTTCCACGCCCGTGGCGCGTTGTACCGCGAGCAAGTGCGCGTAGAGCTGCGCGTCGCCGACCGTGAAGACGCCCGACACCTGCGACGCCATCAGCGGGCTGACCAGGTGCGACGCCTGCGCTACCGCCAGGCCATCGGCCTCGGTCCGGTTGTCGAGCCCGATGTCGTAGACGGACACCGGTCGGCTCACGCCGGCGGCCAGCTGAACGAGCATGCAGGGCGCCGCGACGGGTTCGGCGAAAAAGCAGTGCACGTGCGCGCCGAACAGCGCCTTGAGGCCATACGTGATGCCGCCCGGCGCGCCGCCGACGCCACACGGGAGATGGACGAACAGCGGATGCGCGGCGTCCACGCGGCGGCCCGATTCGGCGAGCTGCGCGGCGAGATGCCGGGCGCTCGCGGCGTAGCCGAGGAACAGCATCAGCGAGCCTTCGTCGTCGACGAAATGGCAGCGCGGTTGATCGCGCGCCTGCGCTCGGCCGGCTGCGACGGCCTGCGCGTAATCGCCGTCGTGCTCGACCACGCGGACGCCGCGTTGCCGCAGGCGCGCTTTCTTCCACGGCTTCGCATCGGTCGACATGTGGACGACCGACTCGAACCCCAGCGCGGCAGCCATCACGCCGATGCTCAAGCCGAGATTGCCGGTGCTGCCCACGACGACGGTATGCGTGGCGAACAACGCGCGCGCGGCCGCCGACGCCAGGATCCGTCGGTCGCCCTCGGGGGCAAGCAACCCGTGTTCGATCGCGATCGATTCGGCGAGCGCGAGCACTTCGTGAAAACCGCCGCGCGCCTTGATCGAACCGGCGACCGGTAGTGCGTCGTCGCGCTTGATGAACCACGCGCCGTGCGCGTCGTCCGGGGGCGAAGACAGCGCGTGCTGCAGATCGTCTGCCGGCATCAGCGGCGATTCGATCTTTCCCGCGGTGGCCGCGAGCGCCGGAAACAGCTCGGCCATCAGCGGCTCGCAGCGCGCCAGCCTCGCTTCGGCCGCCGCGATGGCGTCGAACGCAGGCGCGCCCTGCGGCAACGGGCAGCCGGCACCGGGGTTCAGCCACAGCAGCGGTTGACGGGATTGCAGTCTGGCTAATAGATCGGCGGGTTGAAGCGTAGCGGTCACGGTGCAGCCTCGTGTTCGTTGAATGAAATACGGCGCTGAAATGCTACGATCCAACACGAATGCGCAAAAGCGCCGATTTCTAATCAATGCATTAGCTGGACTTATATTCATGCGACTGGACGGTTCGATCCTCGGTGCGCTGCTCTGCTTTGAAACGGCCGGCCGGCTGTTGAGCTTCACGAAGACGGCGCAGGCGTTCAACCTGACGCAAAGCGCGGTGAGCCAGCAGATCCGGAATCTGGAGGACCGGCTGGGATATCCGCTGTTCGTGCGCCAGGCGCGCGGGTTGAGGCTGACGGAGAAGGGCGCGATCCTGCTCGGGACGATGTCGAGCGCGTTCGGCGACATCCATCGCACGCTGCAGTCGCTCGGCATGTCGGACGCGCCGCTGCAGGTCAGTTGCCTGCCGTCGCTTGCGTTGCAATGGCTGATGCCGCGCCTGACGGAGTTTCACCGGCAGCAGCCGAACGTGTCGGTGCGTGTGCAGGCGGAATTCCAGGTACTGGACCGCGAGGCGATGGACACCGGCGACATCGACGTGGCCGTGCGCTACGACCCGGTGCAATACGGCCGGCTGCATGCCGAGGTCATCCTCGACGAAACGCTGTTTCCGGTCGCCACGCCGGCGTATCTGGCGCAGCATCCGGCGTTCGCCAGCGGGGAATCACCGGACGGTGTCGTGTTGCTGCACGATGCCGCGCCGTGGGTCGGTGCACCCGAGTTCGTCGAGTGGCGTACGTGGCTGGCGGCCGTCCGGCCGGCGTGGATCACGCATCTGGACGGGCCTCAGTTCAATTTTTCCAGCCTGGCGATCACGGCCGCGTTGAACCATCAGGGTGTCGCGATGGGGCGTGCGGCGCTCGTGCATGACGAGATCGCGAGCGGACGGCTGGTCGATGTGTTCGGTGCGCATGTGCGTGCGCCGGCGCGCTACATGCTGCTGTCGCGCAACCCGGACGATCCGCGCACGGCCGCCTTTTCTGACTGGCTCAAGGCCGAGTGCGTGCGCTTCGTCGAAGCCCGGTCGAACGTGCTGTCGAAGGCGGGGCGGCTTGCCTGAACGATGCCGCCGGACGGCTGGATCGGAGTGCGAATCAATGTGGTGGAAGGGATCGCCGCAAACTACAGTTTCCCGTCCATCGCCATACGGATTGCTTGCGCATGGACGGAGCCGGTCGCCTTATCTGAGCGACCAGATGCCCCAGATCGCGATCAACAGGCCAAGGCCGAACCCGCAGCCCAGCAACACATAGGTTTCCATTTCGTGCCTCTGAAAACGTGGCAGCGCTGATGTCGGCATCAGCACGCGAACAGCAAAGTCGGCAGCGTATCGTCGGCGTCGCCGGCCGGAGCGATACGCCGGGTGCGCGAATACTACGCTGTGCAGCTTTCAGAACGCATGCGCGATCGGTGACGGCGCGCCGCCTGCTATTGCCGGACGGCGTGTGCGCTGTCGCTCTGCGTGGTGTGCGATCCGCCATGCCGGAACACGCCCGATTTCCAGATCATCTGCGATGCCGCGACGAGCACGAACAGCAGGACGACCATCCGGAAGATTTTCGGCGACATCTTGTCGCGCAGCGGGCGAACCAGCCACATGCCGGCGATGGCCGGCAGGCTGGCCGCCGCCGAGATCGCCAGGTCGGCGCCGCTGGCATGCGCGGCGCCGCTGAAGGTCGTGATCAGCGTGACGATCGACACCACGAGGATGATCGCGATCTGCTTCGTGAACACGCGCCCGGTCGCGCCGGACGAAATCAGGTAGGTCGCGAGCAGCGGCCCGGGAACCGATGCGATGCTTTCCATCAGCGCCGCGCCGAAGCCGAGCGCGAACCCGACGGGCTTTTGCCATGCTGCCGGCAGGTTGAGTTTCGGCGCGGCGAGCATCAGCGCCGCGGCCACGATCAGCAGCGCGCCGGAGGCCGCCTGCGCGTGCCCCGGATTGAGCGACAGCAGGATCGCGACGCCGACGATATTGCCGATCACGGTGCCGGCGATCGGCGCGGCGATTTTCCGGGCGGTCGCCAGGACCTGGCCGCCTTCCAGCGCCTGCGGAATGTTGCCGAGGATGATCGGCATCGACAGCAGCAGCACCGCATGCCGGATCGGCAGGAACTGGCTGAGGATCGGCATCGCGATCAGCGGCACGCCGATCCCCGTGATGCCCTTGGCCATGCCGCCCAGCAGCAGCGCAATGGCGATGCCGGCCAGGTCGAGCGCGGTAAGCGCTTGCAGGCTGGAAACCAGCACACCGTCAGTCAGATTGAAATGAATCATGGAGTGGCATGTCGCGGCATATCCGTCAGCGAGCGCTGTCGGCGGAGCCCGTTGCGGTCGCGTGCGTTCCGCACGCATTCGTTCTTGTCTGGCTTGAACCGGTCATGCGATCGCATGGCACCGCCTCGTGTGCGGCCGGTGGGCGCGCGGCTCCGGTCCAGGCCGGCAGGTCGTACCGGCATGCAAGAGCAACACGGTGGCGTGGTTCAGCATGGCTTGTCGATCAGCCGGCCGGTGCACATGCAAGGGTGCGGCGGGTCGAGCGTGCATCTTACCTGAGCGCCGCCGGCGATGTCGGGCTCGACCGCGGCGTGGTGCGGGCAGGGCTTTCCGTACGATGATGCCGATTCAATATAATTCATGACGACTTGCTGCATCATGCGGCAAATAGATGTGATCGAAACCAGGAAATCCGATGACGCTTGCCCAGTTGCAGGCCCTGGCGGCCGTAGTCGAACTCGGTTCGCTCACGGCCGCTGCCGACCGGCTCAGCCGCAGCCAGTCCGCGATCAGCCATGCGCTGACCGAACTGGAGGACATCACGCAGGTCAAGCTGCTCTGGCGCGACCGGCAGCCGGTCGTCCTGACGGCGGCGGGCGAGCGCCTGTGGCCGTACGTCCAGAGCGTCGTCCGTGAAGCGCAGCTGTTGCGCCAGCAGTTCAGCCTGTCGCGCGGCAAGCTCGAGGGGCGGCTGGTGGTCGCGTCGTTGCCGAGCGTGTCGCTGGCGTTCGTCGTTCCCGCGCTCGAGGCGTTGAAGGCGCTGCACGAGGGCGTATCGGCGGTGCTGCTCGAGGGCACGGACAGCGAAGTCGAAGGATGGATCGAAGACGGCACGGCCGATATTGGCGTGGTCGCGGGCACGAAGACGTTCGCGCACAACCTGCCGCTGCTCGACGAGGATTTCGTCGCGGTGGCGGCGGACGGCACGTTCGCCGGCCGCAAGAGCGTATCGGCCAGGCAGTTGTCCACGGCGCCGTTCATTTTCTCGAAGGCCGGCTGCGGGCCGGTGATCGCCGATTACTTCACGCGCGGCGGCGCGCCGCTGCGGGCCGCGTTCAACGTGGTCGAGATGCGCACGATCCTGTCGATGGCGGAAGCCGGCATGGGTGTATCGATCGTGCCGCGCATCACGCTCACGTACACGCCGTTCGGCGGCCGCGTGCTGGAGTTGTCGCCGAGGCTGCATCGATCCGTGCGGTTGGCGTGGAATACGGCCGGCAATGCGGTAACCGATGAATTCGCGAGGCTCGTCGATGCCCAGCGTGCGAAGGCAGGGAAGGCGATCCAGGCGCGCGCGAAGAAAGGCAGGTAGCGAGCAGGCGGCGCGATGAACGGCGCTCATGGGCGACTTGCAGTTTATTCACGTTGACGATGGCAGGAATGCAATACATTGATCGGACCTCATCCGCGTCACCCTGAAGGAGACTGCCGTGCCGGCGTTGCCCACCCTGTTTGCGTTCGGACTCGTGTCGCTCGGCATGGTACTGACGCCCGGACCGAACATGATCTACCTGGTGTCGCGCTCGATCTGCCAGGGGCGCCGTGCCGGGCTCGTGTCGCTCGGCGGCGTCGCGCTGGGGTTCGTGTTCTACATGGTGTGCGCGGCGCTGGGCATTACCGCGCTGGTGATGACCGTGCCGTATGCGTACGACGCGCTGCGCTTCGCCGGCGCGCTGTATCTGGCGTACCTGGCGTGGCAGGCGCTGAAGCCCGGTGGCCGCTCGGCGTTCCAGGTCCGGCAACTGCCGCACGACAGCCGCGTCAGGCTGTTCACGATGGGTTTCGTCACGAACCTGGCGAACCCGAAGATCGCGGTGATGTATCTGTCGCTGTTGCCGCAATTCATTGCGCCGGGCCACGGCAGCGTGCTCGCGCAATCGCTGGTGTTGGGCTGCGTGCAGATCGCCGTGAGCGTCAGCGTGAATGCGCTGATCGCGTGCATGGCCGGTTCGATCTCGGGCTTTCTGGCGGGGCGGCCGCTTTGGGCGTCGGCTCAACGCTGGTTGATGGGTACCGTATTGGCCGGACTGGCCGTGCGGATCGCGCTGGAGTCGCGAAGCTAGAGTGCGGTGGCCGGCGCTCGGGAAAACGGCCGGCTGCCAGCCGGCCTTGCGTCGAAAACGCCGCGCGGCGTCACCCGTGGCAATTGCCTTCGGCCTCTTTGCCGACCGGAACGGGCGTGGCTTTGGCCTGGCGTCGGCTGCGCGTCGAGAGCCAGCACAGGATCGACCCGCCGCACACCATCAATGCGCCTTGCCAGAATTCGGCCGACAGCGGCGCATGCAACAGCGTCGCGGCGAACGCGGCGGCGAACACCGGCGTGAAATAAGACGCGCCGACGATGACGGTCACGTTGCCGTGCATGATGCCGGTGTTCCAGGCCGCGTAGCCGAACCCCAGCGCGGACGCCGCCAGCACGAGATACAGCACGGCGTGAAAGCTGAACGTCATGCCGCCGCCGCCTTCGATCGCGAACTTGATCCAGAGCACCGCGGCGACCAGCATGAAGAACGGCGTGACGCCGTTCTTGCCGTCGGCGAGGCGCGCCGTCACCGTGCAATAGCCGGTCCAGATCAGCGCGCCGATGAAGGCGAGGCCGTAGCTCAGCGGATTGTCCGCGACGTTGCGCAGCATGCCGGCCGGATCGAGGCCCTGGTCGCCGCCGAGCACCCAGCAGATGCCGAGCATCGACAGCAGGACGCCCGGCACGACCAGCAGGTTCGCACGCTGCTTGTTGAACACGATGGCCGCGACCAGCGTGAGGCTCGGCCACAGATAGTTGACCATCGCGACTTCGATCGCCTGCTGCCCGTTGCTCGCATAGCCGATCGACAGCGCAAGGCACAGTTCATACGAAACGAACAGCAGGCCGCCCCAGACCAGATAGCTTTTCGGGAACTTGCTCAGGTCGGGGAAGCCGACCGAAAACAGCAGGAGCACGGACGCCACCGTATAGATCATCGCGGCGCCGCCGGTCGCGCCGAGACTTTCGCTGACGCCGCGGACGAGGGCGACCACCGAGGCCCATAACAGCACCGCGCCGAGCCCGGCGAGCGTTGCCTTGTTCTTGCGTTTCATGCTTCCTGCCTGTTTCAACATGCCAATTCGATTTCGGATGATACGGGTCCGCTCGCGCGTGCTGCCGTCGCGAGCGGCAATGCAATGGGGTGATTTCGCCGCAATCGTGCATTTTAACGAGGCGACGCCGTTGCCGCGATGCAGCCGGACCGGCGTGTACGGCCGATTCAGGGGCGCGAGCCGGTCATGCGTCGTCGATACGTCATGTCGCGCCGATCGCCGAAAGCGCGTGCCCGATCGAGTCGAGCATCGCGTCCCGTGCCGGTCCCAGCGTCGTGACGAGGAAGAATCCGTCTTCGTCGGTCGTCAGGCCGATCAGCGGCCAGCCGCCGGTGTCATCCCGAACTTCGAGTTGTTGCCGGACGGGATCGATGTCGATGCCGCGATGCGCTTGCCGCAGTGCATTCGCGATGGCATCGAATGCGTCGGCCGACGGGGGCGTGTGGATGCGGTATTCGAAACTCATCTGCGTGGGGCGGTGTGCGAGCCGGGCAGTCTAACCCGCGCCACCGCATCCCGTCCTTCGACGGCAATGCAACCGGCGCCCGCCGCGGCGGGCGCCCGCGCGATCACCGTTCGTGCCGCTTCTTGCTCAGCTCGATCGTCTCGAACAGCTCGTACTGTGCGGTCGGGTGCTGGTCAGCGCCCGGCGCGTGGTAGTAGCGCATCGTGATCGTCGTGTGACCGCCCGGCTTGCCCGGATCGTGGTCGAACACGGCGATCCCGTAGCCGGTGCCCGTATCGCGGCGCGCGGACCAGATCGCATCCTCGAGCGCATCGGCCGGCTGGCGCACGAACGTGTTCGGCGCGCTGCCCGGCACCGGCCGGTTCGGCTTCGTGAACACCTTCGCACGCGCAAAGCCGGTCGACGGGTTCTCGCCGTACACGTCGAGCGGTGCGCTGGTGCCGCCGCCGCCGAGGATCAGGTGGATCGTGCCGTGGCTCGTGTCGAACTGCGTGCGGTCCGGGTCGTTCGTGCCGACCGGACGCGGCTGCAGCGTCTCGACCACTTCGCCGGTCGTCGCATCGACGCCCGCGCGGTGATTGCAGCCGCGCACCGGGTAGCTGCGCTCGTAGTCGTGATCGTGGCCGCACAGCACGAGATCGACGCCGTAACGGTCGAACAGCGGAAGCCACGCTTCGCGAATGCCCTTGTCGGAACCGTTGCCCGTCTTCGACGAACTGAGCGCGTCCTGGTGCATCTGCACGACGATCCAGTCGATGTCGTCGTCATGCGCGGCGTGACGCAGCGTGCGCTCGAGCCAGCGCGTCTGCTCGCCGTTGCTGTAGCCGCGCACGTAGAACGACGTGCCGGGCTCGATCGGCGGGCGGCCCGTGCTCGCGGCGGGCACGAGCGGCGCCGGGCCACCGACGAACGCGGCGGCGTCCTGGTACACGACGTCATCGGCGTCGAGCGACACGAACAGCACCGAGCTCACGCGGAAGCTGTACCAGCGGCCGGGGAAGTGCGTGCCGTTCTCCGGCAGCGTATAGCGCGCGAGATACGAGTCGAGCCCCTGCGGGCCGTTGTTGAACTCGATCTCGTGATTGCCGGGGCACGGCATCCACGGACGATTCGCGGCCGACGTCTGGTTGTTGTTGCCGAAATCGCGCCACACCTCGGGCTGGTGCGCGGGGTTCAGGTTCGCGTAGCAGAGGTCGCCGTTCAGCAGGTGGAACAGCGGCTGGAACTGCTCGACGGCCTGCACGGCGAAGCGGCTTTGCGGCGACGACAGCACCCACGCGCCGTTCGGCGTCGCGAGATCGCCGTAGCTCGTGAAGCGGAACGGCGCGCGGCCGCGCGGCGCCGTCGAGAAATTCGCGGAGAACGGCTGCGCGGCGTTGCTGTCGTTGTCGGCGGTGATCTCGTAGCGGTAGTGCGTATCGGGCTTCAGCCCGTGCACGCGCGCGTGGTACGCGAACACGGTTTCGCCGTTCAGGCCGTCGGTGTACAGGCGCTGGACGCCATGCACGGTACGCGCCGGCTCGCCGTCGGCGACGATGCGCGCGCGCGGATTGACGGCCGGCGCGAGCGACGCCCACGAGATCACGACCTCGGACGTCGGGTCGTTGCCCCACGTCAGGTGGACCTGTTCGGGCGTGCCGTCCGGATTCGACGCGGCGGCGCGCGCGGCCGCGAGGCCGCCGGCAGCGGTGGCGAGGCCGGAGACGCCGGCAAGTTTCAGGAAGCCGCGACGCGATACCGAGGCGGCCGGCTCGTTCGGCTGATCAGGGGAAGTGTCCTGGTTCGACATGGTCGGTGTTTTCGTTGGTGGGGACGCGAGACGTGGAACCGCGCGGCCATGCGCGAGCGCGGCCGGGGCGTGGGCCGGAAACGAGCGGGATCCCGGTCGCATGCATTGTCGAAGGGCAGTTTTGCCGCGTTGTGACAGCACCGCAACCCGGCATGGGCGCCGGCCGATACGCAGGATCGCGCAGCGCGGTACCCGGCACCCGGCACGCGCCGAAGCCGCTTCGGTCGCTCCGAAATATATTTGCAGACGCCGCGACGGATTCTTTTCGCCCGCGCCGTTTAACGCATGAACGGCCCCTACCGGTCGATGCCCGTTACTTCGGAGTCTTTCATGAAACTTTCTGTTCCATTGCGATTGGCCGTGGCATGGGTGGCCGCGCTGGCGGCATCCGCGTCGTTCGCGCAGGCCGTGATCGTCGCGCCTTACGCGCCGCCGCCGCCGCGTGTCGAAGTGATGCCGGCGCCGCGTGCGGGCTACGCCTGGGACCAGGGCCACTGGCACTGGCGGCAGGGCCGCTACGTGTGGATTCCGGGCCACTGGCAAGTGGTGCGCGTCGGTTACCACTGGGTGCCCGGGCATTGGGCCGCACGCGGCCCGGCCTGGCGCTGGGTGCCCGGCCACTGGGCCTGACGCGTACGCCGCCGCGCGGCACGCGGTGCCGGCGCGGCGGATCCTTGATGCCACATCATGAGTCGAAGCCATGCCTTTCCGAACCATCGTGATACTGGCGGCCGCAGCCATCGTGCTGGCCGGCTGCGTCGTGGTGCCGGCCCGTCCGGTGTATTACCGGCCCGCGCCGGTCGTCGTATATTGAGCGCGCCGGCCGCCGGTCGCGCGGCCGGCAGACAGGATCGATATGCGGCGCGAACCGGATGTCGATGAAGCGGACATGGCCGACGCCGTGTGCGACGCCGGGCGCGAGGCGCGCGGCGTTGGCGAACAGTCGGCGTGGCGCCGTCCGGTGATGGCCCGACGCATGGAAGGAGAGCACGACGATGAGCTTCAGCCGGGCGGCGGGGACACCTGCCGTGACAGGGCGGCGCCCGCGCGCCGCGCGACGGAGCAGGCGGCGTTGAGCGATCGCGGCGACCGCGATCCGGACGCGGAACTCGTCGCGCGCGTCGGCGCGCGCGATTCATCGGCCGTGCGCGTGCTCGTTGCGCGCAAGCTGCCGCGGCTGCTCGCATTGGCGACGCGCATGCTCGGCGACCGGAACGAAGCCGAGGACGTCGCGCAGGAGACGTTCTTGCGAATCTGGAACCAGGCGCCGCGCTGGCGCGAAGGCGAGGCGCGCTTCGACACGTGGCTGCATCGCGTCGTGCTGAACCTGTGCTACGACCGGCTGCGCGGCCGCCGCGAGGAGCCCGTCGATACGCTGCCCGACGTGCCCGACACGCAACCGGAGCCGGCCGCGCATGCGGAATTGCGGTCGCGCGATGCGCGCGTACGACAGGCGCTGGCTGCATTGCCGCCGAGGCAGCGGGAAGCGCTCGTGCTCCAGTACTATCAGGAAATGTCGAATGTGGAAGCGGCCAACCTGATGGGCATCACCGTCGATGCGCTGGAAAGCCTGCTTGCCCGTGCGAGGCGCAACCTGCGCGCGCAACTGGCCGGCGACCCACCTAGCGAGGACAAGCGATGACACCCGAACGATTTCGTACCATCGTCGCCGCGTACGGCTCGGACGCGCGGCGCTGGCCGGCCGGCGAGCGCGCGGCCGCCGAGGCGTGGGCGCACGCGAACCCGCGCGAAGCGCTGCTCGCACTGGACGACGCAGCCGACCTCGACGCGTGGCTCGCGTACGACACGGTCGCACCGCCAGCGCCGTCGCTGGTCGAGCGCATCGTCGCGACGGCACCCGCGCCGCGGCGCGCACGCCGGCGCGGCAATGTGTGGTGGTCGGGCGCGGCGTTCGCGGGCGTCGGCCTCGCCGGCGCGCTCGCGGGCGCGGTGGCCGTGTCGATGCTGATGCTCGGCAGTGCGCCGGCGTCGCAGCACGAACCGGGCTATCTGACGACGACGTTCGGCGGTCCGAGCGTGGACTGGAGTGACGAATGACTGAACGTGGCTGGAAATTCATCCTCGTCGGCTCGGTCGTGCTGAACGTGTTCATGCTCGGCGCGATCGGCGGCGGCGCCTATCAGTGGTTCTCGACGCATCGCGACCTGCGTGCGGCGGGCGCCCCTGCCGCGCGCACCGCGTTGCGTTTCGCGGCGGACGAATTGCCCGATGCGCGGCAGCGCGAATTCGCCGCCGCGTTGAAGGCGGCGCGCAAGGACGGCCGCGATTTCGCGCGGGAAGGGCGCGACGGGCGGATCACCGTGCTGGACCTGCTTGCCGCGCCGCAACTCGATCGCGCGGCGATCGATGCCGCGCTCGATCGTACGCGCGCGGCCGATACCGCGATGCGCGCGCAGGTCGAGCGCAGCGTCGTCGATTTCGCGGCGACACTGACACCCGACGAGCGCGCGAAGTTCGTCGACGGATTGCAGCACAGCGGGAACTGGCGTTTGCCGCCGAAGCTGCAGAAGAAGCCGGACGTGCCGGCGAGTCAGTAGATCCTGCACGACGGCGACATGCGATCTGCGTGTCGCCGTCGTACGCTGTCGGTCACGTGCAATGCGTGCGCCGTTTCCGGTCAATCCCGTTGGCGTTGCGCGTCGATGACGGACCGCGTCACCGTGCGCGATATCCGCCGAGCCTCCCACCCCGCGCTTTCCCGATTAAAAAAATATTTGCGATTTCCGCGACGGATTTCCCGGCGCGCCCGCGTTGAACGTGGGTACGCACCGCGAGAGAGCCCGTCATGGACCACCCGAACGACATCACGCCGGCCGCGATCGCGCTGAACCGCTTCGGTCTCGGCGCGCGGGCCGACGAAGCGCCGCCCGCCGACCCGAAGGCGGCGCTCGTCGCGCAATTCGACCGTTACGACGCGCGGCCCGCCGTGTGGGCCGGCGAGCCCGATGCGATTGCGCTCGCGACGCGCTTCGCGAATGCGCGCAACACGATGACGGGCGACGACGCGGCCGCGAAACGCGCGACCGCGCAGTCGATCCGGCGCGACGGCTACGACGCGTATCGCAGTGCCGTCACCGCACGCATGAACAGTGCGTTGAACACGTCCACGCCGTTCGTCGAACATCTGGTGCATTTCTGGGCGAACCATTTCGCGGTATCGGTCGACAAGGGGCAGGTGGCCGCGTATGCGGGCGCGTTCGAACGCGACGCGATCCGCCCGCACGTGCTCGGCCGCTTCGAGGACATGGTGGTCGCCGTCGAGCAGCATCCCGCGATGCAGGTGTTCCTCGACCAGGCGCGCTCGGTCGGCCCCGACAGCCCGGCCGCGTTGCGCGCCGAAGCACGCAATCCGTCGGCGAAGCGCGGGCTCAACGAGAATCTCGCGCGCGAAATCATGGAGCTGCATACGCTCGGCGTGCGCACCGGTTACACGCAAGCCGACGTGACGGAATTCGCGCGTGCGCTGACCGGCTGGAGCATCGCCGGCGGGCGCGGGCCGCAGCCGGGCGATGCCGCACCCGGTGCGTTCGTGTTTCGCCCGAAGCTGCACGAACCGGGCACGCGCACGGTGATGGGACGCACCTACGACCAGCCCGGCGAAGCGCAGGCGCGCGCGATCCTGCACGACCTCGCACGGTCGGACGCGACGGGCCGGCACATCGCGTTCCAGCTCGCCCGTCACTTCGTCGCCGACAATCCGCCGCCCGCGCTGACCGACCGGCTGGCCCGCGCGTTCGACGCGAGCGGCGGCGACCTGCCGACCGTCTATCGCGCGCTCGTCGACGCGCCCGACGCGTGGTCGCCGGTCAACCGCAAGTTCAAGACGCCATGGGAGTGGGCCGTGTCGTCGCTGCGCGGGCTCGGCTGGCGCGACATGGGCGACCTGAAGGCCGCGCCGCTGCTCGCGCAGCTCGGCCAGCCGGTATGGCGACCGGGCTCGCCGGCCGGCTATGACGATGTTGCCGCGAGCTGGGCCGCGCCCGACGCGCTCGTGCGCCGCGTCGAGATCGCGCAGCGCCTGGCCGCGCGTACGGGCGACCGGCTCGATCCGCGCACGCTCGGCGACACGCTGCTCGCCGGTTCGATGAGCACGCCGACCGCGACGGCACTGTCGCGCGCGGAAAGCGCGACAACGTCGCTCGCGCTGCTGCTCGTCTCGCCCGATTTCCAACGGAGATGACCATGGCCCTGTCCCGCCGACAATTCCTGAGCGTTGCCGCCGCCGGCGCAGGCGCGATCCTCGTCGCGCCGCGGCTTGTGTTCGCGAACGTCGCGACCGACCGGCGCTTCGTGTTCGTGATCCAGCGCGGCGCGGCCGACGGCCTGAACATCGTCGTCCCGTATGCGGAACCCGCGTATGCGTCGCTGCGCGGCCCGCTCGCGATCGACACGGCGGCCGCGACGCGGCTCGACGGCACGTTCGCGCTGCATCCGTCGCTCGCGCAGACCGCGCAGCTGTACCGCGACGGGCAGGCGCTGTTCGTCCATGCGATCGCGTCGCCGTACCGCGACCGCTCGCATTTCGACGGCCAGAACGTGCTCGAAACGGGCGGCCGCGCGCCATACCAGGTGAAGGACGGCTGGCTGAACCGGCTCGCCGCGCTGCTGCCGGCAACGCGCGAAAACGCGATCGCGTTCGCGCCGACGGTGCCGCTCGCGTTGCGCGGCACCGTGCAGGCCGCGTCGTATGCGCCGTCCGGTTTGCCGGCCGCGCCGGACGACCTGCTTGCGCGCGTGTCGTCGCTCTACGAGGCCGACGCGCAGCTCGGCCCGCTGTGGCAGTCGGCGATGGACGCGCGCGGCCTCGCCGGCGACGCGCATGCGCGGCAGGATCCGGCCGGCGTCGGCAAGCTCGCGGCGACGTTCCTCGCGCGCGACGACGGCCCGCGGATCGCGATGATCGAGACGGGCGGCTGGGACACGCACAGCGCGCAGAACGCGCGGCTCGCGAACCAGCTGAAAGCGCTCGACACGATGCTCGCCGCACTGCGCGACGGCCTCGGGCCGGCCTGGCAGCAGACCACGGTGCTGGTCGCGACCGAGTTCGGCCGCACGGCGGCCGTAAACGGCACGGGCGGCACCGATCACGGGCAGGCGTCGGTCGCGATGCTCGCGGGCGGCGCGGTGGCCGGCGGGCGCGTGATTGCCGACTGGCCCGGGCTGCGGCCGGGCGACCTGTACGAAGGACGCGACCTGAAGCCGACCGCGTCGCTCGACGCGCTGATCTCGGGCGCGGCCGCCGAAAGCCTGCGGCTCGATCCGCGCCGTACCGCGTCCGCGCTGTTCGCGGAAAGCGGCGCGACGCGGCCGATGACGGGCCTGATTCACGGGGCCGCGTGACGCGGCGCGTGTCCGCGTTGGCCCCCGTCAACCGATTACACAACAGGGAGAATCGACGATGAAGATCCGATCCGTTTCGCTTGCGGTGCTGGTGTCCGCGAGTGCCGTGCTGATGTCTGCCTGCGTGGTCGAACCCGTGCGGCCGCCGCAGCCGGCGCCGGTTGTCGAAGTGGCACCGCCGCCGCCGGCGCCCGGCTATCGCTGGGCGAAGGGCCATTACCGCTGGGCCGGCAACCACTGGGCGTGGGTGCCCGGGCACTGGGTGGCCGTGTACTGACCGGGCGTGACGGGCTGCTGTCGGTTCCCGGAAAATACATCTGGCATCCTGACTGATTGAATCTGAAGGAAAACTGTGTCGCCAGGAACGCACATCGCAGCCTCGCTGCGGACGTGCGAGCAAGACCCGGTGCACGAAGTCGGGCCCTGTTTTGCTTGGCGATCGATTGACGCGATGTGGACGCCTGTTGGCTGCGTCTCACGACAATTTGCCAAGCAATGCGAAGATCTGGGCGTAGAGTGCAGACAATCGCTCCGCTCGCGCGGTCAGGTGAGCGAGCGCCTCGCGTTGCGTCTGGGTCGTTGCCTCCGATTGCCACTGCCGGATCTGTTCGAGCTGGAACGGGAGGAGGGCCCGCTGCTCCGCGAAGACCTGATCGACGTGTTGGCGGGTATTGCCGTCGTCCATTCCGTCGTGGCCAGCGCTCAATGCCTCGAGTTTGTCATGCGTGATTTGCGCTTCCCGCAACTGCGCACCGAATAGCTCGAAGACGAGCGGCAGGATGCGGATCGACCACCTGGTTGTCGAGCGGGAGGGGGGCATGCACATGTGACGAATTCCTGTCGGACGGGGCACGGCCGGCAAATCGAGCTTCCGGCGAGCCCCATGCCGGTCGGTGTTGTGGGGGGCTGGCGGGTGATGCGACGCGCGCTATTTCCGATTTTTCAGGAAGGTTCGTCCGGCGACCGTGATCGAAACGCTCGAGCGACTGTTCATCGCGTAGCTCACCAATCCCGCGCCGACCAGTTCCCGCGTGATCGACCAGCCCAACGCGGGAGCCTCGCACCCATAGCGGACTTCAGCAAGGCGTTCCAGCGCCCAGATGGCCGAGGCCGAAATGGCCGGGGCATTTGACGTGTCGTTCATTGCAACGCCTGAAAGTGAATCCGGCAATCCGTCAGAAACGCCTGGAGCTCGCTTTCCCACGTCGCACGGCGCAAATCGATAGCCGTTCCGGCGAGACGCTTCAGATCGACGCCCAGGTAGGCGGCAATCAATGAACGAGGCGGGATGCCAGGTGCGAAGCAACACGCGTCCGCGTCGAGGAGCAGGTGCGGATGACGCCGGAACCGCGCACTGGCGACCGAGATTGGATCCATGACGTGGCGTGCCGATTCCCGCGGATAGACAAAGGCGAGATGGCTGCCTGCGCTTGCCATCCGGTCCCCGACGTCGTGGAAACGATGAACCATCTGGAAGCCGCGCTCGCCGCCGCGCCCGACACCCACGACGACGAGCCCTCGGTTTCCCGCGATTCCTCGTAGTGATACGGGGCTTCGGTCCGGCCCCAGTAGCATCCCATCCAGATCGAACATGTAGACATCCTCAGCGAACCCGCCGCAAGTCCGGCGAAAGGCGGCATGCCGGAGATTATAATCCAGGGGTAAATTTATGTGTGTTTCATTATAATGTGGTGTGTGTGAAGGAGCGGCCGTCGACGAGGCGGCGGCATGGCGTCGCGACCTTTATGGGAGACGCAGCATGCGATTTCGCTGCACGTCGATCATCCGGCCACCCGGAGCGTCATGTCGCGGCGTGCGCCGCACACGCTCACGCTTGGCTGCACATGGACGATGACGGGGTTTCTGCTGTTGCAGCCGGCGGTTGCGCATCTGCTTGACCGGGCTCGGTGGAGGGGCGCTGGCAAAGTACTGCGATCGGCTCTGGTTCGACGTGACGATCGAGGCGGTCGAGATCGATCCGGAGGGGATCGCGTTGCGCGACGTGTTTCGGATGCCGGCAGGCGACGCGCGGCTCAGGGTGATGTGCGCGGATGGCGCGGACGCCGGCTTGTGCGGGCGAGCTCGAGTGGCCCCCGGCCGCCCGGCATTCGAAGGACGGTGAGCGCCCCGGTGCGAAACGACTGATCCGGCACGCGCAAGGGCGCGCGCACCGGGAGACCGATGCCTGATCGTTCCCGAGTTCAGCTCGCGCTTCGGTCCACCCGCTTTCCGAGCGGGCTTTGGGTCGTGTAGCTCACGCCGTGCTGCTCGAGATATTCACGGATCAACTGCCGCACCACTTGCGACGACGTCAGGTCCTGCGCCGCACGGAGCATTTCAAGGGCTTGCTTCTTCGCGGGATCGATCAGGATGGTCAAGCGTGCGGTCTTCGTTTCCATTGCGGGGCAGGATCGGTCAACATGTTGATCGAATTCTAATGGATGGGTCTTCGGCGACGTGACGAAAAGCGGCCGCCGGCCGGGGCTCGCATGGCGGGCCGACATTCGCTCCACCCCGCATGAATTCAAGGCTTGCGATTCGGCCGGCAGAGATAGGCGAGCACGTCGTCGGCGACCGGCACGATCGCGAGGGCGACAAGCGCGGCGGCGAGCGGAACCGTCGACGCGTAACCGACATGCTTGAAGCCGATGGCGCCGGTCAGGCCGCCGACAAAGAACGACGCCAGCATCGTGCCGTGGATCCTCAGTTTCTCGCGATTGGCGATCACCGCGTACACGTCTGCATCGACCTTCGACCGATTCCAGTAGAACAGCTTGCCGAGTTCGATGCCGAGGTCCGTGACAATGCCGGTCATGTGGGTCGTGCGTATCTCGGCCCCCGACAGCTTCGTGATCATCGCGTTCTGCAGCCCCATGATGAAACACAGCAGGATCACGGTTACCGGCATGAAGAATGCCTCCCACAGCGCAAGATGACTGCCGAGCAGGCCGAATAGCAGGAGCAGTGCAGCCTCGACCAGCAGCGGCAGCACGTACTGGCTCTGCAGGCTGTGGCGGCGCCCCCCAGTTGACGAGCACCGCGGAGCATCCCGCACCGACGAGAAACGAAGCCAGCGATCCGATGCCGCCCAGTACCAGCCGGATATCGCCGAGCGCTGTCTGGTCCGCGATCGCAGACACGATGCCGCTCATGTGCGACGTGTACTGCTTGACCGCAAGGAATCCGCCGGCGTTGGTCGCGCCGGCGATGAAGGCGAGTGAAAACCCTAGTTGACGGTTTGCCGTCGCGCTCCGGTGTCTTCCCGTCAGGCTTCGAAAGTACTGCGCAGGCATAGGATCTTCACTCAATCGCCCGGGGGCATGGCGGGTGGCGCGCCCGCGGCTTGGCGCGCGGAGAGGCGCAGGCAGGGGCAGCGGACGGTTCCGTGTGATGTGGTTTGTATGATAATGCCATTATCATGTCGTGTTATCCAGATGGGTTTTTCGGTGTCATAATGCGTGCAGGACCGCGCCGTCGATTTCGCGGCCATGACATGCACCTCGTTCAACCCGAGCGTACTGGAGACATTCCGGATGGCACCCGCGCCTGTCGTCCATTTCGTCATGCTGGTCGTGGCCGCCTGGGTCGCGATCGGCTTGCTCGGCATCGGGGGCTTGCGCCGCACGCGGTTCGTCGCGCATGGCCTGTTTCCGCTCGGTGCGCTAGGCGGCCTGCTGCTCGGTGCCGCGGGTCTCGCCGCCCTCTTTGCGCAGCCGTCGGCCATGGTGCTGCCGATCGGCTTGCCCGACCTGCCGTTCCATCTGCGCGTCGATCGGCTGTCCGGCTATTTCCTGTTCGTGCTCGGCATCGTCAGCGCCGGGATCGGCGCCTTCTCCGCCGGTTACTTCCGCAAGGGTGAAGGCGCTGCGCCGGGGCTGATCTGCTTCGAGTATCACGTCTGCATCGCGAGCATCGCGATGGTGCTCGTCGCGGACGATGCCTATCTGTTCATGGTCGCGTGGGAAATGCTGACGCTGTGCGCGACGTTCCTCGTCATGACCAACCACCGGATCGGCGAGATCCGTCGGGCGGGCTACCTGTATTTCCTGATCTCCCATGTCGGCGCGCTTGCGCTGCTCCTCTGCTTCGGCATCCTGCAGGCGCACACGGGCGACTACACGTTCGCCAACATGCGCGTGCAATCGCTCGACGCATTCTGGGCGTCGCTCGCGTTCCTGTTTGCGCTCGTCGGCTTCGGCGCGAAGGCGGGCATCTTTCCGCTGCACGTGTGGCTGCCCGAGGCACACCCCGCGGCACCGTCTCCCGTATCGGCGCTGCTGAGCGGATTCGTGCTGAAAGTCGGCTTGTACGGCCTGCTGCGCACCGTGTTCGACCTGCTGCACGTCCAGATTGCGTGGTGGGGCGTGCTGCTGCTCGTGCTCGGTGTCGGTACCGCGCTGCTCGGTGTCGTATTCAGTACCATCCAGGCCGACATGAAGCGCCTCCTGGCCTATTCGTCGATCGACAACGTGGGCCTGATGATCGTCGCGCTGGGGATCGCGGTGCTGTTTCGCGCATACGGGATGACAAGCCTCGCGGCGCTCGCGCTGACCGCGATGCTTTATCAGGTCGTCGCGCATGCGGCGTTCAAGAGCCTGCTGTTTCTCGGTACCGGTGCCGTGCTGCACGCAACCGGCGAGCGCAACCTCGGCAAGCTTGGCGGCCTGATTCGCTTCATGCCGTGGACGGCGTGGGCGGTTCTCGCCGGTGTCGCGGCGAGTGCCGGCTTGCCGCCGCTGAGCGGCTTCGCTGCCGAGTGGCTGTTGTTGCAGAGTGTCCTGTTCACACCGAGCCTGCCGGATTCGATGCTGGCGATGACGGTGCCGATCGTGGCCGCGCTGATCGCGATGTCGGCCGCGCTGGCCGGTTATACGATGGTCAAGTTTTTCGGCATCGTGTTCCTTGGGCGGCCGCGGGAAGCGAAACTGAACCGTGCGCGCGATGCGAACGCGTGGGAGCGGGTTGCATTCGCCTGGTTCGCCATCGCCGGTGTCCTGCTCGGGCTGATGCCTGCGCAGTTCGTCAAGCTCCTGGACCGGGTGACGCGCACGCTCGTCGGCGCCGGCATTGGCGCCGAGAATCACGGCTGGCTGCTGTTCGTGCCGGTGTCGACGGCGCGGGCGAGCTACATGCCTGCGGTGTTCATGCTGTTTTTCATCGCGAGCTGCGGGCTTGTCTGGGTGCTGGTGCGGCGCTTCTACCACGGGAGGTTGCGGCGCGCAGCACCATGGAGTTGCGGATTCCCGTTCACGACCGCGCGGATGCAGGACACGGCGGAAGGGTTCGGGCAGCCGATCCGCGAGATATTCGCTCCGCTGTTTCGGATCGAACGGCAAGTGCCGTCGCCGTTCGACAAGCAACCGACTTACCAGGTATCGGTGACGGACCGCACCTGGTCGTTGCTCTACGAACCCATCGCGGCGCTGGTTCAGCGTGCCGCCGACTGGGCCGGCCGCCTGCAGACAGGCAAGATAGCGTTCTACCTGACCTACAGCTTTACCGTACTGATCCTGCTCCTGATGCTGGTGAGACGATGGTAACCCTGTCCGGCGTGATATCGCAGGCCCTCGAGATCGTGGTCGCGCTGGCGGCCGCGCCCCTGCTGACGGGATGGGCCAACCAGTGCAGGGCGTGGCTGCAGAACCGGCGCGCGCCATCCATCTGGCAGCCGTATCGGATGCTCCGTAAGCTGTTCAACAAGGACTCGATCGTTGCGCATGACGCGAGTCTCGTATTCCGCGGCGCGCCCTACGTCGTCTGGGCGTCGATGACGCTCGCATGCGCGATCGTGCCGACACTGTCGACCGAGTTGCCGCTGTCGCCTGCCGCGGACGCGATCGCGCTGGTCGGCCTGTTCGCGCTCGCGCGTGTTGCGCTGTCGCTCGCGGCGATGGACAGTGGCACGGCATTCGGCACGCTCGGCGCCCGACGCGAGATGCTGATCGGGTTTCTCGCGGAGCCGGCGTTGTTGATGGTGCTGCTGTCGGCTTCGCTGATCACGCGATCGACGCTGCTGACGAGCATCGTCGCGACGCTCGGGCGCAGCGAACTCGCGATTTACCCGAGCCTGGCCTTCGCCGGGATCGCATTCACGCTGGTATCGCTGGCCGAAAACGCGCGGCTGCCTGTCGACAACCCGACGACCCACCTCGAGCTCACGATGATCCACGAGGCGCTGATCCTCGAATATTCGGGGCGGCATCTCGCGCTGATGGAATGGGCCGCCAGCCTCAAGCTGTTCGCGTATTCGTGCATCGGCCTCGCCCTGTTCATCCCGTGGGGCATCGCGAGTGCGGGCAACCCGTCCGCGCTGCTGCTGGCCGTACCGGTCCTCTTCGTCAAGCTGGCGATGGGCGGCGCCGCGCTCGCGGTAGTCGAAACGGCCAACGCGAAGATGCGGATCTTCCGGGTGCCGGAGTTTCTCGCGACGGCCTTCCTGCTGGCCGTGATCGGCATGCTCGTTCACCTGTTGCTGGGGGCATGAATGCACGGGTACGCGACGCAGCTGATCAACTTTCTTGCGGCCGTGCTGCTGATGCTGTCGTTTGCGATGCTCAGCCAGCGCCGGATCCTGACGCTCATCCATCTGTATACGTTGCAGGGCGTCACGCTGGTTTCGGCGAACCTGATTCTGGGCTTCGTGACGAGCGACGCGCATCTATACGTGTCTGCCGGGCTGACGCTCGCGTTGAAGGTCGGCCTGATTCCCTGGATCCTGTACCGGCTCGTTCGCAGGCTCGACGTTCAGGCGGACGTCGAGCCGCTCATCAACATCCCGACGACGCTGCTGATCGGCATTGTGCTCGTGGTCATCGCGTTCAACGTCGCGTCGCCGATCAGCCAGCTCGCGACCTCGGTCGCGCGCGGTACGCTCGGCATTGCGCTCGCGTGCGTGTTGCTGTCCTTCCTGAGCATGATCACGCGCGCCAAGGCGATTCCGCAAGTGATCGGCTTCCTGTCGATGGAGAACGGATTATTTTTTGCGGCCACCGCCGCGACCAATGGCATGCCGATGATCGTCGAGTTCGGTATCGGGCTCGACGTGTTGATCGGCATCCTGATCCTCGGCGTGTTCATGTTCCAGATTCGCGAGCAATTCGACAGCCTGGACATCCATCATCTGGAAAAACTCAAAGATGAATGACGCCTACGTCGTGCTGGCATTGCTCGGCATTCCGCTGTCGGCGGCCGCCTGCCTCGCGTGCGTGCGGCCCAGTCACGTCTCGCGCAGCCTGAACGCCGGATTCAGCTTTCTGACGTGCGCGGCGTCGTTCGTGCTGGCGGTGCGCACCGTCGAGCAAGGGCCGTCGTTTGCGTTGGGGCAGGCATTCTTTGTCGATCCACTCAACGTCTATCTGGTTGCGCTGACTGCGTTCGTCGGCTGGACGACGTCGGTGTTCTCGATGCCATACATGCAGGTCGAGGAGGCGCGTGGCCGAATGACGCCCGCGCGGATGCGGCTCTATCACAGCATGTATCAGCTGTTCATGTTCGCGATGCTCCTTGCGCTCTTGACCGACAACCTCGGTGTGCTGTGGGTCGCGATGGAGGCGGCGACGCTCGCCACCGTTCTGCTCGTCAGCGTCTACCGGACCGCCGCGAGCCTCGAAGCTGCGTGGAAATATTTCATCTTGTGCGGCGTCGGCATCGCCCAGGCGTTGTTCGGCACGATCCTGCTGTACCTCGCGGCGAGCCGGCAGCTGACCGGCGGCGATGCGCTGCTCTGGACGAGCCTGGCCGCCGTCAAGACCCAGCTCGATCCGACGATCGTTTCGATCGCGTTTGTCTTCCTGCTCGTCGGCTACGGCACGAAGGTCGGGCTCGTGCCGATGCACAGCTGGCTGCCGGACGCGCATGCCGAAGGCCCGACGCCGATTTCGGCGGTGCTGTCCGGATTGCTCCTGAACGTCGCGCTTTACGCGGTGCTGCGCTGCAAAGTGCTCGCCGACGGTGCGCTCGGCAACGGCCTGCCCGGGCGGCTACTGGTCGGCTTCGGGCTCGTGTCCGTGCTGATCGCGTCGTTCTCGCTGTTTCGGCAGAAGGACGTCAAGCGGCTGTTCTCCTATTCGTCGATCGAGCATATGGGCCTGATGACATTCGCATTCGGGCTGGGCGGCCCGGTCGCGACGTTCGCCGGGCTGCTGCACATGACGGTTCACTCGCTCGTCAAGTCGGCGATTTTCTTCGCGGTCGGCCACGCGGCGCAGAAGGTCGGCACGCAGGCAATCGAAGGGATTCGCGGGCTGTTGCAGGTCAGCCCGACCGTCGGCTGGGGAATGATGCTGGGCACGCTGGCGATTCTCGGCCTGCCGCCGTTCGGCGTATTTGCGAGCGAGTTCCTGATCCTGACGACGGCCATGAATACGCTGCCCTGGACCGCGCCGTTCCTGCTGCTCGGGCTCGGGGTGGCGTTTGCGGCGATCTTCGCGCGCGTGCAGCGGATGGTGCTGGGCGGCACGACGACGGCGAAGCCGCTCGAGCATCGACCGGCCCTGCTGCCCGTGTTTGTCCATTTGGGCCTCGGCCTGATGCTTGGCCTGTACGTGCCGCCTTATCTGGCAATGTGGTATCGCCAGGCTGCAACAATGCTGGCGGGGTAGATCATGCGACTCGACTTGATGAAGATGGCAGGGGCGACGCGCCTCGCGCAAGGGGCGGACCGGATTCCGGTGATCGTGGCCGACGTCGACGAATCCGGGTGGATCGAGATCGCACAGGCGGCGCGTGCGGAGCAGACACGGCTCATTGCGATGTGGGGCGGCGAAGCGCCTGACCGATCGTTTTCGGTGCACGCGGCGTATGAATGCGACGATGGCATCCTGTGGGCCCGTCTCGTCACGGGCAACACGCCGCAGCCCGACGGGGACTTTCCCGATCTGGCCGCCATTTTTCCGTACGCAGCACGGATGCAGCGGGCGATTTTCGATCTGGCCGGCTTGCGTGCCCGCGGTGCCGAGGATACGCGGCCATGGCTGAATCACGGGAACTGGCCCGGCGACTATTTTCCGCTGCAGCAGCAGGCCACGGGCCTCGAGCGATTCGAGTCGAACGAGGCAAATTACGCGTTCGTGCAGGTTGCTGGCGACGGTGTGCACGAGATCGCGGTCGGACCCATCCATGCCGGCATCATCGAGCCGGGCCATTTCCGGTTTTCGGTCGTCGGCGAGAAGGTCCTGCGGCTCGAGGAGCGACTCGGCTACGCGCACCGCGGGGTCGAACGCGTGTTCGAGCGCACGTCCGCGTCACGCGGCCACCGGGTTGCAGGCCGGATCGCGGGTGATTCGACGGTTGCGTTTTCGTGGGCCTACTGCATGGCGCTCGAACAGGCGTGCGGCACCGCCTTGTCGAAGCGCGCGCTGTATTTGCGTGCGCTCTTGCTGGAACGGGAACGCGTCGCCAATCATCTGGGCGATCTTGGCGCGCTCGGTAACGATGCCGGATTCGCATTCGGTCTCGCGCAGTTCTCGCGGATCAAGGAGGACTGGATACGGATGAACGACCAGGCGTTCGGGCATCGATACCTGATGGATCGGGTGGTGCCCGGGGGCGTGGCGGCCGACCTCCAATCGGGGCAGGTCGACATGCTGCTGGCGCAGTGCGAACGCATCGGGCGTGAAGTCGAGGCGATGCGGCAAATCTATGACGATCAGTCCGGGCTGCAGGACCGCTTTCTCGGCACGGGGCGATTGACGGCCGATGTCGCCGGGCATTTTGGCGTGCGCGGCATGGCAGCACGCGCCAGCGGCCGCGCGTTCGATGTACGCGCCAATATGCGTCCGGCTCCGTATGACGAACTGGCCGTCAACACGACAAGCGATACGCGTGGAGACGTCGCAGCGCGCGTGGCCGTACGGTTTGCGGAAATCGACGAATCCCTGCGTTTGATGCGGAGTGTGCTGACCCGGTTGCCGGACGGCCCGGTCGCCGTCGACGTCTCGCCGGCTGCCGTGCCTGCGCGCGGTGTCGGCTGGGTCGAAGGCTGGCGCGGAGACGTGTTCGTCGCACTCGAGACGGCGCCGGGCGACGTGATTGCACGATGCCATTGCCACGATCCGTCGTGGCAGAACTGGCCGGCGCTCGAGCACGCGATCATCGGCAACATCGTTCCGGATTTTCCGCTGATCAACAAGTCGTTCAACCTGAACTACGCGGGGCACGATCTCTGATGTGGCAGCTCATTCGACAGTTCGCGCGCACCGATTTCCCCGACGAACCCGTACCGGCGGCAGAAGACGCCTGGCGTCACGAGGCGCAGCAGATTCACCGGAACATTCTCGATCTGATCGGACGGGCACTGTGCATTCGACAGATCGACGCGGGGTCGTGCAATGGATGCGAGCTGGAAATTCACGCATTGAACAACCCGTACTACAACATCGAGGGCCTCGGTATCAAATTCGTCGCGAGCCCTCGGCACGCGGACCTGTTGCTCGTGACGGGCCCCGTGACACTGAACATGCGCGCGGCCGTGCTTGCTGCGTACGAGGCGACGCCGGCGCCGAAGCTCGTCGTCGCCGCGGGCGAATGTGCGTGCACGGGCGGCATCTTTGCCGACAGCTATGCGGTGTGCGGACCCGTGTCGTCGATCCTGCCCGTCGACGTGATGATTCCCGGCTGTCCACCGGCGCCCGTCGACCTGTTGCGAGGCATTGTGACGGCATGCCGGTCACGCCGGGAGTGACGCGAATATGCCGGTGAAAATGTCGTCGAACCGATGTTGTCTCGCCGACGAAGGTGCGATTGCGCGGGACTCCGCCCATGCATGACGCCGATTCGAGCGACCTGCGGACGACGCTGGCGCTGATACGCCTGGCATGGCCGCAGCTCGTCACGATGTTCAGCTTCCTGTTTGCCGTCCTGCTTCGTTATCCGATGTGGTTCGCCGGGTTGACCGTCTTCGTTCTCGTGCTTTCGATCGCGCGAATCACGGCAGAGGTCGCAATCGATCCCGGCAAGCCATTCGATTTCGTCGTGATCGATTACCTGGTCGTGGGGGCCGGCTGGGCTGCGAGCCTGCTGTCGATGCGATGGTGGCACGTTGAACGGGCGCAGCACATGGAATCGGGCGCGTTTCTGATGCTGCCGAGTCGGGGTCTGTTGAATGCCGCCACGGAGCTGGCCTGGGGCGGGGTCGTCACGCAGTGGATGTCCAGTGCTGCCGCGCTGGTCGTCATGCTCATTTGGGCGTTCAGTGGACGATACGTCGACTGAACGGCCGCAACGACTATCCGGCTATCGGCGTGCCTGTCGAGCGAACCCGGCCGGGGAGCGGTCTGCCCGAGTGGAAATCAGCGCTGTTCGTCAAATTGAAAATTGAAGGAGAAGGTAATGGCGGAAAGAGGTGGAAATCAGATTGCTCGCGCATTCCGTGCGGTATTTTTCGCGTTTTTCGGTGTCAACAAACGAGCGAATCTCGAAGCGGATGCGACCCAGCTCAATCCGGTTGTTGTCATTATTGCAGCGCTCGTTGCCGTCGGCATATTTATCGCATTGCTGATCTTTGTCGTGCATCTGGTCGTTGGCTGATCTTTCTCGTCCGGGAGCATGCACTGGCCGATCCGGCGAACGCCGGCCGGCGCTTTTTCGAGCGTTCCACCGCGGGATTGAACGGCGCGGCGATGCCGTTGAATCGCACGGATATCAGCCGATGCCGGGCGGGCGACTTCGTCGACGATCCGGTTCACCGAGCGGTGGTGCGCTGCCGCTACCATCCGATCCGGTGCTTCTCCTCGGTCTCGCGATGCCGCCAGTCGTCGTCCGCGTGCAGGTACTGGCTCGTCGTCGTGAGCGATACGTGACCGAGGTTGTCGCGCACGAGCCGCAGGTCGACGCGGCCGTCGGCCATGTGCGAGCCTGCGCTGTGGCGCAGCCAGTGCGCGGACGCCTGTTCGAGCACGCGCGCCTGCTGGTCGCCGGTTTCGCCGTTCGCGCGCAGCCGGTCGGCCGCATGCCGGAACACCTGCTTCACGATCCGGTGCAGCGCCGCGCGCGTGAGCGGCTTGCGCGCGTGGCCGACCGGCAGCACGAGCGGCGTGGGCTCGCCGTCCGACGGCAGCGCGGGCAGGCCGTGCGCGCGCCGGTAGCGTGCGAGCTCGGCCATCATCTCGGCGGTGGCCGGCACGAGCCGCTGCCGGCCGCCTTTGCCCGTCACGTCGAGCCACCAGCGATCGTGCCCGTTCGCATCGCGCCGGCAGAAGAACCGGCCCATCGTCGTGTCGGCCGCTTCGGTGATGCGCAGCCCGCCGAGATACAGCAGCGTGAACAGCCAGCGCGCGCGATCCGCATGGAAGCTTGCGCGCGCATCGTCGCGCGGCATCGCGGCGATCGCGTCCTTGACCGACTGCCACAGCGGCTGCCCGAGATGGCGCGTGACGCGCGGTGCGGGCCGGCGCTGCCGCTGCCGCGACAACGCGAGCGGGTTGCCGGCCAGATAGCCGGCCTGCACGAGCCACGAGAACATCACGTTCAGGATCACCAGCGCCTGCCGCTGGCTGGCCGCCGACAGCGGCCCGTAGAACGGCCGCCAGCGCGGATCGTCGCGCGGATGCTTGCGGCCGCCGTTCGCGCACCACAGATCGGCCGGCGCGGGCGCGAGCAGGAACTGCCGGTAGACGACGAGATCCTCGTGCGTCAGCGACGACAGCGGCTTGCCGCACGCGATCACGGCCCACAGCAGCAGGCGTTCGGCTTCCTTGCGGTAGTTCTGGAACGTGGTCGGCGTATCGACGAAGCGCGCGAGCCATGCGCGCACGGCGTCGAGATCGTTGGTCGCGGCGATCTGCGGATGCGTGCTGCCCGAGCGGTTGGTGCCCGTGCGTCCGTCGAGCGCGGCCGGCACGGTCAGCGTATCGATCGGCAGCGGGCGCAGCGCGGCGTCGGACGGAACGGGTGAGGGCATGCGAAGGGAGGTGCGCTGCACGAACCGCGCGGGCATGGCCGGGCGGACGAAGGCAGCGCGTCAAAGCGTATCGGGAAGCGCCGATGGTACACGATCACCACACGGTGAACCCGCCGTCGACGGCGATCGACTGGCCGGTGACGAAGCGCGCGGCGGGCGAGCACAGCCACATCACCGTTTCCGCGATGTCGCGCGGCTCGCCGAGCCGCGCCATCGGCGTGGCCTGCACCAGTCGCGCCATGTCGTCGCGGTTTTCCGGCCGGTCGGTGATCGCCGTGTTGCCGATGCCGCCCGGGCACACGGCATTCACGCGGATGCCGCGGCTCGCATAGTCGATCGCCACCGCTTTCGTGAGGCCGACGACGCCGCTTTTCGACGCCGAATACGCGGCGAGCCCGGGCCCGCTGACGAGCCCCATGATCGACGACGTGTTGACGATCGCGCCGCCGCCGGATTGCAGCATGTGCCGGCATTCGTGCTTCAGGCACAGCCACACGCCTTTCAGGTTCACGGCGATCGTGCGGTCCCATTCGCCTTCGTCCATGTCGGCAGCCGGTGAGCCGCGCAGTGCGATGCCCGCGTTGTTGAACGCGATGTCGAGGCGGCCGAAGGTCCCGACCGTCATGTCGATCGCCTGGCGCACGTCGTCGTCGCGCGACACGTCGGTACGCAGCACGATCGCCTTCGCGCCGAGGCGCTCGATGGCGTGTGCGGTGTCTTCCGCGGCGGACACGACGGTGTCCAGCAAGGCGACCTGCGCACCGGCTTCGGCGAAGCTCAGTGCGGCCTGGCGCCCGATACCGGTCGCTGCGCCGGTCACGACGGCGACTTTTCCTGCGAAGTGTTCCATACCTGTCTCCTGAGACGCTGGGTGGAGGGACAGGTTAGGTCGTCAGCATCGGCGCTTCGACGTTGAAACGGACTAGGCGGATTCGACGGGCGGGCGTTCGCCGCGACGAACGCATCACCCCAGCGACAGCACGCTGTTCAACAGCATTCGCACCAGCGTCGCCTGCCGCGTGACGCCCGTCTTCGAAAAGATCGCACGCAGGTGCGAACGCGCGGTGTTCTTGCTGATCGCGAGCTCGTCGGCCGCTTCCTCGAGCGTTTGCCCGTTGACGAGCGCGAGGGCCAGCGCGGTCTCGGCCGGCGTGAGGTCGAACAGCTTGCGCACGATGTCGTGCGATGCCTGCGACTTGCGCTCGGCGTCGCGGATGAAGATCGCGCACGCCGGCCGGCGCGGATTGTCTTCCGACCATTCGCTCAACGGGACCGCACGGATCAGCACGCCGAGCCGCGGCTTGCCGGACGGGCGCGGCACCGCGATCGCGTGCGCGACCGACGGCGTGACGCCCGTGCGTTCCGCGAGCACCTGGCGGATCAGCTTCTGCAGCTTGCGGTCCTCCAGCGGATACGACGCTTCGAGCGTGCCGCCGCGCACGCGCAGGCCGTCGCATTCGGCGAAGATCTCGTCCGCGACGGAGTTGGTCCGCATGATCGTGCCGCGCTCGTCGAGAATCGCGGTGCCGACGAGCATGCGGTCGATCGTGCTCGCATACAGCGTGCGCTCGGATTCGACCATCCCGAACTTCGCGTGCAGCCGTACCGCGCGCTTCAGGTGCGGCAGCAGCGCGTTGCAGACGGCCTTGTCGGCCGCGGAGAACGCTTGGCCGCGATGCGAACGGCAGACGCGAAAGCGGCACTCGACGCCGTCGTGGGTGCGCAGGTCGGCGCCCATCAGGTAGCCGACGTCGTAGGGTTGCAGGAATTCCGCATACATCGCGCTGTTGCGCCAGACGCCGACGCCGAGCAGCTCGTCGACGGTGACGACGCGATCGGCCGGCAGGTTCACGAACGGATCGAGTGCGTAGTAGTAGTTGTTGTACGACGCGACGCCCGTCAGCGGCGCACTTTGCTCGGACGCGTTGATCATCAGCCCCGTGTGGCCGCTGGCCGGCCAGCGCAGGATCATCGTCACGTAGTTCGCGTGCAGGTGCACGCGGATCTGTTCGAGCGCCGCGCCCCACGGCACGTCTTCGAGCGGGCCTTCGTAGATTTTCGTGAGCAAGGCGTCGAACTGTTCGAGCGTCAGCTTCGATTGGGCAAGGTTCGGCGGCAGGGCCGGGGGCGCCGTGGTCATTCGGGTTGTCTCCTGTTTCGGCCGCCGGGTCGCGATGCGCTTGGCGTGCACGTTCGGGCCGCCGGCAGCGATACGCGCGGCGACACCGGAACACGGTAACGTATCGGGATGGGCGCGACATCCCATAAATGAGGGTGGTCGGGCGCGTTCTGTAAGGGTTTTGTGAACTTTCTCGCCGCGCCGATCGTCTAATCGGCCCGCCAACGCTCCCAGAGGAACATCAGATGATTCACAAGACCCGAACGCTGCTCGGCGCGGCCGTGATTGCCGGCAGCACGCTCCTCGCCGGATGCCAGACCGACGCCGCCGCCACGGCGCCGAATGCGGCCCGCCCGGCCGACGGAAAGCCCGTGACGAAGACCGTCTATGTCGCGCCGCAGTCCGCGCGCTGCACGGGCGTCGCGCCGATGGAGTGCCTGCAGGTGCGCAGCAGCCCGAGCGAGCCGTGGAGCCTGTGGTATGCCGGCATCGAAGGGTTCGCGTACCAGCCCGGTTACCTGTACACGCTCGAAATCGATGAATACCGCGTCGCGCAGCCGCCGGCCGACGGTTCGTCGATCCGCTGGGTGCTCAAGCGCGTGGTCGAGCGCCGTCAGGTGAACTGACGGCCGCGCTTACGCGGACGATCGCGCCGCCGCATTGGCCGGCGGCGCGGCCGTATCGATCCGCCGGAACACGGTGGACGACAGCAACGTGACGACCCCCATGCACGCGAACGACAGCATGAAGCCGTGGGCCATCGAGCCCCAATAGGCGGCGAACAGGTTGACGAGCCCGCCGCCGATCGACACGCCCAGGCCCATCGCGAGCATCTGCATCATCGTGAACAGGCTGTTGCCGCTGCCGGCGTCGGCATGCGACAGCCCCTTGAGCGTCACGCCGTTCATCGCCGCGAACTGCATCGAGTTCGCCGCGCCGAACACGATCAGCAGCACGCCCTCCAGCACCGGCGCGGGCCGCGCCGACACGAGCGCGAACCCCGCGATCGCGCAGCCGACGATCGCCGTATTCACGACCAGAAACGCCGCATAGCCGAAACGCTTCACGAGCGGTGCGATCCAGCGTTTCGCGATCACGCCTGCGATCGCGGCCGGCAGCATCATCAGCCCCGACTGCAGCGGCGTATAGCCGAGCTGCACCTGCATCAGCAGCGGCAGCATGAACGGCACCGAACTCGTGCCGATCCGGCACAGCAGGTTGCCGAGCAGCCCGGAACCGAAGTTCGGCTCGCGGAACAGCCCGAGCCGGAACAGCGGCTGCGCGCGCCGGCGCGCATGCGGCAGGTACGCGAGCGCACTCGCGAGGCCGACTACGGCGAGCCCGGCCGCCCACGCGGCGCGGTGCACGGGCATCGGCGGGTCGATCGCGAGCGACAGCGCGATCATCGCGACCGACAGCAGGGCACAGCCGACGAAGTCGAACGGCGGCGGCTGCGTCGCCTGGTCGTGCGGCAGGTAGCGCTGCACCGCGATGAAGCCGACCACGCCGACCGGCACGTTGACGATGAACACCCAGTGCCATGAAATCGCCTGCGTGAGCCAGCCGCCGAGCGTCGGCCCGACGATCGGGCCGAGCTGGCCGGCGATCGACACGAACGCGATCGCCGCGACGTACTGTTCGCCCGGCACGCGGCGCAGCACGGCGAGCCGCCCGATCGGCAGCAGCATCGAGCCGCCGATGCCCTGTACGGCGCGCGCAATGACGAGCTGGCCGAGCGTATGCGACGCCGCGCAGCCGATCGACGCGAGCACGAACACGAGAATGGCGACGGAGAACACGCGGCGCGTGCCGAACCGGTCGGCGAGCCAGCCGGACGCCGGCGTGAGCATCGCCATCGTCAGCGTGTAGACGACCACGACGGGCTGCATCGCGAGCGGCGACGCGTGCAGGCTTTGGGCGATCGAAGGCAGCGCGGTGTTGACGATCGTCGTGTCGAGCGACTGCATGAAGAAGGCTGCGGCGACGATCCAGAGCAGCGCGGCGTGTGTGGGTTCCCGGGACATGGCGAAATCGGTGGTGCGAAAGCCCGGCGCGGAGGGGCGCCGGTGCGCGGTCGCGCGGCGCCTGCCGGACTTCAAGCGCTCGATGGTACCGATTCCGGTGGTCATCGGGAAGCTGCCTGAAGGCATTGACTGTCATCGAAAATGCCGATGACAATGCGGGATGCTCAGTCCCGTCTGGCTCAAGACGTTCGCGACCGTCACGAACTGCCGCAGCTTCACCGAAGCGGGCCGGCAGCTCGGGCTCAACCAGTCGAGCGTCAGCGAACACATCCGTCGTCTCGAAGAGAGCGTCGGCCGGCGGCTGTTCGTGCGCGACACGCATTCGATCGCGATGACGGCCGACGGCGAGGCGCTGCTCGTGCATGCGAACGTGATCCTGCAGGCGCTCAATCGCGCGGAATCGCAGTTCCGCAAGCCGCGGCTGCAGGGGCGCGTGCGGCTCGGCGCGTCGGACGACCTCGCGCTCGTCGCGCTGCCGGACGTGCTTGCCGCGTTCCGCGCCGCGCATCCGGACGTCGCGCTGGAAATCACGACCGGGATGACGAGCCGCCTCTACGAACTGATGGATGCGGGCGCGCTCGACCTGATGGTCGGCAAGCGGCGGCTGGGCGAGCGGCGCGGCACGCCGCTGCTGCGCGCGCGGCTCGAATGGGTCGCGCGGCCCGGCACCGTCGTCGACCTGGAGCGGCCGCTGCCGCTCGTGCTGGTGGCCGAGCCGAGCGTCACGCGCGCGGTCGTGCTGAACGCGCTGGCGGAAAAGGGGATCGGCTGGGAAGTCGTGTGTTCGAGCAGCAGCCAGCCCGGCTGCATCGCGGCGGCGCGGGCGGGGCTCGGGCTGACGGCGACGTCGCAATACCTGTCCGCGCGCGGCCTGGCGCCGCCCTTGAACGGCGACGGGCTGCCCGTGCTGCCCGATGTCGAATTCATCGCGCTCGCCGCGAAGCGGCTCAGCCAGCCGGCCGGGACGCTGCTCGAACTGCTGGAAACCAGCGACCTGCGTGCGTCGGGCGGGGACGCGTAACGCCGCTCATGCGCAGGCAGGGGAGGCACGCAATGCGCCCGCATCCGGCGCCCGCGCCGCGCGGCGTCACGCGGATCGCTTCTGCGAAATCACGAGCAGCGCGCCGTTCTTGTCCTCCAGCACCGCGCGGTATTCGTGCGGCCCGGCCTGCACGGGCACGCGCACCGATGCGCCGGCCTTCACGACCCGCGCCATCGCTGCATACAGGTCGTCGTCCTCGTCGACGCGCAGCGTGAGCGCCGCGCGCTCGACGATCTGCTCGTCGCCCGCGACCAGCGCGATCGTCAGCGGGCCGCCGTCGAGCGCGCAATAACGGTCGCCGTCGCGGAACTTCACGTTCAGGCCCAGCCCGTCGACGAACAGCGGCAGCGCCGTGTCGATGTCGTCGACCGGATACAGCAGCATCGATACCTTCATTCCGGTTCTCCCTTGTCTTGATGTGGGCGGCGTGCAATGCGCCGCCGGTCGATGCTAGCGCGTCGCCCGCGCCGTCACGCAGTCCGATCGGATGACGGTGAAACCCCTCTGTCCCCGCAGGCGTACGGCTACTCCGAACAGATGATGCCCGCGCCAGCCGGCGCGCCGACACTCCCATTCGTGGACCGTCGCTATTCGTCCGTATCGTGCGGGCGGGCCGCACGACCCCGACTCGTCCAACATACATGGAGACGCACGCAATGAAGTTTTCCCTCATCTACGAAGCCCAGACCACCGACGCATCGCGCGAGGGCGACCACCGGGTGTTCAAGGAGACGGTCGAGCAGGCGCTGCTCGCCGAGCAGGTCGGCTTCGACACGATCTGGTGCGTGGAGCACACGTCGCTGACCAACTATGCGCACATGAGCGCGCCGGAAACCTTCCTTGCCTACCTGGCCGGCCGCACGACGCGCATCGGCCTGGGCCACGGCGTCGTGTGCCTGCCGCCGGCGATGAACCACCCGATCAAGGTCGCGGAACGCGTCGCGCTGCTCGACATCCTGTCGGGCGGCCGCGTGCATTTCGGCGTCGGCAAGGGCGGCAGCCAGCAGGAAGCCGGTGCGTTCGGCTACGACCTCAACGAACTGCAGCCGATGATCGACGAATCGATGTATCTCGTGCCGAAGATGTTCGTGCAGGACGAGATCGAGCACGACGGCAAGTACATCAAGATCCCGAAGCGCCCGATCCACCCGAAGCCGTTCCAGGATCCGCACCCGCCGATGTACCTCGCGTGTACGAACACCGACGCGCTGCTGCGCGCCGGCCAGCGCGGGATGGGCGCGCTGGTGCTCGGCTTCGGCGGCCCGGACGAAGTCGCGAAGAAGAACGCCGTGTATCGCGAAGCATGGGCGAACCGCAAGCCGGAAGACCAGGTCGGCTTCCGCCCGACCCAGCACCTCGCGGCGCTGTGCCCGACGGTCGTGATGGCCGACGGCCAGGCGGCCCGCAAGATCGGCATCCGCGGCCAGCGCTACTTCATGGAATCGCTCGCGTACTGGTACACGGGCGGCGAGCGTCCGGACCCGGCGAAGTGGGGCGACGACCTCGTGCAGGCCGACACCGGCGAGATGGTGATCCGCTCGCGCTTCGCGTCGGAGGAAGTCGTCGTGAACTTCGCCGACCCGGCGCTCGCGATGATGAACCCGAACCACGCGTACGGCACGGTGGACGACTGCATCGGCTATGTCGGCCGCCTGCAGGAAGCCGGCGTCGACGAAGTGCTGTTCCTGTGCCAGATGGGCACGGTGCCGCACGAAGCGCAGATGGAGACCATCCGCAACATCGGCGAGCACGTGATCCCGTTCTTCAATCGCGAGAAGGAACGCGCCTGCGCGTGATGCACGGGGCCGCGCCCGTCGTCCCGTCCGGTCGGACGATGCGGCGCGGTCGCGCGAAGCCGACCATCGGTGGTGGCGAGCATCGCCCGCGGCCAGGCCGCGCCGGACAACTTTGAACGAGAGCGGGGCACGCGCTACGGCGCAGCCCCCGTTCCACAGGAGACATTCGTGCATCGCGACAACGATTCGAACGCATTGGCTGCCACGCTGATCGCCCGGGCCGAGGCACTGGCACCGACGCTGGCCGGCCGCGCCGCGCAGGCGGAAGCGCAGGGGCGCATCCCGGCCGAGACGATCGCCGACATGCAGGCCGCCGGCTTCTTCAAGGTGCTGCAGCCGAAGCGCTACGGCGGCTACGAGCTCGATCCGCAGGCCTTCTTCGACATCCAGATGGCGCTCGCGCGCGGCTGCATGTCGACCGCGTGGGTGTACGGCGTCGTCGGCGTGCACAACTGGCAGCTCGCGCTGTTCGACGAACGCGCGCAGCAGGACGTGTGGGGCCACGACCCGGCCACGCTGATCGCGTCGACCTACATGCCGGTCGGCCGCGTGACGCCGGTCGACGGCGGCTTCCGCCTGTCGGGCCACTGGAAGTTCTCGAGCGGCAGCGAACTGTGCGAATGGGTGTTCCTCGGCGCGCTGGTGCCGCCGGCCGAAGCCGGCCAGCCGCCCGAATACCGGACCTTCCTGCTGCCGAAATCCGACTACCGGATCCAGCAGGACTGGGACGTGCTCGGCCTGCGCGCGACGGGCAGCCACGACATCGTCGTCGACGACGTGTTCGTGCCCGCGTACCGCACGCACAAGGCGATCGACGGGATGATGGGCACGAGCCCGGGCCTCGCGCTCAACGATGCGCCGCTGTTCAAGCTGCCGTTCGCGCAGATCTTCGTGCGCGCGGTATGCACGTCGTGCATCGGCGCGCTGCAGGGCGCGCTCGACGATTTCACCGGCTATGCGGCGACGCGCGTGTCCGCGAACAGCGGCGCGAAGACGACCGACGATCCGGGTGCGCAGAACGCGTGCGCGAACGCGGCCGTCGCGATCGACGAGATGACCGTGCTGCTCAAGCGCAATTTCGCGGAACTGATGGCGTCGGTGACCGGCGGGCCGGCCGTGTCGATCGAGCGCCGCGTGCATTTCCGCTACCAGTCCGCGCAGGTTGCAGAACGCTGCGCGCAGGCCGCGAATGCGCTGCTGCGCTACGCGGGCGGCAACGGCATCTATCACCGCAATCCGCTGGTGCGCCGTTTCCTCGACCTGCATGCGGCCCGCGCGCACTACGCGAACAACGTGGACCGCTTCGGCCAGAACCTCGGCGCGGTGATGCTCGGCCGCGAAAACACGGACTTCTTCATCTGACGAGGCCGTGATGAACGACACGCAAGCACAGCACTACACGTTCGACGTGGTCGTCGTCGGTTCGGGCGCGGGCGCGTTGCTCGCCGCGTGCCGCGCGGCCGACCACGGGCTGTCCGTCGTCGTGATCGAGAAGACGGCGCTGTACGGCGGCACGTCGGCCGTATCGGGCGGCGGCATCTGGATTCCCTGCAACCACCATATCGCCGAGCTCGGTGCGACCGATTCGCGCGAGGCCGCGCGCCGTTATGTCGACGCATGCGTGGCCGGCGCGTCGACGCCCGAGCGGCTCGATGCATATCTCGATCGCGCGCCGGAGATGCTGCGCTACCTGGAAGCGAAGACGCCCGTGCGCTTCCAGGCGCTGCCGAAATACGCGGACTATTTCCAGAAGCTGCCGGGCGCGATGCCCGGCTATCGCGCGCTCGATCCGATGCCGTTCGACGGCGGGCTGCTCGGCGACGAGTTCGACCGGCTGCGGCCGCCGTCGCCCGGCACGCTGATCTTCGGGCGTCTCGCGGTGACGTCGAAGGAAGCGCACACGCTGTTCTCGCGCGGGCCCGGCTTCATGACGCTCACGATCAGGCAGTTCGGCCGCTACTGGCTCGATTTCGGCATGCGCCGCCGCACGCGGCGCGACCGGCGCCTGACGCTCGGCAACGCATTGATCGGCGGGCTGCGGCGTGCGCTGCTCGATCGCAACGTGCCCGTGTGGCTCGACACGCCGATGCGCGACCTGCTCGACGCGGACGGCCGCGTGACGGGCGTGCGCGCGCAACGCTTCGGGCAGCCGGTGACGATCGCCGCGCGGCACGGCGTGATCCTCGGCGCGGGCGGGTTCGAGCGCAACCAGCCGATGCGCGAGCGCTACCTGCCACAGCCGACCCAGGCGCAGTGGAGCGCGACGCCGCCGTCCAACACCGGCGACGCGATCGCCGAAGGCCACCGGCTCGGCGGCGCGCTGGACCTGATGGAGCACGTGTGGGGCGTGCCGACGGTCCGCGTCGCGGGCGAGGAGAAGCAGCGCGGGCTGTTCGTCGAACGCAACCTGCCGGGCTGCGTGATCGTCAACGGTCTCGGCAAGCGCTTCGTCAACGAAGCCGCGCCGTATTCGGAATTCGTGCCCGCGATGTATCGCGACCATGCGCGCACCGGCGCGACCGTGCCCGCGTGGATGGTGTTCGACGCGCGCTTTCGCAGCAAGTATCCGTGCGGGCCGGTCATGCCGGCGTCGATGATGCCCGACGCGCGGATTCCGGAAGCCTTTCGCGACGTGCTCGTGAAGGCCGACACGATCGACGCGCTGGCCGTGAAGATCGGTGTCGACGCGGCCGGCCTGCACGACACGCTGCGCGACATGGCGCGCTACGCGGCCACCGGCATCGACGAAGCGTTCGGCAAGGGCGACAACGCGTTCGACACGTACTACGGCGATCCGCGCAATACGCCGAACCCGTGCCTCGGGCCGGTCGACGAAGCGCCGTTCTACGCGGCGCGGATCGACGCGGGCGATATCGGCACGAAGGGCGGGCTCGTCACCGACGTGCACGCCCGCGTGCTGCGCGCCGACGGCGCGCCGATCGACGGCCTCTACGCGATCGGCAACACCAGCGCATCGGTGATGGGCACGAGCTACCCCGGCGCGGGCTCGACGCTCGGTCCGGCGATGACCTTCGGGTATCTCGCCGCCGACCACCTGGCTGCTCGCGCAGCCGACGCCGGAGGCCGGCAGGCCCGGCCATCCACGACTGAACTTGACGGAGTCCGATCATGAGCGATCTCACCAACCATCCGCTGCGCACCGACATGCTGCTCGCGATGCGCCGCCTCGCGCGCTCCGTCACGGTCATCAGTAGCACGCACGACGGCCGGCGCTACTCGATGTCCGCGACGGCGGTCGACTCGCTGTCGACCGATCCGCCTTCGCTGCTGATCTGCATCAACCGCACCGCGTCGCTGTATCCGCCGCTCGATGCGGGTGCGCCGTTCTGCGTGAACGTGCTGTCCGCGCGGCACGAGGGCATCGCGATCGACTGCAGCGGCCGCCTGAAGGGCGAGGCACGCTTCACGACCGGCGACTGGCACACGTCGCCGCAGGGCGTCCCGTATCTGCGCGACTCGCAGGCGAGCCTCGTGTGCGAGCAGGACGGCCGCTTCGAATACGGCACGCATACGGTGTTCATCGGGCGCATCCGCGAGGTGCTGATGAGCGGCGACGTCGATCCGCTCGTCTATCTCGACGGCGCGTATACGACGCCCGGCGCGCCGGTGGCCCGTGCGGCCGCGTAACGCAAGGATCCGGCCATGAGCGATCCACGCTTCCACCGGCTGACCGTGGCCGAAGTGATTGCCGAAAGCGACGACGCGTGCTCGTTCGTGTTCGACGTACCGGCCGCGCTACGTGATGCATTCACGTACCGGCCCGGGCAGTTCCTGACGCTGAACGTGCCGTGCGCGGACGCGACCGTTACGCGCTGCTATTCGCTGTCGAGCGCACCGGGGATCGACGCGGCGCCGAAGATCACCGTCAAGCGCGTGCGCGACGGCCGTGCGTCGAACTGGCTGTGCGACCGCCTGAAAGCCGGTGACGCGCTCGACGTGCTGCCGCCGGCCGGCGTGTTCACGCCGCGCACGCTCGACGGCGACTTGCTGCTGTTCGCGGGCGGCAGCGGCATCACGCCCGTGCTGTCGATCCTGAAATCGGCGCTCGTGCACGGCCGCGGGATGCTGACGCTGATCTATGCGAACCGCGACGAGCGCTCGGTGATTTTTCGCGACGAGCTGCAGCAGCTCGCGCAGCGCCATCCGGGCCGCGTGCGCGTGATCCACTGGCTCGACAGCGTGCAGGGCATTCCGCAGCAGCGCCATCTCGAGGAGCTCGCGCGGCCGTTCAGCCAGCAGGAGACGTTCATCTGCGGGCCCGCGCTGTTCATGGAGAACGCGCTGGCCGCGATGCTCGGCCTTGGGCTGCCGCGCGCGCGTGTGCATGTCGAGCGCTTCGCGTCGCTGCCCGATGCGCCGGCGCAGGCCGACACCGTGGCGCGGGCCGAGGCAACGGCGGCATCCGGCGACGGCGCGGCGATCGAGACGGTGCTCGACGGCGACGCGTTCGCGTTCGACAGCGCGCCCGGCGAAACGCTGCTCGACGCGATGCTGCGCGCGGGCGTGCCGGCGCCGAATTCCTGCCGGATGGGGCAGTGCGGCGCGTGCATGTGCCGGATCGAGCGCGGCGAGGTCGCGCTCGACAGCAACCACGTGCTCGACGACGACGAGATCGCGGCCGGCTGGACGCTCGCCTGTTGCGCGCGGCCCGCGAGCGACGCGCTGCGCGTGGTGTTTCCCGACTGAGCCGCGGCGCGCCGGCGGCGCGCACGGCAACCCTGATCTATGACGATGGACAATGAAATCCTGACGACGCCCGCGCTGATCGCCCGGGCTGCCGCGCGCCACGGCGCGCATCCGGCGATCGAGTCGGAGCATGGCCGGCTGACCTACGCGGAACTCGACGCCGCACGCCTCGACGCGGCCCGTGCGCTGCTGGCGAGCGGCATCGACGCCGGCGACCGCATCGCGGTCTGGGCGCCGAACCTGCCGGAATGGATCGTCGCGGCGCTGGCGATCCACACCGTCGGCGCGATCCTGGTGCCGGTCAATACGCGGATGAAGGGGATGGAGGTCGGCGGCATCCTGCACGACGGCGGCGCGCGGCTGCTGTTCTGCTGCGGCACCTTCCTCGGCGAATCGTATCCGGCGATGCTCGCGCCGCACCGGCCCGCGACGCTCGAGCGGGTCGTCGTGTTCGACGGCGAACCGCCGTCCGGTGCGCGCGACGAGACCTGGAACGCATTCCTTGCGCGCGGCGCGGCGGTGTCGCTTGTCGCGGTGCGCGAGCGTGAGGCGCAGGTCACGCCCGACACCGTGATGGACCTGATGTTCACGTCCGGCACGACGGGCCGCCCGAAGGGCGTGATGACCGCGCACGGCCAGAACCTGCGCGCCGCGCAGGCGTGGGCCGCGATCGCGGGCGTGCGGCAGGACGACCGCTACCTGATCGTCAATCCGTTCTTCCATACGTTCGGCTACAAGGCCGGCTGGCTCGCTGCGCTGTCGAGCGGCGCGACCGTGCTGCCGCATCTCGTGTTCCAGCCGGCCGACGTGCTGCGGCGCGTGGCCGACGACCGCGTGTCGGTGCTGCCCGGCCCGCCGACGCTGTACTACGCGCTGCTCGACGCACCCGAGCGCGCGACGCGCGACCTGTCGTCGCTGCGGATCGCGGTGACGGGCGCGGCGGCGATCGCACCGAGCCTGATCGAACGGATGCGCGCGGAGCTCGGTTTCGAGACGGTGCTGACCGGCTACGGGCTGACCGAATCGTGCGGCTTCGCGACGCTGTGCCGTCAAGGCGACGATGCGGAGACGGTCGCCTATACGTCGGGCCGGCCGATGCCCGATGTCGAGCTGCGCATCGCGGGGCCGGGCGGCGCACCGCTCGGGCCGGGCGAGACCGGCGAGATCTGGGTGCGCGGCTACAACGTGATGCGCGGCTACTTCAACCAGCCGGACGCGACGCGCGAGACCGTCGATGCGAACGGCTGGCTGCATACGGGCGACCTCGGCTGTGTCGATCCGAACGGCAACCTGAAGATCACCGACCGCATCAAGGACATGTTCATCGTCGGCGGCTTCAACTGCTATCCGGCGGAGATCGAGCGGCTGCTCGCCGCGCATCCGGCGATCGCGCAGGTCGCGCTGGTCGGCGTGCCCGATACGCGGCTCGGCGAGGTCGGGCACGCGTATGTCGTGCTGCGTCCGGGCGCGCACGTCGACGCCGGCGAACTGAACGACTGGGCGCGCGGCAACATGGCGAACTACAAGGTGCCGCGATTTTTCACGTTCGTCGAGCAGCTGCCGACGAGCGCGGCGGGGAAGGTGCTGAAGTACCGGCTGCGCGCAGCGGCCGAGGCGACGGCCTGATCGACGACATGACTGACGAACGGGATGAACGCATGAACGACAACGGATTTCCGCAGGGCGCGGTGCTCGTGTTCGGCGGCAGCGGCGGAATCGGCCAGGGCGTCGCGCTCGAGTTCGCGCGCGCCGGCGTGCCGGTCGCGGTGGGCTACCGCAGCAAGGCCGATGTGGCCGAGCGCGTCGCGCGCGAGATTCGCGGTGAAGGCGTCGCGGCCACCACGCACTGCGTGGACGTGACCGATCCCGCGCAGGTCGACGCCGCGCTCGCGGCCGCGATCGACGCGCATGGCCGCGTGCATACGGTCGTCTGGGCGGCCGGGCCGTTCGTGAACCAGCGCCATATCGGCGACATGACGCACGACGACTGGCGCCGCGCGATCGACGTCGAGACGATCGGCTTCTTCGTGGCCGCGAAGGCTGCGCTGCCGCATTTCCGTGCATCGGGCGGCGGGTCGTTCGTGACGCTCGGCTCGGCCGGGCACCTGCGCTGGCCCGATCGCGACGGGCTGTCGGTTGCGCCGAAGGCGGCGAACGAGGCGCTGGTGAAAGGGCTGGCGCGCGAGGAAGGGCGCTACAACATTCGCGCGAATTCGATCCTGGTCGGCGTGATCGAGGCCGGGATGTTCCCGGTGCTGCTCGAACAGGGGCAGTTCGACCAGGCGTGGATCGACGAGACGCAGAAGATGCTCGCGCTGAAGCGCTGGGGGAAGGCGCACGACGTCGGGCGCGCGGCGGTGTTTCTCGCGTCGGATCGGGCCGACTACGTGACAGGGCAGCAGTTGAATGTGTCTGGAGGGTACGGGCTGTAGTAAGCGTGAAAAAGCCCGCTCGGATGTGCGGGCTTCAGATTCACTGATGGCGCGTCAGTTGTCTTGGGCAGTGACATCACCAGTTTGTGCAATCTTCGTCAGTATGCGCTTCTGGTACGCGTACCACGATGTCAGGCATTCCTTGTCGCGACAATTTTTCTCCCGGAAATTCCACTGTTTGCGTGTTCGTTCAACAAACGCCGTTTTGTCGACGGCGGCATCTTTCGCTTGTTGGTAAGTCGTCGCGAGCTCTCGGTCTGCCGCTGCAAGATCTGCATCGTGACAGATCAAAAATTCGGGAATAGATTTGGCTTTGGCGCAGTCGAAGCTCGTTTGTTGTAGCGGGGACGCCATCACATCGCTTGCGGGTTGGCTGGCAATCGGTTGAACAACGGGCACGTTCGATTGGGTCAAGGCGGCTGTACGTTGGCCATAGGGAGTCAGTTGTCCGGACATCGCGTCTTCAACCATCGCGCCGATTAGCGAATTGGGTACAACCCGTACTGTTTCAGTTTTCAAAATCGAGTCACCGGCCATGGTTTGCGACTTGGCGAAATTGCACGGAGCCTGGCACGTGATGCGATTCGAAATGTTTGGATTGTCCTCGTCGACCAGCAGCAGAATGTAGCTGCCATCCCTCAGGCCAACGTAGCGCATCATGACAAGCGCCTTCGTCGCTTTTCCCGCTCTCACGTCGTCTTCACTGAGCGCCGGCTCGTAACCATACGTGCCATCCTGGCTCATCGCGTAGTTGTGTGAAGGGGGCGGAGGTGCAGGCGTAGCAACTACCTGCGGTGGAGGTTGTTGTGCCGTGACGGCTTCGCTAGACGCGCTGGGGCTTGCTGCGGAAGATTGAGTGTTGTTGTCGGACTGTTTCGAATTACAACCTGCTACCACGGCTGCAGCCAACAAAAGAAGTACGATGCGATTCACAGTTTCCCCCGCTAGTCGATTGGTCTTATTAATCGCCGCTGGCACCCTGAATTACTAGAGATTCGCTGCCTCACCAGAGATTTTCTAGTGATTGGGTTGATCGCCAAATCGGCTTTGCTCTTGGTCGCTGGATTGTACCAAGACGCCCAGTTCACGTGTCGTCATAGAAATCCCGTAAATCAGCCCATTGTGATTGGGTGTGCTTTACGGGGAGGCATGGAGGTATGCAAAAGCTGATCGTGAGACCTTTCGTAGAGCCGGACATTGGCATTCGTCTCTCGCAACTGCAATTACCTTTCTTCGGTCGTCGGGTAGTCGACGTTTCCATCGGTCCGCTGCCGTCGTTTCAAATCATGTATTGAGCCATTGACGGACAAGATGCATGCGCACGCACCGGTATTCACCCTGCCTCGTCACGCACGATCGCGCGTCGGCATCGCGTGCGCCTGTCACGAGGTCACACTTTTGCAACGCTTCTCCAATGTATTCCTCTGTACACGACTGATCGCCATGGCGACGCGCGTGCGCTGACGGCCGTCCGGTCTCGTTCCGCAGGCGCTGCGCGATCGATGCGCGATGCCACCAATCGCGGATTTCTGCCTGGCGCGCCGAATACGGATACGTTCCTGAAACATTTCCCCACCATTGCGAACCGCGTTGCCGCCCATGCGTGCCGGTCACGCTTTTCCTGCTTCGGTTTGCACCGCATGGCACGTGCCTTGCGGTTGACCCGGTGCCGCCTGTGCAGACGGATTCGCCAGAACGATCGGCACATCGGCGGCGTGTGACGACATCGAAACAAGCCGGGGAGCGGATCGGGTCGCGGGCGCCGCGTGGTGCGGCGCATGCGCCGCGCATGTCGTATCGGTCATGCGCACGGCGCAACGCGTTCCCGATCCGTCGAACGTGCCGATCGGTGCGCGGCCGAGCAGGACGTGACATTCGTTGACGCCGATCCGGAAGTCCCGGCCGGATCGGCGGGGGCGCGTTGCGCGCTTGATCCCGATGCGGCGAATGGCCATTCGGCCGGCTGTTCCGCCGCCCGGATCCGGCATACCTTGCAGACAGCAGTTCGACGAGTCGGGCGAGCGGCGGCAGCCGGATGGATTCACGCCGGCCGCTGCTGCTCGCCACCGCCCACTACCGGTTCCCGTCATCCATCACGGTGATAGCAATGCTTGCATTTCATGGTCATTTCGCTAGCATTGATAGCAAACCTGGATGGAGGGAATCATGGCAAATCTACTGGTGCGTAACGTGGATGACAGTATCGTTCAGAGCCTGCGCGAGCAGGCGGCGGCAAATGGCAGGAGTGCCGAGGCCGAACATCGGGCCATTCTGGCCGAAGCGCTCGGCCGGCCGAAGCGGCGGACATTTGCGCAAGTGCTGATGGGCATGCCCGACGTTGGCGAAGACACCGATTTCCAACGGGTTCAGGATTCCGGCGAGGTCAGGCGTGTTTTTGATTGATACGAACGTCATCAGCGAAATCAGGAAGGGCAAGCGAACCAACCGCGGCGTGCGGGCGTTCTTCAGGCAGGCGGAAGCCGACGCAAGCCCGCTTTACCTGTCCGTCGTGACGGTGGCCGAACTGCGGCGCGGCGTCGACCTGATCCGTCATCGCGGCGATCACGTCCAGGCGTCGGCGCTCGACGCGTGGATGGCGATCATCCTGTCCGGCTATGCGCCGAACATCCTGCCGGTCGATATCGAGATCAGCCAGATGTGGGGGCATTTGCGCGTGCCCGATCCGACGCACGAACTCGACAAGCTGATTGCGGCCACCGCGTTGATCAACGATCTCACGGTCGTCACGCGCAACGTCGGCGATTTCGCGCGTACCGGCGTCCGGCTGCTGAACCCGTTCGACTAGGTCGCCGCGGCGGCCGGCGGCCAGCGGCCTGCCGTCGCGCCAAATCGAGGCGGGGGCGGTGGCCGGCAGCCACGCCAGCAACCCGCGCCGGCCGCCGTGACCGCGTTCGACACGGCAGCCCCATGCCACGCTCGCGCACCGAATCGCCCTCCGGCGCCCATTCCGCGCCGCAATCCCCGCCTTTTCCCGCCCGTCCTCTCGTCCCAACAGACGATGTAACGCCACCCCCGACCGGCCAGAATCCTTACACGAACAACGGATTCTGAACCAGGAGGAGGCCGACATGATCGATGTCCGTGCGCTTGGCTATGTCGTCGTCGAGGCGACGCGCGTCGATGCGTGGCGCCGCTACGCGGAAGACGTGCTGGGCATGCAGGCGCTCGATGCGCCCGACGGCGCGTTGTACCTGAAGATGGACGAGCGCGATTTCCGCTACGTGATCGTCCCCGGCTCGACCGACCGCTATTTCGCGTCGGGCTGGGAGCTGCCCGACGGCGCCGCATTCGACGCCGCGCTGGCGGCACTGCAGCGGGCGGGCGTCGAGCCCGTGCGCGCGACCCGCGACGAAGCCGCGCTGCGCCGCGTGCAGGCGATGGCGTGGTGCACCGACCCGTCCGGCAACCGTCACGAGCTGTACTGGGGCGCGCGCTGCGACTTCCGCCGCTTCGTGTCGCCGCTGGGCGTCGCACGCTTCGTCACCGGCGACATGGGGCTTGGCCACGCGGTGCTGCCCGCGCCGCAGTTCGACGCGACCGACGCGTTCGTGCGCGGCGTGCTCGGCTTCGAGCTGTCCGACATCTATCGCGTGAAGTTCACGCCCGATCCGGACGAGCCGGAAAAACGCATCCATTTCATGCACTGCCGCAACGCGCGCCATCACAGCCTCGCGCTGTTCGAGATGGCCGTGCCGTCGGGTTGCGTGCACGTGATGGCCGAAGTCGACTCGATGGACGAAGTGGGCCGCGCGCTGGATCGCGTCGCCGCGCACGACGTGAAGATGTCCGCGACGCTCGGCCGTCACTGCAACGACCAGATGATCTCTTTCTACATGAAGACCCCCGGCGGCTTCGATCTCGAATACGGCTTCGGCGGCCTCACGGTCGACTGGTCGAAGCACGCGGTGTTCGAGGCCACCAAGGTGAGCCAGTGGGGCCACGATTTCAGCATCGGATACCGGTAAGCCAGCACGATGACGATGAAACCTCTCGACAAGACGATGTCCGCGCGCGACGTGGTCGCGCAACTCGCCGACGGCATGACGATCGGCATCGGCGGATGGGGGCCGCGGCGCAAGCCGATGGCGCTGGTGCGCGAGATCGCGCGCTCGAACCTGAAGGACCTGACGATCGTCGCGTACGGCGGCGCCGATGTCGGCCTGCTGTGTGCGGCGGCCAAGGTCCGCAAGGCGGTGTTCGGCTTCGTGTCGCTCGACGTGATCCCGCTCGAACCGCATTTCCGCCGGGCGCGTGAACAGGGCCGCATCGACGTGCTCGAACTCGACGAAGGGATGCTGCAGCTCGGCCTGCGCGCGGCCGCCGCGCGCCTGCCGTTCCTGCCGACGCGCGCCGGGCTCGGCACCGCGCTGCTCGATCACGCGCCGGCGCTGCGCACGGTGACATCGCCGTACGACGACGGCGAGACGCTGCTCGCGATGCCGGCGATCGAACTCGACGTCGCGCTGCTGCACGTGAACGCGGCCGACCGGATGGGCAACACGCGCATCGACGGCCCCGATCCGTTCTTCGATGCGTGGATGGCGCGCGCCGCGCAGCGCTGCTACGTGTCGGCGGAAACGGTCGACGCGTCGCTCGCGAGCGAAGACCTCGACGCCGCGCGCCGCAACACGTTCGAGCGCTCGCTCGTCACGGGCGTCGTGCACGCACCGGGCGGCGCGCACCCGACGTCGTGCGGGCCGGCCTACGGCTGGGACCTGCCGCACCTGCGCGCGTACTGCGCCAGCGCGGAAGACGACGCGAAAACGGCGGCGTACCTGCGCGACGTGGTCGGCCAGGACGAACGCCAGTACCTCGAAGGCGTCGGCGGCCTGTCGCATGTGACGACGCTGCCGTTGCCGATTCTGTAAAGGAGCGCCTGTGAGCGAATCTCTCGACCATTCCCTCGCGGAACTGATGATCGTCGCGTCCGCGCGACTCTGGCGCGACGACGGCGAAGTGCTGGCGACCGGTATCGGCACGGGCCCGCGGCTCGCGGCCGGCCTTGCGCGGCTCGCGTACAACAACGGGCTGATGCTGACCGACGGCGAAGCGTATCTCGTCGAGGAGCCGGTGCCGCTCGGCCCGCGCCCCGACGGCTATCGCGTGAAGGCGAGCGGCTGGATGACCTACGAGCGCGTGTTCGACTGCCTGTGGCACGGCCGCCGCCATGCGCTCGTGATGCCGACGCAGATCGACCGTTTCGGCCAGGCCAACATCTCGTGGCTCGGCGACGACTACGCCCGCCCGAAAACCCAGCTGCTCGGTGCACGCGGCTTCCCCGGCAACACGACGAACCACGCGAACTCGTTCTTCGTCAGCGGCCACGGCAAGCGCACGTTCGTCGACGGCGAAGTCGACATGGTGTGCACGGTCGGCTACAACCCGGCGCGCCGGCTGCTGGGGATGAAGACCTTCGTCGACCTGCGCAGCATCGTCACCGACCTGTGCGTGATGGATTTCGGCGGCCCCGACCACGCGATCCGCGTGCGTTCGCTGCACCCGGGCGTGAGCTTCGACGAAGTGCAGGACGCAACCGGCTTCCCGCTGATCGCGGCGCCCGACCTCGGCACGACGGCCCCGCCGAACGCGGAAGACCTGCGCATCGTGCGTGCGCTCGACCCGCACAACCTGCGCGCGACGATCGTGCGCAACAACCCGGCGCCGCGCCGCGGATGAGGTCCGACATGCAAGCGACTCAGGAAACGTTCGGCGACGGTGTCGTCGACTACGCGGTCGAGGACGGCATCGCGACGATCACGATGAACCGTCCCGAGTATCACAACGCGCAGAACTCGAAGATGACGTATGCGCTCGACGCGGCGTTCCGGCGCGCGGCGCACGACGACGCGGTGAAGGCGATCGTGCTCGCGGGTGCCGGCAAGCATTTCTCGGCGGGCCACGACATCGGCACGCCGGGCCGCGACATCCACGAGTCGTTCGATCGCGCGTCGCTGTGGTACGACCACGTCGACAAGGAAGGCGGCGAATTCCTGTATGCACGCGAGCAGGAGGTGTACCTCGGGATGTGCCGGCGCTGGCGCGACCTGCCGAAGCCGACGATCGCGATGGTGCAGGGCGCCTGCATCGCGGGCGGGCTGATGCTCGCGTGGGTGTGCGACCTGATCGTCGCGTCGGAGGATGCGTTCTTCGCCGATCCGGTCGTGCGGATGGGAATTCCGGGCGTCGAATATTTCGCGCATGCCTACGAGCTGAACCCGCGCATCGCGAAGGAATTCCTGTTCCTCGGCGAGCGGATGCCGGCCGAGCGCGCATACCAGATGGGGATGGTCAACCGCGTGGTGCCGCGCGAGCGGCTGCGCGACGCGACCTACGCGATCGCCGCGAAGATCGCGACGATGCCGCGCCTCGGGCTCACGCTGACCAAGCAGGCGCTGAACCACGTCGAGGAGCTGCAGGGCAAGCGCGCGGCGATGGACGCGGCGTTCGCGTGGCATCACTTCGCGCATGCGCACAACGAACTCGTCAGCGGCGACCGCCTCGGCGGCTACGACGCGCGCAGCATGGCCAGCTCGCAGCGCCAGCCGAACGGCGCGGATCGCGGCGACGCGCCGGCCCCGGTCGCCGTCAACGGAGCCGCCGCATGAGCACGACGCTGCAAAGTCCGTTGCATACGCCGTTGTGCGACCTGCTCGGCTGCCGCTATCCGATCGTGCAGACGGCGATGGGCTGGGTGGCCGACGCACGGCTCGTCGCGGCGACGGCGAACGCCGGCGGTTTCGGCTTCCTGGCCGGCGCGACGCTCGAGCCCGAGCAGGTCGAGGCCGAGATCCTGAAGGTGAAGTCGCTGACCGACAAGCCGTTCGGCATCAACTTCCACATGTTCCAGAAGAACGCCGCGCAGGTGGTCGATCTCGCGATCAAGCACCGGCTGCGCGCGGTCAGCTACGGCCGCGGGCCCGATGCAAAGACGATCCGCCGCTTCAAGGACGCCGGCGTCGTCTGCATGCCGACCGTCGGCGCGCCGAAGCATGCGGCGAAGGCCGTCGAACTCGGCGCGGACATCGTGACGGTGCAGGGCGCGGAAGGCGGCGGCCACACGGGTTCGGTGCCGACCACGCTGCTGCTGCCGAAGGTGCTCGACGCGGTGCGCGTGCCGGTGGTCGCGGCCGGCGGGTTCTTCGACGGGCGCGGGCTGGCTGCCGCACTCGCATACGGCGCCGCCGGTATCGCGATGGGCACGCGCTTCCTGATGAGCGCCGAATCGCCGGTGCCGCGCGAGACGCTCGACCGCTATGTCGCGGTCGGCGACCCGGCACGCATCCGCGTATCGGACGCGCTCGACGGGTTGCCGCAACGGATGATCGACAACCCGTACCTGCTGAAGCTCGAACGCTTCGGCCCGCTGCGCCGCACGTGGTTCGCGCTGAAGACGGCCGAAGCGTGGCGCCGCCAGAACGGGCTGAGCACGGGCGACATGCTCGGCCTCGCGATCAAGGCGCTGCGTTCGCACGACTACACGGCGAGCCAGACGCTGATGGCCGCGAACGCGCCGTTCCTGATCCAGCGCGCGATCGTCGAGGGCCGGCCCGACGAAGGTGTGCTGCCGAGCGGCCAGGCGGCCGCGATGATCGGCGCGATCGAATCGTGCGACGCGCTGATCGCACGGATCGTCGCGGAAGCCGGCGAGCGGCTCGACGCACTGGCCATGCTGCGCGGCGCGGCAGCGGCGCAGGCCGCATGACAAACATCACAGGGAGGCAACGGAGATGACAGCATCCAATCAACCGGCCGGCGCGATGCCGTTCCGGATCGATCGCGCAGACGGCATCGCCGAACTGGTGATCGCCCATCCGCCCGTGAACGCGCTCGACGCGCAGGGCTGGCACGCGCTCTCTCGTGCGCTCGACGCGCTCGGCGAGGACGACGACGTCCGCGTGATCGTCGTGCGCGGCGAAGGCCGCGGCTTCTGCGCGGGCGTCGACATCAAGGAACTGGCCGCGCATCCGGAGCGGATCGTGGCGGTCAACGCGGGCAACTACGAGACGTTCCGCGCGGTGCACCGCAACCCGAAGCCGGTGATCGCAGCCGTGCACGGCTTCGTGCTCGGCGGCGGGATCGGCATCTGCGGCGCGGCGGACATCGTCGTCGCGGCCGATTGCGCGCGCTTCGGCGTGCCCGAGATCGACCGCGGCGCGATGGGCGGCGGCGCGCACCTGCAGCGGCTGTTCGGCGTGCAGAAGGTCCGCATGATGTATTTCACCGGCGAGATGATCGACGCGGCCGAAGCATACCGGCTCGGCGCGGTCGAGCAGGTCGTCACGCGCGACACGCTGCGCGATGCGGCGCTCGCGCTCGCCCGCAAGATCGCCGAGAAGAGCCCGGCGATGGTGCGGCTCGCGAAGGAGGCGCTGAACGGCGTCGAGGACGGCGATCTCGAGGACAAGTACCGCTGGGAGCAGGGCTTCACGCTGCAGGCGTACATGACGAACGACTCGACGGAAGCGCGCGCCGCGTTCGTCGAGAAGCGCGATGCGCGTTTCGACGCGCAGGCAACCGCCGAGGAGGCACGCGCATGAACCTGACCTATACGCCGCAGCAGCAGGCGTTCCGCGCGGAAATCCGCGAATGGCTCGCCGAGCACGTGCCGCGCGAGCGGCTGCCGAGCTTCGATACCGAGGAAGGCTTCGCCGCGCACCGCGAATGGGAGCGCACGCTGCACTCGGGCCGCTGGAGCATGGTCACGTGGCCGCGCGAGCTGGGCGGGCGCGGCTGCGACCTGATCGAGTGGCTGATCTTCGAGGAAGAGTACTGGCGAGCTGACGCGCCGATGCGCGTGAACCAGAACGGCATCTTCCTGCTCGGCCCGACGCTGATGGATTTCGGCACCGACGCGCAGAAGGCGCGCTTCCTGCCCGCGATGGCGGCCGGCGAGCACGTGTGGGCGCAGGGCTGGTCGGAGCCGAACGCGGGCTCGGACATGGCCGCGATCCGCACGACGGCCACCCGCATCGGCGACGAATACGTGCTGAACGGCCAGAAGATCTGGTCGACCCGCGCGGTGTGGGCCGACTGGCTGTTCGGGCTGTTCCGCAGCGATCCCGAATCGTCGCGCCACCACGGGTTGACGTTCCTGATGGTGCCGCTGTCCGCGCCGGGCATCACGGTGCGGCCGATCCGGCAACTCAACGGGCAGACCGGCTTCGCGGAAATCTTCTTCGACGACGTGCGCGTGCCGGTCGAGAACCGGCTGGCCGCCGAAGGCGCGGGCTGGCAGGTCGCGATGGCGACGGCCGGCTTCGAGCGCGGGCTGATGCTGCGTTCGCCGGCGCGCTTCCAGCGCACCGCGCAGGCGCTGCGCGACCTGTATCTCGCGCACCGCGACAGCGCGGACCGCGATCCGACGCTGCGCGAGCGCGTGGTGCAGGCCTGGATGGATGCGCAGGCGTATGCGCTGTCGACCTACGCGACCGCGAGCCGGCTGCTGAAGGGCGGCCACATCGGCGCGGAGTCGAGCACCAACAAGGTGTTCTGGTCGGAACTCGATCTGCGCATGCACCAGACCGCGCTCGACATTCTCGGTGCGCACGGCGAGGTCGTCCCGCAGACGGCCGCGCAGCACGCGACGCTCGGCCACTGGCTCGACGGCTTCCTGTTCGCGCAGGCCGGCACGATCTACGCGGGCACCAACGAGAGCCAGCGCAACATCGTCGCCGAACGGATGCTCGGCATGCCGCGCGCGTAACGGCGCCGGCGCCACCCTCACAGAACGGACATCGTATGGATTTCGTATTCGATGAAGACCAGGAAGCGCTCGCGGACAGCGTGAAGCGCCTGCTGATGACCGAGATGACGCCCGAGCTGATCCGCGAGCTCTGGGCGACGCCCACCGGGCGCTCGGATGACCTCTGGGCGCTGTTCGCGTCGCAGGGGCTGACCGCCGTGTCGGTGCCCGAAGCGCACGGCGGCCTCGGCCTGACGGAGGCGGAATGGGCGCTGCTCGCGCAGACCTACGGCTATTTCGGCAGCCCCGAGCCGCTGCTCGACACGGCGCTGGTGTCGGCCGGCGTGCTGGCGCGGCTGCCCGCGAGCGACTGGCGCGACGCGCTGCTGCGCGACATCGCCGAAGGGCGCGCGCGCGTCGCGCTCGTGCATCCGGTGAACCCGTATGCGGCCGACGTGCACGTCGCGCAGGCACTCCTGTGCGAACACCGCGGCGAGCTGCACCGCGTCGATCCCGCGCAGTGCGCGTGGCGGGCGGTCGACAGCGTCGACCCGTCGCGGCGCCTGTTCACGCTCGACTGGGAGCCGTCGGCGGCCACCCGCATCGCGAGCGCGGACGACGCGGCGCCGCTGCTGAACCGTGCGCTCGACCATGGCGCGTTCGCGGTCGCCGCGCAGCTGCTCGGCCTCACGCAGCGCGTGCTCGACGTCGCGCTCGACTACAGCGCGCAGCGCAAGCAGTTCGGCAAGGCGATCGGTTCGTACCAGGCGCTCAAGCACCTGCTCGCCGATGTCGCGATCCGCTACGAGTTCGCGCGGCCGGTGGTCGCGCGTGCCGCGCAGGCGATCGCCGACGACCACCCGCAGCGTGCGGTGTTCGTGTCGCACGCGAAGCTCGCGGCGACGTCGGCCGCGCAACTGGCCGCGCGCCACTCGATGCAGGTGCACGGTGCGATCGGCTACACGTGGGAGCTCGACCTGCAGATCTTCATGAAGCGCATCTGGGCGCTCTCGGGCAGCTGGGGCGACGCCGCATTCCACAAGGCCCGCGTGGCCGACGCGATCGTCGGCGACGCGTTGCCGATCGGCCCCGCGCAGACCTTCGACCTCGAGGAATCGAACTCATGAAACAAGCCTTTATCGTCGACGCGCTGCGCACGCCGACCGGCCGCCGCAAGGGCGGTCTCGCGCACGTGCATGCGGCGGACCTCGGCGGCTTCGTGCTGAAGACGCTCGTCGAACGCAATGCAATTCCGGCCGACGACTACGACGACGTGGTGTTCGGCTGCGTCGACACGATCGGCCCGCTCGCGGGCAACATCGCGCGCACCTGCTGGCTCGCGGCCGGGTTGCCGCTGCAGGTGCCGGGCGTGACGGTCGACCGCCAGTGCGGGTCGTCGCAGCAGGCCGTGCACTTCGCTGCGCAGGCCGTGATGAGCGGCATGCAGGATGTGGTCGTCGCGGGCGGTGTGCAGACGATGACGCAGATCCCGATCTCGTCCGCGATGACCTGCGCGGCGCCGCTCGGCTTCACCGATCCGTTCTCGGGCAGCACGGGCTGGCGCGCACGCTTCGGCGATGCGCCGGTGTCGCAGTTCGTCGCCGCGCAGCGGATCGCCGATCACTGGAACCTGTCGCGCGATGCGATGGAGCGTTACGCGCTCGAAAGCCACCGCCGCGCGGTCGCCGCGATCGAGGCCGGCCATTTCAAGCGGGAGATCGTGCCGTTCGAAGGCGTGATGCACGACGAGACGCCGCGCCCCGACACGTCGCTGGAGAAGATGGCGACGCTCGAGCCGCTGACGCCGGGCGGCTCGCTGACGGCCGCCGTCGCGAGCCAGACCTGCGATGCGGCTGCCGCGCTGCTGATCGTGTCGGAAGACGCGCTGAAGCGCTACGGCCTCACGCCCCGCGCACGCATTCACCACTTGAGCGTGCTCGGCGACGATCCGCTGTGGATGCTCACCGCGCCGATCCCGGCAACGAAGGCCGCGTTGCGGAAGAGCGGCCTCGACTGGTCGCAGATCGACGTCGTCGAGATGAACGAGGCTTTTGCGTCGGTCGCTCAGGCGTGGCTCGCGGACACGCGCTTCCCGCACGAAAAGACCAACCCGAACGGCGGCGGCATCGCGCTCGGCCACCCGCTCGGCGCGACCGGTGCGCGGCTGATGACGACGCTGCTGCACGAACTGGAGCGCACCGGCGGCCGCTACGGGCTGCAGACGATGTGCGAAGGCGGCGGCCTCGCGAACGTCACGATCATCGAGCGCCTGTGAGCGCGTCACTTTCACGATCCACGAGGCACAAGCATGGGAATCTGTAACGGACGCACCGTCATCATCACCGGCGCGGGCGGCGGGCTCGGGCGCGAATACGCGCTGGCGTTCGCGGCCGAAGGCGCGTCGGTCGTCGTCAACGACATCCGGCACGACGCCGCGCAGGCCGTGTGCGACGAGATCGCCAGGCGCGGCGGCCGCGCGCTCGCGAATTCGGACGACATCACGCAGACCGACACCGCGCAGCGGATCGTCGACGCGGCGCGCGACGCGTTCGGCGACGTGCACGTGCTCGTCAACAACGCGGGCATCTGCCGCGACATGATGTTCACGAGCATGACCGAAACCGACTGGGACGACGTGATGCGCGTGCACCTGCGCGGCCACTTCTGCCTGTCGAGCGTGCTGGCGCGCGTGTGGCGCGATGCGGCGAAAGCGGGCCGCGCGGTCGATGCACGGATCGTCAACACGAGTTCGGGCGCCGGGCTGCAAGGCTCGATCGGCCAGTCGAACTACGGCGCGGCGAAGGCCGGCATCGCCGCGCTCACGCTGATGCAGGCGGCCGAGCTGCAGCGCTACGGCGTGCGCGTGAATGCGCTTGCGCCGGCCGCGCGCACGTCGATGACCGAAGGCGTGTTCGCCGACATGATGAAGAAGCCCGAGGACGGCGGCTTCGACTATTTCGATCCGGCCAACGTCGCGCCGCTGGTCGTGTGGCTCGGCAGCACGCTGTCGGCCGACGTGACGGGCCAGGTGTTCGAGGTCGCGGGCGGGATGATCGCGGTCGCGGAAGGCTGGCGTACGGGCCCGAGCGTCGATCGCGGCGCGCGCTGGGCGGCGGCCGAGGTCGGCCCGGCGATCGCGCAGCTGCTCGCCGATGCGCGGCCCGCGCAGCGCGTGTACGGGAGCTGACAGATGGATCTGGCGCTCACCGACGAACAGGCGATGATCCGCGACGCGGCTGCCGACGTGCTCGCCGAACGCAGCGCGTCGGCCGACGTGCGCCGCGCGCTCGAGCAGTCGGCCGGCCGCGACGACGGGCTGTGGGCGACGCTCGCGGGCGAGCTCGGCTGGAACGCGCTCGCGCTGCCGGAAGCGGCCGGCGGGCTCGGGCTCGGCGCGGTCGAGCAGACGGTGCTGATGGAACAGCTCGGCCGGCGCGTCGCGTGCGTGCCGTATTTCCCGACCGCGTGCGTCGCGGCGACCGCGCTGGCCGGCTGCGACATGCCGCTGGCGAACCGCTGGCTCGCGAAGATCGCCGAAGGCGCGTGCAGCGCGACGCTGGCGCTGCCGCTCGACCTGCCGGCCGGTGCATGGCGGCTGCCGGTGGTCGCGGAAGAAGCGGCGGGCGGCTTTGCGCTGTCCGGCACGATCGAACAGGTGATCGACGGCGCTCGCGCCGACCTGCTGCTGGTTCCCGCGCGGATCGCGAACGAAGGGCAGGCGATCGGGCTGTTCGCGATCGACGTGGCATCGGCGTCGGGCCTGGCCGTCACGCCGCTCGACACGCTCGACGCGACGCGGCCGATCGCGCGCGTGGCATTCGACGACACGCGCGTGGGCCGCGACGCGCTGTTTGCCAGCGGCGCCGCGGCTGTACAGGTGCTGGAACGGGCCGCATGGTTCGCGGCGCTCGCGCTGGCCGCCGAGCAGCTCGGCGGCGCGCAGCAGTGCCTCGACCTGACGCTCGACTACACGACCCAGCGCGTGCAGTTCGGCCGCGCGATCGCATCGTTCCAGGCCGTCAAGCACCGCTGCGCACAGATGATGGTGCTGATCGAATCGGCGCGCTCGGCCGTGCTCGGCGCCGCGCATGCATGGGACGCCGAAGCCGGCGCGACGCCGGGCGCCGCGCTGCGCGCCGACATCGCGGCCGCGAAAGCCGCCGCGAACGATGCATCTGCGTTCTGCGCGCAGGAGGCGATCCAGCTGCACGGCGGCGTCGGCTTCACGTGGGAATACGACCCGCATCTCTATTTCAAGCGCGCACAGGCGTCGGGCGCGCAGTTCGGCAGCACGCCGCAACTGCTCGAATGGATCGCATGCCATGCGATCGACGGCGGCGCATCGCGGCGCGACACGGCGTTCGAGCCATCGGCGATGGCCGCATCGCGTCCATCGGCTGCGCGCGCAGGAGCACTCCAATGAACAGCGAAACGCGCGAACAGCAATTGCGGCACGAAGTGGCCGACTGGGTGCAGTCGCACCTGACCGGCGAATTCGCGTGCCTGAAATACCGCGGCGGCCCCGGCGACGAGGAAGCGTGGCCCGAGCTGCGCAAGGCGTGGGAGCAGGCGCTCGCGAAGGGCGGCTGGACCGGGCTCGGCTGGCCGGTAAGCGCCGGCGGGCGCGGCTTCTCGGTCGCCGAGCAGGTGATCTTCCACGAGGAATACGCCCGCGCGGGCGGCCCCGGGCGGATGGGGCACATCGGCGAAGGGCTGCTCGGGCCGACGCTCGTCGCGTGCGGCACCGACGACCAGCGCGCCCGCTTCCTGCCCGGCATCCTGGCCGGCACGCAGTTCTGGTGCCAGGGCTATTCGGAGCCGGGCGCGGGTTCGGATCTCGCCAACGTGCGCACGCGCGCCGAACAGGACGTGGACGGCACGTGGCGCGTGCACGGCCAGAAGGTGTGGACGTCGCTCGCGCACGACTCCGACTGGATTTTCGTGCTCGCGCGTACCGATCCCGAGTCGAAGGGCAACAAGGGGCTGTCGTTCCTGCTGATGCCGCTCGACCAGCCGGGCATCGAGATCCGTCCGATCAAGCAGCTCAACGGCGGCGCGGAATTCAACGAAGTGTTCTTCGACGGCGCGCGCGCGGAAGCGCGCGACCTCGTCGGCGCGCCGGGCGACGGCTGGCGGATCGCGATGACGCTGCTCGGCTTCGAGCGCGGGATGTCGACGCTCGGCCAGCAGATGCAGTTCGTCCGCGAGCTCGAATGGGTGATCGACGCCGCGCGCGAATCGGGCGCGGATCGCGACCCCGTGCTGCGCCAGCGGATCGGCCGCGCGTGGGCCGGGCTGCGCGTGATGCGCTACAACGCGCTGCGGATGCTGTCCGGCGCGGACGATGCCGACGCCAGCGCGCCGCTGCGTCGCGAGGCGCTGATCTACAAGTATTTCTGGTCGAACTGGCACCGCGACCTAGGCCAGCTCGCGATGGATGCGCTTGGCTCCCGCGCGAACGTGATCGATCCGGCCGACGAAAAGCTCACCCATCTGCAACGCGTCTTCCTGTTCTCCCGTGCGGACACGATCTACGCGGGCACCAACGAAATCCAGCTCAACATCATGGCCGAGCGCGGGCTCGGCATGCCCAGGGAACCACGAGGTACAGCATGACCGAACCCCAGATCCAGAAAGCGCCGGCGTACGTGCCGGGCCACCAGTTGCTCGCCGGCAAGTCGGTGCTGATCACGGCCGCCGCCGGCGCCGGCATCGGCTTCGCGGCCGCACGCCGCAGCGCGGAGGAAGGCTGCCGCGCGCTGTTCATCTCCGACATCCACGAAAAGCGCCTCGAACAGGCCGTCGAGACGCTGCGCGCGGAAACGGGGCTGCAACAGGTCTACGGCCGCCTGTGCAACGTCGCGGTCGAGGCCGACGTGCAGGCGCTCGTCGCGGAAGCGCAGGACAAGCTCGACGGCGTCGACGTGCTGATCAACAACGCCGGGCTCGGCGGGTCGACCCGCATCGTCGATATGGACGATGCCGAATGGTCGCGCGTGATCGACATTAGCCTGACCGGGACGTTCCGGATGACGCGCGCGATGCTGCCGCACATGCAGGCCCGAGGCCGCGGCGCGATCGTCAACAACGCATCGGTGCTCGGCTGGCGCGCGCAGGCGGAACAGGCGCACTACGCGGCCGCGAAAGCGGGCGTGATGGCGCTCACGCGCTGCGCGGCGCTCGAGGCGTCGCCGTACGGCGTGCGCATCAACGCGGTCGCGCCGAGCATCGCGATGCACGATTTTCTGAAGAAGTCGGCTCCGGCCGACCTGCTGAATCAACTGGCGTCGCGCGAAGCCTTCGGGCGCGCCGCCGAAGTCTGGGAGGTCGCGAACGTGATGGTGTTTCTTGCAAGCGATTACGCGTCGTACATGACGGGCGAAGTGCTGTCGGTCAGCAGCCAGCACGCATGATGGACACGACCCTCGACCCCGTGCATGCGACACCGCGCGTGTTCGCGCATCCCGGCGAACTCGTCGCGGCCGTCGGCGACACGCTCGGCGCGAGCGCGTGGCTCGCGATCGACCAGATCCGCATCGACGGCTTCGCCGATGCGACGGGCGATCACCAGTGGGTGCACGTCGACCCGGCGCGCGCAAAGGACGGCCCGTTCGGCGCATGCATCGCGCACGGCTACCTGACGCTGTCGCTCGTCAATCATTTCCTGCCGCAGATCGTGCGCATCGACGGCGCGCGGCTCGGCGTCAACTACGGCTGCGACAAGATCCGCTTCCCGGCGCCGGTGAAGGTCGGCGCACGCGTGCGCGGCGTCGGCGAGCTGCTGCGTGTCGAGCCGCTCGAAGGCGGCGTGCAGGCGTGGATTCGCGTGACCGTCGAGATCGAAGGCGAAGCGAAGCCCGGCTGCGTCGCCGACACGATCAGCCGTTACTACTTCTAGATTCAGAGAGCCAGCACATGGAAGACGCAGTCATCGTTTCCGTCGCACGCACGCCGATCGGCAAGGCGTTTCGCGGCATGTTCAACGACACCGAGGCGCCCGCGCTGGGCGGCCACGTCGTGCGCACGGCGCTCGAACGCGCGGGCGTGGCACCGGCCGACGTCGACGACGTGCTGATCGGCTGCGCCGCGCAGCAGGGCACGCAGGGCTACAACATCGGCCGCCTGTCGGCCGCGGCGGCCGGGCTGCCGGCGTCGGTGCCCGGCATGGCGATCGACCGCATGTGCTCGTCGGGCCTGATGTCGATCGCGAGCGCCGCGCGCAGCATCGGCGCGGGCGACGCGCGGATCGTCGTCGCGGGCGGCGTCGAGTCGATCTCGCTCACGCAGAACAAGCACAAGAACGCGTATCGCGCGCGCTCGCAGGCCGTGCTCGACCACCAGCCGGCCGCGTACATCGCGATGATGGAAACGGCCGAGATCGTGTCGCGCCGCTACGGGATCTCGCGTGCCGCGCAGGACGCCTTCGCGCTGCAGAGCCACCAGCGCACGGCCGACGCCCAGGCGGCCGGCCGCTTCGACGCGGAAATCGCGCCGCTCGACGTGCGGCGCGCGCTGTTCGACAAGGAAGGCAACGCGACCGGCCACGAGGATCTGCGAGCGGCACGGGACGAAGGCGTGCGGGGCGACACGACGGCCGAGCGGCTTGCGGGGCTGAAGCCGTCGTGGAGCGGCGGCAAGGTCGTCGAGCAGGGCGAATTCGTGACGGCCGGCAATGCGTCGCAGCTGTCGGACGGCGCGGCGGCCGTGGTCGTGATGTCGCGCAGCGAAGCGGTGCGCCGCGGGCTGACGCCGCTCGGCGCCTTCCGCGGCCTCGCGGTGGCCGGCTGCGAGCCGGACGAGATGGGCATCGGCCCGGTGTTCGCGATTCCGAAGCTGCTGGAACGCTTCGGGATGACGGTCGCCGACGTCGGGCTGTGGGAGCTGAACGAGGCGTTCGCATGCCAGGCGCTGTATTGCCGCGACACGCTCGGCATTCCAGACGACCGGCTGAACGTGGACGGCGGCGCGATCGCGCTCGGCCACCCGTTCGGGATGTCGGGCACGCGGATGACGATGCACGCGCTGCTCGAAGGCGCGCGGCGCGGTGTGCGGCACGCGGTCGTGACGATGTGCATCGGCGGCGGGATGGGTGCCGCCGCGCTGTTCGAAGTCGGCGCGTAGCGGTACGCGGACCGGCCGCGCAGCACACGCGGCCACCCGGTCAGGACCATTCGAGGCCGCGGCAACGACCGACGGCCCGGAGACTTGCAGCCGACGGTGGCGGGCGTTTCGGCGCGCACCGCCGTCGAACGCAGACACAGGAGACAAGCGATGAAACGAACTTTGCCCGGACTCGCGATGTCGGCGCTGGTGCTCGGCGCCGCGCTGTTCGCGTTTTCGCCGCGCCCGCTGCCGGCGTTCCCGGCCACCGCGATCCACGCGGACCGGCTGCAGATCAACGGGCTCGCCCGCGCCGGCACGACGCGCATCGTCGCGGTCGGCGAACGCGGTGTGATCCTGCTCAGCGACGATGCGGGCGCCCATTGGCGTCCGGCATCGATCGCGGATGACCAGGCGTCGACGCTCACGCAGGTGCGCTTCACCACGCCGACGCTCGGGATCGCGGTCGGTCACGACGGCCGCATCGTCCGCAGCGACGATGGAGGCGTGCACTGGCGCGAGGTCCACATGGACCACGCGCATTCCGATCCGCTGCTGTCCGTATGGGGTACCGCCGACGGCCCGCTGTTCGCGGCCGGCAGCTTCGGCCAGCTGCTGCGCTCGGACGACGCCGGCGTCAACTGGCAGACGGTGAAGACGCCGGCCGGCGACCGCCACCTGAACGCGATCGTCGGCGACGGCCACGGCAACCTGCTGATCGCGGGCGAAAGCGGCACGCTGCTGCGCTCGACCGACAACGGCGTCACGTGGGACAAGCTCGCGTCGCCGTACGCGGGCTCGCTGTTCGGCGCGCTGATGCTCGCGAACGGCGACTGGGTCGCGTACGGGATGCGCGGCAACGTCGTGCGCAGCACCGATCGCGGTGCGACCTGGACGCATGTCGACAGCCACGTGCCGGTGTCGTACTTCGGCGCGACCCAGCTCGCCGACGGCGAACTCGTGCTGGTCGGCCAGGGCGGCGCGATCGTCGCGTCGCGCGACGGCGGGCTGACCTTCGACGTGCGCAAGCTCGGCGGCGTGCAGAGCCTCGCGGCCGTGCTCGACATGGGCCACGGCGCGCTGCTGCTCGGCGGCGAGGCCGGCGTCGCGCCGCTCGCCGTGGCGCCGTCCTGATGCGCGGCCACGGCGGCCGCGACAGACCCGGCCGCCGGTTTCCGCACGCTTCCGTTCGTTTCGCATCGCCCGTCCGTACCGACACGAGAAATCCATGAACGACCTGTCACGCCCCCCTGAAGCCGTCCCCGCGTCGCGTCTCGCGACGTTCGTCGAGCGCTGCGCCAACACGATCATCCGCCAGCGCAAGCTGCTGATGCTGCTGTGCGTCGCGGTGACGCTGGCGCTCGGACTGTCCGCGACGCGCCTGAAGCTCGATCCGGGCTTCAACAAGATGATCCCGATGCAGCACCCGTACATGCAGGTGTTCGAGCGCTACGCCGGTGCGTTTCCCGGCGCGAACACGATCCTCGTGAGCCTGCGCTGGAAGGGCGACGGCGACATCTACAACCAGACGTTCATGGACGCGCTGCGCCACGCGACCGACGACGTGTTCTTCATCCCCGGCGTGAACCGCTCGCGCGTGTTCTCGCTGTTCACGCCGAACGTCCACTACACCGAGGTGACCGAGGCCGGCTTTCGCGGCGACGTGGTCGTGCCCGGCCAGTTCTCGAGCGCGAACCCGGACGATCTCGCGAAGGTGCGCCGCAACGTCGCGCGCTCGGGGCAGATCGGCCGCCTCGTCGGCAACGACCTGAAGTCGGCGCTGATCCGCGCGGAGCTGCGCGAGACCGATCCGGCGACCGGCAAGCGGCTCGACTACAGCGCGGTCGCGCGCCAGCTCGAGGAGATTCGCGCGAAGTACGCGAAGCAGGGCATCGACGTGAACATCATCGGCTTCGCGAAGCTGGTCGGCGACGTCGAGAACGGCATTGCGGGCGTGATGGCGTTCTTCGCGCTCGCGTTCCTCGTGACGGCCGCGCTGCTGTTCGCCTATACGCGCTCGCTGAAGACCACCGTGCTCGCGCTCGTCGTCGCGCTGCTGCCGGTCGTCTGGCTGCTCGGTTCGCTGCCGCTGCTCGGGCTCGGCATCGACCCGATGTCGATCCTCGTGCCGTTCCTGATCTTCTCGATCGGCGTGTCGCACGCGGTGCAGATGACCAACGCGTGGAAGCAGGCGCTGGTGCGCGGCGCGTCGTCGGTCGATGCCGCGCGCGACGCGTTCCGCAAGCTGTTCGTGCCGGGCACCGTCGCGCTGCTGACCAACGCGCTCGGCTTCATGGTAATCATGCGGATCAGGATCGACATCGTGCGCGAGCTCGGCATCACCGCGTGTCTCGGCGTGCTGCTGATGATCGTGACGAACAAGGTGTTCCTGCCGATCCTGCTGTCGTACACGCGCCTCGAACGCGGCACGCTGGCGCGCGCACAGCGCACGGCGGCCGCCGGCGGCAGCCGGATGTGGTCGCGCTTCGCGGTGTTCGCGCGGCCGGCGCCGGCGCTCGGCGTGTTCGCGGTGGCGCTCGCGTTGCTCGCGTACGGCACGCTCGAATCGCGCAAGCTGGAGATCGGCGACATCGGCACGGGGGCGCCGGAGCTGCGCACGAACTCGCGCTACAACCTCGACAACGCGGCGATCACGCACCAGTACAACATCGGCGTGGACGTGCTGTCGGTGATCGTCGAGACGACCGGCTTCGACGACGCATGCCTGCATTACCCGGTGATGAGCGCGATCGAGAAGTTCGAGATGAACATGCGCGGCGTGGCCGGCGTGCAGTCGGTGACGAGCGTGTCGTCGCAGGGCAAGGTATTCATCGCCGCGTTCAATGAAGGCAACCCGCGCTGGGCCGCGCTGCCGCGCTCCAGCGACGGGCTCACGCAGGGTTCCAACGCGTTCGACCCCGACAACGGGATGAACACTGCGAACTGCAAGGCGATCCAGGTGCTGATCTACACGAAGAACCACGAAGGCACGACCATCGCGCACATCGTCGACGAGATCAAGCGCTTCGCGGCCGAGAACCCGACGCCGAACGTCGCGTTCCGGCTCGCGGGCGGCAACGTCGGCGTGATGGCCGCGACCAACGAGGCCGTCGGCGACGCGGAGATCGCGATGCTGCTGTCGATCTTCGGGGCGATCGCGCTGCTGTGCGCGGTGACGTTCCGCTCGTGGCGCGCGGTGCTGTGCATCATCGTGCCGCTCACGCTCGTGTCGATCCTGTGCAATGCGGTGATGGCGCGCCTCGGGATCGGGCTGAAGGTCGCGACGCTGCCGGTGATTACGCTCGGCGTCGGTGTGGGCGTCGACTACGGGATCTACCTGTACGAGCGCCTGCAGCACGACCTCCGCCACGGCGCGACGCTGCCGGACGCGTTCGCCGACGCGATGCGCCAGCGCGGCACGGCGGCGCTGTTCACGGCCGTCACGATGTTCATCGGCGTCGGCACATGGGCGTTCTCCGCGCTGAAGTTCCAGGTCGACATGGGCGTGCTACTCGCGTTCATGTTCCTCGTGAACCTGTTCGGCGCGGTGTTCCTGCTGCCTGCGCTCGCCGCGTGGCTCGGTGTCGAACGTGCCGAGCGCCGCGTGCCGCACCCGCAGCAGCCGTCGCCGGCGGCCGCTCCGGCGCCGCTGAAGCCGTCGCCCGCGCTCGAACACGGCAATCCGATGCGCTGAACGGCGCCCCCATTTTCCCCGCGCGCGGCGGGCCGCCGCGCGCTCTCCAAAAAAGGAGTCAACCCACATGTCCGCACGCCCCTACAAGATCGAAGCCCAGCCGCTCGCGCAGCGCTATGCGCGCGGCTGGCACTGCCTCGGGCTCGCCCGCGACTACAAGGACGGCAAGCCGCACACGCTGAACGTCTTCGGCCGCAAGCTCGCCGCGTTCGCCGATTCGACCGGCAAGGTCAACATCGTCGACGCGTACTGTCCGCACATGGGCGCCGACCTGAGCCTCGGCACGGTCGAAGGCGACAACCTCGTGTGCCCGTTCCACGGTTGGGCGTGGAGCGGCGAAGGGCAGTGCGCGTCGATCCCGTACTGCAAGCGGATTCCGCCGAAGGCGCGCATCGGCGCGTGGCCGACCTGCGAGGAAAACAACCTGCTGTTCGTATGGAACGACCCGGAAGGCCATGCGCCGCCGGACGACGTCGCGATTCCGCGCCTCGACGTGTGCTTCTCCGACGAATGGTCGGACTGGGTCGTCGACAAGATGGTGATCCAGGCCAACTGCCGCGAGCTGGTCGACAACATCTCGGACGTCGCGCACTTCGCGACCGTGCACCACGCGCCGATCGACTATTTCGCGAACCTGTTCGAAGACCACAAGGCGACGCAGCTGATGGTCGGCCGCAGCGAGAAGCTCGGCGGCGACAGCCTGACCGCGCTGTCGACCTATTTCGGGCCGGCCGTGCACATCACGCAGATGACGGGGCAGAGCAACGGGCAGCCGATCCATTCGGTGCTGCTGAACTGCCACGTGCCCATCGACATGAACAGCTTCGAGCTGCGTTACGGCGTGATCGTGAAGAAGGTGGCGGGGCTGACCGACGAACAGAACATGGAGATCGCGAACGCGTACGTGAAGGAAGCGCAGCGCGCGTTCTACGAGGACGTCGACATCTGGCACAGCAAGACGCGGATCGACAACCCGCTGCTGTGCGAAGGCGACGGGCCGCTGTACCAGATGCGCGACTGGTATTCGCAGTTCTATCTGGACGTGGCCGACGTGCGGCCGACGAGCGTCGCACGCAAGGCGTTCGAGATGCGGATTCGCGACGGCGGCGAGCCGCCGGCGCTGCATCACGTGTTCGAGCCGCAGTAAAAAACGGGCTGGCCGGTCGAAAACGGGGGCGCATCGGAATGTGCCCCGTCGGCCGGTCACGCCCGCCGCACAAGGCGCACGCGGCGATCGCATGCTGCACTGCATCGAAATGGCTTGACGAAACGGCTGCGGCAGCGTAGTGTCTACGGTCGAAGTGTTCAAGAAGTTCGATTGCTCATCATTGGCCGCACTCCGTGCGGCAGTCGTTGGTCTCTCCCTCTTTGAGTCTTTCTGTGCCCGTCATGGGCGCATGTTCAATTATTTGTATTAAGGAAGTATTTGTGGATACCGGTACCGTCAAGTGGTTCAACGAAACCAAGGGCTTTGGTTTCATCTCCCCGGACAACGGCGGCGACGATCTGTTCGCCCATTTCTCGGAAATTCGCGGCACGGGCTTCAAGACCCTGGCCGAAGGCCAGAAGGTCAGCTTCGAAGTGAAGCGCGGCCCGAAGGGTCTGCAAGCGTCGAACATCACGCCGCAGTAAGCCGCATCGGCGTCGGCCGCCAATCGGTGGCCGCTGCCGGATGGAGTTTCGCGCGAGGCGCCGCCCTGGCGGCGCCAGCGCGTTCCGATGCGCACGACCGATGCATCGCGACATTCACGATGCATCGGTCGTGACGCCTCCCTCCTCGCATGCCTGAACACGGCGTGCGACGTAACGCCCTCGTAAAGCGCTCGCCGCTTCGCGAGCGCATCACCGCTTCAACGCATCAACCTGAGCAGACCGCCGCCCTGTCGTAGCCGGCGCGGTCCCGACTTGCGCGGCGCTCATCCCGCCGCCGCCACTGACCGCCCGAACGCCGCAACGCGCCGGGCTCCGATCGCAAGACAGGCCCTTGGCCCGTCTGAACGAACCGATCCCCGGCAGCCTGCCGGCGCCGTCCCGTTGTGGGATGCGGCGCCGGGCAGATCGCCGCGGCCGCGGTCTATCACCTTGTCTGGAGGAATTGGTTTGGCAAAAGAAGAACTGCTGGAACTCGACGGGATCGTCGACGAAGTGCTGCCGGACAGCAAATACCGTGTGACGCTGGAAAACGGCGTCGTGGTGGGCGCGTATGCGTCGGGCCGCATGCGCAAGAACCACATCCGCATTCTCGCGGGCGACCGCGTGACGCTGGAACTGTCGGTCTACGACCTCACGAAGGGTCGTATCAACTTCCGTCACAAGGACGCGAATTCGCCGCGTCCGCCGCGAAGCGGCCAGCCGCGTCGTTAAGCGGCCACGACCGGCGCGCGGCACATCGCGCACGGGTCGACACCCGTCCGGCCACGCGGCCGGACGAACCGGATGAACGGCACGTTGCATGCCGTTCGCCGGTCGCCGGCGGTGCCTCATGCCGCGGCGGCCAACACCGCCTTCACCGGCCGCCGCGCGTGCGCAACGCTCAGGCGGCCGCGTCCCGCAGGAAATCCTCGACGATCATCGCGAAGTACGGCGGACATTCCTGCATCGGGTAATGCCCGCAATTCGGTATCGTCACGAGCCGCGCGTTCGGATGCCACGCGAGAAACGTCGCCTGCATCGCCGCTGCGTCGAGCCCCGGATCCTTGTCGCCGACGATCACCAGGAAGCGCGTGTCGAGCCCGCGCACGTCGTCGACGAATTCCGTACGCGTCAGCATCTCGAGATACGCGAGCCGGCAACCGGGCGCCACGCGCTCGCGGTTCTGCCGCAGCTTCAGGTCGGCCCAGCGCGCCGACAATCCCCCCGTCACGAATCGCACGAGCCGCCGAAACGCGTCGTCATCGACCGTCGTGCTCGCGAAGAAGGCGCGCGCGTCGTCGCTCAGGCGGTTGCCGGCCGCCGAAACAGGGCATACGGCGATCGCGCTCTTGATGCGCGACGGCGCATCGGCGGCGAGCCGTTGCGTCGCCATGCCGGTCATCGAGTGGCCGATCACGTGAAAGCGCTGCCAGCCGAGACGATCCGCGAGGGCGAGGCAGTCCGCGGAGATTTCGTCGACGGTGTATGCGCCGGTCAGGTGGCGGGACGCGCCGTAGCCGCGCAGGTCGACGAACGCGTACGTGAAGGCTGTTGCGTCGAGATACGGCAGCGCTGCCGCGTAGTTCGTGTGGTCGCCGAGCCAGTCGTGCAGGACCATCACGCATTCGGGGCCGGTACCGTGCTGCAGGTAGCCGAGGCCGTCGTGGCTGCCGGCCGGGCGGGCGGCGAGGGCGGTGTCGATCGGGTTCATTTCAAGTCGTTTCCTTCTGGTTGGGGAACCAAAACGAAACGCCCTCCCGGCGGACCGGGAGGGCGTCTTGAAAGTGCGTCGATCGTATCGGGCCGATCGGCGGAAGTCAACGCTCAGAGCGCCATCCCGCCCGACACCTCGATGCGCTGCGCATTGACCCAGCGGTTGTCGTCCGACAGCAGCGACGCGATCATCGGCCCGATGTCGTCGGGCTCGCCCACGCGGCCGAGCGCGGTCCATTCCGCGACGCGCCGGTTGACCTCCGGGTTGTCGCGCACCATCCCGCCGCTGAAGTCGGTCGCGACCGCGCCCGGCGCGACGACGTTGACCGCGATGCGGCGCGGGCCCAGTTCTTTCGCCAGATAGCGCGTCAGCACCTCGACCGCGCCCTTCATCGATCCATAGGCCGCGCTGCCGGGCACCGCGACGCGCGTGAGGCCCGACGACACGTTCACGATGCGGCCGCCGTCGCGGATCAGCGGCAGCAGCGTCTGCGTGAGGAAGAACACCCCCTTGAAGTGCACGCGATAGAGCGCGTCGAGATCGGCTTCGGTCGTCTCGGCGATCGGCGCGTGATGCGACGTGCCCGCATTGTTGACGAGGAAGTCGAAGCGGTCGGCGCCCCAGCCTGACAGCGCGTCGCGGAGCTGTTCGGCGAAGCGGCCGAACGTGGCGGTCTCGCCGGTGTCGAGCGGCAGTGCGAGCGCCGGCTGGCCGGCTTCGGCGGCCAGCGCGACGACGTGATCGGCTTCCGCGCGATTCGAGCGGTACGTGAAGATCGTGCGCACGCCGCGCTGCGCGACATGAAGCACCGTATTGCGGCCGAGCCCGCGGCTGCCGCCGGTGACGACGGCGATTGTCGGGGCGGAACCGGTGGAATGTGCTGCAGTCATGCTGTGCTCCTGGTCGAGGTCGGTGATGGACAGCCGCCAGCGTACGGCGACCGTCGTGCCCGATGAATGCCGGAACCGGCTGCGTTCTTGCCTGATCCTGCCCGGCCGCCCCGACGCACGCGGTGCCGCGTGTACCATCCGCACATCGGGACAAGGAGGGCTGCACCATGTCGGACGAACTGGTCGAACGCGTCGCGCGCCTGACCGGCGATCAGGGCGACGAACGCCGGTTCGCGACGGCGATCGACGGGCTGATCCTGCTGCGCTCCAACCGCGAGCGGCTGCCCGCGCCGCTGATCATGAAGCCGGCGCTGTGCGTCGTCGTGCAGGGCGCGAAGTGGACGACGTTCGGCGGCCGGCGCTACGACTACGGGCCCGGCCGCGCGCTCGTCGTCAGCGTCGAGATGCCGGCGACGAGCCGCATCGTGAAGGCCAGCGAAACCGAACCGTTCCTCGGCATCGTGCTCGAATTCGATCTCGCGATGATGCGCGACGTGCTCGAACGGCTCGACGCGCCGCCGCAGGCGGCCGGCCCGGTCGGGCATGGCGTCTGCGTGACCGATTTCGGCGGGCCGCTCGCCGATTGCGTGCTGCGGATGATGCGGCTGCTCGATACGCCGGCCGCGATTCCGGTCGTCGCGCCGCTCGTGATGCGCGAGATCTGCTACTGGCTGCTCGCGGGCCCGCACGGCGGCGAAGTCTCGCGCGTCGTGTTCGCCAACGGGCACGCGCAGCGCGTGGTGGCCGCGATCCATGCGCTGCGCGGCCAGTTCGCCGAGGCCATTCGCGTCGAGGATCTTGCTGCCGTCGCGCAAATGAGCCCGTCGGCGTTTCACCGGCAATTCAAGGCGCTGACGTCGATGACGCCGCTGCAGTACCAGAAGCAACTGCGCCTGCTCGAAGCGCGACACCTGATGGTGACGGGCGCGGCGAACGCGGAGACGGCCGCATATCGCGTCGGCTACGAAAGCGCGTCGCAGTTCAGCCGCGAATACGCGCGGATGTTCGGCGCGCCGCCGCGGCGCGATGTCGTCACGCTGAAAGCCGCACCGGCCGACGGCTGAACCGGCAGGTGGTGACGCCGTTCGTATGACGCTTTACGCGCGGGCCGGCGCGGTCGTACACTCGTCGGCAATTCGCGGCCCGCGCGCATGGCTTTCAATCCCTTCAGTGGCTTTCAGCGGGCCGACGATCGTGCCAGCCGGACATTCGTCGCGCGACGCCAGGAGGCGCCATGAGTGCAGACGCAGCCCCCGCATCCCCGTCCGTTCAGGACCGCATCCAGCACGTGTTCGTGCTGATGCTCGAGAACCGTTCCTTCGATCACCTGTTCGCGCTGTCGGGCATCGCCGACATCGTCGCCGCGTCGCCAGGCGACAGCAACGCATATGGCGGTGCGGTCTATCCGTTCGGCGGCGGTGCGCCCGACCGGATGCCGACCGATCCGTGCCATGAATTCACCGACGTGCTCGAACAGCTCTGCGGTGCAGGCGTGCCGTTCGTGAAAGGGCAGCCTTATCCGCCGGTCGGCAATACGGGCTTCGTGTCGAATTACGCGACGTCGCATGACGAAGGCACGCCGCCGCAGCCGGCCGACGCGGGCAAGATCATGCAGGGTGCCGACGTCGCGACGCAGGCGCCGTCGCTGTACGCGCTCGCGAATGCGTTCGTGCTGTGCGACGCGTGGCATGCGTCGATGCCGGGGCCGACCTGGCCGAACCGCTTCTTCCTGCACGGTGCGTCGTCGGCCGGGCTCGACCATTCGCCGACCAGGGAAGAGATGGGCGGATGGGATGCGTTCGACGGCTTTCCCTATCCGAAGGGCTCGATCTTCGGCGCGCTCGGCGACGACAACTGGCGCATCTACCAGGACCAGACCGGCGATCCGCTCGGCCGGGTGCCGCAGGTCGCGTCGCTGAAGGGCATCAGCTTCTTCGACGTCGACGATCTCGCGCATTTCGAAGCCGATCTCGCGGCCGGCTACACGGCGCGCTACACGTTCATCGAGCCCGGCTACGGCGACATCGTGCACGGCACCTATCAAAACGGCAGCTCGCAGCATCCGATGGACGGGCTGGCCGGCGGCGACCAGCTCGCCGCCCGCGTGTACAACGCGATCCGCAATTCGCCGGTATGGAACAGCAGCCTGTTCGTGATCGTCTACGACGAGCACGGCGGCTTCTACGATTCGGTCAAGCCGGGCGCGGCACCGCCGCCGAACGACGGCGCGGCCGCGACGCTGAACGCGAGCGGCTTCGGCTTCGACGTGTACGGCGTGCGCGTGCCGGCAATCGTGATTTCGCCGTGGGTCGCGGCCGGACAGGTCGATCACACGCCGTACGACCATGCGTCGGTGGCCGCGACGCTCGGGCGGCTGTTCGGCTTCGCGCCGCTGACCGATCGCGACCGCCTCGCCAACGACCTGCTGGCGCTCGTGACGACTACGTGCCGGACGGATTGTCCGCAAAGGATCGGAACATGAGCACGACCCCGGACCCGCGCGATGCTTTGCCCGTGCGCGACGGCACGAGCCTGATCGCGTATCTGCACATCCTGAGGAAAGCGCATGCGGCGCTGGTCGGCCAGGAGAAGGCGCACCAGCGCTTCAGCGAGATCGTCACGCGCGGACAGGCGCGGCAGTACATCGAGGCGCTGATGCCGGTGCTGCTGCAGAAGCGCGCCGAGCACCGGGCGCGCAAGCACGGCGGGAAACATCACTGAGCCGGTGGCGCGGTGCGTCACGCTGCCTGCTGCACGCTGATGGCCGACACCACCGCGCCCGTCAATTGAACCACCGCGCCGGCAAACATCGCCGCGCGCAAGCCCGCCGCGCCGCCATGCGCGGCCGCGAACAGCGTGCCGAGCACCGCGATCCCGAGCGTCGCGCCGGTCATCCGCGCGACGTTGACGAGCGCGCTCGCGGTGCCCGAACGCGCGGCGTCGACCGCGCCGACCGCGACGGTCATCAGCGGGCCCGTCGCGAGACCCATCCCGAGCCCCGTCAACGCGAGCCCGGTTTCGGCGCCGAGCAGGCTCGATGAACCGGCCGACGCGCCGATCACGGCGAGCCCGCTCGCGATCACCGCGACGCCGCCGGCCGTCGTCGCGCGCGTGCCGATGCGCTCGGACAGCGGCCCCGACCACGGCGACACGACGACGAACACGAGCGCCATCGGCAGCAGCGCGAGGCCCGCGCCGGTCGAATCCAGGCGGCCGGTGCCTTGCCACGTCAGCGGCAGCAGGAACAGCACGCCGTACATGCCGAACGTCATGCCGGCGGTCGCGGCGATCGCGCCGCGAAACGCTCGGATCCGGAAGATGTCGAGCGGCACCAGCGCGGCTTCACCGTGGCGGCGCTCGATTGCGACGAACGCGACGAATGACGCAATCGCTGCGCAGCCCGCGAGTACACACGCGGCCGGCGAGTCTCGGAACACGATCGCCGCGTACGCCAGTGCGCCGAGCGCGAGCGCCCCCGTGACCTGCGCGCCGCCGTCGACATGCCGGCCTCGCGGATCGGACGACTCGGGCACCGCCGGGATCGCGAGCAGCATCGCGGCGATGCTCAACGGCACGACCACGAAGAAGATGCTGCGCCAGCCGAAGTGGCGAATCAGTACGCCGCCGAGCGTCGGGCCGATCGCCATCGCCGCGCCGTTGCAGGCGGCCCAGATGCCGAGCGCGCGGCCGCGCTCGACCGGATCGCGCCACACGACACGCACGATCGCGAGCGACGCCGGCAGCAGCAGTGCGGCGCCGACGCCGGCCAGCGCGCGTGCGGCGATCAGCGTCGCCACCGACGGCGCGAGCGCGCACAGCAGCGATGCGACGGTGAAGATGACGGTACCGGCGATGAAGATGCGGCGCCGGCCGTGCAGGTCGGCGAGCAGCCCGCCGGTGAGCAGCAGCACGGCGTAAGTGAGGTTGTAGCTGTCGACGACCCATTGCAATGCGCCGACGCCCGCATGGAAATAGTCGCCGATCGCGCGCGTCGCCAGATTCACGACGGCCGTGTCGACCTGCGCGACGAGCACGGCGATGCAGAGGGTCAGGAGGGTGAGCCCGCGTCGCCCGGCCGTGGCGAAGGCGGCGGACGGTGCGTGAGAACCGGTATCCGGCACGATGCGTGGTTCCAGCGATGTCGATGAGCCCAGCGTACGCCGATGCTGCTGACACCGTGCTGTCAGCAGCATCGGCGGGGTCGCATCGGGCCGCCGTGCCGCACCGCGTCACTGCAGCGGGATCACGCAATGCTCGATTGCCTGGATCAGTTCGGTCTGCCGCGTGACGCCCATCTTCGAGAACACCGCGCGCAGATGCGAGCGGGCCGTGTTGTGGCGAATCGCCATCGTGTCGGCGGCGTCCTGCAGCGACAGCCCTTGCGTCAGGTGCAGGACCAGCGAGGCTTCGCTGCGGGTCAGGTTGAACATCGCCTGCAGCGTCTCGCCCGATATCTGCGGCCGGCAGTCGGGATCCCGTACGAGCACGACGGCTGCCGCGCGCCGCTTGCGGCCCGACTGTTCGTCGACCGGCAGTGGCCGCACGAGCAGGCCGAGCCTGGCGCGTCCCGCGCGGCGGGCCAGCGTCATGCCTTGCCCGGAGGCGGCCTGCCGGGCCAGCGCCTGGCGGATCAGCGTCTGCAGCAGGCGCTGGTTCGTCGTGCCGTCGCAGGCCAGCTTGCCGTCGACGACGAACAGCCCGTCGCGTTCGGCGAGAACCTGCGCCGCGTCGTCGTTGGTCTTCATCACGCGCGCCTGTTCGTCGAGCAGGATCGCGCCGATGCGCAGCTGACTGACCGTTTCCGCGTACAGGTGGCGCTCGTTCGCGGTCACTTCGAGGCTCGCGCGCAGGCTTGCCGCGCGTTTCAGGTGCGGCAGCAGGAACCGGCACAGCGCCTTGTCGTTCGCGTCGAACGGCGGTGCGCCATGCGGCCGGCAGATGCGCAGCCGGCACTCGTTGTCGACGTCCACGTGAATGTCGGCGCCCATCACGTGGAGCACGTCGTACATCCGGTCGAAATTGCGGTACTTCTCGCTTTCTAGCCAGCGCCGTTCGCCGAGCATCTCGTGCACGGTCGTCACCGTATCGCGTGGCAGGTCGACGAAAGCGTCGAGCGTGTAGAAGCGCTGCAGGTAGGCGCCGGTGCCGACCGACGTGTCCACCAGGCTCGACGTGACGATCAGGCCTTTCATCGCGTCGGCCGGCGGGCGCAGCACGAGCGTCGCGTAGTTGGCCGCGAGTCGCACCCGCAGCGCATCGAGCAGGCCGTGCCACGGCACGGCGGACGTCACGCCTTCGTAGACGAGGCCAATCAGGTCGCTCAGTTCGTCGGGCGTCGCGGCCGCGAGATCGGCGCCTGCACGCTCGGGCGGATGGGCGTTCGTCGGCACTACGGTGTCTCCTGTCTGATCATTGTGTCGCCGCCGCCACCGAGGGCGCGCGGCGATGTCGCCGTACCGTGCGGGACGCACGGCGCGGTGCCGCTCGCACGCGGTTCGGCGGACGACCATCATAGTCGTTTTGCCCGGCGCATCGTACCCGTGCGAACACGCGCGCGGCGTCTTCGTCACCGGTGCCGCGCGGCGCGATATCTAGTCCAAATCAGGGTTGTTTACGCCGGCCCCGCGCAGAAATCCGCGTGCCCGCCCCGTGCCGGCGGCGATCTCGTCCATCCGGAGTATGTTCGGCCGCGACCCCGTTCCGACAATGGGCCGCACATGACGCGACCACGGAGGACACACATGGAACTGCAACACGCGGCCCCGGCGACGGGTGACCGGTATGCGCGCGGCTGGCATTGCCTCGGGCTGGCATCGGATTACCGGAACGGCAAGCCGCATCGACTCGACATCTTCGGCACGCAGCTCGTCGCGTTCGCGGGCGCCGACGGCGCGATCCGGATACTCGACGCATGGTGCCCGCACATGGGCGCCGATCTGTCGAAGGGCGAGGTGCAGGGCAACGCGCTCGTCTGCCCGTTCCATCAATGGCGATGGGGCGGCGACGGCGCCTGCGAACACGTGCCGTACGCGGCGCGCGTGCCGCAGAAGGCGCGGATCCGGTCGTGGCACACGTGCGAGCAGAACGGGCTGCTGTTCGTCTGGCAGGACCACGAAGGCGGCGAACCGCCGGCGCACGTCGCGATCCCGCGCATCGACGCGTGCTTTTCCGACGAATGGACGCCGTGGGCCGTCCGCAAGATGACGATCCACACGAACTGTCGCGAGCTCGTCGACAACCTCGCCGACGTCGCGCATTTCGGGCCCGTTCACGGCTCGCCGGCGAACTACTTCTGCAATACCTTCGTCGGCCACACGGGCTACCAGATGTTCCGCGGCGGGCAGAGCGCGCTGCTCGGCAACGGGCTCGTCGCGGACAGCGCGTACTTCGGCCCCGCGTATCACATCACGCGGATGACGGCCGATGTCGAAGGGCAGGCCGTCCACAGCATCCTGCTGAACTGCCACGTGCCGATCGACCAGCACAGCTTCGACCTGCGCTACGGCGTGATGATCCGCAAGGACCCGGCGCTGTCGGACGACGCGAACCGCGCGATCGCGGACGCCTATGTCGAGCAGGCGCACCGGTCGTTCTTCCAGGACGTCGAGATCTGGCACAACAAGACGCGGATCGATTTCCCGGTGCTGTGCGAAGGCGATGGCCCGATCTATCAGTTGCGCGACTGGTACCGCCAGTTCTACACGGACGTCGCGGCGCTGCCGGCCGATCTCGGGCGCAGGAAGGTGTTCGAATGGCAGGACGGTGCGTGGCGGACGCCGAGCGATGTGCCGCCGCTCGCGGTGAGCCAGCTTCACACCCTCTGACGGAGCGCGGCGATGCACGGCAGATGACCGGGCAGACGCTGTCGGTCAGCGGCGGCATGCACATGATCCAGGAGACCACGATGACAGGACGTTTGCAGGACAAGATCGCGCTGATCAGCGGCGCGGGCACCGGCATCGGCGCGGCGACCGCGCGGCGCTTCGCGGCGGAAGGCGCGCGCGTGATGCTGTGCGGCCGGCGGCGCGAGCCGCTTGAACAGGTCGTGCGGGACATCACGGCGGCCGGCGGCGACGCCGCGTGGATCCAGGCCGATGCAACCGACGACGCATCGATCGGGCGCGCGGTCGACGCGACCGTCGAGCGCTTCGGCCGCCTCGACGTGATGGTCAACAACGCAGTGAACTACACGTGGGGGCTCGTCGACCAGGTGAGCACCGACGACTGGCACAGCTGCCTGCGCGGCACGCTCGACGTCGCGTTCTTCGGCACGCGCGCCGCGTTGCGCGCGATGAAGCGGCAGCGCGGCGGCGCGATCGTCAACCTTGGTTCGGTCGTCGGGCTGCTCGGCAGCCCGGGGCTGTCCGCGTACGGCGCGGCGAAGGCCGGCGTGCTCAATTTCAGCCGCGCGGTCGCGCTCGAGGGCGCGGCGGCCGGCATCCGCGTGAACGTCGTGATTCCCGGCGTGGTGTGGAGCGAGGGCACGCGCGAGGCGTTGCAGGACGATGCGATGCGCGAGGGCACGGCGCGTGCGGTGCCGATCGGGCGGATCGGCGAGCCGCGCGAGGTAGCCGACGCGATCCTGTTTCTCGCGTCCGACGAAGCGTCGTACATCACCGGGCAGAGTCTCGTCGTCGACGGCGGCAAGACCTGCCGGCTCGATGCCGGCGCGACCGACTACGTATCCGATACCTCGGCCGAACGGCGCAACCCGGCGAGCGCGGCGTCATCCGCAGCCGGATTCGACAGGAGCAACACCAACACATGAACGATACGACTCTGCTCGCGCGGATCGACCGGCTCGAATCGATCGAGGCGATCCGGATGCTGCCCGCGCAATACGCACTCGCGCTCGACATGCGCGATCTCGACGCGTGGACCGGCCTGTTCCCGGAAGACGTCGTGGTCGGCCAGGGCCAGGTCGGCCGCGCGCACCTGAAACGCTGGATCGACGACACGCTGCGCAACCAGTTCACGGTCACGTCGCATCACATCGGCGGCCACATCGTCGAATTCACGGATGCCGATCACGCAAGCGGCGTCGTCTATTCGAAGAACGAACACGAGACCGGCCCCGAGTGGGTCGTGATGCAGATGCTCTACTGGGACGACTACGAGCGGATCGACGGGCGCTGGTATTTTCGCCGCCGCTATCCGTGCTACCTGTACGCGTCGGACCTCAACCGGCCGCCGATCGGCGAACGCAAGATGCGCTGGCCGGGGCGCGAACCGTACGACGGCTCGTGGCATGCGTTGTGGCCGTCGTGGAAGGCGTTCTGGAACGACAAGCCGACCGGCGAGCTGCCCGACGTCGCCGCGCCCGCGCCGCTCGATGCATTCCTCGCGACGATGCGGCGCGGCTCCGCGCTCCCGAAGATCCGCACGCGCTGACGTGAGCATGGAGTCCCGATCATGAATACGCCGCTTTTCGAACCGTGCCGGCTCGGCGCGCTGGAGCTGTCGAACCGCATCGTGATGGCGCCGATGACGCGCAGCCGCGCGGACGAACACGATGCGCCCGGCGCGCTGCACGTCGCGTACTACGCACAGCGCGCCGGCGCGGGCCTGATCGTCGCGGAAGGCACGTATCCGCACGCCGACGGCAAGGGCTATTGCCGTACGCCGGGCATTGCGACGCCGCACCAGGTCGCCGCGTGGCGCGGCGTGACCGACGCCGTGCACCGCGCTGGCGGCCGCATCGTGCTGCAGCTGATGCATGTCGGCCGCGTCGCGTCGCGCTTCAACAAGGCGCCGGCTGCCGCGACCGTCGCGCCGTCCGCGCTCCGCGCAAACGGCACGATTCACGCGGACGGGCATGGCGCGGTGCCGATGGACCTGCCGCGCGCGCTGTCCCGCGCGGAGATCGCCGATGTGATCGACCATTACCGGCAGGCCGCCGTCAACGCGCGCGCGGCCGGCTTCGACGGCGTCGAGCTGCACGCCAGCAGCGGCTATCTGCCGATGCAATTTCTGCTGGCCTGCTCGAACCGCCGCGTCGACGATTATGGCGGCACGCCCGCGCGGCGCAGCCGCTTCACGGTCGAAGCCCTCGAGGCGATGGCCGGCGCGATCGGCGCGGGCCGAGTCGGGCTGCGGATCTGCCCGGGCAACCCGTACAACGACATGCACGACGACGATCCGGCGCAGACGTACGGCACGCTGCTCGATGCCGTGTCGCCGCTCGGGCTCGCGTATCTGCACGTCAGTCGTTCGCCCGATCCGGCGCTCGATGCGTTCGCGCTGGTGCGCAGCCATTTTCGCGGCGCGCTGATCGCGAACGACGGGTTCGATGCGCACAGCGCGGCCGACGCGCTCGCGGCCGGCCGGGCCGACGCCGTGTCGTTCGCGCGGCACTTCATCGGGAATCCCGACCTCGTCGCGCGTTTCCGGCACGACGCGCCGCTCGCGGCGTTCGACCGCACGTCGCTCTATACGCCGGGCGCGCGCGGCTTCACCGACTATCCGCCGCTCGCCGCACCGGATGCCTCTTCCCTGCAACGGAGTTCCGCACCGTGACTTCCACACTTCCCGTGCCGTCGACCCTTCCTGCGATGCTGGCCGAATCGGCCCGCCGTTACGCGGAGCGGCCGGCGATCGTCGACGACAGGGTCGCGATCAGCTACACGGCGCTTCACCACGAAGCGCGCCGCGCCGCGCGCGCGCTGATCGCGCTCGACGTGCAGCCGGGCGAACGCGTCGCGATCTGGGCGCCGAACCTGCACGAGTGGATCGTCGCCGCACTGGGCATCCATCTCGCGGGCGCCGCGCTCGTGCCGCTCAATACGCGCCTCAAGGGGCAGGAAGCGGCGGATATCCTGGCCCGGAGCCGCACGCGCGTGCTGATCTCGATCGGCGAGTTCCTCGGCGTTCGCTACCCGGACATGCTCGACGGATATGCGATCCCGTCGCTGCGGCACACGGTCGTGCTGCGCGACGCACAGGCCGGCGCGGCAGGCTGGGACGCGTTCCTGGCCTGCGCCGACGCCACACCCGAAGCGGTGCTCGACGCGCGGATCGCGGCCATCACGCCGGACACGCCGTCGGACGTGCTGTTCACGTCCGGCACGACCGGCCGCCCGAAGGGCGTCGTCACCGCGCACGGGCAGAATCTCGCGGCGTTCGACCTGTGGTCGACGCTGGTGGGGCTGCAGGCCGGCGACCGCTACCTGATCATCAATCCGTTCTTTCATGCGTTCGGCTACAAGGCCGGCTGGCTTGCCGCGCTGATTCGCGGCGCGACGATCCTGCCGCAGGCGACGTTCGATGCCGAGACCGTGCTGCAGCGTATCGCGCTCGACCGCGTGACGTTCCTGCCCGGTTCGCCGACGCTCTACCTGAGCCTGCTGGCGCACCCCGCGCTCGACCGCTTCGACCGGTCGTCGCTGCGCGTGGCTGTCACCGGCGCGGCGAATGTCGCGCCCGAACTGGTCACGCGCATGCGCGACCGGCTCGGTTTCACGTCGGTGCTGACCGCGTACGGCCTGACCGAATGCTGCGGGCTCGCGACGGTCTGCCGCGAAGGTGACGACGATCGAACCGTCGCGACGACCAGCGGCCGTCCGCTGCCGGGTGTGGACGTGCGCTGCGTCGACGCGGCCGGTGCCGACCTGCCGCCCGGCGTGCCCGGCGAGATCCTGATTCGCGGCTTCAACGTGATGCAGGGCTATCTCGACGACGAAGCGGCGACCCGCGACGCGATCGACGCGCAAGGCTGGCTGCAGACGGGCGACGTCGGCATGCTCGACGAGCGCGGCTATCTGCGCATCACCGATCGCCTGAAGGACATGTACATCGTGGGCGGCTTCAACTGCTATCCGGCGGAGATCGAGAACGCGATCGCCGCGCACCCGGACGTCGCGCAGGTCGCGGTGATCGGCGTGCCGGACGCGCGGCTCGGCGAAGCCGGCCAGGCATTCGTCGTGCCGCGCGCGGGCGCTTTGCTCGACGAAGCGGCGCTGATCGCGTGGTGCCGCGAGCGGATGGCGAACTACAAGGTGCCGCGCGGCATCGTGCTGGTCGACGCGTTGCCGCTCAACGCTTCGGGCAAGGTCATGAAGCAGGCGCTGCGCGAAGCGGCGGCGCGGCAAGCTGCGTGACCGGCGCCAGCGGCTCGGGGTGTTCGCTTCGACCGGACGTTTCCACAGGAAAACGCGGAGCTCGCGGCTCCGCGTTTTGTCATCCGGCTGCCGGCATCGCGATGCCGGCGCGCGGGATTGCCGCGCTCAGAACTTCGCGCGAATCCCCGCGCCGAACGTGTTGCCGTTCGACAGGCCGCTGATGCGGTCGTTCATGTACGCCGCGTAGACGTCCGTGCGCTTGGACAGCGGATAGTCGTAGCCGACGGCCCAGGTCTGGCGCGTCTGGTCGAGGCCGCCTGCGTCGCGCGAATACGCGTACGACGCCATCGCGTTGCCCGCGCCGAGCGGCACCGACACGCCGCCTTGCGCGGTGTTCACGTGCCAGCTGCCGGCGACCTGGTCGTTCTTCGTGTACATGTACTGGCCGAACAGCTTCACGACCTTCAGGTCGTAGGTCGCGCCGACCAGCGCGATGCCCTGGCTCTTCAGGCCGGCCACCAGTGCGCTCAGGTCGCGCGGACCGTTGTTGAAGTTCACGTACTGATAGGTGGCCGTTGCCGCGAACGGGCCGTTCGCGTAGTTGAACTGCGCGCTCCATTTCTTCGAGCCGTTGTCGCCGGCCTGGTTGCCGAACGCGTACATCGCGCCGAAGTTCAGGCCACCGAACGAAGGCGACGCATACGACACCGCGTTGTTCCAGCCCGAATCGCCCACCGCACCCTGGTCGCTCGGGTAGGTCGGGAACGTGCCGAGGCCGAGGAACACGTGATACACCATCGGCGAGAAGGTGTACGAGTCGTAGAACGGGTTGAACAGGATCGTCGACAGGAACAGGTGCGTCGTCAGGCGGCCGGCCGTCACGGTGCCGTACGGCGAATCGATGCCGACATACGCATTGCGCGCGAAGAACGTGTCGCCCTGGAAGCGGCCGAACTGGCCGTTCTGTGCGCGGAAGAAGCTTTCGAGCGTGAAGATCGCCTTGTAGCCGCTACCGAGATCCTCGGCGCCGTGCAGGCCCCAGTACGACGTCGACATGCCGCCGCCCGACACGTTCCATGCGCGATCGCTGCCGGGGAACTTGGTCGCACCGATCCATTCGTCGACCTGACCGTAGAGCGACACGCTCGACTGTGCATGGACGGGAGCGGTGGCCGCCACACAGGCGGCTGCGGCGATCAGCTTGACGGACGTGCGCGATGCACGGCGAGCGAATGACTTCATGGGGTCTCCATTATTGATTGATGACAGGCGGACTGACTTCACGTGATGCATTGCCCGAGGGTAAGGCGGGATTTTGATTGGGCGGTGGTGCTACGAGGCGCGCTCGAGGTTGAATTAAATCGTGCGATTTAACCGCTTCGGCATTGCGTCATCAGAATGAGGTTGAATCGTAAATTTGTTGCTTCTGATGAGCCATTGGACGAAGTGCATCATGCGTATACGCAAAGCCGTATAAGTCAGGGTTAGGTGCCGCGATGCATGTCGATATCGGCGTATACGCTCATACAGCGCCATTTATGCGATGGATTTCACGCGCTGTCGATATTGGCGAACATTTACCATTTTCCGGATCGGGCGCTTTCGTGCAATACCTGAGAGACACAGGCGAAGCAGGCCGGGCGTGTGTCGTCCGGATACCTGACGAACGGATTGCAATCGTCGCCATATGGTCCGGTTGGACGACGCACGATGCGCCATCTCGGTGCAGCCTTGCTAGGTTGCCGGTGCCGGTGCCGTTTCGAATGGCCGGCCGCACGCTGCGCGGGCCGCAACAGGGCATCGCGAATACAACAAGTCCGGTAACCCGAATACCGGTTTTTCTTTTGAAGCAGGAGCCGCTGATGAATAAGCAAGGATTGGTTGACGCCGTGGTTTTTTCTACCGGGTTGAACCGGGTCGCGGCCACGGAAGCAGTGGATGCGGTAATCAATACGATCGTCGGCGCGGTTGCCGCCGGCGGGGCCGTTCAACTGGTCGGCTTCGGATCGTTCAGGCAAGGGAAGCGCGCGGCCCGGGTGGGCAGGAATCCGTCGACGGGAGAGGAGATCCGCATTGCAGCCGTGAAGACCGTCAAGTTCACGGCGGGCACGGCATTCAAGAGTGCAGTGAATGCGATAAGGAAGTAAGCGGCTGCCGGACGCAGCCACCGTCTCCCGCAAGAAAGAACGGGGCATGTGCCCCGTCCCGTACGACCGGTGATGCTGCCGCGTGACTACGCCGCCACCTCCCGCGCGCGCACCATCGTCAGCGCCGCATCCTCGATCATGTCCTCCTGGCCGCCGACGAGCCGCTGCCGGCCCAGTTCGACGAGGATGTCGCGCGCCGGAATCCCGTACTTCGCCTCCGCGCGCTTCGCGAACAGCAGGAACGACGAGTAGACGCCCGCATAGCCGAGCGTCAGCGCATCGCGGTCGAGGCGGATCGGCGCGTCCATGATCGGCACGACGAGATCCTCGGCGACGTCCGAGATCGCGAACACGTCGACGCCCGTCTCGATCCCCATCCGGTCGCACACCGCGACGAACACTTCCATCGGCGTGTTGCCCGCGCCGGCGCCGAGGCCGGCCGCGGCCGCGTCGATCCGGTTCGCGCCGGCCGCAACCGCCGCGACCGAGTTCGCAACGCCCATCGCGAGATTGTGGTGGCCGTGGAAGCCGAGTTCCGTTTCCGGCTTCAGCGCTTCGCGCACCTGACTGATCCGTGCGGTCACGTCGTCGGGCAGCATGTGGCCGGCCGAATCGGTGATGTAGATGCAGTTCGCGCCGTACGACTCCATCAGCTTCGCCTGCACGACGAGCTGCTCCGGCGACGACATGTGCGCCATCATCAGGAAGCCGACCGTATCGAGCCCGAGCCTGCGCGCGAGGCCGATATGCTGCTCCGATACGTCGGCCTCGGTGCAGTGCGTCGCGACCCGGATCGTGCCGACGCCGAGCGCGTGCGCCATGCGCAGGTGCTCGACGGTGCCGATGCCGGGCAGCAGCAGCGCCGATACCTTCGCCTGCTTGAGCTCCGGAATCACGGCGCTCAGGTACGCCTCGTCGGTGTGCGCGGGGAAACCGTAGTTGACCGATGCGCCGCCGAGACCGTCGCCGTGCGTGACCTCGATCAGCGGCACGCCGGCCGCGTCGAGCCCGCGCGCGATGTCGCGCATCTGGTCGAGCGTGATCTGGTGGCGCTTCGGGTGCATCCCGTCGCGCAGCGACATGTCGTGGACGGGGATCTTCTTGCCTGCAAGTGACATCGTGTGACTCCTCGACTCAAGCGGTGGCGGCCGTCGCGGCCAGCATCTGTTCGGCGAAACGCTCGGCCGTGGCGGCCGCGGCGGCGGTCATGATGTCGAGGTTGCCCGCGTACTTCGGCAGGTAGTCGCCGAGCCCCTCGACTTCCATGAACACCGACACGCGATTGCCGTCGAACACCGGGCCGTTCTTCAGCGTATAGCCGGGCACGTAGCGCTGCACTTCCTTGACCATCGCGTGCACGGACGCGGTGATCGCGTCGACGTCGGGCGGCCCGTCGGTCAGGCAGTGGATCGTGTCGCGCATGATCAGCGGCGGCTCGGCCGGGTTGATCACGATGATCGCCTTGCCCTTGCGGGCGCCGCCGACCTGTTCGATCGCGCCGGACGTCGTGCGCGTGAATTCGTCGATGTTCTTGCGCGTGCCGGGGCCGACCGAGCGCGACGATACCGTCGCGACGATCTCGCCGTACGCGACGGGCTGCACGAGCGATACCGCGTACACCATCGGGATCGTCGCCTGGCCGCCGCAGGTCACCATGTTCACGTTCGTCTGCGCGCTGTCCAGATGCGCATCGAGGTTCACCGGCGGCACGCAGTACGGCCCGATCGCGGCCGGCGTCAGGTCGATCATCTTTACGCCGAGCGCGGTGAGCTTGTCGGAGTTGTCGCGGTGCACGTACGCCGACGTCGCGTCGAACGCGATGCGGATGTCGTCGGCGGCCACGTGCGGCAGCAGCCCGTCGACGCCCTGGTCGGTGGTCTTCAGGCCGAACTCGCGCGCGCGGGCGAGGCCGTCGGACGCCGGATCGACGCCGACCATCCACACGGGTTCGAGCACCGTCGAGCGGCGCAGCTTGTACAACAGGTCGGTGCCGATGTTGCCGGGCCCGATCAGTGCGCATTTGATTTTCTTCATCAGGATTCTTCCTTTAGATAAAGCGGACGTCGCAACTGCCGATGCCGGAGATGTGCATCGACAGCGTGTCGCCGGCCGTGACCGGAATCAGTTTCGCGAGCGAGCCGGACAGCACGATCTCGCCGGCCAGCAGCGGCACGTCGTACGCGGCGAGCGTGTTCGCGAGCCACGCGACTGCGTCGGCGGGGTGGCCGAGCGCCGCGTCGCCGCGCCCCTGCGCGACGGGCTCGCCGTTCTTGTCGATCGTCATCTCGCACGCGGCGAGGTCGAGCGTGCGCGGGTCGACGCGCGCATCGCCGAGCACGTACACGCCGCACGACGCGTTGTCGGCGACGGTGTCCTCGATGCGGATCGCCCAGTCGCGGATGCGCGAATCGACGATCTCGAAGCAGGGGGCGACGGCGGCCGTCGCGGCGATCACGTCGGTGCGGTCGATGCCGGGGCCGCGCAGGTCGTGCGCGAGGATGAACGCGATCTCGCCCTCGGCACGCGGCGCGATCAGCGAGTCGGCGGCGATCGCCTCGCCGGCCGCGTAGTGCATGCCGGACAGCAGGATGCCGAAATCGGGCTGGCGCACGTTCAGCATGTCCTGCACGGCCTGGCTCGTCACGCCGATCTTCTTGCCGACGACCGCTTCGCCCTGGTCGACGCGACGCTCGATGAAGCGTTGCTGGATGCGGTAGGCGTCGTCGAGCGACAGCCGGCGCGGACGGTTCGACAGCGGCGCGACCGGCGCGCGTGCGTGCCACGCGGCGTACAGTTCGTCGCCGAGCGTCGTATGCAGGCGGGAAGACATGAAAGGGCCCTCGAATGGAAAAGGCCGCCGTCGCGGGCGGCGTCGTGCGCCGGAGCACGGGCTCCGGCGCGGGGGCACGGGCATGCCGCGTCAGTCGATGCGTCAGTTGCCCGAGCTGCGGATCGCGTCCGGCGAGAAGTACGCCTCGTTGAACTGCGGGCTGTTGTCGAGCTTCGGCATCGGGCCTTCGTTCGTCAGGCGGTCGGCGAAGTACGCGCCGGAAATCAGGTCGTGGTAGAACACCGCGCTCGGGTAGAACGTCTTCGCGTCGAACGCGTACAGCGACGTCGCGACGTTGGTGCGCCACAGCTGGCCGCGCGCATCGTAGTTGTCGGCCAGCAGCGATTGCCACGAATCCTCGTCGATGTACAGCACGCGCTTCGCATACTGGTGGCGATAGCCGTTCTTCAGCGTCGCCTGCAGCACCCACACGCGATGCAGCTCGTAGCGGATATATGAGGGGTTCTCGTGGCCCTTGGTCAGCAGGTCGCCATACTTGATCGCGCTGTCCATGACCTTGTAGTTGTCGTACGGCACGTAGATCTCGCGCTTGCCGAGGATCTTCCAGTCGTAGCGGTCACCGGGGCCGTTGTACAGGCGGTCGTCGTCGACGGTGCGGAAGCCGCCCGCGCCCGACGGCTGGTCGTATCCGTACTCGGGCGCCTGGCGCACGCGCCGCGTGCCGGGGTTGTACATCCACGTGCGCGACGCGTTGTCGGCGCCGGCCTTGTCCCAGTTCTGGAAACCGACGATCAGCGAGCCGCGGTCGGACAGCGGCAGCTCCGTCGCATTGCGGTAGTACGTGCGGTTGTTCAGGTCGCTCTTCACGTCGTACTTGCCGACGTTGCGCGGCGAGTAGATGTCGTAGCGGATCTTGCCCCACGCGATGTTGCCGTCCGAGTACACGACCGCCTGGTCGTAGGTCGCCTGCTCGGCGCCGATCGCCGACGAGAAGCGCTGGTTCCACAGCAGTTCGGCGGCCGTCTTCGGGATCGGGTACGGCACCGTGGGCGGCGCGTTCGTCAGGCCGTTCGCGTCGTTCGTCATCGTCGATTCGGGCGCGTACGTGCGGATGTCCTTGTAGAGCGCATCCGAGAAGCGGAAGTCGCGATGGCTCGGGTACACGTTGATCTTGAACGTGGTGGGATAGCGCTTGAACATCGCCTTCTGGCCGTCGGTCAGGTGCTCGGCATACTGCGCCATGTTCTCCGCGGTGATCGTCGCGATCGGTTTCTCGCTCGCGAACGGGTCGGGGTAGCGGCTGCCGCGCTTGTACTGCACGTCGGGCGGCGTGCCGAGCCACTTGCCGGTCCACTCCGGCACGCCGTTGTCCTTGCTCGCGGCGCGCACCGCGCCGACCGGCGTCAGCGGGCCGTCGAGCGCCTTCAGGTCGTCCGGCGTGACCTTCGGGAACGACGCCGTCGCGGCGACCGCGCACGCGGCCATCACCGACGCGCGCAGGAGGGGGAGATGAATGCGTTTCATATCAATCCTCTTGTTGCTGAGTGACGAGCGGCCGGGCCGCTCAGAAGTGGTAGGTCGCCGTGGCCAGCACGTAGTCGCGGTCCGACAGCGGGCGCGTGACCGGATTCGGCGAACCGAGGAACTTGGCGTAGACGAGCGACAGCTGCAGGTTGCTCAGGCGCGTGAACGTCACGCCGGCCGTCACGCGGTGGTCGCCCTGGCCCGTCAGCGAGCCGAGCGCGCCGGCGAGCGGCGACGTGCCGGTCAGGTCGTGCGTGTAGGTCAGCGGCACGTCGAGATCCCAGCCGTTGAACACGTTCTTGTAGCTGAGCGTCCACGCGATCTCCATCGCGAGCGCATTGCGTGAATTCGCGAGCGTGGTCGAGCCGTCGAGCGCCGAGATGCTGCCGGCGTGCACGTACGTGAGTTCGCCGATCAGCGACTGCGAGTTCGCGAGGAAGCTCGGGCCGATCGAGTAGATGCCGGACAGGTTGGTCTGCAGCACGTTCGCGCGGGTCGACTGCGGGCCCGTCGGCGTATTGACGAGCACGGCCGCGCCCTGGCGGTACGACACTTCGCCGGCGACGTTCACGGGGCCGACCTGCGTCGAGAAGCTCGCGCCGGTCAGCTTGATGTTGCTGAAATAGGTCTGCTGGTACTGGAGCGTCGGGAAGTACGTCGTGACGACGCTCGGGTTCATGTCGTTGTAGTGCAGGTGGTACACGCCGATCTCGGTGTCGCCGAGCACGCGCACGCGCGCGCCGATACCCCACTGGTTGCGCGCGCTCGGCTTGTCGTCGGGGCCGCGCGGAATGATCATCCCGCCCGGGCCGATGATGTACTGCGCGCCGGGGCCCGTGACGTCGGAGTAGCTCCAGTACGTGCCGGGCGCGGTCAGCCGGTTCTGCTGGTACGAGAACTGGTAGTAGCCGAGCAGGCTGAAGCTCGGCGTGATCTGCCATTGCGTCGAGATCTGCGGCACCGGCAGCAGGATGTCCTTCACCTCGGCGCCGGCCATGTACGACTTGGTCGCGTCGGACGGCCCCTGCGCGCCCGCGATGTTCGGGAAGAACAGGCTTTCGCCCCATGCGACCACCTGGTCGCCGACCTTCACGTTCAGGCTCGTCGAGCCGATGTGGAACGTGTTGTACGCATACGCGGCGAGCAGCGTCGTGTGGCCGCCCGACCAGTAGCGCGCATCGCTCGTGAAGTCGTTGTACTGGCCCGAGTGATTCACGGTGCCCGGCGCGTCGTTGTAGTTCGGGCGGCGATAGGCCTGGTCGTAGAACGTGTCCGCGCGGACGAACACGCCCCAGTCGTCGTGCTTCAGGTTCACTTCGCCGAGCAGGCTCACCTGGTTCTCGATCAGCTTGTTCTTCGCGAAGTTGCGGTCGCCGTCGTCACCGTTGATGTTCGCCGGCGTCAGCAGATTGCCGCTCGGTGCGCGGGTGCGCATGCCGAGGCCGTAACTGAGCGTGAACGTGTAGTCCAGCGTCGTGTCGGCGCCAAGCTCGATCGTGCTGCCGGCGTGCGCGCTGGGAACGGCGCACGTCAGCAGCGCGGCGGCCAGCGTCGACAGCGTGGCGGTTGCCCGCTTGTCGGTACGGCGCGAAATCCGTTGTTGCATGGTGTCTCCTCTTGGGGGTATCGACGACGGTCGACTGTGTGTGTTGTCGTGAGAGGCAGAGTAGGGAGATCGCGGTAGCAGGGAATCGTCAAAATGAACTAGATGACTTCCCTAGGACTGGAAACGAATTGCCCCCGCACCGCGCGTCATGCGTGGTTCAGCGTGCGTCGGCCTGCGCGGCCGACAGGAACGCGGGCCGCTCGCCACCGCCGTCGAGCCGCAGGTTCGCGCCCGACGTGTACGACGCGTGCGGCGACGCGAGGAACAGGCACGCGGATGCAACGTCGTCGGGCGTCGCGAGCCGTCCGGCGGGAATCGTCGCGCGGATCGCGTCGAGCGCGGTGTCGTCGCCGTAGTGGCCTTCGGTGGCCGATTCCGTCTGCACGAGGCTCGGGCTGATCGCGCACACGCGCACGCGCGGCGCCCACTCGACCGCGAGCGACGTGACCGCGTTGACGAGACCCGCTTTCGCGGCGCCGTACGCGGCCGTGCCGGGCGACGGCCGCGATGCGCTGATGCTCCCGATGAACAGCATCACGCCGCCTTCGGGTTGCGGCTGCATGATCGCGTTCACGCGCTGCGCGAGCTGCAGCGGTGCGATCAGGTTCAGCCGCACGATCGATTCGGTGAAGCGCGGCGATGCGTCGGCCGCGAGCGCGAACGGCGAGCCGCCCGCGTTGTTGACGAGCACGTCGAGGCCGCCGGCCGTCGCGCGGATCGTCGCGAGCATCGCGTCGACCTGCTCGATGTCGCGCAGGTCGGCCGCGACGAAGGCCGCCGTGCGGCCATTGGCCGAAGGCGGTGTGTCGGGCGCGCTGCGCCCGCAGACGAACACGCGTGCGCCCGCCGCGAGAAACCCTTCGGCGATGCGCCGCCCGATGCCCTTGGTGCCGCCCGTCACGAGCACTGTCTTGCCGCTGTAGTCGAATCCGTTCATCGTTGCCTCCGTTTCGGTGGGCCGATGATAGGAAGAAGCGCGCGCGGCTTCGTAGTCTGAAAGGATGATGCCGGCCGGCGCCGGCGGCGCAATCATCGTGGCAGACAGCCATCGAACGACGAAGGAGACAACCCGCGATGACGACCCTCACGACGCCGCCGGCCGGCATCTTCACCGACGTACCGGGCGGCATGCGCCTGCACCATTTCGAGGCAGGCGAGGGCCGGCCCGTGGTGTTCATCCACGGCAGCGGCCCGGGCGCCAGCGGCTTCAGCAACTTCAAGCACAACGTTCCCGCGTTCGCGGCGGCCGGCTATCGCGCGATCGTCGTCGACCTGCCGGGCTACGGGCAGTCGTCGAAGCCGTCCGACGTCGCCTACACGCTCGATTTCTTCGTCGATGCGCTGCATGCGCAGCTGGCCGCGCTCGGGATCGGGCCGGCCGTGCTGCTCGGCAACTCGCTCGGCGGCGCGATCGCGCTCAAGTACGCGCTCGACTATCCGGACGAAGTCGACGGGCTGATCATGATGGCGCCGGGCGGCGTCGAGGATCGCGACACCTATTTCCGGATGGAAGGGATCCAGCGAATGGTCAAGCTGTTCACCAATCGCCAGATGAATGACGACACGATGCGCGAGCTGCTGACGCTGCTCGTGCACGACCCGGCGATCGTTACCGACGCGCTCGTCGTCGAGCGGATGAAGGTGTGCGTCGAGCAGCCGACCGAAGTGCTGTCGACGATGAGCGTGCCGAACCTGACCGGCGCGCTCGGCGACCTGCGCTGCCCGATCCTCGGTTTCTGGGGCACGGACGACCGCTTCAATCCGGTCGGCGGTGCGCTGAAGTTCCTCGAACACTGCCGCGACGCGCGCTTCGTGCTGATGAACCGGTGCGGCCACTGGGTGATGGTGGAACACGCCGATTATTTCAATCGGGAATGCCTCGATTTTCTGGCGACGCGGAATACGCGATAACGCCGGATGCCCTTGAAGGCCGCCGCGCATGCGGGCGGCCCGTATGAATCCACGGAGACACCATGAAACTCATCGAAGAACTGTTCGACCTGCGCGGCAAGGTCGCCGCGATCACCGGCGGCGCACGCGGCATCGGCGCCGAGACGGCGCGCACGCTGGCCGCGGCCGGCGCGAGCGTGGCGATTCTCGACGTGCTGTCGCAGCCCGCGGAAGCGCTGGTCGAGGAAATCCGCGCGCAGGGCGGCCAGGCCGCGTTCTGGTCGCTCGACGTGACGCACGAGGCCGACGTGGCGCGCGTGTTCGGCGAGATCGTCGCGCGCTTCGGGCGCCTCGACGTGCTCGTGAACAACGCGGGCATCGAAGGGCACAACGTGCCGACGCACGAGCTCACGCTCGCGCAGTGGCAGCGCGTGCAGGACGTGAACGTGAACGGCGTGTTCCTGTGCACGCGTGCGGCGATTCCGCATATCGACGCAGCCGGCGGCGGCTCGATCGTGAACCTGTCGTCGATGTACGGGATCGTCGGCGGCCCCGACGTGCCTGCGTATCACGCATCGAAGGCCGCGGTGCGGATGATGGCGAAGGTCGACGCGATGCTGTACGCGGCGAAGAACATCCGCGCGAACTCGGTGCATCCCGGCTATATCCGCACGCCGATGCTCGAGGACGCGTTCCGCCAGATGGGGCAGGACCCCGATCGCGCGTTCGAGTACATGCAGACGAACGTGCCGATGGCGAAGATCGGCAGCCCGCGCGACATCGCGGCCGGCATCCTGTATCTCGTGTCGCCGGCCGGCCGCTACGTGACGGGCGCGGAGCTGGTGATCGACGGCGGGTATACCGCGCGCTGATACGGCGCGGCGCACGCAACGGAACAGGAGACAGGCAGTTGAAAGTGCTCGTGGCAGTGAAACGCGTGGTCGACACGAACGTGAAGGTCGGCGTGAAATCCGACCGGACGGGCGTCGACATCGCGAACGTGAAGATGTCGATGAACCCGTTCGACGAGATCGCGGTGGAAGAGGCCGTGCGGTTGAAGGAAGCCGGCGTCGCGACCGAGGTGGTCGCCGTGTCGGTCGGCGTGGCGCAGGCGCAGGAAACGCTGCGCACGGCGCTGGCGATCGGCGCGGACCGCGCGATCCTCGTCGAGTCGAACGACAGCGTCGAGCCGCTGGCCGTCGCGAAGATCCTGAAGGCGCTGGTCGACAA
>JAIRVP010000043.1 GCA_031253835.1 Burkholderia sp. | reverse complement strand
CTAAAAGCCGACCTTTTTAAAATACAGATGGTGCCCAGGAGAGGACTCGAACCTCCACGATGTTGCCACCGCTAGGACCTGAACCTAGTGCGTCTACCAATTCCGCCACCTGGGCACGTTTGCAGTGAGCTGCTTGCTGCAAAGAAGCGAAATTATAGCGCCCCAATTATTCGTGTCAACACTTTTTTGCGATGCATCGCAAACCGGCCGCCGTCGCGCCGGCTCGCGGCATTCCCGTCATTTGGCGACACATGCGGGTGATAGAATGACCCGCCGCCGTCAATATAGAACTGTCTGACGGACACCTCTATGTTGATGCCGTGCACCATCAGTCAACGCAACGAGAACAATCATCGACAAACCCTTGAGCAAATATCCGTACCCCATTCCGAGCCGTGAAGAAATTCTCGGCGTGCTGCGTACGAGCGACGCGCCGCTGGCTGCCAACGACATCGCCGAAGCCCTGTCGATCAAGCGTCAGGAGCGCGAGGGGTTCTTCCGGCGAGTCGCCGCGATGGAGCGCGACGGCCAGATCCGCCTCGACAAGCGCGGCCATTACCAGTTGACCCATCCGTCGAACTTCGTCGCCGGGCGCGTGCAGGGGCATCGCGACGGCTACGGTTTCGTGATCCGCGACGACGGCCAGGACGACCTGTTCTTGCCGAACGGCGAAATGCAGAAGGTGATGCACAACGATCGCGTGCTCGCGCGCATCGTCGGCTACGATCGCCGCGGCCGCCCGGAAGGGCATGTCGTCGAAGTCACCGATCGCGCGAACAAGCGCGTGATCGGCCGCCTGCTCAACGAGAACGGCGCGCTGATCGTCGCGCCGGAAGACAAGCGCATCGGCCACGACATCCTGATCACGCAGAACGTGAAGAAGGCGAAGGTCGGGCAGGTCGTCGTCGTCGAACTGACCGATTTCCCGAGCCGTCATTCGCAGCCGCTCGGCCGTGTCGTCGAAGTGCTTGGCGACATCGACGATCCGGGCATGGAAATCGAAATCGCGGTGCGCAAGTACGGCGTGCCGCACGAATTCAGCCAGCCGGCGCTCGACGAAGCCGCCGCGCTGCCCGACAAGGTGCGGCCGACCGACCTGCGCTTCCGCGTCGACCTGCGCGACGTGCCGCTCGTCACGATCGACGGCGAGGACGCCCGCGACTTCGATGACGCCGTCTACTGCGAGCCGGTCAAGGTCGGCCGCGGCGACGGCTACCGGCTGATCGTCGCGATCGCCGACGTGTCGCACTATGTCCAGCCGGGCACCGGGCTCGATGCCGACGCGCTCGAACGCAGCACGTCGGTGTATTTCCCGCGCCGCGTGATCCCGATGCTGCCGGAGAAGCTGTCGAACGGCCTGTGCTCGCTGAATCCGCACGTCGACCGCTGCGTGCTCGCGTGCGACATGGTGATCACCGCGCGCGGCGAGATCAAGGCGTACCAGTTCTACCCGGCCGTGATCCACTCGGCTGCACGCCTCACGTACACCGAAGTCGCGGCCGTGCTGTCGAACACGAAGGGCCCGGAGGCGGCGCGTCGCGCCGACCTGCTGCCGCACCTGCAGGACCTGTACGGCGTCTACAAGTCGCTGTTCGCCGCCCGTCAGAAGCGCGGTGCGATCGACTTCGACACGACCGAGACCTACATCGTCTGCAACTCGCAGGGCAAGATCGAGCAGATCGTGCCGCGCCAGCGCAACGACGCGCACAAGCTGATCGAGGAATGCATGCTGGCCGCGAACGTCTGCGCGGCCGACTTCCTGAAGCGCAACAAGCATCCGGGCCTGTACCGCGTGCACGCGGGGCCGACGCCGGAGAAGCTCGAGAACCTGCGCGCATTCCTGCGCGGCATGGGCCTGTCGCTCGGTGGCGGCGACAAGCCGCATGCGAGCGACTACGCGGCGCTGATGGCGCAGATCCGCGACCGGCCCGATGCGCAGATGCTGCAGCCGATGCTGCTGCGCTCGATGCAGCAGGCCGTCTACAGCCCGGATAACATCGGCCACTTCGGTCTCGCCTACGAGGCGTACGCGCACTTCACGAGCCCGATCCGCCGCTATCCCGACCTGCTCACGCACCGCGCGATCTACGCGATCCTGTCCGGCAAGAAGTACGTGCCGAAGGCGCCGGAAGGCTTCGAGCTGAACACCGCGCTGTCGCCGCGTGCGCGCGCGATGCAGCAGGCCGACGACGAAGCACGCAGCCGCTCGCGCTCGAACACGGCGATCTGGGAAGAGCTTGGCCTGCACTGCTCGGCGAACGAGCGTCGTGCGGACGAAGCGTCGCGCGATGTCGAAGCATGGCTCAAGTGCTACTTCATGCGCGACAAGCTCGGCGAGGAGTACGGCGGGATGGTGAACGGCGTCACGTCGTTCGGCATCTTCGTGCAGCTCGACACGCTGTTCATCGAAGGGCTCGTGCACGTCACGGAACTCGGCTCGGACTACTTCCAGTACGACGAGATCAAGAACGAGCTGCGCGGTGAACGGACGGGCATCCGCTATCGCCTGTCGGATCGCGTGCGCGTCCAGGTGAGCCGCGTCGATCTCGACGCGCGCAAGATCGACTTCCGCCTCGTGCGCGATACGCCGGTGAAGGCGCCACGTCCGTCGCCTGCGCCGGCTGCCGCCGGTGCCGATCGAAACGGGAATGGCAACGGCCCGCGCGTGCGCGCGCTGCCGCCGTCGTCGGAAGAGTCGGCGCCGCGGCGCAAGAAAGCCGCGAGCGCGCCGAGCGTCGCGGTGAAGGATGCGCGTGCCGCGCGTACCGCCGCGAAGAAGAAGGGCGGTGGCGGGGGCGGTGCACCCGCGAAGCCGACCGCGAAGAAGACTCGCGCCCGCAAGAAGTATTGAGCGTTCGGGGCGTCGCAAGCGCACGCCCTGCAGTATCGAGAGACGCCGCGTCACCGGTCATCGGCCGGCAACGCGGCGCTTTCCTTTTCCATGGATCGCGGCTGCGCGCGTCGCGCGGCCGCACGTTTGATCGAAGGTTGTTCCAGTCATGTCACGTCTGAAGGTTCTTTACGGTTTTCATGCGGTGACCGCACGTTTGCGGCACGATGCATCGACGGTTGCGGAGGTGCTGTACGACCAGACGCGCCGCGACCGCCGCATGCAGGACTTCCTGCACGCCGCGAAGGAAGCGGGCGTGCGGTTGATTGCAGCCGACGAAACGCGCCTGTGGGGCCTCGCGCACACCGAGCGTCACCAGGGCGTCGTCGCACGTGTCGAGGACATGCCGCTCGCGCAGAACCTGTCGGAGCTGCTCGACGGCATCCAGGGCCCGGCGCTGCTGCTCGTGCTCGACGGCGTCACCGATCCGCACAACCTCGGCGCGTGCCTGCGTGTGGCCGATTCGGCCGGCGCGCATGCGGTGATCGCACCGCGCGACCGCGCGGTCGGTCTGAACGCGACGGCGGCCAAGGTGGCGAGCGGCGCAGCCGACACGGTGCCGTACATCACGGTGACGAACCTCGCCCGCGCGCTGCGCGAGCTGAAGGAAGCCGGCGTGTGGATCATCGGCACGTCGGACGAGGCGTCGGCGACGCTCTACGAAACCAAGCTCGACGGCCCTGTCGCGCTCGTGATGGGCGCCGAAGGCGAAGGCATGCGCCGGCTCACGCGCGACACATGCGACGAAGTGATGAGCATCCCGATGGCCGGCAGCGTGGAAAGCCTGAACGTGTCGGTCGCCAGCGGCGTGTGCCTGTACGAGGCTGTGCGCCAGCGGCGCGTGAAGGGCTGACGCCAGCCCGTCCCGCGCGATCCGCGCGGGCGTCGAATGCCCCGAACGACGCGTGCCGTGCCGTGATGCGGTGTGGCGCGCGGCTCTCCGGAACCCGCGACCGATGACCCTGTTTCGTGTTGGCGCCTCCTGCGCCGTGCTGTGCCTGCTGGCGGCCTGCACGTCGCCGTCGCTCGTCCAGCGCGGCACCTACTACGCCGACACGAGCCTGCAGGCGCGCGGTGCCGATTCGCGGGTCCGCTTTCTCGTGATGCATTACACCGAAAGCGACGAGGCGAAGTCGCTGCGCACGTTGACGGGCGATTCGGTCAGCGTGCATTACGTCATCCCGCCGCAGCCGCGCACCGAGCGCGGGATGCCCGTCGTCTACCAGCTCGTTCCGGAAGCGCAACGCGCGTGGCATGCGGGCGTGAGCGAGTGGCAGGGTACGACCGAGCTGAACGCGGTGTCGATCGGCATCGAGAACGTGAACCGCGGCCCGCTCGATCCGCAGCATCGCACCTGGCAGCCCTATCCGCCCGAGCAGGTCGACGCATTGATCGACCTGTCGAAGGACATCGTCGCGCGCTACGGAATCCCGCCGACGCGCGTGGTCGGGCACAGCGACATCGCACCGCAACGCAAGATCGATCCGGGGCCGCTGTTCCCGTGGCACGCGCTGGCGCAGGCCGGCGTCGGTGCGTGGCCGGACGACGCGGCCGTGGCCGCGCGGCTCGGCGGCAGTGATCCGCACGCGCCCGTCGACGTGCGTGAACTGCAGCTCAGGCTCGCGCGCTACGGCTACGACGTGCCGACCGACGGCGTGCTCGACGCACGCACGCGGCGCGTGTTCGCGGCGTTCCAGATGCATTTCCGGCCGTCGGACTATGCGGGCAACCCGGACGCCGAAACCGACGCGATCGCGCAGGCGTTGCTCGACAAATACTTTCCCGGCACACAACCGTTGGACAATGCACCCGCGGCAGGCGCACCGTGAATTCGCGGCACGCCACGCGCCGAAAAACGCGGGCCGTCATCCGAGTCCGGTAAACTGGCGGTTTTCCGCAATCCCACCGCATTACCACTCCATGACTCAAGACGAACTCAAACGCCTCGTCGGCCAGGCCGCCGCCGACTACGTGATCCAGAACGTGCCGGAAGGCGCCGTGATCGGCGTCGGCACCGGCTCGACCGCCAACTGCTTCATCGACGCGCTCGCCGTCGTCAAGTCGCGCTATCGCGGCGCCGTGTCGAGCTCGGTCGCGACGACCGAGCGCCTGAAATCGCATGGCATCAAGGTGTTCGACCTGAACGAGATCGACTCGCTGCAGGTGTACGTCGACGGTGCCGACGAGATCGACGCGAGCGGCGCGATGGTCAAGGGCGGTGGCGGCGCGCTGACGCGCGAGAAGATCGTCGCGTCGGTGGCCGACACGTTCGTCTGCATCGCGGACGGCAGCAAGCGCGTACCGGTGCTCGGCGCGTTCCCGCTGCCGATCGAAGTCGTGCCGATGGCGCGCACGGCGATCGGCCGGCGCGTGACCGCGCTCGGCGGCGTGCCCGTGCTGCGCGTGACGAAGGACGGCGCGCCGTACATCACCGACAACGGCAACGAGATCATCGACGTGAAGGGGCTGCAGATCGCCGATCCGCGCGGCTTCGAAGCGCAGGTGAACGCATGGCCGGGCGTCGTGACGGTCGGCCTGTTCGCCGGGCGCGGCGCGAATCTGTGCTTGCTCGGCACGGAAAACGGCGTCGAAACGATCGTTTATTCGGCTAATTGAAAGAAATGGCAAGCAGTCCGTAGCGGCACGTTGTCGACCGTAATGGACTGAATGTTTAAATCTTGTGGAAATCGGGGCCCGGCAGGCGCAGCGCGCTTTCCGGGTCTTTTTTTTAGACGTATAAATCACCCCGTCAAAAAGAGGGATAACCCTGTCAGGTGTTTACCAGATAGCGAAATATCGTCGAACTCATCAACTTATAGATCATAAGAACAGTAGTAACCAGGGCCGGCGGAACTGCGGAGCAGGTGTTCGCAAATCGACGCACGGGGAGGTGTCATGGAGCAGGGCAAAGACCGGTCACTGGTCGCCAAAGTGATGGATGGGCTTGTCTCGGGTATCGTCGAAGACAAGTACGGCGGCATCTTGCCGCCACAGGACGTGTTGTCGAAAGAGTTCGACGTGAGTCGTACGGTGATGCGGGAAGCATTGTCGATGTTGCTTGCGCGCGACATGCTCGACGTTCGTCCGAAAGTCGGCACGCGTGTGCGGCCGATGCGCGACTGGCGCATGATCGACGAAGACGTCGTGAGCTGGCGATTTCGGGCAAAACCCGATCCGCAGTTCATGCGCGACGTCATCGAATTCCGGATGCTGATCGAGCCACGTGCGACCGCCCAGGCGGCGGTGCGTGCGACGGCGGCCGACATCGCGGGCATTCGCGAAGCGTTCGACGCATTCAAGGTGCTGCAGCCCGGCGATCCCGGCTACGACACGGCGGACGAGTTGCTGCATACGCGGATCGTGCAGGCCAGCGGCAACCAGTTCTTCCAGCAGATGGCGGCGATCGTGCGCGGTGCAGTGCGCCTCGTGAATCCGCGCGTCGTGCAGAAGGAAGGGGCGCACGAGATCGCGGTGAAGGCGCATGCGCGCGTCGTCGATGCGATCGAGCGGCGCGACCCGCGCGAAGCCGAGGCGGCATCGCTCGCGCTGATCGATTTCAGCGCCGACGAAATCTCGCGCGATTTCTCGGTCGACGTGCCCGTGCGCGCCTGACGTTGTGCGTGTCGCTCATCCATGTGCCGCCGGGCCGTTTATCATGACGGCCGGTCGGCAGCGTGCCGGCCATCGTCTTACGACCGATACGGAAGATCAGGATGAACGACAACGACCATCGCCCGGTGCGCTTCGGCATCGTCGGCGCAGGCAGCATTGCGCGCCGCTTCGCGCAAAGCCTCGCGCACGTGCCGGGCGCCGCGCTCGCCGGTGCCTGGGCCCGCCGCGCCGACGCCGCGGCCGCCTTTTGCGGGACGTACGGCGGCACGCCTGCCGCGAGCCTCGAAGCGCTCCTCGCGAGCGATATCGACGCGGTCTACATCGCGACGCTCCATGACAGTCACGCGCAGTACACGCTGGCCGCACTGGCCGCCGGCAAGGCCGTGCTGTGCGAAAAGCCCGCGACGCTGAACGCGGCGCAACTCGACACCGTGCTGCAGGCGGCACGCGACGCCGGGCGGCTGTTCATGGAGGCGATGAAGCCGCCGTTCTTTCCGCTGTACCGTCAATTGCGTGCGCATCTGCACCACGACCCGATCGGCGAGATCCGGCTCGTCCGCGCGGGATGCGCATCGTCGTCGGTGCCGGACGACCATTCCGTCTATCGCCTCGATCGCGCGGGCGGCGCGCTGCTCGATATCGGGATCTACGAGGCGTTTCTCGCGGTCGACTGGCTCGGTGCGGCGCGCGACGTGCAGACGCTCGGCCGGGTCGGCGCGACGGGCGTCGACCTGTTCGCGAGCCTGAACAGCGTGCATGCGAACGGCGGGATCGCCCAGCTCTTTTGCGGGCTCGACGTGATGGGGCGCGGTGACGCACTGATCGCCGGGGCCGGCGGCCACGTGACGATCCACGAGAAGTGGTGGAACCCCGCGCGTGCGACGATCCACTATGCAGACGGGCGCACCGTCGAGCTCGATGCGCCGGCCGAAGGCGGCGGGCTGAACTACGAGACCGCACATTTTTGCGACCTGCTGCGCGCGGGTCAAACGGAAAGCCCGATCGTGACGCACGACCATTCGCGGCAGATGATCGCGATGACCGATGCGGCGCGCGCCGCGCTCGGCGTGCGCTATTCGGGCGAGTAGGCGGGAAGAAGGAGGCGCCGGGCGCGCGTGCGCGGCCCGGCGGAAGCGCGTGCGCTCAGTGCCGCGACGGCAGCGACAGGCGCTTTTCGTACCAGCGCTGCACCCATTCGAGGATCTGGCACAGGATCCAGTACACGGCTGCGGCGGCGAGGTAGAGCGGCAGCGGCTGATAGGTCGCCGCGATCACTTCCTGTGCGCTGCGCAGCAGTTCGGTCACGGTGATCACGGATACGAGCGACGTGTCCTTGATCAGGCTGATCAGGCTGTTCGACAGGCTCGGCACCGCGATGCGCAGCGCCTGCGGGCCGATCACGTAGCGCAGCGTCTGCCCCCACGACAGCCCGAGACTGTAAGCGGCGAGCCATTGGCCGCGCGCGATCCCGTTGATGGCGCCGCGCATGCTTTCGGACATGTAAGCCGCGACGTTCGCGGACAGCGCGATGACGCCGGCCGGCGTCGGGTCGAGCGAGATGCCGAGGCTCGGCAGCCCGTAGTAGATGACGAAGATCTGCACGAGCAACGGTGTGCCGCGCATCAGGCTCACGTACGCGCGCGCGAGCCACGCGAGCGCGTTGACCCAGATGCGTTCGAAGCCGTCGAGCGCTTCGCTTTGCCGGATGCCCATCATCGCGAGCACGACGGCGCCAAACAGGCCGAACACCATCGACAGCACGGCGAACTTGACGGTCAGCACGGCGCCCTGGGCGAGCACCGGCAGCGATTGGACGAGCAGGGACGTTGTCGACATGGAATACGAATCGAATGCGTGCGCGAAAGCGCAATCATAAACCGGACGAATAAAACAAAGGGCGGCATCGTGACGGATGCCGCCCTGTCCGGCCCGCCGTCAGGCGGGAAATGCAGGCGTGCTTACTTGATCGGTTTGGTCACGTCGATGCCGAACCACTTGTCCGAGATCTTCGTGAACGTGCCGTCGGCCTCGAGTTGCGCCATCGCGTCGTCGATCGCCTTCTGGAACTTCGGGTTGCCCTTCTTGAACGGGATGCCCGACGGGTTCGCCGAACCGACGTTCGCGCCCGGGCGCAGCGGCAGTTGCGAGTTCTTCGTCAGGTACGCGAGCATCAGGCGGTCGTTGAGCGCTGCGTCGAGGCGGCCGGCTGCGAGATCGCGCAGGTACTCGGGCGCGCCCGGGTACGTCTTCACGTCGATGCCGGGCACGGACTTCGCCATGTCCATGTAGTTCGTGCCGAGCGCGACGCCGAGCTTCTTGCCCTTCAGGTCATCCAGCGACTTGAACGCGCGCGTGTCGTCCTTGCGCTGGATCAGCTGCGCGGACGAATACGTGTACGCCGGCGAGAAGTCGAGCGTCTCCTTGCGCTTGTCGGTGATGCCGACCTGGTTGGCGATCACGTCGAACTTGCCGGCCTGCAGGCCCGCGATGATGCCGCTCCATTCGGTCGTCACGAATTCGGCCTTCACGCCGAGCTTCGCCGCGACGGCCTTCGCGATGTCGACGTCGAAGCCGACGAGCTCGCCCTGCGGATTCTTCGAATTGAACGGGGGGAACGTGCCTTCGAGGCCGACGCGCAGCGTGCCGCGCTGTTTGACCTGGTCGAGGAGGTCGGCCGCATGCGCGGTTGCGGCGGCGAACGACGTGCCGATCAGGCCGGCAACCAGCAGCTTCTTCAGCAGCGAAAATTTCATCGTGTGTGTCCTTGCCCTGTCCGGGTCAATGATTCTGATAGTACGGCTGATGATAGCAAAAACGCTATCGGCCATTAAATACAGTTTGTTTATGTCTATATTACGCGGTGCGCTCGCGGGCGATCGCCTTCACGCATTCCGACACGAGCGCCGGGCCGCGGTAGATGAAGCCGGTGTAAAGCTGGACCAGCGCCGCGCCGGCCGCGAGCTTCGCGCGGGCGTCCTCGCCCGAGAAAATGCCGCCGACGCCGATGATCGGCACGTCGTTGCCGACTTCCGCGTGCAGCTTGCGGATCACTTCGTTCGACGCGTCGAACACCGGGCGGCCCGACAGGCCGCCGGCTTCGTCCGCATGCGGCAGGCCCTGGACGGCCGCGCGCGACAGCGTCGTGTTGGTGGCGATGACCGCTTCGATCTTGTGGCGCAGCAGCGTGTCGCCGATTTCCTTGACCTGTTCGTCGTCGAGATCGGGTGCGATCTTCAGCGCGAGCGGCACGAGCTTGCCGTGCAGGTCGGCGAGGCGCTGCTGCTTGTCCTTCAGCGCGGCGAGCAGGGCGTCGAGTTCGCCGGCGCCCTGCAGCTGGCGCAGGTTCTTCGTGTTCGGCGACGAGATGTTGATCGTCACGTAGCTCGCGAACGGGTACACGCGCTCGAGGCAGTACAGGTAGTCCTCGGCGGCGCGCTCGATCGGCGTGTCGGCGTTCTTGCCGATGTTCAGCCCGAGGATGCCGCGATAGCGGGCGGCCTGGACGTTCTTCACGAACTGGTCGACGCCGTGGTTGTTGAAGCCCATCCGGTTGATCAGCGCTTCGGCCTGCGGCAGGCGGAACATCCGCGGGCGCGGGTTGCCGGGCTGCGCGCGCGGCGTGACCGTGCCGACCTCGATGAAGCCGAAGCCGAGCGCCGCGAGGCCGTCGATGGCCGCGCCGTCCTTGTCGAGGCCGGCCGCGAGGCCGACCGGGTTGCGGAACGTGAGCCCCATCACGGTGCGCGGCGCGTCGGGCACGCGGGCCGACAGCGCGCAGGCGAGGCCCGTGCGGCCGGCCGCGCCGAGCGCGCGCAGCGTGAGGTGGTGAGCGTCTTCCGCATCCATTTTGAACAGGGATGCGCGGGCCAGCGGATAGAGGGAACTGAACACGGGAATTGGGCGGACAGCCGGAATGAATGACAACCCGCTATTTTACCGGGAGTTGCGCGGCAGGGGCATGCTTCGCTTCGTAGCCCGCGGCGGCATGCATCAACCCGAGCCGGAATGCCCGCCCGGCAACGGCGCGCGGGCCAGCGCCGCGTCGACCGGCGGCAGGTCGATCCGCTCCGGATCGAGCGCCTTCCAGCGGCCGTCGATCAGCCCCTCGAGCGGATGGAAGTTCGCCTTGTACGCCATCTTCGGGCTCTCGCGGATCCAGTAGCCGAGGTACACGTACGGCAGGCCGAGGCTCTTCGCCTGCTCGATCTGCCACAGGATGTTGTAGGTGCCGTAGCTCGTGTGCCGGTCGTCGGGCTCGAAGAACGTGTAGACCGACGACAGCCCGTCGCCGAGGATGTCGATCATGCTGACCATGCGCAGCTTGCCGGGCTCGCCGCCCGGCGCGTCGAGGTCGCGGAATTCGACGAGGCGCGAGTTGATCCGGCTCTGCAGCAGGAACTGCTCGTACTGGTCGCGGCTGTCGCGATCCATGCCGCCGCCCGCGTGGCGCGCCGACTGGTAGCGCATGTAGAGCGCGTAGTGTTCCTCGTCGTAGTGCAGCGGCGAAACCGTCGCGATGAGTGCGCGGTGGCGCTTCCACATCCTGCGCTGCGTGCGCGACGGCACGAACTCGCCCACGGGCACGCGCACCGGCACGCATGCGCGGCAGCCGTCGCAGTACGGGCGGTACGTGAACACGCCCGAGCGGCGGAAGCCGGCCTTCACGAGTTCGGTGTAGATGTCGGAATTGATCAGGTGGCTCGGCGTCGCGACTTGCGAGCGCGCGATGCGGCCGTCCAGATAGCTGCACGGATAGGGCGCCGTTGCATAGAATTGCAGCGCCGAAAGCGGTGAAAGCGGCAGCTCAGTCGGGTGAGTCATGGGCAGCTCTCGATGCAGGGAAGGAGTGCCGCGCTAGCGCTCGATCCCGGAGGGCGCCGCCGTTTCGGCGGGGCCCGTCAGCGCGGCGAGCACGCGCTTGTCGAACTGCCACGGAATCGGCGGTTCGGCTACCGCGCTGCGCACGTGAGCGACAAACGCCTTGCGTGCGATCTCGCGGCCGCCGAGCGACGCTAGATGCGACGTATTCTGCTGGCAGTCTATCATCTCCAGCCCCTGCCCGCGAAGGTGCGCGATGAGCGTGGCCAGCGCGATCTTCGACGCGTCGGTCGCGTCCGCATACATCGACTCGCCGAAAAACATCCGTCCGAACGACACGCCGTACAGGCCGCCGACACGGCGCCCGTCGTGCCACGTCTCGATGCTGTGCGCGTTGCCGGAGCGGTAGAGCGACGTATAGGCGTCGATGATCTCGGCCGTGATCCACGTGCCGCGCTGCCCGCGGCGCGGCGCCTGCGCGCACGCGCGCATCACGCCCGGAAAGTCGTGGTCGACGCGCACTTCCCATGCGGGCTCGCGCAGTACGCGCTTGAGCGTCTTGCGCAGCGAAGGCGACACCTTGAATTCGGCCGGCACGAGGATCATGCGCGGGTCGGGGCTCCACCACAGCACGGGCTGGCCGTCCGAGTACCACGGGAAAATGCCGCGCAGGTACGCGTCGATGAGGCGCGACGGCAGCAGGTCGGCGCTCGCGGCGAGCAGCCCGGGCGCGCCGGTCGCGGGACCGAGCGCGCGCTCGATGGGCGGAAACGGATCGTCCGGGCCGAGCCAGGGGACCATGGGGCGGGGGCTCAGCCGTTGCGCAGCGAGCGGAAGATATCGCCGGTGTGCACGCCGTAGTCGCCGGCGGCGCGATCGGCGAAGAAGAATCGCAGGGTCTGGCTGACGGTCGGGAACGCGATCTCGTCCCACGGAATGTCGGCTTCGTCGAACAGCTTCACTTCGAGGCTTTCCTCGCCGGCTTCGAAACCCGGATCGGTGAGTCGCGCCAGGTAGAACAGGTGGACCTGGTGCACGTGCGGCACATTGAGCAGCGTGAACAGGTTCTGCACCTCGACACGCGCGCCGGCTTCCTCGAGCGTTTCGCGCGCGGCGGCTTCCGCCGTCGTCTCGCCCATTTCCATGAAACCTGCCGGCAGCGTCCAGAACCCGTAGCGCGGTTCGATCGCGCGGCGGCACAGCAGGATCTGATCGCCCCAGACCGGGACCGTGCCGACGACGTTGCGCGGATTCTGGTAGTGGATCGTGCCGCAGTGATCGCAGACGAAGCGCTCGCGGTTGTCGCCCGGAGGAATGCGCGCGATGACTTCGTGACCGCAGACGGAGCAGAATTTCATGTCGAGTGGAAGGGACGAGGTGATGCGAGTGTATCACCGGGGCACGGCATTCTTGAACGCCTGCGCATGCAGGCGGCATCTCGTGCGAAGCGGAGGCGCGTATGCGCGAAGAGGGCGCGGCGCCCGGACGCGGAAAAACAAAAAGCCCGGCGCTAGGCCGGGCTTTTTGCGGAATGCTGGACGGTTGGTTGCGGGGGTAGGATTTGAACCTACGACCTTCGGGTTATGAGCCCGACGAGCTGCCAGACTGCTCCACCCCGCGTCCGTCGAAGAAATGAATTATATGGGTTATCCCGAATGCGTGCAAGCGCTTTCTGACAATTTCTTGTCGCTGCTGGTGGGGCCGGTGCCGCGGGTACGTGCGCTAGAATCGAGCGGTTTGTTTCGTCTCCTATTCAGCGGGGCCGTGCGCGATCGCATTGGCGCCGTTGCGACTCTCATCACTGCATCGACGGATTCATGGACATCGCTCACGATCTGCAATCGATCGGCGCGCAGGAACAGGCGCTCGTGTTTCCCCATTTCGACCCGGCCCGCGCGTGGGCGCTCGGCAACCGGATGCATGCGCTCGCGGCGTCGCGCGGCCATGCGGTCGCGCTCGACATCGTCACGTTCGGCCAGCCGCTGTTCTACGCGGCGCTCGCCGGCGCGACGCCCGACAATGCCGACTGGGTGCGCCGCAAGCGCAACGTCGTCGCGCATTTCCGCCGCAGCTCGTATGCGATCGGCCTGCGCATGCAGCAGGCCGGCGCCACGCTCGCGGACAAGCATGGGCTGCCGATCGCCGAATATTCGCCGCATGGCGGCTCGTTCCCGCTGACTGTCGCCGGCGCCGGCGTGATCGGTTCGATCACCGCGTCGGGGCTGCCGCAGCGCGCGGATCACGAGTTCGTCGTCGAGGTGCTGTGCGCGGAGCTCGGCCACGACTACGCCGCGCTGGCCCTCGCGAGGAGCTGAGCGATGCAGCTGCCCGGTTACGCGTGGCTCGCGATCGCGATCGTCGCGGAAGTGGTCGGCACGTCCGCGCTGCGCGCGGCGGACGGCTTCACGCGCTTGTGGCCGTCGGCGCTCGTCGTCGCCGGCTACGGCATCGCGTTCTACTGCCTGTCGCTCACGTTGCGCACGATGCCCGTCGGCATCATCTATGCAGTCTGGTCGGGCGCCGGCATCGTGCTGATCACGCTCGTCGCGATGCTGCTCTATCGCCAGGTGCCGGACCTGCCGGCCGTGATCGGCCTCGGGCTGATCATCTCGGGCGTCGTGGTGCTGAACCTGTTCTCGAAGATGCAGGCGCACTGACCGTGCGACTGCCGTTTGCCGGATGACTTTCTTGACCGATTCCACTTCCGCTGCTGCTTCCGCTTCCGCGGAACCCGTCCAGCCCGATGTCCGCGCGTATGTCGCGAACCGCATCGGCTTTCTCGAACTGAACCGGCCGAAGGCGCTGAATGCGCTGTCGGTCGGCATGATCCGGCTGATGCAGCAGGCGCTCGACGCGTGGCGCGACGATCCCGACGTCGTCGCGGTCGTCGTGCACAGCCCGCACCCGCGTGCGTTCTGCGCAGGCGGCGACGTGCGCTTCTTCCACGACGCGTGGCAGCGCGGCGACCGCGATACGGTCGACACGTTCTTCATCGAGGAATACACGCTGAACCATGCGATCTTCACGTATCCGAAGCCGTACATCGCGCTGATGCATGGCGTCGTGATGGGAGGCGGCATGGGTATTTCGCAGGCGGCGCGGCAGACGGGCGGCCTGCGTGTCGTGACCGACTCGACGAAGATGGCGATGCCCGAAACGCGCATCGGCCTGTTCCCGGACGTCGGGATGAGCTGGTTTCTCGCGCGCACGCCCGGCGCGATCGGCCGCTATCTCGCCGTGACCGGTGCGCCGCTCGGCGCGGCCGATGCGCTGTATGCGCAACTCGCCGACGTTTATCTGCCCGATGCCGCGCTGCCGGCGTTGCTCGATACGCTGCGCAGCGCGCCGCTCGACAGCGGCGCGCAGGTGGTCGCGTGCGTCGCCGACGCGGCGGCCGCACACAAGGTCGTGCCGACGCCCGACACGTCGACGCTGGCCGATGCGCGCGCCGGGATCGACCGGCATTTCGCGCAGCCCGACCTCGACGCGATTCTCGCGTCGCTCGACGCCGAGCAGGATTGCGCGGCTGTCGACGGATGGGTCGAAAAGGCGACCAATGCAATGCGCGAACAGCTGTCCCCGCTGTCGATGGCCGTGTCGCTCGAAGTCGTCGAACGCGCGCGCGGCGCGACGATGGCCGATTGCCTCCGACGCGATCTCGATCTCACGCGCTCGACGTTCGCGCGCGGCGACGTGATCGAAGGCGTGCGCGCGCTGATCGTCGACAAGGATCACCAGCCGGACTGGCGCTTCAAGTCGGCCGCCGATGTCGATCGCGCCGACGTGGTCGCGATGTTCGACAGCCCGTGGACGCCCGATACGCATCCGCTACGGAATCTGAAGGACTGACATCGGTCGGGTTGATCAACGCGCGAGCCAGAAACGAAAAGGCCGCTTGCATCTGCAGGCGGCCTTTTTTGCGCATGTCGACGCGTGAACGGTCGAAGGGCGTCGCGCCCGCGCCGGCGTTATTCGTCGCGTGCGTCGTCCGACATGAACGCGCGCATGAACACGAGCGCACCGAAGCCCCAGACCGCGTTCGCCGCGAAGCCGGCTGCGAGCACGGGCATCATGTTGCCCGACGGCCAGATGCCGCGCAGCGGATCGATCGCGAACACGCGGGCGGCCGTCAGCACGATGCCGCCGAACACGAGCGCACCGATCCACGATGCCTGGCGCTCCGGCGATACGCGCAGCAGCCACGCCATCGGCACGGCGCAGCATGCGCTGATCAGCGCATTCGCGACAAATTCAGGAATGCCGAGCGGCGCGAACGGCTGTGTCGAGAAGCCGGTTGCGGCGATCAGATCAGCCGTGTGAAGGAGGGCGAGCGTCGCCTCGCGGAAGAACAGGGCGGCCAGGAAGCCGGACAGGAATGGCAGGATGACTTTCTGCATCGATGAGTGCACCGCAGGCGCGCACGGCCGGAGCTGTACGCGCGGAGTTATTCGGATAGGTGCGTCATTATAGGGCCCGCCCGCGGCGATATTCGCTCCAGCGTCGTGCTAATCACGAAAGCGGAAAACCTAAGCTCAAAAAAATCGTTCCAAAGCCCTGCACCGATCCCTAGACTGATTTCCCAGAAACAGCCGTGCAATCGCGTCCTCGCCCGCTGCACGGCCTGACCGGCGAGCCATCCCGAATCGAACGCACACCATGCATGCGCCGCGCATCCGCGACGCGAGCAGGGCGATGTTTTTTCCAAATTTCGGCAGTGACAGTCAAGCAGGAGCAGCAGATGAATGTGTTCTGGTTTATCCCCACGCATGGCGACAGCCGCTATCTCGGCACGGCCGAAGGTGCGCGCGCCGCGGATTACGACTACTTCAAGCAGGTCGCGGTGGCGGCCGACACGCTCGGCTACGACGGCGTGCTGCTGCCGACCGGCCGCTCCTGCGAGGATGCGTGGGTTGTCGCGTCGAGCCTCATTCCGGCGACGCAGCGCCTGAAATTCCTGGTCGCCGTGCGTCCCGGCATCGCGTCGCCGGGCCTGGCGGCGCGGATGGCCGCGACGTTCGACCGCCTGTCGGGCGGCCGCCTGCTGATCAACGTCGTGACGGGCGGCGATGCGGCCGAACTCGAAGGCGACGGCCTGTTTGCCGATCACGACACGCGCTACGAGATCACCGACGATTTCCTGAACATCTGGCGCGGGCTGCTTTCCGCTTCGCACGACAACGGCGGCTTCGACTACATCGGCAAGCACTTGCAGTCGAAAGGCGGCAAGGCGCTTTATCCGCCCGTGCAGCATCCGCATCCGCCGCTGTGGTTCGGCGGTTCGTCGCCGGCCGCCCACACGATTGCCGCCGATCACATCGATACCTACCTGACCTGGGGCGAACCGCCCGACGCCGTCGCGAAGAAGATCGCCGACATCCGCGCCCGCGCCGAAGCGCGCGGCCGCAAGATCAAGTTCGGCATCCGCATGCACGTGATCGTGCGCGAGACCGAGGACGAAGCATGGCGTGACGCCGATCGCCTGATCAGCCGTCTCGACGACGACACGATCGCGCGTGCGCAGCAGGCGTTCGCGAACATGGATTCGGAAGGCCAGCGCCGGATGGCCGCGCTGCACGGCGGCAAGCGCGGCGGCCGCGACGCGCTCGAGGTGTACCCGAACCTGTGGGCCGGCGTCGGCCTCGTCCGTGGCGGCGCGGGCACGGCGCTCGTCGGCAATCCCGAGCAGGTCGCGGAACGCATGCGCGAATACGCGGATCTCGGCATCGAGACGTTCATCCTGTCCGGCTATCCGCACCTCGAGGAGTCGTATCGCTTCGCCGAACTCGTGTTCCCGCTGATCAAGGGCAAGGGCGCGGAAAAGGCAACCGGCCCGCTGTCGGGTCCGTTCGGCGAGATCGTCGGCAACAACTATCTGCCGAAGGCGAGCCAGAGCTGAGCGAGAGGAGGCCTGCGATGACAACGAAAACGTCGACGACGGGCGCCGTCGTGGCCGCCCGCGCGTGGCGCGGCGTCGCGCCGTGGCTCGTGCCGCTCGCGCTGCTGGTGGCCTGGGAGGTCGGTGCGCGTACCGGCTGGCTGTCGACCCGCGTGTTGCCCGAGCCGGTTGCGGTCGTGCGCGCGGCCTGGTCGCTCGTGACGTCGGGTGAAATGTGGGCGAACGTGAAGGTCAGTACGTGGCGCGCGCTGTTCGGCTTTGCGATCGGTGGTGGCGTCGGCCTCGCGCTGGGGCTCGCGACCGGCCTGTCGAAGGCGGCCGAGGTGGCGCTCGATTCGACGATCCAGATGATCCGCAACATCCCGGCGCTCGCGATGATTCCGCTCGTGATCCTGTGGTTCGGCATCGACGAGAAGGCGAAGCTGTTTCTCGTCGCGCTCGGCGTGTTCTTCCCGGTCTACATCAACACGTATCACGGGATCCGCTCGGTCGACGCGAACCTGATCGAGATGGCGAAGAGCTATGGCGTGCGCGGCTTCGCGCTGTACCGCGACGTGATCCTGCCCGGTGCGCTGCCGTCGATCCTCGTCGGCGTGCGTTTCGCGCTCGGGCTGATGTGGGTGATGCTGATCGTCGCGGAAACGATCTCCGCGCAGTCGGGCATCGGCTACATGACGATGAACGCGCGTGAATTCCTGCAAACCGACGTGGTGGTGGTCGGCATCCTGCTGTACGCGGTGCTCGGCAAGCTGGCCGATGTGCTGGCGAAATGGCTCGAGCGCGTGACGCTGCGCTGGCACCCCGCGTATCAATCTGGAGCAAAGGCATGAATGCGACGACTTCGGCGGCCGCCTACGGCCCGCTCGCCGGCGCAGACCTCGAGGTCGAACTGGCGCAGGCACGCGTTGCGGACGACGACGCGCGCGACGCGGCGATTCTCGATCGTGACGGCGGCGCATCGGTCGTGCCGCTCGCGCGGCGGCGCGCGGGCAGCCCGGCACCCGACGACGCGGTAACACTGTCGGGCGTCAGCAAGCGCTTCGGCGCACGCACGGTGCTCGACAACGTCGAGCTCGGCATCGCGCGCGGCAGCTTCGTCGCGATCGTCGGCCGCAGCGGCTGCGGGAAATCGACGCTGCTGCGTCTCGTCGCGGGACTCGAGCAGCCGAGCAGCGGCGCGCTCGTGACGCGCGGCGAGGGCGGCGGCGTGCTCGATACACGGATCATGTACCAGGATGCGCGCCTGCTGCCGTGGAAGACCGTGCTGCAGAACGTGATGCTGGGCCTCGGGCGCGGCGCGCGCGACCAGGCGCGTGCGGTGCTCGATGAAGTCGGCCTGCTGGAACGGGCCAACGACTGGCCGGCGCAACTGTCGGGCGGCCAGCGGCAGCGCGTGGCACTGGCCCGCGCGCTCGTGCACCGGCCGCAACTGCTGTTGCTCGACGAGCCGCTCGGCGCGCTCGACGCGCTGACCCGCATCGAGATGCATGCGCTGATCGAGCGGTTGTGGCGCGAGCATCGATTCACCGCATTGCTCGTCACGCACGACGTGCAGGAGGCCGTCGCGCTCGGCGACCGCATCCTGCTGATCGAGCAGGGGCGCGTGGCGCTCGATCAGCCGGTGCCGCTCGACCGGCCGCGCGCCCGTGCGTCGGCCGCGTTTGCGGCGCTGGAAGATCGCGTGCTGAAGCGCGTGCTCGCCGGCGGGCCCGGTGCGGCCGATCAGGACACGGAGCATGAGGCAGACAACGTTCGACCGGTCGGGCAGATCCGCTGGGCCGTTTAATTCCGGGCGGCTCCGGCCGCCCGTTCTGAGACTTTTTTCTTCGGAGCGACCATCCCGATGAGCATCACTGCAATCAACGTACGTAACCAGTTCAAGGGCAAGGTGAAGGAGATCATCCGCGGCTCCGTGGTGTCCGAGGTCGACGTCGAGACGCCGTTCGGCATCGTCACGTCGGTGATCACGACCCGTTCGGTCGACGAACTCGAACTGAAGGTCGGCGCGGAAGTCGTCGCGCTCGTGAAGTCCACTGAAGTATCGATCGCGCGTCTCTGAACGCGCGTGTTGCACCGGTGCGGCGTCGGCGGGCAGCGTGCCCGTCGACGCCGCATTGGCATTTTCGCAGCGCGTTTGCCTTGGTATTCGATGACCGGATGAAGTGCTAGGATGGAACGAAACCGACGCCGGAGGCCAACGCATGACCCCCATCCTTTCCCCTGAAGCCATCGAGGCGCTGAAATGGATCGACCAGTTCGGCGAAAGCCGGCCGGTTCCCGCCGCGTTCGACGACGTCGTCTATGCGTTGCTGAACGAGGGGCTGATCTACCAGGCGACGGCCGACCGGGTCGACCTGACGGCCGACGGCAAATCCTTTTTGTCCAACGAATACGATTGAGCGCCCGGCGCCGGCTGCACGAGCGGCCTGGCGCCGCGTCGCCACGGAGCGTGCGATGGAACCGAGAGGCAGCGACCTCGGCGATTTCAGCGAGCCGTACCGCGGCTTCGAGATCGAGGTGAAGACCGAGCAGGTCTGGGACGGCGAGCATGCGCACTACCGCGTGCTGCAGGGCGATGCCGTGCGGATCGACTGGCGGCTCGTCAAGGTCGACGGGATGCTGTTGACCGAGCGACGCGTGATCGAGCGCGTGTTCGACGAGGCGCGCCGGGCCGTCGATGCGGAGCTGGGCGAGGGCGGCTAGCGCGGGTGCCGGGCAGGTGCGGCCCGGGTTGCGGTAAAATGCCCGGTTGTTTCCGTGCCGCCTGGCCTGTTGCCCGAATTCCATGTCCGTTTCGTCCTCGCTTCCTCCCCGCCGCGTCTCCGTCGCGCCCATGCTCGACTGGACCGACCGTCATTGCCGGTCGTTCCACCGAACGCTAACGCGCAACACGTGGCTGTATACGGAGATGATCACGACGGGCGCGCTGCTGTTCGGCGATGCCCAGCGGCATCTCGCGTTCACGCCGAGCGAATCGCCGGTCGCGCTGCAACTGGGCGGCAGCGAGCGCGACGATCTCGCGCGCGCCGCGAAGCTCGGCGAGCAGTGGGGCTACGACGAAATCAACCTGAATTGCGGATGTCCGTCCGAGCGCGTGCAGCGCGGCGCGTTCGGCGCGTGCCTGATGAACGAGCCGCAGCTCGTCGCCGACGGCGTGAAGGCGATGCGCGATGCGGTGTCGGTGCCGGTCACGGTCAAGCACCGGATCGGTGTCGACGCGGTCGAGGACTACGCGTTCGTGCGCGACTTCGTCGGCACGGTGGCCGAGGCCGGTTGCGAAACGTTCGTCGTGCATGCGCGCAACGCGATCCTGAAGGGGTTGTCGCCGAAGGAGAATCGCGAGATCCCGCCGCTCAAGTACGACTATGCGTATCAGTTGAAGCGCGATTTTCCGTCGCTGGAGATCGTCATCAACGGCGGCATCACGACGCTCGATGAAGTCGCGCAGCATCTGGAGCACGTCGACGGCGTGATGCTGGGGCGCGAGGCGTATCACAACCCGTTTGTGCTGGCCGAAGTCGATACGCGCTTCTACGGATCGACCGCCGCGGTGCCGACGCGCGAAGAAGCCGAAGCGCAACTGATCGAATACTGTGCGGCCGAGCTGAAGCGCGGCACCTATCTCGGCGCGATCGTGCGGCACGCGCTCGGGTTGTACCGCGGCATGCCGGGTGCGCGTGGCTGGCGTCGCGTGCTGTCCGACAACAAGAAGCTCGCGCGCGGCGATCTGGCCGTGTTCGACGAGGCGCGTGCGCATCTGAACGAAGCCGAAGAATTTTTTGAAAAAAAGGCTTTGCAAGATTCAAAAGACTTCGTATAATCTTGTTCTTCGCTGCTGAAACAAAACAGCGAAGCGAAGTAAGCAGTATCAGTGGTGGCTGTAGCTCAGTTGGTAGAGTCCAGGATTGTGATTCCTGTCGTCGTGGGTTCGAGTCCCATCAGCCACCCCAAAGAATTTCCTTCAAAAACAGCGCCTTATACAGGCGCTGTTTTTGTTTGTGGCTCCCGAGCTCGCATTTTTGGAAGATGAACTTCCAACTATTGGAAGATCATGAGTCGGTTCGGGATGGTTTCGGGCCTGCACGGCTCAGAGGCAGCTTGGGGGAGAGATGTACCCAGTCATCGAAGTCCCGGTCGGTTCCGCAGAACTGTTCGAACAGTTGGGAACGAAAGAAAAATTTTGGTACGCCGATGTTCATCTCGGGCCGAGCCTATTCAAGCGTGGGCGGCCGAACACCGGCGAAAATTGGGCAGAAAAACTCGCTTGCGAACTTGCCGACGCGCTAGGAATCCCGCACGCCTACTACGAACTGGCTCGCTGTGGGGAGCAAGCCGGAGTTGTATCACCTACGTTTGTACCCGAAGGTGCTCGACTGATCCATGGCAACGAACTGTTAGCCAAGACCACGCCGTATGAGCAGTATGCCGATGCGAAGCCTTACCGCTCCCGTGCGCATACAATCACCCTTCTAGCGGCGTTTGTCAAAGTTGCATCGGAATCCCAGCTCATCAGTGTCCCGATCGACTACGTACCGAGGGATGGCATCGAAACGGTGGCTGACATAATGATCGGATACTTGATGCTTGATGCATGGATCGGAAACCAAGACCGTCATGATCAAAATTGGGGGGTAATACTTGACCCCAAGACTGGTCTGTATCTCGCTCCTAGTTTTGACCATGGTTCGAGCTTTGCTCGTAATTTGCAGGATGAGGCATGTGATGAAATGCTTTCAACCCGTGATATGGGGCGCCATATCAGTACTTTTGTTCAAAAAGCACGTTCCGGTCTGTATCCGCGAGGCGCGACCGAGAAAACTAAGTCGCTGTTGACCATCGAGGCGTTCCTCCATATGGCGAAACTATGGCCGATGGCGGCCAGGGCATGGTTGGCACGAATTGAGGCGATCACCCCGGAGCTGATCTCTAGTACCGTGGGGTTGTTGCCCGACGACTTTGCTTCTCCGCGTCGACGTGCATTTCTCGTGGAGTTCTTGAATCTCAATCGAAAGCGACTTTTGTCGCTAGACATTGGTCAACGATGATGCAAACGCTATTTGTCGCAACCCAGCAATCTTCCACCCGGGAGTGGGTTCCCGTTGCGCGTCTCGATCGAGACGCTGACGGTTTCCGATTGGTTTACACGAAAGGTGCATTGCGCGCCGAGGGGTTCAGGCCTTTTGGGCGCATGGATGACCTGCACGGCGTGTACAGATCCACGGATCTGTTCCCGCTGTTCGCTAACCGAGTTCTGACGCGATCACGCCCGGAGTTCAGCAACTATTTTCGATGGACAGGGTTGCCGACGGATTTCAAGGATGATCCTCTTCAAATTCTGGCTATCACTGGCGGGCTCAGAGGAACCGATCCAATCGAGGTCTTCCCGCTACCGGAGCGCACGAGTGACGGGCGATTGCGCATCGACTTCTTTGTGCGGGGTATGCAGTATTTCGCTAAGCCTAACGTAGAGGCTGCGAATTCACTGCAGACCGGCACTCGCTTGTACATGATGCACGATCTGCAGAACGAGTACGATCAGTATGCACTGTGTCTTCGGACTGGTGACCCGGCGTACTTGCTCGGCTACTTACCTAAGTACTACACGCACGATGTGTGTCGACTTCTTGAGACAGATGCCGGCGACGTGCGTGTTACGGTAAAGCAAGTCAACAGCGGCGCGCCGTTGTCCATGAGAGTGCTCTGTTCGCTTGATGCTCCGTGGCCGGAGGAGTTCGAACCGTTCTCCGATAACTCCGATTTGACGCCAATCGCGTCTGTGAGCTAAGGACGTTAGCGGGTCGCTCGTACTTTGCGTTGGCGCCGGCGATCGTACGTCTTCCGGACCATGCGCTCGTCCGCATGGCCGGTCGCATCGATGATGCGATCGTCTCCTTCCTCCTGTCGATCCGTGACGGCAGCCGGGCGCATATCGCGCAGCGCAAAACGCTCGAACGGAACACCGCGAGCCTTCGCTTCCGTTTCGCAGTAACCCATCAGCCGCGACCAGTTCGTGTTCCATCCGCTGCGCGTGTACACCTGGCCGGCAGTGTTGCCGAACACGTGCACGCTCGACGTGCGCTGCAGCGCGAGCGCCTCGTCGATCACGGCCTTCAACTCGGGTGACCACAGCACGAGCTTTACGCGCTGCTGCTCGCCAGCCTTGCGCTTCCCGATCGGCACCTCGACGCCTTCCGACTTGATGCTCTGGCGGTGTAGCTCCCGCATTTCGGTCGGCCGACTCACGGTCAGGTATGCCGCCTGCACGCAGAGCGCCAAGATCAGGTACGCCGAACTGGGGTGTTGGTCACCGACGCTTCGCCGTGACCGGGCGACCTCGACTGCGAGCTCGATCTCGGCCTGGGTCACGTATCTCTGGCGCGGCCGCGTCGGGTTGTACTCGATGCCGCGGCACGGGTTCGTTTCGAGCTCGCCACGGCGCCGGCCGTATTCTAGGATCATGTCGAAATCCTTGGCGGTGGTAGGCGCGCGTTAGTCGGCATTGATGGGGCCGCGCGGCCGACGGCCGGCCGGCGCAGTCGTCTGAGCGGTCGCCTTGCCTGCGGCCGCCTGTTCAGCTGCAGTGGTGATGGCGCGCATGCGCGCCGAGGCGAGGGCGTTCAGTTCGGCCTTGGCGGTTTCGTCCGGGACGCCGCTGATCGCACTGCGGGCGAGGTCGAGGTCCTCGGGCGACTTGGCGGACTCGATGTCCTCGCGGATACCGCGCACCAGGCCGGTAACGTCGAAGTCGAAATCGCCTTGGCCAAGATGGTCGTCGTAGTGCGGGCCGTCCTGGTCGTCGACCGGATCTGCATGCGTGGCCGCCGGCGACGCACTGTCCGTGTGCGACTCCGTCGCGGGCCTCGTTTGCGCTTGCGATGCACCGCGCGGGACTTCCTCGGCTGGCTGAGCTCGGCCGCCGCGCAGCTCGTCGATGGTCGTGCTGTAGACGGTATAGGAGCCGTCCGGAGAGACGTCGACGACGTCTGCCTCTTCCTCGGAGGTGCGCCCCATGCCCATCACGATGTCGGGGGCGTGGATGTTGCCGAAAAAGCTGCCGGCGCGGTACTGGAACATCAACGTCCGCAGGCCGGTCTGCCACTTCGAACCAGATTTCCCGAACCAGCCTTCCTCGACGACCATCTGCATGCTGACGGGGGGCGATTCGATCACCGGCATCCCGATATCGCGATATCGCGATAGAGGTCCAGCATTCGGCCGGCATACTTGCGCACTTCGTCGGGTGCGAGCCTCGGCTCGGACGTGCCCTTCGGAAGCGCCCAAGCGATGCACTCGATGTCATCGACCTCGACCTCGCGCTCCTCGAAGATTGGCTTTCGAGTCTGCTGATTCCAGCCGGTCTTTTCCTTGTATTTGGCCTTGATCCGACCGCGATTGACCATCTGGAAGCGAAGCGGCGTGAAGCGATCGGCGAATTCGTCCAGCAGGCGTTCGGCCAGCGACAGGCGGCCGCATGAAGCTGTCTCTCAGCCAGCGCGACGTCGGCAAGCCGTTCGCCCGAAAGCTCGGGCGCCCCATGACCTACCTCGGCCTCGTCGAGGAAAAGCACCTTTTCATCTTCCGCGATCCGCCGCAGGACTACCTCGCGTTTCGGGCCGACCAGCTCTGGATGCTGGAGCGCGTGCGGCCGGAAGCGGCACCCATCGACGACCAGAAGGAGGGCGGCGCGTGCTGACTCGACTGTTTGAACGTGCGAGGTTCGGAACGTGCTGGAGTACCGAATGCGGTGGCGCGGTGCATGTGCGCGCTCGCAGCGCACTAGTCTCCACGTACCACCGAGTTACATACAGGGCACACCCAGGTAGCGGCGAACGACTGGTAGCGCTCTGCGAATCGCAATGCAACTTTCCGTTTGTCCGGGCCGTCGTAGCACGGCTGGCAGATAAAGTACTTAGCTTCGTCTGGACTACCGACATACTCGTACGCGACACCGTTGCGGGAAAGGCTAACGAGCTTGTAGCGGCTTCGGTCTTCGTGCTCGGATCGCAATGTCGCGATCTCTTGCTTGGCTTCTCGCAAAGATCCCTTGAGCTGATCGATCTCGTCACGAGCGGCGGCTTGCTTTTCCTGCAACGCCAGCGCTGCGTTTTGGACATCGATCACGCGATCGTTAATCGACTGCTGCATCTCGGCGAGTTTCAGTTCGTCGCGAGCTGCGACAGCCGCCCTTGTGAGGTCGATCGCGTTCTTCAGACCGGCGATCGAGGCTGTGATGGTCATGATTGGCATGCGGTCTCTCGTATTGTGGTCGGTCGCGTAGGGTCGCGATCGACCCATCTTAGCGCATCGACGATCGCGCTAGGCGCGATCCAGCTCTGCATGTTGGGTCAGGTGCTGCCGGAAGCAGAGGGCTATCTGATATGACACTCGCGCCCAATTCACATGGTGCAGAACGGGCGCTAGATTGCCTGCGTCTCACGTTTAATCGTCCGAATTGCGTGATCGAGACTCGTCTTCGCATTCGCGATATGGATGCTAGATTCGTGGAGGCATTTGTCGCGAAATGGCGGTTCGACGGTAGTAATTCCCGCAATGCTCAGCAGTCGAATCGCTTCTCTCAGGAGCGCTTGTGCAGTCGCAATGTGCATCGCGCAGTTGTTTGGCATTCCAACGAGATTTCTAATTTCTTCGTAAGTTAACACCTCGAGTGGTTCAAGTTGAGAGTGCGCGAGTTTTGCGCACGACGCGCACCGGCGATTTTGGATATCAAACGCTGGGATCTTGCTCTTGGGATAGCCTGGTTCTGCAGCACTTTTTGCTATCGATATCGCCTGCTCAACATAAATAGCTGCTGCTGCGATTGCGTCTCTGTTCCATATCAAGGTATGGATTTTTCCTGCAGCAGTCAGGCGCGCAACGACAAGGTCGTCCTTCTTGCGCCGAAAACGATCGGAGAGTGCGGCCCACACTGCGACAGCCGCCGCGGCGAAAGTCCCCAAAGCGACCGCGCCGTTCACGATCACACCGCTCGAATCGATATCCATTCCAACCGGAGTTTTCGGAAGCCACTTGTACTCTGGTTGAACTGGATTGGTCGAAATCTTCTGCGCAGTGACGTTGTCGCACTGTCCGGCGTACGCAGGGATGGCCGCCGTTGCTATTCCGATACACACCGTCATAGCCAATCTGATGAGATGCCTCAAGGCCGACTGGCGATCCATAGATTCCCCATAACATTTTTTAGGGGAAAGATCGTAGCACGGCTTACGGAGGGCGCATGGGTATCGTGATTGTCCCGATCTCCCTAGGAGAAGCGAACGCCTTCGTCGCTGAGCATCATCGCCATCATGCGCCCGTGGTCGGCCACAAGTTCAGCATTGCGGTCGCTGACGACATGCTGATGGGCCGTGACGACTGCACGGGCGTCTGCGGCGTCGCAATCGTCGGCCGCCCGGTCGCGCGCGGCAACGACGACGGCTGGACGCTCGAGGTGACGCGCTGCTGCACCGACAGCACGCGCAACGCGTGTTCGGCGCTGTACGGCGCGGCGTGGCGCGCGGCCCGTGCGCTTGGTTACGCGCGGCTCATCACATACACGTTGCCCGCCGAGACCGGCGCCAGTTTGCGGGGCGCCGGATGGCGCCTCGTCGGCGAGCGCGGCGGCGGCAACTGGAACACGCCCGCGCGACCGCGCATCGACACCGCTGCGTGTCTGCGTGTCTGCGTGGGCAGAAATTGTTGTGGGAAGCATGATGAACAACCTCCCGAATCCTCTCACCCCAGCGGATTGCGATCTGCGCAATTTTCGCGAAATGCCCATCGACGTGCCGCGGCTGCTCGGCTCCGATCTCGTGCACGACGAGTCGCCCGAGGCGTGCTGGTCCGCGATGCTGCTCTGGTGCGTGTCGTGGCATGAGGTGCCCGCCGGGAGCATCCCGGATAACGACGATTGGCTCGCGAAAAGGGCGGGCTACTGGCACAAGGGCAAGCTCGATCCGACGTGGCACGACGTGCGCGTCGGCGCGCTGCATGGCTGGATCAAATGCACCGACGGACGCCTGTATCACCCGGTCCTCGCTGAAAAGGTGAATGCCGCGTGGTTCTCGAAGCATCGCCACGCGCACGACAAGCTCGGCGAGCGTATCCGCAAACGCAACAAGGCGAGGGCGGAACGAGGGCTTGCTCCGCTGGAAGTACCCGAACTGGATGCATGGATCGACATGGGCCGGCCGCTGGAACGTGAACTTTTTCCGTTGGAATTTAGTAGTGCTTCCGGTGGAAGTAACAAGAGCTCCGGCGGAAAAGCTAAATCTTCCGGGGTAAGTGGAGGTTCTTTCCATGGTCAAGGCGGCGGAATTCCTCAGGAAGGATCTGAGAGTTCCACTGGAATTCCCCCGGAAAACCCTCTTAAGGGAGCGGAGCGGAACGGAACATGTAAACCCAAGCGGCGGCGGCACAGCACAGGCAGTAACGCGCGACGACGCGCCGATCGCCGCCGCCGCTTTCGTCGAAATCCTTCGCTCTTCGGGCGTCGGCTTCGCCGCCGATGACGCGCGGTTGGCGAGCTGGCCCGGGCGCGGCGTGACTGCCGATGACCTCCGCGCGGCCATCGCCACGGGGCGCAAGCGCCGGGAGCGTGAGGGCAGCGGACAGCCGCTGAACGTCGGCCAGCTCGACCTGATCCTCGGCGATCTGCTCGCTGCGCGCGCCGCGAACCCCGCTGCGGGGACGCGCACCGTCGGCGACTGGTGGCGCTCGTGGACCGGAATCGTCGAGCACGGCGCAGCGCTCGGCATTGAGCAGGGCCGCGACGAACCTCCGTTCGATTTCAAGCTGCGGGTGTTCGACTCGGCCGGCGACGGCCCGTGGTGGGACGACCACAACCGCGCATTTCGCAACACTGCCGGCCCGGTCGCGGCCGGCGCATTGATGGGGGAAGGGCGATGAACTGCAAAGTTGGCGACATGGCCGTGATCACGCGTGGCGATGCCCGCGACCGCATCGTCGAGGTGAAAGCGCCCTACGGCGATTACCTGTACCTCGGTTTCTGCTGGTACGTCGAAGCGCCCACGCCGATCCCGGCAACGGACGTAGTCACGTTCCGACCGTGCGAGCTCAAGACCGGATGGATTCCGGATGCGTGGCTCCGTCCGATCAGTGGCGTGCCCGTATCGCACGACGCACGTGATGAGGTGACGGCATGACCCAGCAATCGCTCATCACGGCGTCGCCGATCGCGCAGCGCGTCGAGTTCGTCGTTCCCGGCACGCCTGTCGCGAAAGGGCGTCCGAAGTTCGCGCGCCGTGGTGCGCACGTCACGACCTACACGCCGGAGAAGACCGAAAGGTACGAGAACCTCGTGAAGATGGCCGCGCGCTCAGCAATGCGCAGTGTCGCGCCGTATGCCGGTCCGATCCGCCTGATCGTGCACATCGGCCTACCGATTCCGGCGAGCTGGTCGAAGAAGCGCCAGGGCGAAGCGGCCGCCGGCGCCATCGGCGCGACGAAGAAGCCGGACGCCGACAACGTTGTCAAGGCGTTGAAAGACGGCATGAACGGAGTGGTTTACGTCGATGACGGCCAGGTCGTCGACCTCTGGGTGTCGAAGCGCTACGCGCGAACGCCGGGCGCGCGCGTCGAGGCGATCGAGTTGAATTTGAAGTCAGCATAAGGAGCGGGGCCTTGAAAGCAATCGGAAAACTCACAATCAACGCAGTGATCGGAAAGATGAAGCCTGGCATTCGCTATTCGGCACATGACCTCGCACGCCGCACGAAGCATCCCGTTTCGTCGGTGCGCCAGCTGCTCGCGCTCGACGTCGCGCTTGCGCGACTCGACATGCACTCCGAAGGCCGTGGGCGCGTGTACTCGCTCGCCGGCACGAGCCGCTCGCCGGGTTCGCACGTTGACACGCGCATCCGACCGGACTTCACGAGCAATCTGTCGGGCTACGTGAGCGAACTCAACACGCGCCAGGCGCTGGCCATGATGACGCGGGGTGGCCGGTGATCGCCATCTTCGAGAACACGCAGCAGGCGCTGCACGTCAGCTTTCTCGTGACGTCGCTGCCGCCACGCCAGAAGCAGCAGTTCCGCCTGGCGCTGATCCAGATCCTCGAATCGGTCGGACGTCTCAGCACGCGCCAGGCTGAATTCCTCGACTACCTGTACGGCAGTTCATCTGGCACGATCAACTTCGACGGGCTGAGCGGTGACGAAATCCGGGCCCAGTGCGCGATGGTCGTCGGCGCGGTGCGTGATCACCTGCTGAAGCCGGAGCGCAATGCCGTGTGGCTCCGCTATGCCTGCGGCATGCCGGCGCGCCCCGCCAGCGCCACGCGCGCGGCAGACCCGGGAATCCCGCCGTCGGCCGAGTGGAAGCGGGCGCTCGTCGAGATGCGGACGTACCTGCGGCCGTCGCTCACCGTGACGAACGGCAAGGCGATCATGGCGCTGATCGCAGGCCACTCGCAGGCGCGGCTGCGGCAGGACGGGTTGTCGTATCGGGAAATCTCCGAGGAGACGCACGTCACGGTCCGGACGCTCGAGCGGAACGCGCAGATCATCCGGAAGCGACTCGTCGACCTAGAGCGCCAGGCCGTGAAGCGGCTGACGTCGCTCTTCGAGCGAAACAACGTGATGATCGCGGAGGCCGTTGAGGTGTAAGGGGTACGGCGAAAATTCCCCTTGCAAATGTGGCGGATAGGGTGTAAATTTTCGCCAGATTGCAGAGTTGCGACCAAAGCCCGCTAAGCCGACTGGCCAGCGGGCTTTTTCATTGCTGACTCCTGCAAAATTCTTGCTTCGGTTTTAGCCTAGGCGACGCGCGAGACTCAGCTAAGCGGTCAGTATGCGCAGATGGATGTCTGCCATCTCGAACCTATCGATTCCACTACCTAGGAACGTAACGGCGCCATCTATGGCTTAACGACTTGCGTTGTGCTGTAATGTGCTCTCCAAAAACCGGGGGCGCCATGGATGATATCGACCGTCTGTTCCAAGATCGTCGCAAAGCTGTAGAACTTCGAAATCAGCAACAAAGTCAGGCTGACCAGGCAGCCTTGGATAATGCGGCTCTTCGGGAAAAGCAATTTTCCGATGAAGTGAGGCCTTTTGTTGCGCAGATTGACGCATATTTGAACGAAATGCGAGCAAAGATTGAGGCGGCCGGCGGGGTATTCCACTGGGATATCTTGCCGCCTCTCCCTATGAGAATCGTACGGGAAGCCTTGATCAATGTTGCGTTACCGATAAGAACTGGCAAACGCGCTCCTACTTTCGCATTCTCAGTCTCAGTGGACGAAAGTAGAGATTGCATCGTTTCGATGTTCGAAAAGCATCTGCTCGGGGGTAATAAGACAGAAATTTCCCCAGGAAGCCTGAGCATTAATCTTGGTAGATTTGATGGAACAGATGTGATGCCGGAGATTAAGAAATTATTTCTTAAACTGCTCACATATGCTTGGGATAAAACTGAGCCTCTCTTGTAAGCACCGCGATCTCTATCGCAAGGTCGCCTTCGGCGGCCTTTTTTTTGGCACTGTGACCCTGGGATCTCGATGCAAATGAAGGCGGGATATTTCGTTTCACGCCCGGTGCCAGACAAGAGACTTTTTGAAGAATCCAATTGGCTGCGCCCGATCATGCCGGCCGACGGCGTCTCAGAGTGGGTGAACGAGACGCTCCTGCGCGAAGGCGCGCCGCTGCACAACCCTGATCACGAGCACCTGATCGACGCCGACGTCGCCTACCTCTGGGCGGCTGTCGAGAACATGCGCCAGATGCGGCGCGTCGTCGGCCAGTGCGAAGAGGTGGCGATCCGCGCGGGTGGCTGGCAGCGCACCAGGCAGGAACAGCAGTACCTCGAATGGTTCGGCCGAGTTCTGGCGTTCCTGATCACGCTCGACGCGCACTACGCGCGCGAGTGCAGCGACCTCCAGTGGTGTGCGCTCGTCGAGCATGAGCTGTATCACATCGGGCAGCGCCTCGACGAGTTCGGCGCGCCAGCTTTCTCTAAGGACGGCATGCCGAAGCTCGGCATCCGCGGGCACGACGTCGAGGAATTCGTCGGCATCGTCCGGCGCTACGGCGTGGCCGGTGGCGCGGGCGAGACTGCGAAGCTCGTCGCCGCGGCCCAGCGCGCCCCCGAAGTCGGCCACGCCGACATCGCTCGCGCCTGCGGCACCTGCATCCTGCGGGCCGCGTAGCCTTTTCTGAACGTCTCCCGTCATGGCAGCACTTCCCGAACCGATCAAGGTGTTCGTCACGCAGGCGCTCGCTTGCTTCGACACGCCGTCCCGTGCCGCGAAGTCGGTGCGTGAGGAGTTCGGTGTCGAGGTGTCGCCGCAGCAGTGTGAGCGATACGACCCGACGAAGCGTGCCGGCTCTGCTCTCAGTAAGAAATACCGGGAGATCTTCGAGCGCACGCGTGAGGAGTTCCTCAGCGACACATCGCGCATCGGTGTGTCGCACCGCGCCGTGCGCTTGCGCGCACTCGACCGAGCCGTCGCGAAGGCAGAGGAGCGCAACAACCTGCCGCTGATGGCGCAGCTGCTCGAGCAGGCTGCGAAGGAATCCGGCGACGCCTACACGAACCGGCGCCGCCTCGAACACACTGGGGAGAACGGCGGCCCGATCGAGAACAGGACGGTCGTCGTCGATGAAAGCCAGGTCGCAGCCGCCGTCGCCAAACTCGAAGACGAGTATTGACCCCGCCATTGAGCGAGCCGTCCTGAAGGCGAAGTGCGAGCGGGATCACCTGTTTTTCAGCCGGTATTTTTTCAAGCACCGGCAGGCGATCAAGTTCCGCGTCAACTGGCACCACGTGCTGATCGCCGACACGGTGCAGCGCGTGATCGACGGCACGCTGAAGAACGTCGTCATCAACATGCCGCCGGGCTCGTCGAAGACTGAGCTGGTCGCGATCAACCTGATCGCGCGCGGTCTCGCGCTGAACCCGCGCGCGCGGTTCTTGCACATCAGCTACTCGGACGACCTCGCGCTGCTGAACAGCGAGACGGCGCGCGACATCGTCGCATCCGACGAGTACCAGGCGCTCTGGCCGCTGAAGGTGCCGGCGGCAACGCCGAGCAACACGGCGAGCACATACGGCCAAACCAGCTTCAGAAGTGTCATTTCCGTTCCTTCGCATGCAGCTGCTTCAGCTCGTCCGGCGAGTAGACGAAGCCCGGCAGCAGGAACGCCTGCACGCTCCAGACCGGGTCGCTTTCCTCATGCCGGCCGTGGTCCTTACCCCGGTGATGGAGCGCGCACAGAAGCAGTTGGTTGTAGGTCGAGTCGACGAATGCCTCCGGCCGCGCCGGGTCGAAAGCCTCCCAGTCGAAACCCTGCGTCAGCCGGATGACGTCCCAGATCGGGTGCTGGCGCGGTACCGGCACGACGCGCTGCAGCTTGTGGCTGAACATCGTGTCGCACTTGTTGAGCGCAACCTCGCGGATCCACTTCCAGTCGATCGCGTGCGAAAACGCCCATTCGAAGAACCGGTGATGCGACTCGACGGCCTGGTCGTCGCCACACACCGCGCAGACGTAGCCGCCGGCCGCCTTCATCGAGCGCTTGCTCGCGCGGAACGTTGGTGACTCGGTGCGCGCTTCATGGTCCGGATAGAAGACGTCCTCAGACAGTGTCCGTCGCGTCTCGTGAGTTTTCGTCGTCATAGGTCACGCTCGCAGAGTGCACGCTCTTCCGCGCGTCATCTACGGCGAGCACCTGATCAGTGCGCGCGAGATCGCGGGTATGAAAGCTGACGCCGCGACGGCTCAAGCGAAGGCGGTGGATGACAACGTCCACACCCGTTCGCATGCGATGCTGGCTTTCCCGCTAAGGTTCGCGCGCGCCGTGCCGTTATCTTTCCTGGACAGCCCTCGTGCCTCGAATGCTGATCCGTTTTCTTGCCTGCTCGCGTTTCGCGCGAGCAGGCTTTTTTCGTTTACGGCGCTCCATTGCAGGCAGGGTGGCGGAATGGAACAGGGACTTGGCGCGAACCGACACAGCGCAACAGTCTTACATTGGTGTAATGTATCGACTTCCTCGTGCCCTCATGCTTTGCAGGGCCGTTCGATCCCGACGACCCATGAAGGCGCCGGGATTTTTTTTGCGCATGCGCTGGTGTCCCCGCAACGCGTCGCTGCGAAATGCATCCCGTAAAGCACGGTATATTTTGCGACGAGACATACCGATCGAGAGAACACGCTACAAGGAGCCGCCTTTCATGCCGGACACCCGGACCACGCTGCGCGCCGCGACGACGCACGACGCGCCCCTCATCGCTCGCCTGCATACGCTGAGCTGGCAGACCGCATACAGCCATATTCTTCCGGCCGCCTATCTGTCCGACGAGGTGCCGACAGAGCACGCGGTTCGGTGGCGCAAGTATCTCGATCGCAACGAAGACGAGTGGGGCCTGGTGCTGATTGCCGAGTCGGACGGCGAGCCCGTCGGCTTCGTCAGTGCGGAACGTCCTGTCGATCCGGCGCTCGGTGTGCTGCTCGATTGCCTGCATGTCCATCCTTCGCATCACGGCAGCGGAACCGGCAAGCGCATGATCGAAGCCGTGCGCGCGTGGGCGCGGTCGATCGGCGTGGACAAGGTGCACCTGCAGGTGCTGGACGACAACGTGCGCGCGATCGGCTTCTACGAGCACAACGGCTGGCAATTGGCCGGTATCGAAGCGAGCCGCATCGGCCAGACGGAAGTTACCGATCGGATCTACGCGATACGGGCTTGAAGGCGGGACGGCATCCGTGCAAAAGCCGGACGCGCTTCGCCGTCACTCGCCGCAATACCGGACGAGCAGATCGGCTTCGGTCTCGTGGATCTCGACGGGCAGCGCCGTCGCGCCTGCATAGGCAAGATAGCGCGCGCGATGCTGGCCGTTGCGAAACGACGCAACGCCGATTTTCGACAGGCCGGGAATACCGAGCAGCGTTCGCGTTCTGCTCTCGCGAAACGTGATGAACGGCATGTCGGGAATCCTGTCCTGATCCGGATCGAGGAATTCGCGAATACCGGCGGCTTTTCCTGGGGCCCAGTACTGAACTGACGGCAGCACATAGTCCGTGGTGTCGCGATCGGCGCAGGCCAGCAACTTCTTCAGGTCGATCGTCACGACCCGATGTCGCGAGTCGTCGGACGAGAACACCCGCTTGAGATGCGTGTAGGCATACGGGGCATGCCCGGGGAGCTGGATAATCCAGACATCTACGCCGCTCTGGTGTGCGTGGGCGAGTGTCATTATTTCCTCTTCTGGCGCAATCGGTCTCTTTGGTTTGAGTTTAGCAGCGCGATCGCAGCCGCGGAGCAGGTCGATACCCGGAATAGAAAAACGGAGCGACTCGCCGCATCGCCGGAGGTGCAAAGAAAACAGGTGCCAAAGCAGAGGCGGTCATGCGTCGGCAGTCGATATCGACAAGTTGCGAGAATATCGTGATACTGCCAGCCGAAACGACACGCAGTGCAACAGTCATGCAAGATTCACGCAGTGTGCGAAACGCACCGGCGCGGATCATCACGAGAACGGAGCGGGCGGAGTGACGGGAGCAAACCATGTCATCGAAACTTGAGATCGAGTATCTCGATTACTGTTTCACCGCGACGCTCGAAATCAGGCCGTCCGGCCGGACAGCCGTCGTCGACTGGCAACTCGAATCCGATTCGCGAAGCAAGACGCTTGCGTGGATCGTGTTCGATCGCTTTCTCGCGCGGAATGACTTCGCCGATGAAGAAGATGCGCGTGCCAATATCGTCGACTGGCTGGAGCGGCTTGCCGACCCGCGGTCCGGCGCATCGGCCGAGATCGCGAAGGCCGGTGCGGTGGCTTCCGGAGCGGCGGCTGCCGGGGTGGTGGCGACAGACGCATCGGCTACCGAAATCGTCGGCGAAGCCGTCATTGAAATCGTCAGCGACCTGGACTGGATCGACATGGTTGCCGACTGGTTTTCCAGCGGCTCGCCTTGATCGTGAAACCGGATGATCGTGATTCCGGCTTTTGCACTTGCGAAATGCGGCTTTACAAAATCAGGTACAAGAAAATGCCGCAGAAATCACGTCGCTCGAAAAAATAGAATAAAGCTGCTTTGACAATACGCGTGACTTGCCGGAAACTGGCCTGATTCCGAGGACGTCCGCTTGTACTAAAACAAAGTAGAACGCCAGACATGAAAAGAAGAACGCCGCTGACGGCTGGCGCGATCAAAATCGCTGTCGACCGGGTCGGCCGCACTGCCATGCGGTTCAATGACGGCAGAAATATTCCTGCATCTTCGACATGCGCGAGTAGCGCGGCGCCGTATCGGCAGCGTCGTGCCGGAAATCGATCGCAGTATCGCGAGACAGGCTCGGCGCGCAGGGGGAAAATCGCCGGCAAAATCCATTTTGCATTTCACCGCACAGCTATGACCGACTGCCGACCGCGTGATGGCCATCGGGGTAAGGGGGCTGGCGCCCATTCTCGTCGCGATGCTCGCATCGACCGCGGATCTCGCGTGCGGCCCGTGAGGCTGTCGGCCGTCGCCGCATTGTCACCAAAGGGTGAGTTGCCGCACAGACCATCGCGCGACCCGCGATCACAATTTGGCCGGTTGACCGTTCTTCCCCGGCCCGGTCAACCATTTCCCCGCTCGCTCGCGCAGGAGCGGGGGCTTTTTGCCCGTCCGACGCCGGAAGGTGGCGTCGGCGGAACCGGACAGGCGTTCGGCAGGCTGCGCGATGGCACCCACTGCGCGCCCCCGCAACCGTTCGCCTGATCCGCACGCATCGCTTTCCTCGTGCCTGAGCGAACCCTCAGGCCCATCGCCGGTTTCGGCCGGCGATGCCTTGATCCCGGCGGCGCGTCACAACGCTGCCGGGAGTTTTTTGCGCCGGACGCATCGCGTCACGTCGTGCGCAACGGCCATGCCGATCGACTTAGCCAGCCTGTTCGACGCTGGTTTCCCATCCGTCGTATTCCCCGCCGAGTGAACGTACCTCGCGATTGATCGCGATCGTATGGCGCGTGATGTCGGCCAGCGTCATCGTGCCTTCGTGCGAAAACCGTACGGCCGACTTGCCGTCTTCGGTCGGCGCGACCGATTCGACCGGATAGCCTTTCGCTTCGGCCCAGTCCGCGAACTGGTGCGCGTCGCTCGGGTCCGGGAAGTACGCCCAGTGCATGACGCGCCGGCTCACGTCGCTGGCGTCGCCTTTCTCCCGCAGCGCATCCAGCACGCGCATGTCGCGCATCATCTGCCAGTCGTCGTCGGTCGGGTAAAGGGTCTGCCAGTACGCTTCCTTGTCCGGATCGTCCTGGTGCGCATACTGAAGCGCATAGGTCGTCTGTTCGTCCAGTGCGTCGACGATCTCGGCTGCGGCCGCTTCGTCGAACGGCACATAGAACAGGAAATCCCGATTGCCGTCGACGGTGATGCGGCCGACCTGCACGCCGCCTTTCGCGGTGATCGCCGCGTCCAGCAGATCCTCGATCTTCGCGAGATCGGCGAATTCATCGCCGGCCGGCAGACCTTCCGGTGTCGGGCGTGCGAACGGAACGCGCACGGTGAGCAGCGACGTGCGCGGATCGCCTTCGGCGATTTCCGCGAAGCTGTGGTTGAAGCTGATGAAAGCCTGATGGTCGCCCATTCTGGCAGGGAAGGTTCCCCAGGCGTCGGTCATGTGTTTCTCCCGTACACGATTGTCTGTTGACGGTTGCAAAGCGTCCCAATGTATCATCGAAAATCGCGTTGGCAGGGGAAGCGCGCATGATTGCGGCCGTGCCCGAAACGCAGGCGAGATCCGCGGCCGCCCGTGACTCGCCGCGGGTGTGCGGCGGGCCGCAAAAAATTCGAAGGAGATTCCGATGTCGATGTTTGCGGTGAATGGTGTTCGAATCGATCCGCTCAGCGCGCGCGTGACGCACGTGCGCTGGGCGGCCGTGAATCCGGCCGACCGGTCGTGGGCGGCGACGCCGAGCGAGGCGCCGGTGGCCGACGTGGCGCGCGCGCTTGCGTCCGGCAGCGATGTCCGCGCGATCTTCTCGGCATCGGACGACACCGCGATCGGACCCAGGCTGAAACGCGTGCTGTATCGCGATGCGTCGGAAGGCATCGAGCTCGACATCGATGCAACGAGCGAGTCGCGCACGTTGCGCGATCTTCCGCAAATCTGACCGGAACGGCCCACGACGACCCCCGCGTGCGCTTCTGCATCGACTGCGGTACCTGGCCGGACGGCCGATCGCACAACGCCGATCGCGAGGCGTAGTATCGGGTCATCGCCATACTGCACGCCGGTTGCGCCAGGGAGGTTTGGGGGGGGCGCGATGTTCGGCGCGCCGGTATCCAAATCGAATCGCGCAAGCGCACACGAGATCATGCCCAGGCCTGTCATCGCTCCGTTGGCATCCGCACTTTGTCTGGCGCTCGCTGCCTGCCAGGCTGCGCCCGAAACGCCGCCTCCGTCGCCCGAAACCGCATCGGCAGCCGTGCCGGCATCGTCGCCGGCCCAGCCGATTCGCGGCATGGGCATGGCGCCTCATCTGGCAGGACAGAGTCACTGGGCCGTCGGTCAGTGCACGACCAACGGCACCGTCAAGGTGTGCAATTGACCGGAGCCGACGGCGCGGCACTTGCTCCGCGTGAACGAGATCGGAACCTTGATACGGCACCCGCGCCGATGGGCCGGTTGCCGTCGACGCGAGCAAGCGAACGATGAACGACGAACACGCAACACACGATTCCGGCGTGCATGCCGATCCCGCCGATGGAACGGTCATCGGCCAGTTGCCGGTGACGCTGGCGGTCGACGGCCGGAGCCTGAAAAGAAGGGCGGTGGTGTGTGCGGTGCTGGCCGCGGCGAGCCTGTGCGGTTATGCGGCCGATCCGACGCTCTGGCCCGTCGCGGCGCTGGCCGCGATGCTGGTGCTGGCCAGTGCGGCCTTCTTCATCTCGTCGCGGCGCAAGATGGCGCTGCATATCGACGAGACAGGCTTCAGGCTGGTCGGCGCCGCGCGTGAAAAGCCCGTCACGCCGTGGCGCGACGTCACCGAATTCCGGATCGTCAGCGTGGCCGGAAATCGCTACATCGGCTATCAGTTCTCCGCGCATTCTTCGCGCACCAGGATGCCGGGTGGCGTGATGCTGCCGATCGCCCGGTTTGCCGATCTTCCGCTCGACGCGGTGGCCGGGTTGCTGGAAGCATGCCGCCGTCAGTTCGGCGCGCCGGATGACCGCGCCGGCCGAATGGCGTGACGGCGCCCGATTCGGGCGCTCGCGCGGCCCGCGACTCAAGAAAAAATGTGGGGCGTCGTGTCGAATTCCGCCGCGGTCGTTCGTCGTAGCATCGGAGGCGTGCGCATCGCGCGTCCGTCCCGATTTTCGATACGACAACCGACTGAAGGAGCGACACCCATGTCCACGTCCGTCAAACCGATCCCGGAAGGGATGCGCACGCTGACGCCGCACCTGATCTGCGCCGGCGCAACCGCAGCCATCGACTTCTACAAGCGCGCATTCAATGCAATCGAACAGTTTCGTCTGGCGATGCCTGACGGCCGGCTCGCGCACGCGTGCCTCATGATTGGCGATTCGACGCTGATGCTGGTGGATGAAATGCCCGAACACAGCGCGCTCGGGCCGAAGGCGCTGAAAGGCACGTCGGTCTGCCTGCATCTGTACGTACCGGATACCGATGCGGCGATCGCGAAGGCTGTCGCGGCCGGTGCGACGGTCACGATGCCGGCTGCCGACATGTTCTGGGGCGATCGCTATGGCCAGGTCGAGGACCCGTTCGGCCATCGCTGGTCGCTCGCGACGCATCAGCGCGACCTGACGCCCGAGCAGATCGCGGAGGCGATGGCCAGCGCGCCGCCGTGCGGGACCTGACGCCGTTGCGCAACCGCGGTTGAAAGGGGCGGCGGCAAGCGCTCGCCCCCGGTTTGCCCGCGGTTACGCGCCAGTCGTCTTGGCGCGCTGCTTGTCCGCGTACATCAGGTGATCGGCCGATGCGAGCAGGTCGGCCACGGCCGGATGGCGCGCGGGATCGTACGCGACGTGGCCGACGCTGAACCGGATGGTGTAGCCGCGCGCGTCGGCGGCGTTGCGCAACGCGAGCGCCTGCGTCACGCGCTCGACCGGCTCGACGACATCGGCCGGATCGGTGGCGCTCAGCAGCACGACGAACTCGTCGCCGCCGAGCCGGGCGATTACGTCGCTGTCGCGCAGCGCGCCCGTCAGCGTCTCGGCGAAAGTCTTGAGCGCACGATCGCCTTCGGCATGGCCGAAGCGGTCGTTGATCGCCTTGAAATCGTTCAGGTCGAAGAACAGCAGCACCGCGTGACGGCCGAGGCGATCGCACAGGCTCAGCACGTGGCGCGCGAGGATCTCGAAGCCGCGCCGGTTCGTCAGTTGCGTGAGTTCGTCGGTGGTCGCGAAATGCAGGGCAGCGATCTCGCGTTCGGTCATGTGGGCGAGATCGCCGAGCAGTGCGAGCTCTTCGGGCTCGAGCGAGCGCGGCCGCGTGTCGATCAGGCACAGCGTGCCGATGGGTGCGCCGTTCGGCGCCGCGAGCGGCCGGCCGGCGTAGAAGCGAATGCCCGGCGCGCCGGTGACGAGCGGGTTGTCGTGGAAGCGGCTGTCGTTCAGCGCGTCCTGGATGACCATCGTATTGCCCGCGAGCAACGCGTGCGCGCAGAACGATACGTCGCGCGATGTTTGCGTGGCATCGAGGCCCGCGTGGCTCTTGAACCACTGGCGATTCTCGTCGACGAGGCTGACGAGCGCGATCGGTACGTCGAACAGCCGGCGCGCGAGACGCGTCAGGCGGTCGAAGCGCTCTTCAGGCGGTGTGTCGAGGATCGAGAGCGAATGAAGCGTGTCGAGTCGGGCCGCCTCGTCTGCCGGTTTCGGTGCGATTTGCATGGGCCTGGTCTCTTGTCCCGGCTGCAAGGCCGGTCACGGGATCGTATGCCGGACAGTATCGCGCATTATTCGGCGCATCGCCAACTCGGCAGTCCGGCGACGGGCATTTTCGGCGCCATCCCGATCGACGCAGATGCGGTGAGAAGCCGGCGTCATGAGTCTGCGTTGCATCACGATGCAGAATCGGATGCGCGGCATCTCAAGGTGCACGGCGCAATGCCGTAAATAGGGCGAGTCCAATCGTTCATCGCATCCCACCGCACCATGGTTCGAATTCTGTACGCGGGCTATCTCGCGTTTGCGCTGTATCTGCTTTACCCGATGGTTCAGAACACACTGGCATTCAGCACGGATTGCGTGCGCAATGCGCTGCCCGGTGTGTCGACGTCTTCGGCAAGCGGCGTGGAGGGGCATGCGAACCGCTGTGCGCCGACCACGCAGGCCGGTGTCGCCACCGTACGGATGCCTGAAATCCATTGAATGCGGCGGCCGTCGCGCGTGTCGTGCGATGCGTGAGGCGGCGTACCGGCCATTCGGCCGAATTGAACATCGCGCCACGCGCGCCGATCATCTGCAACACGACGGTTCGAACGCGAGGCGTCGAGACGCGGCGCCAGGCGTGCGTCAGTAGCTGGAGCGGTACGGCGTGCCCTGGTCGAAGCGGCTTTGCCAGTGCGTGAGATAGCGCGACGCGAGTTGCGGATTGTTCCACACCACGACGACGTTCTCCGAATTGCGGCTGGCCGCCGACGCGCTGTAGTTGAACGAACCCGTTTCGACGTGCTCGGCGTCGATCACGAGGTACTTGTCGTGATGGATCGCATAGGCGTCGATCGTGCGAGTGGGAATACCGGCGTTGACGAGCAGGTTCAGCGCCTGCTTGCTGCTCTTGGCACGGTTGCCCTTGTCGTCGACGACCACCGCGACATTGACGCCGCGTCGCTTCGCGTCGAGCAGCGCGCGCGTGACGGGCGGCGACGTGAACGAATACGCGGCAACGCGGATCGAGCTGCGCGCGGCGCCGATCGCTTTCAGCACGAGCGCCTCGGCGCCGCCGTCGGGCGAGAATGCCGATTCGACGACTTGTGTCGCGGGGGCTTCGTGAGTGGGGGCGGGCAGCCATCGCGACACGAGGTCGATCGCCTGCTGAAGCAGCGATTCACTTTGTGTCTTGCCGAAGGCGGCGAAGGGCGTGGCGAGCAGGGAAGCGGCGAGACAGGCAGCGGCGAGGCGATTGCGCGACAACATCGTGGACAGCGAATAATTTCGAGACAGCGGGCCGTGAGTGTAACGCAGACGTAGCGGCGCGGTCACGCGAGTATCGCGATGCGTTTGCCCGCGCGATATTCACTCACTGCAGAGGCGACGGTGCAAGGTTGCGTTGCGCGTCAATCCTTGACCGTCGGTGCGCCGGTTTCGCCGGAAGCGATCCATCCCGGTCCAGGCTCGGGCTGCACGTCGCGTGCATCGAGCGGTTCGCCGCAGGCCGAGCATACGGTGACCGCATGCATCAGGCGGCCGCAGGTACGGTGGCGCAATTGCACCGGCGGCCCCTGGCCGTCGTCCTTCCAGCGGTCGCCCCACGCCATCAGCGCGAGCAGGGCCGGGTAGAGGTCGAGGCCCTTGTCCGTCAGCCGGTATTCGAAACGCGGCGGGCGCTCCTGATACGCACGCTTGACCAGCACGCCTTCATCGACGAGCCGCGCGAGCCGTTCGGCCAGCACGTGGCGCGTGAGGCCAAGCTGCGTCTGGAACGCATCGAAGCGGCGGCAGCCGAGGAACGCGTTGCGCAGGATCAGCATGGTCCAGCGGTCGCCCAGCACGGCGAGCGTGCGCGCGACCGAACAGTTCAGCGTGCCGATGTCATCCCATTTCATCGTCGAGTCTCTTGCCTCTTGCGGCGGTTCAGCGAAATAGCGGGTTCGATTATAGAACCCGCCTTCGGTCGTAACGGGCGCGGCTGCGTTGACAACGGTCTGCATCGTTGTCAATAATGAGTTCCAATTTAGAACTTACTCGCGCGGCGACGCGCTTTCAACCCGGAGACAACCCGATGAATCCGCTTTCCCTGTCAGGTCTCGATCTGCTGCGTGCAGCCGTGTCGGGCGATGCGCCGCTCGCTTCGATTTCCGAGACGATCCCGATGCGTCCGCTCGACGTCGAGCTCGGCTATGTGAAGTTTTCGGCGCGGGCGGACGGCCGGCACCTGAATCCGCTCGGCGGCGTGCATGGCGGGTTCGCCGCGACGGTGCTCGATTCGGTCACCGGGTGCGCGGTGCATTCGATGCTCGACGCGGGCGTCGGCTACGGCACGGTCGACCTGCACGTGAAGATGCTGCGGCCGGTGCCGCGTGACGTCGAACTGGTCGCGGAAGGGCGCGTGATTCACCTGTCGCGTTCGCTGGGCGTCGCCGAGGGCACGCTGAAGACGCCGGACGACAAGATCGTCGCGCATGCCTCGGCGACCTGCTTCATTCAGCGGCCGCAGTAACGGCGGGCCGCAACGCCGTCGTCCGGGCCGCGCGTGCACGTCCAGGGCGGCGTCGAAGGCCGCCTGTAAGCGTGCGCGGCGCACGTCTGAAGCGGTCGCTTCAATGTGATAGCGTTTCTGCTTTCCACCGACGCGACAGGAACAGCATGGAATACCGCACACTCGGCGATTCGGGCATCGAAGTCAGCCTGATCGGGCTCGGCACGATGACGTGGGGCGAACAGAATTCCGAGCGCGACGCGCACGAGCAGATCGACTACGCGATCGCCCAGGGCGTGACGCTGATCGATGCCGCGGAGATGTATCCGGTGCCGCCGAAGCCCGACACGCAGGGGCGCACCGAGCAGTACATCGGCACCTGGCTCGCGCAGCATCGCGCGCAGCGCGACCGCATCGTGCTCGCGACGAAGATCGCAGGTCCCGCGCGGCAGCCGCACAACCCGCGCCATATCCGCGGCGAGGGCAACCAGTTCGACCGCAAGAACCTGACCGAAGCGCTCGACGGCAGTCTCAAGCGCCTGCAGACCGACTATGTCGATCTCTATCAGCTGCACTGGCCCGATCGCAGCACGACGACGTTCGGCCGCCCCGCGTATCCGTGGGTCGACGACGCATACACGGTGCCGATCGAGGAAACGCTCGGCGTGCTTGCGGAATTCGTGAAGGCCGGCAAGGTACGCGCGATCGGCGTGTCGAACGAAACGCCGTGGGGCGTCGCGCAGTTCCTGCGCGCGGCCGAGGCGCTCGGGCTGCCGCGCATCGCGAGCATCCAGAATCCGTACAGCCTGCTGAACCGCACGTTCGAAAACGGGCTGTCGGAATTCACGCATCGCGACGGCGTCGGCCTGCTCGCGTATTCGCCGCTCGCGTTCGGCTGGCTGTCCGGCAAGTACGAGAACGGTGCGCGTCCGGCCGGTGCGCGCATCACGCTGTTCGAGCGCTTCCAGCGCTACAGCAAGCCGCAGGCGGTTGAAGCGACGTCGCGTTACGTCGCGCTCGCGCAGCGTCACGGGCTGTCGCCCGCGCAACTGGCGCTCGCGTTCGTCAACAGCCGTCCGTTCGTGCGCAGCAACCTGGTCGGCGCGACGTCGCTCGAGCAGCTGAAGGAGAACATCGGCAGCATCGACGTGAAGCTGTCCGACGAGATCCTCGCGGAGATCGACGTGCTGCACGAACGGCAGCCGAATCCGGCGCCGTAAACGGCGCGCGGCCCGTCGCGGCATTGCACCGAGACGGGCCGCACCGGCGGCGCATCGCTGCGCCGTCGCTGCCGGTGTTATCGCATCTTGAGCCGCGTGCGCGCGACGAACAGCGCGGCGAGGCTCAGCACCGCACAGCCCATCAGATAGAGCGCGGGCGACAGCCGGTTGCCCGTCGTGCTGATCAGCCAGGTAATCACGAACGGCGCAAAGCCGCCGAACAGCGTGACGCCCGTGTTGTAGCTGACCGCGAGCCCCGTGGCGCGCGTCTGCGACGGGAACAGTTCGGCCATCAGCGCCGGCAGCGCGCCGCAGTACATCGCCTTCAGCACACCGATCCAGACCAGGGCGGCGAGCATCGTCGCGAACGACGCGTGACGCGTCAGCCACGCGAACGTCGGCCACACCGTGACGAGCATCAGCAGTGCCGCGACCGCCATCATGCGGATCCGCCCGGTGCTGTCGGACAGATGGCCGACGACCGGCGTGACGAGCGTCAGCACGAAGCCGGTCGCGAGCGTTGCCGCGAAGCCGGTGGACGCAGGCAGCCCGAGCTGCTTGATCGCGTAGGTCGGCATGTACAGGATCATGTAGTTGATCGCGGTCGAGATCACGAGCGCGCCGATCGACAGCAGCACGCGCAGCTTTTGTTCCGCGAACAGCTCGCGCACCGGCGCTTCGGAGCGCGCCTGCGTCTTGAACTCGACGCCTTCGTCGACGTAGCGGCGGATGTACAGCCCGACCGGGCCGATCGCGAGACCGAACAGGAACGGCACGCGCCAGCCCCAGCTTTCGAGTTGCGCGGAGGTCAGCGTGGCCGTCAGCAACGCACCGAAGCCGGACGCGAGCAGCGTTGCGAGGCCCTGGCTCGCGAACTGCCAGCTCGACATGAAGCCGCGGCGCTGCGGCACGTGTTCGACGAGGAACGCGGTCGAGCTCGCGAATTCGCCGCCGGCGGAAAAGCCCTGCATCAGCCGCGACAGCATGATCCCGAGCGGCGCGAGAATGCCGATCGATGCGTAGGTCGGCATCAGCGCGATCAGCAGCGTGCCGGCCATCATCATCGCGATCGACAGCAGCAGCGACGCCTTGCGGCCCGCGCGGTCAGCGTACGCGCCGAGCACGAAGCCGCCGATCGGCCGGATCAGGTAGGACAGCCCGAACGTGCCGAGCGTCAGCATCAGCGACGTCGCTTCGCTCGTCGCGGGAAAGAACAGCTTGGCGATCGTCACCGCGAAGAAGCCGTAGACGATCAGGTCGAACCATTCGAGCGCGTTGCCGATCGACGCTGCGAAGATGAGGCGCCGGATCTTCGCGGCGCTGGGGCGTGCGTCGTCCTGCGAGGTCAGGGTGGTCGTGTTCATCGTATGTGCAGGTCCCGTGAAAGGGGCGAAGCGCGTTACAGGGCGGCGCCGGCCGCGGCGGGTGCCGCGCGGCGAACGGGCGGCGCGTCGTCGCCGAGATCCCAGAAGAGGCCGGCCATCATCTGCAGCCCCTCGCTGACGACGCTCGCGAGCAGGTGCTCGTCGGGCGCGTGCTGCGAGCACGCCGGATACGAGTGCGGCACCCACAGCGTCGGCAGCCCGAGCGTGTCGGCGAACACCTCGTTCGGCAGCGTGCCGCCGAGATTCGGCAGGATCGCGGGCTTCTTGCCGGTGGTGTGCGCCAGCGACGCGACGGCCCAGCGGACCCACGGATCGTCCGGCGGCACGCGCGTGGCCGGCGCGCCGCGTTCGACGTCGATCTCGATGTCGGCGAAGCCGTGCGCATCGAGGTGCGCGCGCAGGTGCGCATGCAGCGCTTCCCAGTCGGTGCCGACGACGAAGCGCAACTGGCAGTGCGCGTACGCGACGGGCGGGATCGCATTGACGGGGTGTTCGGGATTGCCGGCCTTGAACGCGAGGATCTCGAACGTATTCCAGCCGAACACGCGCTCGGCCGCGGAGAGGCCGGGCTCGCCCCAGTCGGCGTCGAGCGCCGGATCGCCGGGACCGCCGCCGACGGACAGGTCGGCGAGCGCGTCGCGCACGGCGGCGGGGATCGGCGGCGGGCGCAGCCCCTCGACGCGAATCGCGCCGCGCGCGTCGACGAGGCTCGACAGCGCATGCGCGAGCACGATCGCCGGATTGCGCAGCAGCCCGCCCCAGTTGCCGGAGTGATGCGCGCCGTCGCGGGCGCGCAGGCTCAGCTTGAAGTTGACCGAGCCGCGCGAGCCGAGGAACACGGTCGGGCGCGCGGCGGCGATGCGCGGGCCGTCGGACGCGATCAGCACGTCGGCCGCGAGCGCGTCGCGCTCCTGGCGGCACACCGCGTCGAGGCCCGGCGATCCCGTTTCCTCGCCCATCTCGATCAGCAGCTTCGCGTTGAAGCCGAGCCGGCCGCCGCGCGCGTCGAGCACGCTCGCGAGCGCGGCGAGGTTGATCGTGTGCTGGCCCTTGTTGTCGGCGCTGCCGCGGCCGTACCAGCGGTCGCCGTCGGCCGTGAGCGTCCAAGGCGACAGCGGTGCGCGCCACTGCGCGTCGTAGCCGCGCACGACGTCGCCGTGGCCGTAGATCAGCACGGTCGGCAGCGCGTCGTCTTCATGGCGCGACGCGAGCAGGAACGGGCCGCCGCCGTCGACGGGGTTGTCGACGATCCGCGACGTGAAGCCGAGGCGGGCCGCCTCGGGCGCGATCTCGTCGGTGAGGTAGGCGCGCAGCGCGGCGTCGTTGCCGCTGTCCTGGCTTTCGGTGCGCAGGCCGACGCGGCGGCTCAGGGTCGTGAAGAACGCACCGGATTCGAACTGGTTCAGCGCGTGCTGGATGGCGGCGGTACGGCTCAAGTCGTGTCTCCTCTGACGGGGGCGCTGCGCGCGCGGACCGCGCACGCAACGTGAAGTGCGATCGATTCTAGAAAGCCGTTTTTTTTGTCACAATGATCGAATTTCGAACCTTTCTTTGCCGAAAAGGCAAAGCAGCGCGGCCGGATGGGGCCCGGGGACAGAACGATGGCGGCTTTCCTGCATGGCCTGGCGTTGCGGTATTTCGTCGAAGTGGCGCGCACCGGCTCGATCAGCGATGCGTCCGCGCGGCTGCACGTGGCCGTGTCGGCGATCAGCCGCCAGATCGCGAAGCTCGAAAGCGAACTCGGCGCACCGCTGTTCGAGCGCCGGCCGCGCGGGATGGCGCTGTCGGAGGCCGGCGAACGGCTGCTGGCGTTCGCGCAGCGCAGCCTGCTGGAAGCCGAGCACGTGATGAAGGACATCGGCGGGCTCGACGCGCTGCACGGCAGCCTGCTGAAGCTCGCGTGCTCGGAAGGGTTCGCGATCGATTTCCTGCCCGGCGCGCTCGCGAGCTTCAAGGCGCGCCATCCGGGCGTCGATTTCACCGTGTGGGTCGTGTCGCCGGCGGAAGCGACGCGGCGCGTGCGCGACGGCGATGCGGACATCGCGCTGACCTTCAGTCTCGCGCCGGAGAAGGGCGTGCGCGTCGAGCACACCGAGCGCGCGCCGGTTTTCGCGCTGGTGCGGCGCGACCATCCGCTCGCGACGCGCGACACGGTGTCGCTCGCCGATGTCGCGCGGCACGCGCATGTGCTGCCCGAGGCCGGCACGACGGTGCGCCAGCTGATCGACATTGCGTGCGCGCTCGACGGGCTGCTGCTCGAGCCCGAACTGACGAGCAACAACACGGCGGCGATGTACGGCTACGCGCGGCGCACGGGCGCGGTGATGTTCACGGGGCTGCTGTCGGTGCGCGACCGTTTCGACGCGGACGGCTTCGTCGTCGTGCCCGTGACGAACCCGCAGCTGCGCGAGCGCAGCATCCAGGTGCAGACGATGGCGGGGCGCGATCTGCCTGCGTCGGTACGTGCGTTCCGCGACCACCTGATCGACGCGATGCAGGTCGCATCGGCGCCGCCGGCAGCCGTACGCGGCCCGAGACGCCGGCCCGTGAGATAATCGTCAATCCGCCTTCCGTGTCCATGCGGCTCATCGAGCCGCATCGCCCCCTGTTCGACGCCAAATTGAAGAACCTGATTGTCACCCTCGATCGCGCCGGCGAGTTCGACGAGATCATCGACGTGCGCACGCCGCTCGAGTTCGCCGAGGACCATATTCCCGGCGCGCTGAACGCGCCCGTACTCAGCAACGAAGAGCGCGTGCTCGTCGGCACGATGTACCGCCAGGTGTCGCCGTACGAGGCGACACGCGTCGGCGCGGCGATCGTCGCGCGCAACATCGCCCGCCATCTCGACACGACGTTCGCCGACCGGCCGCGCAACTGGCGGCCGCTGATCTACTGCTGGCGCGGCGGCAAGCGCTCGGGCTCGATGACGACCTGGTTCAACCTGATCGGCTGGAAGGCGCGCCAGCTCGACGGCGGCTACAAGGCGTACCGCCAGTCGGTGTGCGCGACGCTCGACTCGCTGCCGACGCGCTTTCGCTACATCGCGCTGGTCGGCCATACGGGCTGCGGCAAGACGCGCCTGCTGAACGCACTGCACGACGTGGGCGCGCAGACGCTCGATCTCGAGGCGCTCGCGTGCCATCGCGGCTCGCTGCTCGGCGCGCTGCCGGGCAAGCCGCAGCCGGCGCAGAAGGGGTTCGATTCGGGGCTCGTCGAAACGCTCGGGCGTTTCGACCCCGAATGGCCTGTGTTCGTCGAGTCGGAAAGCCGCAGGATCGGGCTCGTGCAGTTGCCGATCGCGCTGATCGAAGCGTTTCACGCAGGCCCGTGGGTGCATGTCGACGCGGCGCACGACGAGCGGATCGCGTTCCTTCTCGACGATTACGCGCACCTGTTCGACGAACCGGACGCGTTCAAGGCGCAGCTCCATCGGCTGATCGGCCTGCATAGCCGCGAACAGGTGACGCACTGGAAGGCGCTGATCGATGCGGACGCGCGCGCCGAACTGTTCACCGAGCTGATCGACCGGCATTACGATCCCGCCTACGCGCGGACCTACCGCGCGGCGTACAACAAGCCGAACCAGGCGCTGACGTTCACGTTCCGGCCCAACGCGGCCGACGTGCGCGACCAGGCGCGCACGCTGCTGGCCGAACTCGCGCACGCCGGGTTGCCCGCATCGGCCGCGCTTGCCGCGGGCGCGAATTCCGAAACCGACCAAGACCAATCGACGACCACACGATGACGACCACACGCACCCAACCCAGTCCGGCCCTCGGCTGGATGACCTTCCTGCTGATCGCGGTCGCGGGACTGTTCTATGTGAAGTGGTTTCCGTACTACAACAAGGCGTTCGTTGCCGCCGAGCACCATTCGATCGGCCAGTCGATCCTGATGGGCACGTCGGCGGCGGCCCCCGAGCCGTCGCTGAAGGCCGCGCTCGACTACGCGTGGGCGTACGGCAAGGCGATCTGGCAGGCGATGGTGCTCGGCCTGCTGCTCGGCTCGGCCGTGCAGGCGCTTCTGCCCGCGCACTGGGTCGCGCGCGTGCTCGGCCGTACCGGGTTCGGCAGCGTCGCCGCGGGCGGCCTGCTGTCGCTGCCGGGGATGATGTGCACGTGCTGCGCGGCGCCGGTCGTCGCGGGCCTGCGTGCACGCCACGCGTCGCCGGGCGGTGCGGTCGCGTTCTGGCTCGGCAACACGGTGCTGAATCCGGCCGCGCTGGTGTTCATGGGCTTCGTGCTCGGCTGGCACTGGAGTGCGCTGCGCCTCGTGCTCGGCATCGCGATGGTGTTCGGGATCGGCTATCTGCTGAACCGCATTGCGCGGCCGGAAGACCGCAGCATCGACGATGCGCAGCTCGCCGCGCTGGCGGCCGAGCAGGCCGCGGCCGGCAATCCGTTCGTCCGCTGGGTGAAGCTGCTCGCGCGCATGGCCGTGCGCCTCGTGCCCGAATACATCGTGCTCGTGCTGCTGCTCGGCGCCGCACGCGCATGGCTGTTCCCGCATATCGGCCCGGACATCGGCAATCATCTCGGCTGGATCGTCGCATTCGCGGTCGCGGGCATGCTGTTCGTGATCCCGACGGCCGGCGAGGTGCCGATCATCCAGGCGATGCTGTCGCTCGGCATGGGCGTCGGCCCGGCGGCCGCGCTGCTGATGACGCTGCCGCCGATCAGCGTGCCGTCGCTCGCGATGCTCGCGCGTTCGTTCAAGCCGTACATGCTGGCGATCGTCGCGACGCTCGTCGTCGTGTTCGGGATCGTGAGCGGCCTGCTCGCGATCGCGCTCGGGTTCTGAGGCGCGCAGGCCCGGTGCGATAGCCGCATTCATATTCATCCGGCGCCGCCGCTTCACGCGTGCGGCGCCCTTTACAAGAAGCAAACAGGAAAACGCATGACCCAACCGAAGATTCATCCTCGACTCGAAAAGGCGCTGACGCGCGGCGATCTCGCGATCCGCCAGGCCAATTCCGCGCGGGCGACTGCCGTGCTGAACGCACTCGGCACGATGATCATCGAGGCCTCCGCAACGATCGGTGTCGATGCCAGCATCGACATTCCGCAGGGCGACCGCATTTACGATCCCGTCAACGGCCTGTGGCCGCAGAAGATGCTGGTGTCGTTCGATGGCCCGGTGGACGAGGCCGAAAAGGAAGAGCTGCGCTCGGTCTATCTGGTGGCCGACGATCCGGGCACGCAGTTCCGCGTCGAATGGCATCGCGCGGACGGCAAGCTCGGTCGCCAGGAAGGCGGCCCGCTCGCGACCGTCGCGTTCCTGACGGACGTCGAGATCCCGTGGAGCGACGACGACGAGTAACGTCGTCGCATGAAGCCGGCGCCTCGCGCGCCGGCCGTCAGCGCATCATCCGCCGCCGGAACAGCCACGCGGACAGCAGGAATCCGCCGACCGCGTAGCCGGCGAGCACCGCGACATGCAATGCGATGTCGGTCGCCGGCCGGCCGAGCATCGCGGGCCGGATCAGCTCGACCGCGTTCGCGAGCGGCAGCGCCTGCGCCGCATGCTGCGCGACCGGCGGCAACTGCGTGATCGGGAAGAACACGCCCGACAGCAGCAGCATCGGCGTCAGCACGAGCGTCTGATAAAACATGAAGAAATCGTAGGACGGCGCAAGCGCCGTGACGATCATCGCGATGCTGGCAAACGCGAGGCCCGCGAGCGCGATCACGGGCAGCGCCGCGAGCATCGACGGAACCCGCGCGTAGCCGAGCGCGCCCGCGACCAGCATGATCGCGACTCCCGACAGCATCGCCTTGCTGGCGCCCCAGACGATCTCGCCGAGCACGATGTCGCCGAGCGCGAGCGGCGTATGCATGATCGCTTCCCATGTGCGCTGCACGTGCATCCGCGAGAAGCCCGAATACATCGACTCGAAGCTCGCGGACATCATCACGCTCGACCCGACCGTGCCGGCCGCGAGGAACGCGATATACGACACGCCGTCGACATGGCCGAGCATCAGCCCGAGCCCGAAACCCAGCCCGAACAGGTAGATCATCGGATCGGCAAGATTGCCGAACATCGATGCGAGCGCCAGCTTGCGCCAGACGAGGTAGTTGCGCCGCCAGACGGCAATCCAGTTGGTTGCGTTCGCGGGCACCGCGATCGCGAAGCGTGATTCGCGCGGCGGCGCGGACGGGGTGGCGGCGGAGGAATAGTTGCGCACGTCCATGATCGATCAGTCCTGCATTTCGCGGCCCGTGAGCCGCAGGAACACATCCTCCAGATTGGCCGGGCGATGCAGATAGCGCAACCCCGTGCGACCCTTGAGTCGCGCGCTGAGCGGCTCCGCGTCGCTGACGTAGCAGAACAGCGTCTCGCCGCTGATCTCGGTGTGCTTCGCGAATGCCGACAACTCGTCGCGCAGGGCGGCCGGATCCGGCCCGGAGATCTCGATCACGTCGAAGCCGATCTCCGATTCGATCAGCGCGTGCGGTGCGCCTTCGGCGATCTTGCGGCCTTCCTCGATCACGCACAGCCGGTCGCACAGGCGTTCGGCTTCTTCCATGAAATGCGTGGTGATCAGGATCGTCTTGCCGCGCGCGAGCAGCGAGCGCAACCGCTCCCACATCAGGTGCCGCGCCTGCGGATCGAGGCCCGTCGTCGGCTCGTCGAGCACCAGCACGTCGGGATCGTTGACGAGCGCGCGGGCCAGCGTGAGGCGCCGCCGCATGCCGCCCGACAGCTCACCGACCTTCGCGTCGGCCTTGCTCTCGAGCTTCGCGAATTCGAGCAGCGGCTGCACGAGCGCGCGCGCGGCCTGCGCCGACATCCCGAAATAGCGGCTGAACACGAGCAGGTTCTCGCGGACGGTGAAATCGGGGTCGAGGTTGTCGAACTGCGGGACGACGCCGACGCGCTGGCGTGCGTGCCGTGCGCGTGATGGAACCGGTTCGCCGCACAGGGAAATGGTGCCGGCATCCGGATGCGCGAGACCGAGCAGCATTTTCAGCGTGGTGGTCTTGCCGGCGCCGTTCGGCCCGAGCAGGCCGTAGCATTCGCCGGCCTGCACGTTGAAGGACAGGCCGTTGACGACGAGCTTGTCGCCATAGCGTTTTTCGACGTTGCGGAACTCGATCGGTGCGACGGACATGGGCATGTTGTCGTTGTAAGCGGGGGCGCGTGGCTGCCCGGTGCGTGGCCGGTTGGCGAACGGATCGCGCGGATGCGTGTCACACGAGCATGACCGAAGCGCACGACGCCGGCGTGGCGATCGCCCGCCGGCGTACGAACGGGCCATTCTAGTGCATCGGCTGCGTCTCTTCAGGGCATGCCTGCACGGTGCGATGCATGCGCGCACCGATCGTGCACTGCATCATCGCGCACGCGCCGGGCGGGGCGAATCAGCGTTTTCCATCCCTTGCGTCCTGAATTGCGGCGCACCATGATGAATGCGTAGGCTCGTTGTCGCGATAGGGAGGTTTCATGGCTAGCTACAACAAGATTTTGCTGTGTTACGACGGCACGCTCGAAGGGCGCAAGGCACTGCGCTGCGGTGCCAATCTCGCAATGGACCTGAAGGCCGAAACGCACTTGCTGTCGGTCGTCGACATGCGCTCGAGCATTGCGCAAAGCGCAGGTCTGCTGACCGATGTCGCGTGCGGCCGGTTCGAGGAAACCGCGCGTGAAATCCTGCAGGAAGGCGTGAACTGGCTGCGTGAGCGCGGCGTGCAGGCCGAAGGCCATTTCGCATTCGGCTATCCGATCGACGAAATCGCGAATCTCGCGACGGAACTGAAGGCCGATCTCGTCGTCGTCGGCCACCGGTGCCGCAGCGGGCTGTCGAGATGGTGGATGGGGTCGGGCAATACGCAACTGCTCGATCGCGTGAACTGCAGCATCCTGGTGGCGTGTTCGTCGGCGCAGGAGCAGAAGGAAGAAATCGCGCGCGAGCGTGAAGCCGCCACGGCGAACGGCAAATGATCGAATGATTCGATGACGGCCGGGCCGGCGATGCGCGCCGGTCAGGCGCCGTGCCGCATCAGCGGCGCGGATACCGCGCGGCCGGCTATGCGTGCAGGTCGATCGCGGACAATTTCCACGAGAACAGCCCGAAGCGGTGGAATATCGCCGCATAGCGCGTGCCGTCGGCGCTGCGCTGGTACGTCACGACGAATTCATCGATATTCCGGTAGCCCGCGCTGGTTTGCTGCTGGTGCGGCGAGTGTGTTGCATCGTTCGCGCTGGCCGGCGCGGCAGGGGCCGGTGCCGGCGATGACGCAGCCGCCGTGTTGTTGCCCGGCGCGGTGGCGCTTGCCGGTGCCGGATTGGCGGCCGGTGTGGCCGGCGAGTCGGCCGGGGCGTGGCCTGGCGGCTGATTCGACCAGTCGGGCGGACGCTCGCCGGGATTGCCGCGCGGCGGCAATCCGCTCATCAGCGCGGCCACGCCCTCCGGCGTCGCGTATGCATCGACCAGCCGGCCGACCAGTGCGGACCCGATCAGCGCGCCGATCACCGCGAACGGATTGTTCTTCTTCACCGCGTCGATCCGGCGCATCAACTCTTCCGTGACTTGCTGCTTCAGGCTGATACGCAGCGACGGGAAATCGACATATTCGCTGATGGTCTGCGCATCGCGCGCGTCGATCGCCGATTTCAGGCGACCGAGCGCGACATACGGCGACGCGTACGCATAGCCGATCGCCGCGACGACAGCAATGGCCAGCACGACGATCAGCAGGGGCTTGAGCCGCCAGGCGCGGCCCGAAGATCCAGTCAAGTTGCCTCCGGTGCGGGGATGTTCCGCAATCAGAGACCGCCAGGCGTGGCCGATCGTTCCTCGGCGATGCAGCGGTCGATCATCCGGCACACGGCATCGATCGTGCCGACCATGATCAGGCGCGAACGGCCGTGATAGACGCGCACCGGCGCGCGGCGCGCGGGTTCCGCATGATTCAGGCCGGCGTTCAGCGATACCCGCGCGAACGCGGGGAGCGCCGACGGCAGCAGGGACGCCTGCCGTTCGACTGCGACTTCTTCTTGCACGGGCGCGGCCGCGGACAGCGGTGCGCAGGGCGTACGGCCGCGCAGATGACGCAGGCGACCGAATTGACGGAAAGGCAGCAGGCGGGCAAGGCGTTCCATGATGTTCTCCTCAGCGAGACGGAATGTCAGAGTTCGCCCGAGCGGATCAGCCCGACGGCGATGCCTTCCAGCGCGAATTCCGCGCTGCCGGCCTTGACGAAGATGTTTTCGTAATCCGGGTTCTCCGCGATCAGCTCGAGGCCGCCCGGCCGGCGCATCAGGCGCTTGACCGTGACGTCGTCGCCGAGACGCGCGACGATGATCTGGCCGTCCTTCGCTTCCGTGCGCTTCTGCACGGCGAGGAGGTCGCCGTCGAGAATGCCGGCGTCGCGCATCGACAGGCCGCGCACCTTCAGCAGGTAGTCGGGCTTGCTCGTGAACAGCGCGGGATCGCACGCGTAGTGCTGCGAGATGTGCTCCTGCGCAAGGATCGGGCTACCGGCCGCGACGCGGCCGACGAGCGGCAGCGACAGTTGCATCAGGCCGGCGTGCGGCAGCGTGAACTGGTGCGGGGCATCGTCGATGCCGAGCAGGCGGATGCCGCGCGACGCGCCGGCGGCCAGCTCGATCACGCCCTTGCGTGCCAGCGCACGCAGGTGCTCCTCGGCCGCATTCGGCGAGCTGAAGCCCAGTTCGGCCGCGATCTCGGCGCGGGTGGGCGGGAATCCGGAGCGCTCGATCGCGCGACGGATCAAGTCGAACACTTGCTGCTGACGGGCGGTGAGTTTGGTCATGGCTCAACTGTATGGATAGACAGTGAGCTGTATTTTTATACAGTACTTCGGGAATTTCAAGTGTTACGTGAGGTTCGACGCGATCACGCCGGTTCCGGCGTGATTTTGCGACGTCCGGACGGCGGTTTATCTGCCGCAACCGTCCATCCCGTCTGCGTTAGCACTTTTGAGTATTAAAAAATGAAGAACGATTATTTTTAATCATGTAACCCGTTCGTTAGACTGGCCCGACATCGCAATACCGACAACACTGGAGAACCAAGGATGGCGAAGCGCAATACGGGGCTGGTGGGCGGAGTGGGCCGCCTGATCGCAACACTCGCGCTGGGCGCGGCGGCGGCGCTGGGCGTCGCGACGCATGCCCAGGCCGATACGACGTTCCTGAACGTGTCGTACGACCCGACGCGCGAGCTGTATCAGGACTTCAACCAGGCGTTCGGCAAGGAGTGGAAGGCGAAGACGGGCGAGACCGTCAACTTCAAGCAGTCGCACGGCGGTTCGGGTGCGCAGGCGCGCTCGGTGCTCGACGGCCTGCAGGCCGACGTCGTCACGCTGGCGCTCGCGTACGACATCGACGCGCTCGCGAACAAGGGGCTCGTGAACAAGGACTGGCAGAAGCGCCTGCCCGACAACGCGTCGCCGTACACGTCGACGATCGTGTTCCTGGTGCGCAAGGGCAATCCGAAGGGGATCAAGGACTGGGACGACCTGACCAAGCCGGGCATCTCGATCGTCACGCCGAACCCGAAGACGTCGGGCGGCGCACGCTGGAACTACCTGGCCGCATGGGCGTACGCCGTGCACAAGCCGGGCGGCAACGAGCAGACGGCCAAGGAATTCGTCACGAAGCTGTACAAGAACGCAGGCGTGCTCGATTCGGGCGCGCGGGGCGCGACGACGAGCTTCGTGCAGCGCGGGATCGGCGACGTGCTGATCGCATGGGAAAACGAGGCATTCCTGTCGGTGAAGGAATTCGGACCCGACAAGTTCGAGATCGTCGTGCCGTCGGTGAGCATCCTGGCCGAGCCGCCCGTCGCGGTGGTCGACAAGGTGGTCGACAAGAAGGGCACGCGCAAGCTGGCCGACGCATACCTGAACTTCCTGTACAGCCCGCAGGGCCAGGAGATCGCGGCACGCAACTACTACCGGCCGCGTTCGAAGAACGTGCCGGCGGAACTGACGAAGCAGTTCCCGAAGCTGAAGCTGTACACGGTCGACGACACGTTCGGCGGCTGGACGAGTGCACAGAAGACGCACTTCGCGGACGGCGGCGTGTTCGACTCGATCTACAAGCCGCAGTAACGCCATAACGACAGCGGCGCGCCACGCAGCGCGCCGCATCCCCGACGGCTCGCCGGCGCGATTCACTGCGCCGGCGTTTGCGTCGGACCCGTGAGCAGCATCGACCCAGCAAGAGCATCCGATGACGACGTACACCTTTCGCAAGCCGAGCGCGCTGCCCGGTTTCGGCGTGACACTCGGCATCACGGTGGCCTATTTGAGCCTCGTGGTGCTGATCCCGCTCGCCGCCACGTTCCTGAAGACCGCGACGCTGTCGTGGGACCAGTTCGCCACCGCCGTCGCGTCGCCGCGCGTGCTCGCGTCGTACCGGCTGACGTTCACGTCCGCACTGGGCGGCGCGCTGATCAACGCCGTGTTCGGCTTCCTCGTCGCGTGGGTGCTCGTGCGCTACACGTTCCCGTTCAAGCGCCTCGTCGATGCAATCGTCGACCTGCCGTTCGCGCTGCCGACGTCGGTCGCCGGCATCTCGCTCGCGGCCGTCTACGCGACCAACGGCTGGGTCGGCCAGTATCTGGCGCCGCTCGGCATCAAGATCGCGTTCACGCCGGCCGGCGTGCTGGTCGCGCTGACCTTCATCGGGCTGCCGTTCGTCGTGCGCACCGTGCAGCCGGTGCTCGAGGATTTCGAGCGCGAGCAGGAAGAAGCGGCCGCATGCCTCGGCGCATCGCGCTGGCTGACGTTCCGCCGCGTCGTGCTGCCGGCCGTGCTGCCGGCGCTCCTCACCGGGTTCGCGCTCGCGTTCGCGCGTGCGCTCGGCGAATACGGCTCGGTGATCTTCATCGCCGGCAACGTGCCGATGAAATCCGAGATCACGTCGCTGCTGATCATCACGAAGCTCGAGCAGTACGACTACGCGGGCGCGACCGCGCTGGCGGTCGTGATGCTGGTCGTGTCGTTCCTGATGCTGCTGCTGATCAACACGCTCCAGTGGTACCTGCAGCGCCGCACGAGCAAGGGTGCCAGCGGCCCCGCGCCCGCTACCGTCACCGCCGTCGCAGCAGGAGGCCAGCAATGAGCCAGGAGGCCACCGTCGTGCTGAAAACCCCGTCGCCGGCCGTGCGCGCCGCGAAACGGCTCGACCCCGTCAGCGAGTCGCGCGTCGTGCGCTGGCTGCTCACGGGCATCGCGCTGGCGTTCCTCGCATTCTTCCTCGTCGTGCCGCTCGCCGCGGTGTTCGTCGAGGCGCTGCGCAAGGGCGTCGGCTTTTATCTGGAATCGCTGGCCGATCCCGATGCGTGGTCGGCGATCAAGCTGACGCTGACCGTCGCCGTGATTGCCGTGCCGCTGAACCTCGTGTTCGGCGTGTGTGCGTCGTGGGCGATCGCGAAGTTCGAATTCCGCGGCAAGGCGCTGCTGACGACGCTGATCGACCTGCCGTTCTCGGTGTCGCCGGTGATCTCGGGCCTCGTGTACGTGCTGCTGTTCGGCGCGCAGGGCTGGCTCGGGCCGTGGCTGCAGGATCACGACGTGCAGATCATCTTCGCGGTGCCGGGCATCGTGCTCGCGACGATCTTCGTCACGTTCCCGTTCGTCGCGCGCGAGCTGATTCCGCTGATGCAGGCGCAAGGCACCGACGAGGAAGAAGCCGCGCGCGTGCTTGGCGCGTCGGGCTGGCAGATCTTCCGCCGCGTGACGCTGCCGAACGTGAAGTGGGGCCTGCTGTACGGCGTGATCCTGTGCAATGCGCGCGCGATGGGCGAGTTCGGCGCGGTGTCGGTCGTGTCGGGCCATATTCGCGGCCAGACCGACACGATGCCGCTGCACGTCGAGATCCTGTACAACGAATACAACTTCGCGGCGGCGTTCGCGGTGGCGTCGGTGCTGGCGCTGCTCGCGCTCGTCACGCTCGCGCTGAAGCTGATCGCCGAGCGTCATCTCGCCGCCGAACTGGCCGGCGCGACCGACACCGTTCCCGCACATGCCGGCCCCGTCGCCGCCGTTTCGTCGAAATCGTAAAGAGGCAACCAGAATGGGTATCACCGTCCGTCACCTTCAGAAGCGCTTCGGCGATTTCACCGCGCTCGACAACGTGTCGCTCGACTTTCCGCCGGGCGAACTGGTCGCGCTGCTCGGGCCGTCCGGCTGCGGCAAGACCACGCTGCTGCGCGTGATCGCGGGCCTCGAGCACGCGGACGCCGGCCAGGTCGTGCTGCAGGGGCTCGACGTCGCGTCGGTCGGCGCGCGCGACCGCCAGGTCGGCTTCGTGTTCCAGCACTACGCGCTGTTCCGCCACATGACGGTGTTCGAGAACGTTGCGTTCGGGCTGCGCGTGAAGCCGCGCCGCGAGCGGCCGTCGGAAGCCGTGATTCGCGACAAGGTGCACGAACTGCTGAAGCTCGTGCAGCTCGACTGGCTCGCGCAGCGTTATCCGTCCGAGCTGTCGGGCGGCCAGCGCCAGCGTATCGCGCTGGCCCGTGCGCTCGCGGTCGAGCCGAAGGTGCTGCTGCTCGACGAGCCGTTCGGCGCACTCGACGCGAAGGTCCGCAAGGAGTTGCGCGGCTGGCTGCGCCGGCTGCACGACGACCTGCACATCTCGACGATCTTCGTCACGCACGACCAGGAGGAGGCGCTGGAAGTCGCGGACCGCATCGTCGTGCTGAACCGCGGCCACGTCGAGCAGGTCGGCAGCCCGCAGGACGTCTACGATCACCCGCAGAGCGCGTTCGTGTACGAGTTCCTCGGCGCGGCGAACCGGCTGCCGGGCACGGTGGCCGGGCGCGGCTTCGTCGCCGAGGGCGCGGCGGCGCCGATCGAGGTCGACGCCGATTTCGCGGGCCCCGCAAATGCCTACGTGCGGCCGCACGACCTGCAGCTGTGGCCGACGGACGAAGGGCATCGCGACGGCATCGCGGTGGACGTGCGCCGCGTGATCCCGCTCGGCGGGTCGGTGCGCGTGGAGCTCGAGGCGCGCGCGGGCGGCGCGCTCGAGGCGGAGCTGGATCGCGACGCATGGCGGGCGCTGTCGCTGCAGGTCGGCGACGGTGCGACGGCCGTGCCGCGCGCGGTGCGTGTATTTCCCGCGCGTTGACGAGAAAATGCAGGGCAGGGGGGCGGAACACGCTCCGAATCGACAATCAAACAACGACAGCCTAAGAGGCATACCCATGAATTTTCAGCAATTGCGGTTCGTGCGCGAAGCGGTGCGCCAGAACATGAACCTGACGGAAGTCGCGAACGTGCTGTACACGTCGCAGTCGGGCGTGTCGAAGCAGATCAAGGATCTCGAGGATGAACTGGGCGTCGACATCTTCATCCGGCGCGGCAAGCGGCTGACGGGGCTCACGGAGCCCGGCAAGGCCGTGCACCAGCTGATCGAGCGGATGCTGCTCGATGCCGAGAACCTGCGCCGCGTCGCGCGCCAGTTCGCCGACCAGGACAGCGGCCACCTCGTCGTCGCGACGACGCACACGCAGGCGCGCTACGCGCTGCCGAAGGTGATCCGGCAGTTCACCGACGTGTTCCCGAAGGTGCATCTGGCGCTGCGCCAGGGCAGCCCGCAGCAGATCGCGCAGATGATCCTGAACGGCGAAGCCGATCTCGGCATCTCGACCGAGGCGCTCGACCGCTATCCGGACATCGTCACGTTCCCGTGCTATTCGTGGCATCACACGGTCGTCGTGCCGAAGGGCCATCCGCTCGTCGGCCGCGCGAACCTGACGCTCGAGGAAATCGCCGAGTATCCGATCATCACGTACGACCAGGACTTCACGGGCCGCTCGCACATCGACCAGGCGTTCACGCAGGCGGGTGCGGTGCCGGACGTCGTGCTGACCGCGATCGACGCGGACGTGATCAAGACCTACGTCGAGCTCGGGATGGGGATCGGCGTCGTCGCGGCGATGGCCTACGATCCGCAGCGCGACACCGGGCTCGTCGCGCTCGATACGCAGCACCTGTTCGAGGCGAGCACGACGCGCGTCGGGCTGCGCAAGGGCGCGTTCCTGCGTGCGTATGCGTACCGGCTGATCGAGATGTTCGCGCCGCACCTGAACGAAGCGGAAATCGCGGGGCTGTTGCGCGAAGCCGTTTGACGATTGCGTGCAGCGCGCGCCGTCCGGGCAGTTGCCCCGGATGGCGCGCTGCTCGCATGGAGCCATGCACGGGGCGGCGGCAGCGGATTTGCCGCCGTCACGGTTGCCTGATTCATCGAACCATCGGCTGCGGTCGCCGCTCCCGGCCCGGTTCTTCGCCGCGTGCGGCGATCGGCACGCGTTGTCGTACCCACAGAAAAACAAGACGGCACGTGCGGGCGCGTCGATCCGGTGTCGGCCATCGCTGACCATCCCGGCGGGCCATTTCTCGGAAGATATGATTCAATGCGCGGGCATGGTCCGATGGCGGCTATTCACGCCGCACGACGAAGAGGCGAGCAATGAATCTGAAATGGTTTCTCTTTTCCTTCAAAGGCCGGACCGAACGTCTGCCATGGTGGATCTACTCGCTGGTTTCCGGGTTGATCGGCGCGTTCTTCGATGCCGGTTCGCGCGGTTCGTCGAACGACGACCTGCCGCTGGTGGTGGTGCTTGCCGCGGTCGCGATCGCCGTCGTCGCGACGTGGTCGTGGCTGGCGGTCACCGTGAAGCGGCTGCACGACATCGACAAGTCGGGGTGGTGGATGCTGCTGCTCTTCATACCGATCGTCGGTGCGATCGCGTTGTTCGTGATGAACGGTTGCATCGCCGGTACACCGCATGCGAACCGCTTCGGCGAGCCGGCGGCGGTCGATGAAAACGAGCCCGCGCCGCAGGACCCGGCGTGATGCATGGCAGCGTTGCGACTGTCGCATTTGCGCGTCGTGCAGCACGATCGCACGCTCCGAATAAACCCTTAAATATTGATCAGACAGGTTGCGCGCCGAAGCGAATCGGTACAGCATAGCCTTCACTCCGCCGGCGTCCCGCCGGCGGCGGCGCGTCAACGACAGCACGCGCCAGGCAGTCGGCCGTCTGCCTCGCTTCCATTCCGTGGTACCGACAGCAGCTTGATGGCCATTGCCCGGGTAGTGTGGCGCAAACGTTTGCTCACATTAAAACAACAGTCAAACAACAGTCCGGCCTACGGGCCAGTCGCCAGGAGATGTGTATGAATGTCCGCTTTCGCCGTCGCTTCCTGACCGCCGCGCTCGCCGCCGTCGCGGTCGCCGCCGCACCGGCCGTCCACGCGCAATCGGCGGCCAAGCCGAAGGTCGCGCTCGTGATGAAGTCGCTCGCCAACGAGTTCTTCCTGACCATGGAAACCGGCGCGAAGGAATACCAGAAGCACAACGCGAACCAGTTCGACCTTATCACCAACGGCATCAAGGACGAGACCGACACCGCGAACCAGATCCGCATCGTCGAGCAGATGATCGTGTCGAAGGTCGATGCGATCGTGCTCGCGCCGGCCGATTCGAAGGCGCTCGTGCCGGTCGTGAAGAAGGCCGTCGACGCGGGCATCATCGTCGTGAACATCGACAACCGGCTCGATCCCGACGTGCTGAAGTCGAAGAACCTGAACGTGCCGTTCGTCGGCCCCGACAACCGCAAGGGCGCGCGCAAGATCGGCGATTACCTCGCGAAGCGGCTGAAGGCGGGCGACCAGGTCGGCATCGTCGAAGGCGTGTCGACGACGACCAACGCGCAGCAGCGCACGGCCGGCTTCCAGGACGCGATGAAGGCGGGCGGGATGAAGGTCGTGTCGGTGCAGTCGGGCGAATGGGAAATCGACAAGGGCAATGCGGTGGCTGCCGCGATGCTCAACGAATACCCGAACCTGAAGGCGCTGCTGTGCGGCAACGACAACATGGCGATCGGCGCCGTGTCGGCCGTGCGCGCGGCCGGCAAGCAGGGCAAGGTGCTCGTGGTCGGCTACGACAACATCAACGCGATCAAGCCGATGCTGAAGGACGGCCGCGTGCTCGCGACGGCCGACCAGTACGCGGCGAAGCAGGCCGTGTTCGGCATCGACACCGCGCTCAAGGCGATCGCCGAGCATCGCAAGCAGGCCGACATGTCCGGCGTGGTCGAGACGCCGGTGGATCTCGTGACGAAGTGACGCGGCTCCGGGCCGGCCGCCGCCCTCAAGAATCCGGTGTGGCGGCCGTTATCCGGAGTGAGCGCGATCACGGCCACTGCATGCACATGCACTTGTGAGCGTCACACCCGCGCGCCGCGTGCGCGCGGCCGCAACCAGGATCGCGATGGAACCGACCTTCCAACCCTCCCGTTCAGCCATCCCCGTGCTGTCCGTCTCCGGCATCGGCAAGACCTATGCCGAACCCGTGCTCGCCGACGTCACGCTGACGCTCGAGGCGGGTCACGCGCTCGCGCTGACGGGCGAGAACGGCGCCGGCAAGAGCACGCTGTCGAAGATCATCGGCGGACTCGTCGACCCGACCACCGGTACGATGCAGCTCGGTGGCCAGGCCTATGCGCCGGCCAGCCGCACGCAAGCCGAGGCACTCGGCGTGCGCATGGTGATGCAGGAGCTGAACCTGCTGCCGACGCTGACGGTCGCCGAAAACCTGTTCCTGAACCGCCTGCCGCGGCGCTTCGGGATCATCGATCGCGCGCGGCTGCGCGAGGACGCGCGTGCCGCGATGGCGCAGGTCGGGCTCGATATGGTCGATCCCGACACGCCGGTCGGCGCGCTCGGCATCGGCCATCAGCAGATGGTCGAGATTGCGCGCAACCTGATCGGCGACTGCCGCGTGCTGATACTCGACGAGCCGACCGCAATGCTGACCGCGCGCGAGGTCGAACTGCTGTTCGAGCAGATCGACCGGCTGAAGGCGCGCGGCGTCGCGATCGTCTACATCTCGCACCGGCTCGAGGAACTCGCACGCGTCGCCGAGCGCGTCGCGGTGCTGCGCGACGGCCGGCTCGTGCATGCGGGCGACATGGCCGCGACGACGTCCGACGGGCTCGTCACGCTGATGGTCGGGCGCGAGATCGGCGAGCAGATCGATCTCGGCGAGCGCCATATCGGCGCGCCGCGGCTCGTCGTATCGGGCCTCACGCGCGGGACGGCCGTGCGCGACGTGTCGCTCGAGGTGCGCGCGGGCGAGATCTTCGGCATCTCGGGGTTGATCGGCGCGGGGCGCACCGAGCTGCTGCGGCTGATCTACGGCGCCGATACGCCGGATGCGGGGATGATCGCGGTCGGCCAGCCGCTGAAGCCGGCGAAGATCGATTCTCCGGTCGATGCCGTGAAGCTGGGCATCGCGTTGATTACCGAGGACCGCAAGGGCGAAGGGCTGCTGCTGTCGCAGTCGATCACCGCGAACGTGTCGCTCGGCCAGCTCGACCGGCTCGCGCGCGGCGGCATCGTCGACTCCGCGCGCGAAACGGCGCTCGCCGAGCAGCAGATCGACACGCTGCGGATCCGCACGCACGGTGCGGCGCAGGCGGTCGGCGAGCTGTCGGGCGGCAACCAGCAGAAGGTCGTGATCGGCCGCTGGCTCGCGCGCGACATGGGCGTGCTGCTGTTCGACGAGCCGACGCGCGGGATCGATGTCGGCGCGAAGTTCGAGATCTACACTTTGATGGGCGCGCTCGCACGCGAAGGCCGCGCACTCGTGGTCGTGTCGAGCGACCTGCGCGAGCTGATGCTGATCTGCGACCGGATCGGCGTGATGTCGGCCGGCCGCATGACCGCCGTGTTCGAGCGCGGCAACTGGACCCAGGATTCGCTGCTGGCCGCGGCATTCGCCGGCTTCGGCCGCGAGACGCCGCCCGGCGGCGCGCAGCATCCGGGCGCGGGGCAAGGCGCCGCTCCGGGCAATTCGACGACAGGACGACAGCAATGACCCAGCCTCCCGTTTCCCCGACCGACGCAGGCGCCCAGCAGGACGTGACGGGGCGCCGCGCGCGCACGCTGTCCGGCACGCGCCTCGGCCTGTCGAACTACCTCGGGCTCGCCGGTGCGCTCGCCGCGATGATCGCGCTGTTTTCGGTGCTGAGCTCGCACTTCCTGACCTACGACACGTTCAGCACGATCGCGAACCAGATTCCCGATCTCGTCGTGATGTCGGTCGGGATGACCTTCGTGCTGATCATCGCCGGGATCGACCTGTCGGTCGGCTCGGTGCTCGCGCTCGCCGCGTCGATGGTCAGCGTCGCCGCGCTGAAATGGCAGTGGGGGCCGCTGCCGGCCGCGCTGATCGGGATCGCGGTCGCGACCGTCACGGGTGCGCTGACCGGCGCGGTCACGGTCGGCTGGCGGATTCCGTCGTTCATCGTGTCGCTCGGCGTGCTGGAGGCCGCGCGCGGCCTCGCGTACCAGCTGACGAATTCGCGCACGGCGTATATCGGCGACGCGTTCGATTTCCTGTCGAACCCGATCGCGCTCGGCATCTCGCCGGCGTTCCTGGTCGCGGTCGCGGTGATGATCGCGGCCCAGTTCGTGCTCACGCGCACGGTGTTCGGGCGCTATCTCGTCGGGATCGGCACGAACGAAGAAGCCGTTCGACTTGCAGGGGTTAACCCGCGTCCGTATAAAATTCTCGTATTCGCGTTGATGGGCGCGCTCGCGGGGCTTGCGTCGCTGTTCCAGATTTCGCGGCTCGAGGCGGCCGACCCGAACGCGGGCGTGGGCCTCGAACTGCAGGTCATCGCGGCCGTCGTGATCGGCGGCACGAGCCTGATGGGCGGGCGCGGCTCGGTAATCAGCACGTTTTTCGGCGTGTTGATCATCTCCGTGCTGGCCGCGGGGCTGGCGCAGATCGGCGCGAACGAGCCGACGAAACGGATCATCACCGGCGCGGTGATCGTGGTGGCCGTCGTGCTCGATACGTATCGCAGCCGGCGCTCGCGCGCGCGGTAGAAAGACAGACAGAACAGACCAGAGAGAAACGGGAAATGGCGACGATCAAGGATGTGGCAGCCATGGCGGGCGTGTCGTTTACGACCGTCTCGCACGTGGTGAACAATTCGCGGCCGGTGTCCGCGGATGTGCGTGCGAAGGTCGAGGGCGCAATCCGCGAGCTGAATTACGTGCCGTCGGCCGTGGCGCGCTCGCTGAAGGCGCGTGCGACGGCGACCATCGGCCTCGTCGTGCCGAACAGCACGAATCCGTATTTTGCCGAGCTCGCGCGCGGCATCGAGGATCAGTGCGCGGCCAACGGCTATTGCGTGTTCTTCTGCAACTCGGACGACGATCCCGTGAAGCAGCGCAACTATCTGCGCGTGCTGCAGGAAAAGCGCATCGACGGGCTGATCGTCGCCTCGGCCGGCGAGGATGCGGTGCTCGCGCAGACGCTCGCGGATATCCATGCGCCGCTCGTCGTGGTCGACCGCAACATCGAGGGGCTCGCGGCCGACCTCGTGCAGATCGACCACGAACGCGGCGCGTACCTGGCGACGCGTCACCTGCTCGAACTCGGGCACGCGAAGATCGGCTGCATCACGGGGCCGACCGACACGGCCGTCAGCGCGATGCGCGTGCACGGCTTCATCCGCGCGATGGCCGAGCGCGGGGTCGACATCGTGCCGGGCGCGATCGCGGAAAGCGACTTCTCGTGCCTCGGCGGCTATCACGCGGCGTCGCGGCTGTTCGAATCGGTGCGGCCGAGCGCGATCTTCGCGGGCAACGACCTGATGGGCGTCGGCGCGCTGCGCGCGGCGGCCGAGCGCGGGCTGCGCGTGCCGGACGACTGCTCGATCATCGGTTTCGACGACATCGAATTTTCCCGCTACACGTATCCGGCGCTGTCGACGGTCGGCCAGTCGGTGCGCGCGCTCGGCGAAATGGCCGCGCAGACGCTGATCGAGCGGATCGGCGGCGGTTCGACGGCCGTACCGAGCCGTCGCCGCGTGGTGTCGCCGCGCCTCGTGCTGCGCGAATCGACGGCCGTCTATCGCGAGCCGCCGGCATCGGGCGGTCGCGCATGACGGCGCCCGTGGCGGGCGCCGGCCGCGTGACGGTGGTCGGCAGCCTCAACATGGATCTCGTCGTACGGGCGCCGCGGCTGCCGCTGCCGGGCGAAACGCTCGCCGGGCATGCGTTTGCACAGGCAGCGGGCGGCAAGGGCGGCAACCAGGCCGTCGCGGCCGCACGGCTCGGCGCGCAGGTCGCGATGATCGGTTGCGTCGGCGCGGATGCGCACGGCGCGGCCCTGCGCGCGGGCCTGGAAGCCGAGGGCATCGACTGCGCGGGGCTTGCGACGAGCGCGTCGGCGTCGACCGGCGTCGCGCTGATCGTCGTCGACGATGCGAGCCAGAACGCGATCGTGATCGTCGCGGGCGGCAACGGCGAGGTCACGACCGACACGGTTGCGCGGCACGAGGCCGCGCTGGCGTCGGCCGACGTGCTGATCTGCCAGCTCGAGACGCCGCCGGACGCCGTGTTCGCGGCGTTGTCGGCCGGGCGTCGGCTCGGCCGCACGGTGGTGCTCAATCCGGCGCCGGCCGTCGCGCCGCTGCCGGACGGCTGGCTGCCGCTCGTCGACTACCTGATCCCGAACGAGGTCGAGGCGGCCGCGCTGACCGCGCTGCCCGTGCGCGACCCGGCGGAGGCGGAAGCCGCCGCGCGTGCGCTGCAGGCCGGCGGCGCGCGCAACGTGCTGGTCACGCTCGGCGCGCGCGGCGTGCTCGCGCTGACGGCCGACGGCACCGCGCGGCACTATCCGGCGCCGGTCGTGCAGGCAGTCGACACGACGGCAGCCGGCGATACCTTCATCGGCGGTTTTTCCGCACGGCTCGCGGCCGGCGCGGACGTCGACACGGCCATCCGCTTCGCGCAACGCGCGGCGGCGCTGTCGGTCACGCGCGCCGGCGCGCAACCGTCGATTCCGACCCGCGCCGAACTGGCCGATTAGGGCACGATCCCCGATAGTCGATGCTGCATCGCGGCTGGCCCGTCACATGAGGCGGCCGGCCGCGCTTTGCGCAACCGGTCGGTCGGCCCGCATTTCTCTTGTCGAGCCCGTCAGGCTTTGCATCAATTGTTCAGCTATCTGTAATAAACAGACGAATAATTCGAAAAAATCCACGGAAAACCATCAAGTTGTGCACTGCACGGTCGTAAATGCATCGAGTGAAGCAATGCTTCCAGCCGACGGGCCGGGCCCGTTCATGACGACGCAACACAGGATGGATGATGGTGTTCAGGAACCTGACGATTCGTGCGCGCATCGGTTTGACGATGGCGTTTCTGGCGGTGCTGCTGGGCGTAACCGGCGTGCTCGGGCTGTACGGGATGACGCGATCGAACGATTCGACGCGCGAGATTTTCACGAACCAGATGCCGAGCGCGGTCGACGTGGCGGTCGCGGAAATGTTCGCGGCGCGCGAGCGCCTCGCACTCGACCGCGCGGCGCTGCTGGCCGGTACGCCCGACTCGGCGGCGGCCGTCGAGCGCAGCCGCGCGATGCGTACACAGTCCGACGCATGGTGGCAGAAGTACCTCGCACTGCCGCGCGGCCCGGAAGAAGACCGGCTCGCGCAGGATGTCGCCGCGAAGCGCCAGGCGCTGCAACGCAGCTGTGACGCGTTCGCGAGCCTCCTCGCGGCCGACCAGCGCGATCGCATCGGCGACGGCGCCAAGCAGCTCCAGGCGCTCTACAACGACCTCGCGGTGTCGAGCGAAGCGTTGCGCAATTTCCAGTTCACCGATGCGCAGGCGGGCTTCAACCAGGCGGAATCGGTATTCGACACGATGCGCGTGCTGTCGATCGTCGCGCTGCTGGCCGGGATCGGCGCCGCGCTGCTGTCGTGGCTGACGCTGAGCCGCGCGATCGGCCGCCCGATCGCCGATGCGCTGTCGCATTTCGACGCGATCGCCGCCGGCGACCTGCGCCGTCCGATCGTCGTGGAACGGCGCGACGAGATGGGCCAGTTGCTCGAGGGCCTCGCGAAGATGCAGCGCGGGCTGGTCGACACGGTGCGCACCGTGCGTGGCGGCAGCGAGTCGATCGCGACCGCGGCGCGCCAGATCGCGGCCGGCAACATCGATCTGTCGTCGCGCACCGAGGAACAGGCCGCCGCGCTGCAGGAAACCGCGTCGAGCATGGAGCAGTTGACCGGCACCGTGAAACAGAACGCGGACAATGCGCGCCAGGCAAGTTCGCTGGCCGCGAATGCGTCGGAGATTGCAAACAAGGGCAATACGGTGGTCGGCCAGGTGGTCGGCACGATGGGCGAGATCAACGACAGCTCGGCGAAGATCGCCGACATCATCGCGATCATCGAGGGAATCGCGTTCCAGACCAACATTCTTGCGCTGAATGCGGCCGTCGAAGCCGCGCGTGCGGGCGAAGAAGGCCGCGGCTTTGCAGTTGTCGCGGGCGAGGTGCGCAGCCTCGCGCAGCGTTCGTCGAGCGCGGCGAAGGAAATCAAGGCGCTGATCGACGCGTCGGTGGAGCGTATCCGGACGGGTTCGACGCTGGTCGACGAAGCAGGCCGCACGATGAGCGACGTGATCGGCGCGGTGCAGCGCGTGACCGACATCATGGGCGAGATCGCGGCGGCGTCGGAAGAGCAGAGCGGCGGGATCGACCAGGTCGCGCGTGCCGTCGCGCAGATGGACGAAGTCACGCAGCAGAATGCGGCGCTCGTCGAGGAAGCCGCGGCCGCCGCGCAGTCGCTTGACGAGCAGGCCGGGCGCCTGCGTGAAACGGCAGCGGTATTCCAGCTCGACGACGAAGCGGCACGCGCTGTTGCGCCGATTGCGGCGCATCACGTGCCGCGCGCGCCTTCCGCCGCGGTTGCCGCACCCGTGCCGGCGGCTGCGCGCGACGAGCGCGATGCACCGCCGAAGCGCACGGCCGCGACGATGCCGGCACGCAAGCCCGCCGCTGCGCCGGCACCGGCTGCCGCGACCGCCGGCGGCGACGACTGGGAGACCTTCTGATACGCGCGCGCCGCGCATCTATCCCCATTTGGTGACGAACGACGCCCGCGACCTGCGGGCGTTGTCGTTTCCGCGACAGACGCAATGTGACAGTGCGAATGATCGATCGTGCATCGTCGCGTGCGTCGCTCGTCCCGCATCGAGGGAGACGTGTACGCGCGCGGCATCGATCGTGTTCCCGCATCCGTCGTACGGGTATCTCCGTAAGGGCGCTGCGAAAAAAATTTGTAACGGTGCGCGCGGCGTGTCATCGCACGCGGCGGCTCGAACGTCTAGGGATGAAGGGAGGAAGTGACGACGTCGGATGTGTCCAACGCACAAGATGTTCCGTCGTTCGACGAGACGTGGCGGATGCAGTTTCTGCGGCTCGGGAGATCAATTGTAAAACGACGAAATGCGTTGTCCAAGCGGTGTTGTCGAGAATGACGAACTTCATACGAAGAGTTCGTGAAAAAAAATAAGAAAGGGTTTAGGATGAATTCGAACGCGCTTGCTTCTGCGCAGTCGTACGAAGGCAGGCACGTCTTCAGACTCAGGCGAGGGAGGTAGCATGGATATTTACAGCAGCTTCGCGAACCGCTTCGAAAAAACGCGAGAGGAAGAGCTCTCGCTGGAGGAGTATCTCGCGCTCTGCAAGAACGATCCATCCGCGTACGCGACGGCTGGTGAACGCATGCTGGAAGCAATCGGGGAACCTGAACACATCGATACCCGCAACGATCCGCGCCTGTCGCGCATCTTTGCGAACAAGGTCATCAAGGTCTATCCGGCATTCCGTGAGTTCTACGGAATGGAGGAAGTGATCGAGCAGGTGGTCGCGTACTTCCGCCACGCTGCGCAAGGGCTCGAAGAGAAGAAGCAGATCCTCTATCTGCTGGGCCCGGTGGGCGGCGGCAAGTCGTCGATCGCCGAGCGTCTGAAGCAACTGATGGAGCGCGTGCCGTTCTATTCGCTGAAGGGCTCGCCTGTCAACGAATCGCCGCTCGGGCTGTTCGACTACGACGAGGATGGTCCGATCCTCGAGGAACAGTACGGCATCCCGCGCCGCTACCTGAAAAGCATCCTGAGTCCGTGGGCCGTCAAGCGCCTGCACGAATACAACGGCGACATCCGCCAGTTCCGCGTGGTGCGCCGCTACCCGTCGATCCTGCGGCAGGTCGGCATCGCGAAGACCGAGCCGGGCGACGAGAACAACCAGGACATCTCGTCGCTGGTCGGCAAGGTCGACATCCGCAAGCTCGAGCAGTACGCGCAGGACGATGCCGACGCATACAGCTACTCGGGCGGCCTGTGCCTCGCGAACCAGGGCCTGCTCGAATTCGTCGAAATGTTCAAGGCGCCGATCAAGGTGCTGCACCCGCTCCTCACTGCGACGCAGGAAGGCAACTTCAAGGGCACCGAAGGTTTCGGCGCGATCCCGTTCGACGGCGTGATTCTCGCGCACTCGAACGAATCGGAGTGGAAGGCATTCCGCAACAACCGCAACAACGAGGCACTGCTCGACCGGATCTTCGTCGTGAAGGTGCCGTACTGCCTGCGCGTGTCGGAAGAGACCAAGATCTACGAGAAGCTGATCCGCAACTCGTCGCTGGCCGAGGCCGTGTGCGCACCGGGCACGCTGAAGATGATGTCGCAGTTCTCGGTGCTGTCGCGCCTGCACGAGCCGGAGAATTCGAGCCTGTTCTCGAAGATGCAGGTGTACGACGGCGAAAACCTGAAGGACACCGATCCGAAGGCGAAGTCGTACCAGGAGTACCGCGACTACGCGGGCGTGGACGAAGGGATGACGGGCGTGTCGACCCGCTTCGCGTTCAAGATCCTGTCGCGCGTGTTCAACTTCGATTCGAGCGAGGTCGCGGCCAACCCCGTGCACCTGATGTACGTGCTCGAACAGCAGATCGAACGCGAGCAGTTCCCGCCGGAAATCGAGCAGAAGTACCTGTCCTTCGTGAAGGACGTGCTCGCGTCGCGCTACGCGGAGTTCATCGGCAAGGAGATCCAGACGGCGTACCTCGAATCCTATTCGGAGTACGGCCAGAACATCTTCGACCGCTACGTCACGTATGCGGACTTCTGGATCCAGGACCAGGAATTCCGCGATCACGATACGGGCGAGAGCTTCGACCGCGCCGCGCTGAACGCGGAGCTGGAGAAGATCGAGAAGCCTGCTGGCATCAGTAATCCGAAGGATTATCGCAACGAGATCGTGAACTTCGTGTTGCGCGCACGGGCGGCGAACGCCGGCAAGAACCCCGTGTGGACAAGCTACGAGAAGTTGCGCGTCGTGATCGAGAAGAAGATGTTCTCGAACACCGAGGAACTGTTGCCGGTGATTTCGTTCAACGCCAAGGGTTCGGCGGAGGAGCAGCGCAAGCATGAGGACTTTGTGAACCGGATGGTCGCGAAGGGCTATACGCCGAAGCAGGTGAGGCTGCTTTGCGACTGGTACCTGCGCGTGCGCAAGTCGTCATGACGCGCGCGGTACCGCGCCCGTACGGCGAGTCCGTACGGGCGCTCTCAGAGACGCCGCCCGCATGACGGCAGACGGCATGCGCGGCGAGCGTCCCGGCAGATCGACTTTCGAGCGGGAGACCGGGAGTGCTTCATCAAATCATCGACCGCAGGCTGGCCGGCAAGAACAAGAGCATCGCCAATCGCGAACGCTTTCTGCGTCGCGTCAAGAACTACATTCGTCGTGCCGTGTCCGACGCGGTGCGCGACCGTAGCATCAAGGATATCCAGAGCACGCAGAGCATCACGATCCCGCGCAAGGACATCGCGGAGCCGAATTTTCGGCACGCGCCTGGCGGGCGTCGTGAGTACGTGCACCCCGGCAACGAGGACTACGTGCGCGGCGACAAGATCCCGCGCCCGCAGGGCGGCTCGGGTGGCGGCGGCAGTCAGGCGAGCAACGAGGGCGAAGGGCAGGACGACTTCGTGTTCGAGTTGTCGCGCGACGAGTTCATGCAGTACTTCTTCGACGATCTCGAACTGCCGCGCCTCGTGAAGACGCACCTGCTGACGGTGCCGAGCTGGAAGAACGTGCGCGCGGGCTGGTCGGCGGAAGGCACGCCGAACAACATCGACGTCGTGCGTTCGCTGCGCAGCGCGCTCGGCCGGCGCATCGCGCTCGGCTCGCCGCTCGTCAACGAGTTGCGCGAGCTCGAGGCGCAGCTCGAAGCGATGAAGAACGACCCCGAGGATCGCCGCGCGGAAATCGCGGTGCTCGAGGCCGAGATCCATCACCTGAAAGGGCGCATCTGGCGGATCCCGTTCATCGATCCGTTCGACCTGCGCTACATCAACCGCGTGAAGCAGCCGCAACCGTCGAGCCAGGCCGTGATGTTCTGCCTGATGGACGTGTCGGGCTCGATGGACGAGCAGCGCAAGGATCTCGCGAAGCGCTTCTTCATCCTGCTGTACCTGTTCCTCAAGCGCAACTACGAGCGCATCGAGGTCGTGTTCATCCGTCACCACACGCGCGCCGAGGAAGTCGACGAGGACACCTTCTTCCATTCGACCGAAAGCGGCGGCACGGTCGTGTCGAGCGCGCTCGAGCTGATGCGCAAGGTGATGAACGAGCGCTACTCGCCGACCGAGTGGAACATCTACGGCGCGCAGGCCTCCGACGGCGACAACTGGACCGACGATTCGCCCAAGTGTCGCAAAATCCTGGAAGAGGATATCCTCACGAAGACGCGTTACTTCGCGTATATCCAGGTCGCACCGGAAGAGCAGAATCTGTGGCTGGAATACGCGCAACTGGCGTTGTCGCAGCAGCATCTCGCGATGAAGAAAGTGGAATCGGCTGCCGACATTTACCCGGTGTTTCGCGAATTGTTCGAAAAGCAGGTGGAAACGTCATGACGACCCGCCATCTGCACAACGAGTCGCGCGGCTACGAGCCGCGCCCTTCCGGCGACGACACGGCCGGTCCTGCCGCAGCGCAGCAGCGCGCGCAGGCCGAACCGCCGCCGCCGGCCGCCGACTTGCCCGGTTCCGGGCAGAAGGAAGCGCGTATGAACGTTGCCGAACGCAAGCCGCTGCCGTGCCCGTCCGACTGGACGTTCGAACTGCTCGAGGAATACGACACGCACATCTCGCAGGTCGCGGAGCAATACGAGCTCGACATCTACCCGATCCAGCTCGAACTGATCAGCGCCGAGCAGATGATGGACGCGTATGCGTCGGTCGGGATGCCCGTCAACTACCGTCACTGGTCGTTCGGCAAGCACTTCCTCGCGACCGAGAAGAGCTACCGCCGCGGCCAGATGGGCCTCGCGTACGAAATCGTCATCAATTCGAACCCGTGCATCGCGTACCTGATGGAAGAGAACACGATGACGATGCAGGCGCTCGTCATCGCGCACGCGGCGTACGGGCACAACTCGTTCTTCAAGGGCAACTACCTGTTCCGGCTGTGGACCGACGCGCACGCGATCATCGACTATCTCGTGTATGCGAAGAACTACGTGGCGGAATGCGAGGAGCGCTACGGCCTCGATCGCGTCGAGGAACTGCTCGATTCGTGCCATGCACTGATGAATTACGGCGTCGACCGCTACAAGCGCCCGCAGAAGCCGTCGCTGTCGAAGGAATCGGCGTTGCGGCGCGAGCGCGAGGCGTACCTGCAGTCGCAGGTGAACGAACTGTGGCGCACGCTGCCGGGCAAGAAGCCCGAGCTGATGGAAGAGCAGGAAGACCGCTATCCGCCCGAGCCGCAGGAAAACCTGCTGTATTTCGCGGAGAAGAATGCGCCGCTGCTCGAGCCGTGGGAGCGGGAAGTGATCCGCATCGTGCGCAAGATCGGCCAGTATTTCTATCCGCAGCGGCAGACGCAGGTGATGAACGAAGGCTGGGCGACGTTCTGGCACTACACGCTGCTGAACACGCTGTACAACCAGGGGAAGCTGGAAGACGGCTTCATGATGGAGTTCCTGCATTCGCACAGCAACGTGGTCTACCAGCCGCCCGTCACGAAGCCGTACTACAGCGGGATCAACCCGTATGCGCTCGGCTTCTCGATGATGAGCGACATCCGGCGGATCTGCGAGGCGCCGACGGAGGAAGACTACAAGTGGTTCCCGGAGATCGCGGGCACCCCGTGGCTGCCGGCGATGCACTACGCGATGCGCAACTTCAAGGACGAGAGCTTCATCGCGCAGTACCTGTCGCCGAACCTGATCCGCGAGATGCGGCTGTTCTCGGTGCTTGACGACGACATGCGCGATTCGCTCGAGGTGTCGGCGATCCACGACGATTCCGGTTACCAGTACGTGCGGCAGGCGCTGTCGCGGCAGTACGACATCCATCACCGCGAGCCGAACATCCAGGTGTGGGCCGTCAACACGCGCGGCGACCGCAGCCTCACGCTGCGCCACTTCATGACCGACAACCGCCACCTGTCGAACGACAGCGACGAAGTGCTCAAGCACATGGCGCGGCTCTGGCAGTTCGACGTGTACCTGGAAAGCGTCGACGAGGCCGGCACCGTGCGCAAGCGCTACGAGTGCCGCTACGTGCCGCCGGAGATCCGCGTTTGAGCGGTGCCTTCGACAATGTTTGCATCGGACGCCAGCCTGACGGCTGGCGTTTTCATGTGACGAACACGTGGCGGGAGAAGATTTTTCTACATCCGGACGAACCCGGAGCGCTTGTTACTTTACATTTCGCTAAAATCCCGTAGCGCCGTGCGCCGGAACCGGTGCCACGTGCGACCGCACGCGGCGGCCCCGAGCCGTCTCGCCCAGAAAGCACTAAAAGGAACAGACCAACCCATGGACGTCCAGACCGACCAAGCTGCGCTGTCCGCGCATGACACCCGGCGGCGCGTGTTCGCCATCGTCGGCGCCTCATCGGGCAACCTCGTCGAGTGGTTCGACTTCTACATCTACTCGTTCTGCGCGCTGTACTTCGCGCCGGCGTTCTTCCCGAGCGGCAACACGACGACGCAGCTGCTGAACACGGCCGGCGTGTTCGCGGCCGGCTTCCTGATGCGCCCGATCGGCGGCTGGCTGTTCGGCCGCATTGCCGACCGTCATGGCCGCCGCGCGGCGATGATGATCTCGGTGCTGATGATGTGCGGCGGGTCGCTCGTGATCGCGGTGCTGCCGACCTACGCACAGATCGGCGCGCTCGCGCCGGCGCTGCTGCTGGTCGCGCGCCTGTTCCAGGGCCTGTCGGTGGGCGGCGAGTACGGCACCAGCGCGACCTACATGAGTGAAGTCGCGCTGAAGGGCCGGCGCGGCTTCTTCGCGTCGTTCCAGTACGTGACGCTGATCGGCGGCCAGCTGTGCGCGCTGCTGGTGCTCGTGATCCTGCAGCAGACGCTGTCGGCCGACGAGCTGAAGGCATGGGGCTGGCGCATTCCGTTCGTCGTCGGCGCGGCGGCCGCGCTGATCTCGCTGTACCTGCGGAAATCGCTCGACGAGACGTCGACGAGCGCATCGCGCGACAAGAAGGACGCCGGCACGATCCGCGGCGTGTGGCAGCACAAGGGCGCGTTCTTCACGGTGGTCGGCTTCACGGCCGGCGGCTCGCTGATCTTCTACACGTTCACGACGTACATGCAGAAGTACCTCGTGAACACGGCCGGCATGCATGCGAAGACGGCCAGCAACGTGATGACCGTCGCGCTGCTCGTCTACATGCTGATGCAGCCGGTGTTCGGCGCGCTGTCGGACAAGATCGGCCGCCGCACGTCGATGATCCTGTTCGGCTCGTTCGCGGTGATCGGCACCGTGCCGCTGATGCATGCGCTGAAGGACGTGACGAGCCCCGTGGCCGCGTTCGTGCTGATTACGGTTGCGCTGGCGATCGTCAGCTTCTACACGTCGATCAGCGGCCTCATCAAGGCCGAGATGTTCCCGCCCGAAGTGCGTGCGATGGGCGTCGGCCTGTCGTATGCGGTGGCGAACGCCATTTTCGGCGGTTCGGCCGAATACGTTGCGCTGTGGTTCAAGTCGATCGGCAGCGAGGAAACCTTCTACTGGTACGTGACGGTGCTGTGCGCGATCTCGCTGATCGTGTCGTGGCGGATGCGCGACCCGAGCAAGGAAGGGTACCTGCGTCACGAGCCGTGATCGGCTGCGCGTTGCGCGCATGGGCATCATGACGAACGTCCCGCCAACCGGCGGGACGTTTTTTTTGCGGCGCGCGATTACGCGGGCGGCGGCTTCGCGTGGCCGGGCGCCGGGTCGGCCGCGCTCGACAGGATGCCTTGCTCGACCAGCCAGTCGAACATCTGCTCGACGATCGGCGAGCGCGACGGACCTTCCATCCGCGACAGCCACCACGTGGTGCCGGGCAGGCGCGGGTAGTCGGCGAGCACGGTCAGCGCGTGCTGGTCGAGGCCGGCCTGCGCGACGAGGCGCGGCAGGCACGCGATGCCGCGGCCGCGTTGCACGGCGTCCAGCACGAGCCGCTGATCGTCGTAGATCGCCTGCATCCGGAAGTCCGACAACTGCTCGCGGAAGACGGTGGCCATGCGTTCGTCGGTCAGGCTCGCTTCGAGGCAGACGAGCCCCGCGTGCCGCGCGTGTTCGGCGCGCGGCACGCGGGCGAGCGTCTTGGCCAGCGGCGTCGCGCACACCGTCACCCACTCGTCGCGCATGAACGGGATATCGACCAGGCCGGGCTGCAGCATCGGCCGCGTGCCGATCGTCATGTCGACGTCGATCTCGTCGACGTAGCGCGCGGTTTCGTCGGTCGACAGCAGCGGGCACAGGTCCGGCAGCACCTGCTGCAACTGCTCGAGGCGCGGCTGCAGCCAGCCGTGCAGCAACGGTGCCGGGCAGACCAGCACGACGAGCCCCGGGTTCAGGTAGGTCGCGATGCGGTCGAGCCCGCCGCGCAACGTGTCCATCGCGCGCTGCACGCTGCGCTGCAGGACCTCGCCGGCAATGGTCAGTTCGACACCGCGGCCGCGCCGGCGGAACAGCGGCTGCCCAAGCTGCGCTTCGAGCTGCTGGATCTGATGGCTGATCGCCGACTGCGACAGGTGCAGCTCGTCGGCCGCGCGCGAGAAGTTGCCCAGCCGGGCCGCGGCTTCGAAGCCGCTCAGTAGTTTCAGGGACGGAACGCGCTGCATCGAGATATGAGATGGATTGATTAATTCAGCCAAGAAATATCAATATTCATCAAGTTTAACGTGCCGGACAATCGCTCATCAATCACAACGGAGTCGGATCGATGGGTCGCTTTGATGCTCGCCAGCGCGGTTACCGGATGCCCGCCGAATGGGAATCCATGCACGCCACGTGGCTCGGATGGCCGGTTCTCGACAATCGCGAGGACCTGTGGGGCACGCATTACGCGCAGGTCTGCCGCGAGTTCGCGCTGGTCGCGCGGACGATCGCGCGCTACCAGCGCTGCGTGGTCGCGGTGCACCACGGCCAGGCCGACGCCGCGCGCGCGCTGCTGGGCGCGAGCGTCGACGTGCTGCCGGTCGCGGCCGAGGACAACTGGCTGCGCGATTGCGGGCCGGTCTTCCTCGTCAGCGATCGGCACGGGCTCGGCGCGGCGGTGTTCCGCTTCAACTGCTGGGGCGAGAAGTACCAGCCGTACGACGGCTGCCAGCAGGCCGCGCAGGACATTGCGCGCGCGGCCGGCGCCGAGATCTTCAACTCGCACATGGTGCTGGAGGGCGGCTCGTTCTACGTCGACGGGCAGGGCACGCTGGTCACGACCGAGAGCTGCCTGCTGCATCCGAACCGCAATCCGCACCTGAGCCGCGCGGAGATCGAGGCGGAGCTGCGCCGGATGCTGGGCGTCGAGAAGATCGTGTGGTTGCCGGGCAATCCCGACGAAGTGGAGACGAACGGGCACGTGGACGGCATCGCGTCGTTCATCGCGCCGGGCCGGATGCTGTGCCAGACCGCCGTACCGGAGCAGGGCGACTACTTCCGCGTGATGCGCGAAAACCGCCGCGCGCTGGAGCTCGCGACCGATGCGGCGGGGCGCCGTTTCGAGCTGCTCGACCTGCCGTCGCCGATCGTCAGCGAACGCTTCGGCTCCGAGCGCTACTGCGATTGCTACGCGAACTACATCCTGGTGAACGGCGCGGTGATCGTGACCGCGTTCGGCGTCGAGCAGGACGAGGCCGCACGCGACGCTTTCAACCGCGCGTTCCCGGGGCGTAACGTGGAGATGCTGCCGATCCCGACGCTGTCGATCGGCGGCGGCAGCATCCACTGTTCGACGCAACAGCAGCCTTCCGTCGCGCACTGAGCGACGTTCCATCAGCGGTTTCCGGTCCTACCGAGGAGCATTCGCAATGCCGTCCAGACACATTACCGTCGCCGCCGTGCAAATGGCGTCGGGCAGCTGGAATTTCGAAGACAACATGGCCACCGCGGAGCGCCTGATCCGCGCGGCCGCCGCACAGGGCGCGAATCTCGTGCTGTGCCCGGAGCTGTTCGCGATGCCGTACTTCTGTCTCGACCAGAACGTGCGCCACCTCGAACACGCGCAGCCGTTCGAAGGCAACGCGCAGATCGCCCGGTTCGCGGCACTGGCCGGCGAGCTCGGCATCGTGCTGCCGATCGGCTTCTTCGAGCGCGCGGGCAATGCCGCGTACAACTCGATCGCGGTGGCGGATGCCGACGGGCGCGTGCTCGGCGTCTATCGCAAGACGCATATCCCGGACGGGCCGGGCTACACGGAGAAGTTCTATTTCACGCCGGGCGACACCGGCTTCAAGGTGTGGGACACGCGGTTCGGGCGGATCGGCATCGGCATCTGCTGGGACCAGTGGTATCCGGAGACGGCGCGCAGCCTCGCGCTGATGGGCGCCGAGATCCTGTGCTTTCCGACCATCATCGGCTCGGAGCCGTTCAGCAGCGAGTTCGATTCGGCCGGCCACTGGCAGCGCACGATGCAGGGCCACGCGGCGGCCAACATGGTGCCGGTCGTGGCGGCCAACCGGATCGGCCGCGAAACGGGCGTCGGCAACGGCAATCCGCAACAGCAGGGACTGACCGGCGTGTTCTACGGATCGAGCTTCATCGCGGATCACACCGGCGAGAAGCGGGCCGAGGCGAACCGCACCGACGAAGCCGTGCTCGTGCAGACGTTCGATCTCGACGCGATCCGCACCGACCGGCAGTCGTGGGGCTTTTTCCGCGATCGCCGCCCGGAGATGTATCGCACGTTGCTGACCAGCGACGGCGTGTCGTCCTGTTATCGATAAGGGATACGCAATGAAACGGAACGGATGGCTGCGCGTCGCGGCGCCGGGCCTCGCGCTGTGCGTGCTGGCCGGCGCGGCCCGCGCCGACGAAGAGAAGGTGCTGAACCTGTACAACTGGAGCCATTACTTCGCGCCGGATACGATCTCCGCGTTCGAGAAGGAAACCGGCATCAAGGTGCGCTACGACGCGTACGACAGCGACGAGACGCTGCAGTCGAAGCTGCTGACCGGCAACAGCGGCTACGACCTCGTGTGGCCGACCAACGACTTCATGGCCAAGCAGATCCAGGCCGGCGTGTACCGCAAGCTCGACAAGGGCCGGCTGCCGAACCTGAAGTATCTCGATCCGTCGCTGCTGAAGCAGATGGCGCAGTCCGATCCCGGCAACGAGTACGGCGTGCCGTACATGTGGGGCACCGTGGGCGTCGGCTACGACCGCGCGAAGGTAAGCGCGATCCTCGGCAAGGACATGCCGGCCGACAGCCTCGACCTGCTGTTCAACCCGGCGATCGCGGCACGCGTCGCCGCGAAATGCGGGCTGGGGCTGCAGGACTCCGCGAGCACGGTGCTGCCGCTCGCGCTGCGCTACATCGGCCGCGATCCGATGCATCCGTCCGCGCAGGATTACGCGGCCGCGCAGGCGATGCTGATGAAGGTCCGGCCGTTCATCCGCCAGTTCGTCGGGTCGTCCGACGCCAACGAGCTGATCGAAGGCGAGCTGTGCGTGACGGTCGGCTTCTCCGGCGCGATCAACCTGGCCGCGCAGAAGGCGAAGGCGCGCGATCCGAAGCGCGACATCGTGTACGACATCCCGCGCATCGGCAGCCTGATGTGGTTCGACGCGATGGTGATTCCGGCGTCGGCGAAGCATCCGGGCAACGCGCTTGCATTCATCAACTACATCCTGCGTCCGGACGTGATCGCGAAGATCTCGAATTCGACGCGCTACGCGAATGCGAACCAGGGCGCGCTGAAGCTGATGGACCCGGCGCTGGTGCGCGATCCGGGCATCTATCCGGACGAAGCGACCCGGCGCACACTGTTCACGCCGATCGCCGAGTCGCCGGCCGCGATGCGCGTCGAAGGCCGGACCTGGCTCGGCTTCAAGACCGCGCGGCCATGACGGCACACCACGAAATCATTGAAGCAACCGGCAAGCGAAAGAGGAATGCCATGACCACACGACGTCAACTGTTGAAACGCGGCCTGTCCGTATCGGGCGCGGCGCTGGCCGCCGGTACGCTGGGCGGGTTGTTCGGCCGCGCCGCGCACGCGCAGCAGGGCGCCGCCTGGCACATGCCGGACGAGGGCGCGCCGCACACGGCGACCTGGATGGCGTTCGGCCCGAGCGAGGACATCTGGGGCGCGCGGCTGCTGCCCGTGGTGCGCGAGAACCTCGCCGGCGTCGCGAAGGCGATCGCCGCGCACGAGCCGCTGAAGATGCTGGTGCGCGAGCAGGACTACGCGATCGCGTCGCGGCTGTGCGGTGCGTCGGTCGAGCTCGTCCAGCATCCGGTCGACGATCTGTGGATGCGCGATACGGGGCCCGTGTTCGTGAAGAACGCGTCGGGCCAGCCCGGCGGCGTGAGCTTCAATTTCAACGGCTGGGGCAACAAGCAGGAACATGACCAGGACGCGGAAGTCGCGCCGTTCGTGACCGAGCGCGCCGGCGCGCGGCCGATCGACACGAAGCTCGTGCTGGAGGGCGGCGGCATCGAGGTGGACGGCGAAGGCACGGCGATCATCACGCGCAGCTGCGTGCTGAATGCGAACCGCAATCCGGGTGTCAGCCAGGCCCAGTGCGAGGCGGAGCTGAGCCGCCTGCTCGGGCTGAAGAAGATCATCTGGCTGCCGGGCATCGCGGGCAAGGACATCACCGACGGCCATACCGACTTCTACGCGCGTTTCACGAGCCCGGGCGTCGTGGTGGCCGGGCTCGACACCGATCCGTCGTCGTACGATCACGCGGTGACGCGGCAGCATCTGGAGATCCTGCGGAAATCCACCGATGCGAAGGGGCGTCCGTTGAAGGTCGTCGTGCTGCCGGGGCCGAAGGCCGTCCGGCACGCCTACGAGAACGCGGAGTTCGCGGCCGGCTACATCAACTTCTACGTGTGCAACCGCGCGGTGATCGCGCCGCAGTTCGGCGACAGCCGCGCCGACCGCAATACGCGCGACACGCTCGTCGACCTGTTCCCCGGCCGCGAAGTCATCCAGCTGAACATCGACGGCATCGCCGCGGGCGGCGGCGGCATCCACTGCACCACGCAACAGCAGCCGGCCTGAGCACGGCAACGGGCCGGTCCGCGCGACCGGCCCGCAGGCTGCTTCAATTTTCCGGTCTCTACGGACTACTGAAAACAAGGCGGAATCCGTCCCGCGGGACGGAAGCCGGCGCGCACGCATGCGCGCCGTCCGCGCAATGGAGTTGAAAACCATGACGAAGCAGGAAACCAACGCCGGCAAGAACCCGCACGCGGCGCCCATGCCGGATGCCGGCCGACGCGGATTCATCCGCTGTTCGGCCGCGTGGCTCGGCATGCCGCTGCTGGGCAGCCTGGCCGCGTGCGGTGGCGGCGACGGCGGCGGCGCGTCCGACGCGGCGCCCGCGTCGCGCCCGACGCCGTCGGTACGGCAGGCCGGGTACCGGCTGCCGGCCGAAGATGCGCCGCACGCGTTGACCTACATGACCTTCGCGTCCGGCGTGGACGGCATCTGGGCACCCGTCACGCCGCAGAGCACCGATGCCGGCATCGACCGCGTGCGGGCCAACCTGATGGACGTCGCGAAGGCGATCGGCGCGACCGAACCGGTCGACATGCTGGTGCTGCCGGTCGATCTGGACGCGGCCCGCGCGCTGCTCGCGACCGCGAGCGTGGCCAATCCCGACCTGCATGCGCGCTATGCGGCGCGCGCCGCGGGTACCGGCGGGATCACGCTCGTGCCGCTCGCCGACGGCTTCAACGATTTCTGGGTGCGCGACACGGGTTGCGTGTTCGTCCGGGACACGGCGAACGGCAATGCGCTGAACGCGATCGGCTTCAATTTCAACGGCTGGGGCAACGCGAACACCGACGGTGCGGGCCAGCGCGCAGGGACGATTCCGCAGGCGATCCTGGCCGCGAGCAACCGGTCGAAAGCGGGCAGGTTCTTCCAGCCGTTCAGCCAGGACAGCAGGGTGGCGGGCTGGATGGCGCAGACCCAGGGCGCGAACCTGATCCGCAGCACGTTGACGCTCGAAGGCGGCGCGATCGAATTCGACGGCGACGGGACGGCGATCCTCACCGAGTCGGCCGTGCTGCACGTGAACCGCAATCCGCAGCTGTTCGACATCCCGAACGGCGTGATCGCCAGCGCGACGCTGCTGCCGACGGCTCGCGATACCGTGCTCGCCGAACTGCAGCGCACGCTCGGCGTACGGAAGATCATCTGGCTGCCGGGCACGGCGACCTATCCGAGCGGCAGCGGCGTGGGCGGTGCCGGCGGCGTGGCGACGCCGGCCGGCGAGAGCGACATCACGAACGGTCACGTCGATTTCTATGCGCGCTTTCTCGCACCCGGCGTGGTCGCATGCTGTTACGACGCGTCGAATTCGACCGGCGAACGCGCGCTGACGGAGGCGAACCGGAAGCGCCTGGCCGGCCAGACCGACGCGAACGGCCGACCGCTGCAGATCGTCGAACTCGTGCCGCCCGTCAACTTCGGCACGTCGGCCGGCACGACGCTGAACGAGCGGCAGATGGCGCATTTCGCGGCCGGCTACATCAATTTCTACACGTGCAACGGCGCGATCGTGATGCCGAAGTTCAACGACGCGGCGGCCGATGCAGCCGCTGTCGCCGCGATCCGGCCGTATGCGGCGAACCGCGCGATCGTGCAGGTCGACATCCTCGGCATCGCGTCGGGCGGCGGCGGCATCCACTGTGCGACCCGCGAAGTACCGGCGTGAGCGTGTCGCGTCATATCGATATGGGAATCGATTCGTTGTCCGTTGCACGCGAATTCCTTAATCTGGGCCTGTAGTTCGTGTGACACCTCCTTGACTGGGATTCGCGCCCGCTGCGTGCAGCGGGCGTCTTTTTTTGTGCGCTGCACCTCACGCCGGCCCCGGCGGGGTTGGTGGCGCCTGTCGGCTCGCCTATGCTGGTTGCTGCGTGTCCGCGCGACGGTCCGGATCGGCCGGGCCGGTGACGGTTCGATGACATGCCACGTCAAGGAGATACACGATGAGCAAACCCGCGATCGTGCTCGTGCACGGCTTCTGGGGCGGCGCCGCGCACTGGGCAAAAGTAATCGTCGAACTCTCGCGCAAAGGCCATACATCGCTGCATGCGGTCGAGGTACCGCTGACATCGCTCGCCGACGATGCCGAGCGCACGCGCAAGATGGTTGCGCAGCAGGCCGGCCCCGTGCTGCTGGTCGGCCATTCGTACGGCGGCGCCGTGATCAGCGAGGCCGGCAACCTGCCGAACGTGGCGGGCCTCGTGTTCATCGCCGCGTTCGCGCCGGATGCCGGCGAAAGCCCCGGCGGGATCACGCAGGAACACCTGCCGGAGGCCGCGCCGAATCTCGCGCCCGACAGCGACGGCTATCTGTGGCTCATGCCCGACAAGTTCCACGAGAGCTTTTGCCAGGATCTTTCGTCGGACGAAGCGCTCGTGATGGCCGTCACGCAGAAGGCGCCGCTGGCCAGCACGTTCGCGGACACCATCGGCACGCCCGCATGGCGCTCGAAACCGTCGTGGTACCAGATCTCCAGCGAGGACCGGATGATCGCGCCGGAGAACCAGCAGCGGATGTCGGCACGGATGGACGCGCGCAAGATCATCACGCTCGATGCGAGCCATGCGTCGCTTGCGTCGAAACCGGTGGCCGTTGCCGCGCTGATCGACGAGGCCGCGACGGCGCTCGCCGGGTGACGGCGCGAGCGGGGCGCGGCGGCCATGCTGCGCCCCGGATTGCCTTCCCCTCATGAAATATCGGACCTGATCGCTTCGGCGCTTGCCGCCGCGGCCGGCCGGGTGCTGAAGCGGGATAATTCTGCCGGTATTCGAATCGCGATGCCGACTCGAATGCCGGAACGTCGAATTTCAGGCGAAAAATATCCGGGATGAAATTTATTGGACTTGTCCGATATATGTACTGTATTTAGGGGTTATTTATTTTGAATTTCATGATGTATTGATTGCATCATTGTCTTTTGATGAATGACGCATCGTCCGATCGGCCCATGCGTCTCGATATAGGCGGAAGTGCCCAGGCCGAATGGATCGTCTCTTTCCGCCTGCGCTCAACGGCAGCGCAGATCCTGCCAGACCCGTCCGCACTCGGCCGGCGGATGCCGGAAGTCTCTCCGCGCAGTTGTTTCGTTTTTCTTTGAATGAATATATCGGCGTAATATTTCTTACTTGTACGATATCGCTGAATTTGTCGATTAAATAGAATTGTCGGGTCGTCGTTTTACAGTTAAGGCTGGTTTGTCTTTTACGGAAAACGCGATGCGATCCATGCTGCGGGCATGGAGAGGAAATCCCGGTCGTTTGCATGCCGATCGGGGCGTTCCGCGAACAATCACCCATTTCCAGAGGAAATTCAAAGATGAAAATGAATCTGCTTCGGTGCTGCGTCGCAGCCGGCGTGGCGAGTGTTGCACTGGTGCCGTCGATGGCCCATGCATTCGACGGGGAAATCGACTTCTACGGCAGCATTTCCGATGTCACCTGCAACATCAACGGGGAAGCGCCCGGCCCGGGCAACAAGCTCGAAGTCCAGCTCGGCGATCGCATCAGCCCGAGCAAGTTCACCAAGATCGGCGCAACGTCGACGCCCGTTTCGTTCAACCTGCAGATCGGCGGCAACACGGGCTGCACCGACGGCACGAAGGTCGTGATCGATTTCGATCCCTACGCGGCCAACATCAATCCGGTAACGGGCAATCTGAAACTCGTCGGCACCAAGCCGGCGGAAGGCGTCGAGATCCAGATCAGCGATGCGGGCAACGGCAAGAGCGGCAAGATCGTACTCGGCAAGCCCCAGGAACTCGGCAACGCGCAGGTCGCCACCGTGGCCGGGAACACGGCGACCCTCACGTACTCGGCGTCCTATGTGTCGACGGCCGCGACGACTGCGATCAAGACCGGCACGGGCAATTCGTCCATCCGCTACACGCTCGCCTATTTCTGATCGTTGTCCTTCATGTTCCACGCCATGATTCATTCAGTTCGCATTCCTAATTCGATTGTCGTGGCATGCGTCGTGGCGTGGTCCGCCTGCGCCGAGCCGGCGCAGGCGGCACTCGTTCTGAACGGCACGCGGGTGATTGTTCCGGAGCATGCGCGCGACGTCACCGTCCGGATGGAAAACGCCGGCGTTCGACCGGTACTCGCACAAAGCTGGATCGACGACGGACGCGCCAACGTGCCGCCCGAGCAGATGCAAACGCCGTTCGTCGTTGCGCCGACGCTGGCGCGTGTGGAGGCGGGGAGAGGGGCGGTGTTGCGCATCACGCGCCTGCCGGCGACGTTGCCGGGCGATCGCGAATCCGTGTTCTGGCTCAACGTGCTCGAAGTGCCTGTGGTGCAGGAGGACGGCGACAACCAGCTGAGGCTCGGGCTTCGGACCCGCATCAAAGTGTTTTACCGGCCTGCGGTGCTGGCGAATGACGTCGAGATGGCGCCGGAGCAGCTGGTGTGGAAAGTGTCCGCCGGCGCGGCCCGCGACGGCAAGCAGGGTATCGCGCTCGACGTGTCCAACCCGACGCCCTATTACGTGTCGTTCGGCATGGTCGAAAGCGATGTCGGCGGCGCATTCGTATCGGCCGGCGGCGGCATGGTCGCGCCGTTCGGCAGCGAGCGCTTCCCGTTGCCGGGTGTGACCACCCGGTCGCAGCGGCCGGCGACCGTGCGCTACATGACCATCGACGACTACGGCGGGCGCAGCACGATAACAAGGAAACTGACCGACTGACCGGCTCGGTCGCGCAACACGTCTCGAGGCACTACCCGGCATGTCGAAATCGACACCTCTCTTTACATCATCGATTCGATATGCAAAACAACTGTATTGTGATGCGGAGTTCAGCAGGTTTCCATTCGTCGCGTGCGTCGTGCATTGCGCCAGCATTCCCGTTGCGGCCCAGCCTGGTCGCGATCGCAACGATATTCGCGCCGGTTGCGATGACGGCAAGTTCGAGCGCCTTCGCGGACACGCTCGACGCGGTTGATCGACACGGCGCGAACGAGGCCCAGGCCGGCATTACGCCGGTCATACCCGCGACCGGCGAGACACGTTTCGACGACTCCATGCTGATGCATGGTCCCGACAGCGCACCGATCGACACGACACCGTTCGAACGTCCGAATGGTGTCGTGCCGGGCGTGCATCGCGTGGATCTCATCGTCAACGGGCAATGGCGTGGCGTCGAGGACATCACCTTCCGTCCGGATGCGAGCGGCGAGGTGCGGCCGTGCTACGACCGGGCCTTGATGCAGCGTGTCGGCGTCGATCTCGACCGGAGCGCACGCGGCCAGGACGGTACCACGCTGCACGATCCGATGCCCGACGGCTCGATGTGCGAATCACCATCCCGTTACGTGCCGGCCGCCGAGTTCTCGTTCGATGCGTCGGAACAGAAGCTGTTCCTGACGGTGCCGCAGTTCTACATGCGGCTGGCGAGTCACAGTACCTATGTCGATCCGGCGAACTGGACGAACGGCGTGCCGGCCGCGGTGCTGAACTACAACACGAGCGTATTCACGACGCGCTCCAGCGGCTACGCGTACTCGCAGTTCTATACGGGCCTGTCGATGGGGGCGAGCGTCGGCCGATTCCGGATTCGACACAACGGCAACCTCACGTGGTCGCAACGCACCGGTGCGCACTACCAGCGCGGCTACATCTACGGGCAAACCGATCTGCCGGGCTGGCGCGCGCAGTTGCTCGCGGGAGAAAGCTCGACCAGCGGGGCGCTATTCGACGCCGTCTCGTTTCGCGGCGTCGAGATCAGCAGCGACGACCGGATGCTGCCCGACGAGCAGCGCTACTACGCGCCGGTGGTGCGTGGCGTCGCCCAGTCGAATGCGAAGGTGTCGATCTACCAGCGCGGCTATCTGGTCCACGAGACGACGGTGGCCCCCGGCCCGTTCGCGATCGACAACCTGCAGGCGATGAGCTATGGCGGCGACCTGAACGTGACTGTGACCGAGGCCAACGGGGAGACGCGCAGTTTCGTGGTGCCGTTCGCGACGACGGTCCAGCTGCTACGGCCGGGAAGCACGCGCTTCAGTGCGATGGCCGGCCGCGCAATCGATCTCGGATCCGCCATCGGCACGCAGTACGTCGGGCAGTTGACCGTGCAGCGAGGCCTGAGCAATGCGCTGACGGCCTACGGCGGCATGGCGTTCGCGACCCGCTATCAGTCGATGCTGATGGGCGTGGCGCTCAATACCGCCATCGGCGGTTTTTCGGTGGACGTCACGGCCGCGCGGACACAGCCGCCGGGCGGCGAGCGCCTGACCGGGTCGAGTGTCCGCGTCACGTACAGCCGCAACCTGCCGAACAGCGGGACGAACTTCTCGCTGCTCGCCTATCGATATTCGACGAAAGGCTATCTGGGGCTGCGCGACGCGCTGCTGCTGAATGGCGGCCTCGATCAACGCGTGTCGGCGTCGACGTTTCCGAGATTGCGAAACCGGTTCGACCTCAACGTCAGTCAGCAGGTCGGCCGGTCGGGCAGCATCAATGCAAGCGGCTCGGCCATCAGCTACTGGGCGGGAGGCGGGCAAGCGCTCAGCTTCACGCTCGGCTACAGCACGCAGTGGCGCGACGCGATGCTGACGGCGTCGGTGCAGCGTACCCAGAACCTGTCCGGCCGGGAGCCGTCGTTCGCTGGCGCGGCGAACAGCACGCTGGCAAGCCTGAACGTGTCGATACCGCTCGGTCGCCACTCGCAGCGGGCACCGACCTTCAGTTCCCTGTTCACACACGACAGCCGCACCGGCATGAGCGCAACGGCGAGCCTGGCCAGCCGCTTCGGCGAGCGCGGCGACGGATCGTATTCGCTGTCGTCGAGCTACGACGGCAACAATCGGGCGTCGTCGGGCAGCTTCGGGATCGGCTATCGGCTTCCGTCCACCTCCCTGACGGCGAACGTCGGTATCGGGCGCAACTATCAGCAGACGTCGGCAAGTGCGGCGGGCGGGCTGGTGCTGCATCCGGGCGGGCTGACACCCGGGCCCACGCTGAGCGAGACGATCGGTGTCGTCCACGCACCCGACGCGCGCGGCGCGCTGGTTGCCAACACGGGGGCACGCGTGAACCGCTTCGGTTATGCGGTCGTGTCGAGCCTCGTTCCTTATCAGCTCAACCGGGTCGACATCGATCCGAAGGACATCCCGGACGACGTCGAGCTGAAGACGGTGTCGCGCAACGTCGCGCCGCGTTCGGGCTCGGTCGTCATGCTGTCGTACGACACGCTGAAGGCCCGTGCGTTGCTGATCGACGCCCGGACCGAGGACGGACGGCCTTTGCCGTTTGCGGCGCGCGTGCTCGATGCGCGCACCGGCGCGCTGCTCGGCGGGGTCGGGCAGGGCAGTCGCGTGCTCGTGCGCAGCACGACCGACGACGGGCAGATTCGCGTCGAATGGGGAACCCGGGCGGAGCAGCGGTGCGAGATCGACTACGCCGTGCCGGCGTCGCAGCGCGACGGTAGCGGCTACGTGACGCTGACCCGCGTGTGCCGTACGCCAGCGTCGATTCAGCCGGTTGCCGCAGCGTCCGTCGGCCAGGCCCGGGGGCACTAGTCCGATGCGCCCGATGCGAGTGGAAGGTCGTTTCGATGAGCCGGTGGCTTGTTCGCCGTCGCGCCGCGCGCGGCGCGCGTCCGGTGCGGCCCGGCTTGCCTGCATGGCGGCAGTGGCCTGCGCGGCGAGCATCCTCGCCACGACCGGCGAGGCCGCGCTGTCCGTCGTCGGTACCCGTTTCGTCTATCCCGGCGACGCGCGTTCGCTGTCGATTCTCGTCCGTAACGGCGGCAAGGCGCCGATCCTGGTCCAGGCCTGGCTCGACGACGGCGACGCGAACGCCGACCCGAGCCGCCTGCGCTTGCCGTTCATCGTCGCGCCGCCGCTTGTGCGGCTCGATCCGGCGCAGCCGGCGTCGATCCGCGTGCAGTCGATCGACGGCGGCCTCGCGCCCGATCGCGAGTCCTGCTTCTGGATCAACCTGCTCGAAGTGCCGCCTGCCGCGCCGGCGGGCGAGAACACGCTGCGCATCGCGTACCGGTTGCGAATGAAGGTGCTGTTTCGTCCGCATGGCCTGCGCGGTGACCCGGACGATGCGCCGGGTCGGCTCGAATGGACGCACGCCCGCCAGGGCGATAACGGCTCGATCGTCATGACCAATCCCACGCCGTACTACGTGACGCTGACGCGCGTGCAGTTGCACGGGAAGCCGGTTGCGCTGGCCGGCGGGTTCGTGGATGTCGCGCCGTTCGGCCGGGCGGACATTTCGATCGGCACGATGGCCGGCACGGGGCCGGAAGAGGTCGAGTTCGATTCCGTCGACGACAACGGTGCGCAGCAGTCGCACCGCGCACGACTGGAGTCGCGATGACGGGCATCGCACCGCGGCGCGATCGCATTCCCATATTTGCAGTACCCGTTCTGCCGAGGGCATCGGCAGTGTTTCAACGACAACAAGGAAAACGAAAATGAACCATGCATTCGCATTGGTATGGAACAGCAGGCAAGGCGTCTGGCAGGTGGCCGCCGAGCGCACGCGCCGGCGCGGCAAGTCGGCCCTGCGCGCGCGTGACGTCGCGCTGCTCGCGGCGCTGGTCGTCGGCGGTGCGCTGACGCCGGCCCATGCGCTGCCGGCTGGCGAAAAGGTCGTGTCCGGGCAGGCGGATATTCTCCGCTACGACGACGGGCGCCAGATGTCGATCAACCAGCGCAGCGACAAACTGCTGACCGAATGGCAATCGTTCAACGTCGATGCGGGGCAGCGTGTCACGTTCCACCAGCCATCGACGACGTCGATCGCGCTGAACCGGATCGTCGGGCAGGACGGCAGCGCGATCCACGGCAGCATCGATGCGAACGGCAGGGTGTTTCTCGTCAATCCGAACGGGGTCCTGTTCGGCAAGGGCGCACAGGTCAACGTCGGCGGGCTGGTCGCGTCGACGCTGGGCATCAGCAACGAGGATTTTGGTAAAGACCTGTACCGGTTTGCCGGTCAATCGTCGAGCACCGTGCTGAACAACGGCAATCTCGTTGCCGGCGACCAAGGCTCGATCGCGCTGCTCGGCGCGCAGGTCGTGAACCGTGGTGTCGTTCAGGCGCGGATGGGGACGGTCGCGCTTGGCGCGGGCAGCGACGTGACGCTGAATTTCGACGGCAGCAAGCTGCTGAGCGTGCAGATCGACAAGGGGGTCGTCGATGCGCTGGCAAGCAACGAACAATTGCTGAAGGCAGACGGCGGCCAGGTCCTGATGAGCGCGAAGACCGCCGACACGGTGTTGCGCACGGTGGTCAACAACCAGGGCACCATCGAGGCGAAGACGCTCCGGAACACCGCGGGCCGGATTTCGCTGGACGGCCAGGAGTCGGGCATCGTCAACGTCGCGGGCATGCTGAATGCCAGCGCGGCGACGCCGGGCAACGGCGGCACGATCGAGACGCGCGGCGCCGACGTCAAGGTCGCGCTCGGCGCGATGGTCGACACGCGTGCGACGAACGGGCGCGGCGGCAACTGGCGCATCGCGTCGTCCGGGCTGTCGGTCAAGGCCGGTGCGAACCAGCCGGGCACGATCGTCGCCGACACGCTGTCGCGCAACCTCGCGACCACCGACGTCGAACTCGTGGCCGAACGCGGCGCATTGTCGGTCGACGGGCCGGTGACGTGGGCGAGCGGCAACCGCCTGACGCTCGCGAGCCGGCAAGGTGATGTTGCAGTCAACGGTGCGCTGCGCGCAACCGGTGCGAATGCGCAAGTCGCGATCGACGCGGGGCAGCGCGTGCAGATCGCCGCACCGGTCGCGCTGACCGGCGCGAACGCGTTGTTCACGCTCGATCACGGTGGCGGCTACTCGCTTGCCAACGGCGCGGTCGTGACGCTGTCGGGCGCCGGTGCGGGTTTCCAGTCGAACGGCTATCGCTACAGCGTGATCCAGACGCTCGCCCAGTTGCAGGCCATCAACGGGAACCTGGACGGGCTGTACGTACTCGGCAACAACATTGCCGGCTCGTACTACGGCACCGCGTTCAAGACCATCGGTGCCGGCGCGTCGTTTGCCGGTGTGTTCGACGGGCTCGGCAACTCGATCAGCAACCTCGTCATTTCGAGCAGCGATCCGTATGCGGGCCTGTTCGGCCGCAACGCCGGGACGCTCGCCAATCTCGACCTGAAGTCGTTGCGCGTCAATGCCGCCGCGGGAGTCGGGCCGGTGGTCATCGGCGGGCTGGCCGGCGAGAACGTCGGCCGGATCTCGAACGTGAGGGCGTTCGGCATGCAGGTGAGCGCCGGCGCCAGCCGGACCAACACGCTCGGTGGTCTCGTCGGCGTCAATCGCGGCGCGGTCGAGCAAGCGTCGTTCGCCGGGTCGGCGACCGGCAACTGGATGTCGTCCGCGGTCGGTGGCCTGGTCGGCGAGAACGCCCTGATCGGCCCGGATCGGCCAGCGAGCCTGGTGTCTGACAGCACGACGAATGCGAACGTCAGCGGCGGGGCGTCGAACCAGGCGTCGATCGGCGGTCTGGTCGGCATCAACCGCGGTGGTGTGATTCGCCGGTCGACGAGCCTCGGTTCGACATCGGGCTACAACCTCGCAAGCGTCAATGTCGGCGGGATCGCAGGGGTGAACCTGCGCGGTGAAATCGTCGGCAGCACGGCCTCGGGGCGCGTCACCGGCGGCTCCAGCGGCGGCACGGTCGGCGGCTTCGTCGGGTTCAACACCGGCACTATCATCGATTCGATCGCGAGCGGCATGGTCGACGGCCGCTCCGCATACGCGATCGGCGGCTTCGTCGGGACGAACGAGGGCCTCGTGCGCGACGCGAAGGCGCTGGGTGCGGTGTCGAGTGCATCAAACGGTTCGACGGGCGGCTTCGTCGGTATCAATGCGGGCGACACAGCGGAAATCCGCATGGCCGAAGCGCACGGTGCGGTGACGGGCGGGCAGGGCGCCAACGGCGGTTTCGTGGGCAGTCATGCCGGTGGCACGATCATCCATGCGGTTGCGCGCGGCAAGACGTCGGGCGGCAACTACAGCAAGACCGGCGGCTTTGTCGGCCGCAATGCGGCCGAACTGATCGACGTCGATGCGAGCGGTAACGTGTCGGCCGGATCGTGGGCGTCGGCAGGCGGCTTCGCCGGCATCAATACGGAGTCCGGCACGATTTCGACCGCCCTCGCGACCGGCAGCGTGCAGGGCAGTTCGTATGGCACGGTGGGCGGGTTCGTGGGTGAAAACCTTGGCGAACTGACCGATGTGTCGGCATCGGGCGCGGTGAGCGCCGGCTACTACGCGACGCTCGGCGGCCTCGTCGGCATGAATGCGGGGCAGGTGGAGCGCTCCGTCGCGAGCGGCCCGATCAAATGGATGTCGGGCCAGACCTTTGGCGGCCTGGTCGGCGTCAACCGCGGCGTGTTCCGCCACAGCGGCACACCGGGTGACGCGGCACTGCAGAAGGTCGCGGGCATCAACACCGGCGTGATCGAGTAACGCGGCGGGCGGCAGGTGTTCGCGCAGCTCGCGTGAGGCCTGCCGTCGATTCGACGGGAGACAGCATGATGAGGATTCAATGGGGCATGCCCGGGTGGGCCGGGACAGCCATGCGCCGATTGGCGGTGGCCGGATGCCTCGTGCACGCATGTAGCGCGCTGGGAGCGGAAGGCGGGTCGATGGCGCTGGATTGTACATTCAGCAACACCGAAGCCTCGCCGTGGCGAATGGTGACGCCATTGACGAGTGCGACGCCGGTCGGTTCGACGCTGTATCAGCGCACCGTCTCGCTGTTCGTGTCGTTCAAATACGGCGGCAGCGCCGCGAAGCACGAACTCGTGAGCGCCGGGCATTGGCGGGAGGGTACCGTCGTGACGGACGGCATGGCGCGCACCAACGTGCCCGGCATTGGTTTCCAATGGGTCGGTGTTTCCGGCGAGGGCGTCGAATATGTGCTGAAGCAAAGCGTCAATCCGATGGCGGTCGCCGCGCAGGAAATCATCGATCCCGGTGGGAGCCCGAGCGCCAACGACAACCGGATCGCGCGCTTCCGGCAGTACCTGGTGCTCGACGCACCCGTATCGGAGTTGCCTCCAGGCAAGCTGATCGTCAAGAGCTTGCAGGGCAGCCCGAGCGTTGCGCTGTATGCGATCGACATGCCGAAAGGCGACGCGTCGCTGGGTAAGGACGTGACGGTGCCGACGCTGACGATGCCGCCCAATCTGTGCAAGCAGGCCAGGACCTATGTCGGCGTCGGGAACGTCTGCATCGGCACCGAGTGCGAGATCTCGGTGCCGAACCGCTGCGAGATCGAGTCGAACATGATCGTGCCGGTGACGCTCGGCAATTTCTCGATCGACCGTTTTCGCGGCATCCACTCGACGTCCGCACCGGTCGATTTCAAGATCGCGCTCAACCAGTGCGCGGCATCCGCGAAGCCATCGATCAGCTTCCGCGACAAGGCCGCGCAGCCGAATGCGGACAACACGCTGCTGCAACTGAGTGCGCCGGAGGGGAAAGCGGTCGCACGCGGATTCAACATCGTGATGACGAACGGATTGACCGGCAAGCGCATTGCATATGGCGAGCCCGGCACCGCCGTCGAATATCCGATGCGGCGCGTCGGCGACATGGCGGAGCTACCGTTGAGCGCGCAGTACATCCGGACCGGTACCGACGACGAATTGCGACCGGGCAAGGCGGACGGCGGAGCGGAGTTTTCGTTTACGTTTCCGTGAAGTCGGCGCGACGGCCCGGCTTCATCACGAAACCCGCAGAGCAAAGCACCATTTGTTGGTTCGGATTCTCTGCACGCGCTGATACGTTAGCGGCTTCGCGACGACACACTCCGTCGCGATGTTCTTCGAACCGGGCCGCCGCGCGATCCGCGGCGGCCTTCATAACAAATCAGGTCGTGCTCATGAAATTCCACACTCTCGCTACGTGGCTCGTCGGGGCTGCGCTCATCACCGCGGGCACCGTCGCGCATGCGGACCGGCTCGACGACATCAAGAAGGCCGGCGTGCTGCGCGTTGCGACGTTCGACAGCAACCCGCCGTTCGGCTATGTCGACGCAAAGAACAACCACATCGTCGGCCTCGACATCGACTACGCGAAAGCGCTTGCCGACAAGCTCGGCGTGAAGCTGCAACTGCAGCCGACCAATCCCGCGAACCGCATTCCGTTCCTGACGTCCGGCAAGGTCGATCTCGTACTTGCGAACTTCACGATCACCGACGAGCGTGCGAAGCAGGTCGACTTCAGCATTCCGTATTTCTCGTCGGGCCAGCAGTTTCTCGCGAAGAAGGGCGTGCTGAAATCGGCCGACCAGCTGAACGGCCTGCGCGTCGGCGCGGACAAGGGCACGACGAACGAGATCACGCTGCGCGAGAAATTCCCGAAGGCGACGATCGTTGCGTACGACGACACGCCGTTCGCGTTCGCCGCGCTGCGCGCCGGCAACGTGCAGGCGATCACGCAGGACGGCCCGAAGCTGATCGGCCTGCTCGCGAACGTGCCCGACAAGCAGAACTACGAGATCCCGGCGTTCACGATTTCGAACGACTACATGGGCGTCGGCGTGCCGAAGGGCGAGACGCGTCTGCTCGGCTTCGTCAACGACACGTTGAAGGGCCTCGAGACGAACGGCCGCGCGACCCAGATCTACGACGCATGGTTCGGGCCGACGACGAAGACGCCGCTCACGCGCATCTTCCGCATCGGCGACAAGACCTGACCTTTGCTGCACGCGCGCCGCGACCGGCCGGAGCATCGGCGTCGCGGCGCTTTCCGTTTTCTTCCGATCGCGTGCGACGCACGCACCCCCCAGCATGCTCGGGTTGGCTCCCAAATATCTGTCCTGGCTCTGGCAGGGCTTCCTGCTGACACTCGGCCTCGCGGCCGCGTCGGCCATTGCCGCGACCGCCGGCGGGCTGTTGCTCGCGGTCATGCGCCATGCACGCGGCACCGCACCGCGTGCGGCCGCCGCCGCATACGTCGTCGCATTTCGCAACACGCCGCTGCTCGTGCAGTTGCTGTTCTGGTATTTCGGCGTCGCGTCGCTGCTGCCCGACACGTGGATCGCATGGCTGAATGCGCGCCATGCGGTGAGCGCGGGCCCGTTCACGCTCGCGTGGCCGTCGTTCGAATTCGTCGCGGGCTGGGTCGGGTTGAGCGCCTACACGGCCGCGTTCGTCGCCGAGGAATGCGAAGCCGGCCTGCGCGGCGTGCGGCGCGCGCAACACGATGCGGCCGCCGCGCTCGGCCTCACGCCGATGCAGTCGCTGCGCTACGTGGTGCTGCCGCAAGCCGTGCGGATTGCGCTGCCGCCGCTGTTCGGCCAGTACATGAATCTCGTGAAGAACTCGTCGCTCGCGATGGCGATCGGCGTGGCCGAGCTGTCGTATGCATCGCGGCAGGTCGAGACCGAGACGTTCAAGACGTTCGCCGCATTCGGCGTCGCGACGTTGCTGTACGTCGCGGCGGTGGCTGCGATCGAGGCCGGTGCGTACGCGGCCACGCAATGGCGCGACCGGCTCGGAGCGGGGCGGTGACGATGGATCTTTCGCTGCTTCTCGCCAACCTGCCGTACCTGCTCGTCGGCGCGTTTCCGGAAGGCCCGCTCGGCGGGGCCGCGCTGTCGCTGGTGCTGGCGATCGCGTCGGCCATCGCGTCGGCCGTGCTCGGCGTGGCGCTCGGTGTCGCGATGGCGCTCGCACGCGGGCCGGTGCGCGTGCTGCTGCTCGCGTTCATCGGCTTTTTCCGCGCGATTCCGGTGCTGATGCTGATCTTCTGGACGTATTTCCTGATGCCCGTGCTGCTGCACATGGATGTGCCGGGGCTCGCGACGGTCGTGTGCGCGCTCGCGCTGATCGGCGGCGCGTATCTCGCGCATGCGGTGCATGCGGGCATCGTCGCGGCAGGCGACGGCCAATGGCAGGCCGGGCTGTCGCTCGGCCTCACGCGCTGGCAGACGGTGCGCTACGTGCTGCTGCCGCAGGCGATCCGGATCATGACGCCGTCGTTCGTCAACCAGTGGGTCGCGCTCGTGAAGGATACGTCGCTCGCGTATATCGTCGGCGTGCCGGAACTGTCGTTCGTCGCGACGCAGGTGAACAACCGGCTGATGGTGTATCCGGCGCCGATCTTCCTGTTCGTCGCCGTGATCTATCTGGTGCTGTGCACGTCGCTCGACGGCGCGGCACGCTGGCTGCTGTCGCGCCGCCCGCGCGCGGAACGCGCCGCGCAGGCGACGGCGGAGTGCACGGAACCCGCGCGGTAGCGGCGTGCCGCGGCGAGCGGCACGCGCATCACGACGCCGAGTAGTGCGTGTTGAAGACCGCGCGCAGCGTCGATTTGTCGGTCGCGAAATCGCCCCACAGCGGCCCGTCGTTCTGCGCGAACGCGAACGGCGTCGTATTGATCGACGCGAGGCGGAAGCGCCATTGCGCGGCTTCCTGGCGGAACGCGGTGAGCTGCATGTCGGACAGCGCCGTCTGCGCGTTGGCGAGCGTGACGAGCGGGTCGACCGGATCGTTCGCGACGCGCACCTCGAAATGCAGGTGCGGGCCCGTGGCGGCGCCCGTCATCCCGACCGATCCGATCCGCTGGCCCTGCCTGACGGTCTCGCCGGTCCTGAGCCCGCGCGCGTACGCCGACAAGTGCGCGTAGTAGGTCGAGTAGCCGTTCGCATGATCGACGATCACGTAGCGGCCGTAGCCGCCCGGATCGGTGCCGACGAACGACACGACGCCGTCGGCCGCCGCGTCGACGGGCGTGCCGCTCGGCGCGGCGAGATCGACGCCCGTATGGAACGCCATCGCCTGCGACAGCGGATGGACGCGCTCGCCGAAGAACGAGCTGATGCGCGTCCACTTGACCGGCATCGTGAAGGCAGCGGCTTCGAGCGGCGAGCCGTCGAGCGTGTAGTACGCGCCGTGCTCGGCGCCCGGTGCGCGGAACCAGATCGCGCCAAACGTGCGGCCGGCGACGCGCAGCTCGAGCGCGGTGAGGCGCGGCGTGCCGTCGTTCGTGTCGAACGCGACGCGGTAGTAGTCGCCGCGCTGCGCACTCGCGCGCATCGCGACCTTGCCGGTGACGAGATCGCCGAGCTGGATGCGCACTTCGGGCGGCACGTCGAGACGGTTCAGCGTATCGGACAGCGTGAGCTCGATGTCGCCCGCGCGCATCCCGTGCTGGTTCTCGGGCGGCGCGAACTGGAACAGGCTCGCGTAGCCGAGCATCTCGTTGCGGTGTGCGCTCAGCGGGGCGAACAGGCCCGGCTGCTGGCTGCGGTCGTTGCGATCGACGTGTTCGTTGCGCTCGCCGATCGTGCGCGCGAGTTCGCCCGCCACGAAATGCTGCGCGGTGGGAAACGGCGTGTCGGACAGCACGCGCTGCGGCAGCGCGGCCGTGCCGGAATCGACGGCGCCGGGCAGTTGCGACACGGCCGGCAGCGCGGCGGCGAGACCGAATGCGGCGAGGGCGCCGAGCACCGCGGCCGGCACGAGCGCGCGCGCGACGCGCTGCGCGCGGCCGGGCGCGAAAGCATCAGGGGTAGCGGCAGACTTGACCAAGGTGTCCACATCCAGGAAAGCGGTTCAAAGGGGTGTGGGCAGGGGCCGCCGGCGGCTCATCCGTCGAATGGCGACGGGGCGGGTGGCGGGCGTGCAACAAAACAGGCCCCGCCAGGGGCCTGTATCGTTTCCGTTCGACCCAACACACGGGGCGGGCCCGCTTCGAACGGCGGCGTGCATACCGGGTCGAACCCGGTTATCACGAAGACGCTAAAGAAAGATGACAGCGTCAGTCTACCGATGTTCCGCGAAACGTTAAAAATTTTAAAGGGGGTCAGCTCATTCGTTTCGCAGTGCGGTAAATCGGGTTAAATCAGCATTAGTTACGACGATTTTCGTCAGTCCGGCAATTTTTGCGCGCGGCCGCGCAACGCGGCGGACGAGCGGACGGTGTCGAAACCGGCGTCGAGCATTGCTTCGGCGTCGTTCCACAGGTTGCCGCGCAGCCGGTTGGTCCAGATCATCGACGCGAACACGCCTTCGAGCAGCGACACGAGATAGACGGCGGCCAGGTGCACGTCGAGATCGGCGGCGAGTTCGCCGGCCGCGATCGCGCGGCGCAGCAGCGCCTTCGTGATCCGCAGCATCTGCAGTTCGAGCAGCATCCGGCGCCGCTGCAGCGCGCCGTTTTCCTCGCTCTGCTCGCACTTCGTATAGAGGATCACGAGCACGCGCTGCATCGGGCCCGGCTCGCCGCATTCCTGCAGGTAGTGCGACGCGGCGCGGCGCAGCGTGGCGAGCGGCGGCAGGCCGTCCCCCGCGTCGAAGCCTTCCGACGTGCGCGCGAACGCGCGGTCGCACATCGCGAGACACACTTCCATCTTGTTGCGGTAGTGGCCGTAGACGGCGCCCCGCGACATCCCGGCGGCCTCGGCGAGGTCCGCCATCGCGGTTTGCGCGACGCCTTTCTCGAGCAGCACGAGCTCGGCGGCGTCGAGGATCCGGTGCTTGATGGCGAGCGATTCTTCCCGGGTCTTGCGGGCCATGTCGTGAAATTCCTTACAATTCGCTGTCGTTTTATTGAGACAGCGTGTCGGTCAGATTGAAACAGCGTTTAATTAATCAGTCGTGACTGATTATAATCGGCCACCCTGAGCCGCCGCATTGTATCGGCGGCGAACGATCCGAGGTCACATATGAATAACAAACGCTCCCTGTTGCGCCACGGGCTGGCGCCGTTCGCGCTGGCGGCCGTACTGGCCGTGGCCGGATGTGGAAAGGGCGACAAGGACGCCGCGCCGGAGACCGCGAAGCAGGCCACCGTCGTGACGGTGCATCCGACGGCCGTGCCGATGTCCGTCGAGTTGCCGGGCCGGCTCGACGCATACCGGCAAGCGGAAGTGCGCGCGCGGGTCGCGGGTATCGTCACCGCGCGCACTTACGAGGAAGGCCAGGAAGTGAAGCAGGGCGCGGTGCTGTTCCGCATCGATCCCGCGCCGCTGAAGGCCGCACGCGACGCCGCGCAGGGCGCGCTCGCGAAGGCGCAGGCCGCCGCGCTCGCGGCGAGCGACAAGCGCCGCCGCTACGACGATCTCGTGCGCGACCGCGCGGTGAGCGAGCGCGACCATACCGAAGCCGTTGCGGCCGATACGCAGGCGAAGGCCGAGGTCGCCTCGGCGAAGGCCGAACTCGCGCGTGCGCAACTGCAACTCGACTATGCAACCGTCACCGCGCCGATCGCGGGCCGTGCGCGACGCGCGCTCGTGACCGAAGGCGCGCTCGTCGGCCAGGACCAGGCGACGCCGCTCACGACCGTCGAGCAGCTCGACCCGATCTACGTGAATTTCTCGCAACCGGCCGCCGACGTCGACGCATTGCGCCGCGCGGTGAAGAGCGGGCGCGCGACGGGCATCGCGCAGCACGACGTCGCGGTGACGCTGCTGCGCGCCGACGGCACCGCGTATCCGTTGAAGGGCAAGCTGCTGTTCAGCGATCTCGCGGTCGATCCGACCACCGACACCGTCGCGATGCGCGCGCTGTTCCCGAATCCCGAGCGCGAGCTGCTGCCGGGCGCGTACGTGCGGATCGCGCTCGACACGGCGGTCGACCAGCGCGCGATCCTCGTGCCGCGCGACGCGCTGCTGCGCACGGCCGACCGTACGTCGGTGCGCGTGGTCGGCACGAACGGCAAGGTCAAGGACGTCGAGGTCACGGCCGACCAGATGAGCGGCCATGACTGGCGCATCACGCGCGGCCTCGCGGGCGGCGAGCGCGTGATCGTCGACGACGCATCGCAGTTCGCGCCCGACACGGCCGTCAAGCCCGTCGAGAAGTCGCCGCCGTCGAAGGCGGCGCCGGCAGCGGCCGCTTCGCAGGCGGCCGCCCGTCAAACCTGACCGGTTCAAACCAACATGGCACGTTTCTTCATCGATCGCCCCGTCTTCGCGTGGGTGATCGCCATCTTCATCATGCTGGGCGGCATGTTCGCGATCCGCGCGCTGCCCGTTGCGCAGTACCCGGACATCGCACCGCCCGTCGTCAGCATCTATGCGACGTACCCGGGCGCGTCCGCGCAGGTCGTCGAGGAATCGGTGACCGCGCTGATCGAGCGCGAAATGAACGGCGCGCCGGGCCTGATGTATACGTCCGCGACGAGCAGCGCCGGGATGGCGTCGCTGTACCTGACGTTCAAGCAGGGCGTGAACGCCGATCTCGCGGCCGTCGAAGTGCAGAACCGGCTGAAGACGGTCGACGCACGCCTGCCCGAGCCCGTGCGCCGCGACGGCATCCAGGTCGAGAAGGCCGCCGACAACATCCAGCTCGTCGTGTCGCTGACGTCCGACGACGGCCGGATGACCGCCGTGCAGCTCGGCGAGTATGCGTCGGCGAACGTCGTGCAGGCGCTGCGCCGCGTCGAGGGTGTCGGCAAGGTGCAGTTCTGGGGTGCCGAATATGCGATGCGGATCTGGCCCGACCCGGTGAAGATGGCCGGGCACGGTCTCACCGCGTCGGATATCGCGTCGGCCGTGCGCGCGCACAACGCGCGCGTGACGATCGGCGACATCGGCCGCAGCGCGGTGCCGGACAGCGCGCCGATCGCGGCGACCGTGTTCGCCGACGCGCCGCTGAAGACGCCGGCCGATTTCGGCGCGATCGCGCTGCGTGCGCGGGCCGACGGCTCCGCGCTGTTCCTGCGCGACGTCGCACGCATCGAATTCGGCGGCAACGACTACAACTATCCGTCGTACGTGAACGGCAAGGTCGCGACCGGCATGGGCATCAAGCTCGCGCCGGGCTCGAACGCGGTGTCCACCGAGCAGCGCGTGCGCGCGACGATGGACGAGCTGTCCGCGTACTTCCCGCCGGGCGTGAAGTACCAGATCCCGTACGAGACGTCGTCGTTCGTGCGCGTGTCGATGAACAAGGTCGTCACGACGCTGATCGAGGCCGGCGTGCTCGTGTTCCTCGTGATGTTCCTGTTCATGCAGAACCTGCGCGCGACGCTGATCCCGACGCTCGTCGTGCCGGTCGCGCTCGCGGGCACGTTCGGCGTGATGTATGCGGCCGGCTTCTCGATCAACGTGCTGACGATGTTCGGGATGGTGCTCGCGATCGGCATCCTCGTCGACGATGCGATCGTCGTCGTCGAGAACGTCGAGCGACTGATGGTCGAGGAAGGGCTCGGGCCCTACGACGCGACCGTCAAGGCGATGAAGCAGATCAGCGGCGCGATCATCGGGATCACGGTCGTGCTGACGTCGGTGTTCGTGCCGATGGCGTTCTTCGGCGGCGCGGTGGGCAACATCTACCGGCAGTTCGCACTGTCGCTCGCGGTGTCGATCGGCTTCTCGGCGTTCCTCGCTTTGTCGCTGACGCCCGCGCTGTGCGCGACGCTGCTCAAGCCCGTGTCCGGCGACCATCACGAGAAGCGCGGCTTCTTCGGCTGGTTCAACCGCTTCGTCGCGCGTGCGACGCAGCGCTATGCGACGCGCGTCGGCGCGATGCTGAAGAAGCCGGTGCGCTGGCTCGTCGTGTACGGCGCATTGACCGCGGCCGCAGCGCTGATGCTCACGCAATTGCCGACCGCGTTCCTGCCGGACGAGGACCAGGGCAACTTCATGGTGATGGTGATCCGCCCGCAAGGCACGCCGCTCGCGGAAACGATGCAGAGCGTGCGCGAGGTCGAGGCGTATATCCGCAAGGACGAACCGGCCGCGTATACGTTCGCGCTCGGCGGCTTCAACCTGTACGGCGAAGGGCCGAACGGCGGGATGATCTTCGTCACGCTGAAGAACTGGAAGGACCGCAAGGCCGAGCGCGATCACGTGCAGTCGATCGTCGCGCGCATCAACGAGCGCTTCACGGGCACGCCGAACACGACGGTGTTCGCGATGAACTCGCCGGCGCTGCCCGATCTCGGTTCGTCGAGCGGCTTCGACTTCCGGCTGCAGAACCGCGGCGGGCTCGACTACGCGACGTTCAGCGCCGCGCGCGAGCAGCTGCTCGCGGCGGGCGGCAAGGATCGCGCGCTCACCGACCTGATGTTCGCGGGCACGCAGGACGCGCCGCAGCTGAAGCTCGACATCGATCGCGCGAAGGCGTCCGCGCTCGGCGTGTCGATGGACGAGATCAATACGACGCTCGCGGTGATGTTCGGCTCCGATTACATCGGCGACTTCATGCACGGCACGCAGGTGCGGCGCGTGATGGTGCAGGCCGACGGGCTGCACCGGCTCGATCCGGACGACGTGAAGAAGCTGCGCGTGCGCAACGCGCGCGGCGAGATGGTGCCGCTCGCGGCGTTCACGACGCTGCACTGGACGCTCGGGCCGCCGCAGCTCACGCGCTACAACGGCTTTCCGTCGTTCACGATCAACGGTTCGGCCGCGGCCGGCCACAGCAGCGGCGAGGCGATGACCGCGATCGAGCGGATCGCTGCGAAGCTGCCGGCCGGCATCGGCTATTCGTGGTCGGGGCAATCGTTCGAGGAGCGGCTGTCGGGCGCGCAGGCGCCGATGCTGTTCGCGCTGTCGGTGCTCGTCGTGTTCCTCGCGCTCGCGGCGCTCTACGAGAGCTGGTCGATCCCGTTCGCGGTGATGCTGGTCGTCCCGCTCGGCGTGATCGGCGCGGTGCTCGGCGTCACGCTGCGGATGATGCCGAACGACATCTATTTCAAGGTGGGGCTGATCGCGACGATCGGGCTGTCCGCGAAAAACGCGATCCTGATCGTCGAAGTCGCGAAGGATCTCGTGGCGCAGCGCATGTCGCTCGTCGATGCCGCGCTCGAGGCCGCCCGCCTGCGGCTGCGGCCGATCGTGATGACGTCGCTCGCGTTCGGCGTCGGCGTGCTGCCGCTCGCGTTTGCATCGGGCGCCGCGTCCGGTGCACAGATGGCGATCGGCACCGGCGTGCTCGGCGGCGTGATCACGGCGACCGTGCTCGCGGTGTTCCTCGTCCCGCTGTTTTTCGTGATCGTCGGCCGCCTGTTCGACGTCGGCCCGCGCCGGCGCGGCGGGGCGCAGCCGGCGACGATGGAGGGTTCGCAATGAAGTGTGCGCTGAATGCACGCGCCGCGCTGCGGGTTCAGCTCGCGCTGGCCGCCGCGCTCGCGCTCGCCGGGTGCTCGCTCGCGCCGCGTTACGAGCGGCCGGCGGCGCCGGTGCCGGTGACCTATGCGCCGGTCGACGGCAGCACGGCGCCGGCCGTTGAACCGGTCGCGGCGCAGGATGCCGCGCGGCTCGACGACTGGCGTGCGTATTTCACCGATCCGGTGTTGCAGGCGTGGATCGATGCCGCGCTCGCGAACAACCGCGACCTGCGGATCGCGGCCGGCCGGCTCGACGAGGCGCGCGCGCTGTACGGCGTGCAGCGCGCGGACCTGATGCCGTCGGTCGAGGCAAATCTCGGCTACGAGCGCGCGCGACAGTACGACCCGGTCGTGCGCGAAAGCGCGATCAGCGGGCTGTACCGCGCGGGCGTCGGCGTCAGCGCGTACGAGCTCGACCTGTTCGGCCGCGTGCGCAACCTGTCCGATGCGGCGCTTGCCGAGTATTTCGCGACGGCCGATGCGCAGCGCACGGTCCGCATCGGCGTGATCGCCGAAGTGGCGGGCGCGTATGTAGCGGAACGCTCGCTGCACGAACAGCTCGCGCTCGCGCAGCGCACGCTCGACGCGCGCGAACGCATGGCCGCGCTCACGCAGCGCCGCTACGCGGCCGGCACGAGCGACGCGATCGAGCTGCGTTCGGCCGAGATGCTGGTGGCTTCCGCACGTGCATCGCAGGCTGCGTTGCAGCGCGAACATGCGCAGGCCGTGCGGGCGCTGCAGCTGCTGGCGGGCGATTTCGCGCGCAACGTGCCCGGCGATGCGACCGCGCTCGACACGCTGTCGATCGCACCGGTGGCGCCGGGCGCGCCGAGCGAGCTGCTCGAGCGGCGGCCCGACATCCGGCAGGCAGAAGCGCGGCTCAAGGCCGCCAATGCGCAGATCGGCGCCGCGCGCGCGGCGTTCTTCCCGCGCATTGCGCTGACGACCGACTACGGTTCGGTCAGCGATGCATTCTCGAGCCTGTTCTCCGCGGGTACGAGCGTGTGGACGTTCGCGCCGCGCATCACGCTGCCGATCTTCGCGGGCGGGCGCAATCGCGCGAACCTCGACGTCGCGAATGCGCGCAGGCACATCGCGGTCGCCGAATACGAGAAGACGGTGCAGACCGCGTTCCGCGAAGTGGCCGACGCGTTCGCCGCGCGCGACTGGATCGATCGCCAGCTCGCGGCGCAGCAGGACGTGAATGCGGCCGACGGCGCGCGGTTGAAGCTCGCCGAGCGCCGTTATGCGGGCGGCGTCGCGACGTATCTCGAACTGCTCGACGCGCAGCGCAGCACGTACGAGTCGGGGCAGGAGCTGATCCGGCTCAAGCAGCTCAGGCTCGCGAATGCGATCGCGCTGTACCGCGCGCTCGGCGGCGGCTGGGCACCGGCACCGGCGGAGGCCGCGGCTTCCGCGTGATGGGGCGTCGTCGCCTGACGCCGCTGCGCGTCGGGCGACCTGATGGCGGCCGTACGATCCGACGGGCGGCCGCCGCTTCGATCGTCGTGCTGCCCGTTGTATCGCCGGTCGCTGTCGGCACTTCCTTTCGCTGTCCTGCGAACTTCTCCGACGTTTTTCATCTCGCGGCAGGGCGGAAGTGCGCCTTCCGCGGCAACCCGCATCCGGCGACCGATCGTGTCGCCCATCGGCGCAAACGTGTGCGCCGCATCTCCGTCTGTTCATCTCGTCCATCCGGGCCGGCAAGTCGCGTCCGGACGGCTGCGCATGCCTGCGATTTTCGATCGGGGGTTGACGGCTGGATTAATCAATGAATTGGAATTAATGAGGGTGGCAAAGTGTCGCAGTAAAACGTTTGTATTCTTTTCGCAATCGTTTGCGCGGCAAATCCGTATTGATGGAATGCCTCGGTTAATTTCCTGTCAGTTGAAAATGATTTGATATTGGCGTTGTCGTCGGGCAACGATGGCGGCATTGGACAATATTTTGTCTTTTGGGTGACGTGTGTCAGCCGAGTCAATGCTGGCAAGGCGGTGCGGGGTGTGCGAGGTTATCGGAAAGAATTTCCCTTAATCTTCAATCGGTTCCTGGAAATAAAAAAGGACTGCGGATAAAAAATCCTGGATTGAAAATTGATTGGAAAGAATGCGGTTTTAGAGAGGTAAATCGAACATTGTCAGAAGCATTTGACAATGATTTACAGAAATCTTTCATGATTATCTCGATAATGCCGCCTCGTGTCGGACGGAAGCCACCATGCGCTGCCGTTTGTGTCCGCCACGTCGTCCAATCCATTTGCAGTCCTTACGGGAAACGTCATGAAAAAATCCATCCTGACCGCTGTCGCACTCGCGGCCCTGTCCACCTCGGCCTTCGCAGCGGGCACCGGCACGATCAACTTCACGGGCGAGATCGTCGCGGGCGCATGCGGCATCGATTCGGGCTCGGTCAACCAGACCGTGAACCTCGGCAAGGTGCCGACCAACGTGTTCAAGCAAGCCGGCGACAAGTCCACGCCGACCAACTTCGACATCAAGCTGACCGACTGCGACACGAGCATCGCGCAGAACGCGTACTTCACGTTCACGGGCACGTCGAGCGCGGGCCAGCCGAAGCTGCTCGCCACGATCGGTTCGGCAACCAACGTCGGCATCCGCCTGCAGGCCGCGTCGGGTGAATACCTCGACAACGGCGCCGAGCAGAAGGCGCCGACCCTGCTGCAGAACGGCACGAACATCGCTCGCTTCGCAGCCATGTACGAAGCGACGGCAGCTGGCGTCACGCCGGGTACCGCCGACGGCGTCGCGAACTTCACGGTCCGCTACCAGTAAGCGTCCGTGCCGGAGGAGGGATGCGCGCATCCCTTCCTCCTTCTTCTTTCCTTCCGTTTCCTTCTCCCTGGACTTCCGGTAGCGCCGCGTGCGAATCAGACATTCCTTCCTTTGCGTCTCCGTGCTGGTCGTCGGCAGCCAGAGCCATGCGACGGAATTCAATTCGTCGTTCCTGAACATCGACGGCGCGAACAATGTCGATCTGTCGCAGTTCTCGCAGGCGGACTTCACGTTGCCGGGCGAGTACATGCTCGACGTGCAGGTCAACGACCTGTTCTACGGGCTGCAGTCGATCGAGTTCATCGCGGTCGACGCATCGGGGGCCGGCAAGCCGTGCCTGCGGCCGGAGCTCGTCGCGCAATTCGGGCTGAAGCCGTCGCTCGCGAAGGACCTGCCGCGCTTCCAGGGCGGACGCTGCGTCGACCTCGGCGCGATCGAGGGTGCGACCGTGCGTTACCTGAAAAGCGACGGGCGGCTCAAGATCACGATTCCGCAGGCCGCGCTCGAATTCACCGATTCGACCTACCTGCCGCCGGAGCGCTGGTCCGAAGGGATTCCGGGCGCGATGCTCGACTATCGCGTGATCGCGAACACGAACCGCAACTTCGGTGCGGGCGGCAGCCAGACGAATGCGATCCAGGCCTACGGGACGGTGGGCGCGAACTGGGATGCATGGCGCTTGCGCGGCGACTACCAGGCGCAATCGAACGTGGGCAACACGGCGTACGCGGACCGCACGTTCCGCTTCAGCCGGCTGTATGCCTTTCGCGCGCTGCCGTCGATCCAGTCGACGGTGACGTTCGGCGACGACTACCTGACTTCCGACATCTTCGACACGTTCGCCCTGACGGGCGCGTCGATCCGCAGCGACGACCGCATGCTGCCGCCGTCGCTGCGCGGCTATGCGCCGCTGATCTCGGGCGTCGCACGCACCAACGCGACCGTGACCGTGTCGCAGGCCGGCCGCGTGTTGTACGTGACGCGCGTGTCGCCGGGCGCGTTCGCGCTGCAGAACATCAACACGAGCGTGCAGGGCACGCTCGACGTCGCGGTCGAGGAAGAGGACGGCAGCGTGCAGCGCTTCCAGGTGACGACGGCCGCCGTGCCGTTCCTCGCGCGTACCGGGCAGTTGCGCTACAAGGCCGCGGTCGGCAAGCCGCGCCTGTTCGGCGGGGCCGGCATCACGCCGTTCTTCGGCTTCGGTGAAATCGCGTACGGCCTGCCGTTCGACATCACCGCGTACGGCGGCTTCATCGCGGCGTCGGGCTATACGTCGGTCGCGCTTGGCGTCGGCCGCGATTTCGGCACGTTCGGCGCGGTGTCGGCCGACGTCACGCATGCGCGGGCACGGCTGTGGTGGAACGGCGCGACGCGCAACGGCAACTCGTATCGCATCAACTATTCGAAGCACTTCGACGGGCTCGACGCCGACGTGCGCTTCTTCGGCTATCGCTTCTCCGAACGCGAATACACGAACTTCGCGCAATTCTCCGGCGACCCGACCGCGTACGGCCTCGCGAACAGCAAGCAGCGCTATTCGGCGACGATGTCGAAGCGCTTCGGCGACACGTCGACCTATTTTTCGTACGACCAGACGACCTACTGGGCGCGTTCGTCCGAGCAGCGCGTCGGCCTCACGCTGACGCGCGCGTTCTCGATCGGCACGCTGCGCAACGTGAACGTCAGCGTGTCGGCATTCCGCACGCAGAGCGCAGGCGCGAGCGGCAACCAGTTCTCGGTCACCGCGACGCTGCCGATCGGCGGCCGTCACACCGTCACGTCGAACCTGACGACCGGCAGCGGCAGCACGAGCGTGAACGCCGGCTACATCTACGACGATCCGGCCGGCCGCACCTACCAGGTCAATGCGGGCGAGACCGACGGCCGCGCGTCGGCGAACGCGAGCTTCCGCCAGCGCACGTCGGCGTACCAGCTCACCGCGCAGGCGTCGACGCTCGCCAATGCGTACGCGGCCGCGTCGCTCGAAGTCGACGGCTCGTTCGTCGCGACGCAGTACGGCGTGTCCGCGCACGCGAACGGCAATGCGGGCGACACGCGCCTGCTGGTATCGACCGACGGCGTGCCCGACGTGCCGCTGTCCGGCACGCTCGCGCATACGGATTCGCGCGGCTACGCGGTGCTCGACGGCATCTCGCCGTACAACGTGTACGACGCGACCGTCAATGTCGAGAAGCTGCCGCTCGAAGTGCAGGTGACGAACCCGATCCAGCGCATGGTGCTGACCGACGGCGCGATCGGTTTCGTGAAGTTCTCCACCGCGCGCGGCAGCAACCTGTACCTGACGCTGACGGATGCGGCCGGCAAGCCGCTGCCGTTCGGTGCGTCGGTGCAGGACGCGGCGAACGGCAAGGAGCTCGGCATCGTCGGCGAGGGCGGTGCGGCGTTCCTGACCCAGGTTCAGCCGAAGTCGACGCTGGCGGTGCGCGCGGGCGAACGCACGCTCTGCACGGTCGATGCATTGCCGAACCAGCTCCAACTCGAAGGCACGCCGATCCCGGTGACGTGCCAGACGCCCGGCGAGTCGCATGCAGCGGCCGTGCGGATCGAACGATGATTTCATGGATCCAGCGATGAAGAACGCATTTTCCCTTTCCTTTCCGCGGCGCGCGTGGTGCGTGCTCGCGACTGCCGGCGCGCTGCTCGCGGGCGCCGCGCAGGCGGCGATCGTGCCCGATCGCACGCGCGTGATCTTCAACGAAGGCGAACAGGCCGCGATCGTCACGATCACGAACAAGAGCACGACGTATCCGTATCTCGTGCAGTCGTGGCTCGAGGACGCGCAGGGCAACAAGATCACGTCGCCGCTGATGGTCGTGCCGCCGCTGCAGCGTGTCGAGGCGAACGAGCGCAACGTGCTGCGGATCGCGAAGCTGCCGGGCACCGCGCTGCCGGCCGATCGCGAATCGGTGTTCTACCTGAACATCCGCGAAGTGCCGCCGAAGACCGACACGCCGAACACGCTGCAGATCGCGCTGCATACGCAGATGAAGCTGTTCTACCGGCCGAAGGCCGTGCAGCCCGCGCGGGACGAGGACTGGACGCTGCCGATGACGCTGCGCGTCGATTCGGCTGCGCACAAGCTCGTGTTCGACAACCCGACGCCGTTTCACATCACGATCGTCGACGTGGCGTCGGGCGCGCAGAAGACGCCGGTGCCGATCGAGCCGGTGATGGTGAGCCCGATGAGCACGGCCGACGTGCCGTTCAAGGCCGCGACGCCTTCCACGGTGTTCGTCACGCATATCGACGATTACGGCGGCCAGGTGGCGGTCGAGTATGCGTGCGAGGCCGGTGCCTGCAAGAGCGTGAAGAAATGAGCGGGGGGATGCACCATCGGGGATCGCCGGCCGCGTGGCTGCGCTGGATCGTGCTCGTGTTGCTGGTCGCGGCCGTGCAGCCCGCCTGGGCGCTGCGCTGTCTGACCAACAGCGGCGCGACTTCGTTGACCGAGCCGATCGGCGGCGTTGCGTCGTATCCGACCGATGCGCCCGACGGCTATGTGATCTGGGTGTCGCCGGTGCGAACGACATCGGGGTATTGCTACAAGGATCTGGGAGACAGCAGCAGCCTCAAAGTCGTCGACAACATCTACTTCTACGCGAATCCGAATCGCACGAATCCTGCCGCGTGGGGGCTCGAGATCGGCATCCGTTACAAGGGTATCGACTATTTCGACAAGACCAGCAATCGCGGCGGCGGGGTGTTTACCGGGTATTCCGTGCCGCCGTGCAGCAAGTACGACTTCGATCGAGGGCGTTGCGAGCAGACGCGAATCAGCATCGACTACCAGGTCGTCGTGCGCAAGCGGGGCAACTGGGTCCAGCCGCCGAGCGACATCTACACGGTATTCCAGTTCGACGGCGAGTTCGGGCTGAACGCCTACAGCCCGAGCTTCCAGTACCGCCTGAGCGGCCTGCGCAATCTCAAGCCGACGCCGTGCTTCGTCGACGTGCTCGTGACGCCCGAGCCGGGCATCGTCAATTTCGGACAGGTGCAGGCAGTCGGCAACGGCTTCTTGCCCGCGGTGCCGCGCAAGCGGTTTTCGCTGTCGTTGACGAAGAAATGCAACGTCGCGGTCCGCGTCGACGGGTACTTCGAGACGAGCTATCCGGTGCAGAACGGCTTGCTGGTGCCCGCGAAGGACAGCAATTTCGGGATCGGCATCGAGGACAGCCAGGGCAAGGCGATTCCGTTCAACGAGCAGTTCACCCTCGCGCAATTCCCGTCCAACGTCATGAACCAGAGCGTCTTGATGGACGCGGTGCTGAAGTCGTTCGGGCCGCCGAAGATCGGGCGGTTCGACGCGACGGCGACGATCCGGTTGTTCATCTATTGATATCGCGGGCACCCGCGCCGTTCGAGCCGTCCAAACAAAAAGCGCCGGCGTGCCGGCGCTTTCCCGCATCTGCTGCGCGACGCTCAGCGCACCCAGCGGCACACCTTGTGATGATGATGTTCGAAGTGGCACACGCGGTGCGGATGCGCTTCGGCAATCGCCGGCACGAGCACGGCGGCAACAACGGCGGCAGCAGTCAGGGTTTTCAGTAGCGTCTTCATGTCGAGGTCCTGTCGTTGAATAGCGGATTACGGGAGCGGCCGGGCATTACCACTGCGGCCGCTGATCGTCGCGACGGTCGTCCCGGCGATCATCACGGCGGTCGTCATGCGGGCCGGGATGCCGGGCTTCCCAGTCGTGGCGCTCCCAATAGCGATTTCCGTCCCAGTAACGATCGCCATGCCAGCCGATCGTGACTTCGGCAGGGCCCGGGTAGGCAACGCATCCGGTCAGCATCACGCTCGACAGCGCGCCAACCATGACAGCGGACAACACGATGGATTTCATGGTTTTCTCCCTTGGAAACGGCAAGTCGATCGTACGAGCCCCCAAAATTTCACGTGGTAAGAAGTTGCTACCGCCCATGACACGTGCAGGCGCTTCGTCAGGCGTGTGAAAGCTCGCGTCGGCCGGGTGCCAGCCGGGCGCGCCGGACGACTGCACGGCCCGTCGGCACGGACAACGATTTCGACCATTGGTCAGACAAATCCTGACGACTGAAAGGGTCATCGGGTAATCGTATTGAGAATGATTTGCGTTTACGCTAAATTGCGCTATCTCGGAATTTGACGGAGCAGATCGATGGCCATGGCGGAAGTGCTCGACCGACCGGCGGCAGCAGCGGCGAACCCGTTCCTCGGCAGTTATGCGGACCTGCCGCCGCGCGCCGCGCCACGGGCGCGCCGTGCCGCGGAGCCGCATGCGCAGGGTGCGTTGCTCGACGTGCTGATCTCGCATCGCTCGATGCTCGTCAATGTCGCGCGCGGCTTCGTCGGCTGTGCGAGCCGTGCCGAGGACGTCGTGCACGACGTATTCGTCAAGCTCGTCGAATTCCCGAACCAGGACGCGGTGCGCCAGCCGGTCGCGTACGTGACGCGGATGGTGCGCAATGCGTCGATCGACGCCTGCCGCCGGCAAAGCCTCGAGAACGTCTATCACACGGAAGAGGACGACGGCTTCGACGTGCCGTCGCCCGAGCCGACGCCGGAAGCCGCGCTGATGACGCGCGATACGCTGCGGCGCGTGTGGGCCGCGCTCGACGACCTGCCGGCCCGCAGCCGCGCGGCCTTCGAGATGGTGCGGCTGCGCGAGGAAACGCTGCAGACCGCGGCGCGCGCGCTGAACGTGTCGCAGACGCTCGTGCATTTCATGGTGCGCGACGCGGAGCGCCACTGCGCGGAATGCCTCGACGCGTGCCAGCGCGGCGTCGCGTGCCCGGTGTTCCTGGGCGGCCGCGCACGGCGGCGGTAAAAAAACGCGCCGGCCAATCGTCTATCAGACAGGAGCGGCCGAAACCGCCGCTTCGCCTCCTTCAACCGTCTCAGCGATTTCCGATCATGACGCAAGCCCCGACGCCTTCCGCCGACACCGACGATCTCGTCTACACGGTCGTCATCAACGACGAAGAACAGTATTCGATCTGGCCGACGTTCCGGCCCGTGCCGGCCGGCTGGCGCGAGGTCGGCGTGAGCGGCCCGAAGGCAGACTGTCTCGCGCACATCGAGAAAGTCTGGACCGACATGCGCCCCGCGAGCCTGCGCCGCGCGATGGACGGCGAGCGCGCGTCGCGCGCCTCGTGACCTGCTGCGCCGCGATCCGGCGCGCCACCTGAAGAGGACGTTGCATGACCCTGCTTTCGTTGCCGACGCTCGACGACCTGCGTATCGAGCCGGGGCTGCCCACCGTCGTGTCGCCGCGCGGCAGCGACGGCCTGTCGATCGACGACGTCGCGCCGCTGGCGCGCGAGATCGCGGCCGACACGCTCGAACGCGCGGGCGGCGTACTGTTCACGGGCTTTCACGTGCCGTCGATCGACGCGTTCCAGCAGTTCGCGGCATCGTTCGGCGATCCGCTGATCGGCTATGAATACGCGTCGACGCCGCGCAGCCAGGTCGAGGGCGCCGTCTACACGTCGACCGAATACCCGCCGCACCGCGCGATTCCGCTGCACAACGAGCAGTCGTACACGCGCGAATGGCCGCTGCGGATCTGGTTCCACTGCGCGCTCGCCGCGCCGAAGGGCGGGGCGACGCCGATCGCGAACAGCCGCGCGGTGTATCGCGCACTCGATCCGGTGCTCGTCGCGCGTTTCGAAAAACGCGAGCTGCTGTACGTGCGCAATTTCGGGCAGGGGCTCGACTTGCCGTGGCAGCAGTCGTTCGGCACCGACGAGCCGGCCGAGGTCGAACGGATGTGCGCGGCGCGCGGCATCGAATGCACATGGCGTACCGATGACGACGGCGAGCTGCTGCTGCGCACGCGTGAACGCTGCCAGGCCGTCGCGCGCCATCCGCGCACCGGCGACCGCGTGTGGTTCAACCAGGCGAACCTGTTCCACCTGTCGGCGCTCGACGACGACATGCAGGACGCGCTCGTCGACGCGGTCGGGCTCGAGAACGTGCCGCGCAACGTGTACTACGGCGACGGCGAACCGCTCGAGGCCGATGCGCTCGCGGAGATCCGCGGCGTGCTCGACCAGCAGCGCATCGTGTTCCCGTGGCGCACGGGCGACGTGCTGATGCTCGACAACATGCTGACCGCGCATGCGCGCGACCCGTTCGAAGGGCCGCGCAAGGTGGTCGTCGCGATGGCGCAGAGTCATACGGTCCCGCGCGACCGAACGGAGGATTGATGACGCGTAGTACCGCCGCGCTTGCCGCGCGCGGGCTGTCGGTGGGATATCGCGACCATGTCGTGATCGACGGGCTGGACCTGTCGATCGCGGCCGGCCGCGTAACCGCGCTGTGCGGACCGAACGGCTGCGGCAAGAGCACGCTGCTGCGCACGCTCGCGGGCCTGCAGCCCGCGCGTGCCGGCCATGTCGAAGTGAACGGCCAGCCGCTCGCCTCGTTTCGCCGTCGCGCGCTCGCGCGCGAGCTGACGATGCTTGCGCAATTCAACCAGATTCCGTCGGGCCTGACGGTGCGCGAGCTCGTCGCCTACGGACGCTATGCGTACGGCGGCTTCCTGCGCGGCCTGTCGCGGGCCGACCATGCGGCGATCGACGAGGCGCTCGACACGAGCGGCCTCGCCGGCGACGCCGAGCGCGACGTCGGCGCACTGTCGGGCGGCGAACGCCAGCGTGCATGGATCGCGATGGCGCTCGCGCAGCAGGCGCCGATCGTGCTGCTCGACGAACCGACGACCTACCTCGACATCCATCACCAGCTCGACATCCTCGACGCACTGCGCACGCTGAACCGCACGCGCGGGCTGACGATCGTGTGGGTGCTGCACGACCTGAACCAGGCGGCCGCATACAGCGACGAGATCGTGCTGATGCGCGCGGGCCGTCTCGTCGCGCAGGGCACGCCCGACGCGATGCTCGATCCGGCGCGGCTGCGCGCGGCGTTCGGCGTCGAGATGCTGAAGCTCGCGCATCCGCAGACGGGCGCGCCGATGTGCGTGCCGGCCTACGGTCCGGCCACCGACGGCGCGCCGCAGGCGGCCGGCGTCTTCGACCGGGATCTCGCCGTATGACGACGTTCGCGATGCGCAAGCGCCTCGCGGCGACGGGGAAGGGGACTGCCTCGGGGCGGGCCGGCGCGATCGCGTTCGGCCTCGTCGCGCTGATCGCGATACTCGCGGCACTGCGCGTCGCGCCCGACTTGCGCGTGTGGTGGGACGCGGTGCCCGGCAGCGATGCCGCGTCGCTCGCGCACGTGTTCCTGTTCGACCTCAACCTGCCGCGTGTCGCGGCCGCGCTCGTCGCGGGCGGCTGCCTCGGCATCGCGGGCGCGCTGTTCCAGTCGCTCACGCGCAATCCGCTCGCGTCGCCCGACCTGCTCGGCGTGACGGGCGGCGCGCAGCTCGGCCTGCTCGCGGCGATGCTCGTGCCGGCGCTGGCCGGTGTCGCGACGGTGCCGCTGCTGTTCGTGTGCGGGCTCGCCGCCGCTGCATGCGCGATCGTCGCGGCCGGCGGCTGGCGCGCGACGCCGTTGCGGCTCGTGCTCGCGGGCAGCGTGTGCATGCTGCTGTTCGCCGCGCTGTCGACGCTCGTGCTCGCGTTCTTCGAGCAGAACATCGCGGGCGCCGCGCTGTGGACCAACGGCAGCCTGTACCAGCCGGGCGCGACGGGCCTCGCGCTCGCCGCGCGCTGGCTCGTCGTGCCGCTGGTCGCACTGCCGCTGGTGATCCGGCCGCTGAATCCGCTCACCCTTGGCGACGACGCGGCGGCCGCTGCCGGCGTGCGCGTCGATGCGACGCGGCTCGCCGCGACGATCGTCGCGGTCGCGTTCACCAGCGTGGCCGTCAGTATCGCGGGCCCGCTGTCGTATGTCGGGCTCGTCGCGCCGAACCTGCTGCGCCAGGTGCGCGGCGCGCGCGCGGCGCGGCTCGGCGTGCTGGTGCCGCTGTCGGCGCTCGCCGGTGGCGCACTTGTGCTCGTCACCGACAGCGCGGTGCTCGCGTCGGGCCTCGACGCGACGCTGTCGACCGGCGTCGCGATCGCGCTGGTCGGCACGCCGCTGATGCTCGCGATGATCCGGCGCGGCGCTGCCTGGTCGGGCGTGCTCCACGCGGATGCCGAACGCGCGGCGGGCGGCGGCTCGACGCGGCTCGTCGGCTGGCTCGAACGGCTCGGCTGGCCGCTGCGCACGGCGTTGTTCGTCGTGGTCGGTGCACTCGCGGTGTGGGTCGGCGTGTCGGCCGGCCCCGAATGGTTGTCGCCCGCGCGCTGGGCCGCCGCGCTGTCCGGCCAGGATGCGCTCGCGCGGATGCTGATCGACCTGCGCATGCCGCGGCTGCTGTGCGCGTTGCTCGCGGGTGCGCTGCTCGCCGTCAGCGGCGTCGCGATGCAGAGCGTCGTGCGCAATCCGCTCGCGGGCCCCGAAGTGCTCGGCGTCACGCAGGGCGCGGGGCTCGTCACGCTGTTCGCGTTGTCGACGTGGCCGTTGATGGGGCACGTGACGCTCGCGGCCGCCGCGCTGATCGGCGGCGGCTTGTCGCTCGCGATCACGCTCGCGCTGAATCACCGGCATCGCTACGCGCCGCTCGCGGTCGCGCTGACGGGTATCGTGATCGGCGCGCTGTGGACCACGCTCGCGCAATGGCTGATCACGCAGGAAAGCGTGCAGCCCGCGCGCTTCGTCGTGTGGCTCGTCGGCGGCACCTATGGCCGCAGCTGGGGCGAGGTGTCGATGCTGCTGCCGTGGTGCGTGGTCGCGGTGCCCGTGTTCGCATGGCTCGCGAAACCGCTCGACATGCTTGCGCTCGGCGACGACCAGGCGGCCGCGCTCGGCCTGCCGGTGGCCGCGCTGCGGCCGCTCGCACTGACGATCGCGACGCTCGCCGCCTGTGCGGCCGTCGCGGCGGTCGGGCCGGTCGGCTTCATCGGGTTGATGGCGCCGCACGTCGCGACGATGCTCGGCGCGCGCCGGCATCGCACGCGGCTGTGGCTCGCGGCCGCGTGCGGCGCGCTGATCCTCGGTGTCGCGGATCTCGCGGCGCGCACGGTCGTGGCTCCGCGCGAAGTGCCGGCCGGCGTGCTGACCGCGCTGATCGGCGCGCCATACCTGCTCGGGCTGCTGATCCTCGAGGGGCGCCGCGCCCGGCGCGCGGGGCGATGACACCGGTGCTCGACGATACGCGCGCCACGTGCTTTTCGGCATTCGCGCCGGAACCGTTCGCCGACCACCTCGACGTCGTCTGGCTCGGCATGCCGGACGACGCGCATCTGCCGGGCCGCATCGTCGTGCCCGTCACCGAATTGCCCGCGCATCGCGACGCGGTGCTCGACGCGATGGTCGGCCACTACGGCGGCGATCCCGCGCAGCATGCGCGCGCGCTGATGTCGCAATGGAGCAAATACTATTTCGGCCGCGCGGCGCAGGCCGGTGTTGTCGCCGCGCTGACGCTCGGCCGGCCGCTCGACATGCATCCGGCGCGCACGTTCGTCGCGCTCGACGACGGGATGCCGGCCGCGCTGTATTTCGCGCCGGACGCGCTCGGCGCCCCGTGCGACGATCCCGCGCCGCGCTATGCGGGGCTCATCGCGCATCTCGGCACGGTGATCGACCTGCTCGCGGCAATGGGCCGCGTCACGCCGCGCGTGCTGTGGAGCAACGCGGGCAACCTGCTCGACTATCTGCTCGACACGTATCGTTCGCTGCCGTGCGCGGCCGATCCCGCGCGCGATGCGGACTGGCTGTTCGGTTCGGCCTGCATCCGGGGCGAATCGAATCCGCTGCGGATGCCCGTGCGCGATGCCGTGCCGCGCTCGGCGCTGCTGCCGACGCCGTTTCGCGCGCGTCGCGTGTGCTGCCTGCGCTATGAAATCCCTGGAGAAACGCAACTGTGTGGAAGCTGCCCCCTGCTACTGACGATGGACGACGCGGCACTGGCCGAGCAGGACGCGACCCGGTGACGCACGCCGGTCGCCGGCATGCGCTTGGCGTACTCGCGGCGGCACTCGGCGCCGCGTGTTGCGGCGCGTTTCCCGCATCGGTTGCCGCCGCGTCCGTTGCCGACGACGCACGCAGTGCGCAGGGCGCCGTGTCGCTGGCCGGCAACCCTGTCGTGTCGCAGGCGAGCGCGAAGATGCCCGTGCGGCCGCAGCGTGTGGTTGCGCTCGACTTCATGTTCGCGGAAAGCGTGATCGCGCTCGACATCGTGCCGGTCGGGATGGCCGATACGGCGTTCTATCCGGGCTGGCTCGGCTACCGGAGCGAGCGGCTCGCGCACGTGACCGACGTCGGCTCGCGGCAGGAGCCGGGGCTCGAGGCGATCGCGGCGGTCAAGCCCGATCTCATCATCGGCGTCGGCTTCCGCCATGCGCCGATCTTCGACGCGCTCGACCGGATTGCGCCGACGATCCTGTTCCAGTTCAGCCCGAACGTGTCCGACGGCGGGGTACCCGTCACGCAGCTCGACTGGATGCGGCAGATCTTCCGGACCATTGGCGCAGTGACGGGGCGCGACGCGCGTGCGCAAGCGGTCGATGCGCAGCTCGACGCCGGCATCGCGCGCAATGCGGCGCGGCTCGCGGCCGCGGGCCGCAACGGCGAGCGCATCGCGCTGCTGCAGGATCTCGGCTTGCCCGATCGCTACTGGGCCTACACGGGCAACAGCACGTCGGCCGGCCTCGCGCGTGCGCTCGGGCTCGATCCGTGGCCGAAGAAACCGACGCGGGAAGGCACGCTGTACGTGACGTCGGCCGATCTGCTCCGGCAGCGCGACCTGGCCGTGATGTTCGTGACCGCGTCGGGGCTGGACGTGCCGCTGTCCGCGAAACTCGATTCGCCGGTGTGGCGCTTCGTGCCCGCGATGAAGGAACACCGGATCGCGCTGATCGAACGCAATATCTGGGGGTTCGGCGGACCGATGTCGGCGCTGAAACTGGCCGACGTGATGACCGACACGATGCTGAAGCTGCCGGCCGTGCGCAAGACGTGACGGGCAGGGCGTCGCGATCGGCGCGCGACGCATCGGCAACGTTCCCTTCCGAAATGCCCATCGCCGACGCACTGCCATGGCAGCGCGTCGGCGATTTTTTTATCGACCGTCTCTTAAATGCTCAGCGCATCGACGCCATCCTGCGCACGCAGGCGCGCCGGCATCGTGTCGCTGACGATGCGCCCGTTGTCGAGCTTCAGTAGCCGGTCGGCGAGATCGAAGTAGCGGTCGTCGTGCGTGATCACGATCACGGCCTTGCCGCGCGCGCGCAGCTCGGGCAGCAGTTGCTCGTAGAACACGGCCTTGAACGACGGATCCTGATCGGCCGCCCATTCGTCGAACAGGTAGAACGGCCGGTCTTCCAAATAGGCGACGACGAGCGCGAGCCGCTTGCGCTGCCCGGTCGACAGCGCGCGCGTCGAGAACGCGCCGTCGACCACTTTCACCTTGTGGTCGAGCGCCAGCTTCGCGACGAGCGCGTTCGCCCGTGCATCGGCCTGCGCGCGCGACGGATCGTCGGGGTCGACGATGCCGAGCAGCGCATCGAACAGGTGGAAATCGTTGAATACCGCGCTGAAGCGCTGCCGGTAGGCCGCGCGCTCGCGCCAGCCGATCGCGCGGCCGTCGACCTCGATCGTGCCTTCCTCCGGTTCGTAGAGCCCCGTCAGCACCTTCGCGAGCGTCGTCTTGCCGCTGCCGTTGCCGCCGACGATGAACACGAGCTCGCCCGGCTTGATCGTCAGGTCGATCGGCCCGATGCTGAACATCCTTTCGTCGCGTTCGTGGAAGTACGCGTGCGTGACGCCGCGCAGCGTGACGGCGCCGGCCGGCGGCACGTCGGGGGCGTCGGCCGCGGGCGGCACCGTGCGCAGCGCGCCGAATTCGGCCATCACGCCTTCGATCCGCGTGAGCGACACGCGTGCGGCATTGACGGTCGGCAGGTTGTTCAGCAGGCCGTCGAGCGGCACGAGCATGAACAGGAACACGACGACGTAGCCGGCCGCGGCGGCCGGGTCGGCATGCACGCCGAGCTGCGGCCAGAACGATGCGACGCCGAGGAATACGTAGAACAGGAAGATGATCCAGCCGACCCCGACCGCATACGCGCTGAACGCGCGGCGGCGGTGGTCCCGCACTTCGCCGATCGCGGCGCCGAGCTGGCCGTCGACGAACTGGCGGGCGCGCGCATCGTGCAGCTTCAGCTCCTTCGCGCCGGAGAACAGCGAGCCGAGATAGCCGAACAGGCGGTCCTGTGCGTGGCCGGCCGCTTCGAGCGACGCGATCGCGCGGCGGTCGCCGGTGTGATAGCCGAGCGAGCCGGCGATGATCGCGGCCAGCGCGAGCAGGCACACGGGCCACGACAGCCACGCGAGGTAGCCGAGGCAGCCGAACACGATCGAGCCGTGCATGACCAGGTTCGGCAGCGCGAAGAACAGCATCGACACGTTGGTCGCGTCGTCGGTCAGCACCGACTGCACGGGCGCCGCGCCGATCCGCTCGATATCGCGCAGCTCGGCCGCGCCGACGCGCCGCGCGAGATGCACGCGCAGCCGCGCCATCGTGTCCTGCGACAGGCGGGCGAACAGCGTGCCCGACACGATCCGCGTGACGAGCGCGATCACCGCGCACAGCGCGAAGCGCCACGCGAGCGACGCATCGGCCGCGCCCGGTTGAGAGAGCGCGCGGTTCAGCGTCGCGACGAGCAGCACGCTCGCGATGCCGTTCAGTACGCACGCAGTGAGCGCCAGCGTGAACGACACGCGGCTTTCGCGCAGCAGCGCAAGGATCAGGCGCGCCGCGGGGCGGCCGGGAGAGGCGTCGAGGGACGGCGGGGAAGAAGGCTCGTGGGCGGCTGTCATCGGCAACGTCGGTAAAGGGAAGGCAGGCAGAAACGCGGAAACGGCAAAACTGACGCGAAAGCGGCGGGCGAGGCGGGGCCCGTTCCGGCTTTCCTCCCTGATAGACGAACGGGCCACGCAAATATTTAGCAGCACCGTCAAAAAAAGCGGCCGCCCGCACTTTGCGCACAAAACGGTAAAAAATCGGCGGCGCCGTTCGTCACACCAGTGAAGCCGCCCCAAGCGGCCCCGAGACTTGGCCGAAGCGGCCGGACCGAAGGACTTCACGCACATGACGAGTTTCCCGACTGCGCTGCATCACCGAATCCGCGAACTGGCGCGCATCGCGCCCGACGCACCCGCCATCGCGGTCCCTTTCCAGCATGACCTGCGCCTGTCGCGCGGCGCGCTCGACGCACGGGCGTCGCACCTGGCCCGACAACTGCGCGCGGCCGGCGTCGGCGCGGAAGTGCGGGTCGGCGTATGTGTCGAGCGTTCGTGCGAACTGTTCGTCGCGCTGCTGGCCGTGCTGAAGGCGGGCGGCGTGTTCGTGCCGCTCGATCCGCGCCATCCGGCCGCGCGCCTCGACTGGATCGTCCGGGATGCACAACTGCGGCACGGCATCGTCGATGCAGCCGGCCGGGCCGCGCTCGGTACGCCGTTCGAACACGCGTTCGATCCGGCGGCCGACGCAGCGGGCGAGGCGGACCTGGCCGCTGACGCTGACGAAGTGCCGGTCCACCCGCGTTCGGCCGCCTACATGATCTATACGTCGGGCTCGACCGGCACGCCGAAGGCGGTGGTCGTCGAGCACGGGCCGCTTGCCGCGCATTGCGCCGCGCTCGCGGCCGCGCTGCCGATCGAGGCCGGCGACCGTCTGCTGCATTTCGCGTCGGTCAATTTCGACGCCGCGCACGAATGCTGGCTCGCGCCGCTCGCGATCGGCGCCAGCATCGTCGTGGCGCCGCCGCAGCCGTTCGCGCCGGACGCCGCGCATGCGCTGCTCGTGCGCGAGTCGGTCAACGTCGCCGCGTTCCCGCCTGCCTACCTGCGCGAATTCGCGGCCGTCGCCGCGCGCGACGGCGTGCCGCCGGCGTTGCGCGTGCTCGCGTTCGGCGGTGAAGCGCTGCCGCAGCAGGCATTCGAGTTCGTGCGCGGCACGTTCCCTTCGGTACGACTGATCAACGGTTACGGGCCGACCGAGGCCGTGATCTCGCCGATGCTGTGGCCGGTCGAGCCGGGCGAGACGCCCGTGCTGGCTGCCGACGACGCGTATGCATCGCTGCCGATCGGCCGTGTGATCGGCCCGCGCGTCGCGCGTGTCGACGGCGCCGGGGCCGATGGCGTGGGCGAACTGATGCTCGGCGGCGTCTGCGTCGCACGCGGGTATCACGGCCGTCCGGCGTTGACGGCCGAACGCTTCATTCCCGATGCGGACGGTGAACCCGGCGCGCGGGTCTACCGCACCGGCGACCTCGCACGACTGCGCGACGACGGCGCATTCGATTATCTCGGCCGCCTCGACGATCAGGTCCAGGTGCGCGGCGTGCGCGTGGAACCGGCGGAGATCGCCGCGTGCCTGCGCTCGCATCCGGCCGTGGCCGACGCGGCCGTGGTCGCCGAAACCGGCAACGGGCCGACGCGGCTGATCGCGTGCGTCGCGCTGCGCGCGGCGGCCGACGATGCAGCGCTGAAGGCGCACGTGGCCGCGCAATTGCCGGCCGCGTGGCAACCGCACCGGTTCGTGCGCTGCGATGTGCTGCCGTATACGTTGAACGGCAAGATCGACCGTGCCGCGCTGCGCGAGCGGATGGCCGCCGCGCGCGCCACGACGCCAGGTACCGGCGAGGCGCCGCGCACGCCGACCGAACAACACCTCGCCGGCCTCTGGCAGACGCTGCTGGGCCTCGACGTCGTCCCGTCGCGCGACGACCGGTTTATCGCGCTGGGCGCCGATTCGCTCGCCGCGATGCAACTGCAGGCCGCGATCCGTGCGGCCGTGCGCGTGAACCTGCGGCTCGACACGCTGTTCGCCGATCCCGCACTGGCCGAACTGGCCGAGCAGGTCGATCGTGCGGAACGCGAGACCGGCGAGCCGCTCGCCGCGATTTCCGCGCGTCGCGCACCGGCCGATCCGGCAGCATCGGGCGCGCCGCATGTCGACCGTGCGGCATCGCTCGCACAGCAACGTTTCTGGGTGCTCGCGCAAACGCGTGACGCGAGCGCCGCGTATCACATCGCCGCGCACTGGACGATCGACGGCGCACTCGACCGCGACGCGCTGCAGCGCGCGCTCGATCACGTGATCGGGCGTCACGAAGCGTGGCGTACGACGCTCGTCGACAACGACGACGGCGTCGTGATGCAGCGGATTCATGCACATCTGCCGGTGTCGATCGCCGATATCGACCTGCGCGACCAGCCGCCCGCTGCACGCGACGCGCAAGCCGCGCGTCTCGCCGAGCGCGACGCGGCCGAGCCGTTCGACCTCGCACGCGGCCCGCTGCTGCGTGCGACGCTCGTCGCGCTCGCCGGCGACCGTCACCGCCTGCTGCTGACCGCGCATCACGCGATCACCGACGGCTGGAGCTCGCGCTGCGCGTTCGACGAACTGTCGGCCGCGTACCGCGCGTATGCCGAAGGCCGCGAACCGTCGCTGCCCGGCCTGCCGATCCAGTACGCCGATTACGCGGACTGGCAGCGCGACATGCTGGCCGGCGGCGAGGGCGCGCGCCAGCTCGACTACTGGCGCGGCGCGTTGCGCGACGTGCCGGGCCCGCTCGCGCTGCCGGTCGACCGCCAGCCGGGCGCCGTGCGCACGCTGCAGGGCGCACGCGTGTCGGTGCGCCTGCCCGACGCGGTCGCGGCCGACGTGCGGCAACTCGCACGCGATGCACAGGCCACCGTCTTCACGGTGCTGCTCGCCGCACTCGATGCATGGCTGTCGCGCCTGACCGGCGCAACGGATGTGGTCGTCGCGGTGCCGGTCGCGCATCGCCAGCGCCCCGAAACGCGCGCGCTGCTGGGCCTTTTCCTGAATACCGTCGCGCTGCGCGTGCAAGTGGCGCCGACGCTGCCGTTCCGCGCGCTCGTCGACGCGGCGCGCACGGCGGCGCTCGACGCGGTCGCGCACCAGGACGTGCCGTTCGAGCGCGTCGTCGATGCGGTGAAGCCGCCGGTCAAGCGCGGCGACGAATGGCTGCGCGTGAAATTCGCGCAGCAGTTCGATGCGCGACACGACAGTGTGCTGCCGGGCGCGACGGCAGTCGCGACGCCGGGGCCGGATCTCGCCGCGCGCTTCGACTTCGCGCTGGATTTCACCGACGACGCGAATGGGATCGAACTGGTCGCGGCGTATGCGACCGACTGCATCGACGCCGACACCGCGCGTGCCTGGCTCGACAGCTATGCGGCGCTCGTCGGCGCGGCCGCGCACGACCCGCACCACACGACGGCCGCGCTGCCGTGCGACGCATCGGCTGCTTCGCGCCAGCCGCGCGACGGCCGCGCGCTGCGCGTCGAACATGCCGACATCGTCGCCGCGTTCGCGCGGCAGGCGGCTGCCTACCCGCATCGCGTCGCGCTTTCCGACGCATCGACGTCGCTGACGTTCGCCGAACTCGACGACATGTCGAACCGTGTCGCACGCGCACTGACGCAGCGCGGCGCGGCCGCCGAAGCGTCCGTGATCGTCTGCATCGAACGGTCCGCGCGTTTCGTCGTCGGCCTGCTCGGCGCGCTGAAGGCCGGCGCGCTCGCCGTGCTGCTCGATCCGGCGCAACCGGCCGCGCGACTCGCCGCGGCGGCGGCCGACTGCGGTGCGCGCTGGGCGCTCGTCGCGGACCCGGCCGCGTGGCCGGCCGGCATCGACACGCAGCCGCTCGACGTCGACACGCTCGCGCAGGACGCGACGCTCGCCCATGCAGCCGGCGTGCGCGTCGAGCCGCACCCGGAACAAGGCGCGTACCTGATCTACACGTCGGGCTCGACCGGTACGCCGAAGGGCGTGGTCGTGTCGCACGGCGCGCTGGCCGACTACGTGCAGGGAATGCTCGACGAATTCGCGTTCGCACCGGATGCGTCGTTCGCGATGGTGTCGACCGTCGCGGCCGATCTCGGTCACACGACGCTGTTCGGCGCGCTGTGCGCGGGCCGCACGCTGCACCTGCTGCCGGCTGCCTGCGCGTTCGATCCGGACTTGTTCGCGGATGAAATGCGCCGCCGTGACGTCGGCGTACTGAAGATCGTGCCGAGCCACCTGCAGGCGCTGCTCGACGCGCGCGTGCCGGCCGACGTGCTGCCGCGCCACGCGCTCGTGACGGGCGGCGAAACGCTCACGTGGGCGCTCGTTGCACGCCTGGCCGCGCTCGCGCCGGCCTGCCGCGTGATCAACCACTACGGGCCGACCGAAGCGACGGTCGGCGCGATTGCCTGCGACACGGCGTCGATTGCCGCCGAGGCGCGCGATCCCGCGAGCGGCGTGCCGCTCGGCCAGCCGCTGCCGAATGCGCGTGCGCTCGTGCTCGATGCGTTCGGCGCGTGCGTGCCGGCCGGCGCGACGGGCGAGCTGTATCTGGGCGGGCCGGGCGTCGCGCGCGGCTATCTCGGCCGTCCGGCGCAAACCGCCGAGCGCTTCGTGCCCGATCCGTTCACGCCCGGTGCGCGGCTGTATCGCACGGGCGACCGCGTGCGGTTGTGCACCGACGGCCGTCTTGCGTTCCTCGGGCGCATCGACGACCAGGTGAAGATCCGCGGCTACCGTGTCGAGCCGGGCGAGGTGAGCGCGGCCGTGCGCGCGGCCGGGCCGGTTGGGCAGGCTGAAACGCTCGCGATCGAACACGACGGCCGCCTGCGGCTCGCGACGTTCGTCGTGATGCGCGACGGCGCGGCATTCGACGAAGCCGCCGTGCGCACGGCGCTCGCCGCGAAGCTGCCCGACTACATGGTGCCCGCGCAGTTCGTCGCGCTGGCGCGCCTGCCGGTGACGGCGAACGGCAAGATCGATCGCGCGGCATTGCGCGAACTGGCGGCCGCGCCGGTCGCGGTTGCGTCCGGCGATGCACCGCAAGGGGCGGTCGAAACGGTGCTGGCCGACGTCTGGCAGGCCGTACTGAAGGCACCGCACGTCGGCCGCGACGACAACTTCTTTGAACTCGGCGGCGATTCGATCCTCGTGCTGCAGGTGATCGCCCGTGCGCGCAAGCGCGGCGTGCGCTTCACGCCGAAGCAGCTGTTCGACGGCCCGACAGTCGCCGAACTCGCGCGCGTCGCGAAGACGGACGACACGGCCGCCGCCGTACAGCCCGCGAGCGCGGTCGCAACCGCAGCCGCGACGCCGGCTGCCATACCGATCCTGACGCCCGCGCAGCAACGCTTCTTCGCGCTCGAGATCCCGCATCCGGGCCACTGGAACCAGTCGGTTGCGTTCGACGTGCGCGGTCCGTTCGACGCCGGCGCATTCGCACGCGCATTCGACGCGGTGCTGACGCATCACGACGCCTTCCGCCAGCGCTTCGCGCGCGGTGCGGACGGCGCGTGGCAAGCAAGCGACGCCGCGAAACCGTACGACGCATTGCCGTTCGTCGAAGTCGCCGCCCGCGACGAAGCCGACGCGCTCGCGCGCTTCGACGCGTTGCAGCGCCGTCTCGACCTCGGCCGCGGGCCGCTCGCCTGCGCATGCGCGGCACGGCTGCCGGACGGATCGACGCAGCTTTATCTGGCGATTCACCACGCGATCGTCGACGGCGTGTCGTGGCGCATCCTGCTCGACGACCTCGACACGGCCTACCGCGCCGCGTGCGACCGTACGCCGGTCCGCCTGTCGCAGCCGGGCCTGCGCGCGGACGCCTGGGCCGCACGGCTCGCGCGGGCCGCGACGGAACCGGCCTCGCCGTTCGCGGCTGAAGCCGCGTACTGGGCCGGCATGGCGCAGGGCGACGACGTCGCACCCGATCATCCCGGCGCAGCGGCGACGAACGCCGATGCGGCCGTCGTCGTGCAGACGATCGATGCGGCATTGACGCGTGCCGCGCTGACCGATGCGCATGCGGCCTATCGCACGCAGACGATCGAGTTGCTGGGCGCCGCACTCGCGCTGGCACTGGCCGGCGCACGTGACGCCACGTCGTGCCGCGTAGAACTTGAAGGACATGGCCGCGAAGCGCTGTTCGACGACGCGGACGCGAGCCGCACGATCGGCTGGCTGACGAGCCATTACCCGGTGACGCTGCCGGTCGCGGCGACCGCGCGCGACACGCTGTGCGCGGTCAAGGACACGCTGCGCACGGTGCCGCACAAGGGGCTCGGCTTCGGCGTGCTCGCACACTACGGCGATGCGGCGACGCGGGCGGCGCTGGCCGCCGTGCCGCGCCCGCGCGTCACGTTCAACTATCTCGGCCAGTTCGACGCGCCGCGCGATGCGACGCTCGTGCCGCGTTTCGGCGGCACCGGCGTCGAGCGCGACACTCAGGGGCCGCTCGGCAATACGCTCGCGATCCACGCATACCTCGACACGGACCGCGACGGCGCTCGCACGCTGAAGGTGCACTGGGTCTACGGCGCGCCGCAGTTCGAGCGCGCGACGATCGACGCGTTCGCCGCACGCTTCGCGGCTGCGCTGCGCGAACTCGTCGAAGCGTGCGCATCGCGCATCGCGCATCGCGGCGCCGGTGCGACGCCGGGCGATTTCCCGCTTGCGCAGGCCGCTGGCCTCACGCAAGCCGCGATCGAGCGCACACCGCTCGACTGGCGCGCGATCGACGATGTATATCCGCTGTCGCCGATGCAGCAGGGCATCCTGTTCCACGCGCTGTTCGCACCGGGCCACGCGAGCTACGTGAACCAGCTCGTCGCGACCGCGACCGCGCTTGACGCCGACCGCCTCGCCGCCGCGTTCGACGCGTCGGTTGCCCGTCACGACATCCTGCGCACGAGCGTGATGCCGGATGAGGCCGCGCCGCTGCAGTGCGTGCATCGTCACGCGCGAATTCCGGTCGAACAGCTCGACTGGCGCGAGCGCGGCGACACGCTCGACACCGATTTCGACGCGTGGCTCGCGGCCGACCGCGCACGCGGTTTCGACTGGCGCGAGCCGCCGCTGATGCGGCTCACGCTGATCCGCGTGACGGACGACGCATGGCGCGTCGTGTGGACGCGTCACCATGTGCTGCTCGACGGCTGGAGCACCGCGCGCCTGCTCGCCGACGTGCTGCGCGACTATCGCGACCCGGATGCCGTGTCGCCGTTCGCGAGCCGTCCGGCGCTGCGTTACCGCGACTTCATCGCCTGGCTCGGCACGCGCGACCGCGACGCCGACGAACGCTTCTGGACCGAACGCCTTGCCCGCCTGGATGCACCGACGCTGATCGCGGAACGCACGGCCGATCGTGCGGACGCCGAGATGGTCACGTGGCGCGCGACGCTCGATGCGGACGCGATGACGCGCGTGGCGCAGACGGCGCGTGCGCTGAGGCTGACCGTCAACACGCTGGTGCAGGGCGCATGGGCGCTCGCGTTGCAGCGGATGACGCACCAGCCGGCCGTCGCGTTCGGCGCGACCGTCGCGGGCCGTCCCGACGCGCTCGCGGACGTCGACTCGGTGCTCGGCCTGTTCATCAACACGCTGCCGGTCATCACCGCACCGGCGCCGCAGCAACGCGCGGCCGACTGGCTGCAAACGCTGCAACGCGAGAATGCGGCCGCCGCCGAACATGCGCACACGCCGCTCGCCGACATCCAGCGCTGGGCGCGCGGGGCAGGCGGCGCACTGTTCGACACGCTGGTCGTGTTCGAGAACTACCCGGTCGACGACACGGCGCGCGATGCCGATCCGCGCGCGCTGGCCTTGAGCGGCGTGCGCAGCATCGAAGCGACCGATTTCGCGCTGACGCTCGTGATCGAAAGCGGCGCCGAACTGACGATCGACTACGGCTACGACACCGTACGCATCGATGCGCGGCAGGTCGAGACCTGGCACCGTGCGTTTGCCTGCGCGCTCGATGCGCTGGCCCGTACGCCGGATGCACTGCTCGGCACGCTGTCGATCGCCGACGACACCACCCGTGACGCACTGGCGCGTGCGCAGGACACCGCGCATGCATGGCCGCTCGCGCAACGGCAGCCGCTGCACCTGCAATTCGCCGATGCGGCGCTTGCGACGCCTGATGCAGTCGCGCTCGAATACGCCGACGTGCACGGCGGCGTGCATCGCGCGACCTATCGCGAACTCGATGCAGCCACGTCGCGCATCGCGGCCGCGCTGCGCCGGCGCGGCGTGCAGCCCGACACGCCGGTCGCGCTGTGCGTCGAGCGGTCGTTCGACATGGTGATGGCGCTCGTCGGCGTGCTGAAGGCCGGCGCCGCGTACCTGCCGGTCGACCCCGACTATCCGGCCGAACGCATTGCGTACCTGCTGCGCGACGCGCGGCCGGCCGTCGCGATCACGCAGGCGCATCTGCGCGAGCAGGTCGAGGCCGCGCTGGGTGAAGGCGCCGACACGCAGTTGCTGACCGTGGCGGACCTGCTTGCCGACGAAACGGACGACACGCATGCGGACGCCGCCGCGATCGACGACGCGCAACTCGCGTACCTGATCTACACGTCCGGCTCGACCGGCAAGCCGAAGGGCGCCGGCAACACGCACGGCGCACTCGCGAACCGGATCGCGTGGATGCAGCACGCGTACCGGCTGACGCGCGACGACGTCGTGCTGCACAAGACGCCGTTCGGCTTCGACGTGTCGGTCTGGGAATTCGTGTGGCCGCTGGCGATCGGCGCGAAGCTCGCGATTGCCGCACCCGGCGACCATCGCGATCCGGCGCGTCTCGCGGCCGCGATTCATGCGCACGGCGTGACGGTGCTGCATTTCGTGCCGTCGATGCTGGCCGCGTTCGCCGCGCATCTCGACGATTTCTCGGCCGCCGCGCAATGCGACAGCGTGCGCCTGATCGTCGCGAGCGGCGAGGCGCTCGCGCCCGAACTCGTCGCGAAGATGGCACGGCTGCTGCCGAATGCGACGCTCGTGAACCTGTACGGGCCGACCGAAGCCGCGATCGACGTGTCGCACTGGACCTGCGGCCCCGACGACGCGCATGCGGTCGCAGTACCGATCGGCCATCCGATCGCGAACCTGCAACTGCACGTGCTCGATGCCGCGTGGCAGCCGGTGCCGGCCGGCGCGACCGGCGAACTGTACCTCGCGGGTGCGGGCCTGGCGCGCGGCTATCTCGGCCGTCCGGCGCTGACGGCCGAGCGCTTCGTGCCCGATCCGTTCGTGCCGGGCGCGCGCATGTACCGCACCGGCGATCTCGCGCGCCGGCGTGCCGACGGCGCGCTCGACTACCTCGGCCGCGTCGACACCCAGGTGAAGCTGCGCGGCCAGCGGATCGAACCGGGCGAAATCGAGGCGCTGCTGCGTGCGGCATCAGGCGTGAACGACGCGGTCGTGATCGTGCGCGACGAACAACTGATCGGCTACGTCGCCCGTGGCGATGCGGGCCCGCTCGACCGCGCGGCGCTGCTCGACGCGCTGCGTGCGCAACTGCCGGCGTACATGGTGCCGTCGCAATTGATCGAGCTCGACGCGTTGCCCGTCACGCCGAACGGCAAGTGCGACCGCCATGCGCTTCCGGCACCGGTGTGCGAAATGGCCGAAGTCGTCGAACTCGCGACCGACACCGAGCGCGCGCTCGCGGCAATCTGGCAGCGCGTGCTGCACGTGGACGCGATCGGCCGCGACGGCGATTTCTTTCTGCTCGGCGGCCATTCGCTGCTCGCGACGCAGGCCCACGCGCAGGCCAACCTGCACTGGGGGCTCGCGCTGCCGCTGCGCACGCTGTTCGACACGCGCACGCTGGCGCGCTGCGCGGAAGCGATCGATACGGCCTGCGCGGCGCGCGGCGAGACCGATGCGGCGAGCGCGATCGATGCGCTGCTCGGCGAACTGGAAACCCAATAAGGACGACGGATGACGAAGGCTCAACCCGACTGGCTCGCGCTCGCGACGCGTTTCGCGCAACTGCCCGACGCGCAGCGCGCGGTCTTCATCGACAAGCTCGGTGCGGCCGGCATCGACTTCCGCGTGCTGCCGATCCCGCCGCGCACGCCGCGCAGCGACCGCGTGCCGGCGTCGTTCGCGCAAACGCGGCTGTGGCTGCACGCGCGGCTGATCGATGCGCCCGACGCGTATCACATCACCGAGCGCCTGGCGCTGACGGGCGCGCTCGACGTGCATGCGCTGCGTCTCGCGTGCGACGCGCTGATCGCACGCCATGAAGCACTGCGCACGACCTTCGAAGAAGCGCAGGACGGCGTCGCGCAAACGATCCACGCGCCGCTGCGTTGCCCGTGGCGCGAAACCGATCTCGAAGCCCTGCCGGACGCACAGCGCGTCGCGCGTGCGGAGGCTGTCGCGACCGCCGACGAAGCCGAGCCGTTCGATCTCGGCGCGGCGCCGCTCGTGCGTGCGCACCTGGTGCGCTTCGACGCGACGCACCACTGGCTCGCGCTGACCGTGCATCACATCGTGTCGGACGGCTGGTCGTCGGGCGTGATGCTCGACGAACTCGCGGCGTTTTATCGTGCGTATGCGTCCGACCGGCCGGTGCCGCTCGCGCCGCTGCCGATCCAGTACGCCGATTACGCACTGTGGCAGCGTCGCTGGCTCGATGCCGGCGAACGCGACCGTCAACTGGCGTTCTGGCGCGAGCGGCTCGATCCGCAGCGCGGCGTGCTGACGCTGCCGGGCGCGACCGCGCGGCCGGCGCGCCGCAGTGCGCGCGGCGCGCGTCATGTGTTTTCGCTCGATGCACGCGTCGGTGCGCAGCTGCGCGCCTTCGCGGCCGCATCGGGCGCGACGCCGTTCGCGGTGCTGCTGGCCGCGCTCGATGCGCTGCTGGCGCGGGCGACCGGCGACGCGCGGATCTGCGTCGGCGTGCCGGCCGCGAACCGCGAACGCGCGGAAGTCGCCGGCCTGATCGGCTTCTTCGTCAACACGCTGGCGATCGACGTCGACGTGCCCGCGCACGGCGACTTCTCGTCGCTGGTCGCGCGCACGCAGCGCGCGCTCGTCGACGCGCAGATGCACCAGGACGTGCCGTTCGAGCAGGTGGTCGATGCGCTCGGCGTGCCGCGCAGCGCGAGCCACCATCCGCTGTTCCAGGTGATGGCCGCGTACGGCGAACGCCGCGCGCTGCCGGCGCTCGGCGCGGCCGCGGCCGCGTTGCTGCCGTCCGGCACGCCGTCCGCGAAATTCGATCTGACGCTGTCCGTCGAGGCGACGCCCGACGGGACGTTCGACGCCGCATTCATCCATGCACTCGACCTGTTCGACACGGACGCGATCGAACGACTGGCTGCACGCTTCGTCACGCTGCTGACCGATGCGCTCGCGCGCCCCGACATACCGGTCGGCGATCTCGACTGGCTGCCGGCCGATGAACGCGCGCAGCTCCTTGCATGGAACGCGCCGGCCGGCGCGACCGACGCCGAACCCTTCGTGCCCGTGCATGCACGCATCGCCGCGCATGCGCAGGCGCGGCCCGATGCGCGCGGCGTCGCCGACATCGATCGTGCGCTGACGCGCGGCGAAGTCGACGCCCGCGCGGCGCGCCTGGCGCGCCAGCTGGTCGCGGCTGGCGTTCGGCCCGAGATGCGCGTCGGCGTCGCGCTGCAACGTTCGGTCGACCTGCTGGTCGCGCTGATTGCGGTGCTGAAGTCGGGCGCCGCGTTCGTGCCGCTCGATCCCGCGCATCCGCGCGAACGGCTCGCGCAGATCGTCGGCGACGCGAACATCGTGCACGTGCTGACCGACGGCGCGAGCGCCGCGTCGCTGCCCGAACTGCCGGCGCTGCGCGTATGGCGCGCCGATGCGATCGATGCGCTCGACGAAGCCGCGCACGTCGCGCTGCCGGACGTGCTGCCGGGCCACGCGGCCTACGCGATCTACACGTCGGGCTCGACCGGCAAGCCGAAGGGCGTGATCGTCGACCATGCGTCGTTCGCGCTGCATTGCGCGGCGATCGCCGCGCGCTATGGCGCGGGCGAGAACGACGTGTTCCTGCTGTTCCAGTCGGTCAACTTCGACGGCGCGCACGAAGGCTGGTTTTCGCAATACATGTCGGGCGCCGCCGTGTCGGTGACGGCCGACGTGTTGTGGCCGCCCGCGCAGACCTGCGCGATGATGGTCCGCGACGGCGTGACGATGACCTACGTGCCGCCCGGCTGCGCCGCGCAGCTCGCCGAATGGGCGCTCGCGCACGGTGCGCCGCCGACGCTGCGTTCGCTGACCGTCGGCGGCGAGGCGACGTCGCGCGAGGCGTTCGCGATGCTGCGCCGCGCACTGCCGAACGTGCGCGTGGTCAACGGCTACGGCCCGACCGAGACGGTCATCACGCCGACGCTGTGGATGTTCCGGCCCGGCGACGATCTCGCGAAACTCGGCGACGCCGCCTATCTGCCGATCGGCACGCTGGTCGGCGCGCGCACCGCGCACGTGCTTGACGAGCGGCTGCATCCGCTGCCGGTCGGCGTGATCGGCGAACTGTATCTGGGCGGCGAGGGGATCGGCGTCGCGCGCGGCTATCTCGACCGTCCGGCGCTGACGGCCGAGCGCTTCGTGCCCGATCCGTACGGCGCGCCGGGTGCGCGGCTGTACCGCACCGGCGACCTCGTGCGCCGCCGCGCGGACGGCGTGTTCGACTTCATCGGCCGCGTCGATCACCAGGTGAAGCTGCGCGGGCTGCGCATCGAGCTTGGCGAGATCGAAGCGCAGCTGGCCGCGCACGACGCCGTGCGCGAAGCGTGTGCCGTCGTGCACGGGCAGGGCGCGCTCGCGCAGCTGGTCGCGTATGTCGAGCTGACGGCCGATGCGCAGGCCGCCGCGCAGCCGGTCGAAGCCGCGATGCTCGACGCACACCTGCGCCGCACGCTGCCCGACTACATGGTGCCTGCGCAACTGATCGTGCTCGATGCGCTGCCGCGCAACGCGAACAGCAAGGTCGACCGCGCGCGGCTGCCCGCGCCGGTGCGCGTCGAACGCGCGTACGAGGCGCCGCACGACGGCGACGAAGCCGCGCTCGCGGCGATCTGGTGCGATGTGCTGAATCTCGAGCGAGTCGGCCGCGGCGATCATTTCTTCGATCTCGGCGGCCATTCGCTCGCGGCCGTACGCGTCGCGACGCGCGTGGCCGAACGGCTCGGCCGCGACGTGCCGGTGCGTGCGCTGTTCGAGGCGCCTGTGCTCGCACAGTACGCGCTCCAGGTCGCCGACGCACCGCGCGCCGCGCATGCTGGCGCGGCGGCGCCGGGCGTTGCACTGGCCAAGCCCGATGCGCACGGCGTGTGGCCGCTGTCGCCCGCGCAGCTCGGCCTGTGGTTCCTGTGGCGCGCGCAGCCGGACAGCGCGGCGTACAACATTCCGGTCGCGCTGCGCGTGCGCGGCCCGCTCGACGTCGATGCACTGCGCGCCGCGTTCTCGGATGTCGCGGCCGTGCATCCGGCGCTGCGCGCGCGGCTCGTTGCACGCGACGGCGCGCTGCCGGGCCAGCGGATCGACGCAGACGTGGCTGTCGAACTGCCGGTGATCGACCTGTCTGCGCAAGCCGATGCGCTTGCCCGAGCCACCGCGCTGACCGACGAGGATGCACTGACGTCGTTCGACCTCGCGGCCGGTGCGCCGCTGTGGCGCGCCCGCGTGCTGCGGCTCGCCGCGGACGATCACGTGCTGTCGGTGACGGTCCATCACATCGTGTCCGATGGCGAATCGATCGAGCTGTGGCTCGACGCGGTGCGCGCACGTTATGTGGCCCGTGTGCAGCGCAGCGCCGTGGCGTCCGAAGAAGCTGTCCGACCGGCCGTGCCGCTCGTGCTGCCCGCGCCGTGCCATCCTGCCCGCGTCGCGTATTGGCAAGATGCGCTCGCCGATCTGCCGTCGCGCGTGCTGCCGCAGCGTGCGGACGCGCCGGCCAACCCGCAATGGCGCGCGGCCCGCATCGCGTTCGAATTCGATGCACAGCTGATCCGCGCCGCACGCGACGCCGCGTCGGCCGCGCACGCCACGTTGCCGATGCTGCTGCACGCGGCACTCAATACTGCACTGTTCCGCGCGACGGGTGCGGCCGACCAGCCGGTCGGCGTGCTCGCGTCGACGCGCGAGCTGACCGGCGACGCGGCCCGCGAAGCGCTCGGTCTTTTCATCAACTCGGTCGTCGTGCGCACGCGGATCGATCCGGCCGCCCGTCGCGCGGACGTGCTCGCGCAGGTGCGCGACACGGCGCTCGCCGCGTATGCGCATGCCGACGTGCCGTTTGCCGACGTGGTCGCTGTGCTGCGCGCACCGCGTGCCGCGCAGGCCAATCCGCTGTTCCAGGTGATGTTCAACTACCTGCGTCCGACCGGCGCGGCCGCGCGCGACTGGGCCGGCCTGTCGCTCGCCGGATTCGACGACGTGCGCCATCGCGTCGTGTTCACGCTCGAGCTGGACGTCGTCGAGCATCCGGACGGCCGCGTGAGCGCGGCGTTCTCGTATGCGGACGAACTGCTCGAGCGCGGCTTCGTCGATGCGCTCGTCGATGTCTACCACGATGAAGTGGCCCGCTTCGCCGGCGCGTCGGAAACGGCGCTCGGTGTGCCGGACGCACGTGCTGCCGCGCCCGCCGCGTTCGGCGCACCTGCAAGCGCGGCAGCACGGGGCCACGCGCCGTCGTCGCACGCGGCCGTCGCGCTCGCGGCCTTGTGGTCCGACACGTTCGCGACGGCCGCGCCCGAGGCCGACGCGGACCTGTTCGAAGCCGGCGCGACGTCGTTCGACGTCGTGCGCTTCGTCGACGCGGCCGGTCGTGCCGGTCACGCGTTGACGGTCGCCGACGTGTTCGCGTCGCCGACGCTCGCGGCGCTCGGCGCACGGCTCGATGCACAGGCGGAAACAGGACAGGAGGCGCGCCATGCTGGCTGAAGTGCGTCCGGACGGATTCACGATGCTCGATACGTACCGCCTCGCGTTCGCGGACGGCCTGTTCGCGGTGCGCGACGGCACGGAGATCCGCGTCGCGCAGGGCGACGGCATCGGTGCGCAACTGCTGCGCGCGCACCTCGGCGACGACGGCGCGCTGCGTCTCGTCGCGTACAACCATCGCGCGGCGCCGGCCGACCAGCGCCGTGCGCTGCTGGCGGCGCTGGCCGCGGCGTTTTCGGACAGCGCGCGCCACGCGGCGATCCGGCTCGACCCGGCCGCGTGGCCGGCGGTCGCGCTCGATGCGCTGCGCGCGAGCGGCGTGCTGGCCGACGGCGGCCGCTGCCTGCGCGACGGCTGGGCGCAACAGGCCGACCTGTGGCGCGTCGGCCCGCCTCTGCCGTGCGCGACGCTGCCGATGCTCACCGACGGCCGGCGTCACCCGCGCCGGCCGCCCGCGCCGCGCGGCGACGTCTACGCGCGCGACCTGCCGGCGCTCGGCGTGCGCTTCACGTTGCGCGGCTGGCAGCCGGCGGAAGACACCGACCGGCTCGCGCGCTGGTTCGACGAACCGCGCGTGCGCGACGGCTGGCCGGGTGCGCAACCCGCGCAACGCGGCACGGAAGGCGCACAGGAGGCCGATCCGCACGTGACGCCGCTCGTCGGCTGCTTCGACGGCGAACCGTTCGCGTACTTCGAGGCCGTCTGGCTGAAGGAAGACGCGCTTGCACCGCACGTCGCGGCGCGCGACTACGACCGCGGACTGCGGATGCTGGTCGGCGAGTCGCGCTGGCGCGGCCCGCATCGCGTGGCCGGCTGGCTGCCGTCCGTCGTGCATTACCTGTTTCTCGACGACCCGCGTACCGAAGCGGTCGGCTGTGCCGTTCCGGCCGGCCACGCGCGGGTTGCCGACCATCTCGCGCGGCACGGCTTCGCGCGGCAGCGCCGCCTGGCGCTGGCCGACGCGCAGCCGCTGTGGATGCGCACGCTGCGCGAGACGTTCTTCTCCGGCCGTCACGTCTGACGGGCCGGATTCACCGACAAGGGAGCTGAGACATGCAGAGAGAAACCGTATTCGACCTGATCGGCGTCGGCTTCGGGCCGTCGAATCTGGCGCTGGCCGTGCGCCTCGCGGAGCGCAGCGGCGCGCGCACGTTCGCCCATTGCTTCGTCGAGCGCCAGCCTGAATTCGGCTGGCATCGCGGGATGCTGCTCGACGACTGCCGGATGCAGATCTCGTTTCTGAAGGATCTCGTCACGATGCGCGATCCGAAGAGCCGCTACACGTTCATCAACTACCTGTTCGAACGCGGCCGCCTGAACGAATTCGTCAACCTGAAGAATTTCTATCCGACCCGCGTCGAATTCCACGACTACCTGAGCTGGGTGGCGGAAGCGTTCGACGATCGCGTTCACTACAGCGAGACCGTGCTGGCGATCGAGCCCGTACGCGGCGACGGCGCGAAGATCGACGCGCTGCGCGTGCTGTCGCGCGACGCGGCCGGCCACGAGCGCCAGCGCGTCACGCGCGCGCTGTCGGTCGGCGTCGGCGGCACGCCCGCGATTCCGGACGCGTTCGCCGCGCTCGGCCGCGACCGCGTGATCCATTCGTCGTCGTACCTGACCGACATCGACCGGCTCGTCGCGTCGCCCGACGGCGAGCGCCGCCGCGTCGCGGTGATCGGCGCGGGGCAGAGCGCGGCCGAGGTGTTCATCGACCTCGCGCGCCGCTTCCCGCACGTCGACGCGAGCCTCGTGATGCGCGCCGGCGCGCTGAAGCCGGCCGACGACAGCCCGTTCGTCAACGAGATCTTCAGCCCCGAGTTCACCGACGTCGTCTATGCGCAGCCGCACGACGCGCGCCGCGCGCTGCTCGAGCGCTATCGCGACACGAACTATGCGGTGGTCGACCGGCCGCTGATCGAGCAGATCTACGAAATGCTGTACCTGCAGCGCATCGACGGCACGCCGCGCCATGCGCTGCTCGCGAACAGCGCGATCGAGGCCGCGGTGCGCACCGCCGACGGCCGCATCGAGCTGACGCTGCGCGACCGGATGAGCGGCGCCACGCGCGTCGAGCGCTTCGATGCGCTCGTGCTTGCGACCGGCTACCGCCGCGACACGCATTCGGCGTTGCTCGAAGGGCTCGCGCCGCACCTGGGCGATGCGCTCACGCGCGGCGACGTCGCGCGCGACTACCTGCTCGCGACGCCCGAGCACTTCGCGCCGCGCATCTACCTGCAAGGCTGCTGCGAAGACAGCCACGGATTGTCCGACACGCTGCTGTCGGTACTGGCGCGCCGCGCGGACGAAATCTGCGCGTCGCTCGAAGACGGGATCGCGCCCGCCCATGACGAAGGCGCGACCCGGGCACCGCACGAAAAACGACAGGAAAACGGGGTGAGCGCGGGCCGGATGGCTTTCGCTCTTTGACAAAGGCGCGGTCGGAGACCGCATGAAAAAAGTGGAGCAGAGAAAGATGGAGTGGGCAACAGGCACGCGTTTGCGTGCGATCGCAGCCGCGGCAGGCGTGGCGTTCGGGATGGCGGCAGCGGGGCACGCATACGCCCAGACGGCGCCGGCCGTGAACGCAGGCGCCGCGGCGTCGGCCAGCAGTGCACAGAATGGCGCGGCGGCCGGTACGTCGACCGGCGCGCAGGGCGGCACGCTGCCGGCGATCACCGTCAACGCGGCCTCGGCCGGCGACGGCACGGTCGGGCTCGTCGCGAAGCGCAGCAGGAGCGGCACCAAGACCGACACGCCGCTCAACGAGATCCCGCAGACGATCAACGTCGTCACCGCGCAGCAGATCGAGATGACCGGCGCCACCGACGTGAACGCGGCGCTGCGCTACGTGCCGGGCTTCTCGTCGTACGGGTCGGACAACCGCTCGGACTGGTACGCGGCGCTGCGCGGCTTCACGCCGACCGCCTACGTGAACGGGCTGCAGGTGCCGAACACGATCAACCTCGCGAGCTGGCGCGTCGATCCGTACATGATCGACAGCATCAGCGTGCTGCGCGGGCCGACCTCGGTGCTGTACGGCGCGGGCGACCCGGGCGCGATCATCGACGTGCAGACCAAGCTCGCCGACGGCGAGCGCGTGCGCGAGGCCGGCGTGCAGATCGGCAACTACGCGCGCAAGCAGTTCATGATCGACGTCGGCGACAAGCTCGACCCGGACGGCAAGTATGCGTACCGGTTCGTCGGCGTCGCACGTGACGGCAACGCGCTGACGGGCCCGAACAACGACCAGCGCGTTGCGCTCGCGCCGTCGTTCCGCTGGCGCCCGGACGCGGATACGTCGCTGACGCTGTCCGCGACGTACCTGCAGGACTGGGGCGACATCTCGTCGAACTTCCTGCCCGCGGCGGGCACGGTGCTGCCGAACCCGAACGGGCAGATCAACAAGGACGTCTACGAAGGCGACGGGAACTTCAACTACTACCGCAAGAAGCAGTGGTCGGTCGGCTACCAGTTCGAGCGGAACCTGACGCCGGCGTGGACCTTCCGCCAGAACACGCGCCTGATGCACCTGTCGCTCGACAACGGCTCGGTGTTCGGCAACGGATTCGTCGAAGGCAGCACGACGGACGTGTCGCGCTGGGCCGGCGTGTTCCAGATGAACTACAGCCGCTTCGACATCGACAACAACCTCGAGGGCCGCTTCGCCACGGGCCCGCTCCAGCACACGCTGCTGCTCGGTTTCCAGTACAACCGCCAGACCGCGACCGACAGCGAATGGCTCGCGGCCGCGCCGCCGCTGAACATCTACAACCCGGTGTACCAGCCCGTCACGACGGCGGTGTTCACGCCCGACTCGACGTTCCGCACCAACACGTACACGACGATGAACACGTTCGGCCTGTACGCGCAGGACCAGATCAAGTGGAACCGCTGGACGCTGACGCTCGGCGGCCGCGAGGACTGGGTCAACATGCGGCAGGACGACCGCGCGGCCGGTACGTCGACGAAGGCGGACGTCACGGCGTTCACCGGCCGCGTGGGCCTCACGTACCAGGGTGACTACGGGCTGTCGCCGTACGTCAGCTACGCGACGTCGTTCAATCCGCTGATCGGCGTGAACCTGCTCGGCGGCGGGCTGCCACAGCCGACGCGCGGCAAGCAGATCGAGGCCGGCCTGCGCTGGCAGCCGCCCGGCAAGAACCTGATGCTGAACGCGGCGATCTACCAGATCAACCAGACCAACGTGCTCACGTCGGCGCTGCCGGACCAGGACCCGACCGGCACGAAGTCGGTGCAGACGGGCGAGGTCCGTTCGCGCGGGATCGAGCTGAGCGCGACCGGCAAGGTCACGCGGAACCTGTCGGTGATCGCGTCGTACGTGTACCAGGACGTGAAGAACGTGAAGGCCAACGACGTGTCGCTGAACAACTGGCCGGTCGACATTCCGCGCCCGCGCCAGATGGCGTCGCTGTGGACCGACTGGACGTGGTACACGGGGCCGCTCGCGGGCTTCGGCCTCGGCGGCGGCATTCGCTACCAGAGCGCGTCGGCCGGTGCGGCCGACAACTCGCTGACGGTATCGAGCGTCACGCTGTTCGACGCGGGCCTGCATTACGACACGCGTAACTGGCGCTTCGCCGTGAACGGGACGAACCTGTTCAACCGCCACTACATCAGCGGTTGCCAGTCGATGAACGTCTGCGTGTTCGGGACCGACCGCACCGTGATCGCGACCGCGAAATACAACTGGTGACGTCGCGCGCCGCGGCCTGCCGGCCGGCCTGCGTGGCCGGTGCGGGCCGGCCGCGGCGGCTTCGTCCGCTTTTCCACGACGCTTCCATGCCGAAGAAAAATCTCGTCTACATCCAGTCGCTGCGCAACGGCGCGGCCGATCGCGCCGGCCAGCCGGTTGCCTATCAGGGCGGCACGCGCTACATGAAGGCGCCGCTCGAATTCCTCGTCGAGCGCCTGAACGACTCGCCGCTCGGCGAGCGCTACACGCTGCAGGGCGTGATCGTCGACGACGACGACGGTTCGCCGGCCGACCGCGCGAAGGTTGCCGACTACGGCTTCGCACGCACGCCGGGCCGGCCGTGGATCCTGCCGGAAGGCCTGACGGTGCAGGGCCGGCCGGTCGATGACCTGTTCTGCACGATTGCGTCGACGTACCGGCGGCTGCCGCGCGACGCGCGCGAGCAGCGCGTGGCCGGCAAGCAGGCATTCGAGCGGCGCCTGCTCGAACGGTTGCTCGAACTCGACGCCGAGGTCGTCGTGCTCGACGGGCTGCTCGTGATCCTCGACGAACTCGTGCGTCCCGGCGCGCGCTTTCACCGGCGCATCGCGAACATCCACCCGGGCATCACGGCCGACGATTCGCCGTACCAGCGGCGCGGCGCATGGGCGACGCTCGACGCGCTGCACGGCGCGCGCGGCGAGCGGGTCGACTGGGCGACCGGCACGACGTCGTCGGTCGAACCCGTGACGATGACGGGCGCATCGTTTCACTACGTCGACAACGGCATCGATTCCGGCGAGGTAATCAGCGACGTGCTCGACACGCCGATCGCGCCGGACGACACGATTCTCGAACTGCGCTGGAACAACTTCCAGCGCAGCCTGTTTCCGGCGCTCGAGCGGGGGCTGCATGTCCTCGCCGACCGCCACGACGCGGGAGCACTGTGATGGAAGACACGCTGACGAAACCGGCCGGCGCCGCCGACGCCGTCGAAGGTGAGGTGGCCGCGGCGCTCGACGGCGCGGCGCAGGGGCAGGCCGTGGCAGTCGTCGAGCACACGCTCGACGCATGGCGGCCCGACGATCCGCCGGACGCGCTGCTCGCGGCGTTCGTCGCGCTGTTCAACACCGACACGCGGGTCGACATCGCGACGGTCTCGGCGCCGCTCGCCGGCGCCGATGCGGCGGCCGTCGAGTCGTACGTCGCGCGCGCGGTGCGCGAGGGCGTGATCGACGGCGCAAGGGTTGAGGGCGACACAGTGCGGCTCACCGTGTCGCGCACGACGTTCTGGCAGAACCCGCGGCCGTGGCTGAAGGCGCCCGCGTCGGGCGGGATGCCGCTGCGCTACGCGATCACGAACGGCCACCGGCATCCGGTGCGGCCGCCGTCGCCGGCCGGCGAGATCTATGCACGCTACATGCCGCAGGTGGGTATGACGTTCAGCCTGCGCACCGTCGACATCGACGCGCACGCGGACCTGTTCAGCGGCTGGATGAACCTCGATCGCGTCGCGCATTTCTGGGACCAGCGCGGCACGCGCGACGAGCATGCGGCGTATCTCGCCGAGCGGCTCGCCGATCCGCACATGCACCCGATGATCGGTTATTTCGACGACACGCCGTTCGGCTATTTCGAGTTCTACTGGGCGAAGGAGGACCGTCTCGCGCCGTTCTACGACGCGCACGACTACGATCGCGGATTGCACCTGCTGATCGGCGACTCGCGCTTCCAGAGCGCGGGCAAGCTGCATGCGTGGTGGAGCGGGGTGCTGCACTACATGTTCGTCGACGAACCGCGCACGCAGCGGCTCGTCGGCGAGCCGCGCGTCGATCACGTGCGGCACATCGCGTACATGCACCGGCTCGGGTTCTACACGCTGAAGGAATTCGACTTCCCGCACAAGCGCGCAGCGCTCACCGTGATCGAGCGCGATACGTTCTTTGACACTTTCCGGTTGCCGTGACGGGGCGAGTGCGCAGCGTCGGTGCGACGTTGCGCGCGACCTGGCGATGCGCATGCACTGGCCGTCCGGGATATGGACCGCGCGGCCTGCGTCGTGAAGAATCGATCGCATTCTTCATCGACGACAGGCCGGAAACATGACCCGAACATCCGCGACAGCGTGGGGCGCGACGTCCGATTCGCACTCCGTCAAATTGACATATGCCGACATATGCCTAGAATGGACGCATCGTACTCCCCTGGAGTGGCTCATGCGCACCGTTTCCATTTTCAAGAACGCCCGTAACCAAGCAATCCGCATCCCGAAGGACATGGAGTTCGAGGGCGTCACGGAACTCGAGATCCGCCGCGAGGGCGACACGTTGCTGCTGCGGCCGGTGCGGCCGACGTGGCTGTCGTTCGCGAACGAACCGCTGGCCGATGCCGATTTCCTTGCCGAACGCCCGGCCGTCATCGAATCCGGTCGCTTCGACCTGTCCGGCGACGCCGACGCACCGACGGAGTCCAGCCGGTGACCACGCTCTACATGCTCGATACGAACATCTGTTCGTTCATCATGCGCGAGCGGCCACCGGTGGTGCTGTCGCGGTTGCAGTCGTGCGTGAATGCGCAGCACCGGATCGTCGTGTCCGCCATTACCTATGCCGAGATGCGGTTTGGCGCGGTTGGCAAGAGGGCGTCGCCGAAGCATGCAGAACTCGTGACGGCGTTTGTTTCGCGGCTGGACGGCGTGCTGTCGTGGGATACGGCGGCGGTCGATGCCATGGCTGCGATTCGCGCGGATCTCGCCGCACGCGGCACACCGATCGGTGCCAACGACGCGTCGATTGCGGGGCATGCAATCGCGGCGGGTGCGGTGCTCGTCACGCACAACAGCCGCGAATTCGGTCGTGTCGCGCGGTTGGCGCTGGAGGACTGGGCGGCGTGAACACGTCGGGCCGGAAGTGCGATGACGTCGCTGCTGCTCAGCGGCGCATCATGCGTGCGGGGCAGGCTGATCGGCGAGAAACGCACTGCGGAACGCGTCGAGATACCGTTCGGCGTCGTCGCTGAATTCGCCCGGCAACAATGCGAACGCGCGGGCCAGCAGGTCCTGGCCGAGCGCCGTGTATGTCGCTGCGTCGGACAAGAGCGTGCGGACGGCGTCGTGCGTTGGCGGCGAAGCGATCCGTTTTGCCTCTCGCGCGAGCAGCCCGGCCGCAGCAAGGCCCGGCTGGAATGCATGCGCTTCCAGAAGGTCCGGCGCGGCATCCCAGAGTCGTTCGCGATTGCCGGCGTCGTGATAATGGCGCAGCAGGAACAGCAGGTCGTACGCGTCGCTGTTCTGGCGCGCGCGCCGGTCCTGCCACGCGAGCAATTTCAGCAGCGCAAGCGCCGGCAGGCTCGCCACCGGCACCACGGTGTCCGCACTGATCGACACGGCCAGCGCGGTATCGACCGCTTCCTGGAAGCCGAGCACGTTCAATACGAATTCACCGCCCGGTGGCCACGCGATCTCTCCCGGCGGCGTTTCGAGCGGCCCGAACGGCACGAGATCGAGCTCCGTGCGAAAACCGTGCGTGCCGCTGTCGAACAGCAGCTTCTGCTGCTGTTTGGGCGCGCGCGTGAATTGCCGCGTCGCGACGAGTGCATCGACGAGTTGCGCGTGAAACGGCCAGCTCACCGCGCACACGGCAACGTCGACGTCCCGTGTCGCGCGCACCGGCCGGATGCCATGGACGTGCCACATCAGGATGTCGCGCGCGGTTGCGCCGGCGACGACGAAGGGTGCGTCGAGGCGCGCGCAGACCGTGCCGACCGCTTGCAACAGCGCGATCGCCGCCGGTTCGAGCGGCCGGCTCGCGTCGACTTCAAGCGGGCGGCTGGGCGAGGTATCGGTCATGAATCCGTTCGGCGGCAGTGAGATTGCGGCTGTCCCCGGACGAGACGAGATCCGCGTAGATCAGCAGTGGCGGCACGAGCGGCACATCCTGCTCGCGCCAGTCGAGCGCCGCCGAGCGCGGCCAGAACGCTTCGAGGATTTCGACGTCGCCGTGCTCGTCCGGGCGCAGCCGCGCCTGCAACAGCAGCCGGTTCGACACCGCGCCGTGTGTATAGACGGTGATCGCGGCAGGCTTCAGATCGTGCGTCAGCAGATCGGCCGCCGGTTCGCCGCCGAGCTGCGCATCGAAGGCCGCGAAATCGAAGCGGCGCCACCAGTCGGGCGCAAGACCGGTAAACCGGCGGCTCGGCAGTTTCGCGCGCAAGCGGCTCGGGTACAGCGAGACCCATTCCTGCACGAAGCGCGGCCAGTCGGGAATCAGGCGCTCGCCGTTGCGGCGCTGCCCGACCAGGCCGCGTGCGACCAGATCGTCCATCGCGAGATTGACGGTGCCGAGCGCGACGCCCGACGCGGCGGCGATCTCCCGGTACGGTTGCGCGACGAGGCCCGGCCGCGTCGCAAGCGCGAACATGACGGCCAGCCCCTTCGGCGTGGTCGCGCGCGACGCGTGCCGGCGCGGTGCGCGAGCGGGTTTCGGCCGGCCTGCGATCATGATGGTTGCCTCCGGCTGGATCAGGCATGTGTTGCCGGCGGTGTCGAGAAACGGGATGCCCTGGTCGATCAGTCCGGCGGCCAGTTCGGTCGAAAGATGCGGCACGACCAGCATCAGCGGTCGCTCGCCGGGCTTCGGGGCGTCGCCGCCGCGGCGGCGCAATTCCGCGAGCGCGCCCGTCAGCGATTCGGCACGCAGGCTCACGGCGGCCGGCATCTCGAATACGTGCCCGGCCACGTCGAAGCGGATCATCGCATTGGCACGCGCGCGGCACGCAGCCGGCACGCGCACGGGCCGCGCGCTGAAGTGCCGGGTTGCACGGCCGAACGCGGCGCAGGCCTCGTCGAGCACGTGCTGTTCCGACATCGGGAGAGTGGCGTTCTCGGGCATCAGGGAGGATCGCTTGTTCACTTTTTTATCAGCGTACACAAAAAATGTACAAGCGTCAAAAAGTGAACAATATTTCGCAAGCCTTTGATGTGAAGCCGGTATTTCCAGTATCTGATTGACCATCGCCGGATCCTCTTGCACGGAAAATCGATGTGGTGCACCCCGTTTCACGGGTCTGGATCAGCCGCGACAGTCGTCCGGATGGCCAGTTCGCACCAGCGGTGAGCCGCGTTTTCATGCAGCAACCAGCAGTTGCTACCACGACGACTTTCCGTCTGCCCGGTTGCCGTCGATCGGACTATCCTTGGCCGCACATTCCCCCAAAGCACACCAGGAGACGACACCGTGACGCACAGCGTGATCCCCGCAGGCCTTGCCGACGAAATGATCGAGATCCGGCACCGCATTCATGCCCATCCCGAGCTGGGTTTCGAGGAATTCGCGACGAGCGACCTCGTCGCGGCGCAACTGCAGTCGTGGGGCTACACGGTGCATCGCGGGCTCGGCGGCACCGGTGTCGTCGGCCAGTTGAAGGTGGGCGACGGCGCGCAGCGCCTCGGCCTGCGCGCCGACATGGACGCGCTGCCGATCCACGAGGCGACCGGGCTGCCGTACCAGAGCACGATCGCCGGCAAGATGCACGCATGCGGCCACGACGGCCACACGGCGATGCTGCTCGCGGCCGCGAAGCATCTCGCGCGCGAGCGCCGTTTCTCGGGCACGCTGAACCTGATTTTCCAGCCGGCCGAGGAAGGGCTCGGCGGTGCGAAGAAGATGCTCGACGAAGGGCTGTTCGAGCAGTTCCCGTGCGATGCGATCTTCGCGATGCACAACATGCCGGGCTTCCCGACCGGCCGGTTCGGCTTCCTGCCGGGGCCGTTCATGGCGTCGTCGGATACCGTCGTCATCGACGTGCAGGGCCGCGGCGGCCACGGCGCGGTGCCGCACAAGGCGATCGATCCCGTCGTCGTGTGCGCGCAGATCGTGCTGGCGCTGCAGACGATCGTGTCGCGCAACGTATCGCCGCTCGACATGGCGATCGTCACGGTCGGCGCGATCCACGCGGGCGAGGCGCCGAACGTGATTCCCGATCGCGCGCAGATGCGCCTGTCGGTGCGCGCGCTGAAGCCCGAGGTGCGCGACCTGCTCGAAACGCGCATCAAGGAAGTCGTCCATGCACAGGCGGCCGTGTTCGGCGCGACCGCGACGATCGACTACCAGCGCCGCTACCCGGTGCTCGTCAACGATGCGGAGATGACGGCATTTGCGCGCAACGTCGCGCGCGAGTGGGTCGGCGACACGAACCTGATCGACGGGATGGTGCCGCTCACCGGCAGCGAGGATTTCGCGTTCCTGCTCGAGAAGCGCCCGGGCTGCTACCTGATCATCGGCAACGGCGACGGGGAGGGTGGCTGCATGGTGCACAACCCCGGTTACGACTTCAACGACGCGGCGCTGCCGACCGGCGCGTCGTACTGGGTCAAGCTGGCCGAGGCGTTCCTGGTGTGACGGAACCGGGTCGCGCGTCGTGCGCGATCCGGTTCAGAACGCTTCCCCGCCGAACAACGCCACGACCGCGTCCGGATTCGACGGCCAGTACATGTGCATGTACGTCGCGACGATCGCGCCGTGGCGGTAGACGGCTTCGCCGCTGCCCGGCGCGCCGTCGGGGCGGGCGGCGCTCGCGACCGGCTCCAGCGGCGTCGCGAGCCGCGAATAGTGGAACGTATGCCCGCGCATCGGCCCGGTGCGTGTCTCGAGCTGCTGCATGCCGAGCGCCGCGAACCGGCGCTGCATCGTCGCCTGGCCCGGCAGCACGCCGAGCATCGGCGTCGTCGAGCCGTCCACGTCGGTCAGCGATTCGCACAGATACACCATCCCCCCGCATTCCGCGACGATCGGCCGGCCGGCCGCCGCATGCACGCGAATCGTCCGTGCGGTCGCGGCATTCGCCGCAAGCGTCGCCGCATGCAGTTCCGGATAGCCGCCCGGCAGGAACAGCGCGTCGCAATCGTCGGGCACGGGTTCGTCGGCGAGCGGCGAGAAGAACCGCACCTGCGCACCGAGCGCGTCGAGCAGCGCGAGATTCGCCGGATAGATGAACGAGAACGCCGCATCGCGCGCGACGGCGATCCGCCTGCCGGCAAGCGCGCGCGGCAGGGGCGCGACCCGGTCCGGTTCCGCGAACGCGACGGCCGGCGGCAATTCGGCGAGCGCCGTCTGTGCGAGCACGTCGGCCGCGCGATCGAGCCGCGCATCGAGATCGTCGATGTCGGCCGGCTGGTGCAGGCCGAGATGCCGCTCCGGCAGTGCGATGCCCGCGTCGGCCGGTACGTGCCCGAGCCAGCGGAGGTCGCCGGGCAGCGCCTGTTGCAGCAGTTCCGCATGCCGCGCCGAGCCGACGCGGTTCGCCAGCACGCCGTGAAACGGCAGCCCCGGCCTGAACCGCGCCAACCCGAACGCGATCGCCGCGAACGTCTGCGCCATCGCCTTCGCCGAAATCACCGCGACGACCGGCACGCCGAACGCGGCCGCGAGATCGGCACTGCTCGGCGTGCCGTCGAACAGCCCCATCACGCCTTCGATCAGGATCAGGTCCGCGTCGCGCGCGGCATCGGCAAGCAGCGCGCGGCAGCCGGCTTCGCCGACCATGCCGAGGTCGAGCGCATGCACGGGCGCGCCGCTCGCGCGTTCGAGCAGCATCGGATCGAGAAAATCGGGCCCGGTCTTGAACACGCGCACGCGGCGGCCGAGCCGGCGGTGCAGCCGCGCCAGGCCGGCCGTCACCGACGTCTTGCCCTGGCCCGATGCGGGCGCGCTGACGAACAGCGCGGGGCAGGCCGGCACGCTCAGAACTCCACGCCGCGCTGCGCCTTCACGCCTTGCTCCTTGTACGGATGCTTGACGAGCCGCATTTCGGTGACGAGGTCGGCCGCGTCGATCAGCGCATCGGGCGCGTGCCGCCCGGTCACGACGACGTGCACCGAATCCGGACGCGCGACGAGCGTCGCGAGCACTTCGTCGAGCGGCAGGTATTCGTACTTCAGCACCGTGTTCAGCTCGTCGAGGATCACCATCCGGTAATCGCCGCTTTCGATCATCCGGCGCGCCTCGTCCCAGCCCTTGCGCGCGGTCGCGATGTCGGCGTCGCGGTTCTGCGTGTTCCACGTATAGCCGTCGCCCATCGTCACGAAATCGCATTCCGCGACCGCGCCGAGGAAGTCGCGCTCGGACGTGTGCAGCGCGCCCTTGATGAACTGCACGACACCGAGCCGCATGCCGTGCCCGAGCACGCGCACGGCCATGCCGAACGCGGCCGTGCTCTTGCCCTTGCCGTTGCCGGTATTGACGATCAGCAGGCCCTTTTCGTGGGTGGCGGCGGCCTGCTTCTTCTCGTGGCCGGCGCGGCGGCGCTCGGTCATCCGCTGATGGGATTCGGCATCGGTCTTCATCGGAAATCGTCCTGTCGAAAGCGAAACAAAGGGTTCAGAGCGGGCCGGCGAGCGCGACCGTCACGCCGTCCCGGATGGATTTGGGGCCCAGCAACCTGCCGTGCGGCGCCGCGAGCTGCGCGCATGGTTCGGCCACACCGGCGACACCGAAGCGCGCAAGCGCGGCGTCCGACGGGCCGCTCACGGCCAGTTCGGGACGGCTCGCCAGCTGCAGCGCGTCGAATGCGACGAGCGGCCAGCCGCGGCGCGCACACAGCGTGCGCAGCGCACGGGCTCGCGCCTTGTCGGCGAGCGTCGCGACGAGCGCCGGTTCGGCAGCCGGGTACCGCGCCAGCGCCGCGCGGATCGCGGCATCGAGTTGCGCGGCCGTGACGCCCGCGCGAAAACCGATGCCGAGCGCGACGCGCATCATGCACGGCCGCCGAGCGCCGCGCGCACGGCCGGATCGCCGGCGAGCGCCGCGACGCGGCCGATCACGACGATCGCCGGCGAACCGAGCCCGGTCGCGCCGACGCGTTCGACGAGGCTGTCGAGTGTCGCGAGCACGTGCCGCTGTTCGGGGCGCGTCGCGTTTTCGATCGCCGCGCACGGCGTATCGCCGGGCAGGCCGCCGTCGCGCAGCGCGGCGGCAATCGCGTCGAGCCGGCGAATGCCCATGTAGATCACGATCGTCATGCGCGTGGCGGCGAGCGCGCGCCAGTCGGGCTCGTCGGCGCCCGCGCCGTGGCCCGTGACGAAGATCACGCCCTGCGCGTCGCCGCGCTGCGTGACCGGAATGCCGAGCGCGGCCGGCGCCGCGATACCGGCAGTGATGCCGTTCACGACTTCGACCGCAAAGCCCGCCGCACCGAGCGCGGCCAGTTCCTCGCCGCCGCGGCCGAACACGAACGGATCGCCGCCCTTGAGCCGCGCGACGCTGCGGCCCGCGCGCAGGTGCGCGAGCATCGCGGCGACGATCGCTTCCTGCGGCGTCGACGCATGGCCGCCGCGCTTGCCGACGTGCTCGATCTGCGCGTCGGCGCGCGCATGGCGCAGCACGTCGGGGTTCACGAGATCGTCGACGAGCAGCACGTCGGCCGCGCCGATCGCGCGCACGGCCCTGAGCGTCAGCAGGTCGGCGTCGCCGGGGCCCGCGCCGATGAGCCACGCGCGGCTCATTGCACGCGGCACGGCACGCACCGTGTCGAAACAGTGGAACAGGAAAGGCGGGCGGCACATCGGCGGCCGGCGAACAGGCAATGCATGACGGATCGGGCGAAGCCGCGCGAACGCGGGCGGAATGCGCACCCCATCCGTCCCCCGCGGATCGGGCGTTCGGCGAGCATCGGGCTCGCCCCTTGCGTCGGCCGGTATCCGGGCTGGCCGCTTGCCAGGCCGCAGCCTTCCCGCCCGGTGAAGGGCAGTGGCATCGCGGGCGGCCTGGGCGCGTGCGCGGGGAGCGCGTCGCGCGGGCGGCGTACCGTTGCGGGGACAGCACAGGCCGGGCGGGTATCCGCCTCCTGTTTCCCGTTTAACTGCATGGGCGGAATGCACATGCGAGCACCGAACGCGGCGCATACGATAGCACAGCGGTTCGCCCGCGCGAACCGGCCACGGGCGGCCTCCGGCGCGGCGCGCGGGCGGTGCGGAGCGCAGGCCGGCGGCCCATGCCGCCTTGACGCTCCCCGCACCGCCGCCTACACTCGCACGCGTTTTGGTGCTCGCGCGTGCCGCTCCGGCGCGCGCAGTTAAACGGGAAACAGGGAGCCTGCCTGCGCCGCAGCCGAGCCAACCTGTGCTGCCCCCGCAACGGTAAGCGAACGTGTCGCGTGCAGCGCGACGCAGCGCCGCTTCGCCGCCTGCCGCGTGCAGGCGGACGACCGCCACTGGATGCCGCGCGCATCCGGGAAGGCGAAGCGGCGTGTTCGCCAGCCCGGATACCGGCCTAAACGTTGGGGTTCAGCGCCGCGGGGAGGCGGCGCATCGTCCACGGCCGCAGCAGGCCCGACGCCCGGTGTTTTCCGCTTCCTCCGCCGATCTGCTCCCGCGCGAACGCGCCCGGGCCGGCCCGGCGAACGGCAGGCGGCGCGGGCAGGGCCGGCGGCAGCCGTGTTGGCATTCACGATGTCGACCGTTCGCAAGGAAGCACCATGTCCGATTCGCTGTTCCGCCCGTCGTGCGGCTGTCCGCGCGGATCACGCGGCGATCTTCCTGCGCTTCACCCGATGAACTGCCACGCCGCCACCGGCGCGACGATCCCGTCCTGATTCCCTCTTCGACACCGGACCTACCATGACCCTACGCAAGCTTCCCGTCACGATCGTCACGGGCTTTCTCGGCAGCGGCAAGACGACGCTGATGCGCCATATCCTGCAGCACGCCGAAGGCCGCCGCATCGCGGTGATCGTCAACGAATTCGGCGAGCTCGGCATCGACGGCGAGATCCTCAAGGGCTGCGGGATCGGCTGCGAGGATGCCGACGGTGCGCAGGGCGAAGCGGCGGGCCAGCTGTACGAACTCGCGAACGGCTGCCTGTGCTGCACCGTGCAGGAAGAGTTCTATCCGGTGATGGAAGCGCTCGTCGAGCGCCGCGCGGACATCGATCACGTGCTGATCGAGACGTCGGGCCTCGCGCTGCCGAAGCCGCTCGTGCAGGCGTTCAACTGGCCGACGATCCGCAACAGCTTCACGGTCGACGCGGTCGTGACCGTCGTCGACGGGCCGGCCGCCGCGAGCGGCCAGTTCGCGGAAAACCCGCAGGCCGTCGACGCGCAGCGCCGCGCCGATCCGAACCTCGACCACGAATCGCCGCTGCACGAACTGTTCGCCGATCAGCTGTCGTCCGCCGATCTCGTGATCGTGAACAAGGCCGATCTCGTCGGCGAGGCGGAATTTGCGCAGATCGAAACCGCGATCCGCGACGAGATCCCGCCGCAGGTGAAGATCGTGCGCGCGACGCGCGGCGAGCTCGACCTCGCGATGCTGCTCGGCCTCGAATCGGCATCGGAAGACACGATCCACCTGCGTCACGACCATCACGGCTCGGCCGACGACGGCGATCACGATCACCATCACGACGATTTCGACTCGGTGGTCGTGTCGGGCGACGCCGGCACGCGCGAAGCGACGATCGCCGCGCTGCAGCGCGTCGTCGAAGCGCACACGATCTACCGCGCGAAGGGTTTCGCCGCGCTGCCCGGCGCGCCGATGCGGCTCGTGATCCAGGGTGTCGGCCGCCGCTTCGACAGCTATTTCGACCGTCGCTGGCAGGACGGCGAAACGCGCGCGAGCCGCTTCGTGCTGATCGGCGAAGCGCTCGACGCAGCCGCGCTGCAACGCGCGTTCGACGCCGCGTGCGCGGCCGAACTGCAACAGGCGTAACGCACGATGCATCTGCTGCGCACCACGCCGGGCGGCTTCGTCGACGATACGCAGGGCGTCGTCCGGATCGACCAGCAGCCGGCCGACATCGTGATCCTCAGTTCGGCGGACACGACGCTGTCGCTGCTCGCGAGCGTCGTGCCGCTGCTGCCGGCCGGATTCCCGAGCGTGCGGCTCGCGAACGTCACGTTCCTGCGCCAGCCGGCGTCCGTCGATTTCTACGTCGACGACGTGCTGCGCCACGCGAAGACGGTCGTGATCGATCATCTCGGCGGCGAAGCGTACTGGCCGTACGGGATCGAGCAGGCCGTGTCGCTCGCGTCGAAGCGCGGGCAGCAGCTCGCGATGTTCTCGGGCGACCTGCAGGAAGATCCGAACCTCGTCGCGAAGAGCACCGTCACGCCGGATCTGTGCCGGCTGTGGTGGCGCTATCTGCGCGAGGGCGGCGTGCACAACGCCGACGCGCTGCTGCGCAGCATCGCCTTCCACACGCTCGGGTTCGGCGACGAGCCCGAGCTGCCGCGCCCGCTGCCGGCCGCGGCGCTGTATCACCCGGCGCGCGACCGCGCGAGCGTCGACGACTGGCGGCCGCGCTGGGCACCCGGCGCACCCGTCGTCGCGATCCTGTTCTATCGCGCGCACTGGCAGGCCGCGAACACGGCCGTGTTCGACGCGCTGGCCGACGCACTGATCGACGAAGGGCTGAATCCGCTGCCGATCGCGGTGACGTCGCTGAAGGACGCGGTGAGCCGCGAGGTCATCACGCAGCTCTGCGACACGCACGGCGTCGCGCTCGTGCTGAACACGACCGCGTTCGCGGCCGGCGCGATCGACAGCCCCGAACACGACGTGCTCGCCGGCGACGCGCCGGTGCTGCAGGTGATCCTGTCCGGCGGCAATCGCGACGCGTGGGTGGCCGACAACCAGGGCCTGCATGCGCGCGACATCGCGATGCATATCGCGCTGCCCGAAGTCGACGGGCGCATCGTCACGCGCGCGGTGAGCTTCAAGGGGCTTGCGTATCGCTGCCCGCATACCGAGGTCGACGTCGTGCGCTACCAGCCGGACGCCGAGCGGATCGCGTTCGTCGCGGCGCTCGCGCGCGGCTGGTGCCGGCTGCGCACGCTCGACAACGCCGACAAGCGCGTCGCGCTGATCCTCGCGAACTATCCGCAAAGCGAAGGGCGGATCGGCAACGGCGTCGGGCTCGACACGCCGGCGTCCGCGCTGCGCGTGCTTGCGGCGCTGCGCGACGCCGGTTACGCGGTGGCCGACCTGCCGCCCGACGGCGACGCGCTGATCGCGCGGCTCACCGAAGGCGTGACCAACGACGCGGCCGTGCATGCCTTGCGACCGGCGTTCCAGAGCTTTCCGCTGGCCGACTACGTCGCGCGCTTCGCGCGGCTGCCGGCGGCCGTGCGTGACGCGCTGACCGCACGCTGGGGGCCGCCCGAAGCCGACCCGACGCTGCGGCACGGCCGTTTCACGATCGCCGGCTGGCGCGCGGGCAACGTGTTCGTCGGCATCCAGCCGTCGCGCTCGCGCGGCGAGAACGACTACGCGAGCTACCACGATGCGGATCTCGTGCCGCCGCACGCGTATCTCGCGTTCTATTTCTGGCTGCGCGATGCGTATCGCATCGACGCGGTCATCCATCTCGGCAAGCACGGCAACCTCGAATGGCTGCCGGGCAAGAGCGTCGCGCTGTCCGACGCGTGCTGGCCCGACCTGACGCTCGGGCCGCTGCCGCACCTGTATCCGTTCATCGTCAACGATCCGGGCGAGGGCAGCCAGGCGAAGCGCCGCGCACAGGCCGTGATTATCGATCACCTGATGCCGCCGCTCACGCGCGCGGAAAACTATGGCCCGCTGCAGGACCTCGAGCGGCAGGTCGACGAATACTACGAAGCGCTGATGGTCGATGCGCGGCGCGCGAAGCTGCTGCGCAAGACGATCCTCGCGACAATCGCCGAACATCGTCTGCATGACGAACTGAGCGTGTCGCCGCCGCGCGATACGGGCGACGAGGACGCGCTGCTGACGCGCGTCGACGCATGGCTGTGCGAACTGAAGGAAGCGCAGATCCGCGACGGGCTGCACGTGTTCGGTGCGTCCCCGGCCGATCGCCAGCGTCGCGACACGCTGCTCGCGCTCGCGCGCTTTCCGGTCGGCGACGGCAAGGGCGCGCGGGCGGGGCTGATCGGCGCGCTCGCGCGCGACCTCGCGCTCGGCGATGACTTCGATCCGCTGTCGGCCGACTGGGCCGCGCCGTGGGGCGGCCCGCGCCCGGCGATCCTGCAGGCGCTCGACGCGTCGCCGTGGCGTCATGCGGGCGATACGCGCGAGCGGCTCGAACGGCTCGCGCAGCAATGGCTGGACGGGCTGTGCGCGGCCGACGGCGACGCTACCGCAACCGACTCGACACCGCCCGGCGAATGGCCGCACACGCTCGCGGTGATCGAGCGCGTTCGCGCGACGCTGCTGCCCGCGCTCGATGCGTGCGGCGGCGAGGAAATGCGCCAGCTATTGCGCGGGCTCGACGGCCGTTTCGTGCCGCCGGGGCCGAGCGGCTCGCCGTCGCGCGGCCGTCCCGACGTGCTGCCGACCGGCCGCAACTTCTACTCGGTCGACACGCGTGCGGTGCCGACGCAGGCCGCCTGGTCGCTCGGCCTGAAATCCGCGCAGCAGCTGATCGAACGCCATCTGCAGGATCATGGCGACTATCCGCGTGCGATCGGCCTGTCGGTATGGGGCACGGCGACGATGCGCACGGGCGGCGACGACATCGCGCAGGCGTTCGCGCTGCTCGGCGTGCGGCCGAAATGGGCGCACGGCAGCCATCGCGTGACCGACTTCGAGATCCTGCCGATCGAGATCTTCGACCGGCCGCGCATCGACGTGACGCTGCGCGTGTCGGGCTTCTTCCGCGATGCGTTCCCGAACCTGATGCACCTGTTCGACGCGGCCGTGCAGGCCGTCGCCGCGCTCGACGAACCCGAGGAACTGAACCCGGTCCGCGCGCGCATCGAGCGCGAACGCGCGAAATGGGTCGCGCAGGGCGTGGCGCCGGACGACGCGCGGCGCCGCGCCGGCTGGCGCGTGTTCGGCGCGCGGCCCGGCAGCTACGGCGCGGGCCTGCAGGACCTGATCGACCAGCGCCGCTGGCAGACCGACGCCGATCTTGCCGAGGCGTACCGCCAGTGGGGCGGTCATGCGTATGCGCAGAACAGCGCGGGCGATGCGGCCGCCGACGTGTTCGGCGAGCGGCTCGCGACGATCGACGTCGTCGTGCAGAACCAGGACAGCCGCGAGCACGACATCCTCGATTCGAACGACTACTACCAGTTCCAGGGCGGGATGACGGCGGCCGTGCGGCACCTGTCCGGCCAGCAGCCGAGCATCTACCACGGCGACCATGCGAATCCGGTCGCGCCGAAGATGCGCACGCTGCGCGAGGAAATCGCGCGCGTGATCCGTTCGCGCGTCGTCAATCCGAAATGGCTCGACGGCGTAAAGCGTCACGGCTACAAGGGCGCGGCCGAGCTGGCCGCGACCGTCGACTACCTGTACGGCTATGACGCGACCGCGCGCGTGCTGTCCGATCACCAGTACGCGCTCGTCGCCGACGCGTACCTGTTCGACGACGCCACCCGCGCATTCCTCGAACGGCACAACCCGAAGGCGCTGCACGGCATCTGCGAACGCTTCGTCGAGGCGATGCAGCGCAGCCTGTGGCAGCAGCCGGGCGACTATCGCGAGCGGATCGAAGCGGTCTGGCTCGCGAGCGAACAACTCCAGGAAGGGGGACGGCGATGACCGATCCGACGATGCACCGCGCGCGCGCGGTCTTTCCGTTTGCGGCGCTCGTCGCGCAGGACGCGCTGCAGCAGGCGCTGCTGCTCGCCGCGATCGACCCGTCGCTGGGCGGCGTGCTCGTGAGCGGCCCGCGCGGCACCGCGAAATCGACCGCCGCGCGCGGCCTCGCGGAGCTGTTGCCGGAAGGCCAGTTCGTCACGCTGCCGCTGTCGGCGAGCGACGAGCAGGTGACGGGCACGCTCGATCTCGCGCATGCGCTGGCCGAGAACGGCGTGCGCTTCCGGCCGGGCCTGCTCGCGCGTGCGCACCTCGGCGTGCTGTACGTCGACGAAGTGAACCTGCTCGCCGACGGACTCGTCGATACGCTGCTGGACGTCGCCGCGAGCGGCGTGAACATCGTCGAGCGCGATGGCGTGTCGCACGCGCACGATGCACGCTTCGTACTGGTCGGCACGATGAATCCGGAGGAAGGCGAACTGCGCCCGCAGTTGCTCGACCGCTTCGGGTTGATGGTCGAACTGGAGAACTGCTTCGACGCCGCGCAGCGCGAGCGGATCGTGAAGGCGCGGCTCGCGTTCGATCTCGATCCGGACGCATTCCGTGCGCGCCATGCGCTCGCCCAGCGCGAACTCGGCGACCGGATTCATGCGGCACGTGCGCGGCTGGCGGCACTCGATTTCGACGATGCAGTCCATGCGCGCGTCAGCGCGCTGTGCATCGACGCGGCCGTCGACGGGCTGCGCGCCGATCTCGTGATGCTGCGCGCCGCGCGCGCACTGGCCGCGCTGGAGCAGGCCGATGCCGTGACGGTGTCGCAGGTGGAGCGTGTGGCGGAAGCGGTGCTGCGGCACCGGCGCCATGCGGGTGCGCCGCCGTCGCACGGATCGTCGCAACACGGTGACGAACGCGGCGATCGTTCGCCGCCGGATGCGCGCCAGCGGCCCGACCACCGGCAGGGCGAGCCACAGGGCGACGCATCGGCATCCCAGGGCGACTGGGGCTACTTGCCGCCCGAGCCGGCCGGGCTGCGCGAAGTCAAAGGCGTGCTGCCGCTGCCGCTAAAAAAACGCTGAGCCATCGAGCCGGTGCCGCCGCGAACGCCGTTCGCGGTCCTCGATGGCAGACAGGCGCAGCCGCGCGCGTACCGGGCACGGCACGCGCCGGCACGGCCGTTGCGTGGCCGGCGACGCTCGCCGCGAAACGCGGCGGCCCGCTGCGTCACGAGCACGTGCGCTTCCGGAAACGCGCGGGCACGCCGCACGCGCTGCATTGCTTCGTGCTCGACTGTTCGGCGTCGATGCTGGCGCACGACCGGCTCGCGCTCGCGAAGGGGCTGATCGTCGCGTATTTCGACCAGGCCGCGCGCGACCGTGTCGAAACCGCGCTGATCTGCTTCGGCGGGCAAGGCGCCGCGCGGCGTTTCGGCCCGGCCGTGCCGCGCTGGTGGAATGCACGCTGGCTCGAACCGGTCGACGGCGGCGGCGGCACGCCGCTCGCGGACGGCATCGCGGCCGCCGCACAGATGCTCGCACGCGATGCGCGGCGCGCGCCCGGCAAGCAGCGCTGGCTGTGGGTGCTGTCCGACGGGCGCACGCGCGAGACGCCGGCGAAACCCGCGGCGGCCGATCACGTCGTGTTCGTCGACTTCGACGATGCGGCCGTGCGGATCGGGCAGGGCGCGCGGCTCGCCGCCGCATGGGGCGCGCAATGGATGACGGCCGACACGCTGCGCACGGATCTCGCGGGCTGATGGCCGGCCGGCGGTGCGCTATGATCGCCGCTTCTGCTCACTGGAAAAACCCGCCATGCAAGTACTGGTCGATGCCGATGCGTGTCCCGCCGTCATCAAGGACATGTTGTTTCGCGCCGCGCGTCGTGCCGAAATCTGCGTGACGCTGGTCGCGAACCAGTTCCTGCGCACACCGCCGTCGCCGTTCATCAAGGCCGTGCAGGTGCCGGCCGGCTTCGACGTGGCCGATGCGCGCATCGTCGAGCTGGTCGAGGCCGGCGATCTCGTAATCACGGCCGACATCCCGCTGGCCGCCGCCGTCCTCGACAAGGGCGCGCATGCGCTCGACCCGCGCGGCAACTGGTTCAGCCGCGAGAACATCGAGGAACGCCTGTCGACCCGCGCGATGATGGACCAGTTGCGCAGCGCGGGCATCGACACGGGCGGGCCGGCGCCGTTCAGCGCGCGCGACGGCAAGGCATTTGCGTCGCAGCTCGACCGGTTTCTGGCGCGTCACGGCAAGCCGTAATCACGGCGCGTTTCGGCGGCCGGGCCGGGATGCGGTTTTCCGCCGACGCTGTTATCGTGCACGAACCTCACAAGACAGGGGGCACGCGTGTCACCGACCCAACTGCTCGTTCCGACGTATTCGCAAATGCTGCGCGCGCTGTCCGCTTGGCTCGACAAGGCCGTCGCGCACCGGCAGGCCGCGGGCGCCGAGCCCGATGCGATGATGACGCTGAAGCTCGCCCCCGACATGTATCCGCTCGCCGCCCAGGTGCGTTTCTCGTGTTTTCAGGCGATGGAGCCCGTCTACCGGCTGCGCGGCGAAACGCTGCCGGCTGCGCTGCTTTCGTTGCGCGAAGCCGGATGGAACGCGGATGCGCAGCCCGGCACGCCGGGCGACGCGCAGGCGATCGTCGCGGGCACGCTGGCGTTTCTCGGCGAACTCGCGCCCGATGCGCTCGATGGCGGCGCGGCGCTGCCGATCGCCCTCGAACTGCCGAACGGGATCGCGTTCGACATGACCGGCGAACAGTACGCACGCGACTGGGCGCTGCCGCAGTTCTACTTCCATGCGATCGCCGCATACGCGATCCTGCGCCACCACGGCGTCGAGCTCGGCAAGGCCGACTACGTGCCGCACATGCTCGCGTACGTACGGCCCGGCACGATTCCGCAAGGGTAAGCGGGCAACCCTCGGGCGACCGCGAAGCGACATGACACGGGCACTGTTCATCTGCAGCCGCAACCGGCTGCGCAGCCCGACGGCCGAAGCGGTGTTCGCCGCATGGCCCGGCGTCGAAACCGACTCCGCGGGCCTCGCGCCCGATGCGGACGCGCGCCTGTCGGCCGAGCAGCTCGACTGGGCCGATATCGTGTTCGTGATGGAGCGCGCGCACAAGGCAAGGCTGACGACGCTGTTCGGCGCGCATCTGAACGGCAAGAAGATCGTCTGCCTCGACATTCCCGACCGCTACGCGTTCATGCAGCCCGAACTCGTCGCGCTGCTCGAACGCAAGGCCGGCCCGTTCCTGCACGCGTGACCGGTGCGGGCCGCACCGCCGTCAACGAAGCGGGCCGTTGACGATCGCCGAAAAACAGTCGAGACGCAGCAGCTCGATGATCTTGCGCGTCGGCACGCTCGCATGGAGCGTGTCGAGCCGGTCGACGGTGAACCACTTGCAGCGGGCGATCTCGTTGCTCGCGCGTGGCGTCAGGTGCGCCGGCACCTCGGCCACGAACACGTGATGAAGCTTCGTCAGCCCGCCGAACTGCACTGCATAGTCGAGCGCGAGCCCTTCCAGCCGCGTTTCCTCGGCCAGCTCCCGCTGCGCGGCTTCGAGCGGCGTCTCGCCGCGCCGGATCGTGCCGCCCGGCAGCGACCAGCGCGACGCCGTGCGGGCGACCAGCAGCACGCTGCGGCGCTGGCGGCACACGATGGTGGCGCGTTCCTTGGTGACGGCGAGGGTATCCGGCCCGATGCTCATGTTCGGCAAAACAGGTGCTGAATCGTGGAGAAAGCGCGCGTCGGCGGCGGGTTGTCCGGCAGCAGGCCGCGACGGCGTACAGGCAGCCGCACGGATGTTACCGGCCGTTCGTGACAGTTCCGTGCAGGCGCCGCGTGCCGGGCGCCGCATCACGCGTGCGTGTAGATCCCGCTGCGCGTCGGCTTCGCGTGGCGCGACTGGCGGCGCTTGTGAACGGCGCGCCGGTGATGCGGCGATGGCGCCGTCGCGTGCCGGCGCGCGGGCGCGGGCCGGGCGGTGGGCGCACCGGCCTGCGGTGCCGCGGCGGGCATCTGCGTCTGTCCTTCGCCGAAATGGAAAGTTTGGTTTTGCGCGTGCGCGACGCCGAGCGTCGACGCCAGCACGAAGGCCGCCAGCCACATCCGTTTCATGAAAATCCCGCCTTGCTTTTGTCAGGTGAACGTCGTCCGCCAGCTTAGCGAAGGGCGGGGCGCGACCGCAACCGGCCCGCGTTCGGTGTCGTCCCCACTTGCGTTCGGCGACGTTATCCGCGCGGCAGCCGGGTGCATCCGGGCTTGACAACATAATTCCCGGGTGTGAATATAAATTCACATACAAGAATTATTCGTCGAATCCGGACAGGCTGCGCGCCAGGGGCGCCGGTCGCCGGAACCGGCAGTCCGATCAACCGGAACCAGGAGCGGGACGCATGGCGGAACACGAGCAGCAGGGCGCGCTGGCGGGATTGCGCATCATCGATCTGTCGCGGGTGCTGGGCGGCCCGTACGCGACGCAGATCCTCGCCGACCACGGCGCGGAGGTAATCAAGGTCGAACCGCCGTCCGGCGACGAGACGCGGACCTGGGGGCCGCCGTTCGACGGCGATACCGCGTCGTATTTCCTCGGCGTGAACCGCAACAAGCTCGGCGTCTCGCTCGACCTGACGCAGCCGGCCGACCGCGAGCGGCTGCTCGGCCTGCTCGAACACGCGGACGCCGTCGTCGAGAACTTCAAGATCGGCACGATGGAGCGCTGGGGGCTCGGTTTCGATGCGCTGCATGCGCGGTTCCCGCGCCTCGTCTATTGCCGCGTGTCGGGTTTCGGCGCGGACGGCCCGCTCGGCGGGCTGCCGGGCTACGACGCGGCCGTGCAGGCGCTCGCGGGGCTGATGAGCGTCAATGGCGAAGCGGGCGGCGCACCGCTGCGCGTGGGCGTGCCGATCGTCGACCTCGTCACGGGGCTGAACGCGGCGCTCGGCGTGCTGATGGCGCTGCGCGAGCGCGATGCGAGCGGCCGCGGCCAGTTCGTCGAGTCGACGCTGTTCGACTGCGCGCTGTCGATCCTGCATCCGCATACACCGAACTTCTTCCATTCGGGCAACGCGCCCGTGCGCACCGGCAACGCGCATCCGAACATCACGCCGTACGACAGCTTTCCGACGGCGGGCGTCGACATCTTCCTCGCGGTCGGCAACAACGGGCAGTTCGCCGCACTGTGCGACGTGCTCGGCACGCGCGGCTGGCTCGACGATCCGCGCTTCGCGGACAACCGCGCGCGCAGTGCAAACCGCGCCGCGCTGCGTGCGCTGCTCGAAACGGCGCTGGCCGCCCACGACGGCGCGGCGCTCGCCGAGCAGCTGATGCGCCGCGGCGTGCCGTGCGCGCCGGTGCTCGGGCTCGATGCGGCGCTCGATCACCCGCACGTCGCGCATCGGGCGATGAAGGTCGAGCTGGGCCGGCATCGCGGCATCGCGTCGCCGATCAAGCTCGGCCGCACGCCGGCGACGTACCGTCGGCCGCCGCCCGCGCTGAACGAACACGCGGCGCAGGTGTTTGCGGACGACGACAACCACCACGACGATCGCCGGGACTGACCGGCATCGCGGCCGCCGGCCGCGCGGGCCGGCACACCATCATTCGGACATCACGCCGGCTCGCGCGCGAAAGACACGCTACCGGCTGAAGAGGAGACGCATCATGCTCGCATGGATCGGCGCGATCGCCATCGTCGCGCTGTTCGGCCTGATCATCACGAAGCGGCTGTCGCCGCTCGTCGCGCTGATCGTCGTGCCGGTGGCCGCGTCCCTCGCGGCCGGTTTCGGGTTGCAGACCGGCAAGTTCATCGTGCACGGCGTACAGAACATCGGACCGATCGCCGGCATGTTCGTTTTTGCGATTCTATTTTTCGGAATCCTCACCGATGCCGGGATGCTCGACCCGATCATCGCGGGCGTGCTGCGCGTGATCGGCTGCCATCCGCCGCGCATCGTGATGGGCTCGGCGCTGCTCGCGCTGCTGATCCACCTCGACGGCTCGGGCGCCGTCACGTTTCTCGTCACGCTGCCCGCGATGATGCCGCTCTACACGCGGCTCGGGATGGACCGGCGGATTCTCGCGTGCGTCGCGTCGATGGCGGCCGGCGTCAATTTCCTGCCGTGGGTCGGACCGATGCTGCGCGCGTCGGCGGCGCTGCATATCCCCGGCTCGGCGATCTTCACGCCGATGATTCCGGTGCAGATCGTCGGGCTCGCGTTCGTGTTCGGCACTGCGTACGTGCTCGGCGTGCGCGAGGCGAAGCGGCTCGGGCTCGACAGCGCCGGCGCGGCGGCGCTGGCGATCGCGCCGCGCGAGCTGACCGACGCCGAACGCGCGTTGCGCCGGCCGGGCCGCTTCGGGATCAACGTCGCGCTGACGCTCGTCGTGCTCGTCACGCTGGTGTCGGGCATCGTCGACCCGATGGTGATGTTCATGCTCGGCACGGTCGCCGCGCTCGTGATCAACTACCCGGACGTGCAGGCGCAGCGCGAGCGGATCGACGCACACGCGAAGGCCGCGCTGATGATGGCGAGCGTGCTGCTCGCGGCCGGCGCGTTCACCGGCATCATGTCCGGCACCGGGATGCTGAAGGCGATGGCGGAAGTCGTCGTCGCGCACGTGCCGGTCGAGCATGCGCGCCACATGCCGTTCGTGATCGGGCTGCTGTCGATGCCGCTCAGCCTGCTGTTCGATCCCGATTCGTTCTACTTCGGCGTGCTGCCGGTGCTCGCGGAGAGCGGCAAGCTGCTCGGCGTGCCGCCGATCCAGATGGCGCAGGCCGCGCTGCTCGGCCAGATGACGACGGGCTTTCCGGTGAGCCCGCTGACGCCCGCGACGTTCCTGATCGTCGGCCTGACCGGCGTCGAGCTCGCCGAACACCAGAAATTCACGATTCCGTTCCTGTTCGCCGCCACCGAGCTGATGGTGTTCGCCGCGGTCGCGACGGGCGTGTTTCCGCTATGAACGGCCGAGCCGTTCACGTTTCCCGGGAGAGCAGTCCATGCAGTTCGACCTGACCGACGACCAGCGCGCGATCGAAAGCGCGATCGAGAAAATCTGCGAGCGCTTCGGCGACGACTACTGGCTCGAACGCGATCGTGCGGGCGGCTTTCCGGCCGATTTCCACGCGGCGCTCGCCGACGCCGGCTGGCTCGGCATCGCGATGGACCCGGCCCACGGCGGCGCCGGGCTCGGGATGACCGAGGCCGCGCTGATGATGCGCACGATCAGCGCATCGGGCGCCGGCCTGTCCGGCGCGTCGGCCGTGCACATGAACATCTTCGGGCTGAACCCGGTGCAGGTGTTCGGCAACGACGCGCAGAAAGCGCGCTTCCTGCCGCCGCTGATCGCCGGGCGCGACAAGGCGTGCTTCGCGGTGACGGAGCCCGACGCGGGCCTCGACACCACGCACCTGACCACCCAGGCGCGCCGCGACGGCGACGACTACGTGCTGAGCGGGCGCAAGATCTGGATCTCGACCGCGCAGGTCGCGAACAAGATGCTGATCATCGCGCGCACGACGCCGCTCGACGAGGTCGCGAAGCCGACCGACGGGCTGAGCCTGTTCTATACCGACCTCGACCGTGCGCACGTCGAGGTCCGCGAGATCGAGAAGATGGGCCGCAAGGCCGTCGATTCGAACATGCTGTTCATCGACAACCTGCGCGTGCCGCGCGACGACCTGATCGGCAACGAAGGCGACGGCTTCCGCTACCTGCTGCACGGGCTGAACCCCGAGCGGATCCTGATCGCGGCGGAGGCGATCGGGCTCGGGCAGGCCGCGCTGCGCCGCGCGACGCAGTATGCGTGCGAGCGCGTCGTGTTCGGCCGGCCGATCGGGCAGAACCAGTCGATCCAGCATCCGCTCGCGCAGGCGTGGATGCAGCTCGAGGCTGCGTGGCTGATGGTGATGAAGGCCGCGACGCGCTACGACGCGGGGCAGTCGTGCGGCGCGGAGGCGAACGCGGCGAAATACCTCGGCGCGGAAGCCGCGTTCCAGGCGTGCCAGACGGCGGTCGCGACGCTCGGCGGGATGGGCTACGCGAAGGAATACCATGTCGAGCGCTACCTGCGCGAGTGTATGATTCCGAGGCTCGCGCCCGTGAGTCCGCAACTGATCCTGTGCTACATCGCGGAGAAGGTGCTCGGGCTGCCGAAGTCGTACTGACGCGCGGCGGCCCGCCCGGCGCGCGGTTTCCCGTTCCGATTCAAGCGCTCGTCATGGACGTCAAACTCGTTGCCCGCACGCTCGACCTGTTCGAGCTGTTCGCCGCCGAACGGCGGCCGCTGCCGCTCGCCGAACTCGCGCGCCTGCTCGATGTGCCGCCGTCGAGCTGCCTCGCGATGGCGCGCACGCTCGTGAGCCGCGGCTATCTGTACGAAGTGCGCAAGCGCGGCGGCTACTACCCGACGCGGCGCCTGCAGACGATCGCCACGGCGATCGACGCGACCGATCCCGTCGTCGATATCGTGCATCCGCACCTCGTCGCGCTGCGCGACGCGAGCCGCGAGACGGCCGTGCTCGGCAAGATCCAGGGCGTGTCGGTCACCTACCTCGACGTCGTCGAGTCCGAGCAGGCGATCCGCTATACGCGCCAGCCGGGCGAGCTGCGTCCGCTGCACGCGAACTCGATCGGCAAGGCGATCTTCGCGGAACTCGCCGGCGAAGCGCAGCAGGCGCTCGGCGCGCAACTGCCGTTCGAACGCTTCACCGATGCGACGGTGGCCGACCTGCCGGCGCTCGTCGCGCAAACCGCGCGGTTTCGCGCGCTCGGCTGGGCCGAGAACTTCGGCGAAAGCGCGCCCGAGCTGTCGGCGATCGCGGTCGCGCTGACACTCGACGGCGACTGGTACGGGCTGTCGGTCGTCGGGCCGACCGAGCGGATCCGCCAGCATCGCGACACGCACGCGGCGCTGCTCGTCGACGCGAAGGCGCGGCTGCTGGCCGAGCACGCGCGCGGGTAGGGCGGGCCGCTTGCCGGCGCGCGATCCTGCCGCGCCGGCAGCGACCCGCCGCGCGTCACGCGCGAGCGCGTCGCAACGTCACGACTTCACCCACACGCCACCGGCACCCGGGTTGTCGCCCTGCGTCCACCATTTCGCGCAGTACTTCGCGCCCTGGTACATCACGCACGTGCCGCCCTGGTAGGCGGTCGTCGCGGACCACACCGGCGAGCCGCCGCCGACCGGCTTCCACACGGCCGCCTGGCCGGGCACGTCGCCCTGCGTCCACCATTGCGCCTGGTACGTCGTGCCCTGGTAGGTGACCGTCGCGCCGGCCGTGTAGACCTGGCCGGCCGCCCACGGTGCACCCGGCTGCGGCGTGCCGCCGTCCGAGCCGCCGCCGTAGTTCGGGTCCTGCGTGACGCCGGCGCCCCATTTGCCGTCGAGCTGCTTGAAGATCGTCGCGAACGCGTACGGCTGCTGCGCGACGCCCGAGCAGGTCGGCGACGCATACGTGCCACCCGACGGGCACGCCTGGTCGCGGCCGACCGACCAGTTGCCGAAGAAACCGTAGCCGTTGGCGATCGCCGCATTCAGCACGCTTTGCGCGTTCGCGAGCGTGAAGGTTTCGCCCTGCACGTCGTTCACGCCGATCATCGGCGTGACGCCGACCATCTGCCAGAGCTGCGCGTTGGTCTTCGGCTGGCCGGCCGACTTGAACGCCGTGTCGAGCTGCGAATACAGCGCCTGCGCGGCGCTGATCGCGGCAGCGCCCATGTCGATGTTCGCGGGGCCGTAGTCCATCGCCATCACGTTCACCGCATCGAATGCGGCCCGGTTCGAAATCGCCGCGTTGACGACGTTCAGGCCGTCCTGTGTGAGCCCGGTCGGCATCGTCGGCAGCGTCAGCGTGACGTGCAGCGGCTTGCCCTTCGCCGCATAGTCGGACTGCAGTTGCGCGACGGCCTGGAAGTTGCGCGCGACCGCGGCCGTGTCCTGCTGCGATGCACCTTCGATGTCGAAGTCGAGATGCGTGAGGCCGTACGTGTCGATCACGGTCTGGTAGGCCGTCTTCAGCGCGGGAACGGTCGAGCATGCCTGCATCAGCGGCGTGCCGTTCGCCCCGCCGAACGACACGGCGACTTCGCCGCCTTTCGCGCGGTAGCTCGCGATCGATGTCGACAGCGCGGTCAGGAGGCCGCCGCTCGCGCCGTTGCCGATCGGCTGCACGCCGCCCCACGACGGCACGCAGCCGTTGCCCGCGACCACGAACGCGAGCGTGAATTGCTGGATGCCTTGCCGGACGCCGATCTGGTCGACGAGCGGCGTCGGATAGAGCGTCACGTCGACGAACGGCGCATAGACGCCGGCGCCCTGGGACACGCTCGCCACGGCAAGCAGGCAACCCGCGGCAAGTGCACGCGGGATGAAACGCGGCAACACATTGTTGTTCATTGTGTTCTCCAAGTGGAAGAGGGATACGCTGGCCCGCGTATCGCCGCCGGTCGGGCGACCGGGCATGCCCGGCCGGCGGCGTGCCCATCTTGGAGGATTCGCGTCGAATAGTGAATGGTTAGGTGTTCTTTTTGTTATTTGATTCCCGATACGTAACGATCTTGCCGATTCGACACCGTTGCGCAACGCACGGGGCGGGTGAGTTTTCCGATCGACGCCCGTCCCGCGATACGCGCCGCTTATGCCGATGCAGGCTGCGCCAGCGAGCGTGCCAACGCGACGAAACGCTCGACGCATGCCGACGAAAACGGCTCGTGCCACGACACGATCTGCTCGACTGCGCGCGTGCCGGCGAGCGGCACGTAGACGACGCCCGGGCGCTGCAGCGTCGCGGTGAAGCCCGGCACGATCGCGATCCCGCGTTCGGCGGCCACCAGCGACACGAGCGTCGCGATCTGCGCGGCGGTCGCCCCGATCCGCGGTGCGAATCCGGCTTGCGCGCACAGGTCGTCCAGCGCGGCGGTCAACGCCGAACCGTAACCGGGTGGAAAGGTCACGAAGGTTTCACCGGCCAGTTCCGCGACGTCGAGGCCCGCACGCCCCGCGAGCGGATTGCCGGCCGGCACGGCCGCGACGAGCGGTTCACGCGACACGACGAGCGACGCGACCGGCACACCGGGCGCACCGTTCCACGCCCAGCCGAAGCCGACGTCCATCGCGCCGTCGGCGATCTGCTGGCGCTGGCTGGCGGTCGCCGCTTCGCGGAACGCGAGCTCGACGTCGGGCATCGTGCGGCTCGCGGCGCGGATCACGTCCGGGAACGTGTCGGACATCGGGATCGAGCTCGCGTAGCCGATCACGATGCGCCCGGCGATGCCCTGCGCGATCTTGCGCGCACTCGCCTCGGCTTCGGCGGCCGCGCTGACGACGTTGCGCGCATGTTCGAGGAACAGCTCGCCCTCCGGCGTGAGCCGCACCGCGCGTGTCGACCGCTCGAACAGCCGGACGCCGAGTTCGCTCTCCAGCGCGGCGATATGGCGCGTCAGCGGCGGCTGCGCGACGCGCAGGCGCAATGCCGCGCGGCCGAAGTGCAGTTCGTCGGCGACGACCACGAAATAGCGGAGGCGGCGCAGGTCGAGCATTGTTGTCGTTCCGGTATCAATGGCGGTGAAAACGGTATTGGCGTGCGCGCGGCGCGCCCGTCAGACTGTCGGCATCGACGCTCAGCCATTTCCGATGAACGACAGGACCACGCGCATCGCGTTCTTTCTCTGCGGCTTCGCCGCGTTTCTCAATCTCTATTCGACGCAGGGCATCCTGCACGAACTCGCGGCGGCCTTCGGCGTCAGCGCGGAGCGCGCGGGGCAGGGCGTGAGCGCGACCACGACGGCCGTCGCCATTATCGCGCCGTTCGTCGGCGTGCTGGCCGCGCGCATCGAGCGGCGCGTCGCGATCTCGCTGGCGGCGGTGGCCGTCGCGCTGCCGGTCGTGTGGTCCGCGCATGCGGCCGGTTTCGCGTCGTTTCTGGGTGCGCGCTTTGCGGCCGGGCTGGTCATGCCGTTCATCTTTGCCCTGTCGATCGCCTATATCGGCGAACGCTTCGATCACGGCACGTCGGCCGAGATCAGCGCGCTGTTCGTCGCCGGCACGACGCTCGGCGGGTTCGCCGGCCGCTTCGTCACGAACCTGCTGACGTCGATGTGGGGCTGGCGCCATGCGCTCGATGTCGTCGCCGCGCTGTGTCTCGTCACGGGCGTCGCGATTTACGCGAGCCTGCCGGCGTCCGGTGCGATCGCGCGGCGGGCGGCCGGCAGCGATGCGAATGCGGGGCCGTCGTGGCGCATCGTCACGCGCGGCCCGCTGCTCGCGTCGTTCGCGATCGGCGCCTGCGTGCTCGCGTCGCAGGTCGCGACATTCACGTTCGTCGGCCTGCGGCTCGCGCGTGCACCGTTCGGCTTCGGCACGGTCGGGATCGGTGCGATCTATGCGGTGTTCCTGGTCGCGGTGGTCGTGACGCCGCTGGCCGGGCGCCTCGCGCGGCATCGCGGCCCGCGCGCACCGGGGCTCGCGGCGGCCGCGCTCGCGATCGGCGGGGCGTTGCTGACGCTGTCGGACAGCGTGCCGGTGATCCTCGCCGGCCTCGCGCTGAGTTCCACCGCCGTGTTCGTCGAACAGGCGTCGGCCAACACGTTCATCTCGCAGGCGGCGTCGAGCGCGCGCTCGACGGCGATCGGCATCTACCTGTCCTGCTATTACTTCGGCGGCAGTCTCGGCTCGATCCTGCCGGTGCCGGGCTGGCATCGGTGGGGATGGGCCGGCTGCGTCGCCTTCGTGGTCGTCGCGCAGGCCATCGTCGGCATGCTCGTGTACCGGTTCTGGCGCACCGGCGGCACGGCCGGCATCGCGCATGCCGGCGTGCGCGACGGCACGCTCACGCGCTAGTCTCGATCAGCGATACCAGCGCGGCGTATAGACCCATTCGCGCGCGTTGCCGATCGCGAAGCGCCGCGTCGTCGACGAGCCGACGATCACCATCGTCCGCATGTCGACCTGGTCGCCGCGCAGTGCACCGAGTGTCGTCGTCGTCAGTGTTGCACCCGGCCGGCCGATGTCGCGGCCGAGCACGACCACCGTGTCGGCCGCACGGTGCGCGCGCACGATGTCGAGCGCACGGTCGAGCTGCCACGGCCGCGCACGCGAGATCGGGTTGTAGAACGCCATCACGAGATCGGCTTGCGCCGCATGCCGCAGGCGCGTCTCGATCACGTCCCACGGCTTCAGGTTGTCCGACAGCGAAATCGCGCAGAAGTCGTGACCGAGCGGCGCACCGGCCTGCGCTGCCGTCGCGAGCGACGCCGAGATGCCGGGCTCCACGCGCAGGTCGACCGCGGCCCACTGCGGGTCGCGTGCCTCGTCGAGCGCCTCGAGCACGGCCGCGGCCATCGCGAACACGCCGGGGTCGCCCGACGACACGACCGCGACGCGCCGGCCTTCGGCCGCCAGTTCGAACGCATGGCGCGCGCGCTGCATTTCCTCGCGATTGTCGGTGCCGTGCACGCGCTGGTCGCCGCGGAACGGGCCGGCCATGTTCACGTAGGTCGTATAGCCGAGGATGTCGGTCGCTTCCGCGAGCGCGGTGCGCGCGGCCGGCGTGAGCCACGCGGCGCCGCCCGGGCCGAGGCCGAGCACGGTCAGACGGCCGCGCGCACGGCCGAGCGTGGCGGGATCGACCGGATGCGACGCCACTGCGCATGCGAGGCCGTTCGATGCCGGGCGCAGCGTGTGTGCGACGCGCAACGCGCGGCCAAGCAGCGTCGCCGCATCGGCTGGCGCGTCGCGGCCGGCATCGACGAAACGCAGCGGCACGTCGAGCGCTTGCGCCGCTTCCTCCAGTACGGGTGCGCCGATCGCCGATGCCGGCGCGACGATGGCCGCGAGTGCCAGCCGTGCGAGACCGTGTGCGTCGAGCGCTGCGTCGATACGCACGGCGAGCGCTTCGTCCGCATGCAATGCATCGGCTGCGACACCGACCACCACGCTGCGCGGATGGATCACGAGCTCGTCGCGCGTGCCGCGCCATGCGTCGGGCGTCACGCGGATCGCATGCGCGGCCGCGTCGTCGCGCGGCAGCGCGACATCGTCGAGCCACGCCGCCGCGCCGTCGACGCGCGTCGATGCCCCCGCGAGCAGGTCGGACACGAAGCGCTTGCCCTGCGCGAGATCGGCCAGCGCATAGCCGTCGGGCGGATTGAGCACGCAGGCGCCGAAGCGCAATTCACCGCTGGTCGTGATGGCCGGCGCGACACCGACGCATTCGGCGATTTCGCGCGCGATCAGGTTGACGCCCGTCAGCCCGCCGAGCAGCGGCACGACGGCCGAGCCGTCTTCCGCAACCGCGAGCACGGGCGGCTCGACGCCCTTGTCGGCGAGCGCGGGCGCGAGGCAGCGGATCACGATGCCGGCCGCGCACAGCGCGACGATCGGCAGGCCGCGCGCATAGAGTTCGCGCAGGTGCGCGCCGAGTTCGTCGAACGGCACGTCGGCATCGACGCGCGACGCGAGGCCGTGCACGCCGGCGCCCGGGTAGCGCGCCTGGATGCGTCGCGCGGTGTCGAGCGCGCCCGCGCCGAGAATCACGATCGCGGGCGGAGTCGTCATCCTTGCCATTTGTCCCCCGGCACGACGAGCAGCGAGAAATACGGCGACGCCATCGGGTCGACCTCGTCGAGCGGCACGATGCGCTGGTTCGCCATCGTCGCGCGCTCGACGTACAGCGCGCGCTTCGCGAGCCCGAGTTCGTCGAGCACGCGCCGCACCTTGTCGAAATTGCGGCCGAGCTTCATCACGACGGCCGCGTCGGCCCGCGCGAGCCGCTCGCGCAGCTCGTGCTCGGGCAGCACGCCGGACAGCACCGACAGGCTCTGGTTGCGATAGACGAGCGGCTGGCCGAGCACGGCCGTGCCGCCGAGCATCGCGCACACGCCCGGGATGACCTCGGTGTCGTAGCGCGGCGCGAGGCGGTCGTGCAGGTACATGTACGAGCCGTAGAAAAACGGGTCGCCTTCGCAGATCACCGCGACGTCGCGTCCCGCGTCGAGGTGGGCGGCGACGATTTCGGCGGCCGTGTCGTAGAAGTCGGCGATCACCGTCTCGTAGCAGAGCGGCGGCGGCAGCGCTTCGGTCGTCACCGGATAGACGAGCGGCAGTTGCGTCTGCCCGTCGAGCAGGTGCGCTTCGACGATGCCGTACGCATTGCCTTTCTTGCCCTTCGCGACGAAATACGCGACCACGGGCGCCGCCTGCAGCACGCGCAGCGCCTTGATCGTCATCAGTTCAGGATCGCCGGGGCCGACGCCGACCCCGAACAGCCGTCCGCGCGCGGTCGTCATTCGACCTCCGTCGCGAGCGCGTTGACCGCGGCGGCGGCCATCGCGCTGCCGCCGCGCCGGCCGAGCAGCGCGACGTACGGGACGCCGCGGCTGTCGGCGTCGAGCACCGCCTTCGATTCGGCCGCGCCGATGAAGCCGACCGGAAAGCCGAGGATCAGCGCGGGGCGCGGCGCGCCGGCATCGATCATGTCGAGCAGGTGAAACAGCGCGGTCGGCGCATTGCCGATCACGACGACGCTGCCCGCGAGATGCGGGCGCCACAGTTCGAGTGCGGCGGCCGAGCGCGTGTTGCCGAGATGGCGCGCGAGATCGGGCACCTCCGGCTCGCCGAGCGTGCAGATCACGCGATTGCCGGCCGGCAGCCGCGCGCGCGTGATGCCTTCGGCGACCATCCGCGCGTCGCACAGGATCGGCGCGCCGGCTGCGAGCGCCGTGCGGCCCGCCGTGCCGGCGCCCGCCGAAAAACGCAGGTCGTAGACGACGTCGACCATCCCGCACGCATGGATCACGCGCACCGCGAGTTTCTCGAGGTCGGGCGGAACCTGCGACAGGTCGGCCTCGGCGCGGATCGTCGCGAACGACTGGCGGTAGATTTCCTGCCCGTCGCGAATGTAGTCAAGCATCGGTGGTGTCCTGGCTGTGCCGCGCGCCCGTCAAACGGGCCGCGGCCTGGTCAATCGTCAGATGGCGCGCGAGCGGGGCGCCGAGGCCCCCGGCCGCGTCGCGCCGGTAAAGGTCGTAATGCGCGGGCGCCACCGCGACGAGCGTATGCGTCGCGGGATGCGGCAGCGCGCAGTGGCGTTCGCAGCCGGTCAGGTGCACGTCGAGCGGATGACCGATGCGCGCGGCGAGTGCGAGCGCGTCGCGTTTCGTGTCGGCGTGCGCTTTCGCGCAGCCTGCGCTGCCGGTGCAGGCAACGAGCGTCGCGAGCGGGTCCGACGTCTTGCAAACGAGGCCGAGCGACGCGAGTGCGTCGAGCGTGGCCGGTGCGCGTTCGTGCGGCACGCCGTGCAGAAACACGCCTTGCCACGGCGTCATCGACAGCGTGCCGTCGCCGTCGGCTTCGGCCAGCGCGGCGAGCCGTTCCAGTTGCGTCGCGTCGAGCCGCCCGAGTAGGCATTGCGCACCGACGCTGCAACGCGCCGCATCGAGCGACGGGCGTGCGCCGAAACGCAGTGCGGGGTTGGCGTTCGTGCGCCGCCAGCTGGCAAGTGCAGGATCGGCCGTGAGCGGGAAGGGCAGATAATGCTGCGCGCGATCGAGTAACGCACGTTCGCCGGCTGTCGCGAGCACGGCGCGCATCCGCGTGACATCGGCCGGTGCGAGATCGAGGAACGCGAGCAGCAGTGCGCGGACCAGCGCGACAACCTGATCGGGCGACACATCGACCGACGCAGGCCGGTCGCGATCCGCGACCGGCGGGCAACCGGCCAGCCCGGCCGCGATGCGTACCGCGCCGTCGGCGCGGCGCCATGCGGCGAGCCAGATGTCGTGCGGATGATCGAGCGCCGCCACCGCTTCGCCGCCGTCGAGCTGGATCGAGAATTTCGGCGACAACTCGCCACGGCGCGGCTCGCTGGCCAGCATGTCGAACAGCGGAATGGCGAGCGCGCGGCTGTCGACGAGCGCGGCCGGATCGTGCCCGGCGAGCGGGCTGAGCAGGAGGTTGCGGACGTCGTCGCTCGCGGCGAGCGCGGCCGTATCGGCGGTCGAGTCCGAGTCGGCAGTTGCCGCGACGCGCGGGCCGAGCCCCGCATCGAGCAACGCGCGCGTCAGCGCATCGCCGGCGCCGTCGCGGATGCCGCGCAACTGGAGATTCGCGCGATTGGTCGCGTCGATCGCGCCGGAGCCGTACGCACGTGCGGCAGCGGCAATCGCACGCGCCTGGCGCGCGTCGAGCCGGCCGCCCGGCAGCTTGATCCGGCACAGCCCGCCATCGGCGGCCGCGACCACGCGCACGAGCCCCGGGCAAGCCGACGGGCGCACGACGGGCGACGCAGGAATCGAATCGGGGGCAGAACTCAACGGGATACCGGGGTCGTGTCGCGCCGCGGCCAACGCATCGGTACACCCCGCCCGACGCCGACTGGCACGCACGCACTTTCTGGCCGGCAGGTCTCCTGGCTGACAGGTCGGCGCCGGCTCCCGGCCTTCCCGGTAAAACCAGTGGCATGAGGGGGAATCGGCTCGCTGTCTACAGTTGCGGGGGCAGCCACAGCGGCGCGCGGCGCGCCCTGTGTTCCCTCTTCGGCCCCGAAGGGCACCGGCGAACGAACGGCCGTAGGATACCCGATTTCGGCACCGGTCCGGCATCGGCGATTTGCGCTGCAGCCGTGTCTCAGCACGGCTGTGACGGCCTGCACGCGGTCGCGCGAATGGTACGATTGGCGGCTCGGCATTCGAGCGGCGATACGCCGGTATCCACGATGATGAAACTCGGCAGGACGGAGCTGTTCGGCATGGGGATTGCGCTGGCCTGGCTGGCCATTCCCTTGGCGGATCTGCTTGCACGCATGCCGGGCGGTGCCGACGGCAGTCGCCGGATCAACGCGCGGCGGCACCACTGCCGCGCCTCGCGACAAACTGGATGAAATCGAACGATGGGGAAGGGTGCATGACGGCGTGGCTGACGGTAGTGGGCATCGGCGACGACGGTTACGCGGGGCTCGGCCGCGGCGCACGTCGCGCGCTGCTCGACGCGACGCTCGTGGTCGGCGCGAAGCGGCATCTCGACATGCTGCCCGCGCGGCTGCCGGCCGCGCGCGAAGCGTGGCCGTCGCCGTTCGATCTGGCGGGCGTGCTCGCGCGGCGCCCGTCGCCGGTGTGCGTGCTCGCGAGCGGCGACCCGATGCTGTTCGGCGTCGGCGCGACGCTCGCGCGCCAGCTTTCCCCCGACGAATGGCGCGTGCTGCCCGCACCGTCGTCGCTGTCGCTCGCGGCCGCGCGCCTCGGCTGGGCGCTGCAGGACGTCGGCGCGGTTTCGCTCGTCGGCCGTCCGCTCGCGACGCTCGCGCGGCATCTGCTGCCGGGCCGGCGCCTGTTCGTGCTGAGCGCCGACGGCCGCACGCCGGCCGCAGTCGCCGCCGAACTCGCCGCACGCGGCTTCGGGCCCACGCGCATCAGCGTGTTCGAACATCTGGGCGGCCCGCTCGAACGGCGTCTCGACGGCCTCGCGCAGGACTGGACCGTCGCCGAAACGGCCGCGCTCAACCTCGTCGCGCTCGACTGCCAGGCCGGCCCCGACGCGCCGCGCCGCGCGCTCACGCCCGGCCTGCCCGACGACGCATACCGCCACGACGGCCAGCTCACCAAGCGCGACCTGCGCGCGATGACGCTCGGCCGCCTCGCGCCCGCGCCCGGCGAGCGGCTGTGGGACGTCGGCGCGGGCAGCGGCTCGATCGGCATCGAATGGATGCGGGCGCATCCGTCCTGCCAGGCGGTCGCGATCGAGGCCCATGCGGAACGGCAGCGCTTCATCGAACACAACCGCGACGCGCTCGGCGTGCCGGGCCTGCAGCTCGTCGCGGGCCGCGCGCCCGATGCGCTTGCAGGGCTCGCCACGCCCGACGCGATCTTCATCGGCGGCGGTGCGACGGCGCCCGGCGTGCTCGACGCGTGCTGGGCATCGCTGAAACCCGGCGGCCGGCTGGTCGCGAACGCGGTCACGCTGCAGGGCGAGATGGCGCTCGCCGCGTGGCGCGACACGCACGGCGGCACGCTCACGCGCGTGTCGCTCGCGCATGCGGAGCCGCTCGGCCGCTTCGACACGTGGCGCCAGCCGCTGCCGGTCACGCTGTACGACGTGCGCAAGCCCGGCGCGGCCAAGACGGCCGAGGCGATCGACACGGCCGGCGCACCGAACCCGGCGGACGCGACGGACGCGTGATGCGCGACGAAACCCCCGAACAGCCCGCGCCGCTCCGTTTCGGCTATACGACCGGCAGCTGCGCGACCGCGACATCGCTCGCGGCCGCGCGGCTGCTGCTCGCGGGCCAGGCCGACGACGCGGTCGAGATCGTGCTGCCCAAAGGGCAGCGCGTGATGATGCGGCTCGAGTTCTGCCGCATCACGGCCGCAGGCGCCGAAGCCGGCACGATCAAGGATGCCGGCGACGATCCGGACGTCACGCACGGCGCGCTGGTCTTCGCGCGCGTCGCGCTCGCGGCGGCGCCCGGCGTGCGCTTTCATGCGGGGCCCGGCGTCGGCACGGTCACGCGCGCGGGGCTGACGCTGCCGGTCGGCGAACCGGCGATCAACCCGGTGCCGCGCCAGATGATGACGACGCACCTGGACGCACTCGCCGCCGAACACGGCTACGCAGGCGGCTTCGACGTGACGATCGGCGTCGAAGGCGGCGAGGCACTGGCGCTGAAGACGATGAACCCGCGCCTGGGCATCGTCGGCGGGCTGTCGATCCTCGGCACGACCGGCATCGTGCGGCCGTTCTCGTGTTCGGCCTATATCGCGTCGATCCACCAGGGGATCGACGTCGCACGCGCAAACGGCATCGCGCATATCGCCGCGTGCACGGGCAACGCGAGCGAGGACGCGATGCGCGCGCACTACCACCTGCCCGACATGGCGCTGATCGAGATGGGCGATTTCGCGGGTGCGGTCCTCAAGCACCTGCGGCGCGCACCGGTCGCGCGGTTGTCGATGTGCGGCGGGTTCGGCAAGCTGAGCAAGCTCGCGGCCGGCCACCTCGACCTGCACAGCCGCCATTCGGGCATCGACCTGCCGCTGCTCGCGCAGTGGGCGTCCGAAGCCGGCGCGAGCGATACGCTGCAGGCTGCGATGCGCGCCGCGAACACGAGCCAGGAAGCGTTGAAGCTTGCGCACGCCGACGGCGTGCCGCTCGGCGATCTCGTCTGCGCGCATGCGCTGCGTGTCGCACGCGACATCGTGCCGCCGTCGGTCGCCGTCGAGATGTTCGCGATCGACCGTCAGGGCCGCTTCGTCGGGGAAGCGCGATGAGCACGCGCATCCTGCTGCTCGGCGGCACCGGCGACGCGCTGAAGATCGCGCGCGCACTCGGCCCGCATCACGTCTACAGCCTGGCCGGTCTCGGCAAGGTGCCCGACGACCTGCGCTGCGACGTGCGCGTCGGCGGCTTCGGCGGGGCCGCCGGGCTGGCCGCGTATCTGCGCGACGCCGGCATCGGCCTCGTGATCGACGCGACGCATCCGTATGCCGCGCAAATCAGCGCGAACGCCGCTGCCGCGACCCGCGACGCCGGCGTGCCGCTCTGGGCGCTGCGCCGCGCGCCCTGGACGCCGCAACCGGGCGATGACTGGCGAATGGTCGACGACTGGGCCGGCATCGAAGCCGCGCTCGCACCGTTCAGGCGGCCGCTGTTCACGCTCGGCCGCGAACCGCTCGCGCACCTCGACACGATCCCGCCGCACCAGTTCTGGCTCGTGCGCTGTCTCGACGCGCACCCCGGCAACGCGCATGCGCAGATCATCGCCACGCGCGGCCCGTTCACGCTCGACGGCGAGCGTGCGCTGTTCGCGCTGACGGGCATCGACGTCGTCGTCAGCAAGAACAGCGGGGGCGCGGCCACCGAGGCCAAGCTCGATGTCGCACGCGAGCGCCGGATGCCGGTCGTGATGCTGCGCCGGCCGCCGCTGCCCGATGCCGACCGCGCGTTCGACTCGGCCGCGGCACTGCTCGACGCACTCGATCCGGCCGCGCGCGCATGACGCGGCGCGGCGGATCATCCCATGAATTGACGGAGAATTTTCGATGACGGTGTATTTCATCGGCGCGGGGCCCGGCGACCCGGAGCTGATCACGGTGAAGGGCCAGCGTCTCGTGCGCACGTGCCCGGTGATCCTGTATGCAGGCTCGCTGGTGCCGGCGGCCGTGCTCGAGGGTCATCGCGCGGAGCTGGTCGTCAACACGGCCGAACTCGACCTCGACGCGATCGTCGCGCTGCTCGCGGCCGCACATGCGAAAGGGCAGGACGTGGCGCGCGTGCATTCGGGCGACCCGTCGCTGTACGGTGCGATCGGCGAGCAGATCCGCCGGCTGAAGGTGCTCGGGATTCCGTATGAAATCGTGCCGGGCGTGACCGCCACGGCCGCCTGCGCGGCGACGCTCGGCGTCGAGCTGACGCTGCCCGGTGTCGCGCAGACGGTGATCCTCACGCGCTTCGCGGGCAAGACGACGATGCCGGAAGGCGAGGCGCTCGGCTCGCTCGCCGCGCACCGCGCGACGCTCGCGATCCATCTCGGCGTGCGCCATCTCGCGCGCATCGTCGACGAAGTGCTGCCGCATTACGGCGCGGACTGCCCGGTCGCGGTGATCTATCGCGCAAGCTGGCCCGACGAGGAACGCGTGACGGGCACGCTGGCCGACATCCTCGGCAAGGTGCAGGGCACGCAGATCGAGCGCACCGCGCTGATCCTGATCGGGCGCGTGCTCGACGCCGAAGGGTTCGCGGATTCGACGCTGTACGCGAGCGCCGGCTGATCGCGCACGTGCCGTTCGCGCAAGTGCGTGATCAGCGCGACGCCGGACGTGATTGCGCCGCCGCGACGCCAGTTGCCTGGGCGCGCGCAACCTGCCGCGCCAGCCGCGGCGCAAACCCGGCCGCCAGCGCGAACAGCACGACACACAGGCACGCCATCGCGATCCACGCGGGCGTCAAATCGGCGAGATGCTGGCGCACGACGCCGGCCGCGAACGGGAACAGCCCGGCGATCAGATAGCCGACACCCTGCACGAACCCCGTCAGCGATGCAGCGTCGGCCGGCGTCGCCGCATGATCGACCGTGACGATCAGCGACAGCGGAAACAGCGCGCCGATCCCCGCGCCGAGCAGCAGCGCGGCCGGCAGCGCGAGCGCTTCGGGCGCGGCCAGCATCACCAGCAACCCGGCGAGCAGCGACGCGATCGCCGCATGCAGCGCGGGCCGGCGATCGGGCAGGCGGTCGATCGTCGCCGAGATCATCAGCCCCGCGACGACTTCCGCGAGCGTCACGCCGCCAAGCAGGCTGCCGGCCGCCGTCGGCGACCAGCCGAGGCGCATGTAGTACGGCGGCAGCCACGCAAGCACGAGCGTGTAGGCGCCCGTCGCGATCCCGAAGAACAGCGCGAGCCGCCACGCGCGCGGCGAGCGCGACGGCTGCGCATGCGACACCGAGACGGGCCCGGCGGCGAACCCGTCGCCGCCGCGGCTGGCGAGCGGCCAGGCCAGCGCGGCTACCGCCGCCGGCAGCGCCCAGCCCGCGAGTGCGGCGAGCCAGCCCCAGCGCGCTGCCGCGAAGGGCGCGACGACGCTCGCGAGCACCGCGCCACCCATGATCGACGTCGAATAGACGCCCATCGCGCCACCGATGCGCGTCGCGAAATGCGCCTTCACGAAGCCGGGCAGCAGCGCCTGCACCATCGCGATCCCGACGCCCGCGCAGCAGGCGCTCGCGAGCAGCAGCCACGCGTGCTGCGCGCCGATCCGCGACACGCAGGCCAGCCCGATCAGCGCGACACCCAGCCAGACGCCGCCCGCGATGCCGGTGATGCGCTGCAGGCGCCGCGCACTCAGCGCGCCGAGCCCCATCAGCAGGATCGGAATCGTCGTCAGCAGGCTGGCCGCGCCGTCGCCGATGCCGGTCGCGCGCTGGATCATGTCGAGCAGCGGGCCGACCGCGGCGAGCGCCGGCCGCAGGTTCAGCCCGACGAGCACGATGGCGGCGAGCCGCCATCCGGGGGAAGTGAAGCGATTCATCGCAAGGCCCTCGATATCGGTGCGCGGTCGCCGACGAGGCGCCACGCGTTTTTCAGGTAAAGTATCTCGACATCAAGATAAATGTGGATTTATCTCGACGTCAAGATAGCTGGTGAGCCGAGGAGGGTTAATGGATCGAGCCGCGCATGCGCTCGCGCAATGGCGCGCCGAGCGTCCGGACCTGGACGCGTCGTCGATGGTCGTGATGGGGCGGCTGCAGGAGGCCGCGCTCGTGATCGCGCGCGACCGTCTCAATCCGCTGTTCGCGCGCTACGGGATGCAGCCGGGCGAATTCGACGTGCTCGCGACGCTGCGGCGCGGCGGGGCGCCGTTCGCGCTGACGCCGACGGCGCTGTACGACGCGTTGATGATGTCGTCGGGCGGGATGACCGCGCGCATCGACCGGCTGCAGAAGGCCGGCTGGGTCGAGCGGCGGCCGAACCCGGCCGACGGGCGCGGCACGCTCGTCGCGCTGACGGACGCCGGCCGCGCGCTGATCGACGACGCGGTCGTCGCGCACATCGACAACCAGCGTGCGCTGCTGGCCGCGCTGTCGGACGCGGAGCAGGCGCAGTTGTCGCAATTGCTGGGAAAGCTGCTGGCGGGGCTGGACAGCGGGGCGCCGGACGCATGATGCGGGCGCCGCGCGCGGGCAAAAAAATGCCCGCCGCGCAATGCGGCGGGCTTGAGCCGAGCGGGGGCCGTGCGGCCGCCCGGTCGCTCAGCCGCGTGCCGGGATGTTGAGCCCGCGCGCGACGGCCGGGCGTGCGACGAACGCATCGAGCACCCGCTTGACGTTCCTGAATTCGCTGAAGCCGACCAGGTCGCCCGCTTCGTAGAAGCCGACGAGGTTGCGCACCCACGGGAAGATCGCGATGTCGGCGATCGTGTAGGTATCGCCCATCACCCACGGGCGGTTCGCGAGATGCGCGTCGAGCACGGCGAGCAGGCGCTTCGACTCGTCGACGTAACGGTCGCGCGGACGCTTGTCCTCGTAGTCGCGGCCGGCGAACTTGTGGAAGAAGCCGACCTGGCCGAACATCGGCCCGATGCCGCCCATCTGGAACATCACCCACTGGATCGTCTCGTAGCGACCCGCGAGATCCTTCGGGATCAGCTGGCCGGTCTTGTCCGCGAGATAGATCAGGATCGCGCCCGATTCGAACAGCGGCAGCGGCTTGCCGTCGGGGCCGTTCGGATCGATGATCGCCGGGATCTTGTTGTTCGGGTTCAGCGACAGGAATTCGGGCGACAGCTGGTCGTTGGTGTCGAAGCGCACGAGGTGCGGCTCGTACGGCAGGCCGGTTTCCTCGAGCATGATCGACACCTTGACGCCGTTCGGCGTCGGCAGCGAGTAGAGCTGGAGACGGTCGGGATGCTGGGCCGGCCACTTGTGCGTGATCGGGAAGGCAGACAGATCGGGCATGAAGGTTCGCTCGTCGAAGGGGAGGATCCGCGCGCCGTCCATGCTGCCGCACGCGCCCATGGCGCCGCGCGGCGGCGGGCCGGAGCGCGCCGAAAACGCCCACTGTAGCCGATCCCGGGAATCGATGCAGGCGGCCGCCGCGCCGCGCGAAGCCGTCAGAAGTTGTGCCGCAGCCCGATCATCGCGGCCGTCGTGCCGACGCCCGGTGCGACCGGCTGCCCGTACACGAGCATCTGGTCCATCGTGCCGCGGTTGTTCACGCGGCCGACCTGCGCATAGACCATCGTCCGCTTCGACAGGCTGTAGTCGGCCGCGAGCACGACCGCCGTCGAGCGGTTTTCCGACCGGTTGCGATCCTTCAGGTAGTACACGGCGGACGTGACCTGCAACGCGGGCGTGAAGCGATAGCCGACGCCGGCCGACAGCATGTCGAGGTTCACCTTGTCCGCGTGCGACGGATTCCGGCCGTTGCCGTACGACGCCGACACCGAGAAATCGCGGATCGTGTATTTCGCGCCGACGTAAAAGAAGCGGTTGTTGTCGACGCCGGTCGGCGCGACGCCCGGCGCCGGATTCGTGTCGTGGCCGTTGTAGTAGACGGCCGACGCGTTCAGCCCGTAGTTCGCATACTTGAGCACAACGGATTCGCGCGTGCCGCCCTGGAACTGCCCGGCGACACCGCCCGGCGCGTATTCGAGCGCGATCGACGCGCCCGCGAACGTCGGCGACTGGTAGACGAGCGCGTTGCTGTCGTACAGCGCGCCGATCGCGCCGTTGGTGCTCGTGCCCGGCCAGCCGGCCGCCGTGTTCAGGCCGAGCCACGCGGTCAGCACGCTGCCGAAGAACTGCGCGTTGCGCACGTCGGTGTCGGCCATCGCGTAGATCATCGGCACGATCTGGCGGCCGGCCGTGAACGAACCGAACGGGCCCGACACGCCGAGCGACGCGATCTGGTTGAAGATCGCGACGGCGCCCGGCGTGTCGCTCAGCTGCAGCTTGCCGGTGCCGCTGTCGAACGAACCCTGCAGCTTGAAGTTGACCTTGTAGCCGCCGCCGATCTCCTCGCTGCCGCGGATACCCCAGAAGCTCGAATAGATGCCGCCGTCCTTCATGCGGAACACCTTGCCGGTGTTCGGCGCGGTCGGGCTGAACGACGCGGCCGACGTGCTCTGGTACAGCAGGCCCGAGTCGATCACGCCGTAGAGCGTGACGGAGGATTGCGCGTGCGCGAGGGCCGAACAGCCGGCAAGCGCCGCGAGCGCGGCCAGTTTCGTCTTCATGGAGTCTCCGGGGTTGTCATGGGCCGGACGGGATCGAGCCTGTCCGGGTACAGCGGGGAAGCATCGAGGCAGGCGGGAAGGCGCGACAGGTGGCGCCGGCGCGAGCCGTGCGGAAAGACTACGCAACGGCGCGCGGCCGCTCCCCCCCATGCGCGGGGGGCAGGGTTGCGGAGAATCGAGGGGGGCGGGCCGCGACGCTGCGGCGGGAGGCCGGCTCAGCCGGACATCAAGGCGCGCTTTCGAGCAGCCCGAGCACCAGCGCGCGGCGCACCGCATGCTTGCGCGAACTGGCGTCGAGCTTGCCGAACAGGTTCTTCAGGTGCCATTTCACGGTTTCCTCGCCGACGGCAAGTGCGACCGCGATCTCCTTGTTCGACAGGTTGCGCGCGAGCAGCTCGAGGATCGCGCGCTCCTTCGGCGTCAGCACGACGCTCGGCACCGCGCGCGGGCTCGCCACGCCGCGCGGCGCGGGCGGCACGATGCGCGGCTGCGGCAGCGCGTGCCGCGCGGGGCCGTCGCCGGCGGCCGCTTCGTCGCCGACGCGGCGCGCCCAGTCGGCGACGGCCGGATGCGCGTCGGCGAGCGTGCGCGTGAGCCCGAACATGTCGGCGAGATTCATCGCCTCGTCGAGCAGCGCACGACCGCCGCGCCCCGACTGTTCGAGCGCGAACGCGCTGAGCGCCATGATCTCGATGCGCTCGCGCCCCATGCTCATTTCACGCGCCAGCACGGCGGCTTCATCGAGCGCCGCGCTCGCATCGTCCCAGCGGCGCGCGGCAAGCGCCGCGCCCGCATGCGCGGTCGCCTGCAGCAGCACGACGGGGCGCCGCCACAGCGGCCCGTGCGACGGAAACTCGGCCGCGGCGATCGCGTCGATCCGCTCGACGAGCGCATGGCAGGTCGCCTCGCGATAGCGCGCCGCGTGAATGCGCACCTGTTCGGCGAGGCTCGCGACCGACAGGCGCGGCAGCCGGCGCGCGACACCCATCGCGTCGAGCGCTTCGAGCAGGTCGATCGCGCGGTGTTCGACACCGCGCAGCAGCGCGATGCGCGCGGCCGTGCGATAGCCGAGCAGCACGGTGTCGGGCGTGCCCGCGTGTTCGAGCACGTCGAGCCGGTTCGCGAGCAGCGCGGCGGCCTGGTCGACGCGGTCGGCCTCGTACGCGATGGCCGCGCACAGCGCCGCGAGCATGCAGGTCAGCGGATGGCGGCGCCCGAGATCGGCTTCCGCACGCGCCAGCGCCGGCGCCAGCACGTCGTCCGCGAGCCGGATCTGGCCTTCGCGCAGATAGCTCAGGCCCGTGATCAGCTCGCCCCAGCGCGCGACATAGCCGAACCCGGCCGCCGTTTCGCCGCGCGGCGCGGCCTGCTGGAAACGGCGCGCCTGCGCCGGTTCGCCGACGATGATCGCGCGCGCCGACAGCCGGTTCGCGTGCATCTGCGCGAGCCACGTCGCCGCCGGCGGCGTGAAGTCGGCCCACGGCTCGAACAGCTCGACGAAGCGGTCGATCTCGTCGGCGTAGTACGCGGCCGCGCTGAGGATCAGCGCGCATTCGTAGCGCATCGCGGCCGGCGTGCCGCTGTCCGCGAGGATGCCCGCGATCTGGCGCTGCGCCTCGACATGGCGCTCGCCAAGCGCCAGCGCCCACGCGACCGCGATCCTCAGCGTCGGGCGCTTGTCGAGTTCCGCGTCGGGCAGCAGCGCGAGCCAGTCGAGCACGTCGTTGATGCGGCCCTGCTTGATCGCATCCTCGAGGCAGCGCTGCGCGAGCGCGTACGCGGTCTCGAACTGGCCGGCCGCGTACGCGTGGCGCGCGGCTTCCTCGGTCATCCCGTGCGCATCGAGCCAGGCCGCCGCGCGGGCGTGCAGCGTGCTGCGCTCGGTGTCGGAACGCGTGGCCAGGCGGTCGCGCAGCGTGTCGCGCACGAGCGGATGCAGCCGGCACCAGTCCGAATCGTCCGATGCAATGAACAGCGGTGTGTCGCGTGCGAGCCGCGCGAGCCGGTCGGGTGCGTTCGCATCGTCGAGCAGCGCCGCGCACAGCGACGGATGCAGGCGGTCGGCGATGCTCGTGTGTGTGAGGAACGCGGTGTCGTCCGCCGACTGGTTCGCGAGCAGCAGTTCGACGAGCCGGTCGCGCGTGCCGTCCATGCGGGCAGCAAGCGCGTCGACCGCCTGGCGCGGATCGGCCGAGCGCGCCATCGCGGCCATCGCGAGCTGCAGCCCGAGCGGCCAGCCGTCGACGCGTTCGAACAGCCGCGCGCACGCGTCGGCGTCCACCCGTTGCGCAAAGCGCGCGCCGACCAGCGCGATCGTCTCGTCGAGCGTGAAGCGCAGCCAGTCGGGGCCCGCGAGCGTGCATTGCCCGCCGGCGAGCAGGTCGCCGGCCGCCTGGTCGAGCCCGCGCCGCGCGGCGACGACGACGTGCAGGTTCTGCGGCGCGTTGTGCAGCACGTAGGTCAGCGCCTCGAGGCCGGCGGCCGGCAGCCGCTCGGCGTCGTCGACGATCAGCAGCGCGTCGATCGACAGTTGCGCGACTTCGGCGAGCCACGCGGTCAGGCCATCCAGCGTACGCGCCGCACCGCCCGCGACCAGCCGCCCGAAGCCGGGCCGCGCGCAACCGGTACGCACCGCCTGCACGAGCCCCTGCAGCAACCGCGAAGCGTCGTCGCGCTCGTCGGCCGACAGCCACACGACCGCGCGGCCGAGCGCGAGGGCCTCGCGGCGCCACTGCGCGAGCAGCGACGTCTTGCCGTACCCGGCCGGCGCCTGCACCAGCGTGACCGGCCGGCCGTCGAACGCCGGCGCGGCGAGGCTCAGGCGCGCACGGGCGAGCAACTGCGCCGGCACGCGCGGCGCGGTCGTCTTCAGGACCAGTTCGGTGGGGGGCGCGTCGGCGCGATCGGGTGGGTGGGCCATCGGGGCAGCAGTCGGAGTCCGGCGGGCCATGCGGGCCAGCGTCCGGGGTGGGCGTGGGGGGAAGGATCGGCCGAACCGCGTTCGCGCGTCAATCCCCCCCGCGACGAGTGGGGCCGCACCGGCGCCGCGTCGCTAGCATGGGTTCCGATGCATGACGAACACCACGAGGAGCCCACCCATGAAGATCGTATCGACCGGCACGCGGCGCAGCGCGCCGACCGCCAGGTAAGCGGAGCGGCACGATGTACCGCCATCTGCTCGTGACGGTCGACGGCGTGCCCGGCGGCATCGCCGCGATCGGCCATGCGCTCGAACTGGCGCGCGCGGTCGGCGCCCGCGTCACGTTCGTGCTGCCCGGCACCGCGCCGGACTCGCGTTTATCCGGAGCGCGGCTGCCGGAACACGGTGCGAAAGTGGAAGCCGCCGCCCGCGCACAGGGCCTGTCCCATGTGATCGCGGGGGCCGGCCATCCGGCGGCCGGCGATCCGGCGGCCGGCGATCCGGGGGCCGGCCATCCGGCAAGCGGCGACGCATCGCCCGGCGCGCTGGCCGACACGCTCGGCTGCGACCTGATCGGCGTCGCGGCGCTGCCGCCGGATGCCGATGCGGCGGCACGCGCGCAGCGGCAGCACCTGCTCGCGACGAGCGCCGTGCCGGTGCTCGTGTGCACGTCGCACCGGACGCCTGCCGAGGCGCGCGTGACGGCGCGTTGTCTCGATGCGCATCGCAGGGTCGGCGCGCTGCTGCAGGCGTTGATGGCGTGCGCCGCCGCCGCGGACGAACCGCCGCGGCAAGCGGTCGACGCGCAGCGTGCGCTGGCCTCGCTCGCCGAGTTGCAGGACGCGCGTTCCGGCACGGCCGCCGACGCGCGGCTCTTCGCGGCGTTACGCGTCCGCGCGGAGTGCGTCGCGGCCGAACTGGACGAACTCGACCGCCAGCGGCAGCGCGACGCGCAGGCGCTCGACGCACTCGCCCGGATCGCCGCAGACGGGCTGCCGTCGGCCGCGTTCGATACCGCGCTGGCCCGCTATGCGCACGGCGCGTTCGAGCAGATGGGGCGGATGGAAGGCGTGATTTTTCCGGCTGCGCGGCGCTACCTGGGCGACGCCGACTGGCGCGAACTGGACGAACCGCCGGCGGATGGCGCAACCGCGACGCCGCCGGCCATGAACGAACCTGACGATGCGCGACGCGCATCGGACTGACGACCTACGGAGAACACGATGGCACATGCAGTGCGATTCCACGAAACTGGCGGCCCCGACGTGCTGCGCTGGGAGGCAGTCGACGTCGGCGATCCGGGCCCCGGCCAGGTGCGCCTGCGGCACGAGGCCGTCGGCCTGAATTTCGCCGATACGTATTTCCGCAGCGGCCTGTATCCGGTGCCGCTGCCGGCCGGCATCGGCGTCGAGGCAGCCGGCGTGGTCGACGCCGTCGGCCCCGGCGTGACGAACGTCGCCGTCGGCGATCGCGTGACCTACACCGGCTTCCTGAACACGCTCGGCGCATACAGCACCGAGCGGCTGATCCCCGCTGCACCGCTCGTGCGGCTGCCGGCCGGCATCTCGTGCGAAACGGCCGCCGCGATGACGATGCGCGGGCTCACGTCGGCCTACCTGCTGCGCCGCATCCATGCGTTCGCGGCGGGCGACACGATCCTGCTGCATGCGGCCGCCGGCGGCGTCGGGCTGATCGTGTCGCAATGGGCGAAGCTGCTCGGGCTGACGGTGATCGGCACCGTGTCGAGCGGGCACAAGGCGGCGATTGCCCGCGCGCACGGCTGCGACCATGCGATCGACTACAGCCGCGAGGACGTCGCGAAGCGCGTGCGCGAACTGACGGACGGCGCGGGCGTCGACGTCGTGTTCGACAGCGTCGGCAAGGACACCTTCGAAGGCTCGCTCGATTCGCTGAAGCGGCGCGGGCTGATGGTCTGCGTCGGCACCGCGTCGGGCCCGATCCCGCCGTTCGATCCGCAGCGCCTCGCGATGAAGGGCTCGCTGTACCTGACGCGCCCGGCGCTGGCCGACTACATCGCCGATCCGGCCGAGAAGAACGACCTGGCCGGCGAACTGTTCGCGCACGTCGCGGCCGGCCGCATCAGGATCGAGATCAACCAGCGCTATGCGCTGCAGGACGCCGCGCAGGCGCACCGCGATCTCGAATCGCGCAAGACGACCGGTTCGTCGGTGTTCATCGTCTGAGGAGACGCGCATGCGAGTCGAACCCCTAACCTGTGCGATCGGCGCGGAACTGCTGGATGTGAGCCTCGCCGACGCCGTGCACGACGACGGCCTGTTCGCCGCGATCCGCGCGCAGCTGCTGCGGCATCGCGTGCTGTTCCTGCGTGACCAGGACATCACGCGCGCCGAGCATGTCGCGTTCGCGCGGCGCTTCGGCGAGCTCGAGGATCATCCGGTCGCCGGCAGCGATCCCGAGCACCCGGGGCTCGTGCGGATCTACAAGTCGCCCGACCAGCCGAACGACCGCTACGAGAATGCGTGGCACAGCGATGCGAGCTGGCGCGTGGCGCCGCCGTTCGGCTGCGTGCTGCGCTGCATCGAGGGTCCGCCGGTTGGCGGCGACACGATGTGGGCGAACATGGTGCTTGCCTACGAGAACCTGCCGGACCCCGTGAAGCAGCAGATCGACGACTTGCGCGCGCGCCACAGCATCGAGGCGAGCTTCGGCGCGGCGATGCCGATCGACAAGCGCCTTGCGCTGAAGGCGCAGTATCCGGACGCCGAGCATCCGGTCGTGCGCACGCATCCGGAAACCGGCGAGAAGGTGCTGTACGTGAACGCGTTCGCGACGCATTTCACGAACTTCCACACGCCCGGCCGCGTGCGCTTCGGCCAGGACGCGAACCCCGGCGCCGGCCAGTTGCTGCAATACCTGATCAGCCAGGCCACCATCCCCGAATACCAGGTGCGCTGGCGCTGGAAGAAGAACAGCGTCGCGATCTGGGACAACCGCAGCACGCAGCATTACGCGGTGATGGACTACCCGCCGTGCGTGCGCCGGATGGAGCGCGCGGGCATCGTCGGCGACGTGCCGTTCTGAGCGCGCCCGCCCCTTAACCGATCCGCAATGTCACACACGACGCGCCGGGCCCGCCGCCCGGCACGGCGGGATACGCCCGCCCGTACGCCCGAAATACAACGATTTCCACTGGAGGACGACATGCAATTTCTCGACGATTCGCTGCACCCGGAAAACCAGGACAAGGTGGTCATCACGGTCGCGCCGTACGGCCCCGAATGGATGCCGGCCGATTTTCCGGAAGACATTCCGGTGACGATGGACGAGCACGTGCAGAAGGCCGTCGACTGCTACAACGCGGGCGCGACGGTGCTGCACCTGCATGTGCGCGAACTCGACGGCAAGGGCAGCAAGCGGCTGTCGAAATTCAACGAGCTGCTCGGCCGCCTGCGCGAAGCGGTGCCCGACATGATCCTGCAGGTCGGCGGCTCGATCTCGTTCGCGCCGGAAGGCGACGGCGCCGAAGCGAAATGGCTGTCCGACGACACGCGCCACATGCTCGCCGAGCTGACGCCGAAGCCCGACCAGGTGACGGTCGCGATCAACACCGTGCAGATGAACATCACCGAGCTGATGAACCGCAAGGACATTGCCGGCACGTCGCTGAACGAAACCGCGCTGTGGGACGCGTACCGCGAGATGACGGTGCCGGCCGGCCCAGGCTGGGTCGACGAGCACCTGCGCCGCCTGCAGGCGGCCGGCATCCAGCCGCATTTCCAGCTCACCGGCATGCACGCGCTCGAAACGCTCGAACGGATCATCCGGCGCGGCGTCTATCGCGGCCCGCTGAACGTCACGTGGGTCGGCATCGGCGGCGGCTTCGACGGCCCGAATCCGTACAACTTCATGGAATTCGTGCGGCGCTGCCCGGACGGCGCGTGCATCACGCTCGAATCGCTGATGAAGAACGTGCTGCCGATCAACACGGTCGCGATGGCGCTGGGCCTGCACCCGCGCTGCGGGATCGAGGACACGATCATCGACCAGAAGGGCAACCGGATGACGTCGGTGCAGCAGGTCGAGCAGTGCGTGCGGATCGCGCGCGAACTCGGCCGCGACATCGCGACCGGCAAGGAGGCGAAGGCGATCTACCGGATCGGCGTGCAGTACGACGGCGTCGACGAAACGCTCGCGCAGCTCGGGATGGCGCCGAACCGCCGGCCGGGCCAGCTGAGCGTGCCGCTGCGCGCGGCCTGACGCGCCGCGCAGCCGGGCGGCCCGCGAGTGCCGCCCGCCGATCGATGTGGCGCGGCACCCATCCTCGCGCAATGCGCGAGGCAAGCTCCGCCGGACGGAGCGGGGCCGCGCAAGCCGCGCCGGCGCATTGCCGCCCCGGTGCCGGAGGAGACACGCATGTTGATTCATCACGTCGAGCCGTCGCTGCAGGACCTGACGGCCACCGAGCGGCGCGCGCCTGCGTATGCGTGGCTCGTGTTCGGGCTGACCGTCGGGCTGCTGCTGTCGGACTACATGTCGCGGCAGGTGCTCAACGCGGTGTTCCCGCTGCTCAAGCACGCGTGGTCGCTGTCGGACACGCAGCTCGGTTCGCTCTCCGGCGTCGTCGCGCTGCTGGTCGGCCTGCTGACGTTTCCGCTGTCGGTGCTCGCCGACCGCTTCGGGCGCGTACGCAGCATCGTGCTGATGGCCGCGTTGTGGAGCGTCGCGACGCTCGGCTGCGCGCTGTCGACCAATTACGCGGAAATGCTCGTCGCGCGCGGCCTCGTCGGGCTCGGCGAAGCCGCGTACGGCAGCGTTGGCGTCGCGCTGATCCTCAGCATCTTTCCGGCCCGGCTGCGCGCGACGCTGACCGGCGCGTTCATGGCCGGCGGCGCGTTCGGCTCTGTGTTCGGGATGGCGCTCGGCGGGCTGGTCGGCGCGCATCTCGGCTGGCGCTGGTCGTTCGGCGTGATGGCCGCGCTCGGCATCGTGCTGCTCGTCGCGTATCGCAGCGTCGTGACCGAGCGGCGGCTCGCCGCGTGCCGCGTCGAACCGTGCCGGCGCGACGCCGACGCGCCGCGCGACCTGCGCGGCAGCGTGCGTGCGCTGATGTCCGGGCTGTTCGCGTCGCGCTCGGTGATCTGCGCGTATCTCGGCAGCGGGCTGCACCTGTTCGTGCCGGGCGCGCTGTTCGCGTGGCTGCCGAGCTACCTGAACCGCTACTACGCGATGGCGCCCGACCGCGCGGCCGTGCTCGCGGCCGGCTTCGTGCTGGTCGCGGGCGTCGGGATGGTCGGCTGCGGCATCGTCACCGACCGCGTCGGGCGCGCCGACGGCTCTCTCAAATGGCTGACCGCGATCGCCTATTGCGTGCTCACCGGCGTTTGCCTCGCGGTCGCGTTCCGCCTGCCGCCGGGGCCGCTGCAGCTCGCGCTGATCTGCACGGGCATGCTGGTCGGCGCGGGTGCGTCCGGCGCATCGGGCGCGATGGTCGCGAACCTGACGCCGGCCGCAATCCACGCGTCGGCCTTCGCGACGCTCACGCTCGCGAACAACCTGCTCGGCATGGCGCCGGGCCCGCTGCTGACGGGGTGGGTCGCCGATCGCGCCGGCCTCGTCGGCGCACTGCAATGGATTCCCGTCGTGCCGCTCGCGGCCGCCGTGCTGTTCGCGATCGGACGCGCGAGCTATGCGGCCGATCTCGCGCGCGTCGAACGCGAACGGCGCGCATCTCAACTTTCCTGAACCCTCCCGGAGGCTGCATGACCCTGGCGACCGCGCCCACCATCCTGATCGTGCCCGGCTTGCGCGATCACGTCGAAGACCACTGGCAGACGCATCTCGAACGGCGCTTGCCGAATGCACGCTCCGTCGCGCCGCTCGAGGCCGACAAGCTGAGCCGCGCCGCACGCGTCGCGGCGCTCGATGCGGCGCTCGCCGCGATCGACGGCCCGGTGATCCTGGTCGCGCACAGCGCGGGCGTGATGATTACCGTCCATTGGGCGCTACAGGCCACGCGTGCGATCCACGGCGCGCTGCTCGCGACGCCCGCCGATCTCGACATGCCGATGCCGGCCGGCTATCCGGCGCCCGATGCGATCGACGCGCATGGCTGGACGCCCGTGCCGACGCAGCGGCTGCCGTTCCCGAGCATCGTCGCCGCGAGCCGCAACGATCCGCTCGCGCGCTTCGAGCGCGCCGAGGCGTTCGCGGCCGGGTGGGGCAGCCGGCTCGTCGATCTCGGCGAGGTCGGGCACCTGAACCCGGCGTCCGGCTACGGCGAGTGGCATGACGCCGAACGGCTGATCGGCGAAGTGGCGGCGCTGGGCAGAAATCATTCCGGCTGAAGGATTGGCGCTCCCGCCTCGTTCACTGTTTCCAGTGCCATTAGCCGCCTCGTCTGGTGCTATGATTCCCCGAGATGCAGCAACGCGCAAAAATGCGGAGTAAGTTGCTGATTGTTGTCGTTTTTTATGGAGCGCCATCGTGGCCCCCAAAAGAAAAGTGCTCTACGGGGTCGAATTGAAGCCCCGCACGATTATTCGTCCCACGGCAGAGGTCAAGGCTTCGACCGACGCCGAGAAAAGCGACGTCCTTCGAGCGGCGCGAAAAGTCATTTCCGAACACCGGGACGTGCTGATCGCATTGAAGGACCGCTGATTTGTTGGATCTCGACTACGTCATCACTATCCACGACGAGATCATTCGGGATCTGGGCGGCCTGAACGGATTTGCTCATGCCGGCCGGGGTGGTGTCGAAGCCGCTCTGCTCCGGGTTGAAAATCACGTCCATTACGCAGGCCTCGACGATGTGTTCGGCATTGCTGCGACTTATGCCGTCGCGATTGCCCGCGGCCATGTGTTCAATGATGCAAACAAACGTACCGGACTAACGTGCGCATTGACGTATATGGAGCGACAAGGCATCTCGATTCCCCGCCTCGCCGATCTTGAGGATCTCATGGTCGACGTTGCAGACGGCAGCGTCACGAGCGAGGAACTGGCCGAATATTTCAGTGCGGTCTGGGAAAAATTTCTTTCTCGCTGAAACGCCTCGTCGATTGATTCTCTTGCAGTGCCGCTTCGGTAACTGCCCATCAATCATCCCGCAAACAAAGGCTTCGTCGATTACCCGTACTTCTGATCGCGGTTGCCTGCATCCGTCGGCATGATTGCGTCCTACCGCCACTAGACAAAACAGGGCAAAACAGGGGTCTCGTCACCCAGTTATCGACATACGACGTCCTAACACAAACCGCGCGCCGCGTTGGAATGGATCTCGAAGGCCGTTCCGTGTATTAAATTCCGCCATCGTAAAAAGGTTTTTGTCAGGGAAAGTCCCGCCCCGCGCGCCATGGTTTTTTGTTGACCGACATCGTATAACGCCGTCATGATTTCCTGAAAAGAAAGGTCCCATCCACCGACCGAAGTGAGGAGACATGAACACCACCACGATCGCTCGCCGTGTCCGCCGGATTGCACTCGCCCTGGGTTTCACGCTGTCTGCCGCGGCGGCCGTTGCGGCCCCCGTGTCACTGAATATCGTCGACGTCGCGGGCAACCTGCAGCTCACGCAGAAGGCCATCGAGGCGTTCCGGGACAAGAACCCGACCCTCGTGTCGAACGTCACGTTCACGAATGCGCCGGCGCCGCAGCTGCCGGGCAAGATCAAGGCGATGCAGGCAGCGGGGCGCTCCGACATCGACCTCGTGCTGACGGGCACCGACGCACTGGCCGCCGGCATCGAACAGAACCTGTGGCAGAAGCTCCTGCCCGACGCCGCCGCCGCGTTCCCCGGCGTGCTCGACAAATACGCGCCGGGCCCGCGCAAGATGCAGGACCTCGCGCAGGGCTACGGGCTCGAAGTCACCTACATGCCGGCCGGCCCGCTGCTCGAATACAACCCGGCGAAGGTCGGCAACCCGCCGAAGACGCCCGACCAGCTGCTCGCCTGGTGCAAGGCGCACCCGAACAAGCTGATTTATGCGCGCCCGGCGAACTCGGGCCCCGGCCGCACGTTCCTGATGGGGCTGCCGTACGTGCTCGGCGACAAGAATCCGCAGGATCCGATCAACGGCTGGGACAAGACCTGGGCGTTCCTGAAGGCGTTGAACGACTGCGTGCCGTACTACCCGGGCGGCACGTCGGCGGTGATGAAGGAGCTCGGCGAAGGCACGCGCGACATGACCGTGACCGTCACCGGCTGGGACCTCAACCCGCGCGCGCTCGGCATCGTGCCGGCCGAGTTCAGAATCCAGGCCTTCGACAACATGACGTGGGTCAACGACGCGCACTACATGGTGATTCCGAAGGGCGTGCCGAAGGAAAAGCTCGACGTGCTGTTCAAGCTGATGAACTTCCTGCTCGAGCCGGCGCAGCAGGCGATGACCTACGACGACGGCTACTTCTACCCGGGCCCGGCGGTGAAGGGCGTGACGCTCGAGATGGCGCCCGCGCACAGCCAGGAAGTCGTGCGCAAGTTCGGCCGCCCCGAGTACGCGAAGCTGCTCGCCGAGCGCCCGCACGTGCAGCCGCTCAGCGCGCAGGCGATGGTCGCCGCGTTCCAGAAGTGGGATCGCGAGATCGGCTCGCAGAAGTCGAAGTGACGCCTGAACCGGCGGGCGCCGCGGCGCCCGCGTCGATGGAGTGCGCGGAATGAAGCACAGTTTCGAACGGCTGCGGCTCGACGGCGTGTGCCGCAGTTTCACCAATGCGGAGGGCGCGCAGGTCGCCGCGCTGAACGGGCTCGATCTCGAGATCCGGCGCGGCGAGTTCATCGCGCTGCTCGGCCCGTCGGGCTGCGGCAAGTCGACCGCGCTGAACTGCATCGCGGGGCTGCAGCCGCTGACGAGCGGCGGCATCTGGCTCGACGACACGCGCATCGACGTGCTGCCGCCCGAGCGCCGCGGCTTCGGGATGGTGTTCCAGAACTACGCGCTGTTTCCGCACATGTCGGTGCTCGACAACGTCGGCTTCGGCCTCAAGATGCGCGGCATGCCGAAACAGGAGACGCGGCGGCGCGCGCAGCAGGCGCTCGAACTCGTGCAGCTCGTCGGCCACGAGGGCAAGCTGCCGGGGCAACTGTCGGGCGGGCAGCAGCAGCGCGTCGCGATCGCGCGCGCGATCGTGATCGAGCCGCCGCTCGTGCTGATGGACGAACCGCTGTCGAACCTCGACACGAAGCTGCGCATCGAGATGCGCGCCGAGATCCGCCGCATCCACACGCAGCTCGAACGCGCGACGATCTACGTGACGCACGATCAGGACGAAGCGTTGTCGATGGCCGACCGCATCGTCGTGATGAAGGAGGGCGTCGTGCAGCAGGTCGCGTCGCCGAAGGACGTCTACACGCGCCCGCACAACCTGCACGTCGCGCGCTTCATGGGCTACCGCAACGTGCTGCCGTGCACGCTCGAAGGGATGGTCGGCGACGACGTCCAGGTCGCAGCCGGCGGCGTACGGCTCACCGGCGTACCGATGGCCGGCTTCGACGCGAAGGACGTCGTGGTCGCGCTGCGTCCCGACGACATCGAGCGTGCGGACGAGGGCGGCGACAACGCGTTCGACGCGACCGTCGAAACGGTCGAATACGGCGGCCGCGATTCGCTGATCCGCGCGGTCACGCCGTTCGGCGCGATCTGGGCGCGCGTCGCCGGCGAATTCGCGGAAGGCGAGCGGCTGCGGCTGCGCGTCGCGCCGTCGCGCACGCTCGTCTACGCGGCGGAGCCGGCATGAGCACGCTCGCGTCCGGCTCGCCGCGCGACGCGAAGGCGTGGCTCGTCACGCCCGCGCTCGCGTTCATCGCCGCGCTGTTCATCTATCCGTTCGCGTACGGCCTCGTGCTGTCGTTCCAGCCGATGAACGGCGGCGGCGCGCTCGCGAACTACGTGCAGTTCTTCACCGATACCGCGATGTGGCCGACCGTGCTCGTCACGCTGAAGCTCGCGGTGCCGGCGACGCTGCTCAACGTCGGCATCGCGGTGCCCGTCGCGTTCGCGCTGCGCCGCAATTCGCCGTACCAGAAGTTCGTCACGACGCTGCTCGTGATTCCCGTCACGCTCGGCACGGTGCTCGTCGCCGACGGGATGCTCACGTACTTCGGGCCGAACGGCTGGTTCCCGCAGGCGCTGCAGGGGCTGCACCTGTACACCGACGAAGTGCGCCTCACGCACAACTACTGGGGCGTGCTGCTGTCGCTGATCGTTTCGGGCTTTCCGTTCGCGTTCCTGCTGATGCTGTCGTACATCAGCGGCATCGATCCGACGCTCGCGCGCGCGGCCGCGACGCTCGGCGCGAACCCGTGGCAGCAGTTCCGGCAGATCTACCTGCCGCTGCTCGTGCCGGGGCTCACGATGGCCGCGTGCCTGTCGTTCGTGCAGGCGTTCTCGGTATTCCCGTCGGCCGTGTTGCTCGGCGCGCCGGCCGGCCCGACGCGCGTGATCTCGATCGCGGCGGCCGAAGCCGCGTTCGAGAGCTACGACTATGCGCTCGCGTCGGCGATCGCGATCGTGATGGGCTTCGTGCAGCTGCTGGTGGTCGCGTCGATGCTCGGCGCGCGCCGCTTCTTCTATACGGGCGCGGTGACGGGAGGCAAGGGCTGATGGCGACCGACAATCGTGCCGCGCGCACCTGGCCGCCGAAGCACGATGTGCCCGATGCGCGGCCCGTCGACGCAAGGAAACCGCACAGGATGAAAAGCAACCTCGCCGGCCGTGCGTGGAAGGCGCTCGTCTGGGGGCTGATGGCGTTCTTCCTGTTGAACGTGATGCTGCTGATCGCGACCGTCGCGGTGAATTCGGTCGCGACGCGCTGGTTCGGCACGCCGCTGCCGCAAGGCTTCACGCTGCACTGGTACGCGAAGGCGTGGGAGGACTTCCAGCTCGCGAGCGTGCTGTGGGTGACCGTCGAGGTCGTCGGCGCGGTCGTGCTGCTGTCGATCGCGCTCGGCGTGCCGGCCGCGTATGCGCTCGCACGCGTGCAGTTCCGCGGCAAGCGCTTCGCGCTGCTGGTGTTCCTGCTGCCGCTGATGGTGCCGCCCGTCACGTACGGGATTCCGATGGCGACCGTGATGTACAAGATCGGGCTCGCGGGCACGCTGCCGGGCGTGATCCTCGCGAACCTCGTGCCGGCGCTGCCGTTCGTGATCCTCGTGATGACGCCGTTCATCGAGCAGATCGACCCGAATCTCGAAGCCGCCGCGCGCATCTTCGGCGCGAACACGTGGCGCTATTTCCGCTACGTGCTGCTGCCGCTGCTGGTGCCCGGCATGCTCGCGGCCGGGCTGCTGGTGCTGGTGCGCACGATCGGGATGTTCGAGCTGACGTTCTTCACCGCGGGGCCGAGCACGCAGACGCTCGTCGTCGCGCTGTATTACGCGGTGTTCTCGACCGGCGTGCGCGCGCCGCAGTCGATCGACGCGATGGCGATGATCTACATGGCCATCACGCTCGTGTGGGTCGTGATCGCGCTGCAGTTCGTGAGCCCGACGCAGCTGGTCAGCCGCGTGAAGCAGGAGCGTCAGTAGGCGAGGGCGTTACGCGGTCGTGCCGGCCATCCGTGCAATTGGTTACAAATGGATACCGCGCCCGGCACGCGGACGTTGCAGACTACGCGCGTTCCCCCGATCAACGAAAATCCATGAAGTTTCAAACGCTGCTGACACTCGCCGGCGCCTCGACGCTGCTGGCCGCCTGCAACCTGCTCCACGACGGACCCGGATCGAGCGACGTCGACGCGGCCGTGCGCCGCGCGCTCGAGGCGGAAAACCACGGCGGCCTGAACGCGCTGTTCGGCCAGCCGCTGCCCGTGTCGGCCGATGTCGTGTCGGCCAAGCCCGACGGCGACTGCAAGAAGCTCGGCGATCGCACGTACTCGTGCGACGTCGTCGTCACGTGGCGCAATGCCGACTACTCGCCGTCGCGCGCGAACCTGACCTTCGTGAAGGCCGCCGACGGCTCGTGGCAGACGTCGGGCGTCGACGCGGCGCTCGTGTCGGGCACCGCGAAATCGCTGATCGACCAGATCGGCAAGGCGTTGCCCGGCAATGCGGCAAGCGGCGCGTCGGCGCCGCAGTGATGCTGCCGGCGGCCAGCCTTATTCTCCATCTCCCGGTACGCGGCCTCGTCCTGGCGGGCCGCCCCGTCTCGCGGCTTGCGCTTAAAAAGGGCGCGAGCAGCGGGCCCGATCTCGATTGAAGGCATCCTCGGTATGCGGGCTGGCTTATAGGGAAAACCCTTATTTTGGGATATAATCACGGCCTAAGAGAAAGGTCGAACCATGCCTGAACGTTTCCAAACCCTTGAAAAATTTGTGTTTTCCCTCGTCGTTATGTCCGCCGTGATGTGCTCGGCATTCCTCGCGTACGAGCGTCACCCCGAGATCAAGATCGCGCTGCACGAAGGCGAAGCGCTGATGCGCGAGAGCGCCAAGTACTCGGTCATCTGCTCGCCGTCCAAGGTCGATCCTTGCGTCGAGATGTCCGCGTACTAAGTCGTTTTTCGGACTTGTCCCATATCTCCGGCGAGCTGAATTCCTTAAAGTAGCGTTCTTCAGGAATTCAGAAACCGGCCGCAAGATAGGGCGGATGCACGAACCCGTTACGTGCCGAGTCGCTGGCGTAAGCAGCCCCCGAATTCAGCCGGCCCCGCTTCGAGCAATCGAGCGGGGCCGTTCTGTTTTTGCGCGCAGCGCTACACGACATGCCGCGGCGCGCCGCCGACGAACGCGGCGACGTTGTCGACGAGCTGGTCGGCAAGCGCCTGCATCGCCTCGTCGCTTGCCCACGCGACATGCGGCGTCAGGATGAACGCCGGATGCGCCAGGATCGCGTGGAACGGATGCGCGGCCGGCAGCGGTTCCTGCGTGACCACATCGAATCCCGCGCCTGCGATCTGCCCCGACTGCAACGCGTCGACGAGCGCGCTTTCGTCCACGAGGCCGCCGCGCGCGGTATTGATCAGCAGCGGCCGGCGCGCCATCCGGGCGAACGCGTCCGCGTCGATCAGGTGCCGCGTGGCCGGCGTGAGCGGGCAGTGCAGCGTAATCACGTCGCTGTCGCGCAGCAGCGTGTCGAGCGGAGCGTAGTCGTCACCCGCTGCATCGCCGTGCGCCGCGAGCCGCACGCGCATGCCGAGCGCACGGGCCATGGCGGCTACCGCACGGCCGAGCACGCCATCGCCGACGATTCCGAGCGTCGAACCGGCCAGGTCGCGAATCGGATGATCGAAGAAGCAGAACTGTCCACTTTCCAGCCAGCGCCCCGCGCGCACCGCGTCGCGATAGGCCAGGAGGCTGCGGCGCAGCGCGAAGATCAGCGCGAACGTGTGCTCGGGCACCGTTCGGACCGCATAGCCGCGAATGTTGCTCACGACGATCGCGCGCGCCGCGCACGCATCGAGATCGACGATGTCCGTGCCGGTCGCGGCGATCGCGATCATCCGCAACGGCCGCGCAGCCGCGAGCGCAGTCGCATCGAGCCGCACCTTGTTGGTCACGACGATGTCCGCGTCGCCGATGCGCGCGGCGACCTCGTGCGCGGCTGTCCGGTCGAACGTCCGCATCACGTGCGGAAACGGGAACGGCTTCAGCACGGTCTGCGGCGACAGCGTCGCGCGGTCGAGAAACACGATCTTCGCGGGGGAGGAAACAGAAAACATGGCTGGTCTCGCTGACAGGCGCACGGTGGCGCGGAACGGCTTCGATTCTGCCGGCGGCGCGCGCGCCGTCGTTTGACCGTTGGTCGAGCGCGCTTTCCCGGATGGAAAGGCTGACGCACCGCACGACGGCCGGCACCACGCCCGCGCCGACGCGTGACTTTCCATTCCGGAAAGGCTGGTTGAGCATCGATCGATTTTCGCCATGCACGAACGCCGTCATGATCGCCGTCATCGACCCCACGATTTGATCGGAGACAGCCATGACACGACCTCTCGACGGCATTCGCGTGCTGGAACTCGGCCAACTGATTGCCGGGCCGTTCGCGGGCCGGATGCTCGCCGAATTCGGCGCGGACGTGATCAAGGTCGAGCCGCCCGGCGTCGGCGACCCGCTGCGCAAATGGCGGCTGCTGCATGACGGCACGTCGGTCTGGTGGGCCGCGCAGTCGCGCAACAAGACATCGCTCACGCTCGACCTGCGCACGCCCGAAGGGCAGGACGTCGTGCGCCGCCTCGTCGCCGGGACCGACGTGCTGATCGAGAATTTCCGGCCCGGCACGCTCGAAGGCTGGGGGCTCGGCTGGGACGCGCTGTCGGCGATCAATCCGGGGCTCGTGATGCTGCGCGTGTCGGGCTTCGGGCAGACCGGCCCGTATCGCGACCGGCCGGGCTTCGGCGTGATCGCCGAGGCGATGGGCGGCCTGCGGCACCTGACCGGCGAGCCCGGCCGCACGCCGGTGCGCGTCGGCATCTCGCTCGGCGATTCGCTGTCGGCGCTGCACGGCGTGATCGGCGTGCTGCTCGCGCTGCGGCATCGCGAGCAGCAGGGCGGCAAGGGGCAGGTCGTCGACGTCGCGCTGTACGAATCGGTGTTCAACCTGATGGAAAGCCTGCTGCCCGAATACGCGGCGTTCGGCGCGGTGCGCGAGCCGGCCGGCAGCAGCCTGCCCGGCATCGCGCCGACCAACGCGTACCGCTGCCGCGACGGCAAGTACGCGCTGATCGCCGGCAACGGCGACAGCATCTTCCGGCGCCTGATGGAGCTGATCGGCCGGCCCGATCTCGGCAGCGATCCCGCGCTCGCGCACAACGACGGGCGCGTCGCGCAGGTCGAGCGGATCGACGCGGCGATCGGCGCGTGGAGCGCGCGCCACGATCTCGACGCGGTGCTCGCGGCACTGAACGAAGCACGCATCCCGTCCGGGCGGATCTACGACGTGGCCGACATCGCGGCCGACCCGCATTACCGCGCACGCGACATGATCGTCGACGCCGCGCTGCCCGACGGCACGCCGGTGCTCGTGCCGGGCATCGTGCCGAAACTCGACGCCACACCGGGGCGCATCGAGCGTCCGGCGCCCGCGCTCGGCGCGGATACCGACGCGGTGCTCGCATCGCTCGGCATCGATGCCGCGACGCGCGACGCCTGGCGCACGCGCGGCGTGATCTGAACCGGACCGAGGAGACAACCACATGCACGAGCAACGCAAACGGCTCTACATCCACGAAGTCGCGACGCGCGACGGTTTCCAGAACGAGGCGGCATTCGTCGACACCGACGACAAGATCGCGCTCGTCGACGCGCTGAGCGCGTGCGGCTACGCGAAGATCGAGGTCACGTCGTTCACGTCGCCGAAGGCGATCCCCGCGTTGCGCGACGCGGAGGCCGTGATGCACGGCATCGTGCGCGCACCGGGCGTCGCCTATACGGCGCTCGTGCCGAACGTGCGCGGCGCCGAGCGCGCACTGTCGTGCGGCGTCGACGAAGTGAACCTCGTGATGTCGATGAGCGAAAGCCACAACCGCGCGAACCTGCGGATGACGCGCGAGCAGTCGTGCGCGCAGCTGCGCGACGTGATCGACGCGGTGCGCGGCTCGCGCGTCGCGATCAACGTATCGCTGTCGACCGCGATGGGATGCCCGATGGAAGGCGACGTACCGGCCGAAACGGTGCTCGCGTGGATGCAGCGCTTCGCGGATCTCGGCGTGCACGGCTTCACGCTGTGCGATACGACCGGCATGGCGTTTCCGTCGCAGGTGCGTGCATTGTCCGAACGCGCGCGCGAGCGTTTCCGTGCGCTCCAGCTCACGCTGCATTTCCACAATACGCGCGGGATGGCGCTGGCCAACACGCTCGCGGCGCTCGACGCCGGCATCGACCGCTTCGACGCATCGCTCGGCGGGCTCGGCGGCTGCCCGTATGCGCCGGGCGCGACCGGCAATGCGTGCACCGAGGAACTCGTGCACATGCTCGACCTCGACGGCTACGATACGGGCGTCGACCTCGCGGCCGTGCTGGCCGCGTCGGCACGGCTGCCCGCGCTGATCGGGCACGACGTGCCGAGCCAGATCCTGAAGGCCGGGCGCCGCTCGGACCTGCATCCGGCACCGCACGCCGACGCCGGCGACATGCCCGCGCAACGCGCTTTCTCGTAACGACAACAGGAGCGAATCCCATGGCGCTGATTGACCACCTCGACCATCTCGTGCTGACCTGCGTCGATCCCGACAAGACGACGCACTTCTACACCGAAGTGCTGCAGATGCAGCTCGAAACGTTCGGCGCCGGCCGGCTCGCGTTCCGCTTCGGCAACCAGAAGATCAACCTGCATGTGCGCGGCGCGGAGTTCGAGCCGAAAGCGCATGTGCCGGTGCCCGGCGCGCTCGACCTGTGCTTCATCGCCTCGGTGCCGCTCGCCGACGTGATCGCGCACCTGCAGCGCGTCGAATGGCCGATCGTCGAAGGGCCCGTCGAACGCACGGGGGCGACGCAGAAGATCCGCTCGGTCTACGTCCGCGATCCCGACCTGAACCTGATCGAGATCTCCGAGCTGATCTGAGCGGCGGCGGGCGGCGCGCTCATGCATCCACGGCGTTCGCAGTCCCTCGCCGAAAGCGGACAGGCGGGCGCCGCGCCCGCCGATTCCGGATAGCCGGACGCGGCCGTGCTGCGGATAATGGTGCAACGGCGTCGGCGTGGCCGCCGCCTTCGCAACGCGCACGGCGAAGCTGCCCGCGCGCATCCGCAACCCGACCCAGGCACTCCCCGAATGACGATCCTCTATCGCGGCATGGACCGCGCGGCGCTCGACGCCGCGTACCTGAACACGAAAGTTGTTCCCGACTTCCCGGCGCTGCTCGCGTCGTGCCAGGCGCGCAGCGCGGCGCTGTACGAGGCGACGCCCGGCCGCCGCGACCTGCGTTACGGCGCGCAACCCGCGCAGCGCTTCGACTGGCTGTCGTGCGGGCAGCCCGGCGCGCCGCTGTTCGTGTTCATTCACGGCGGCTACTGGCAGCACTGCACGAAAGAGGATTTCGCGTATGCGGCGAGCGGGCCGCTCGCGCGCGGCTTCGACGTGATCCTGGCCGAATACACGCTCGCGCCGGTCGCGACGATGACCGACATCGTCGCCGAGATCGGCATGCTGCTCGATCGTCTCGCCGACGACCCCGACGGCCTCGGTACCGCGCAGCGGCCGATCCACCTGAGCGGCCACTCGGCGGGCGGCCACCTGACGGCCATGCATCGCGCGCATCCGGCCGTCGTGTCGGCGCTCGCGATCAGCCCGCTCGTCGACCTCGAACCGATCTCGCTGTGCTGCCTGAACGACAAGCTGCAGCTCACCGCGCGCGAAGTCGCTGCATGCAGCCCGCTGCGCCATGTCGGGCCCGGCGCACCGACCGTCGTGGCGGTCGGCGACGCCGAGCTGCCCGAACTCATCCGCCAGGCGGACGAATACGCGTCAGCGTGCGAAGCGGCCGGCGAACGGATCGCGCGGACATGGCTGCCCGGCATGCAGCACTTCGCGGTGCTCGACGATCTCGCGCGACCGGACGGTGCGATGCTCGCCGCGTTGCAGGCCATCGCGCCGCGCTAGCCGCACCGTACCGCGAGTGCACGGCCGGGCGGCGTATGATCGGCGTCAGGCCCGCGCGATGATGGCCTAACCGCACGGCCTTCCCAGGACCCACGACATGGTGAACCCGCTTCATTTCGATCTGCAGTCGCTGCGCGTGTTCGCGCTCGTCGCCGAGCACGGCAGCCTGACAAAGGCGGCCGAACACGGCCAGCTCACGCTGTCGGCGGTCAGCAAGCGCATCGCCGAACTCGAAAGCGTGACCGGCAGCGCGCTGTTCGTCCGGCATGCACGCGGCGTCGAGCTGACGCCCGCCGGTCGCGCGCTGCTCGATCACGCGGCGAAGGTGATCGAGCAGGTCAACCGGATGGCGCACGAGATGAGCGACTACGTCGCCGGCGTGCGCGGCCACATTCACGTGTGGACCAACACGTCCGCGATCGTCCAGTTCCTGCCCGCCGATCTCGCCGCGTTCCTCACCGACAACCCGGGTATCAAGGTCAGTCTCGAGGAACGGCTGAGCCACGAGATCGTCGACGCGCTCGCGTCGGGCAAGGCCGATCTCGGCGTATTCGCCGACAACGTGCCGGCGCCCGGTATCGAACGGCGGCTGTACCGGCGCGACGAACTCGTGCTGCTCGTGCCGCGCACGCATCGGTTCGCCGCGCACGACAGCATCCGCTTCGCGGATACGCTCGACGAGGATTACGTCGGCCTGAGCGACGGCAGCTCGCTGCTCGCGCGCATGACCGATGCCGCGTTCGCGGCCGAGCGCTCGCTGAAGCTGCGGATCCAGGTATCGAATTTCGACGGCGTGAGCCGGATGATCGAAGCGGGGCTCGGGATCGGCGTGCTGCCGCGCGACGCGGTGACGGGCGAGCGCGCGGCGCGGCTTGGCGTCGTCAAGCTCGACGATGCGTGGGCGACGCGCACGCTGTGGGTCGGCGTGAAGGCCGGCACCGTGCTGACCACCGACGTCGCGAAGCTGTTCGATTTCATGTCGGCGCGCTGAATGCGAGGAAACGACGACGCCCGGGGCACGCTTGCGCATACGCCGAGCCGACCGCCGCATTACACCGGATTGATTTCATCCTGACTGCGCCGCGTGGTCAGCGGCCCGAGCACGCGCAGCGTCACCGCGACGATACCGAGCGCGACCGAGATCACGCCGAACATCGCGCCGGCGCCGTAGCTGCCGAGCACCGGCAGCAGCACGAACGGCAGCGCGCCGCTGACGATCCGCGACAGCGCATAGGTACTGCCGATCGCCGTCGAGCGCACGCGTGCCGGAAAGATCTCGGCCTGGTACACGTGATACGCATTGCTGAACACGTTCGACGCGCAAGTCGTCAGGAACCCGAAGCCGACGATCAGCACGGTATTGCCCGAATACGCGAAGCACAGCCCGAACACGGCGATCGACAGGATCGACACGATCACGAGCGTGCGGCGTTCGATCCAGTTGAGCAGCGGAATCGACAGCAGCGAGCCGATCGGATAGCCGATGAACGACAGCGCGATGAACAGCGTGCTGTCCGTCACGTCGAAACCGCGGCTCTTCACGACCGTGCCGGCCAGCGTGCCGAACCCGTAGTAGCCGAAGCCCTGGAACAGGTGAAAGATCGCGAGCATCAGGTAGCGCGCGCCGTACGGTCCACGACGCAGCAATGCGATGCGCTCGCCGAGCCCGAGCGGCCGTTGCGGCTCGACCGGCTCCGCGAACTGCTCGGGCACGCGCACGCCGGCGCTTTCCGCGAAACGCCGCAGCGCCGCGTGCGCATCGGCCGTGCGGCCCTGCGCGAGCAGCCAGCGCGGGCTCTCCGGCAGCCGGTGCTGGACGAGCATCACGTACACGGCGCCGAGGCTGCCGATCGCGAGAATGATGCGCCAGCCGGCCACGCCGGCGACATGCAGCGGGTTCAGCCACAGCGCGAGGAAGCCGACGAGCGGCACCGCGACATACGAGGTCGTATAGGCCCACGCGGCGAGCCGCCCGCGCTTGTCCTTCGGCAGGATTTCGGACAGGAAGCTGTCGGCGACGGGATAGATCGCGCCGACGCCGATGCCCGTCAGGAACCGGCATGCGACGAGCATGTCGGCGTTCACCGAAAACGCGCCGACCAGCGAGAACGCGCTGTACCACACGAGCGTCAGCAGGAACGCCTTGCGCCGGCCGATGCGGTCGGCGAGGCTGCCGAGGCACATCGCGCCGACGAACATGCCGATGAACGCGGACGCCAGCAGCAGCTTGAAATCGGCGCTTTGCCGGCTCAGCCCGTATTCGTTCTGCAACGCGGAGCCGATCGTGCTGACGAGGAAGATCTCGTACATGTCGAAGAACAGCCCGATGCCGATCACCCAGACGACGAACCGGTGCAATGCACCGACCGGCAGGTCGTCCATGAAATCGCCGAGCGTGACGCGACGGGCGGGCAGGGCCGCCGCATCGGCGCCGACGCCGGAAGAAGCGGCCGGCAGTCGGGCGGACGCGGGGCCGCCCGCATTGCCGCCGAGATCGAGGGATTGGCTGTTCATCGTGTCTCCTGATATTCGATATGCCGTGGCGCGCGGCCCGGCCGTTCCCGGCCGGCGTGATGCGTCCGGCCGCACGATGCGGCGGCAGCCATCGCAAGGCCCATGAAAGGGCCGGACATGCGCGCTGCGCCGATCGTCCGACACATGGTGGGCAAATCGGCGGCGCGTGATAATTGCGGATGTTTCAAGCGTCCTTTCCCGGGCAGAAAGGGTAGGGAACGCGCGGCAGCCCGGATTCGCACGGCAGGCCGTTGCAGCCTGCGTGGCACGCGGTGGCGTGCCGGAAACGGGGTGCGCCCGCGCAACCGGGCGGGCCGGGAAAACCATGAGGCTCCGGTTGTCAGACCGCTTCGCGGACCGTTGCGGAAAGCGTCGTCCGGGAACACTCGACAACCCTGGCGCGGGCCGACACGCCGGACGTCACCGGCGGCGTACCGGCCCGTGCCTCATCCCAGTCTTCGTCCTCGAGCGAACTGTTGACCAGGCGCGCGGCCGCGCGCCACGCGCCGAGCGACGCGGCCTTCGCATACCGTCGCCGTGCGGCAACGCCGCGGTGCAGGTGCAATGGCTCTAGTGGGCCAGGACGATGATCGTGGTGAGCGCGATCGGGGCCAGCGCGACACCCAGCAGCATGAGCGCACCGTCGGCTGCGAACGTGATCGGCGACAGCGCGAGCTTCGCGCCCTTGCCGAGCACCGACGGCCGCTCGATCACCTTGACGTCGTACTCGTGATTGAACGCCTGCGGGATCGACGACGGCGTGACGTCGTTCGGCTGGTAACGCTTGCCGCTGATCGTGCCGCTCTCCGTCAGCTCGAACCGCTTGTCCTTGAAACCGTCGGCAAGCGCACGCTCGCGTAGCGCCGAGCCGGGGGGCGCATCCTCGCGCGACAGGCGCAGTACGTAATGCCCGGAAATCGAGTCGCCGTGCGTCTCGAAATCGTAGAAATCGGTGTACAGCTTGGGACGATAGGGCGCGGTGAGATTGACGGCGAGGGCAGGCGGCACATCGAAGATGTAGTGGTACTGCTTGCCGATCACGACGAGCTTCTTCCCGTCCGCGCTGATCAGGAACGCCGACAGCGTTTCCCGGTATTCCGGGTCCTTCATCAAGCGATCGGTGATGGGGCCAATCTTGGTGTCGGCGCAACCGGCAAGCATGCCGCACGCCGCCACGGCGGGCAGCGCGAGAAATGTTCTTCTTTTCATGTGTGCTGTGATGGTGTTGTTGGTTTTGACAGCGGAGCCGCGTGAATGTCGGGCGCGGCGTTCGGTGAACGCTGCGCGCCGACGGCCTTGGATGCGGTTTCTCCGTCCGCTATTCTAGGGGGGAAACCGATAATGCGATACGTACGGCCCACGCAACGCGTCAAGCTCGCGCGTCGGCCGTGAACAGGAGGCAGCCAACATGAATCAACCGACCCACAACCGGACACTGTTGCGCACGCTCGGCATCCGCGCACCGATCGTCCAGGCGCCGATGGCCGGCGTCAGCACGCCGGCGCTGGCGGCCGCCGTGTCGAACGCGGGCGGGCTCGGCTCGCTCGGCGTCGGCGCGACCAACGCCGACGGCGCACGCAAGATGATCCGCGACACGCGCGCGCTCACCGACCGGCCGTTCAACATCAACGTGTTCTGCCACCGTCCGGCCCGCGCCGATGCAGCCGTCGAGCGCGCGTGGCTCGACTGGCTCGCGCCGGCGTTCCGTGAATACGGCGCGACGCCGCCCGCGTCGCTGGCGGAGATCTATACGAGCTTCGTCGCGGACGACGCGATGCAGGTGATGCTCGTCGAAGAAAAACCGGCCGTCGTCAGTTTCCACTTCGGGCTGCCGTCCGCGGACGTGATCGCCGCGCTGAAGCGCGCGGGCATCACGCTGTTCGCGTCCGCGACGAATCTCGACGAGGCACGGCAGATCGCCGCTGCCGGCATCGACGCGATCGTCGCGCAGGGCATCGAAGCCGGCGGGCATCGCGGCGTGTTCGACTCGACTGCGCACGACGATCGCCTCGGCACGTTCGCGCTGACGCGCCTGATCGTGCGCGAATGCACGCTGCCCGTGATCGCCGCCGGCGGCATCATGGACGGCGAAGGCATTGCCGCCGCGCTCGCGCTCGGCGCGCAGGCCGCGCAGCTCGGCACCGCGTTTGTCGCGTGCCCGGAAACGTCGATCGACGACGGTTATCGCCGCGCGATCCTCGGCGACGCGGCACGCCGCACGACGTTTACCGCTGCGATCTCGGGCCGGATCGCACGCGGCATCGCGAACCGGCTGACCGCGCTCGGCGACGACCCGCATGCACCGGCCACGCCCGCGTATCCGATTGCGTACGACGCGGGCAAGGCGCTGCATGCGGCCGCGAAGGCGAAGGGCGAATTCGGCTACGGCGCGCAATGGGCCGGGCAGGCGGCGCCGCTGGTGCGCGAGCTGCCGGCCGCCGAGCTGTTCGCCGCACTCGAACGCGAAACGCGCGCGGCGATCGAGCGGCTGCAGCACGCGCTGGACTGATCGCGCGAGCCGCAGATTTGCAATGTTCTGTATCTGCGCCGTCCGCGGATACAGCGCGATACAACGGCCACGCGCGGGTTCGCTATAAAGCAGGCATGACCTCTTCCGGAGTCCATCATGTCTGCCACGTGGTTCAAGGGATCCTGCCATTGCGGGGCCGTCAGATTCGAAGTCACGGCGGCGATCACGCCGGCCGTTCGCTGCAACTGCAGCCTGTGCCGCCGCCGCGGCGCGCTGATGAGCCCGATGTTCGCGGCCGCCAACCTGAACATCGTCGAAGGCGCGGACGCGCTGACGTGCTACCGCTTCAATACGCGTACGGCCCGTCACTATTTCTGCAGCCGCTGCGGCGTCTATCCGTTCCATCAGACGCGCAAGGACCCGGCATGCTGGCGCGTCAATCTCGGCTGCCTCGACGGCGTCGATCCGTATGCGCTCGACGCGACGGTCGCCGACGGCGCGAGCCTGTCAGTCGTGGAGGACGCATGAAACGCTGGCTGATGATCCTGCTGTTCGCCGCAGGCGGGCTCGCGACCGAAATCGCGCATCCGGTGCAATGCTCGCTGCTGTCGGTCAGCCGTCAGCAGACCGGCAAACGCCGCAGGCAAGGCTGACGTCACGCCGGTTCATCGCGGCCGATTATCATGCTTCCGATAAGATCGCATGCGATATATAATGCACTTGTCTGCGACCGTTCGCGTCGCTGGAGGAAGCCCATGAAACCGACCGAAGCCCCATCGCCTGCCGCGCCGAAGCTGTCCGAGTTCCTGTGTTTTGCGATCTACTCGGCGAATCTCGCGTTCGGCAAGGCCTACAAGCCGATCCTCGACGAGCTCGGCCTCACGTATACGCAATACATCACGATCATTGCGCTGTGGGAGCAGGACAACCAGACCGTTGGCCAGCTGGGCGAGAAGCTGTTCCTCGAATCCAATACGCTGACGCCGATCCTGAAGAAGCTCGAGGCGATGGGCTACCTGGAGCGGCACCGCGATCCGTCCGACGAACGCCAGGTGCTCGTCAGCCTGACGAAAAGCGGCCGCCGCGTACGCGAGAAGGGGCTCGACATGAATCTGGTCGAAGCCACCGGGTTGAAGCCGGACGAATTCGCGAAGGTGCAGAAGGCGATCGTCACGCTGCGCGGCAACCTGATCCGTTCGACCGAAGAATAAATCGATGAAGCGCCTGCGGCCGACGCGTGCATCGCATCGGCCGCATCGTCATGCGTGCGCGTCGCCCAGCACCAGCAGGCGCATCTCGCGGCGCACGACGAAACCGAGCGCGACGTAGCGCTCGATCGCCACCTGGTTCGTCGCCAGGACGTGCAGGAAGGGCGTTTCCGATCGCGCGCCGATCGACGCAATCAACGACCGGATCAGGCGCGCCGCAAGACCTTGCCGCCGAAACGCCGCGTCCACGCACACCGCGCTGATCTCCGTATATCCGTTGAGCTGCATCCGCTCGCCGGCCATTGCGGCCAGCCGACCCTCGCTGCGCACGCCGATGTAACGGCCGAGCTCGAACGTGCGCGGGCCGAACGGGCCGGGCTGCGCGGCGCTGGTCAGCGCGAGCATGTCCGGCACATCGGCTTCGCCGAGCGTGACATGCTCCGTTTCATAGGCCGGATCGGGCGTCCCTTCCCAGACCATTTGCAGCAGCGTCGCGCGCCGGATGACGGGCAATCCCGCAGGCGGCTCGATCTCGTCCGGCGTCACCAGCGCCGTTGGTCCGTGCGCGGCGACCAGTTCGCGCAGCGCGTCGAACGAAGCCGCGCTCGTGTCGGCGATCGCGGCGAATGGCGCAATGGCCGCCGGAAACCGCCACGCGCGGTCATTGCCGAGCGCGAAACGGCGCTGCTTGCCCGTGAGTGCGTTCCAGGCAACGCGGTCGAGCACGTGCGTATTGCCTGTCGCGTTTCCGGTCATGGCGTCCGGCATCGGCTGCTCCTTGAATGAAGATGGGGTGGCGCACAGCATAGACCCGGATCGGCCGGGCAGGTAGCGCCGTCGATCCTCATTCCGTCATCTCCAACAGGAAAAAGCGCATGCGATTACATCGCATGCGCTTTATATGGCAGAGGTTGGCGACCGTTTTCGTCGCGCCGCGCTCAATGACCGAAATAAATCGAGCGCTCGGCCGTGCGAACCCCGTTGCGGCCGCCGGACTGCGTTGCGCCGCTGGCGTCGCTGCCGTAACCGGCTGCCTGCGTGTCGGCCGCGACGGCACCGCTGTCGTGAATCCGGTTCAGCGCCGCCTGGATATTGTCCGGGTAGTTCGGATCGTTGGGACGGTTCGGCAGGTAGCCGGCCTGCTGCAGCGCGGCCAGTTCGGCCCGCACCTGCGCACGCGTGACGGTGCTTTCGCCGGCGAATGCCGGTGCGGCGACGGAGGCCGACACGGCAACGAGGAGGGCGGCAATCAGTTGGGTCTTCATCATTTACCTCGACAGGGAAACAGGCATTCAGGGGTTGCGCACCGCACGCCGGCCATCGGCGCCGTTCGCGGTTTCATTCAATGACCGAAGTAGATCGAGCGCTCGGCGATACGCGTCGCGGGCCGGCTGCCCGACTGCGCCGTGGCCGCAGCGTCGCGGCCGTAACCGGCCGATGCGGACCCATCGGCCGCCACCGCATCGTTCGCGTGAATGCGCGTCAATGCGGCCTGCAGGTCGTCCGGGTAATGCGGATCGTTCGCACGGCCCGGACGGTAGCCGGCCTGTTCGAGCTGGACGAGCTCGGCACGTACCTGCGCGCGGGACACGACGGCCTGGTCGGCGAACGCCGGTGCGGCAGCGGAAGCGAAAACAGCAACGAGAAGGGCAGCGATCAAGCGGGCTTTCATCATTCACCTCGATGGAAAAGGAATCGGATATTCAGCAGGGCGGCGTTCGGCCGCCCGATGCAGCGTTCAGGCGATACGGATGTCGACGTCGATGTTGCCGCGCGTCGCTTTCGAGTACGGGCAGGTCTGGTGTGCGGCGTCGACGATCTGTCGTGCAACCTCGCGATCGAGCCCCGGCACGCTCACGTTCAGCCGGGCCTGCAGGAAGTACGCGTTGCCGCCGGTGCCGAGATCCACTTCGGCGTCGACCGCGAGATCGGCCGGCAGCGTCACCTTCGCGGCACGCGCCGCAAGCTGCATCGCGCCGATGAAACAGGCCGACCAGCCCGCTGCGAACAGCTGTTCCGGGTTGGTGCCGGTGCCGGCGCTGCCCGGCGACGACAGCTGGATGTCGAGGCGGCCATCGGAACTGCGCGCCGCGCCGTCGCGGCCGCCGGAAGTCGTATGCGTCTTGCCCGTGTACAGCACTTTTTCGATCTTGCTCATCATTGGCTCCGTCAGTTGTCTGGTTTGTTTCAGATGCGATTCGATCGCATGCGATGCAGTTTGGGCGAGGCAACCTTCTGCGTCAAGCGCATTCGATTAAATCGCATGCGATATTTTGTATTTCAATGTATCTGGAACGTGTCGCGCCTTTCCGGGCAAGGCTTTCGAGCGATCTCGCCCTGATATCGAACCGACCGGCGAACGTGCGAAATTCCGGGCAAGGCACACGAAAACGCCCGCGAAACGGGATGACCGCCCCGCAGGGCGGCCGCTCCATCACGCTGCGTCGATCTCGGCGATCACGACGAGGATCACCGCCGCATCGGCCGGCAACTGGCGCTGGGAGAACGCCGAACGCGCGTGCCCGGCCTTGCCGCCGAGCACGGCGGCGAACAGGTCGGATGCCCCGTCGATCACGGCTGGCTGCCCGAAGAAGCCGTCGGCCGAGCTGACGTGCCCCTCGACGCGCACGATCTTGCGCAGCCGGTCGAACCCGCCCAGATGCTTGCGGATCTGCGCGAGCACGTTCAGCGCCGCCAGCCGGGCAGCGTGCTTGCCTGCGTCGACGCTCAACTGCTCGCCGACGCGGCCCGTATAGGCGACCTTGCCGTCGACGAGCGGGAGCTGTCCCGACACGAACAGCAGGTTGCCGGCTTCGCTGACGGCCGTATAGCTGCCGAGCGGCGTCGGCGGTTCGGGTAACGCGAGGCCGAGTTCGGCCAGCTTCTGTTCGATGGTCATGTCGTGCTCCTGTCGGAAAATGGTTCGGGCGATCGGGATGGCCTGTCAGTCACTCTAGTCATGCGGCCGAAGCCGGTAAATGTCAGGCGCGCAATTGATTCGGGACGCCATGTAACGAATCACGCGCGCGGCGTTGGCTGGTTTCCCGCGCGATATTCATGCACACTCGGTGCTCCATCGCGCCACATGCGGAAGACGGCAGGAACTGCCCCATGCAACGTAAATTCGACGATCTGCTGCTGGGCAGCATCGAACTGTTCTGCCTCGCGGCCGAACTCGGCAGCTTCACGCTGGCGGCCACCGCGGCGAGCGTCACGCCGGCGGCGGTCAGCCGGTCGGTCGCGCGGCTCGAGGAGCGCCTCGGCGTGCGGCTGTTCGTACGCACGACGCGGCAGATTCGCCTGACCGATTCCGGCCGGCGCTATTTCGAGCAATGCCGCGATGCGCTGTCGCAGCTCGTCGACGCGGAGCGCGAAGCGACCGGCCAGCAGGCGACGCCTGCCGGCGTGCTGCGGATCAGCATGCCGACGCCGTACGGGCACTATCGCGTGCTGCCGCTGCTGCCCGCGTTTCGCGAGCAGTATCCGGACGTGCGCGTCGACACCCACCTGAGCAACCGCAACATCGACTTCGCCGAGGAAGGCTTCGATCTCGCGATCCGCGGCCGCGCGCCGGCCGATTCGAACCTGGTCGCGCGCAAGCTGGAAGATGCCGAACTCGTGATCGTCGCGACGCCCGGCTACCTGAAACGCGCGGGCATGCCGACCGCGATCGACGATCTGCATGCGCACGAGTGCATCCAGTTCGAACTGCCGAGCAGCGGGCGGCCGATTCCCTGGCTGTTCGACGACGGATCGGACGAACTCGACGTCGCGACGACCGGCAGCTACGGCACCTCGGGCGACGTCCTGGCCGGCGTGACGCTCGCACGCGGCGGCGCGGGGCTGTTCCAGACCTACCGCTTCATCGTCGAACAGGATCTGCGCGCCGGCACGCTGGTGGAAGTGCTGCCCGGCCTCGGCGGCCGGTCGCGGCCGTTCATGCTGCTGTATCCGCATGCGCGCTATCTGTCGTCGCGCGTGCGCGTGTTCGTCGACTTTCTCGTCGAGCAACTGGCGCGCGCGCCCGCCAGGCAGGCGGGCCGGCCACGCGCCCGGCGAGCCGCCGTCCCGCGCTAGGCCGGCAGGCTCGCCGCGTCGATGCCGACGCTCAATGCCCGGCGCTCTGGCCGCCGTCGACGTGGAGGATCTCGCCCGTCACGAACGGTGCCGAATCCAGATACAGGATCGCGTCGACGATGTCGCTCATCTCGCCCATGCGGCCGACCGGGTGCAGCGACGCGAGCGTCGCGTGCATGTCGGGCGCATGCATCGGCGACTTGATGATGCCGGGCGACACCGCATTCACGCGGATGCCGGCCTTCGCATACTCGATCGCGAGCGACTTCGTCGCCGCATTCAGCCCGCCTTTCGTCAGCGACGCGAGCACCGACGGCACGTTGCTGTTCGCGTGATCGACGAGGCTCGTCGTGATGCTGACCACGTGGCCGCCGCCATGCTTCTGCATCGCGTCGATCGCGCGCTGCGTGACGTGGAAGAAGCCGTCCAGGTTGACGCGGGTGATCTGCGCATAGTCGTCCGCGGTGTATTGCGTGAACGGCTTCGCGATGAACACGCCCGCGTTGTTGACGAGCGTGTCGACGCGGCCGAAGTGTTCGAGTGCCGCATCGACCACGCGGCGCGCGACCGCGGGATCGCCGATATCGCCCGCGACGGTGACGAGATCGGGATCGTTCGACGGGCCGATCGAACGGGACGTCGCGACGACGCGATGGCCGCGTGCGCGGAATGCCTTGACCGTTTCCGCACCGATGCCTTGCGATGCGCCGGTGACGATGATGACTCTGGAAGTGCTCATGATGTGCCTCGACAGGTGAATGGTGTTCGGCTTCGGCGCCGACCGGATCAATGAATCCGATGGGCAGACTGTAGGCGCGCCGGCCACGATTTCGAACACCCGCCGTGGAGCAACAGTCTTGCGTCGCGGGAACAAATGCGGGGGAGGTGGTTGCCGCGCGGGCATCGGGGACGCCGCCGCTGCACCTGCTGCCCGGCAAACCGGCATTGGTACTCGACGTCGCGATGAAGCACCTCGATGCGCTGCGTGCGAATGTCGAAACGTGGCGCGATCTCGGCGAAGGGACCGATTTTCCGGCGACTCGACGCGCGGATTTGTCTGCCGCGAAACGCGTAGTTGGATAAAACGATGAACCTATCCGGATAACTTTTCTTATCACAACAGCACGATTGAAAATACAAACCTGCGGTTTCGGAAACGCGTCTGACGTCGCCGTCCGCGGTGCTTCCCGGTCACTCCCGATCGATTCGGGAGGAGGGTCGCGGTCTCGACATCGCGTTCCCCCGACACCGACGTTGACGCGATTGCATGCATTCGCGCGCATGCGCCGGTGCGGCCGCCGGTTTTGCTATATTGCTGCGAACAAGCCGCCTGGTTGTTTCGGCACGCAGCAACACCGTCGCGCCTCGGTGTTGCATCCGACTGCTCCCCGTTCCCGGGATGTGCCCATGGATTACATCGAAAGCATGCGGATTTTCCGGACGGTGGTCGAACTGAAGAGCTTCGCCCGCGCGGCCGATCATCACGGCATCGCACCACCGGCCGTATCGCGGACGATTTCCGCGCTCGAAAAGCGAATGGGGTGCCGGTTGCTGAACCGGACGACGCGCCGCGTCTCGCTGACCGAAGCGGCGGAACGGTTCTACGAAAGCTGCGTGCGCATCCTGGACGAGGTCGACACGATCGAGGCGGACGTCGCGACGCAGACGCGCGAGGTGCGCGGCGTATTGCGCCTCGTCGCGCACACGACCGCGACGGTCTACTGGCTCGTCCCGCTGATCGCGGCGTTCGAACGCGCCCATCCGAAGGTCTCGCTGGACGTCACGCTGACGGAACGGCCGGTCGACCTGGTCGGCGAAGGCTACGATCTCGGCATCGTGGTCCCGTTCATGATCGTCAGCGAGACGACCGTCGTGCGGCGGCTCGACCGGATTCCGCTCGTCATCGTCGCGACACCCGACTACCTGAAAAGCACGTCGACGCCGGTCCATCCATCGGCGCTCGCTGCGCATCGTTTCGTGCCGATTTCGCCATCGATTCGTCAACCGGAGCTGCGCTTCCGGATCGACGGCGAGGATCTCGTCGTCGCGCAGCATTTCGACGTGTCGTCGAACAGTCCCGCGTTCAACCGTGAAATGGTGCTGCAGGGGTTCGGCATCGGCATCATGCCGATGGCGCTGGTGGAAAACGAACTGGCGTCGGGCAGGCTGGTCCGGCTGCTGGCCGACTTCACGCTCGTCGACGACGGCATCGAGATCCAGCTCGCCTACAGCAGCCGGACGCTGCTCCCCGCCAAGGTGCGCGCATTCATCGAGCACGCCGTCGCCTACTTCGACACGCACGGCACCCGGTAGAGGCACGCGGCCGTCCACGCCACCACGCCCGCCCGGGATCCCCCGGGGCATTCCTGCGCGAATTGATATCAATCTGATAACCCGCGCGCCATCGTTCTCCGGCAGGCCGGCCACTAAGCTGTGCGCATGCACTCGATCGACCTCCTTGACGACGACTGTTTCGCGCTCCGCCAGGCTTCGCGGCATATCTCGAAGCTCTACGAGCACCATCTGTCTGCCGTCGACATCACGCCCACGCAGTTCAGCATCCTCGGCATGCTCGCCGTCGGCGCGGGCCTGACCATGGTCGAACTCGCGAAAGCGATGGTGATGGACAGAACGACGCTGGTCCGCGCACTCAAGCCGTTGCTGCGGCGCGGCCTGGTGGCAGCACCGGCGGAAGGGCAGCGCCGTCGCCGGCTCCAGGTCGTATTGACCGCGCAGGGCGCGAAGAAGCTCGATGAAGCGACCGCCCACTGGGCCGCCGCGCAAGCCAGCTTCGAACGCGATTTCGGCGCGCAACAGGCCGCATACCTGCGTCGCGAGCTGTTTCGCATGACGCTGGACACGTCCGACAGTTAGCGGCTCCTGTAACTCATTCATGCCATTCCGGACATTGATGCGCGAAACCTGGCTGGCTAACGTGTGCATATGCACTAATTAACCGTTCGATGACGGGACGACTCAAGGGAAAAATGGAAATGAACATGACGACCTCTCACTCGCTCTTCCGGCGATTGTTGCCGTGAAGACTAACTCTGATGTCGTTCCTCATGCATTTATCGGACGGCCCCGTCTCCCGATAATGAAAAGCATTCGGAAGGGTACTCAGCGGTCTGGTCGCACTCATCCGATAGTGCGCCCGACCGGGCGGGACACCGCGTCGCTTTCCGTCACGAACGGAATCCGGAGCCAAGCCGGGCGCGGCAGGACCATGGCGGAGTCAACGATGGACACGATCGAGATCGAACGAGCTTCATACCGGGAAACCGGGCCGGACGCGCCGGCCCTCAGCATCCGGCGAATATGGGAAGCGACGGATGGAGCACCGGTGCTGCTGCGTGCGATCGAGCACGGCGACCTCGAGATCGAACGCGAGCTCGTCGGCCGGTTGTCGAGCCACAGCCGCTACATGCGCTTGATGTCGGCGCGCAAGCCGACCGAGGACGAAATGATCCGCTGGACCCGCATCGACCGCCGGCGCGAAGGCGCGGTGATCGCGACGATCACGCGTGACGGCCGCGAGCGGTTGATCGGCGTCGCGCGCTATGCGATGGACGACGGTGAAACCGACGTCGCCGAATGCGCGATCGTGATCGACGATACATGGCAGCGACAGGGGCTCGGCCGCGTGCTGCTGTCGAGCCTGATCGATCTGGCGCATCGCTCCGGCATGCGGCAGATGGTCTGCACGATGTTGAGCGAGAACGATGCGATGAAAGGCCTCGCGCGTTCCGTTGGCTTCAGGCTGTCCCATCAGCCGGGCGCTGCATTCGTGACGGACCTGCGGCTCGACCTGGATACCTGCCGTTCCACACCGGCTAGCGAAGCCTGAAGGAGGGCGCTTGCGGGCATCCGCGGTAAATCACGCGGATTCCCCCGTTCGCCCGCGATCGTAGAACATCGCAAACAGTTCGGATTGCGATCCGACACCGAGCTTCGCGTAGATGTGCTTTTTATGCGCACGCACGGTCTCGAACGAGATCGACAGTTTCTCGCCGATCGCACGCGAAGAGAACCCGCTCAACGACAGCATCGCCACTTCGATTTCGCGCGTCGTCAACGCGCCGCGGCCGTTCCTGCCCGTCAGCATGCCGAAGCGCGCTTGCGGATCGGGCGCCTCGCTTTCAGCTGCACGGGGCGCCTCCTTCACGGCAAACGTCTCGAAACGCAGGCGCTGCTGCATCAACGACAGCACCCATGGCGTGTACAGCGTCAGCAAGGCCATCTCGCGGTCGTCGTACTTGCTCGTCTTGCCGAGTGAAAAACCCAGCGTGTGGTCGCGATCGATCACGACGTTGAAATGCACTTCGTCGCCGACGATGTTTTTCTTGAAGTAGCGCTGGTAGTACTCGGTCATCCGGAAGTTGTCCGGCGCGACATCGGCGAGCGTGTAGAAGCCCGACGCCTGCGCTTCGAACGCGGCGAGATAGAACGGATCGAGCTGGTAGAGCGCGGCCAGGTAGTCCTGGAACATCAGGTCGATCTTGCCGTCGGGCATCGCCTGTTCCGCGAGCACGAGCGGCGCGCCATCGCGCGCGAAACGCAGCGCGACCCAGTTGTCGAAATCGAGATGCCGTTCGAGCACGCGCGTGAGGCGTGCCCAGAAATGCGGGCCATCGAGGGCGTCGATGGCCGAACCGATCTCCCGATGAAAAGCGAGATCTCGCCATTCGAGGTCCATCGTGTCCTCCGGTGAGGGTAACCCTGGCGGGGAATTTCAGGTCAAAAATAATAACCCGATAATCGGCCTCACTTCGAAAGGCAGTGGCGGTGGCCGCTGTTTCGCTCGACGAAGCGTCGTATACGACACGCAGATGAAAGGCTATTGGAAGGAGTGGGCTTCATGCAGGTAGAACTCGCGCAACTCGCGCTGGTCGACGGCGACGTCGCACGCAACACGCGCAAGGTGATCGACACGATCGCGCGCGTCGATGCGGCAGGCGGCACGCAACTGGTCGTGTTCCCCGAAACGACGCTGTCGGGCTTCCCGACGCGGGACAACGTCGCCGAGGTCGCGCAGACGCTCGACGGTCCCGCGTTGTCCGCGGTACGCGATGCGGCACGACAAAAGGGCGTCGCCGTGGCGGTGGGCCTTGCCGAACGCGACGGCGGACAGTTCTACAACACCACGGTGCTCGTCGACGAGCAGGGCGACATCGTGCTGCGCTACCGCAAGACCCATCTGTGGGCGTCGGATGTCGGCGTCTTCACGCCGGGCGACCGTTTCGCGACCTGCACGTGGCATGGCCTGACGGTGGGCCTGCTGATCTGCTACGACATCGAATTCCCCGAGACGGCGCGCGCGGTCGGGGCGCTCGACGCCGACCTGCTGATCGTCACCAACGGCAACATGGACCCGTTCGGCCCCGTGCATCGCCGCGCGATCGCAGCGCGTGCGATGGAGAACCAGATGTTCGCGCTGATGGTGAACCGCTGCGGTTCCGGCGACGACAACCTGACGTTCGCCGGCCAGTCCGCGCTCGTCGATCCGTTTGGCGAGAGCATGCTCGAACTCGGCCGGGACGAAGCCGTCGTGCAGGCAAGCATCGACCTGACGCGCCTCGAAGCGAGCCGCGAACACTACAGCTATCTGCACGACGCACGCGTGGCGCTCGGTCTCGCACCCGTCGAGCAATCGAGCGGACATCGCGCGCTGATGATCGACGCGCGCCGTCACCGCGCCGGGTAATCCGGCGTCACGCATTGTCCCTCTGCGGCATCGCGCGGGCGTCTCACGCCCGGCGCGTGCCTGCCCATTCCATTGAAATGCCGGCCACAGGCATTCGTATCGGCCCGAAGGCCCAGGAGATAACATGCAAGCGTCGTCATCCCATGAACCCGCGCGCCTGAAGCGCACGCTCGGCCTGCCGTCCGTGCTGCTGTTCGGCCTCGCCTATATGGCGCCGCTGATCGTCTACGGTACCTACGGCGTGCTCGCCAAGGCCAGCGACGACACGGCCGCGCTCGCGTACCTGCTCGCGCTGGTGGCCATCGCGTTCACCGCGCTCAGCTACGGCAAGCTTGCGCGACTCTATCCCGCCGCAGGTTCCGCCTATACGTACACGCGCAGGACGTTCAACCCCCATGTGGGCTTCATGATCGGCTGGGCGACGCTGCTCGACTATTTTTTCCTGCCGATGGTGATCTGGCTGATCGGCGCGGCGTATCTGAACGCGGCATTTCCGCATGTGCCGACGTGGATCTGGATCGTCGCGTTCATCGTGCTGACGAGCGGCCTGAACATCTTCGGCATCGAACTGGCCGCGCGCTTCAATATCGTGCTGATGGTCGTGCAACTGGCGATCGTCGCGATGTTCGTCGTGCTGTGCTGGCATTACGCATCGGCCGCGGCAGGGGCGGGCGGCATCGCGATGGCGGAGCCGTTCTTCAAGCCGCACGTGCCATTCGGCGCGACGATGGCCGGTGCCGCGATCGCCGCGTACTCGTACCTCGGCTTCGACGCCGTGTCGACGCTGACCGAGGAAACGATCGATCCGAAGAAGAACATGCCGCGCGCGATCCTGCTGATCGCACTGATCGGTGGCGCGATCTTCGTGATCGCCGCGTACACGATGCAGCTCGCGCATCCGGGCGTCGAGTTCAAGGACACGGATTCGGCCGCATTCGAAGTCGCGAAGATGATCGGCGGCGACCTGTTCGTGACGGTGTTCCTTGCAGGTTTGATCCTTGCCCAGTTCGCATCGGGCATCTCCGCGCAGGCAAGCGTCGGGCGGCTGCTGTATGCGATGGGCCGCGATGAAATCCTGCCGAAGCGCATCTTCGGTTTCATTCACCCGCGCTTCAAGACGCCCGCGATCAACATCGCACTGGCCGGCGTCGTCGGATTGATCGCGTTGAAGCTGGACGTCGCGACGTCGACGTCGTTCATCAACTTCGGTGCGTTCCTCGCGTTCACAGCCGTCAATCTGTGCGTGATCCGGCTGTACCTGACGGGCAATCACGGCGAGCGCAGGATCGGCGTGTTCGGCGGCATCGTCTTTCCGGTGATCGGCGCGGTGGCCGATATCTGGCTGCTCGTCAGCCTCGAGAAGACGGCGCTCGTGCTCGGCGTCGTGTGGTTCGCGCTCGGGCTGGTGTATCTGTGCTGGATTACGCGGCTGTTCCGGCAGGCGCCGCCGGAAGTGGCGATCTGAGCGGGCATCGGCAAACGTCGGGAACGCACCCAAGCTGGCACAATCGTGCTCGCATCCGATCCGGATAAGCGCGGCGGGCGCATGCGCCCGCCGTGCCGACATCGCCCGTTCCCCAGCTTCCGTAGCGCATATCGTGACCCTCCTGACGCCCGAATGCCTTGCCGTCCTGCATCGCCCGGTGCTGGACGAAACCGACCTCTTCACGCCGGACGATTTCTTCGGCCTGCCGGAAATCCAGGCATTGCATGAACGGGCGCAGGAGCACGCCGACGTGGTCCTGCACGCATGCGCCGCCGAATTGCCGACGTTGCATCCGAATCGCGCGGCTTTGCTGGCGTTGCTCGGCGGTGCGATCGTGGAGGGCGGCGGCGATCCGCGCATCCTGTTTCCGGCGGCCCGGACCGTACTCGGGACATGGCTGCACGAACTCGCGCCATATTGCGCACGCTCGACCGAGGACGACGACGAAGCCAGCGACGACGAGCGTCGCGACTGGCTCGCGGCCAGGCGCCGGCTCGACGCGCTCGACGAACGGCGGGGAAGGGAGGTCGACACGATGCGGGACGCCGTCGATACGCTCGTGCTGTCGTTGATGACGATGCTGATGCGTGATCGCGACAATCATCGCCGTTTCGTCGGCGACACGCCATTGCAGGCGCTGCTGGGCCGAACGGCGGACAACGACAGCCTTCCGTTCGACCAGTTGCACTACCTGTGCGCGGCATCCGCCGTGAGCTACGAACCCGAACTCGTCGTCGTGCTGCCGGCGTCCGGCACGGGCTTCGTCGCCAGTGCGCTCGGCATCAACAATACGTTCCATGCGTTCACGCTGCTGCAGCAACTGATCGGCGAACACGCTCGGGCGTTGCGCGTCGGGAAGACCATCGCGCCACGCGACGGCGACGCGCTGCAGGACCATTCCGATTTCCACTGGCTGCAGGCGCATGCGTACGCCAATGGCGAACGAGTCAACAACCTGGCGCTCGCATGGGGCGAGGCGCCGCTGCGCACGAATCTGAACCGGCACGGCCAATGCGTCTTGATCGCACTGGAAACGGAGCACGGCATCCAGCGAAGCTGGTCAGGTTTCAACGGCATCTGCCATCCGGCGCAGGATCCGCGCGTGACGCTGGTCCGTTTCCTGGAACCGGTCGAAGTCGCTGCCTATCTGGCTTGAATGGCCTGAAGGCCGGATGCCGGCTCGGAAGCGGACATTTCAATCTAGCCACTACAACCAGTCATGTTGATAATTATGATTATGTCAAATGAACATGGTATCGCCAAGCAGCACCACTGGTTCGCGTTTGTTTAAGCAATTTTGTTCTCGGCCGCCACGGTGAGCATGCCAGGCAGCACGATTGGATGACTCGAATGGCGCGTGTGCGCCCGCGCTTCCTCGACCGTAGACTCCCGCAATGTGCTCCGCTGTGGGTCCGCCAGACCGTCCAATCCGGTGCACGGATGGCGTAGAGCGGCGCGCCCCGCTAGATTTCGTCATACCATCTTGCGTTAGCCACACTCACCTGGTGTGGCGATTCGGCCTGGCCAAAGGCATCACTTGTTTGATGCCGATCGCGTCCGACAAGTTGGCTTAGCGGGCGCCAGCAGTCTCTCGGAGGTGCTAACGATGAACTTCACCTTGCAGGTCGGCCCGAACTGGGCATCCCAGATCAGTGCCATTCGCAACAAAGTCACGGAAGACACGAATCTGATCCGGTTCGACAATACCTTTTATCGCGTCTGCCGTGACAGCGACGAGAAGTTCGCGATCACGTTATTTCCGCAGGATACGCAGCAACAGAGCCTCTTGCTCCACTTGAGCATGCGCAATCTATACGTCGACCTGATCGGAGGACACGGCATGGGTCGCTACACTAGCACGCTGGAGAGTCAGCAGCTCACACTCGACGGTGCTCTCGGGCGCCTGCTCGGCAACTCAACTAAGCCGACTGACGCGGCCAAGGCGGCCAACGGTGACGAGGCTCGAAGCGTCATCGTTTGGTGTATCGCCGAATCGCTGCGCTTCAGCCCTCTCGCGACAGCGGTCGGTCAAGCGATCTTCAGGAGCAGGCAGTTCGCACACGGCATGTCTCCCGAGCTTCCGATTGCAGCGTTCGATCGATTGGTCAAAAATTGGGCGAATACCAGCGACGCGATTTTTAATGCCCTGTCCGACGAAGCAAAGTCGATCGCGCTTCAACCACGCGCGTCTCTGTCGCCTGAGCAGCGGCAGTTCTCCGAGTCGGTGCGCCCCTCGACCGTCCATCCAGACTACCAACGCTTTGCTCAAGCAGTGACAGTGCTCAATCGCCCGACGAGGAAGTAGGCCTGTTCTCGCGCCGCGCCGCTTCAGTCGTCACGGTCCCGATCGGCGTTGGCGCGCTGCACAGCTCGCCGCGCGCGACACCGCATCCATCCGTCCCTTTGAGCGGATAGGTGACAGGTTGCCAGCAAAACCAGCAGGAACAATATTGCTTAAACGGACGCCAACACCTGATCCACCCCAAAACAACCCGCCTCCCCCCTCAATCCACCTCCAGGTCCCCGACCGTTTCCGCCCGCCGCGCATCACGCCGCATCCCGGCAGCCTGCCGGCCGCGCCGGCCCGCGGACACCACCAACCGAAACGCGACCGGCGCAAACACGAGCCCGAACATCGTCGCCGCCAACACGCCTCCAAACGCCCCCGTCCCAATCGACCGCCGGCTCTCCGCGCCCGCGCCCGTCGCCAGCACGAGCGGCACGACGCCGAGCAGGAACGCCATCGACGTCATCACGATCGGCCTGAATCGCGTGGCGGCCGCGTCGATCACCGCCTGCCGCAGGGGCACGCCGCGTGCGGCCAGATCGCGCGCGTACTGCACGATCAGGATCGCGTTCTTCGCCGCCAGCCCGACCACCGTGATCATCCCGACCTTGAAGTACACATCGTTGGGCATGCCGCGTGCGAGCGCCGCCGCGATCGCGCCGATCATGCCGAGCGGCACGATCGTCAGCACGGACAGCGGAATCGTCCAGCTTTCGTACAGCGCGGCGAGCGCCATGAACACCGCGAGCACCGACAGCCCGACGAGCAGCGGCGTCTGCCGCGCGGCAACCTGCTCCTCGCGCGCCGCGTCGACCCAGTCGAAGCCGATCCCGGCCGGCAACCCACCGGCGAGCCGCTCCATCTCCGCCATCGCCGCGCCCGAGCTCGTGCCGGTCGCCGCCCGGCCGCTGATGTCGAGCGACGGATAGCCGTTGTAGCGGTTCAGCATCACCGGGCCGATCGTCCAGTGCGGCGCGGCGATGGCCGACAGCGGCACCATGTCGCCGGTGCGGTTCGGCACGGTCAGCGCCATCAGTTGCGTGTCGGTCGTGCGGGCGCCCGGCTCGGCTTCGATGATCACGCGCCGCATCCGGCCCGACGCCGGAAAATCGTTGATGTAGTTCGAGCCGAACGTGCCGCCCAGGAGCCCCGCGATCCGCTCGAACGGCACGCCGAGCGCATACGCCTTCGCGCGATCGACGTCGAGCTCGATACGCGGCGCGTCCGGCAGGTCTTCGAAATGCACGGCGGCCAGCAGCGGATCGGCCTTCGCGCGCTCGGACAGCTGCTCGCGGGCCGCCTTCAACGCATCGAGCCCGACACCGCCGCGATCCTCGAGCCGGAACGTGAACCCGTCGGAATGCCCGATGCCGCGCACCGAAGGCGGCAGCGACGCCTCGACGTCGCCGTCGAGAATCTCGCCGAAACGCCGGTTGAGCCGGTCGCGCAACGTCATCGCGTCGACGTCGCGCTGCGCCCAGTCCTTCAACTCCACGAACGCCATCCCGACGTTCTGCCCGCTGCCCGCGAAACTCCAGCCGATCACGCTCGTCACGTTCGCGATCGCCGGCTCCGCGCGCAGGATCGCCTCGACCCGCTCGACGGCCACGAGCGTGCGCGCCTGCGTCGCCCCGGCGGGCAACTGGATCATCACCTGCAGCTGCCCCTGGTCCTCGGTCGGCAGGAAGCCGCCCGGCATCATCCAGTACAGCAGCGCACAGGCGATCACGAGCGCCGCGTAGACCGCGACGACGAGGCCGGTGCGGCGCACCGCGAACACGGCAACGCGGCGATAACTGGCCTCGACGCGCGTAAAGCCCGCACCGAACCGGTCGGCCAGCCGCGCGCCGAGGCCGCGACGACGCGCATGGGTGGCCCGGCCGTCGTGCCGCGGGACCGGCTTCAGCAGGTTCGCGCACAGCGCGGGCGTGAGCGACAGCGCCATGAACGACGACACCAGCATCGACGCGATCATCGCCACCGCGAACTGCCGGTAAATGCCGCCGACGGTACCGGGAAAGAACGCCATCGGCACGAATACGGCGGTCAGCACCGCCGTCACGCCGACGATCGCCCCACCGATCCGCTTCATGGCCCGACGCGTGGCGTCGCGCGGCGACACGCCCTCCTCCATCACGCGGTGCACGCTCTCGACGACCACGATCGCGTCGTCGACGAGGATGCCGATCGCCAGCACGAGACCGAACATCGTGAACACGTTGATCGACAGCCCGAACGCCCACATCGCGACGAACGCGCCCATCAGCGTGACCGGAATCACGACCGTCGGCACCAGCGTGTAGCGCAGGTCGCGCAGGAACAGCCACATCACGCAGAACACCAGCACGACCGCCTCGATCAGCGTCAGCACGACCTCGCGGATCGCGATCGTCACGAAATGCGCGCCGTCGAACGGGATCTCGATCGCGACACCCGACGGCAACGTCCTCGACAGTTCGGCGAGCCGCGCACGGATCGCGTTCGACGTTTCGAGCGCATTGCCGCGCGGGCCGAGCTGGATGCCGACCGTCGCGGCCGGGCGGCCGTTCAGCCGCGAATAGAACGAATAGTCGTCGCGGCCGATCTCGACCCGCGCGACGTCGGCGACGCGCACCGCCGAGCCGTCCGTCTTCGACTTCAGCACGATCCGGCCGAACTCGTCCGGCGACGCGAGCTGCCCCTTGACGACGATCTGCGCGGTCAGCTGCTGGCCGCCCGGAAACGGCGCATCGCCGATCGCGCCGGCCGTGACCGTCGCATTCTGTGCGCCGATTGCCGCGATCACGTCGTCGGCGCCGAGGCCGTATTCGCGCAGCTTGTGCGGATCGAGCCAGACCCGCAGCGCTTCGTCGGCGTCCCACAGCTCGGCCGCGCCGACGCCCGGCGCGCGCTTCAGCTCGCGCAGTACGTAGCGGTTCAGGTAATCGCCGAGCTGCGCGGAATCGCGCAGGCCGTCGGTCGACGTCAGCGTGACGAGCATCAGGAACGTGTTCGCCGCCTTGAACACGCCGATCCCCTGCTGGACAACCTGCTGCGGCAACCGCGACTCGACCTGCTTCAGCCGGTTGTTCACGTCGACGAGCGCGATGTCGGGATCGGTGCCCGGCGAAAACGTCACGTCGATCTCGAGGTTGCCGTGGCCGTCGCTGCTCGTCTCGTAGTACAGGAGGCCGTCGGCGCCGTCGAGGCTTTCCTCGATGATGCTGCCGACGTCGCCGTCGACCGTCTCGGTCGACGCGCCCGGATACGCGGCGGTGATCACGACGCGCGGCGGCGCCAGGCGCGGATACTGCGCGATCGGAAGCTGCGGAATCGCGAGCACGCCCGCGACGACGATCGCGAGCGCGACGATCCACGCAAAGACGGGACGATCGATGAAGAACGACGGCATCGACATGCGTCAGCGCACCGCCGGCGTTTCGCCGCACGGCACGCGCGCGGCCTGGGCGCGCCGCACCCGGTACACGTCAATCATCGGTTCTCTCTCGGGAGGCGCGCACCGGCGCCAGCATCGACGACGCAAGCAGCGCGCGCGTATACGGGTGGGACGGCGCATGCAGCACGTCGAGCGTATCGCCCTCCTCGACCACGCGCCCCGCCTTCATCACGACGACCCGGTGGGCCATCGCACGCATGACCGCAAGATCGTGCGTGATGAACAGGTAGCTCAGTTTGTACTTCTTTTGCAGATTCGTCAGCAGATTCAGCACCTGCTTCTGGATCGACACGTCGAGCGCGCTCGTCGGCTCGTCCAGCACCAGCAGTTCCGGCTCCACCGCCAGCGCGCGCGCGATCGCGATCCGCTGCCGCTGGCCGCCGGAGAATTCGTGCGGATAGCGCATCATCGACTCGGCCGGCAGGCCGACCTCCTGCAGCAGCGCGGCGATCCGCGCCCGCCGCGCGTCGCCGGCCACCTGCGGCCGGTGCACGGCAAGCCCCTCGCTGACGATCTGCTCGACCGTCATCCGCGGCGACAGCGAGCCGAACGGATCCTGGAACACGACCTGCATCCTGCCGTACAGCGTGCGCCGGCCGCCCGTCGTCCGCAGCGCGTCGAGCGGCAGGCCGTCGATCTCGATCGCGCCGGCCGCCGGCCGCTGCAGGCCGAGCACCGTTGCCGCCAGCGTCGATTTCCCCGAGCCCGACTCGCCGACGATCCCGAGCGTTTCGCCGCGCTTCAATGACAGCTTCACGTCGTGCACGGCCCGGAACGTCGTCTTGCCGAGCACCGCGCGCCAGCCTTTCGCGGCGATCCGGTAATCGACCGCGAGATCGCGTACGTCGAGGATCGTCTGCGCGCCGGCCGCAACCGGCTCGACGGCGCGCTGCGGCGCGCTGTCGAGCAGCCGGCGCGTGTACGGATGCTGCGGCGCGGCGAACAGCGCGTCGGTCGTGTTCGTCTCCACCAGCACGCCCTGCTCCATCACGGCCACGCGCTGTGCGAAGCGCCGCACGAGATTCAGGTCGTGCGTGATCAGCAGCACGGCCATGCCGCGCGCGGCCGCTTCCTGCTCCTGCAGTTCGATCAGCAGATCGACGATCTGCTGGCGCACGGTCACGTCGAGCGCCGTCGTCGGCTCGTCCGCCAGCAACAGCCGCGGCCGGCACGCCAGCGCCATCGCGATCATCGCGCGCTGGCGCTGCCCGCCCGACAGCTGATGCGGAAAACTGTCGATGCGCCGCTCCGGCTCCGGAATCCCGGTGCGCCGCAGCAGCGCGATCCCGCGTTCGCGCGCGTCGCGCGGCCGCAGCCCCTCGTGCAGCCGCAGGCTCTCGGCGATCTGCTTGCCGATCGTGTACAGCGGATTCAGCGCGGTCATCGGTTCCTGGAACACCATCGCGATGTCGGCGCCGCGAATCCCGCGCATCTGCTGTTCGGTCTTCGCGAGCAGGTCCTCTCCGTCGAACAGCATCCGCCCCGACAGCGTCGCCTGCTGCGCGAGCCGCAGGATCGACAGCGCCGTCACGCTCTTGCCCGACCCCGATTCACCGACGAGCGCGACGCGCTCGCCGCGGCCGATCGACAGGCTCAGGTCCTGCACGGCCGGCTTCGCGCCGAAGCGCGCCGAAAACCCGTCGATCTGCAGCAACGCGTTCGCCATCATCGCCCCCCGCCGAACGCCGAGCCGCGCGCACGCGTGTCGAGCGCGTTGCGCAACGCGTCGCCCATGAACGTGAGCAGCAGCAGCGTCACCACCAGCGCCGCGAACGCGGAGATCGAGATCCACCATGCATCGAGGTTGTTCTTGCCTTCCTGAAGCAGCTCGCCGAGGCTCGGCGTCGGCGGCTGCACGCCGAGACCGAGGAAATCGAGGCTCGTCAGCGACAGGATCGCGGCGCTCATCCGGAACGGCAGGAACGTGATCACCGGCGTGAGGCTGTTCGGCAGCACGTGGCGCCACATGATCTGCGCGTTCGTCAGCCCCATCGTGCGGGCCGCCTTCACGTAATCGAGCGTGCGGTTGCGCAGGAATTCGGCACGCACGTAATCGGACAGCACGAGCCAGCCGAACATCGACAGCAGGATGAACAGCAGCCACAGCGACGGCGTGAAGATCGACGCGAAGATGATCAGCAGGTACAGGTCGGGCAGCGCGCTCCAGATCTCGATCAGGCGCTGGCCGATCAGGTCGGTGCGCCCGCCGTAGAAGCCCTGCAGCGCGCCCGTCAGCACGCCGACCAGCACGCCCGACACGGTCAGTGCGAACGCCATCAGCACCGACAGCCGGAACCCGTACAGCAGCCGCGCGAGCACGTCGCGCCCGAACTGGTCGGTGCCGAGCCAGTTGCTCGCCGACGGCGGCGCCGGATACGGCCGCGACGCGAAATAGTCGATCGTGTCGTAGCGGTAACGGTTCGGCGGATAGACCGCGAAATTGCCGTGCGACTCGAGCTTCGCACGAATGTACGGATCGAGGTAGTTCGTCTTCGCGGGAAAGTCGCCGCCGAACTCGGTCTCCGGATAGTCCTTCACGATCGGGAAATAGTAGTGCCCGTCGTAGCGCACGAGCAGCGGCCGGTCGTTCGACAGGCCATCGGCGCACAGGCTGAGCGCGAACAGCACGACGAAGATCACGAGGCTCGCATAGCCGAGCGGCTGCGCGCGAAAGCGCTGCCACGTGCGCCGCCACGGCGAAGGCGACGGCGCGCACGCAGGATCAGTGGTCCAGGCGGCTGAACTGGATACGGGGGTCGACGAGGACATAGCAGATATCCGCGATGAGCTTGGTCAGCAGACCGATCAGGGTGAACAGGAACAGCGAGCCGAGCACGACCGGATAGTCGCGACGGATCACCGCGTCGTACGACAGCTGCCCCATCCCGTCGAGCGAGAACAGCGTCTCGATCAGCAGGTTGCCGTTCAGGAACGCGCCGACGAAGGCCGCCGGCAGCCCGGTGAGCAGCGGGATCGCCGCGTTGCGCAGCACGTGCTTCCACAGCACGTCGCGCTCCGGCGCGCCCTTCGCCCGCGCGGTCAGCACGTACTGCCGGCCGATTTCCTCGAGGAACGTGTTCTTCGTCAGGATCGTGACGATCGCGAAATTGCCGATCACCGCCGCGGTGACCGGCATCACGATGTGCCACAGATAGTCGAGCGTCTTGCCGGCCAGCGTCAGGTCGTCGAAGTTGTCGGACGTGAGCCCGCGCATCGGGAACACCTGCCAGAACGTGCCACCGCCGAACAGCATCAGCAGCAGCACGCCGAGCACGAAGCCCGGCACCGCGTAGCCGGTCAGCACCAGCACGCTCGTCACGGTATCGAACCGCGAGCCGTTGCGTACCGCCTTCGCGATGCCGAGCGGCACCGACACGAGATACGTGAGGATCACCGTCCATAACCCGAGCGTGATCGAGACCGGCAGCTTCGAACGGATCACCGCCCACACGCTGCGATGCGCGAAGTAGGACTGGCCGAGGTCGAACGTCGCATAGCTTTTCAGCATCAGCAGGTAGCGCTCGAGCGGCGGCTTGTCGAAGCCGAACTGCTTGCGGATCTGCGCGATCTGCTGCGGATCGACGCCCTGGCTGCCGTGATAGCCGCCCCCGCCTCCGCCGGCCTCGCCCCCGCGCGCGCTGCCGTGCCGCAGCTGCGCGAGGACCTGCTCGACCGGGCCGCCCGGCACGAACTGCGTGACCGCGAACGTGATCGTCACGACGCCGACCAGCGTCGGAATCATCAACAGCAGCCGCCTGAGTATGTATGCCAGCATCGTTGTTCCCCGTCAGGCCGCCGGTGCGGGTTGTGCCGCCGGCTTCTTTACGTACCAGTAGTCGATGATCCAGTCCTCGTACTGATAGGAGTCCGGCACGACTGCCGGATGACCGAGCGTCGCCTTGTAGCCGATCCGCGCGTTCGGCAGGTAGTACTGCGGGATCAGCACGTACAGGTTGATCAGCACGCGGTCGAGCGCGTGCGTGGCCGTCTCCAGATCGTCGAGCGTGTCGGCCGCGAGCGCCGCGCGGATCAGCGCGTCGACGGCCTTCGACTTCACGCCCGGATAATTCTCGGAGCCCGGCTGCGACGCGGCCGCGCTGCCGAACCGGCGCGTCAGCTCGGCACCCGGGATCGTCACGGGCAGGTAGATGTACGTCGTCATGTCGTACTCGAAATTGTCGAGCCGCTTCAGGTAGACGGCGCTGTCGATCTCGTGCAGGTACGCGTGGATGCCGAGCGTCGCGAGCGCCTGCGTGTACGGCAGGATCAGGCGGTCCATGCCGGGCTGGTCGTCGATGATCTCGATCGTCATCGGCGTGCCGCTCGCATCGCGCAGCGCGCCGTCCCGGTAGTGCCAGCCGGCCTGCTCGAGCAGGTCGCGCGCTTCCTTCAGGTTCGCGCGCAGCGAGCCGGGCGGCAGCGTCGACGGCTGGCTGATCATCGGGCCGAACACGGTCGGCGGCAGGGTCGACCGGTACGGTTCGAGCAGCGCGAGCTCCTTCGCGCTCGGCACGCCGGACGCAGCGAACGGGCTCGCCTCCCAGAAGCTGCTGGTGCGGCGGTACTGCCCGTAGAACATCATCCGGCTCATCCAGTCGAAATCGAACGCCAGCGCGAGCGCGTGCCGCACGCGCACGTCCTGGAACATCGGCTTGCGCAGGTTCATCAGGAAGCCCTGCATCTGCGCGGGGCCGTCCGGGAATTCGCCCTTCTTCAACAGGCCGTTGCGGAAATTCTTGCCGACGTACTTGCGTGCCCACTGCGTCGAGCTGTACTCCATCCGCGCATCGACGTCGCCGGCCTTGAACGCTTCGAGCGACGTGTACTGGTCCAGGTACAGCTTGAACGACACGTGGGCGAAGCGGAACATCCCGCGCCGCGACGGCAGGTTCGCGGCCCAGTAGTGCGGATTGCGCACGTAGCGGATCTGCTTGTCGTTCCTGCGCTGCTCGATCAGGTACGCACCGCTCGCGATCGGCGGCACGGTCGCGATCTGGTCGAACGGCGGCCGCGTGCCGTCCGCGCGCTGCCCCCATTTCGGCGAGAACACCGGCAGGTCGCCCGCGATCAGCGCGGCGTCGCGCTCCGCGTGCTTGAACTCGAAGCGGATCGTCTGGCGGTCGACCACGACCGCGCGCTTGATGATCGAGAACTGCGCGTTGTAGAGCGGCGACGCCTGCGGGCTCGCCAGCGTGTCGAACGAATACTTGACGTCGGCGGCGGTGATCGCGTCGCCGTTCGAGAAGCGCGCAGCCGGATTGAGGTGGAACGTCGCCGACAGCCGGTCCGGCGCGACCTCGACGTCGTCCGCGATCAGCGCGTATTCGGACGCGAGTTCGTCCCAGCTGCGCTGCATCAGCGTGTCGAACATCAGGTTCTTGATGTCGGGCGCGGGCGAGCCGCGCACGAGGAACGGGTTGAGCGAGTCGTAGCTCTGCGCTTCGTCGTAGTTTTCGAAATCGAGCGTGCCGGTGTCGGGTGCGGTCACGTCCGCGTAGTCGAAATGCGTGAAGTCCGGCGGATATTTCGGCTGGTCGTATTGCGAGATCGCCGGCACCGCGAGTGCGGCCCGCGGCATCGCACTGCCCGCCACGAGCAGCGCCGCGCACGCGAACAGCGCGGCCCGCACGCCGTTGCGCATTCGCGCGTACGCGCGCATCGGGCGCGTGTGGCGTGACACGCGTGCCCATCGCCATTTCAACAGTCTCATGGTCACTCTGTCCGGAAGCGTGCGGGCCCGAAGCCTGCGCGCGGTCGATGCCTGTGCCGGACGCCGCGTGCTGGCCGCGTCCCGCCGGTAGTTCGTGTTGCAAATGATCGAAACACTGCGCCGTCGCGTGCCGCGGTTGCGGGCGCGCGTGGCGCCAGGCGAAAAAGGGCCGCTCCAATTAAAGGGGGGGTTGTGGACGCGGAGCGGCCCGTCCAAGCCTGTCAATCCATCACGGCCTCCGTCAGAACTTGTACGTCGCGCCGACCTGCGCGAACCGGCCGATGTACGAATACACCGACGTGTCGTACCCGCTCTGGTCCAGCGTGCCGTTCGCGAAGATCGGGTCGTACGGCGGCGTGCGGTTGAAGATGTTGTTGATGCCGCCGTAGATCGTCCAGTTCTTGAAGCCCGTGTACGTCATCATCAGGTTGAACTGGCTGTACGAACCGACCTTCGACGGCGCGGGCGCCGGCAGCAGGTTCTGCGCATACGGGCCCGTGAACTGCCACGTCAGCGCCGCATCGAACTTCCGGTAGTTCCAGTCCAGCGTCGTGTTGCCGCGCCAGCGCGGGAAGCTGCCGCCGAACGGCTGCGTGATCGTGAAGTTGTTGCCCGCGCCGTTGACCGGCGTGCCGCCCGGGAAGCCGATCTTGTAGCTGTTGATGTACGCCCAGTCGCCCGACAGCGTGACCGTGCCCCAGCCCTTCAGCGGCAGGCCCTGGCGGAACGTGCCTTCGAAGCCGTTCGTGTCGAGGTAGCCGAGGTTCTGGTACGGGATCACCTTGTACAGCAGCTGGCCCGTCGTCGGGTCGGTCGCGATCTGCGACGGCGTGCCCTGGCCGATCACGTTGTCGATGCGGATCTTGTACCAGTCGAAGCCGAGATCGGTGTAGCGGCTCGGCGACACCTGGAAGCCGATGTTGAAGTTGCGCGTGCGTTCCGGTGCGAGGTTCGGGTTGCCGACGGTGATCGACGTGTAGTTCTGGCCTGTGGCCGGGTCGACCTGGATGCCGAGCGTCTGCGACTTGCTGTCCTCGACGAAGGTCGGCGCGCGGAAGCCGCGGTTGTACGACGTATACAGCGTCAGCTCCTTGATCGGCTGGTAGCGCAACGCGAAGCGCGGCGAGAACGCACCGCCCACGTCCGTGTAGTGATCGTAGCGGCCGGCCTGGCTGAACGTCAGGTTTTCGAGGATCGGCACGTTGATCTGGTAATAGACGGCCGCGACGTTGCGCTGGCCATCCACCGTCTCGAGGTCCGGCGTGACGACGGCTCCGCTCAGGTACTCGGAGCCCGGCGTCAGCGTTTCGCTCTGGTGCGTGAACTGCGCGCCGAAGCCGATGCCGACGTCCCCCCCCGGCAGATGGAACAGGTTCGGCGTCGCCAGTGTCGCGTCGATCGTGTCGAGCTTCGAGATGCCGAGGTTGTTCGCTTCCTGGAACAGCCCGTTGAACGCATTCGGCGTCGCCGCCGGGTTCGCGAAATTCAGCGTGCCGTTCTGGTAGATGTTGTTCAGCGCATTCACGTTCAGCTGGTTCGTGAACACGTTCGACACTGTGCTCTGCGAATGGCTGACCGACGTCGCCCAGTCCCAGTCGCCGTACGGCAGCGTGAACGATCCCTTGATGCCGGCCGCCGCCCGCCAGTAGTTGGCCCAGGTCTTCTGCGCGACCGTGTTCGGAAACGCGTAGGTGAGCGGCGTGGCCGCGCCCGTCGTGTTGTACGGGTTGCTGACCGGCACCGTGTAGTTGAACGGCGACAGCAGCTTCGTCTGCGGATTCCAGACGAGCGCCGGGTTCTGCGAGTTGCCGATCACGTTGTTCCACAGGCCGTCGTTGGTCGTGGTCGTGTTGTAGCTCTCGAGGAAATCCGCGAACGCGGTCGTCTTGTCGTCGATCTTGAAGTCTGCATGGAGCTTCGCGTTCAGGCGCTCGGTCATCGGCAGGATCGACGTGCTTTCCGCGGTGTTGTACCCGCAGATCGTGCCCGGCGACCCGGCCGACAGCGAATTCGACGCCGCCGGATGCACCGAGCCGCCGAACGGACAGCCCCCGCTCAGCGCCTGTGCGACGCCGCCGGGCATGTTCCAGTACGACGGCGCGAGCAGCGAAAAGCCGCCCGGCTTGCCCGTGAAATCCTGGTTGCGCGTCGAATCGCGGTCGGCCAGCGTGAAGCCGTTCGACTTGTAGTAGCTGAGCGCGGCCGTCACGTTGAAGCGGTCGGCGTTCAGGTCGCCGAAGCCGCCCAGCACGCCGAACTTCATCGTGCCGTCGCCGTTACCGGCGTTGATCGCGCTGCCGAGGCTGCCGTCGAGCTGCAGGCCGCGGAAATTGTGCTTCGTGATGATGTTGACGACACCGCCGATCGCGTCCGAGCCGTATTGCGACACGGCGCCCGTCTTCACGATTTCGATCCGCTCGATGTCGTTGAGCGGGATCGTGTTGAGGTCGAAGAACGAATCGACGCTGTTCGAGAAGAAGGCGTACGGCGCGACGCGCTGGCCGTCGACCATCACGAGCGTGTACTTCTCGGAGAGGCCGCGCAACGCGATGCCGGCCGCGCCGGCCGCGAAGTTGCCCGATTGCCCTTCGCCCCAGCTGTTCGCCGAGTTGGCCGACGCATCGCGCAGGAAGTCGGTGACGGTCACCGCGCCGCTGGCCTGGATTTCCTTCGGCGTGATCGTCTGCACCTGCTGGAAGCCCGTCTTGTCGGCCTGCCGGATCAGCGAGCCCGTCACTTCGAACCGCTTGATCTGCGCGACCTTGCCCTGCCCGTTCGCACCGGGGGCAGCAGGCGTTACGTCGGCCGCAGCCGCAGCGGCTGCACCAGTCGCGGCTCCGGATGCCGCATCGGGCGCCGCCGCGCCCGTTGCAGCGGCGGTGCCCGCCGTGCCGCCGGCCTGCGCGACGCTCACGGGCGCGCCGTTCGCGACCGCATCCGCGACCGCGACGGCGCCCGGCGCCGGCTGGCTCTGGGCGAACGCCGACGGCGCCAGGACGGCCGTCAACGCGAGTTCCGCCCAGACGATCCTCTTGATGGCCAACGCCAACACTCTCTGCTTCATCTTGTTCCCTCTCGCTCGTAGTAAGACCCCACCTGCCGTGCGCCGGAATCTTGTGGATTCCTTGCGCGTCCTGGGTGCCCGTGTACCGGAACCCGCGATTGCCACTCTTTCGACTGCCGTGACGCGAACGGATCGGCCTCGGGGCACCAGCGCCATTCAGCACGACCGCTTTTTCTGATTTTGATTCGTCATACTAATTACCTACATTGAGCGCACTGCCTGCTTCCTCCCGATTCGACGGATGGCGGTTCGTGCTGCCGGCCTTTCGTTCGATCGGGTACTTCTCCTGCGTCGCGGCCCGAAGCGCGGCCGCCGCCGCTAGAACAGCCTCGGCGTGCCGACCCAGACGATCACCGCCTCTTCGTCGGCCGTGTTGCGCCACGCATGCGGCATCGTCGACTCGTAATGCGCGGTATCGCCCTCGTTCAGCGTGAACGTGCAGTCCTCGAGTGTCAGCGCGACCTGCCCGCGCATCACGTAGACGAACTCCTCGCCCGCATGCGTGGTCATCTCGGACGACAGCTGCCCCGCGGGTATCCGGACGAGGATCGCGTCGAGCTTGCGGCCATCGACCAGGTTCGTCAGCCGGGCGAACAGGCTCGCCGAATTCGCGAACTGGAAATACTGCAGCGCGTTGCCGCGACACACCGAGCGCGCTTCCGTCGGCGTGTCGATGAAGTACTGCATCGTCACGCCCAGCGCCTTCGCGATCCGCACCAGCGACGTGATCGACGGCGTTGCCCGCCCGCGTTCGACCTGCGACAGGAACGGCTTCGAAATGCCGGCGATGCCGGCCGTTTCGTCGAGCGTGAGCTTCAGGCGCTGGCGCAGCGCGCGGATCTTGTTGCCTAGCGACACGGCGACGAGCACCGACTCATCAGGGGGCACAACCATGGAAGAACTGAGCCTCGCAGTCGAAATCGGTTTGATGTCGGCGACCCTTGTCCGATGCAACGATGCGTACGGACCGGCGCGATACCCGTTCGCGCGTGGCAGCCGCATGCGGGCCATGCGCGGCGCAGCACGGCACCGTCGCGGCTTGTCCGCACACGCCTCGCATATTTCATTCGGTTTACTAACTAACAAGGCTGCCCCTTTTCCTCGTCGGACCTGATCGTCATGCACCGGAATGCTCGCGGCGGCGCGTTACCGGGAAGCCACCGCCGTCCAGAGCCTGGCCAGGTCACCGGATCCGTCGGTACCCTTGACCGTGCGCAGCACCTGGACCGCGTGCGCCTTCTGGCCGGCCACGTAGTACGCCTCGCCAAGCCGCAGCCGCGCCGCGTCGGGATGGTCGAGACCGCCCTTCGCGATCGCCTGCTCCATCATCGGCAGCCCCTGCTGCGCATGGCCGGCAAAGACGAGGTTCATGCCCGTGTCGAGCGGCGTCGCCGGCGTCGCGGCGTCCCCACCCGATTGCGCGCGCTTCGCGGCGAGCGCCTGCAGCCGTTTCTCGCGGTCCGCCTGCGCGTCCTTGCCGAGTACGCCGGACGCGAACCCCTGGTCGATCACCTGCTTGCCTTCGGCGGGCGACCCCGCAACCAGCGCGAGCTGCGTCATCTCCATGTACGCGTCGGCCGTCGCAAGCGATCCCGTCGCGCGGCGCAACCGGTAGATGTCGAGGTCGAGCGACGACAGATAGCCGGGCATGCCGCGAATGGCCGTGATCATTTCGTCCCAGTACGCGGGGCTCGGATGGTAGGCCACCAGCAGCCCGAGCGCCCCGCGATACGCGTTGCCGTCCTTCACTTTCTGCGCGCACGTCGCGAGCATCTGCAACTGCCCCTCGTCCGGTGCACGCCCGCCGTTCGCCTGCGCATCGGTGCTCGCCTTCAACTGGCTCACGATCGGCCCGCAATCGTTCGACAGGTAATACGACTGCGTGAGCAGCGTGCGCATTTCAGGATCCGTGCCGCCTGCCTTCAGGTAGCGCTGTGCGGTCCGGATCGCCAGCGGGTAGTTCCTCTGCTGAAAGTAGATGCCGGCCAGCGCGGCCGTCGTCCGCTGCTCGTCCTCGCCCGACAGCCGCCCCGAGTTCAGCACGGTCTCGTATGCCTGCGCGGCCGTGCCCGTGTCGCCTGCCGCCATCGCCGCCGCGCCGCGCATCTCTTCCACCATGTACGTTTCGTATGGCGTCCGGTTGGGCACGGCGGCCGCCTGGGCGATCTTGGCGAGCGCGTCGCGATACTTGTGCGCGCGGTACAGCTCCTGCGCCGCCGCGAGCGGTTTCGCCACGTCCGGGCGCAGCGCGTCCGCCGGCCACGCCGGCCGGCCGAGCGTGCAGGCCGCGCCGAGCGCCGTCACCGCCAACATCCGTTTCCATCGTCGCTGGTTCATCGGCTCGTCCGTTTCGTCATTGCATGAACTGCTCGTTGCCGATCAGGCCGATCTTGGTCGCGCCCACGCGTTGCGCGGACGCCAGCACGGCCGCCACGTCCTTGTACGGCACCAGCTTGTTCGGTCGCAGGTGGATCTCCGCCTGCACGGGTTCCGCCGCCACCTGGGTCAGTTTCGCCTCGAGTGCCGAACGGTCCGGCACCGGCGCGCCGTTCCACGTCGTCGTGCCGTCGAAGTCGATGTCGATCTGCACGACTTCCGGCGGCGTGGCCGGCGGCGGCGGGTTGCCGACCGGCAGGTCCATCTTCACCGAATGCATCTGGATCGGAATCGTGATGATCAGCATGATGAGCAGCACCAGCATCACGTCGATCAGCGGCGTGGTGTTGATGTCGACCATCACTTCCGGTTCCGCATTGCTCCCGCCCGAAGGCACGTTCATCCCCATCGTCGACTCCTGTGGATCAGCGGCGGCGCCCGAGCGCTTACGCCGACCCCATGCTTTGCGGTCGATCCGCGTTGGCGCCTAACCGCCGCGTGCCGGCGGCTCCGTAATGAATGACAGCTTCGCGATTCCCGCGCGCTCGCACATCGTGACCACCCGGCCGATGAACTCGTAGCGCGTGTTCTGGTCGCCCCGCACGTGGACGCTCGGCTGCGGCTGCTGCTGCGACACGCCCTTCAGCTTCGCAAGCAGCGTCGGCGCGTCCACCAGCTGCTCGCCCCAGAAGAAATCGCCGTCGCGATTCACCGCGATCTCGATGCTTTTCGGCGTCGTCTGCAGCGGCTGCACCGTCTCCTTCGGCAGCTGAAGCTGGATCGTGTGCGTCACGACCGGAATCGTGATCAGGAAGATGATCAGCAACACCAGCATCACGTCGACGAGCGGCGTCGTGTTGATGTTGGCGATCACCTCGTCGCTATCGTCCTGCCCGACGTTCATGGCCATCGCGCGCCTCCGTCAGCCGGTCAGTTCGCGAGCGACGCCGCCGGCGACGGCGCACGCACCGGGCGCCGGTTGCCGGCCAGCAGCACCGTGTGCAGTTGCGCGCCGAAGTTGCGGACCCGCTCCATCACCGACTTGTTGCGCCGGACCAGGAAGTTGTAGCCGAGCACCGCGGGCACCGCGACGGCAAGGCCGATCGCGGTCATGATGAGCGCCTCGCCCACCGGGCCCGCGACCTTGTCGATCGACGCCTGGCCCGCGATGCCGATCGCCGTCAGCGCGTGATAGATCCCCCAGACCGTGCCGAACAGCCCGACGAACGGGGCCGTCGAGCCCACCGTGGCCAGAAACGCGAGCCCGTCCTGCATCCGGTTCGACACGTTCGTGATCGAGCGCTCGACCGACACGTCGATCCACGTGTTGCGGTCGACCGCTTCGAGCAGCGCGTCCTCGTGATGCTCGCCGGCTTCGATCGCGGTTTCGGCGATGAACCGGAACGGCGACGCCTCGTCGAGCAGCCTGGCGCCCTCGGCCAGCGAAGGCGCGGTCCAGAGCTGCGCGTCGGCCAGTTTCGCGCGACGATTCGCACGCAGCTGCTCCAGGAACTTCGTGATCATGATGTACCAGCTTCCCATCGACATGATCACCAGCAGGATCAGCACGAAACGGGCGACGAAGTCGCCGTTCTTCCATAGCGCGCCGAGCCCGTACGGATTCTCGACGGCGACCGTCGCGGCCGGCGCGGGCGGCGGCGCCGGCTCGACGGCGACCGGGGCGGCCGACGGCGCCGCGGCCTGCGCCGATGGTTCGGCCGCCCCGCTGGCCTGCGCATGGGCGAGCTGCGGCGCAACGAACCCGTCGACCACGGCGACGGACATCAACATGCTTGCCGCCAGCGCGGCCAGTGAACGCTTCGTCATACCCCACTCCAGTTCTTTCGTTGAACTTAATACGTAAGTTCGAGACGGTTTTCCCCGACCCGGCTCGCGCCGGGCCGCCCACTGCATCAATTCAGATTGAACGAGAACGGCACCTGGACCCGCACCGACTGGCCCTGCGCGACGCATTTGAACCGTTTCACGGTGTTGAACGCGGCGCGATCGAGGATCGGATCCGCGGATTGCGCGACCCGCTCGTTCGTGATGTTCCCTTCCGCATCCACGACGAACTCGATCGTCACGTCGCCCGTGATGTTGTTTTCCTGTGCTTCCTTCGGATACTGGATCGACGCGCGCAGCGTGTCCGAATTCGGACAGACGACCCCGACGTCATGGCTGACAGGCTTGGACGGCGCCGGCGGCGCCACCACCGGCGCCTGCACGGCCGGCGCGGACGGCACCGGGGCCGACTGGTGCGTGATCGTCGCCTGCGGCGGCGCCTGCACCTGCACTTCCGGCGGCGGCACGAACGGCGGCGGCGGCGGTGCGAATTTCGGCGGCGGAAGTTTGACCACGGGCATCGGCGGTGGCGGCGGCGGCTTGACCGGCTCGATGATGCGGGTTTCGATCGGATGCTGGATCACCTGCACGACTTTCGTCGCGAGGCCGTTGAGCAGCGCGTAGATCAGCACGGCATGCAGCACCAGAACGATCCCGATGCCGCCGAACCGGCGCACCGGGTTCTGCTGCTTCTTGCCGAACTCTCGCGGACGCCCCAGCGTAGCCAGTCCGCTGTTCGAAGTAGCCAGTTGTTCCTCGATTTTCATGCCCACCATCCATCCCCCAAGCGATTCGCCCAGTTTCGGGTTGCGGCCGGCAGCGCAGCCAGGTCGGCATCGCCACCGCATCACCCCAAAAATTTCATTTCAAATTCAATTAGCAATCCGAATTGAAAGAATTGCATTCGAATTCCAATTCATTCTTTTTCAAGGAATCGTTCCGGCCGGCGCGGTCCGGCTTTACACCGGAAACCCACGCGCCCGCACGGTCAGGCAATTGTCAGCTGAGCTGGCGCCACCTCGTGTTTCGTATGACGATTCGCCGTTCGTTACGCGGTGATGTCAATGGCGCCGTTCACTTGGGTGCAGAAGATAGCAAGGAAAAAATTTTGTCGTCAAACTTTATTTGATGTCCAAATACAAAGTTTGGAGGGTTTATTCAAATAATATTCCGGTAAGCACAAATAAAGTTTTTATTATTAAAACGGTAATTGATTTGTATGGATATATGCGAATCCGGATATTAAGTCCTTCCGACATAAATATTCGCGTATTTCCCGCGCCGCACCAAAATGACCGGCCCTGGAGGTAGCGGACCGAACGTATCGCGTCACGTCGCCGGCGTGGGAAGCGGTCGCCCGGCGCCCCTGGTCACCTGCGCGGAATCGCGCCGGCATCGCATGCAGCGACACGCCGACGGCACGAGCAACCCACCTAAAAATAAGCAGGAATCCGACAGAACAAAGACGAGAGGAAAATCACTCGAACCATCACGCAATCACTTCGCATATCAAATTAACCGACTCGAACAACGCAAGATCACCAGGCACACGCCCCCCTCATCGGCGCGCACGCATGCGCGCCGCCCTTGCGTGTCACCGCATTCGCCGCACCATCAGGACAGCATCATCCCCTGCATCTTGTGCGAGAAATGCGCGCGCTCGGCCGTCTCCATCAGCATCAGGAATTCGTCCTGCATCATGTGGATCAGCGCTTCGTGGTCGCCGGCCTCGAAATAGACTTCCGGCTGCTGCGCGAGACGTTCCTCGAGGAACGTCTTCATCCCGTACGCCATGCACACCGGCGGCAGCGCGCCCATGTCGCAATCCTTGAACAGCTCGCGCAACTCGACCTCCCGGGCGAGCACGAGATGGCGTCCCGTCTTCACCCAGAGATCCGACAGGCGCACGGCGTGCGTCGTCGGCAATACGGCGGCGACGTAGCCCTCGTCGTCCTCGAGGAGCACGGTTTTCGCGAGGCGATCGCCGGGGATATGCGCGGCGGCGGCCGTCTCCATGCTCGTATGGCTATAGGGGTGGTACACGACTTCATACCGCGATGACTTCTGGCGCAGGCAATCCTGCAGGGTGGCTGATACAGGCATGGCACACCTCGTCTGGGCGAATCGGGCGAACGGAGTTCGCTCCGGATTTGTTCAGCATAGGTCGCATTCCGGCCAATGGAAACGCCGTCACGCGGCGCCCGCCCGGACGGCCCGACACGCGGTTCCGATCCCTTTTCGCGCGGCTCGCACGCCGTCGCCGGCAGGTGAAATCCGGGCCCGGAATACGCTTGGCCACCCCTCTTTCCCTGCAGACGAATCAGCGCAACACCTGAGGTGGCGCGAATACGCCCATCCATGTGCGGGCGCGGCAAAGCTGGACCGTTAGTTGCGTTTCTACGAAAACATCAACGGAAAGCGCTCGTGCGTTTTCAATCCGTCCAACACGCGAACGTCTGCGGCGGCACCGCGCAAACCGCGCCGCCAAGGGCCGCACGCTGCCCTATACTGAGCCGGCCGCCCGCGATCCGGCGGCACCCACCCACTCCGGGAGCGATCATGCATTTCCAGTTGATCTACGAACTCGTCGACGATTACCTGTCGCGGCGCGAACCGTTCCGTGCGCAGCATCTGGCGCTCGCACAAGCGGCGACCGAGCGCGGCGAACTCGTGCTCGCCGGCGCGCTGGCGGATCCGGCCGACCAGGCCGTGCTCGTATTCGAAGGCGATTCGCCGGAAGCGGCCGAATCGTTCGCGCGCGCCGATCCGTACGTGCAGAACGGCCTCGTGAAATCGTGGCGCGTGCGGCCGTGGCGCGTCGTGATCGGCAAGCATGCGCCGCGCTAGGCGCGCGGCACGACTACAACCACCCTGCCCGCTTGAAACGCCACCACAGCGCGAAGTCGGCGACGACCATCACCGCGATGCAGCCGTAGAAGCCGTACTTCAGGTGCAGCTCGGGCATGTTCGCGAAGTTCATCCCGTAGATGCCGGCGATCATCGTCGGTATCGCGAACAGCGCGGCAAACGAGCCGAGCCGCTTCGTCACTTCGCTCTCGGCGAGCGAAATCATCCCGAGGTTGACCTGGATCGCCGTGACGACCATCTCGCGGCGCCCTTCGATCGTCTTCACGATCCGCTGCAGATGGTCGTACACGTCGCGGAAATATGCGGCCATCCCGCTGCAGACCTGCGGCACGCGCCCGCCGGTGAGCTTCGCGAGCGGCTCCATCAGCGGCGCCGTGTGCTGGTACAGCAGCACGAGCCGGCGTTTCAGCGAATAGAGATCCTCGATGATCGCGCGCGACGACGCGGGCGTCGCCTTCGCGAAGATGCGGTCCTCGAGTTCCTCGAGCTCGGTGCCGAGCGTTTCGAGGATCGGGAAATAGCGGTCGACGACCTGGTCCATCAGCGCATAGAACACGAACGCCGAGCCTTCCTGCAGCAGATGTGGCTCGCGCTCGCAGCGCTTGCGCACTTCGCGGAAATCCTGCTCGCTATGGTTGCGGATCGACAGCACGTAGTTCGGGCCGACGAACACGTTCAGTTCGCCGACCTTGAATTCGCCGTCCTCGTCGAGCTCGACCGTATGCAGCACGGCGAACAGCGAATCGCCGTATTCCTCGATCTTCGGCCGCTGATGCCCTTTGCGGGCATCCTCGAGCGCGAGCTCGTGCAGCCCGAACTCCTCGCCCATCAGGTCGATTTCGTCGGGCGTCGGATCCTTCAGCGCGACCCACACGAAGCACTCGGGCTTCGACACGTAGTCGCTGATGGCGTCGATATCGATGTCGGCCAGCTTGCGGCCGTCCTGGTATGCAGCGCAGTTGATCAGCATGTTGTCCGTGATGTTGCGGTTTGCGCATCAGTTTACCGGTTTGCTGCGCGGACGGCCCGGCTTGCACGGCACGCCGATATTGGTCATGATCGGGCTGCGTGCGCTGCAGCACGCACCCCGGCGTACTTCGACTGGCCCGCGGCACCTGCGTTGCGCGACGCACAACGCCCGTGCGGCCCAACCGTCAAGGAGGCAGACCTATGTGGTATTTCTCGTGGATACTCGGCATCGGCGTGGCGCTCGGCTTCGGCATCATCAACGCGATGTGGCTGGAGGCGGAAGTGTTCTCGCGCGGCGACAAGCGCAACGACGCGTCGAGCCCGCGGCCGGGAGGCCAGGCTTCGTGACGCACCTGGTGTTCTTCTGCGGTCACGCCGGCACCGGCAAGACCACGCTCGCGAAGCGGCTCATCGGGCCGCTGATGCGCGCGACCGGCGAAGCATTCTGCCTGCTCGACAAGGACACGCTGTACGGCCGCTACAGTTCGGCCGCGATGGGCGCGCTCACGGAAGATCCGAACGACCGCGACAGCCCGCTCTACCTGAAGCACCTGCGCGATCCCGAATACCACGGCCTGCTCGACACGGCCCGCGAAAATCTCGCGCTCGGCATCGGCGCGATCGTCGTCGGCCCGCTGTCGCGCGAAGTACGCGACCGGCGCATCCTCGATCGCGCGTGGCTCGGCATCGCACCGGAGGTCACGCTGACGGTCGTCTGGGTCCACACGTCGGAAGACGTCGCACACGCGCGGATCGTCGCGCGCGGCAACCCGAACGATGCGTACAAGCTCGCGCACTGGGACGAATACCGGCAGCGCCGCTTCGTGCCGACCGGCCATGAATGCGACGGCATCGTGATGTTCGACAACACCGCGCCGTCCGACGCGGATGTCGACGCGCTGCTGTACCGCATCGTGCCGCCGCCGCAACCCTCGACGATCGTCCCGCCGCTGCCGGCCTGAGCGCGCCGCCCGGCCCCTTCCCGCTTTCTGCTTCCCAAAAAAACAACGCCGGAAGCGCTGCTGCGCTCCCGGCGTCGTACGGCCCTCGTGCCAGAGGCTGGCGGTCGGTCAGGCGACCGCGTGCACGCGCTCCATCGTGCCGCCTTCGTACAGCTTGCCGAAGCGGTTCGACAGGAACGCCTTCAGCGACACCTTTTCCTGCGGGATGAAACCGCTCTGCGGCAGCTTCTTCTCGCGGAACAGATCCAGCACCGCGCACATTGCGCCGGCCGTCGTGATCTGGATCGCGCTCATGTGCATCCCGCACACGTCCTTCGCGAAGATCTTGCGCGTGAACACGTCCTGCACCAGTTGGCCGTCCTTCACGCCCGTCACCGTGATGAACACGAGCACGACGTCCTGCTTGGTCGACGGCACCGCGCGGCGCATGATCGACTTCAGCGTGTCGCGGTCGGTCGACAGGCGCAGGTCCTCGAGCAGGAACTGCACGAGGTCGCGGTGGCCCGGGTAGCGCACCGACTTGTAGTCGAGCGTCTCGACCTTGCCCGACAGCGTCTCGCACAGGGTGCCGAGGCCGCCCGACGTGTTGAACGCTTCGTATTCGGTGCCGTCGAGCGAGAAGTGCTCGAGGCCTTCGAGCGGCTGCACCCACTGCTTGCGGCCGTCGCGGATCGCTTCGCACGGCTGGCAGTATTCGTTGATCAGGCCGTCGACGCTCCACGTCAGGTTGTACTTCAGCGCGTTGGTCGGGTACTCGGGCAGCGCGCCGACGCGCATCTTCACGTCGCGCACTTCGCTGAAGCCGTTCACGAGTTCGTGCGCGGCGAGGCCGATGAAGCCCGGTGCGAGGCCGCACTGCGGCATGAACGCGCGGTCGGAGCCGTCGGCCAGTTCGCGGATCGCGTGAGTGGCGCGCACGTCTTCGGTCAGGTCAAAGTAGTGGACGCCCGCAGCCTTCGCGGCAGCGGCGACGTTGACCGCGAGGTAGTAAGGCAGCGCGTTGACGAGCGCATCGAAGCCCTTCACTGCTTCGCGAATCGCATTCGCGTCGGCCGAATCGACCCGTTGCGTCGCAATACCTTCACGCGACAGCTTCGCGAGCGCATCCGCATCGCGGTCGAACGCGACGACTTCGTAGTCGCCCGTTTCGCGCAGCATGTGAGCAATGGTGTGGCCGATCAGACCTGCGCCGACGATGGCGATTTTCATGCGCTTATCTCCTGATGATGGGTTGGTGTTGTGAACGGCGTTGAGCCATGAACACAGTGTAGGGACGCTCAAAATCAGTTCCAAGACGAAGAATGATGCGAAACGACCGATAATTTCGACGTTGTGACGATGCATTTCGTCGAAACGTCGAAACGAAGGTTTTTCACCCGCTGCGGGCCCGCTATGGCTGGCCTAAGTCTCGCGATGCAGACTGCATGCCGATCACCCGATTTCCAAGGAGGCATCGCATGCAATCCCTGCCCGTCAACCGCGCGTCGCACTGGCTGAACAAGGTGCCCGACGTCGCGCTGTCGTTCTGGATCATCAAGATCATGTCGACCACGGTCGGCGAAACCGGTGCGGACTTTCTCGCGGTCAACGCGGGCCTCGGCCAGACCGTCACGCGCGTCGCGATGGCGTCGCTGCTCGCGATCGCGCTGTGGCTGCAGTTGCGCACGCGCCGCTACGTGCCGTGGATCTACTGGCTCACAGTGGTGCTGGTCAGCATCGTCGGCACGCAGATCACCGACCTGCTCACCGACGGCCTGAACGTCAGCCTGTATGCGAGCACGGCCGCGTTTGCCGTCGCGCTCGCCGCGATCTTCTTCGTCTGGCATCGCGTCGAAGGCACGCTGTCGATCGACACGATCGTCACGCCGCGGCGCGAGCTGTTCTACTGGGCCGCGATCCTCTGCACGTTCGCGCTCGGCACCGCCGCGGGCGATCTCGCGACCGAGGCGCTCGGGCTCGGCTTCACGGTCGGCGCACTGGCCTTCGGCGCATTGATCGCGGCCGTATTCACGATGTGGCGGCTCGGCGCGAACGCGGTGCTGGCGTTCTGGATCGCGTACATCCTGACGCGTCCGTTCGGCGCATCGCTCGGCGATCTGCTCACGCAGGCCCGCGCGTACGGCGGGCTCGGCTTCGGCGCCGCGTGGACGAGCCTGCTGTTCCTGACCGTGATCGTGCTGCTCGTCGCCGTCGCGCAATTCGGCAGCGGCGCGCAGACGCGTGCCGGCGCCGCCGAATGACGCCCTTTTCCTTCCGTTCACCGCATCGAGGACATCCCATGCCCATCCCGAATTCCGTTTCCCGTCTCGTCATGGCCGCGGCCGCGATTGCCGTGCTCGGCGCCGCCGCCGGCTGCTCCAAGCAGGATGCGAACGCATCGACCGCGGTGCCCGCAGCGACCGCCGCTTCGTCCGCGGCGCCCCGCGCATCGAAGCTCGGCGACCTGTCGCAGTTCCGCACGATCGCCGCCGACGTGAACACGCTCGTCGGCAAGGGCGACCTGCCCGGCGCGAAAACACGCATCAAGGATCTGGAGATCGCGTGGGATTCGGCCGAGGCCGGCCTCAAGCCGCGCGCGGCCGCCGACTGGCATATGGTCGACCAGGAGATCGACCGCGCACTCGCCGCGCTGCGCGCCGACCATCCGACCCAGGCCGATTCGGCTGCCGCGATGAAAAACCTGCTCGCGGCCTTCGACCGGTTCGGCGGCAAGTAAGCGCCGATCGGCAATGCGCCGGGCGCGCGGCAGGTGACGCGCGCCCGGGAATCGCATACGCTGGCGGCGATCGCGCGGCACGGAGAACACGCATGCGAATACTGCTCGTCGAGGACGACCCGATGATCGGCGAGGCCGTCCATGCCGCGCTGAAGGACGCGTCGTACGCCACCGACTGGGTCACCGACGGCGGGCACGCGCTGACCGCGTTCGCCGCGCAGCCCTACGACCTGGTCCTGCTCGACCTCGGCCTGCCCGGCCGCGACGGGCTCGACGTGCTGGCCGGCATCCGCGCGAAGGACACCGGCACGCCGCTGCTGATCGTCACCGCGCGCGACGGGCTCGACGACCGCCTGCGCGGCCTCGACGGCGGTGCCGACGACTACATCGTGAAACCGTTCGACATGGCCGAGCTGCTCGCGCGGATTCGCGTCGCGATCCGGCGCCGCGCCGGTTCGGCCGCACCGCTGCTCGGCAACGGGATCGTGTCGCTCGACCCGGCGACGCGCGAAGCGACCGTCGACGGACATGCGCCGGTCGCGCTGTCGAACCGCGAGTTCGCGCTGCTGCGTGCGCTGCTGGTGCGCCCCGGCGCGATCCTGTCGCGGCGCGAGCTCGAGGATCGCCTGTACGGCTGGGGGGAAGAAGTCGAAAGCAACGCGGTCGAATTCCTGATCCATTCGCTGCGCCGCAAGCTCGGCAGCACCGTGATCAAGAACGTCAGGGGTGCGGGATGGATGGTTTCAAGAAACGCCTGAGCGAGTCGATCGGCTTTCGCCTGTCGGTCGCGCTGTCGGCCGCGATCCTCGTCGTCGCCACAGTCGCGGCCGCGTTCGCGTTTTCGTCGGCGTTCGACGAAGCACATGAATTGCAGGACGACGTGCTGCGCGAGGTCGCGACACTGCTCGATCGCCAGCGTGCGCCTGCGCCGCGTGCAGCGGGCGCCGGGCCCGCACGCGAAAGCGACGAACTGTCGCGCGTGATCGTGCAGCCGCTCGGCGGCGCTCCGCAACCGCGCACCGACGGCGCGCCGGCGCTTGCACTGCCGCCGACGCTCGCCGACGGGCTGCACACGGTCAATGCCGGCGGCAGCGCCTATCGCGTGATGGTCCATACGTTCGCGAACGGCGAGCGCATCGCGGTCGCGCAGGAAGCCGGCATGCGCGACGACGTCGCGCGCGAGAGCGCGTGGCGCACCGCGCTGCCGCTGCTGATCCTCGTGCCGATCCTGCTGCTGCTCGTCGCCGATCTCGTGCGCAAGCTGTTCCGCCCGGTCGCCACGCTGTCGGCCGGGATCGACGCACGCGACGAACACGACCTGCGCCCGGTGCCGGCCGAGCACGTGCCGGTCGAAGTGCGGCCGTTCGTCGTCGCGATCAACCGGATGCTCGCGCGCGTCGCGCAATCGGTCGACGCGCAGCGCCGCTTCGTTGCCGATGCCGCGCACGAGCTGCGCTCGCCGCTCACCGCGATGTCGCTGCAGGCCGAGCGGCTGGCCGGCACCGACCTGCCGGACGATGCACGCGCGCGGCTCGCCGCGCTGCGCGGCGGGCTCGACCGCAGCCGCCACCTGATCGGGCAGCTCCTCGCGCTCGCGCGGGCGCAAAGCGCGCCGGCCGCCCTGCCCGGGGCCGTCTCCGTGCATGCGATCTATCGCCGCGTGCTGGAAGACCTGATGCCGCTTGCCGATGCGAAGACGCTCGACATCGGCATCGACGACGGCCCGGACGCGCACGTGCCCGTCGACGAGCTCGAACTCGCGTCGCTGGTCATGAACCTGGTCGACAACGCGATCCGCTACACGCCGCCCGGCGGCCGCGTGGACCTGTCGACGTCATGCACGGACACGCATGCGTGCGTGACGATCGCCGACAGCGGGCCGGGCATCGCGCCGCAGGAACGCGAGCGCGTGTTCGATCCGTTCTATCGCGTGCCCGGCAACGTGCAGATCGGTTCGGGGCTCGGCCTGTCGATCGTGAAGGTCCTCGCGGACCGGATGGGGGCCGACATCACGCTCGCGTATGCGGACGAACGGGCTTCGCGCGGGTTGCGCGTATCGGTGCGGATTCCGCTCGCGCGGCCGTCAGGTGCGGCGCAGCCCCACGACGGACCGGCGGCTGACTGAACGGCGACGCGCGACCGGACCGTCAGCCGGCGATCGTCCCGCGATCGATCTTGCGCGACAGGATGATCGACGTCGTCGTGCGCTCGACGCCTTCGAGCGTGCCGATCTGGTCGAGCAGGTCGTTGAGCCGTTCGGGTGAATCGGCGCGCAGCCACGCGACGTAGTCGTACTCGCCGCTCACCGCGCACAGCAGCTGCACTTCGGGCATCCGGTCGAGCTTGCGCAACACGTCCTTGCCGAACTTCGGCGTGAGGATGATGCCGACATACGCGTAAATGCTCGCGTCGAGCACGTCCTGCCCGAGCCGGACGCTGTATCCCGCGATCACGTTGGTGCGTTCGAGCCGTGCGATACGAGCGACGACCGTCGTGCGCGCAACGTCGAGCTGGCGCGCGAGATCCGCGACACTGGCGCGCGCATCGGCTTGCAGCAGCGCGACGAGTTGCCGGTCGAGATCGTCGAGTTGGTCGAGGCGGGGTGGACGCATGAGGCTGGACCGGTGCGCGACGCGCCGGCTGAGTGGAAGGTGACGCGATGATAGCGCCGAACGCCGGTGCGCCCAACCGCCATCGCCCGGGCCCGAACCTTTCAATTTCGATTCGTATCGGATGTAAGCAAGTGTCGCATTCACTACTGCGCTGCACGCAACGTGCTACTAATAGCGTGCGACGCGAGATGCGCGATTGCGGCAGTAGCCACCGCGCCCGCTCGCACGACACCACCCCGGAGAGCCAACCATGAAGAAAATTTCGCTCACCCTCGCTACGCTCGCCGTTGCAGCCAGCGCGTTCGCGCAAACCCCGGCCCAGCCGCAAGCGCCCGCCCAGGCTCCGGCCACGACGGCCGCGGCGTCGGCCCCGAGTGCCGAGCAGCGCGCGGCCCGCCACGAAGCGCGCATCGAGCAGCGCATCAAGTACCTGCACGACCAGCTGAAGATCACGTCGGCGCAGGAACCGCAATGGAAGACGTTCGCCGATACGATGCGCGACAACGGCGCAACGATGGGCCGCCTCTACAGCGAACGGATGGCCAAGCACGACGTCTCCGCGATCGACGACATGAAGCAGTATGCGGAACTGTCGCAGGCGAACGCCGACGGCGCGAAGAAGCTCGCCGACGCCTTCGCGCCGCTCTACGAGAGCTTCCCGGCCGAGCAGAAGGCGCTGGCCGACACGACGTTCCGCAGCTGGCTGCACCACGGCGGCGAGCACCGCGGCAAGGGCAAGGCGAAGGGCAAGGAAGGCAAGGCGGCAGCCGCGCCGGCCGCCAGCGCCCCCGCGCAACCCTGACGCCCGCCCCGCCGGCGCCGTGCCGGCCCGCCCGGGCCGGACGGCGCCGCGCCTCTGCAGGCGATCGGCGCGCCACACGGCGCGCCGAATTCGGGATAAGCTCCCGGCTTTTCCCGCTTTCCCGCCCTTCTCCGCCATGCTCGAACTCAAGCAACTCGATCTGCGCACCGATCCGCAGGCCCGTCGCGTCGTCAAGGACGAAACCGTCACCGTGGCGTTCGCGGCTGCCGACGGCGAACTGATGAGCCTCGAAGGCCCGAACCGCTATGTGGCAGGCGACGCGCTGATCACCGGCTCGACCGGCGACCGCTGGGTCGTGTCGCGCGCCCGCTTCGACGCCAAATACCTGCCCGCCGATCCGGCACTCGCGCACGGTGCGCCGGGCGCCTACCGGAACCGGCCGGCCGTCGTGCTCGCCCGCCGGATGGACGAGCCGTTTGCGATCGCCCGCTCGGAAAACGGCGACACGCTGCGCGGCGTCGCCGGCGACTGGGTCATGCAATACGCGCCCGGCGACTACGGCGTCGTGCAGGCGCAGCGCTTCGCGCAGGTCTACCGCGACGCCTGACCGGCCACGCCGGCTCGCGGCCGGCGCCGTCGCTCACGCAAAGTCTTCGTCGAGTTCGAGTTCCGCGTCGCGCTCGACGGCCTCACCGGCCGCGTGCCGCTCCTCGAGCGACCCGAGCATCGCTTCCGTATATGCATGCAACACCGCGTGGCTGCGCGCGCGCTGCATCGGCTTGAGCGCCAGGTAGCGCGCAAGCGCCGCCGGCACGATGCGGATCGCGAGCGTCATCCGCTTCGGCGTCGCGCCGAACCGCATCGCGAGCCAGTGCACGGACAGGAACCGCCCGCGCGCATCGCTGCTTTCGGCAAAGCGCGTCTGCTCCGGAAAGAGATCGCAGATCACGCGCGCGAGCGCGTCGAATTCCGCGCTCTGGCATTCGATCAGATAGTCGTCCATTCCGCTCTCCCGTCAGGCCGCCGCACGCGACGGCCGGCACGTCTTCACCAGCACGACGACCAGGATCGCGGCCAGCACGAAATACACGGCCTCGACCCACGCGGCCGGCAGCGCGCGCACCTGGTACAGCAGCGTCGGCGCGGCCGCGAGCGCATGCAGCACGATCGCGAGCGGCAACACGCCCGCGCGGCCGGCGCGCACGCCGCGCCAGACCAGCACCGACAGCGCCAGCTGCACCGCGAACGCCGCGCAGCGCTCGAGCAGCAACAGCAGGATCGACTGTGCCGACAGCGTCGCGAGCATCATGTGCAGCCGCACCACGGTGTCGACCGGCAGGTCGGACAGCTGCGTCTCGAGCTGGCCGCGGCTCGCGAGCCACGCGAGATACGACCACTGCCCCCACACGAGCACGCCGACGAACCACGCTTCGGCACCGGCGTGACCGATCCCGTAGCCAATCCCGCGACCGTCGCCGGCCGATGCGCCGTAGCGGCGGTTCAGCAAACGCATCCCGAGATAGCGGCCGACTTCCTCGAATACAGCGGTTGCGAGTGCGCCGTACGCGACGAACGCGAGCGGCTGCGTCAGCCAGCCGCCCTCCGGCGTGTGGCTCAGCACGAGCCCGTGGAACGCGCGTTCCAAGATCATCGCAAACAGCGTGAAGACGGCGACGCCGACGATCGTGTCGCGGCGGTTGAGCGCCAGCGGCTTGCGCAGGATGCGATAGAGGACGAGCGGCAGCAGCGCGATGATCAGCGTGGCAGCGATCAGCAGCGCCAGCGTGACGGGAGCGACAGTCATGTATTTCCTTGTTCGGGGCAGCGCACCTGACGCGCTGCGTGCCCCGAATGATACTCAGCTTGCGGTCGACGCGCGCGCACACAGCGCGCCGGGCAGCATCGCGACGCGCACGTCGCCCGCCGCGCCGTCGATCCGCTCGTGCACGAATTCGACGGCCTTGTAGCCGATTTCGTAGGTCGGCTGACGAATCGTCGTGATGCCGATCAGCTCCGCCCATTCCGGATCATCGATCGACAGCAGCGCGGCCTTCTGCTGCCACGCGGCGCCGAAGCGCGCGCGCAGGTGGCGCGCGATCGCGAGCGCGACCGGCGCATTCGCGGCGAACAGCGCCGCGCGCACGCCGCGCCGTGCCGCGTCGTCGATGCGGGTATCGATGTCGGCAAGCGCCGCCGCGGCCGCGGCGGGCGCGTTCAGGTCCAGCACGACCGTCGGCGGCACCGGCAGCCCGCGCGCGTCGAGCGCCGCGCGGAACGCGGCCTCGCGCACGCGCCGCGAGCTGACGCGCTCGAACGGCTGCACGACGAAATGGATCGCGTCGAAGCCGTGTTCGACCAGGTGCGCGAGCGCCATCTCGATCGCGTCGGCGTTGTCGAGGCCGATCAGGTCGGCCTCGAAGCCCTCGACCGTCCGGTCGACGAGCACGGCCGGGATGCCCGCGCCGCGCAGCGGGCGCAGCACGTCCTCGTCGGCGCCGAGCGCGTTGACGATCAGCCCTTCGACCCGGTAGGTCGTGAGCAGCTGCAGGAAGCGCCGCTCCATCTCGACCTCGTTCGCCGCGTGACAGATGAGCGGCATGTAGCCGAGCGCGTGGCACGCGGCCTCGACGCCCTGCAGCACTTCGACGGTGTAAGGATTGGTCAGGTCGGCCGCGAGCATGCCGAGCAGCCGGTTGCGGCCGCGCTTGAGCCCGCGCGCCATCTGGTTCGGCCGGTAGTTGAGCCGCGCGATCGCCGACTCGATCCGCTGGCGCAGATCGACGGACAGCACATGCGTCTCGCCGTTCAGGTAGCGCGACACGCTGGTCTTGCCCGTACCGGCCTCGCGCGCGACGTCGCTGATCGTCGCCGGACGCGTCGTGGAAGGTTGCGAATCGGTCACTGTCGTGCCTCGCGACGTACGATCCGCGCCGCTTCGTGAGCAGACGGACCTTTGTTGTTGGAAACGTAAGCCACCCGGCGGACTCCCCTGTCTGCACGCTTCTGCGCCTGCGCTGATCCCGTGCTGCGCGGTCGATCAGCGCCTGCCAGTCGCGTACCTCGGCAGTCGGCCGCCCGGACCTGGCGCGGATACCCGCCGCGCGACGCCACCGGCAGTGCAGCCGGGCCGTCGATGCGACGAGAGCGGGCGATCATAACGCAGCCAGCCCTCCCGCACCAAGATCATCGACTCTAACCGCGCCGGCGCCGCGCCGACCGTCTGCCGCAAGCGGCTCACGCGTGGGCGAGCGCGTCCGGATTGACGAGATTCGTGCGCAGCGTGCCGGCTAGCGCGCCGACCAGGTTTTCCGCGGCGCAGCGCGCCATCGCGTGGCGCGTCTCGTGCGTCGCCGAGCCGATATGCGGCAGCGCGACGACCTGCTTCATCTGCAGCAGCGGCGAATCCGCCGGCAGCGGCTCCTGCTCGAACACGTCGAGCCCCGCGCCGCGGATCGTGCCCGCGCGCAGCGCGTCGACCAGCGCGACTTCGTCGACGACGGGCCCGCGCGACGCGTTGATCAGGATCGCGCTGCGCTTCATCTTCGCGAATTCGGGCGCGCCGATCAGGTGGCGCGTGTCCGGCGACAGCGGCACCTGCAGGCACACGAAATCCGACTGCGCGAGCAGCGCGTCGAGCGTCACGCGCCGTGCACCGTACTGCGTCTCGGCTTCCGCATGGGCGGAGCGGTTCGCGTACAGCACCTGCATCCGGAAGCCGAGCGCCGCGCGGCGCGCGACCGCGCCGCCGATCCGCCCGAGGCCGACGATGCCGAGCGTCTTGCCCTGCACGTCGGTGCCGTACAGGTCGGGGCCGATGCTGCGATGCCAGTTGCCGGCCTTCACCCACTCGGCCAGTTCGACCACCCGCCGCGCGGACGCCAGGATCAGCGAAAACACCGTATCGGCGGTCGACTCGGTCAGCACGTCCGGCGTATGCGCGAGCACGATGCCGCGCCGCGTGAGATCGGCGACGTCGAAGTTGTCGTAGCCGACCGAGATCGTCGACCACGCCTTCAGCCGCGGTGCGCGGTCGAGCATCTGCGGCGTGACCTTCAGGCTCGCGCCGATTGCGCCGTCCGCGTCGCCGAGTGCAGCGGCCAGTGCGTCGGCGCCGTCGACCCGCACGACGTCCGCACGCTCGCGCAGGTACGCGAGAACGTCATCGGGCAGCGGCTTGTACGCGACGATACGGGGCTTCATGTTTCATTTTCCTTGCAGCGGCGCGGCGAGCGGATGCGCATCGCGCGCCTGGGGTTTGACGGACAGCGTGAGGATCACCGCGGCGACGAGCGCGGCGCTCATGAATGCGTACGACGCGACGGGCGACCCGGTCGCACCGTTCAGGTAGCCGACGAAGTACGAGCCGACGAACGAGCCGAGCGCGCCCATGCTGTTGATCAGCGCCATCGCGCCGCCGGCGACGTTCTTCGGCAGCAGTTCCGGCACGATCGCGAAGAACGGGCCGTACGGCGCATACATCGCGGCGCCCGCGACGACCAGCAGTGCATACGAGATCCAGAAATGCGACGAGCCGAGCGCGTACGACGCGGCGAACGCGGCTGCGCCGATCAGCAGGAACGGCCACACGAAGCCGCGGCGCGAGCCGACCTTGTCGGACGCCCACGATGCGGCGAGCATCGCGATCGTCGCGGCCAGGTACGGCAGCGCGGACAGCCAGCCGGTCGCGACCATCCCGAGGTCGGAACCGTTCTTGACGATCGACGGCAGCCACAGCACGAAGCCGTACACGCCGATGCTCCAGCAGAAATACTGCGCGCACAGCTTGATCACGGCCGGCGAGCGGAACGCTTCGCCATAGTTGCGCACGGGCTTGATCGCCGCCTGCTCGGCCGCGAGCGCGGCGTCGAGGTCGCGCTTTTCCTGCGCGTTGAGCCACGGCGAATCGGCCGGCTTGTCCTGCACGAGGAACCACCAGCACACGGCCCAGATGACGGCCGGCACGCCTTCGGCGATGAACATGTGGCGCCAGCCGAATTCATGCACGAGGTAGCCCGACACGATCGACATCCACAGCACGGTGACCGGGTTGCCGAGGATCAGGAACGTGTTCGCGCGCGAGCGCTCGTTCTTCGTGAACCAGTTGCTGATGTAGATCAGCATCGCCGGCATCACGGCCGCCTCGACGACGCCGAGCACGAAGCGGATCGCCATCAGCGACGGGATGTTGCTGACCACGCCCGTGAGCGCCGCACAGCCGCCCCACAGGATCAGGCTGACGAACACGAGCTTCTTCACGCTGCGGCGTTCCGCATAGATCGCGCCGGGGATCTGGAAGAAGAAGTAGCCGAGGAAGAACAGCGCGCCGATCAGCGACGACAGGCCCTTGCTGATCCCGAGGTCCTGGTTGATGCCGGCCGCCGCCGCGAACCCGTAGTTCGCGCGGTCGAGGTAAGCGAGGCTGTACGTGATGAAGACGATCGGCATGATCGTCCACCAGCGTCGGGCTGCAAGATTGGCTGCCATGAGAGTGTCTCCGTATGTCGACCGGACCTGGCGCTTCAGCGCTTGGTCCGGCCTCGAACAAAACTACTGTGCGTCGCGCACGAAATGGATCCGCGGATTGTGCCGTGTCCGGCCTCTCATTGCGCGGTGACGGTTTCCTCTAAGCGATCGACGCGATTGCTAACATTTTCGATCCGGTCGAGCGCTTCACGCGTCGGCAACCCTTCCGAATCGCCGATCACCTGGATCGCAAGCGCGCCGATCCGGTTGCCGCGCGCGACGGCCTGCTCGACGCTCCGGCCTTCCAGCAGCGCGCTGACCACGCCGACCGCGAAGCCGTCGCCGGCGCCGACCGTGTCGACCACCCGCTCGACACGCTCGCCCACGACCGTGCCCTCGCGGCCGTCGGCCGTGCGGAAATACGCGCCTTCCGCGCCGAGCTTGATCACGACGCCGCGCGCGCCCTGTGCGAGATAGAAGCCCGCGATGTCGGCCGGCATGTCGTGCCCGGTGAGCTGGCGCCCTTCGGCGAGGCCCGGCAGCACCCAGTCGGCGAGCGTCGCGAGCGCGTTCAGCGTCTTCGCCATCACGTCGGCGGACGGCCACAGCGTCGGGCGCAGGTTCGGGTCGAACGAGATCGTCTTGCCGGCCGCGCGCATCTCTCGCGCGAGCCGGAACGCCAGCTCGCACGACGTCGCGGAAATCGCCGGCGCGACGCCCGTCAGGTGCAGGTGGCGCGCGCCGAGCACGTAGTCGGCCACGTAGTCGTCGCACGACAGGTGGCTCGCCGCCGAGCCCTTGCGGAAATATTCGACGGTCGGGTCGCTGCCGTCGTCGTTGCGCGACTTCAGCTGGAAACCGGTCGGGTAACGCGGATCGACGGTCACGCACGACGCGTCGATGCCCTCGCGCGCCAGCGTGTCGAGCACGTAGCCGCCGAACGAATCTCGGCCGACGCGGCTCATCCAGCCGACCCGGAAGCCGAGCCGCGACAGGCCGATCGCGACGTTCAGGTCGGCGCCCGCGATCCGCTTCGTGAATTGCCCCGCGTGCGCGAGATGGCCGGGCTCCGTCGCGACGAACATCGCCATCGCTTCGCCGTAGGTCACGACATCGAGTGCTGCTTTCATGAGTGAACTCCTCGGGATCCTTCTGCCGTCACGCGGTCGCGAGCCACGCGACACGGCGGCATGCATCGCCGGCCAGGTCGGCCGCGTCGAACGGAAACTCGATGCCGCGCGGCGCATGCGGCGGCAGCGCCGCGAGCACGCCGGTCACGAGCGCGTCATCCGGCGCAGGCGCCACTGCGAAACGGCGCGCGCCCTCGCCTTCGACGGCCTTGCAATGAATGTATTCCACATGCGGCGCGAGCAGCTGCGCGCAATCGAGCGGCGCTTCGCCCGGCCACTGCCAGTTGCCGATATCGAACGTCATCCCGAGCGCGTCGCGCAGGCCGGCCGCGGCCAGCGCGTCGAACAGCCCGCGGAACTGCGCGAGCGCGCCGCCGACCGGAAGCTGGCCGTTCTCGACCACCACGCGGGCCTTCGCACCGCGCGACAGCGCGACGATGTCGGCCGCGTGCGCGTCGCCGGCGAAGCCGCCGAGCTGGAATTTCACGAAGCGCGCGCCGAGCGCGTCGGCTTCCACCAGTGCACCGCGCAATGCATCGGCGTCGAGCGCACCCGTTTCCGTGTACAGCGTGGCCGGCGTCGAGTAGACCGACCACAGCCCGTGGCCGGCGATCTGCACGCCGAGCGCGGCCAGCGCGCCAGGAGCCGCGTCGTCGTCCGACGCGAACAGTTCACGCCGCACCTCGAAACCGGTCGCACCGGATGCCGCGACGGTCGCGACGAATGCGCTGTGGCCTTCCTGACGCACGCGGTCCGTCCCGAATGCGCTCGCCACGATCACGATGTCTGCCATTTTGCCCTTTTTTACCGGAATGGAACCGGTTCCATTTGCTTGAGACGGATGGTGCGCTTCGCGTCAGGCCCACGCCATAGAGGAAATCCCTAAGATAGTGCATCGCGCAAGTACGCGCCCGACGGCGCGCAACGCGGGTTCCCGGGGCGGCTCGTCGGCGTGTTTCGGCCGATCAGGCGAGGTCCTGCGCGAGACTCATGTCGAGGAATTGCGCGGCGACCCGCGACGGTGCACCGCCGTGCGGCACGAGAATGGAGAAATGACGTGTGAGCGGCGCCGGTGCAAGCGAGCGCAGCACGAGCGCCGCATCCTGGTGACGCAGCGACATCGCGGACACGAACCCGACGCCCATCCCGGCACGCACGGCCTCCTTCACGGCCTCGACACCGGCGATCTCGAACGCGACGCGCATCGGCGCGCCGCCGTGCGCGAACGCGCGCTCGACGAGCTGCCGCACGGCGGAGCCTTCCTCGCGCAGCACGAGCGGGTGCGCGGCGAGCGCCTCGAGCGTCACGCCCGCGTCGTAGCCGGGCGCGGCCAGCGGATGGCCGGCCGGCACGATCGCGACGATCTCGTCCTCGTGCCACGCATGGACGGCCGTGCCGGGCGGCAGCGCCTCGCCGGGCGGCCCCTCGATCAGCGCGATGTCGAGCGACGGCAGCGCGGCCACCACGTCGGCCGTATTGCCGCTCATCGTCTGGATCGCCACGCGCGGTGCGAGCGGCTGGAACGCCGCGATCAGGTAAGGCAGCAGGTAGCTCGCAGGCGTCGTGCTCGCGCCGATGCGCAGCGTGCCGGCCTCGAGGCCGCGCACCGCGTCGCGAAACGCACGCGCCTGCGCGAACGTGTCGCGCTGCGCCTTCGCGTACTGCGCGAGCTGCTCGCCGACCGGCGTCAGGCGGATGCCGCGGCCGTCGCGCTGGTACAGCGGCTCGCCGAATTCGTCCTGCAGCAGCCGCAACTGGCCCGACACGGCCGGCTGCGACAGATGCAGCGCCACGGCGGCGTGGCTGATGTTCAGGTGCTCGGCGACGGCGGCGAACGTTATCAGTTGATCCGGGGTCATGGGGATAAATTATCGGCTTTCCGGATAGTTTACGTCACAAATCACAATTTTTCATATCGATATAACGAAATTAGGATTACACCATCGCAACACGCTCCATCACGGTGCTTCCATGTCCACTGCTCCGACTCCCCCTCTCAGCCATGCCGCGCCGTCGATGCGCGGCCAGTTGAACGGCGTGCTGTTCGTCGCGCTGTTCGCCGCCGCCGTCACGAGCCTGTCCCAGCTTCCCGCGATCGCGGGGCTCGGCCTGTCGCCGCTGATCGTCGGCATCGTCGCCGGCGCGCTGTACGGCAACGCGCTGCGCGACGGGATGCCCGCCAGCTGGGCGGCCGGCGTCAACTTCTCCGCGCGCAAGCTGCTGCGCATCGCGGTCGCGTTCTTCGGGCTGCGCGTGAGCCTGCAGGAAATCGCGCAGGTCGGCCTGCCGGGCCTCACGGTATCGGTGCTGGTCGTCGTCAGCACGCTCGTGATCGGCACCTGGGCCGGCATGAAGCTGATGAAGCTCGACCGCGACGCGGCGCTGCTGACCGCCGCCGGCAGCGCGATCTGCGGCGCGGCCGCCGTGCTCGCGTTCGAATCGACGCTGCAATCGAAGCCGCACCAGAGCGCGATGGCCGTGGGCAGCGTCGTGCTGTTCGGCACGCTGTCGATGTTCCTGTACCCGCTCGCGTATCACGCCGGGCTGCTGAACCTCGATCCGGCCGGCCTCGGGCTGTTCTTCGGCGGCACGATCCACGAAGTCGCGCAGGTGGTCGGCGCGGCGAGCGACATCAGCCCGCAGGTCGCGCATGTCGCGACGATCGTGAAGATGACGCGCGTGATGCTGCTGGTCCCGGTGCTGCTGGTGCTCGGCTGGTGGCTCGCCCGCTCGGCGCGGGCGACGGCCGGCGGCGCGCAAGGCAAGCGCAAGGTGGCGGTACCCTGGTTCGCGCTCGGCTTCCTCGGCTTCGTGATCGTCAATTCGCTGAACGTGCTGCCGACGGACGTCACGCATACGCTGAACGTGCTCGACACCTTCGCGCTGACGATGGCGATGACCGCGCTCGGCATCGAGACCCGCGTCGCGCAGATCCGCGCGGCCGGCCCGCGGGCCCTGATGACCGGCCTGATCCTGTACGTGTGGCTGATCGCCGGCGGCTACGGGATCACCTGGGCCGTGCAGCACTGGCTTGGCTGAGTTGCCCGCCCGTGACACTTCGCGCGCCGCGCCCGACGGGATGGACCCGCGGGCGCGGCGCAGTGCTATGCTTCGCGTCGTTTTCCATCGCCCTCTTTCAGCCGTGCTCTCGTTCCTGCTGAAGCTGCGCACTCGCGCCCAAAAGCTGTTCCGCCTGTCGGACGCCCATACGATGCTGATCTGGTCGGCCATCGTCGGCGTCGGCGGCGCCTTTGCCACGATGGCGTTCCGCGAAGGCATCGACCTGATGCAGCACCTGATCTCCGGGCAAAGCGGCAGCTTCGTGCAGATGGCGAAGCGCCTGCCGTGGTACGTGCGGTTCTGGATGCCGGCCGCGGGCGGCTTCCTCGCGGGCTGCGTGCTGCTGCTCGCGACGCGCGGCGACAGGCAGGCCGCCAAGACCGACTACATGGAATCGGTCGCGCTCGGCAACGGCGTCGTGCCGGTCCGGCAGAGCCTGTGGCGCAGCGTGTCGTCGCTGCTGACGATCGGCAGCGGCGGCTCGATCGGCCGCGAAGGCCCGATGGTGCAGCTCGCCGCGCTCGCCGCGTCGCTGGTCGGCCGCTTCGTGCACTTCGACCCGCCGCGCCTGCGCCTGCTGGTCGCCTGCGGGGCCGCTGCCGGCATCACGTCCGCGTACAACGCGCCGATCGCCGGCGCGTTCTTCGTGTCGGAAATCGTGCTCGGCACGATCGCGATGGAGAGCTTCGGGCCGATGGTCGTCGCGTCGGTCGTCGCGAACATCGTGATGCGCGAATTCGCCGGCTACCGGCCGCCGTACGAGATGCCGGTGTTTCCGGCCGTCACGGGCCCCGAGGTGCTGCTGTTCGTCGTACTCGGCGCGCTGTGCGGCGTGCTCGCGCCGCAGTTCCTGCACCTGCTCGACGCGTCGAAGAACCAGTTCAAGCGGCTGCCGGTGCCGCTGCCCGTGCGGCTCGCGCTCGGCGGCCTCGTCGTCGGCGTGATCTCGGTATGGATTCCGGACGTGTGGGGCAACGGCTACAGCGTCGTGAACCACATCCTCCATTCGCCGTGGACCTGGCAGGCGCTCGTCGCGGTGCTCGTGTTCAAGGTGATCGCGACCGCCGCGACGGCCGGCTCGGGCGCGATCGGCGGCGTGTTCACGCCGACGCTGTTCGTCGGCGCGGTGTTCGGCTCGCTGTTCGGGCTCGCGATGGAAGCGCTGTGGCCCGGCCATACGTCGGCCTATTTCGCGTACGCGATCGTCGGGATGGGCGCGTTCATGGCGGGCGCCACGCAGGCGCCGCTGATGGCGATCCTGATGATCTTCGAGATGACGCTGAGCTACCAGGTCGTGCTGCCGCTGCTGGTGTCGTGCGTGTTCGCGTATTTCGTCGCGCGCGCGACGGGCACGACGTCGATGTACGAGATCACGCAGCATCACCAGCAGGACGCGCAGGAGCGGCTGCGGCTGCGCACCACGCAGATGCGCGAGCTGATCCAGCCCGCGCAGACGGTCGTCCCGCTCACCGCGAGCGTCGCCGACATGACGCGCGTGTTTCTCGAATATCCGGTGAAGTACCTGTACGTGACGGACGACACCGGGCGCTTCCGCGGTGCGGTCGCGCTGAAGGACATTACGTCGGACCTGCTCGACAAGCGCGACACGACCGACAAGACGGCCGCGCACTACGCGCATACGCCGTTTCCGCTCCTCACGCCCGACATGCCGCTCGCGACCGCGCTCGAACGCTTCATGGCGTTCCAGGGCGAGCGGCTGCCGGTGATCGAAAGCGAAGCCGAGCCGACGCTCGCGGGCGTCGTCTACAAGACGTCGCTGCTCGACGCGTACCGGCGGATGACCGGCGAGCGCTGACGCGCGCCGCCGATTCACCGGCGCCGGTCAGTCCGGCGCGCGCCCCAGCACGACCCGCGCGAAGAACCCCGCCAGCACCGATTCGGCCACCTCGGCCGGCACGTGCTGCGGATCGGCCGTGTAGTACGACTGCACACCGTCGCACAGACACATCAGCCCGAACGCGAGCGTCTCGGCCGGCAGCAGCAGCGGCGTGCCCGATCGCTCGGCAAAACGCCGGATGAACTCGGCCATCTGCAGGCGCTTGCCGTGCAGGAACTGGTTGAAGCGCACGCGGAATTTCGCGTCGCGCGCGGCCTGCAGCTTCGCCTCGCCCCACAGCAGCGAGAATTCGTCGTCGTAGAACAGCGTCCGGTAATGCGCGAGCGTCATCGACTCCATCTGCTCGCGCGGCCCGCCCTCGTCGAAGATCGCCTGGAAATCGGCCTGCACCGACGCGTGGTTGCGCTCCAGCAATTCCAGCAGCAGGTCGGACTTGCTGCGGAAATTCGAATAGAACGCGCCGCGCGTATAGCCGGCCGCCGCCGCGATGTCCTCGACGCTCGCGGCCACATAGCCTTTCTTCAGAAAAATGCGATGCGCGGCCTTCAGCAGACGTTCGCGCGTCTGGTCCCTGCTCTGCTCGCGAGTTAAGCGCTGTGGTTTCATGGCGCGCAGTCTAGCACCCTTTCCCGTTCGGATTCATCTTTGCATTCAAATACAGGTGTGTATTAGAATTCGCCACAGTTTCCGAATGTGTTGTCCGCGCGCCCGTGCCGGCGCCGCTTGGGGCAAGCGCCTGCCCGCGCTTGCCGGCTTCGTTCCGCTCCACCTCACCTGGGGGTTTCGTGAATCGCTCCGGTTCCCGCGCCGCGCTGCTGATCGGCGCCGCGCTCGTCCTTGCCGCCTGTCATCCGAAAGAATCCGCGCCGCCGGCCCCGCGCCCCGTCGTCGCGCTGCCCGCGCAGGCCGACACCGCCGCGGCCGCCCGCACGCTGCCCGGCGACATCCAGCCGCGCTATGCGACCCCGCTGTCGTTCCGCATCGCCGGCAAGATCGTCGAGCGCAAGGTGCGGCTCGGCGATACGGTCAAGGTCGGCCAGGTCGTCGCGCTGCTCGATCCGTCCGACGTCGAGAAAAACGCCGCGAGCGCGCAGGCGCAGCTCGACGCGGCGACGCACAGCCTCGCGTTCGCCAAGCAGCAGCTCGACCGCGATCGCGCGCAGGCGCAGGAAAACCTGATCGCGACCGCGCAGCTCGAACAGACCCAGAACAGCTACACGTCGGCGCTCGCGCAGCGCGACCAGGCGCAGCAGCAGCTCGCGCTCGCGAAGAACCAGCTCCGCTACGCGACGCTCGTCGCCGATCATGCGGGCTACATCACCGCCGAACAGGCCGACACCGGCCAGAACGTGTCGGCCGGCCAGCCCGTCTACCAGCTCGCGTGGTCGGGCGACGTCGACGTCGTCAGCGACGTGCCCGAGGCCGCGCTCGCGTCGCTCGCGCCCGGCCATGCGGCGACCGTCACGCTGCCGTCGCTGCCGGGCCGCCAGTTCGCGGCGAAGGTGCGCGAAATCGCGCCGGCCGCCGATCCGCAAAGCCGCACCTATCGCGTGAAGCTGACGCTCGCGGCGCCCGATCCGGCGATCCGCCTCGGGATGACCGCGAACGTCGCGCTCGACGGCGCACCGGCCGCCGGCGACGCGCAGCCGGTCACGCTGCCCGCGACCGCGCTGTTCCACGACGGCGCGCAACCGGCCGTGTGGGTCGTGCGCACGAAGGACGACACGCTCGAATTGCGCCGCGTCGACGTCGCGCGCTTCAACGAGCGTACGGTCACCGTGTCGCACGGGCTGCAGCCGGGCGAGCGCGTCGTGCTGCAGGGCGTGCATACGGTCAGCGCCGGCGAGAAGGTGCGCCCGATCGCGCCGCTGCATCCGGAGGACTTCGCATCGTGAGTACTCCGCATGAAGAGGGCCGGTTCAACCTGTCGGCATGGGCGTTGCGCCACCAGGCGCTCGTCGTCTACCTGATCGCGCTCGCGACGCTCGCGGGCATCCTTGCCTACACGCGCCTCGCGCAGTCCGAAGACCCGCCGTTCACGTTCCGCGTGATGGTGATCCGCACGTTCTGGCCCGGCGCGAGCGCCCGGCAGGTGCAGGAACAGGTGACCGACCGGATCGGCCGCAAGCTGCAGGAAACGCCGGCCATCGACTTCCTGCGCAGCTATTCGCGCCCCGGCGAATCGCTGATCTTCTTCACGATGAAGGATTCGGCGCCGGTGAAGGACGTGCCCGAGACCTGGTACCAGATCCGCAAGAAGGTCGGCGACATCGGCTATACGCTGCCGCCCGGCGTGCAGGGCCCGTTCTTCAACGACGAGTTCGGCGACGTCTACACCAACATCTGGACGCTCGAAGGCGACGGCTTCACGCCCGCGCAGCTGCACGACTACGCCGACCAGCTGCGCACCGTGCTGCTGCGCGTGCCGGGCGTCGGCAAGGTCGACTATTTCGGCGACCCCGACCAGCGGATCTTCATCGAGGTCAACAACGCGCAGCTCACGCGCCTCGGCATTTCGCCGCAGCAGCTCGGGCAGGCGATCAACGCGCAGAACGACATCTCGTCGGCCGGCGTGCTGACGACCGCCGACGATCGCGTGTTCGTGCGGCCGGGCGGCCAGTTCGACAACGTCGCCGCGATCGCCGATACGGTGATCCGCATCAACGGCCGCACGTTCCGGCTCGGCGATCTCGCGACGGTGAAGCGCGGCTACGACGATCCGGCCGTCACGCAGATGCGCGCGAACGGCAAGGCCGTGCTCGGCATCGGCGTCACGATGCAGCCGGGCGGCGACGTGATCCGGCTCGGCAAGGCGCTCGACGCCGAATCGAAGGATCTGCAGGCGCAACTGCCGGCCGGCCTCAAGCTGACGCTGGTCTCGAGCATGCCGCACGCGGTCTCGCATTCGGTCGACGACTTCCTCGAAGCCGTCGCCGAAGCCGTCGCGATCGTGCTGGTCGTGAGCCTCGTGTCGCTCGGCCTGCGCACCGGGATGGTCGTCGTGATCTCGATTCCGGTCGTGCTCGCGGTCACCGCCCTCTTCATGTACCTGTTCGACATCGGGCTGCACAAGGTCTCGCTCGGCACGCTCGTGCTCGCGCTCGGGCTGCTCGTCGACGACGCGATCATCGCGGTCGAGATGATGGCCGTGAAGCTCGAACAGGGCTACAGCCGTGCGCGCGCCGCCGCGTTCGCGTACACGAGCACCGCGTTCCCGATGCTGACGGGCACGCTCGTCACCGTGTCGGGCTTCCTGCCGATCGCGCTCGCGAAATCGAGCACCGGCGAATACACGCGCTCGATCTTCGAGGTGTCGGCGATCGCGCTGATCGCGTCGTGGTTCGCGGCCGTCGTGCTGATTCCGCTGCTCGGCTATCACATGCTGCCCGAGCGCAAGCGGCACGCGCACGAGGCGCACCTGCCCGACGATCACGAGCACGACATCTACGACACGCGCTTCTACCGGCGGCTGCGCGGCTGGATCGACTGGTGCATCGAGCGGCGCTTCGTCGTGCTGCTGATCACCGGCGCGCTGTTCGTCGTGTCGCTGATGGGCTTCTCGCTGGTGCCGCAGCAGTTCTTCCCCAGTTCCGACCGGCCCGAGCTGCTGGTCGACCTGCGGCTGCCCGAAGGCGCGTCGTTCGCGGCGACGCTGCGCGAGACCGAACGCCTCGAGAAAGTGATCGACAAGCGCCCCGAGATCGACCATTCGGTGAACTTCGTCGGCAGCGGCGCGCCGCGCTTCTACCTGCCGCTCGACCAGCAGCTGCAGCTGCCGAACTTCGCGCAGTTCGTGCTCACCGCGAAATCGGTCGAGGATCGCGAGAAGCTCGCGACCTGGCTCGAAACCACGCTGCGCGACCAGTTCCCGGCCGTGCGCTGGCGCCTGTCGCGGCTCGAGAACGGCCCGCCGGTCGGCTATCCGGTGCAGTTCCGCGTGAGCGGCGACAGCATCGCGACGGTCCGCTCGATCGCCGAGAAGGTCGCGGCGACGATGCGCGGCGACGCGCGCACGGTCAACGTGCAGTTCGACTGGGACGAGCCGGCCGAGCGCTCGGTGCGCTTCGAGATCGACCAGAAGAAGGCGCGCGAGCTGAACGTCACGTCGCAGGACGTGTCGAGCTTCCTCGCGATGACGCTGTCCGGCACGACCGTCACGCAGTACCGCGAGCGCGACAAGCTGATCGCGGTCGACCTGCGCGCGCCGCGCGCCGACCGCGTCGATCCGGCGAAGCTCGCGGGCCTCGCGCTGCCGACGCCGAACGGCCCCGTGCCGCTCGGCTCGCTCGGCCGCTTCAAGCCGACGCTCGAGTACGGCGTCGTGTGGGAACGCGACCGCCAGCCGACCATCACCGTGCAGTCGGACGTGCGCGCCGGCGCGCAGGGCATCGACGTCACGCATGCCGTCGACGCGAAGCTGAACGCGCTGCGCGCGCAGTTGCCGGTCGGCTATCAGATCAACATCGGCGGCTCGGTCGAGGAAAGCGCGAAGGCGCAGAAGTCGATCAACGCGCAGATGCCGCTGATGGCGATCGCCGTGTTCACGCTGCTGATGATCCAGCTGCAGAGCTTCTCGCGCGTGCTGATGGTCGTGCTGACCGCACCGCTCGGGCTGATCGGCGTGGTCGCGACGCTGCTGCTGTTCGGCCAGCCGTTCGGCTTCGTCGCGATGCTCGGCGTGATCGCGATGTTCGGGATCATCATGCGCAACTCGGTGATCCTCGTCGACCAGATCGAGCAGGACATCGCGGCCGGCCACGGCCGCATCGACGCGATCATCGGCGCGACCGTGCGGCGCTTCCGCCCGATCACGCTGACGGCCGCGGCCGCGGTGCTCGCGCTGATCCCGCTGCTGCGCTCGAACTTCTTCGGGCCGATGGCGACCGCGCTGATGGGCGGCATCACGAGCGCGACCGTGCTGACGCTGTTCTACCTGCCCGCGCTGTACGCAACGTGGTTCCGCGTGAAGCACGACGAACGCGACCCGCAGGACGGCCCGCCGCCTGGCGGCAGCACGCCGGCCGCACCGTCGGGAGCCTGACCATGGATCGATCGATGACCCTGAAAACGAAAGCCGTGCGGGCGCTCGCGGTAGCGAGCCTCGCCGGCCCGCTCGCGGGCTGCGCGTGGTTCGCACCGAGCGGCGAGCCGCCCGCGATGCCGTCGCCCGCGCACTACGGCACCGTGCCGCAAGTGCAGCAGACCGTGTCCGCGCAAGGCGTCGCGCAACAGTTCGACGTCGGCGCGCAGCCGGTGCCCGACTGGTGGAAACAGTACCGCTCCGACGCACTGAACGCGCTCGTCGACGAAGGGCTGCGCAACAGCCCGACGCTCGGCGCGGCGTCGCATTCGCTGGATGCCGCACGCGAACAGCTGCGCGGCCAGATCGGCAGCTCGATGCTGCCGTCGATCGACGCGGGCGGCCAGGCCACGCGCCAGCGCGCGCTCGGCGTGCCGATTCCCGCGCTCGGCGCGCCGACGCTGCTGTACGACACGTTCGTCGGGCAACTGCAGGCGAGCTACACGATCGACCTGTTCGGCGTGTCGCGCTTCGCGAACCGCGCGCTCGCGAAACGCGTCGACGTCAGCGCGTTCCAGCTCGAATCCGCACGGCGTGCGCTGGCCGCGAACATCGTCACCGCGTCGATCACCGTGTCGGTGCTCAACGCGCAGATCAACACGACCGAGCGGCTCGTCGCGCTCGCGAGCGACCAGGCGCACGACGCCGAACGCCGCTATGCGCTCGGCTCGGCGTCGCGCAGCGACGCGCTGAACGCGCGGCAAAGCGCCGACACGTTCGCGGCGAGCCTGCCCGCACTGCGCCAGCAGCGCGACTCGGCGCGCCACGCGCTCGCGGTGCTGGTCGGCCGCACGCCCGACCGGCCGCCGGCCGATCTCACGCTCGCCGATCTGCACCTGCCCGAACAGGTGCCCGTCGTCGTGCCGTCGGACCTGCTGAAAAGCCGGCCGGACATCCAGGCCGCCGATGCGGGGCTGAAGGCCGCCGCGGCCGAAGTGGGCCTCGCGACCGCGCAGATGTTCCCGCAGCTGTCGCTGTCTGCCGCAATGGGACAAGGCGGCTTCAGCTGGCCGACGATGCTGTCGGGCGCCGGCGCGATCTGGAACGTCGGCGCGTCGCTGAGCCAGCCGATCTTCCACGGCGGCGCACTGCTCGCGCAGCGCCGCGCGGCGAAGGCGACCTACGAGGCCGCGGTCGACCAGTACAAGCAGGCCGTGCTCGGCGCGTTCCAGAACGTCGCCGATTCGCTCGCGGCGCTCGAACACGATGCGGAAGCACTCGACGCGTCGTCGCGTGCCGCGCTTTCCGCGCGCGGCGCTTACGACGACGCGGCCGCCCGCGTGCGGCTCGGCGCGCTGCCGCCGTCGGCGGCGCGCGCGAGCGAACTCCAGTACCGCAATGCACGGCTCGACGAGATCCGCGCAACCGGCGCGCGGTTCGCGGATACCGCACGGCTTTACCAGGCGATGGGCACGCCGCCGACCGGCAAGGACGACAAACCCGGCAAAACCGGCAACACGGCCGGCGACAGCGCAACCGGCAAACAGGCACAGGCTGCCACGCCCGACACCACGCCTTCGCCGCAATGAGCCGGCCCTTCGATCGGACGCGTGCGGCACACCCCCGCACGCACCCGATCGCCGAACTTTCGCTTGACCCTCACGTAGCGTAACGTTCGAGACTCCAGTGTGCGTACCGAACGGAGGAACGAATGCGACTGAAAGTGGGAGAACTGGCGAAACGCAGCGGGCTGACCGTCCGCACGCTTCATCACTATCACGCAATCGGTTTGCTGACGCCTTCGGCGCGCGCCGACAACGGCTACCGGCTGTACGACCGCCACGACATCGCCCGGCTCCACCAGATCCAGGCGTTGCGTCGCTTCGGCCTGTCGCTCACCGAAATCGGCGATCACCTGAACCAGCCCGGCACCCCGCTCGTCGAGCTCGTCGCAAAGCAGATCGCGCTGCTCGACCGTCAGCTTGCGCAGACCGCGCAGCTGCGCGAGCGGCTCGTGAACCTGCATGCGCAGCTCGCGGCAGGCACGGAGCCGGAACTGGCCGATTGGCTCACCACACTGGAGTTGATGACCGTGTACGACAAATATTTTTCCGAGGAAGAACTCGCGCGCATGCCGATGTACCGGAAGAGCCAGGCAGGCGACGCGGAATGGATCGCGCTCGTCGGCGAGGTCCGTGCGCTGCACGACGCGGGCGTGCCGGCCGAGGACGAGCGCGCGCGTACGCTCGCGTCACGCTGGATGGCGCTGCTCGTGCGCGACACGAACAACGATCCGCGGCTGCTGGCGAAGCTGAACCTGATGCACGAGCACGAACCGGCGATGCAGTCGAAGATCGGCATCTCGACCGCGCTGCGCGACTATGTGCTGCGCGCGTCGTCGGAAACGAAGATGCGGATCTTCGAGAAGTACCTCGCGCCGGACGAGATCCGTTTCATGCGGGCCCACTACGGCGAACGTGCAATGGAATGGCCGCAGCTGATGGGCGACGTGCGCGACGCGATCGACACCGGCGCGACACCCGATTCGCCGCAGGGCCGCGCGCTCGCGCAGCGCTGGCTCGAGCTGTTCTGCAGCTACGCGGGCCACGATCCGGCCACGCACGCGAAATTCCGCGCGGCGCTGATGCACGAGCCGGCGCTCACGAAGGATTCGTGGACCGACGACACGCTGATCGGTTTCGTGCGCGAGGCGATGGCGCACATCGTGCCGGCACGCTGAGCACGGCCGGTGCAGGCGGCATGCGGATTTCGCACGTGCCGCCCGCGTCGCGACCTACTCGTAGTCGCGCACGCTGATCCCGCGCCAGCGCTGCGTCATGTAGCGCAGGAACGCGGGCTGCGCCTTCAGGTCCGCATTCGGCACGGGCGCCGCGCCGCCGTCCATGAACCTGCCCTTGACCGTGACGGTTTCCTCGCCGCGCAGCACGTATTTCGTGCCAGCATCGACCAGGAAGTATTTCACCTGATCGGCACTGACGTCGCCGCGGCAGCCGATCTTGTACGCGAACAGGAACTGCTTGCGGCCGTTGCCGAGCAGGTCGCGCATTTCGATCGACCTGGGTACGACATCGAGGATCACGTCGACCGGGCATTCCTTCACGAAGTCGCGCACGGTCCAGTCGGGCCGGCCGTCGCGTGTTGCCGTCACCTTCAGCTCGACGTCGTCGCCGGACGCGGTTCTGGCCAGCGTCACCGCGTGCGCGCCGGCCGCATCGGTCCACGCGTATTCGGTGGCCTGCGCCGGGTTGCACAACACCGCGGCTGCGAAAGACAGGCAAGGCAAAAGGATGCGTCGTTTCATCGGCGAAGAGGCGGAAATGGAACGCGCCATTATCGGCAAACGCGCGTCCCGCTGCCAGCCGCGCGCAACACGCGCGTTCAGCGGTCGCGCGCGCCGAGCCCGAGCGCCTTCATCCGCCGGTACAGCGTCCGCTCGCTCAAGCCGAGCTGCCCGGCGAGCGCCTTGCGCGTGCCGTCGAACGTGCGTGCGATCCGCACGAGCTCCGCGTCCGACAGGCTGCGCCCATCCGCCGCACGATCTTGCGGCGCGGCGGCTGCCGCGACGAGTTCAGCCGGCAGATGCTCGACGCGGATCGTCCCGTCGTCCGCGAACAGGCACGCGCGTTCGAGCACGTTGCGCAGCTCGCGGATGTTGCCGGGCCATGCGTACGCATCGAGGCACGCCCGCGCGCGCTCGGTCAGCACGTACGGCCGCGCGCTCGCATCGCCCGCCTTGGCGCGGGCATTCGCGATCCGCCGCAGGATCGATTCGGCCAGCAGCGCGACGTCGCCGCGCCGTTCGCGCAGCGCCGGCAGCGGAATCGGAAACGCGTTGATCCGGTAGTACAGGTCCTGCCGGAACCGGCCGTCGTCGATCATCTCGCGCAGCGGCTTGTGCGTGGCCGCGACCAGCCGGAAATCGGCGCGCAGCGCCTCGACGCCGCCCACCCGCCGGAACGTGCCCGACTCGATCAGCCGCAGCAGCTTCACCTGCATCGGCAGCGGCACGTCGCCGATCTCGTCGAGAAACAGCGTGCCGCCCTGCGCGGTTTCGACGAGGCCCGGCTTGCGCTGGTTCGCGCCCGTGAACGCCCCCTTCTCGTAGCCGAACAGTTCGCTTTCGAACAGCGTCTCGGCGATCCCCGAGCAATCGACGACGACGAACGGCCCCATCGCACGATCGCTCGCCTCGTGCAGCGCGCGGGCGAACAGCTCCTTGCCGGTGCCCGATTCGCCGAGCAGCAGCACCGGCAGCGTCGACGGCGCGACGCGCTGCAGCGCGCCGAGCGCCGCATTGAACGCATCCGCGCCGCCGACGAGCCCTTCCGCGCTCGGCTGCGCGGACGCGCTGCGCACCGTCGTCAGCCGCTCGACATACGCGATCACGTTGCCGTCCGCATCGAAGATCGGCCGCAGCTCGACGTCGACGTGCTCGGGGCCGCGCGGCGTGTGATGAATGTGCAGCACGCGGTTCAGCCCGCGCGACTCGAGCGCCTGCTTCATCGGGCAATGCTCGCCGGCCTGGTCGCACGGCACGTCGTAGTGATGCGAGACCTGGAAGCAGTGCCGGCCCACGTGCTCGACGCCCGCTACGCCGAACTGGCGCCGGTACGCATCGTTCGCCGCGAGGATGCGGTAGTCGGGATCGACGACGATCATCGGCTGCGGGTCCTGCTCGAGATACGCGACGAGCGCGCGCACGTCGGTCATCGCGTCGCGACGCGGCGCGGGAACGATCGGAATGGTGTCGTGCGGATGCATGCGGCGGCTCGCTCGGTGAAGGGGCGCCCGGGCGGACTGCCAGGCTGACTGCCAATTCTGCCACGACACTGCCAGTTATGGCAGTCGCCATCCACGGGCGGACGCCGCAGGCGCCTTCACGCCGCCGCCCGCGCGCCGAAAACCCGAGCCGAATCAAGCCGCTAGCAGATCGGCCGATGCCGCGTCGCAGGCTGGCACGCTTCTTGAGTCAACGATCCCGATTGCAGATGCAGAACCCGATCGAGGACACCCCGTGAGCAACGCACCCGCCCTGTCGGTCGAAGGCTTTTTCGACCCCGCGACCCACACCGTCAGCTATCTGCTGCTCGATACCGAGCGCCGCGCGTGCGCGCTGATCGACAGCGTGCTCGACTACGACCCGAAATCCGGCCGCACGCACACCGCCAGCGCCGACCGGCTGATCGCCCGCGTCGCCGAACTCGGCGCGACCGTGCACTGGCTGCTGGAGACGCACGTGCACGCCGACCACCTGTCGGCCGCGCCGTACCTGAAGGCCCGGGTCGGCGGCCAGATTGCAATCGGCTCGCACGTGCGCCGCGTGCAGCACGTGTTCGGCACGCTGTTCAACGCGGGCCCCGGCTTCGCGGAAGACGGCCGCCAGTTCGACCGGCTCGTCGACGACGGCGACACGCTCGCGCTCGGCGCGCTGACGATCCGCGCGCTGCACACGCCGGGCCATACGCCCGCGTGCCTGACCTACTGCGTCGACGACGCGACGCAGCGCGCCGCATTCGTCGGCGACACGCTGTTCATGCCCGACTACGGCACGGCCCGCTGCGACTTCCCCGGCGGCGATGCACGCACGCTGTACCGCTCGATCGCGCGCGTGCTCGCGCTGCCGACCGACACGCGCCTGTACCTGTGCCACGACTACCAGCCGGGCGGCCGCGACGTGCAGTTCGTGACGACCGTTGCCGAGCAGCGCCGCGCGAACGTGCACGTGAAGGACGGCGTGACCGAGGACGATTTCGTCGCGATGCGCACCGCGCGCGACGCGACGCTCGACATGCCCGTGCTGATGCTGCCGTCCGTGCAGGTCAACATGCGCGCCGGCCACCTGCCCGAACCCGAGAACAACGGCGTGCGCTACCTGAAGATCCCGCTCGACGCGATCTGAGCCGCACGCCCCGCCCCCATCCGGAGAACCCCGACATGACCATCCGCAAGCTGACCGACGCGCTGTCGGTCTCGCCGCAGATCGCGGCGGCCGACCTGCCCGCGCTTCACGCGGCCGGTATCCGCGCGATCATCTGCAACCGGCCCGACGGCGAAGGCACCGACCAGCCGACCGTCACCGAGATCCGCGCGGCCGCCGCGCCGCTCGGCATCGACGTGCATTACCTGCCGGTCGATACGGGCAAGGTGACCGACGACCAGGCCGCGCAGTTCGGCGCGCTGCTCGCGTCGCTCCAGGGCCCGGTGCTCGCGTATTGCCGCAGCGGCACGCGTTCGGCCACGCTGTGGGCGTTGTCGCAGGCAGGGCTGCGGCCGCTGAACGATATCGTCGCGACGGCCGGCGCGGCCGGCTACGACCTGAGCGCGGTCGCATCGCGTGTCGCACAGGGCAGCCGCCAGGCGGCGCCGGCCGTCGACGCGCGGCACGACATCGTGATCGTCGGCGCGGGCGCGGCCGGCATCGCGGTCGCGTCGAGCCTGCTCGCGCGCGACGCATCGCTCGACATCGCGGTGATCGATCCGGCCGACGTCCATTACTACCAGCCGGGCTGGACGATGGTCGGTGCGGGCGTGTTCCAGCCCGAGGCCACCGCACGCCGGATGACCGACGTGCTGCCGCGCGGCGTGCACCGGATCCAGGCCGCCGTCGCGGGCTTCGAACCCGACGCGCACGCGGTCGTGCTCGACGGCTGCCGCCGCATCGGCTATCGCAAGCTCGTCGTGTGCCCGGGGCTCAAGCTCGACTGGCACGCGATCGACGGCCTCGCCGACACGCTCGGCCGCAACGGCGTCACGTCGAACTACCGCTACGATCTCGCGCCGTACACGTGGGCGCTCGTGCGCGCGTTCCGCGGCGGCAACGCGCTCTTCACGCAGCCGCCGATGCCGATCAAGTGCGCGGGTGCGCCGCAGAAGGCGATGTACCTGTCGTGCGACCACTGGCGGCGCGCGGGCCGCCTCGAAGCCGCGAACGTCGAATTCCTGAATGCGGGCGCTGCGCTGTTCGGCGTCGCCGACTACGTGCCCGCGCTGATGGAGTACGTGAAAAGCTATGACATCGCGCTGTCGTTCGGCCACAACCTCGTCGCGATCGACGGCCCCGCGCGCCAGGCGACGTTCACGCGCGCGCTGCCGGACGGCGGCAAGGAAACCGTCGTGCGTGCGTTCGACATGATCCACGTCGTGCCGCCGCAGAAGGCGCCCGACTTCGTGCGCTCGAGCCCGCTCGCCGACGCGGCCGGCTGGATCGACGTCGATCCGGCGACGCTGCGGCACAAGCACTTTCCGGACATCTACGCGCTCGGCGACGCGACCAACACCACCAACGCGAAGACGGCCGCCGCCGCCCGCAAGCAGGCGCCCGTCGTCGCGCACAACCTGCTCGCGTCGCTCGGCCGCGCGCACGGCGATGCCGCGTACGACGGCTACGGCTCGTGCCCGCTCACCGTCGAGCGCGGCAAGATCGTGCTCGCCGAATTCCTGTATGGCGGCAAGGTCGCGCCGACCTTCCCCGCATGGCTGATCGACGGCAAGCGCCCGTCGCGGCTCGCGTGGCTGCTCAAGGAGCGCGTGCTGCCGCCGCTCTACTGGAAGGCGATGCTCAAGGGCCGCGAATGGCTTGCGAAGCCCGCCGTCGCACGTTGACCGGAGCGCGATGACGTCATGCTGATTTCCCTCGTACTGGGCGGCTTCGTCGGCGCCGTGCTCGGCCTGACCGGCGCCGGCGGCGGCATTCTCGCGGTGCCCGCACTCGTCGTCGGGATGAGCTGGCCGATGCAGCAGGCCACGCCCGTCGCGCTCGTCGCGGTGGCCGGCAGCGCCGCGCTCGGCGCGCTCGAAGGTTTCCGCCGCGGGCTCGTGCGCTATCGCGCGGCGCTGCTGATGGCCGTGGCCGGCGTGCCGCTGACCACGCTCGGCGTGCGGCTCGCGCACGTGCTGCCGCAGCGCCTGCTGCTCACGCTGTTCGCGTTGACGATGCTGGTCGTCGCCGGCCGCCTGCTGCGGCAGGCGTTGCGGCACGCAACCGTCGATGCCGAAGCGTCGCCGCTGTGCGTCGGCCGCGTGAATCCCGATACGGGCCGGCTCGTGTGGTCCTGGCCGGTCGGTGTCGCGCTGGCGTCGACCGGCGCGGTGACGGGCCTGATGACGGGCTTGCTCGGCGTCGGCGGCGGCTTCGTGATCGTGCCGATGCTGCGCAAGTTCACGAACGTGTCGATGCATGGCGTGGTCGCGACGTCGCTGATGGTGATCGCGCTGGTGGGCACCGGCGGCGTGCTCGCGACGCTCGTGTCGGGCACGCGCGCGCCGCTCGACGTGACGCTGTGGTTCACCGTCGCGACCGCGCTCGGGATGGCCGCCGGCCGCGGCGCGTCGTGCCACCTCGCCGCGCGGCACGTGCAGGCCGGCTTTGCGGCCGTGCTCGTGTGTGTCGCGCTCGGGCTGCTGGCGAAGGCGGCGTTCGGCGCGTAGGCACGGCACACGATCCGGACGCGGGAATCGAACCCGCGTCCGGCCCGCGACGCCCTTCATCCGTCGCGAATCTGTCAGGATCGCATGCTAGACTTCCGCCGCGCGCCCGCACGACGCGCGTCGACAACGAATAATTATTCAGGAGTCCGGCCATGCTCGTCACCTCCGTCCGCCGCGCGGCAGTCGCCGCGCTGATGCTCACCCCGCTCACCGCCCTCGCCGCGCCCGCCTATACGGCGGCGTTGACGCTCGCCAGTCTCTCGCCGTCGGTCGGCGGGACCGACAAGGCGACGCTGACGCTCACCAACACCGGCGCCGATCCGGCCGCCGCCGGCCTCTTCATCGGCATGCCGGCCGGCTTCACCGCCACGGGCTTCACGAACGCATGCGGCGGCACGCTGGCCAGCAGCGGCACCGCGCAGGTCGCGCTGTCGGGCGCGACCGTTCCGGCCGGCGGCACCTGCACGTTCAGCTTCACGCTCGACGTGCCGCCCGTCGCGTCGTTGCCGCCGGCCGGCGCGCGCAGCTTCACCGTCACCGGCAATCCGGCTCCCGGCCTGGCGACGCTGTCGGCCAGCACCGCGCCGACGCTGTCCGGCTTCCTCGGCGCGACACCGGGCCTCTACAGCAACACGTGGTTGCCGTCGACGGTGCGCAGCGTCGGCACGCTCGACCTGTTCATCACGCCGCAGACCGACCCGGGCCCGAACTCGAACGTGTTCTGGTCGAACCAGGTCAATTCGCTGCACGGCTATACGGGCCTGCAGTCGACCGAGCTCGTGTCGGCCAGCGAAGGCGTCGGCCGGCAATTCCTGTTCAGCCTGTGGGGCGCGACGGCCGCGAAGCCCGGCACGCCCGCGAGCGCCGGCATCGGCGCGGGCAGCTTTTGCACGGTCAGCGGCTCGGCGACGGACGGCAGCGCGGGCGCGCAGTGCCGCTATCGCTACGACTGGCAGGCCGGGCACACCTACCGGTTCCGCATCACGCCGGACACGACCCAGGGGCCCGGCTGGTTCAAGAGCAACGTCACCGACGTGACGCCCGGCTCGACCGGCGACAGCTTCGACATCGGCAGCATCTACGTCGGCACCACGCAAACGCAGGTGCCCGTGTCGTCGATCAGCCAGTGGGTCGAATATTTCGACTGGAACTCGAGCCGCACGAGCTGCACGTCGATCGCGTACACCGATGCGCAGTTCAGCATTCGCGCGTACGACGCGATCGGCAACGCGGTGGCCGTACCGGCGCCGTCGGTCACGGTCAACAAGACCTGTCCCGCCGGCGATGCAAACGCCTCCGTGTCGAACGGCGTCGCGACGCTGGTCGGCGGCCCGCAGCAGTCGGCGGCCGGCCTCGTCAAGGCGAGCGGCACGTGCCTGACCGCGTCGGGCGGCCTCGCCGACGGCCATCCGGCCGTGCTCGCCGCGTGTCCGACGCTCGCGTCGGTGCGCGCGTCGGGCGGCACGCACTTCAATCCGCAACTGTGGGTCGCCGCGGGCGACGGCACGCTGCAGACCAAGTACAGCTACTGCCTCACCGCACCGGCGCCCGGCACGGGCAACGGCGCACTGCTGCGCACCTGCGTCGCGGGCAAGGCCGACCAGCAATGGCGCGTGAATGCCGGCACGACGCCCGGTTCGGCGCAGCTCGTATCGCAGTCGACCGGCCGCTGCCTCGCGCCGGCCGCCGGCGGCGCGCTGAGCCTCCAGTCGTGCTCGGCGGCCACGGCAGTCTGGACGATGCCCGGCAAGAGTTTCGCGTACTGACCGGCGCCGGCGCGGCCGCACCGCGCCCAAACAAAACGCCCGGCCCGACTCGTCGTCGGCGCCGGGCGTTGTTCATTGCGGCCGCAACCTGTGCGTCAGGTCGCGTATCCCGCCATCCGCTTGCGTTCCTGGCGCAGCATCACGAAGTTCGCGATCACGACGCCGGCCGTCACCGCGACGATGAACAGCGTCGCGAGCGCATTCATCTCCGGGTTCAGGCCGAGGCGCACGCGCGAGAACACGACGAGCGGCAGCGTCGTCGAGCCGGGGCCCGACAGGAACGCCGACAGCACGAGGTCGTCGATCGACAGCGTGAACGACAGCAGCCAGCCCGCGATCAGCGCCTGCGAAATCAGCGGCAGCGTGATCGTGAAGAACACCTTCAGCGGCGTCGCGCCGAGATCGAGCGCGGCTTCTTCCAGCGACGGGTTCAGCTCGCGCACGCGCGACTGCACGATGATCGCGACGTACGAGATGCACAGCATCACGTGGCCGAGCCAGATCGTGAACACGCCGCGCTCGGCCGGCCAGCCGATCCACTTCGCGAGCTCGATGAACAGCAGCAGCAGCGAGATCCCCTGGATCACCTCGGGGATCACGAGCGGCGCGTTGATCATCCCGCTGAACAGCGCGAAGCCGCGAAAGCGCCCCATCCGCGCGAGCACGAAGCCGGCCCACGTGCCGATGAACACCGACGCGAACGCGGTCAGCACGCCGATCTTCAGCGACAGCCACGCGGCCGTCAGCAGCTCGTCGTCCTGCACGAGCGCCGCGTACCAGCGGAACGAGAAGCCCGACCACACGGTGACGAGCTTCGACTCGTTGAACGAGTAGACGATCAGGCTGATGATCGGGATGTACAGGAACGCGAAGCCGGCAAACAGTGCCGCGAACTGCAGGTATCGATTCGGTTTCATCGACGGCCTCCCTGTTCCTTCGCCTGGAAGTGCTGGAACATCGCCATCGGCACGAGCAGCAGCAGCACCATCGCGCAGGTCACCGCCGACGCCATCGGCCAGTCTGCGTTGTTGAAGAACTCGTTCCACATCACACGGCCGATCATCAGCGTGTTCGCGCCGCCGAGCAGTTCCGGAATCACGTACTCGCCCACCGCCGGGATGAACACCAGCAGGCAGCCCGCGATGATCCCGTTCTTCGACAGCGGCAGCGTGATCTGCACGAACGCCTTCCACGGCTTCGCGCCGAGGTCGTACGCGGCCTCGAGCAGGCGCAGGTCCATCTTCACGAGGTGCGCGTAGAGCGGCATCACGAGGAACGGCAGGTACGAATACACCATCCCGATGTAGACCGCGTAATTCGTGCGGTACAGCTCGATCGGCGTATGCGTGAGGCCGATCCCCATCAGGAAGTTGTTCAGCAGCCCGTTGTTCTTCAGGATGCCGATCCATGCATACACGCGGATCAGGAACGACGTCCAGAACGGCAGCATCACGCCCATCATCAGCAGGTTGCGGGTCGCCGGATTCGAGCGCGCGATGTAGTACGCCATCGGATAGCCGAGCAGCAAACACAGCAGCGTCGTGATCGCGGCCACCCACACCGAGTTCACGTAAGTCGCGAAATACAGGCTGTCCGTGAACAGGAACGCGTAGTGCGACAGGTTCAGCGCGACATGCACGACGCCGTCGGTGTACGACGCGAGCTCCGTGTACGGCGGGATGCCGAGCTGCAGTTCCGCGAAGCTGATCTTGACGACCAGCGCGAACGGCACGAGGAAGAACAGCACGAGCCACGTGAACGGCCCGGCGACGACCGCCGACGCGCCCGTCAGGTTGAAGCGCCGCACCGGCCACTCGAGCAGGGACTTGAACGCGCTCATGACGTCAGCACCACGCCGGCCGTCGCGCTCCAGCGCACGTAGATCTCGTCGCCGAGCGCCGGCGTGTCGAGCTCGGAAATCGTGAGGCTCGACACGTTCGCGATCACCGTCTTGCCCGCGTCCAGCTTCACGTGATACAGCGAATAGCCGCCCATGTACGCGACGTTGCTGATCTTGCCGCGCGCCCAGTTGAACGCGCCTTCGGGCGGCTTGCGCGTGAGCGCGATCCGCTCGGGGCGCACCGACACCGTGACCGGCATCCCGAGCGGGCCCGAGATCCCGTGGCTCACGTACAACCGGCTCGGCAGCTCCGGCGATTCGATGTACACGTGATCGGGTTCGTCCTCGACGGTCACGCCGTCGAACAGGTTCGTCGAGCCGATGAACTCGGCCGAGAAGCGGCTGTTCGGGTATTCGTAGACTTCGTTCGGCGAGCCGATCTGCACGATCTGGCCTTCGCTCATCACCGCGAGGCGGTTGGCCATCGTCATCGCCTCTTCCTGGTCGTGCGTGACCATGATGCAGGTGACGCCGACCTTGCTCAGGATGTTGACGAGCTCGATCTGCGTGCGCTGGCGGATCTGCTTGTCGAGCGCGGACATCGGCTCGTCGAGCAGCAGCAGCTTCGGGCGCTTGACCAGCGAACGCGCAAGTGCGACGCGCTGCTGCTGGCCGCCCGAAAGCTGATGCGGCTTGCGCTTCGCGTACTTGCTCATCTGCACGAGCTCGAGCGCGGACGCGACGCGTTCCTTCAGCTCGGCCTTCGGCGTGCCTTCCTGCTTCAGCCCGAACGCGACGTTCGACTCGACCGACATGTGCGGGAACAGCGCATACGACTGGAACATCATGTTCACGGGCCGCTTGTACGGCGGCATCTGCGCGAGGTCCTCGCCGTCGATCAGGATCTTGCCCGACGTGACCGTCTCGAGGCCCGCGAGCATCCGCAGCAACGTCGACTTGCCGCAGCCCGAGCTGCCGAGCAGCGCGAACAGCTCGCCCTGGCGCACGGTCAGGTTGACGCTGCGCACGGCTTCGGTGTCGCCGAATTTCTTGACGACGTCGACGATCTGGACAAAGGTCTCGGCGCGCGCATCGGCGCCGGAGGAGGAAACGGAGAACGGCGCGCCCGCAACCGGCGCACCCGACTGGCTATTCATGATGTGCTGCTTCTCTCCTGCGTTAGACGAACAAAGCCCCCGGGGGCACCAGGGGCTTCATGACTGCGGGTTCACTTCGGCTCGCGTCAGCGGCCCGACTTCAGCTCGGTCCACAGACGCGTCTGCAGACGCTGGATTTCAGGCGGCAGCGGCTTGAGCAGGAACAGCGTCTTCACGACGTCGGCCGGCGGGTAGACAGCCGGGTCGTTCGCGACGTCGGGCCGCACGTACTTGCGGGCCTCGGCGTTGGCGCTCGGGTAGTACACCGCGTTCGTGATCGCCGCGTGCACCTTCGGATCCTCGATGTAGTTGATCCACTGCAGCGCGGCATCCTTGTTCTTCGCATCCTTCGGGATCGCCATCACGTCGAACCACACCGGCGCGCCGCCCTTCGGAATGTAGTACTCGACCTTGTACGACTTCTTCGCCTCGATCGCGCGATGCTTCGCGATCACGACGTCGCCCGACCAGCCGAACGCGAAGCAGATGTCGCCGCCGACCAGGTCGTTGATGTAGCCCGACGAGTTGAACTGCGTGATGTACGGGCGGATCTTCTTCAGCACGTCCATCGCGGCCTTGTAGTCGGCCGGGTTCGTGCTCATCGGATCCTTGCCGATGTAGTGCAGCGTCGCCGCGAACATCTGGTCGGGTGCGTCGAGCACCGACACGCCGCAGGTCTTCAGCTTCGAGATGTTTTCCGGCTTGAACAGGATGTCCCAGTTGTCGAGCGGCACCTTGCCGAGCGCCTGCTGCGCCTTCGTCAGGTTGTATGCGAGACCGGTCGTGCCGTACGCCCAGGGCACCGAGAACTTGTTGCCCGGATCCGCGCCGGCGACGAGCGCCATCAGTTGCGGATCGAGGTACTTGAGGTTCGGCAGCTTCGACTTGTCGAGCGGCGCGAAGATGCCGGCGGCGATCTGCTTGCCTGCGTAGTTGCTGGTCGGCACGACGATGTCGTAGCCCGAGCTGCCCGTCAGCAGCTTCGCCTGCAGCGTGTCGTCGCTGTCGTAGTTGTCGTAGCGGACCTTGACGCCCGTCTGCTTCTCGAAGTTCGGGATCGTGTCCTTCGCAATGTAGTCCGACCAGTTATAGACATTGAGCTGCGTATCCTTCGCCGCTGCCGCCGACGCACCCACGCACAGCGCGAGCGCTGCGAACCGGCCCACTACCTTTGCTTTCATCCCGTTCTCCCTCCGGCCGGACGCGTTGCCCGGCTGCCGTCTGCCTCGTCACGGCGGCGCATTCTGGCGCGCCGCCCCTCGAAAACCCCGAAAACTACCATCATTCGCGCCCCGTCACAAAAAAATCATGCCGGTGTCGCGCAAACGGAACAGATTCCCGCCGACGGCCCGTCGGGCCGCCCGCGCGGCGGGGTGTTCCGGGGGAATTCTATCGGGTAATCGGCGGCTGTCCACCGGGAAAAACGGACAGCGGCGAAACCGCGTCCGCGTACCGGGCGCGCGGCCGGACACTCGTACGTGCGCACCGGGACAGCATGCCGGCCGGCGCCGCCCGACCCGGCCGCCGCGATGCATTAAAATGGCGGTTGACGATTCAACTGCGCGAACCCTTCCGATGGCCTCCAATCTCCACGACCTGCCCGACAGCCCCTGCATCGGCGTGTGCTCGACCCTCTTCGACGAAGTCTGCAAGGGCTGCGGCCGCACGGCCGCCGAAGTGTCGAACTGGGTGTTCCTGAGCGACGACGAAAAGCGTGCGGTGTGGGAACGCATCACGCGCGAAGGCACCGCGATGCGCTTCCAGTACGACAAGCTGTAAACCGGCCGCGCAAAAAAAAAGCGGCATGCCGACCGCCATGCCGCCAACCCCAACTCTGTTCTTTTCCTGCCGCGTCAGAACTTCATCCCGACGCCCACGCCGACGATCAGCGGATCGATGTGCAGCGTGCCGATGCCCTTGTCGCCCAGCGTCGCATCGGTGCTCATCCAGATCTTCTTCACGTCGACGTTCATGAACACCTTCTTCGTCACCTGCACGTCCACGCCGAACTGCAGTGCGGGGCCGAAGCTGCTCTTGTTGATCGACACGCCCTGCCCGCCGACGTTGAGCCCGTTGTTGTAGAAGTACGTGTAGTTCAACCCGGCGCCGACGTACGGCCGCACCTTGCCCGCATGGTTGAAGTGATACTGCAGCAGCAGCGTCGGCGGCAGCACGCCCACGCCGCCGAGATTGCCGAGGCTCGACGTCATCTGGTGACGCGACGTGCCGAGGATCAGCTCGACGCCGAGGTAGTCGCGGATCATGTACGTGAAGTCGAGCTCCGGCACGATCGCGTTGTTCACGCCCGTGTTGATTGCGCCGAGCGTGTCGCTCGCGCGCTCGTTCGGCTGGATGCTGATTGCGCGAAGCCGAACCAGTACGTCACCCTGGTTGATGCCGTCCCCCGGCGATGCCGCGTGCGACAGCGAAGACATCTCGAGAAGACTCGCCGCGACAGCGGCAACGGTGACACACGTTCGAATCGTTTTATGCATGGTACGGACCCCCAAAGAATGGTTTCCATTCTCCCTGTAGGGTCTTTTCGCCATCTTGATATTGGTCAAGCCAGCGTAAACGTGGGGCGGTTTGCCGCAGGCTCGGTCGCACTGCCGGTCAGCAGCAGGTCGAGCAGATCGCGCACGCTGCGAATTGCACGGCCGAACGGCAACGCTTCGCGGCCACGGAAGAACAGCCCGTTCGCGACGTCGCCACGCAGCGCGGCCGCGAGCCGCGTATCGATGCAGAAGTGGCCGAACTTCTCGATGCCGTCGCGCAGGCCGCAGACGCTCAGGCATTCGAGCGCGGTCGGGCAGCGCTGCTTCAGCGCGCCGAGCTTGGTGCGGATGCGCGTCTCGTTGCGCAGGTAACGATCGAGCCACGGCGTCTTCACCGCACGCGCAGGCAGCCCCGTCACGCTGACGAATTCGACGATGTCGTCGGGCGTCGCCTCGGCGAGCACGCGCTTGAAGTGCGGATGCGCATCGCCCTCCTCGGTCACCGCGAACGGCGTTCCGACCTGCACGCCGTTCGCGCCGGCCGCGAATGCCGCACGCACCGTGTCGTGACTGTTGATGCCACCCGCAACGATCAGCGGAATCGTCTCGCGTTCGAGGCCGAGCGACGCCATCACCTGCGCGGTCTCGTCGAGCACGCGCGCGAAGTCGAAACGGCGATCGTGCATGTCGTCGATCTGCGTGACGCCGAGGTGGCCGCCCGCGTGCGCCGGATGCTCGATCACGATCGCATCGGGCAGGCGCCCCTTCTTCATCCACTTCTTCAGCACGAGCGCGATCCCGCGGCTGTCCGACAGGATCGGAATCAGCGCGATGTCGTGCCCTTGCGTGAGGTCGGGCAGATCGAGCGGCAGGCCCGCGCCCATCACGATCGCGTCCGCGCCCTCGTCGCACGCGACACGCACGTAGTCCGCATGCGCGCTCACGGCCTTCATCACGTTGACCGCGATCATCCCGCGCCCTTCGCTGTAAGTCTTCGCGAGCCGGATCTCGCGTGCCAGTGCTTCGCGGTTCGCGGCTTCAAGCGTCGCGCGATCGGGTTGCGCGCGGCAGCGCGCGAGCAGGTCCGCATGATGGTGGCGCAGGTCGATGCTCGCGATCGTGCCGACCGCGCCTTCGCGCGCGACGCTGCCGGCCAGCCGGTGCGCGGAGATGCCGACGCCCATGCCGCCCTGCACGACGGGCAGCAAGGTGCGGCCGCGAATCGTCAGCGGCGGAAAGGAAGTGCGTACGGTCATCTGAAACCTCGTCGGAACATCGGAACCGCGATGATCGACGATCCACAACCGCGCACCTTGACGGCCGTCAATAAAAAAACGGCACGCGAGCGTGCCGTTTCCGGTTGATGCAGCGAGCAGCGCTCAGTCCGGCTTCGCGGGCTTCAGCTGCATCGACTTGTACTCGAGATACTCTTCGAGCCCGTACACGCCGTTCTCGCGGCCGTGCCCCGACTGCTTGTAGCCGCCGAACGGCGCCGCGCCGTTCCACGTACCGCCGTTGATGTCGACCTGCCCCGTGCGGATGCGGCGCGCGACACCCATCGCGCGTTCGTCGCTACCGGCCCACACCGCGCCGCCGAGCCCGTACGGCGAATCGTTCGCGATGCGCACGGCCTCGTCTTCATCGCGATACGTGATGATCGACAGCACCGGCCCGAAGATCTCTTCCTGCGCGATCGTCGATTTCGGATCGACGCGGCCGAACACCGTCGGCTTCACGAAGAAGCCCTTCGCGAGCCCGTCCGGCAGGCCCGTGCCGCCCGTCACGAGTTCCGCGCCTTCGTCGATGCCGCGCTGGATGTACGCCTGCACGCGCTCCTGCTGCACGGCCGACGCGAGGGCGCCGAGGCGCGTCGCGTCCTGCCGCGGATCGCCCGCGACGTACGTTTCGGCCGCCGCTTTCGCGATCTCGCGCGCTTCGTCGTAGCGTGCTTCCGGCACCAGCATGCGCGTATGCGCCGAGCAGGTCTGACCTGCGTTCAGGTAGCACGCGTTGACCGTGCCCTTCACGGCCGTCGCGAAATCGGCGTCGTCGAGGATCACCGACGCCGACTTGCCGCCCAGCTCCAGCGCGACGCGCTTGACGCCCGCGGCCGCCAGCTCGGCAACGCGCTTGCCCGCGCGCGTCGAGCCCGTGAACGACACCATGTCGACGTCCGGATCGGTGGCCAGCACTTCGCCGACGACCGGCCCGTAGCCGCACACGAGGTTGAACACACCGGCCGGCAGCCCGGCTTCGTGAATCGCTTCGGCAAGCATGAACGCGTTCAGCGGCGCGACTTCGGACGGCTTCAGGACGACCGTACAGCCGGCCGCGAGCGCCGGCGCGACCTTCAGCGTGACCTGGTTCAGCGGGTAGTTCCACGGCGTGATCGCCGCGACGACGCCGACCGGCTCGCGCACCACGAGCGAGTTGCCGACCCGTGCCTCGAATTCGAACGACTCGGCGAGCTTCGCGTACGCCTTCCAGTTGTAGATCGGGCCGCCGACCTGGATCGCGCGCGACAGCTTGATCGGCATCCCGACTTCGCCGGTGATCGACTGCGCGAGCTCCTCGCTGCGCGCCTGCAGATGCTCGACGATCTTGCGCAGGTAGCCCGCGCGCGTCGCGGCCGGCGTGGCTGCCCACGCGTCGAAGGCCGCGCGCGCCGCGCGGATCGCGTCCTGCGCGTCGGCTGCGACGCCCTCCGGAATCCGCCCGATCACGGCCTCGGTGCCCGAGTCGATCACGTCGATCGTGCCGGTGCCGGCCGGTTTGCGCCATGCGCCGTCGATATAGAACTGGTCGTAGATTTTCATCGTTTTCCGCCTCCAGGGAAGCCGACATTCTAGCGAGCGTTTCGGGCGGCCGGTGTGACGACTGACAGCCATTCGAAAGGACCTTAGCGTCGAACGCGGCATCCGCTCGATCGCGCGCGCGACGCACACGCCGACCTGAACCCCACGCGCCGGAAGCCAGTCCGCCCGCCGGGCTCCGACGGGCCCGTTTCGCGCCGACAGCGACCGCTCCCGGCCGCCCGTTCCCCCGCTTTCCCGCACTTTCCGTTCCCGACGCACCCGCCCTCCGCCGCCGGCCGCGAACATGCGCGCCGCGTCCGTCTCGCCGCCGCCACGTCGGCATCCACCCGGGTGCGCGGGCGGGCCCGCATCGTGCTATGTTTTTATTATCGGCACCGGCCCATTGCAACCGGCGCCGCCCGGAATCGACGCATTTCGTGAGCGCTGCCATGACCGACGCACCCCACCTCCTCGGCTCGCAAGACCGCCTCGAGCTGCTTTGCTGGCTCACCTGCGGCAACCTCGGCGCGTTTTACCTCAACGAATCGTGGCCGGACGCCACGTTCCAGGTCCAGGCCGCGCACCGCTGGCTCGACCGCCATCACCGCCAGGCCGACTGGCTCGCGGTCGCGAAGCTCGCGGCACTCGCGCAGGACATCGCGAAGCGGCATGCGGGGTTCGTCGACGCATCGTGGGCGCGCGACGCGGTCGAGGAAATCGTCGATACCGACGATCTCGACTATCGCGCGAAACTCGTGCAATGGGTGTACGAAGACTGCTGCAAGGCGCTCGCCGACAAGCGGCTGGCCGACTGAGCCGCGCAAATGCCGGATGCGCGCGTCGCGGCATCGCATCGTGCGCAGGGTGCGACGGTCGTTTCGTCGAGGGGGAATTGACAGCCTGGATGGCTGACGGGGTACGGTGCGAGCGCACCGCCCCCTCCGGTGCCGGCAAGCGCGACGCGTGCCGCCGCGCTTACAGCAGCGACTTCGCCTGCGTCAGCACCTTGTCGCAGATCTGCTTGGTCACCTGCTGCTTCAGGCCGCCGCCGCTCAGGTCGAGCTTGCCGCCGTTACCGGCGTCGAGGATCCCGCTCGCGCCGCTCGTATAGCCGCTGTCCGACGACGCATTGCCGCCGAGCTTGCCCATCAGCGCATCCTTCACCGACGCCGCGCCGCCGCCGGACGCCCCGCCGAGATAGTTGTTCTGGATGCAGAACTGCAGCAGGCCCGCGACGTTGCCGGTGCTGCCCGGCGTCAGCGACGCACCGCCCGCGCTGCCGCCCGCATCGCCGCTGCCGCCGACCTGTTTCAGCACATCGCCAAGCTGCGCATGGGCCACCGAAAACGGTGCGAGCAATCCGATCAGCGCGCCGGCAACGGTCGCGCGGTATAGACGTGCATTCATGTGAAGCCTCCCGGTTGTGACTGCGTGAGTACCGCAAACTACTGCGAATCGAATCCAAGGATACTCAATCAACCGGGGCATGACAGCCTTCATGCACGGTCTGAAACGTCAGGCATCGTGATATCGCGGCGATTTGACAATGCTTGACGGCATGCCGGCCCACATCGCAAGCGCGCCACGCGATCGAATGCGCGTATTGGCGATCGTCATTCCATCTCGCCGCCGCACATGAAGCGTCATAGAATCGTCGTCGCCGGCCGTTCGGACCCTCCGGCACGACTTCAACCTCGAACGGGAAGGATGCTCGCGTGGCGCTCGCCCATCGATTTCTGCTGATCGCCGGCGCATCGGCTGCGCTGATCGCCGGTTCCGGCGCGGCCCGTGCGGCGCCCGCAGCGGCGTGCCCGTCACCTTCGTTCGACCGTTATCCGGCACCGGCCGCCCGCGCACCGCGCAAGCCGGCCACGTCGCCCCGGTTGACCAGCAAGGAAGCGCGCCTGTACCGTACCGTGATTCGCGACGCATTCACGCAACCGGCCAATTTTGCCGGTCACTATCGCGTGGCGATCTGGGGTTGCGGAACGGATTGCCGGAATTTCGCGATCGTCGACAAGGTCACGGGCGCGACGTACACGATGCCGGGCGTCACAGCGATCTCGGGCGTGATGGGCAACGACGACGAGCGCGTCGACTTCCGTGCCGGCAGCACGCTGCTGATCGTCGCCGGCTGCTTCAACGACGCTTGCGACGACAACCACGCGAAGGCCGCCCGGTTCTTCTACGCATGGACCGGCACGCGCTTGCGTCCGGTCGGCACCTGTCCGCTGGCCATCGAGCCGATTCGGTAACCGCCGCGACTTGCGCTATCGTTCCTCCGGTCCCCCTTTGACGGCACGCCCGCCCGCGATGTCCATTCACCTCAGCTTCGACGACGGCCCCGGCCCGTCGACCCTTCCGTTGCTCGACGTCCTGCGCGACGCATCGTGCAAGGCAACCTTCTTCCTGCTCGGTAAAAACCTGGCGGGCGCACGCGACGTCGCCGCGAGAATGGCGCGCGAAGGCCATCGGCTCGGCAATCACACCCATTCGCATGCGAGGCCGGGCGCGCTGGCGGACGGCGCACTGATCGACGAGATCGAAGCGACGGACGCGCTGATCCGCGAAGCCTATCGCGTGGCCGGTGTCGCCGCGCCGGACACGATCCCGTTGCGTCTTCCGTACGGGTTGATGCCGCAGGACAATCGCGCCGGTGTGCTTGCGCGCCTGCAGCGCGAACACACGAACTGGACCGCGATACTGGACGACTGGCAGCGGCCGGCGCCGTCGCCGCAGGCGCTGCTCGCCGCGATGTGCGCGCATGTCGACGCCAGCGCGGCACAGCAGCGCGACGTGCTGTTCTGCCTGCACGACGGGTCGCGACATGGCGAAGCGCGGCCCAACACCGTCGAAGCCGTACGCCTGTTCCTGAATCGGCAAGACTGAAGCAGCGGCCGGTCAGCTTCCCGGCGCCGCACTGTCCAGCAACTGCCGCCAGCCGCCGAGAAAACCGATGCCGGGCCCCGGCATCCACAGGCCGCGCTGCGCCGCCTCCAGATGGATCAGCGTCTGGTCCGCGCAGAACAGCATCATCAACGCATCGCGATGGGCACGCATCCACCCCGGCACACCGTCGGGCCGCGTCGCGGCATAGGCGAGCAATCCCGCGTCCCATCGCTGCGCATCGAACACGAAGCGATCGTCCCGGCCCGCATCGCGCGACAGCGCGAACAGCGCAAAGGCCGCTTCGAGCCACTGCACGCCCTGCCCCGCGTCGTCGAAATCCAGCACGCCGTTCACCGCGTGCCCGACATACAGCAGGTTGCCCGCGTGATAGTCGCCGTGCAGCCAATGCACCGGCCCCGTCAGCCAGTGCGCGGCGGCTTCGAGATGCGCACCGATCCGCCCGATCACCGTGTCGTAATCGTTGCTCAAGTCGCCCGGCAGCGACGGCATCGCGCGCGCCGCCACGCGCGCATGACGTGCCGACAGCCACGCCAGCGAAGACGCTTCGCTCACGGGTATCTCGGCCAGTGCCGCATGCAGATGCACGAGCGCGCGCATCGCATCGATCGCACCGGCGTGCGCGTCATGCGGCAGGCCGGGATGGCCGTCGATATGCTCGAACAGGTGCAGCCAGCTGCCATCGTCGGCCTGCACGCCGGATTGCGCATCGACGGTCGGCCGCAGCCGCGGCAGCGCGGGCAACCTCGGCGCGGTGCGTGAATCGCCGAGATGACCGAGTATCGACGCCTCGCGCCGCACCTGCTCGACCGGCTTGCCGGACCACGACACGCGCAGCACCGCGCGCCCCGCATCGGACTCGACGAGATACGTTTTGTTAGTATGGCCCGATGCCAGCGCCTGCACGCGCGCCGGCACGAGGTTCCAGTACCGGCGCAGCCACGGTTCCAGCGTTTTCACGTCACTCCTACTCGTTGCATTGACCATGTCAGAGCGTCCTTCGGCCCGCATGCGGGACATCAATATCGAATGGCTGACGCGCGCTGCCGAATTCGATCACCTGTTCCAGACGCGCTGGCTCGGCGAGCGCTTCTTCCATCTGCCCGGCGACATGCTCGCGCTCCAGGAACTGATCTGGCGCGAGCGCCCCGACTGCATCGTGCAGACCGGCATCGCGGCGGGCGGCGGCGTCGTGTTCTCCGCGTCGATGCTGGAACTGGCCGGCGGGCACGGCCGCGTCGTCGCGATCGAACCGCGCCTGCGCGACGAAGTCAGGCAGCGCCTGCAATCGCACCGGCTCGCCCATCGCATGACGCTGATCGAAGGCGAATCGTGCGCGGCCGACACGCTTGCGTCGGTGCGCGCGCAGATCGGCGACGGCGCGCGCGTGATGGCGATCCTCGACCTCACGCATACGCACGCGCACGTGCTGCGCGAACTCGAATGCTATGCGCCGCTCGTGACGCCCGGCAGCTACGCGATCGTGATGGATACCATCATGGAGTACCTGCCCGAGTCGATGTTCGACGGCAAGCCATACGGCCGCGGCAATAACCCGGCCACGGCCGCGCGCGAATTTCTCGCGCGCGACGACCGGTTCGAAACCGACTACGACATCGAGGACCGCGTGCTCATGACGCTGTCGCCAGGCGGTTTCCTGAAGCGACTGCGCTGATCAGGCGCGCAGCCTCCGCCGAGCCGTCGCGCTCGTAGCTGTCGCGGATGCGCGCCGCATGCTCGCGCAGCGAACCGGGACGCAACAGGCGTTCGAGCGCATCGGCAATCGCCGCGACACCGGCCTGCTGCAGATCGAGCACGCACCCCGCGCCGGCCCGCTCGACGAAGTGCGCCGAATGGAACTGGTCGTTGCAGAACGGCGACAGCAGCATCGGCACGCCGCACGCGAGCGACTCCATCACCGAATTCGCGCCGCCGTGGCTGACGAACGCGTGCGTGCGACGCAGCAGCGCCAGTTGCGGCGCATAGCGCACCGCGATCACGCGCTCGTCACCGGCCGGCAGCAGATCCGAATCGACCAGCTCGCCCACCGACAGCACCAGTTGCGCCGACGTCGCACGCGTCGCGTCGATGACCTTCGCGAACAGGTCCGGATGGTAGTAAAGCTGGCTGCCGAGCGACATGTAGACGAGCGGGCGATCGGCGTCGACGCGTTCCCACGGAAATGCCGTCTCGTCGCCGCGCGGGCCCGACGGCATCGCCGGGCCGACCAGTTCGACACCGGGCGGCGGCGCGCCGACCAGCGCGTCGGTCGTGAACGCGAGCGTCAGGTGCGGCGACAGGACATCGCAACCGCGAAAGCGCGCATCGAGCCCGTAACGCGCAAACAGGTTCGCACGTTCCGGCGCGAGCCATCGCACCGTGCGCAGCAGTTCCGAATCGAGATCGTCCGGCAGCACCGGATTCAGCGAATTCGACATCGACACCCACGGCAGCCCTTCCAGCTCGGCGGCAATCGCGGCCGCATACAGCAGCGGATCGATCACGACGATGTCGGGCCGCCAGTCGCGCAGTACCGCCCGGATGCCGTCCACCTGCGACGGCGCCAGGTCGATCAGCAGCGTGCGGATCCAGTGCCGCAGCCAGTCGGCATCGCGGATGTTTTCGGCGAAGCTCGCGCCGCGCGACAGGTCGTGACGCTCGGGCGTTTCGCGCGGCCCGACGAACGCGAAGTCGCCCGCGCCGTCGAGCTGTTCGCTGATGTCGGCCGGCGCGTAGAACGCGACGTCGCAGCCCGCGGCGCGCAGGTGCTGCGCCGGACCGATGCACGGATTGACGTGGCCCTTCTCGGGCACCACGCAGAACAGGATGCGTTTCATGAGCGGTTCAGGTTGGGCGATGCGCGGCATCAAGGTGAAGGTGCTCGAGATGATCGAGGATCAGTGTCAGCGTCGCCCACAGCACGCGTTCGGTATCGGCCTGCAGCGTGGGCGCGGCCAGGCCGAGCGTGTCGGCCAGCGCATGCGTGCGGACGCGATCGAGCAGCGCGCCGAGATCCATTGCCGGCGCGAGCCGCCCGCGCTTGGGGCCGTGCACCAGACGGTCCGGCAGGTTCAGGCGCGCACCGAGATCGCGCAGGCATTGCTTGTTCGGGTCGGGCGCGATGCTCGTCAGATACGCAACGACGCCCGCATCGACAAACGGCGGATGCAGGTCGACCGACGCCGCATCGAACAACGCGTGGCACAGCGGCAGATAGTTGGCCGACCGGTCGCGGCGCAACACCTGGTCCGCGCCGTCGCCGGTAATCGCGACCTCGATGCCGTCCGCGGCCATCGCCTCGGCCAGCAACAGCTTCGCGACCGGATGCAGGTTGAACATCGGCTCCTCGACCGCATGGGTCGTCCTCGGCAGCGCCGCGACGAAATCGGCCTCGTTCGCGCGCACGATCTTCACGTTCGCGTGCATCTGCGTGGCGAGTTCGAGCGCGGCGTCGCGTTCGCAGTAGTCGGGCATGTCGGTCGCGAGGATGTAGGCCGTCACGCGCGGCAGTGCGCCGAGCTCGCGCAACAGCGCGAGCAGCAGCGCCGAATCGAGCCCGCCGCTCAGCGCCAGCGCGACGCGCTTGCCGCTGTCGAGCGCGCGTTGCAGCGACGCGCGCAGCACGGCGTCCAGATCGGCGTGCTGCGGCCGTTCGGGCGACGGCTGCACCGTCAGCCCTTGCGGCGAACGGATCAGCGCGTGACCGGGCGGCACCGCGAGCACGTCGCGCAGCACGGTGCGGCCGACGAGACGCTCGCCGCTCAGGTAGCCCGCGATGGCGGCCGTGTCCGGCGCACCGGCCGGTTGCCCCGCCGCACGCAGCACGGCGCGAATGCCGGAGCCCGACACGCCGCTGCGCGGATGGTAGTGCAGACGATCGAAACCGAACGGGTCGCGCGTGCCGACGATCATGGATAACGAGCCTTCAAGGTGTCCACTTCAATGCGTTTCAGGATGCGATGCGGCGCCACGGGCGCGCTGCCGCCCTGGCAATGCAGGCACGCTTCGAGCGGCGCCTCGCGTTGCAGATAGGCCAGCATCGCGTCGAGCATGCCCGCGTCGTCGCGCAGCGGCAGGCCGTCGGCCTGAAAATCCTTCTCGCCCTTGTAGAGCGTATGGAAATGCGCGGGACGCGTGCACGTGTAGAACATGCCGTCGCGAATCATATGGCAGCGCTCGCGGATCCAGCAATCGTGATAGAGACGCTGCGCTTCGTCGCGGTCCGTGCCGGGCTGCGCACGATTCATCGTCGTGAACACGTCCTGCACCTTCCAGTTCAGGCGCACGTCGAAACGCGCGGCCTGGTGTTCGACATGCGCGACCAGGTCGGCCGAAAGCGCCGGCTTCGGATAGCGCGAGATCGTCAGCGCGTCCACTGCCTGCCAGAATGCGTCCGGCATCTCGCCGAGCTTCAGCCCGTTCGTCGTGACGGAGATCACAGGCGCGATGCCCGTCGCGCGCACGCGTTCGACCAGTTCGACGAGCGCCGGATGCAGCAGCGGCTCGCCGCCGACCAGCTTGAACATGCGCGGGCTCAACACCTTCGCGGCCTTGCGCAGGTCGGCCTCGATCGATTCGGGGCTCGCATGCCACTCGGGCAGAAGCGGCGACAGCGAGCAGCATTCCGCGCAGGTCAGGTTGCAGTGATCGACGATATGCGCTTCCAGCGAGCGCGTCCGGATGCGGCCGTTTTCGACGCGGTAGTCGCGATCGAGCGGCGGCGGGAAGACATGCTGCCGCTCGCCGGACGGCGGCGGATTCGGGATCGTGTTCGGATTCGCACTCACTTCAGGTTCCTGCTTCCGTGCAACGGGAAAAGAAATCGACGAGATGGCCACGCGCGCCCACCATCGCGGACGCCATCGTCACCGCGCCATTCAGGTGCGACGCGAAGCACGACGGATCGTCGAGCCAGCCCTGCACGATCCACAGCTTGAGCGCGTGCTGCACGCATGCGGCATCGACGGCCCATGCGATGCGTGCGGGATTCACCGGCCGCACCCGCCGGTATCCGCGCACGAACGCTGCCGCCAGTTGCGGCGCTTCCAGCGGCAGATGATTCAGGCACCGCACCAGTTCGTATTCGCGCGGTGCGCCGATCGACGCCTCCCAGTCAAGGATCAGCGGCGGCAGCGTGCCCGTGAACCGATAGTTGAACTGGTTGTAGTCGTTGTGGATCGGGTGCTGCGGATCGTCGGCGGGAAATGCGTCGATGCTGCCCGGATGGTAGCGGTCGAGCATGCGCAGCGCGAGATCGACGTAACGGCGCAGGTTCGCGGCGTTGTCGTTCGAGCGTGCGTGATTCAGCGCATCGAGCAGACTGCGCCTCACCGCATCCGCGTCGATCGCGGTCAGCCGCGCACGGATCGTGTCGAGCGGCAGATGCAGGTGTTCGAGGCTCAGGTGCAACGCGGCCAGACTCGCGCCGAGCGCATCCCATTCGGCCGGCGAAAACGTATCGTAGGTTCTGAACTGCCCGGTTTCCCAGCGCGTCAGCATCGCGTGCGAACCCTGCCCCGTCCAAAGCGGTTCGCCGGACGTCGTGCGCTTCAGCGTCTGCACATGGAATCGAGCATCGCCGTGCGTCTCGAAATGCGCGAGGACAGCGGCTTCCTTGGCCGCGCGTGGATGGTGCTCGGACGCGTAGAGCTTGACCGCCACACCACCGCCGCTGTCGGTCGGCAGATGCCACACGCGTTCGCTGACCCGGCGCGGCGCGTCGCGGCGGCCGAGCGCATAGGCATCGCGAATCTCGTCGAAGGTGGCGGCGAGCGCGTCCATTCAGATGTGCTCGGCCGGCCCGTGCCGATACGGATGACCGGTCAGGAACGTGTTGTGCCCGACGTAGCGCAGCTTGTACGTCGCCGGCCGGAACAGCACCGAAGGATCGTTGTTCGCGATGCCGAGCAGCGGATACAGGTCCTGTCGCACGAAGAACGCGTTGTTGCCCATGTCGTCGCAGCAGACGAGTTCATAGCCCTTCTGCCGGCCGAGATGCACGAGCGATTCGAGGCTCGCGCCGTAATAGGTCGAGCCGTCCCATTCGTGGTCCGGGTTGAAGCACATGACCCAGCGTTCGGGCGGCGTGTAGTACGGGTTGTATTCGATCACGACGATGCGCGGCTTGAACGCTTGCAGGCCGCGCCAGACCCAGTAGTCATTGCCATCGATGTCGATCGACAGCAGGTCGAAGTCCTCAGGCGTGCTTTCATCGGCGAGCAGTTGATCGATCGTGTCAGGCTGGATGCGGTCGTGGTGCAGCCGAACGCGGTCTGCACCTGCGTAGTGCGCGGCCAGCTTGCCGAACCGGTATGCGCTGCCTTCCACCAGCACGCCGGCCCAATCCTGCTCGCGCAGCAGCCGCGCGGTGTTGCTGTTGCGCAGGCCGTCGCTCGCGCCGATATCGACGCAGAAGCGGTTGGTCGGCACGATCCGCTCCATCAGCCGCGACAGGATGCTTTCCTCGGTGCCCTGCGCATACAGGCTTGGCGCAAGGCCGGACAGGTCGAGCGGGAGAGGATGGTCCTGCATCGAGGGGCGGCTCCGGGGCGAAATGGGGAATGGTGGCGTGCGTTCGGAGGGTAATTTACCCGAAGTCGATTGAGCAGAGGAAACGGGAATGCGCGACGCTGCCGGGATTCGCTGCAAGCGGAAATGAAAAAGCCCGCCAAGTACAACCTGGCGGGCGCCTGGATACATCAGATCAGGTACGACTCAGGACACTTACTCCTGCCCCTGACTCGTCAGGAACTCCTCGTAATTCCCGCCGAAGTCGAACAGTGTGTCATCTGAAGAGCCTCAAATTCCATGACCTAAGGCACGAGGCCGTCTCGAGAAGAAACTCAACATGACGGAGCCTGTAGCCATCGGCCAGCATGAGACCCTTCAGATGCTCAGACACCCACCTGCCCCTGGAGCCTTCCGGTACGGCTCGACTAGAGTTTTAGCCGAATTTTGTAGCTGATACGGTATTAGTCTGATAAAAACAGAGGTCATAAAACAATGGGCACTCACGTATGAACCCGAAAAATAGCGCACCCGGGGAAACCAACCCAAACACCACCAAACCCACCGTTTCGATAAATGAAATTATAACCATAATTGACGACAACGGAAAGCTTAGAATACGCTCCACCCTATATTACTGGATTAGAAACGCCCTACCAGTAGCCCTTCCATCTCTGATTTTAGGCGGCATTTCAAAATTTGGAAATGATGCATGGCATAAGCTGACATTGGATTCGATAGAAGAGAAATATACAACCAATACATCCCTCCTCATTCTCAGCTACGCAATATTGGCAATCGTTGCCGTGACACCCGTTACCGCGTTGCTTAACATGGCATTCAACGCAAGAAAATCAGCAACATATCTGGCAAAGTGGGTAATCTTCAAACCACTTTCATGGGCCACAAACCTGATAATCACAACAACTACAGCCGCGATACTTTTTGAATTAGCACGATCAACGATTACCTGGAAATTCTTCTTTGCGACCCTGACAATGATATTTTACATTTCATTGATTTATGGATTCGTGATGATTTCCGCTTACTTTTCATGCATTAGAGCATGGATGCCCAGAGGCGTACAAAAAATCCGTGACAATATAATTTTCTGGACCACATATACTGCCATCGCCTTCGTTACGATTTCCGACTTCACCTGCCGATACTTCGCACACGGCGCATGTAGCACATGCCAGTTGCTACAAGCCTATTATGCAAACCTGGAAGGATTTTCAATTATCACGCTTGGCATTTTGATATCAGGGCTTGCAATCATTCAGTGGATTTCGAAAAAGTAGCAGCCGGTTTTCCTGCCGATGGCCTCCACGGATGAAGACTGAGCGTGAACTAACGATATCTAGACTCGCCGCTCCCATAGCCCACTCTGCCCGACACCCGAGGAGTTCGGCACTTTGAAAACAACAAGGCCCACACCGACGAACTGCCGGTGTGGGCCAATCTTGTGCCCTAAAAACGCCTGACTCACTCTCCGTCGATTGTTCTTTAGGGCGTACTCTCTGCTGTTCCACTAGGGCATCCCGCACGTCTTGGGACAACCCTGCGGTTTTACTCCTGCCCCTGACTCGTCAGGAACTCCTCGTAATTGCCACCGAAGTCGAACAGGTGACCGTCCGTCTTCACTTCGATGATCCGGTTCGCCAGCCCGCTCACGAATTCGCGGTCGTGCGACACGAAGATCAGCGTGCCTTCGAACTGCTCGAGCGCGATCTGCAGCGACTCGATCGACTCCATGTCCATGTGGTTGGTCGGCTCGTCCATCAGCAGCACGTTGTGGCGGCCGAGCATCAGCTTGCCCCAGATCATGCGGCCCTTCTCGCCGCCCGACAGCACCTTCACCGACTTCTTGATGTCGTCCGACGAGAACAGCAGGCGGCCCAGCGTGCCGCGCACCATCGTTTCATCGTCGCCGTCCTTGCGGTACTGGTCGATCCAGTCCATCAGCGTGATGTCTTTCGGGAACTCCTCGTACGTGTCCTGCGGCATGTAGCCGACATTCGCGTTCTCGGACCACTTCACCGTGCCGTGCTCGAGCGCGAGCGCGCCGAGCAGCGAACGCAGCAGCGTCGTCTTGCCTGCGCCGTTCTCGCCGATGATCGCGATGCGCTCGCCCGGCTGAACCGACAGGTTGAAGTTCTGGAAGATCGTGCGTTCGTACTTCTTCGTGATGTCCTCGGCAACCACTGCAACGTTGTGCAGCTTCTTCTCGAACTCGAAGCGAATGAACGGGTTCTGGCGCGACGACGGCTTGAATTCCTCGATCTTGATCTTGTCGATCTGCTTCGCACGGCTCGTTGCCTGGCGCGCCTTCGACTTGTTCGCCGAGAAGCGGCGCACGAAGTCCTGCAGTTCGGCGACGCGCTCCTTCGCGCGCGTATTCGCCGCGGCCTGGCGCTCGCGCGCCTGCGCCGACGCGAGCATGTAGTCGTCGTAGTTGCCCGGCCAGACTTTCAGCGTGCCGAAGTCCATGTCGGCCATGTGCGTGCACACCGAGTTCAGGAAGTGACGATCGTGCGAAATGATGATCATCGTCGAGTTGTACTCGTTGAGCGTTTGCTCGAGCCAACGAATCGAGTTGATGTCGAGGTTGTTGGTCGGCTCGTCGAGCAGCAGCACGTCCGGCTTCGAGAACAGCGCCTGCGCGAGCAGCACGCGCAGCTTCCAGCCCGGTGCGACGTCGCTCATCGTGCCGGTGTGGAACTTCTCCTCGATGCCGATGCCCAGCAGCAGCGCGCCCGCGCGCGCTTCGGCGTCGTAGCCGCCGTATTCGGCGAACTTGCCTTCGAGCTCGGCCGCGTGCATGTAGTCGTCGTCGGTGGCTTCCGGGTTCGCGTAGATCGCGTCACGCTCGGTCATGGCGGCCCACATCTCGGTGTGGCCCATCATCACGACGTCGAGCACGCGCACGTCTTCGTACGCGAACTGGTCCTGGCGCAGCTTGCCCAGGCGGACGTTCGGCTCCAGCGCGACGTTGCCGGCGCTCGGCTCGAGGTCGCTGCCGAGGATCTTCATGAACGTCGACTTGCCACAGCCGTTCGCGCCGATCAGACCGTAGCGGTTGCCCTCGCCGAATTTGACCGAGATATTCTCGAACAGGGGCTTTGGCCCGAATTGCATCGTGATGTTGGCAGTAGAAAGCACGGCAGGTCCCGTTAAGAGAGAAATCGACGGAAAACCGTGTATTTTAGCAGGTGTCGGAGAAACTGCCGACCGCGCCGCCCCGACGGTGCATTCCCCGCCCCCTGGCCCGCCGCCCGGCGGCCCCGCCAACGCGGCGGCACGCGCCCCGCCGCCTTACCGGAATCCCGCATGCTTGCCAGCCCGCTTCGCGAACAACTCGTCGGCGCATGGCGCCTCGTGTCCTACGAAGTCCGCCCGCGCGACGGCAGCGCGGCCACCTATCCACTTGGCCGGGACGCACGCGGCTGGATTCTCTATACGCCGGACGGCTACATGTCCGCCCAGCTGATGGCCGCCGGCCGGCCGCCTTACGAGAACGGCGACCCGCACCACGGCACCGACGCAGCGTGCGCGGCCGCGGCCCGCGGCTACATCGCCTATTCCGGCCCCTTTCAGGTGGCCGACGACGGCACGCTGACCCACGAAATGGACGTCAGCCTGTTCCCGAACTGGATCGGCAACGTCCAGCAGCGCGTCGCCGTGCTCGACGGCGATCGCCTGCAGCTCGGCCCCGCTGCGCCGGTCCGGCTCGACGGCCGGGAGGTCGACGTCCTGCTGCTCTGGGTGCGTGCGGGCCGCTGACGCCCGTCACTTGCCGGCCTTCGCGGCCGCCCGTTGCGCGGCCTTCGCGTTCATCTGCCCGAACAGCTCCGAGCACGGCACGTCGCGGTTGTTGCTCGGCGCGATCAGCGGAATCAGCGCCGCGAACGGGTTGATCAGCCCGAGCCCGACCATCGCGCCGGCGCGCAGCGCGAGCGCGCCCGCATCGACGCCCACGTTCGGGTTCTTGAACGTGCCCTTCGCATACAGCGGCGAGCGCAGCGAGAAGATCCGGAAGCCCTTGGTATGCGGATGGATCTTCAGGTCGAGCGATTCGTCGCGCAGGCTGATCGGGCCGTCGACGTTGATCAGCGCATCGTCGGTATCGAGCGCGAACACCTTCGGGTCGAGAATCCCGTTGGTTGCGACGAAGTCGATCGCCGCGCAGTTGATCTTCACGTCGTTGTTGCCGAACAGCTTCTCGTAGACGACGTTGGCCACGTTCAGCCCCGCCGCTTCCATCAGCAGGCGGCTGATGCGGCCGTCGGTCACGAGCGCCTTCACTTCGCCGTTCGACGTTGCGGCCAGGGCGGCCGGCGAGTTGCCGGTCGCCGACAGCGACGCGTCGCCGTTGATCTCGCCGAGCGCCGACTGCATGACCTTCTGCGCCGGGAACAGCTGCTTGAGCTTCAGGTGCCGCGCGGCCACCGTGAAGCGGCCCTTCAGCGGCGTGCCGCTGCCGTCGAGATGCGCGGTCGTCGCGAGCGTGCCGCCCGCGACGCCGAACTGCAGCGGCTCGAGCGACAGCACGCCGTCCTGCATCACGATATGCGTGTACAGGTTCGTGATCGGCAGGCTCGAACTCTTGACCAGCTTGCGGCCCGTGAACTTGACGTCCGCATCGAGCGCGCGCCAGCGGTCGGTCCGGAACGTCTCGACCGGCAGCACGCGGCCCGACGGCTGGTGCGTCGTGTCGCCGCGCTTGGCCTTGCTCGCGGCCGTATCGGCGCCGATCACCGGTGCGAGATCGGAGAACTGCAGCAGGTTCGACACGAGTTCGCCCGACAGCTTCGGCCGCGGCTCGCGCTGCGCGTACGTGAGCGTGCCGCCGAGATCGCTGCCGCCGACGCGGCCGTTGAAGTTCTCGTACCGGAACGTGCTCGCGTGCGGCTTGAAGTTGCCGATCAACCGCCCTTCGGTCGCGTAAGGCGGCGTATCGGGCAGCGTGATGCCGGTGAGCTGGTACAGGTGCGACATCGACGTGCCCTGCAGCCACAGCCGCAGGTCGATCGCCGCGAGATGCATCGGATCGGTCAGCGTGCCGACGATCGCGAGCCGCGTGTCGCCGGCCTTTACGTCGGCCTGCAGCGGGAACGGCCGCGATGCGTCCTGGATCGCGAGCACGCCGCCGAGCTTGCCGGTCCCGTTGATCGGCACGTTCTTGTAGCGGCCGTCGACCTTCAGCCCGAACGCATAGGTCGGGCCGGACGGCTTCGCGGGCGCGGCAGCGCCGCTTGCGCCGGATGCGGCCGCAACCGTCGATGCGGAAGACGCCGAAGAAGCGGACGAGCCGGAAGCGGCCGAAGCCACGGAAGTCGCAGCCGATGCGCCCGTTGCCGACGCCGCACTCGCCGCCTGTGCCGCCGACGCACTCGATGCGGCTTCCGCGTTGGCCTTCGCGCTCAGTTGCGCGGCGCCATGCTTGCCGACACGCTGCGCCGACGCCGCACGCGACGTCTGCTCCTGCTCCTTCAGCACGTCGCCGAGCGGGATCGGCTGGCCGAGCGTATCGATCGCAACGGTCAGGTCGGCCTTCGTGATCGCATCGCGATACGTGACGGTGCCCTTCGCGAAGCCGAAGCTGTCGAGCCGCACCTTCCACGGCGACGGCTGCGACGACTGCTTGAACTGGAAGGTCCACGTGTTGCGTCCGTCGGCCAGCCGCTCGAGGTCGACGGCCGGATTGACGACGTCGATCGACGGGATGACGATTTCATGCGCGAGCAGCGGCAGGATCGCGAGATCGAAGTGCGCGGCATCGAGCGTGACGAACTTGGGCGTCTTCGCCCAGTCGGGGTTGCCGATCTCGAGCTGCGTCGCCGAAAAACTCGGCCAGGGTACCCATGCGCGCCAGCCGGTCTCGCCGTCGGGGCGACGCCAGCCGACCTTGAGATCGCCGTTGATCGCGAACGGGCGGCCGAGTGCGGCACTCACCTGCTCGTTGACCCACGGCTTCGCGCGGTTCCAGTCGAACGTGAAGAGAAAGACGCCGGCCGCCGCGATGAGCACCGCGACGATACCGACGATCCATGCAGCCGATTTGCCGATGGCTCGGGTTAGCGTCATGGCGGTTCCGTTGTTGTTCTGAAGTGTTGCCGCACCATGCCGGGCCGCTTGCGTGGACGAACGGCGCACGACACCCGCGGCTTTTCAATCGGTATTATGACGCACGCCATGGTGACGTTTAGGCGCTATTAACGCTTTTTTTCATTTGTGACATGACAGCCCCCACCGGCCTCATCGATGCGCAGCACATTACGCGGCGCGACGCCAGCAGCGGCAAGACCCTGCTCGCCCCGACCGACTTCAGCCTCGCAGCGGGATCGCGAATTGCTATCACGGGCCCGTCAGGGTCGGGCAAGAGCGTGCTGCTGCGCGCGCTCGCGCTGCTCGATCCGCTCGACGGCGGCCACATCCTGTGGCGCGGCCACCGGATCCGGCGCGGCGCGATTCCGCGCTACCGGCGCAGCGTCGCGTATGTGCGCCAGCGCCCCGCGCAGATGGACGGCACCGTCGAATCGCAATTGCGCTATCCGTATTCGCTCGCGATCTATCGCGACGTGTCGTTCGATCGCGCGCGTGCCGAGGCGCTCGCCGCGCAGGCCGGCCGCGGCCCCGACTTTCTCGACAAGCGCGCGAGCGACCTGTCCGGCGGCGAAGCGCAGATCGCGGCACTGCTGCGCGTGCTGCAGCTCGATCCCGACGTGCTGCTGCTCGACGAGCCGACGGCCGCGCTCGATCCCGAATCGGCGCGCGCGATCGAGGCGCTCGTCGGTGCGTGGTTCGACGCGGCGCCCGACGCGCGCGCATCCGTGTGGATCTCGCACGATCCGGCCCAGGCCGCGCGGATCGGCACGACGCGGCTCGTGATGCAGGCCGGCGTCATGCATGTCGCGAATCCGATGGAGGCGGCGCAATGAGCCCGGCACTGCAGGACCTGAGCCTCGTCGACGTCGGCATCGCCGCCGCGCTCGTCGCCGTCAACGGCGCGATCTCGGCGGCGCTGTCGCTCGGTCTCGGCCGCAAGCTCGCGCTCGCGTCCGTGCGCACCGTCGTGCAGCTGCTCGCGATCGGCTACGTGCTCGGCTGGGTGTTCGGCCATCCGCACTGGTACGTCGTACTGCCGATCACCGCGCTGATGACGCTGATCGCCGGCTTCGCCGGCGCGGGCCGCGGCAAGCGCACGTATCGCGGCCAGCGCATCGACAGCATCGCGTCGATCTGGTTCAGCAGCTGGTTCGTCGCGGCGGTCGGGCTGTTCGTCGTGATCCGCATCCATCCGTGGTTCGCGCCGCAATACGCGATTCCGATCCTCGGGATGATTCTCGGCAATACGCTCACGGGCGTGTCGCTCGGCGTCGAGCGGATGATGGAAGAGCTCACGGCGCGTCGCGACCGCGTCGAAACGGCGCTCGCGCTCGGCGCGACGCGCTGGGAAGCCGCGCAGGAGGCCGCGCGCCAGGCCGTGCGCGCCGGCATGCTGCCGACGCTGAACCAGATGGCCGTCGTCGGCGTCGTGAGCCTGCCGGGGATGATGACGGGCCAGGTGCTGGCCGGCCAGTCGCCGCTGCAGGCTGTGCGCTACCAGATCGTGATCATGTTCCTGATCGCCGCGGCGTCCGCGCTCGGCACCGTCGGCGCGGTGCTGATGACCTATCGCCGGCTGTTCTCGGCCGACCACCGCTTTCTCGCGTCGCGGCTCGAAGAGCGCGCGCACTGACGCGCACGGGCACCGCACGATGCGTGCGTGCGGTCCGCGCTCAGCGTGCGACGCGGCGCTTGCCGATCGCCTGCCGCAACGCGGCCGCGATGTCCGCGTCCGGCGCAAGCCCGTCGACCGACGCGACGAGCCGCACCGCGCGCGGCGTCGTCACATAGGCCTGTGCGCCGACATAGCCGCCGCTGCCGGCCGAACGCGTCGACACGACGAGCGCCCGCGGCGCGCGCGCGCCGAGGTCGGCAGTGAACGCATCGGTGACCGTACCATCGCGCGCATGCAGCACGCCCGTCACGTAATCGTCGGTGTCGAAGCCGGGCGCGGCATGCGCGGTCGAATACACGCGCACCGCATAGCTGCCGGTCGAGCACGGTTCGAGTGCGCCGCTCGATACGACGGCCACCTGCTGCCGCGACGGCAGCTCGACCTTCTTCACGAAACTGCAATCGTCGGCCGCGTGCGCATGCGCGGCGACGAACGCAATGGCAGACAGCAGCACGCGTAGTCGAAGTTTCATCGGGAGTCTTGCGGGAAGGAAAGGATGCGGGCGAGCATAACGTGACATCTGCATGACGTCACGCACCGCTGCCGCACGGCAGCGGCACCGACCCGAAAAGAAGGTGACAGGAAAACCTCGCAACGGCGGCACGCAACGCTCACGTGCCACCCCGCGCGCCCCGCCCGCCGAATCCGTTGTGCGCGCACCGGACCCAACGCCGGCCCGCGCGCGCCGCTCAGCGCTTGATCGACACCGTCACCTTGGTGCCGTCGCTCATCGTCACGGCCTTCGACCCGCCGTTGGTCGGAATCGACACCCACTTGACCTGGCTCACCGACACGACGTCCGGGCACTGCAGCGACTTGCCGCCGGCCGTCACGCTGCGCGTGCCCTTGGGCGCGGCCGCCTGGAAGCTCATCTGCACGTTGGCGATGCCCTTCGCGTCGACCGACGGCGCGAGCCGCACCTGGGTCTGGCGCACCATCGCGCCGTTCTCGTCGCGCGGCAGGTTGTCGGCGTTCGGACAGCCGTCCGGCATCGCGACCGCGCCGCTCGGCGGCACCGACTTCCAGTTGAAATCGTCCGTCTCGCCCGAACGGATCTTGCGGGTCTCCTGCGTGTTGCCAAAGGTCTTCGAATCGACCTTGACGGTGTACTCGAGCTGTCCGGTACCGCCGCCCTTCAGGCTGCCCTTGACCGGCGGCGCCGCGAATACGCTCGCGCTGACGCACGCCGCCGCGAACACGACCGGCCACGATGCGGCGACTGACAAGCTGCGTTGGCTCATGCTGACCTCCTTGTAATGCGGCGGCACGCGCGTGCCGCGCGGTTTTCGATGCATGATGCGCTGCCAGTCTACCGCCAAGCGGGGTGCAATGCGCCGCAAACGCATCGGGTGTTACCCCGCTTGCGTTCGCGGCGTCGCAACCTTACGCGGGCGAGGGCGTCAGAAACCGCTCAGCACGAGCTTGCCGATCGAGCGCCCGGCCTCGAGCAGCTGGTGCGCGCGCCGCACGTTCGCCGCGTTGATCGTGCCGAGCCGTTCGCCGAGCGTCGTGCGCAGCGTGCCGCCGTCGACGAGCCGAGCGACTTCGCCGAGGATCCGGTGCTGCTCGATCATGTCTGGCGTCTCGAACATCGCACGCGTGAACATGAATTCCCAGTGAAACGCGGCGCTCTTTGCTTTCAGCAATTCGACCGGCACCGGCTTCTCGTTCTCGACGATCGTGCAAATGCCGCCCTGCGGCCGGATGACTTCCGCCGCGGCAGGGAAATGACGATCCGTGTCGTTGAAGATCAGCACGTAGTCGACGTTCGGGTGGCCGGCCTCGCGCAGTTGCGCAGGCAGGTCGCCGAAATGGTCGACCACCGTGTCCGCGCCGAGCGAGCGCACCCAGTCGGCCGACGCCGGCCGCGACGCGGTCGCGATCACATGCAGCTTGCCAAGCGCCTTCGCGAGCTGGATCGCGATCGACCCCACGCCGCCCGCGCCGCCGATGATCAGCACCGACTTGCCGGCGTCCGCACCCTGCGGCGACACGTGCAGCCGGTCGAACAGCGCTTCCCACGCGGTCAGTGCCGTGAGCGGCAGCGCGGCCGACGCAGCGAAGTCGAGCGTGCGCGGCTTCAGCGCGGCGATCCGTTCGTCGACCGTGTGGAATTCGCTGTTCGCGCCCGGCCGCGTGATGCTGCCCGCGTAGAACACTTCGTCGCCGGGACGGAACAGCGTCACGTCGGTGCCGACCGCGACGACCGTGCCGGCCGCATCCCAGCCGAGCACGCGCGGCGTGTCCTCGACCTGCGGCTTCGGCGCGCGCACCTTGGTGTCCACCGGGTTCACGGAAATCGCCTCGACCTTCACGAGCAGGTCGCGCGGCCCCGGCACGGGTTGCGGCAGCTCGACGTCGAGCAAGGCTTGCGGGTCGTCGATCGGCAGGTAGCGGGTCAGTCCAACGGCTTTCATCTCGATACTCCTTTCAGGGAATCCGGGCGGGCCGCGGCGCAGCCCCATGAACGTCATCGTAGGCAACCCGATCCTTCGAGAAAACCGCTATATTTCCTGAAACATTTTCAGGAATATCAGAATAATGACGTCCGATCCGATTCCGGCTCCCGACAAACCGCTCGACCTGCTCGACGTCGCGCTGTTCGTGCGCGCGGCGCTGCTCGCGAACGTGACGGCGGCCGGGCGCGAATTCGGCGTGTCGGCCGCCGTTGCCAGCGCGCGCATCGCGCAGCTCGAACGCCAGCTCGGCGCACGGCTGCTGCACCGCACCACGCGCCGTATCAGCCTCACGCAGGACGGCGAGATCTTCATGACGCGCGCCGATGCGCTGCTGTCGGCCGCCGACGCCGCGCGCGCGTCGGTCGGCCATGGCCGCACCGAGCCGTACGGGCGGCTGAAGGTGTCGATGTCGTCGTCGTTCGGCCGCCAGCACGTCGCGCCGGTGATTCCCGCGTTCCTGCGCCGCTACCCGTCGGTGTCGCTCGACCTGCGGCTGTCCGACGAGATCGTCGATCTCGTCGACGACGGCTACGACGTCGCGATCCGCCTCGGCGCGCTGAAGGATTCGACGCTCGTCGCACGCAAGCTCGCCGCCAACCGCCGCGTACTGTGCTGCTCGCCCGCGTATCTCGCCGAGCACGGCACGCCGCGCCATCCGGCCGACCTCGTGCAGCACGAATGCGTGATCCTCGGCGACCAGCGCGACTGGTCGTTCGCGACGCCGCAAGGCCCGCTGACCGTGCGGGTCGGCGGCCGGCTCGTCGCGAGCAACGGCGAGGCGATCCGCGAAGCGCTCGTCGACGGCTTCGGGATCGCGATCAAGTCGACCTGGGATGTCGGCCCGCTGCTCGCGAGCGGCGCGCTCGTCACGGTGCTCGACGACTATCCGTTCGCGGAAGAAGTCGCGATCTGGGCCGTCTATCCGAGCCGCGCGCACGTGCCGCTCAAGACGCTCGCGTTCATTGCGTTCCTCGCCGAGCATTTCGGCGATCCGCCGTACTGGGACGGCCAGGACGCGCGATAACCGCTGCGCCCGACGCGGTTTCGATCCGCCCCCGCCCGCCCCGCGCGACCAACCGGCTACAATGGCGCGTTCGCCACGCATGGGCCCGACGCCGGACGGGGCCCGCGTCCGCAGGCGGCCGTTCGTTGGCCGCGCACGCATTTCATTCGTCTCCCAACCATCCCGTCATGACCCACAACCTCGTCATCCAGAGTCTTGCACCGCTGTCGGACGCCCATCACAAACCGCTGCTCGCGCTGTCGCGCGGCACCCGCATCGTGCAGACCGACGATCACGCGCTGCGCATCGAAAACGCGAATCCGGCACAGCGCCTCGATATCGACGCGTACTGCGGCACGCACGCGCTCGACTTCGCGTTCGTCGAGGCCGGCCGCACGCTCGGCGATTTCGGGCTGACCGTGATGGACATGGATTCGACGCTGATCACGATCGAATGCATCGACGAGATCGCCGATTTCTGCGGGCTGAAAACGCAGGTCGCGGAGATCACCGAAGCGTCGATGCGCGGCGAGATCCGCGACTTCAACGAAAGCCTCACGCGCCGCGTCGCGCTGCTGGCCGGGCTCGATGCGCAGGCGCTCGAACGCGTGTACGAGGAACGGCTGCAACTGTCGCCGGGCGCCGAGACGATGCTGGCCGGCGTGAAGGCCGCCGGCATGAAGACGCTGCTCGTGTCGGGCGGCTTCACGTTCTTCACCGAGCGGCTGAAGGCGCGCCTCGGCCTCGACTACGCGTACGCGAACACGCTCGAGATCGTCGACGGCAAGCTGACCGGCAAGGTGCTCGGCGAAATCGTCAACGCGGACGTCAAGGCGCGCCTGCTGCGCGACACGTGCGCGTCGCTCGGCCTCGAGCCGAGCCGTGCGATCGCGATGGGCGACGGATCGAACGACCTGAAGATGATGGCCGAAGCCGGGCTGTCGGTTGCGTTCCACGCGAAGCCGGTCGTGCGCGACGCGGCGACGGTCGCGTTCGACCATGTCGGTCTCGACGGGCTGCTGCGGCTGTTCTGATCCTGCCGCACCGCCCATGAAAAACGCCGGCGCGATATTGCATCGCGCCGGCGTTTCGTTTTTCCGCGGGGCCTTTGCGGCCGGCGATCAGCCGAGTACGTCCTGCAACGCGCGCTCGATGTCCGCGCGCAGGTCGGCCTCGTCTTCCAGACCGACATAGAAGCGCACCAGCGTGCCGCGATGCGGCCAGTCCGCGCGCATCGACGCGACGTCGTAAGGCATCGCGAGGCTGCATGCGCCACCCCAGCTCCAGCCGATCGCGAACAGCGCGAGCGACTCGACGAAGCGGTCGATCTGCTCCGCGCTGTAGCGTTCGTCGAACACCACCGAGAACAGCCCGCCCGCGCCGGTGAAATCGCGCATGAACGACGCGTGCCCCGGGCAGTCGGCGATCTGCGGATGCAGCACTGCCGCGATCTCCGGCCGCGCCTTCAGCCATTGCGCGAGCGCAAGCGCGCTCTTGCTGTGCGCGTCGAAGCGCACCTGCATGCTCGGCAGGCTGCGCAGCACGAGCGAGCAATCGTCGACCGACACGCCGATCCCGCAGCGCATCCGTGCGAGCTTCAGTTGCGCGTGCAGTTCCGCGTTCGCGGTGATCGTCGCGCCCATCAGCACGTCGCTGCCGCCCGACTGGTACTTGGTCAGTGCCTGTACCGAGATGTCGACGCCGTGATCGAACGGCTTGAACGCGAGCCCGGCCGAGAACGTGTTGTCGATCGCGGTGACGATGCCACGCGCCTTCGCGGCCGCGGTGATCGCCTGCACGTCGGGCACTTCCATCGTCACCGAGCCCGGCGCCTCGATCCAGATCAGCCGCGTGTTCGACTGGATCAGGTCGGCGATGCCGGCGCCGATCAGCGGATCGTAGAAGCGCGCGGTGATGCCGAAATCCTTCGCGAGCCAGTTGCCGAAATCGGCGTTCGGGCCGTACACGTTGTGCGGAATCAGCACGTCGTCGCCCGCTTTCACGATCCCGAAATAGACGTTCATGATCGCCGCGAGGCCCGACGGCTGCAGCAGCGCGTGCGTGCCGCCCTCGATCTCGGCCAGCCGCTGCGCGAGCGCGAGCGACGTCGGCGTCGCGTGCAGCCCGTAGCGCCACTGGTTGTCGTTGTGCCAGACGAGCGCGCGCATCGTCGCGAGATCGGGGAACACGACCGTCGACGCGCGCGCGACCGGTGGCACGAACGACCGGAAGCCTTCCGGAATGACGTCGTCGGGTTGAACGATACGGGTTTGCAGCGCGCGCTTGGGAGTGGATGCAGTCATGACAGGGAGCCGGGCACGAGGCCGTTCGGTTGCGGAATATGTCGCTAGATTAGCCAAAATCGGCGCGCTTGGCCCGGTACAATGCGCGCCGCGCACGCCGAGCCAGCGCGCTCAGTCGTCGGTGCGCAGGTTGACGACGCCGCCCACCGTCTCGATTTCCTGCACGCGGCCGTCGCGCACCTGCAGCGCCGCGCGCTTGCCGGGCGCCAGGCGCAGCACGACCGGCTGCGGATCCGACTCATCGGAGTTCATCCGGTCGGCCTTCAGGTCGCCCGTCGTGTCGAAGCGGCCGATCCACACGCCCGTGATGTTCGTGCCGTCGTTCGACTCCTCGATCTCGAGCGTGTCGCCGTCGCGATCGCCGGCAAGCAGCACGACCTCGCCGGTATCCGCGAACTGATACTCGCCGTGCACGCCTTCCTCGTCGGTCTTCGGGCCGAGATGCACGACGATCGGCCGATCGCCGAGCGTGCCTTCGTAGCGCGGCAGGCGGGCAAACTCGGGATTCGGCTTCAGCGGTCGCACCGCTGCCGGTTCATCCTGCTGCACGCCCGGCGCGACGGCCTGCGCCGCGACCACGCGCGGCATCGCGAGGCCCGCTGCCAGCGCGCCTGCGACGACGAGCGCCCGTTGCCATTCCGAATATCGACCCACCTTGTGTTGCTCCTTGCTTCAGATTCGCTCGAAAATCGCGGCGATGCGCTGCGGGCCGTGGCCCGCATGCGCGTGTGGCGTCAGCCCTGCATCAGGCGTTCCACTGCGCCGCGGTGCGGAATCGGCGCGACCGCGCCGTAGCCCGTCGTCGACAGCGCCGCCGCCGCGTTCGCATAACGCGCGGCCGCGAACGGATCGTCGCCCGCGACGATCCGCGCGACGAACGCGCCGCCGAAGCAGTCGCCCGCGCCCGTCGCATCGACGGCCTCGACCGTGAAGCCCGGCACGACGCGCCGCTCGTGCGGCGTCGCGACATACGCGCCTTCCTTGCCGAGTTTCAGTGCGACGACCTGCGGCCCGTGTTCGAGCATCGCATCGACGATCGCGTCGCGATCGTTCGCGCCCGTGAGCGCCGTGACGTCGTCCCAGCTCGGCAGGCAGATGTCCGTCTGGCGCAGCGCTTCGCGCATCACCGCGCGGGCACGCGGCAGCGGCCACAGCTTCAGGCGCAGGTTCGTGTCGAAGCTGACCTTCGCGCCATGGCGGCGCGCATGGTCGGTCGCCGCGAACGCCGCGTCGCACGCGGCCGTGCTGATCGCGAGGCTGATGCCCGACAGGTGCACGGCCTTCGCGGCCGCGAGCGCGTCGAGCGGCAGGTCGCCCGTCGCATAGCGGCTCGCCGCGGAACCCGCGCGCAGATAGTCGAACTGGTGACCGTCCGCGCCGTGCGTGACGAAATACACGCCGGTCGGCGCCGTGCGGTCGATCCGCACGTACGTCGTGTCGACCTGCTCCGCCTGCCACATGTCGGCCAGCAGCCGGCCGAACGGATCGTCGCCGATCGCCGACACGAAGCCCGTCGACGCGCCCTGGCGCGCCGCCGCGATGCAGAAGTTCGAGGTGTCGCCGCCGAAGCCCTGCAGGAATTCAGGACGGCCCGGCTGCGACTGGTTGAATTCGATCATCGCCTCGCCGAGCGCGAGGATCTCCGGAAATGCGGCGGTCATTGCTTACACCTCGCCCCACAGATCGTGACCGTCGGCGCCCGTGATCTTCACGGACACGAAATCGCCGACCTTGTAGCGCTTCGACGCCTTCGTCGCCGGTTCGACATAGACGACACCGTCGATCTCCGGCGCATCGGCTGCCGTGCGGCCGATACCGCCTTCTTCGCTGACTTCGTCGATCAGCACCTTCAGCGTCTTGCCGACCTTGCGCCGGATGCGGTTCGCCGACACTTCCTCGGCAACTTCCATGAAGCGCGCGCGACGCGCCTCGCGGACGTCGTCCGGCAGCGCGCCGTCGAGTTCGTTCGCGGTGGCGCCTTCGACCGGCGAATACGCGAAGCAGCCGACGCGATCGAGTTCCGCCTCGCGGATGAAGTCGAGCAGCGTTTCGAACTGCTCTTCCGTCTCGCCGGGGAAGCCTGCGATGAACGTGCTGCGGATCGTCAGGTCCGGGCAGATCTCGCGCCACTTCTGCACGCGCTCGAGCACCTTCTCGGCGTTCGCCGGACGCTTCATGCGCTTCAGCACTTCGGGGTGCGCGTGCTGGAACGGCACGTCGAGATACGGCAGCACGTGGCCCTTGAACGGACCTTCGGCCATCAGCGGAATCACTTCGTCGACGCTCGGATACGGGTACACGTAGTGCAGGCGCACCCACGCGCCGTACTGTGCGGCGAGTTCGCCGAGCGCGGCGACCAGGTCGGTCATGCGCGTCTTGATCGGCTTGCCGTTCCAGAAGCCCGTGCGGTACTTCACGTCGACGCCGTACGCGCTCGTGTCCTGCGAGATCACGAGCAGTTCCTTCACGCCCGACTTGAACAGGTTCTCGGCTTCGAGCATCACTTCGGCGACCGGACGCGACACGAGGTCGCCGCGCATCGACGGGATGATGCAGAACGTGCAACGGTGGTTGCAACCTTCGGAAATCTTCAGGTACGCGTAGTGACGCGGCGTGAGCTTGATGCCGGCGGCAGGCACGAGATCGGTGAACGGATCGTGCGGCTTCGGCAGGTGCGAATGCACGGCCTGCATCACTTCGCCCACCGCGTGCGGGCCGGTGACGGCGAGCACCTTCGGGTGAACTTCCTCGATCAGGTTCGAGCCGCTCGCGCTCGACTTCGCGCCGAGGCAGCCGGTGACGATCACCTTGCCGTTCTCGGTCAGCGCTTCTCCGATCGCATCGAGGCTTTCCTGCACGGCTTCGTCGATGAAGCCGCAGGTGTTCACGACGACGAGGTCGGCGCCGTCGTACGTGCCGGAGATTTCATACCCTTCGGCGCGCAGCTGCGTGATGATTTGTTCGGAATCGACGAGCGCCTTGGGGCAGCCGAGGGATACGAACCCTACTTTGGGGGATTGGGACATCTGGAATGTGGGGGCGTGGCAGCAAAAGCGTGAGTTTACAGCCATTTAGGGGTGGCGAGGCAAAACCGGCGATCGGCGGGGGCATCGACCGTCGAATCGGATGCACGACGCGCCGGCGGGCCGTCATGCGAGGCCGCCTGATGCATCCCATTCACGTCGAAACAGTGCGTTGCCGCCCGACCAGCCCGCGCGATGTCCGAACCAGGGCGTTTGAATGAAGCGCTGACGGCACCGCGCCTCCTGTGATCCGGCGGGACTTTCGACAGAGAGGAAGGCAAGGCGCACCTGCACTCACGCTCTTTCATGGCTGGCTCCTGCCGACGAATGCGCCGGTTCTGCCCCAAACATTCGAACACGTCTCATTTCACGATAATGGGGCGCAAAGTAGCACCGCGCATGAGTCTCCCTTCCCCGGCTGCATTGCCGCATGGGGTCGAATCTGGCTCATCAGCTCGCCGCGAGGCCGCGTTGTCCTCGATGTCGCGATGTTGGGTCGCCCAAGCATATCGATTGCGGTCGCGCGTCGATCGCCCTTTACCCTGAAACGGGATGCCGAATGAAGGTCGCCACCTTGTGCGCGCTCGCGCGCCGACTTGCACTGTTGGTCGCCATACCGGCCTCGATGAACGCCGAGGCCGCCACGCCCACGGCTGCGGAATCGGCGCGGCAGCGTGCCGCCCGAGTCGACGCGGGCCGTTGGTTCCCAAAACTCGATGCGTACGACCGGTTGCCCCGTCGCACCTCCACTGCCGTCACGCTCCACACGGGCACGGGCGGCAAGTCCCGATTTTCCGCCGGTGCATCGGCGTCGAACGGTATCCTGCCGACGTTGTTTGCCGGCAAACCCCAGGACGATGCGCCACTGAAGAAGTCCAAGCCCGACAATCGCTTTCAGATGATCTGCACGTTCAACGGGGATCGCGCCGTCTGTCGCTACGCGTCGACGGTCAAGCAACGTACGGCCGTCGACGGGCGCATCACGGCAGCGATGTCCCCGCAACGCGCCATCGGTCAACATGCATCGGAAAATATGAAAAGCTTCACGTTCGCCGCGCTCGACGCATCGCAGTCGACTGACCGCCGGGCCGGCGCCCTATCTTCCGCGTTCATCCTGCCCACACAAAAGGACGCTCCATGTCAGTACGACGTTTGATATGCACGTGGCTCTCGCTGTGCCCGTTGCTTGCAGGCACGGCGATGGCCCAATCCGCCGAGGTACCGGGCTTTACCCACGTGCGCTCCCTCGGCGGTATCGACGAATACCGTCTGGATGCCAACGGCCTTACCGTGCTTGCCGTGCCTGATCCCGCTGCGACGGTGGTCAGTTTCCAGGTGTTGTACCAGGTGGGTTCACGCAACGAAGCCGCCGGCACGACCGGTGACACTCACCTGCTCGAGCACCTGATGTTCAAGGGTAGCCGGCACTACAACAAGGCGCTCGGCAATTCACTGAACAGCTACATGGAGCGAGTGGGCGCGAACTTCAACGCAACCACCTCGATGGACCGCACCAACTACTTCGGCACGCTCGGGCGCGATGCGCTGGAAGGCTACATCGCGATCGAGGCCGACCGCATGCGCAACCTCCTGCTGCGCCCGGAAGACCTGGCCAGCGAGATGACGGTGGTACGCAACGAGTACGAGCGAGGCGAGAACAGTCCTTTCACCGCCTTGTTCCAGCAGGTCATGGCCACGGCTTACCAGGCACACCCCTACCACCATCCCACCATCGGCTGGCGTAGCGACATCGAGCATGCGAGCGTGGACAAGCTGCGCCGTTTCTACGACACCTTCTACTGGCCGGACAACGCCACCGTCATCCTGGTCGGCGATTTCCGGCCGGACCAGGCGTTGGGGTGGGTCAGGCAGTATTACAGCGGCATCCCGCGCGCGCCCAGGGCGATTCCCGCTGTCACGACCGAAGAGCCGCCGCAGCAGGGGCCGCGAAGGCTGGTGCTCAAACGCGCGGGCGCAACGGGCAATCTGATCATCGCCTTCAAGGGGCCGCGCGCGCTCGACCCCGATGCGGCTGCGTTGACCGTACTGGGCCTGGTATTGAGCCAGGGCAAGAGCAGCCGGCTGTATCGCGCACTGGTCGACACCACGGTTGCCACGCAAGCCGGCGCCGGCTTCCATGCGCTGCGCGATCCCGGTCCGTTCGTCGTGACGGTCAGCCTGCCGCCCGACGCGAAACACGAGCAGGCCGAGAAAATCGCCTGGACCGAACTGGAGCGAATCAAGACCGAGGGCGTCACTCGCGAGGATATCCAGCGGGTGCTGGGCCCTTACCGGGCCGATCAGGTCTACCAGCGTGACGGCGTCCGCTTGACGTCCGCCCGATTGGGCAACGCGGTCTCGCTGGGCGACTGGACACGGTTCGTCACCGAGCTTGAAGAACTGGAAAAGGTGACGCCTGCCGATGTGCAGCGCGTAGCTCGCAAGTACCTCATTGAAAACCAGAGCACCACCGGCTGGTTCGTCCCGGAGAAATCTTCATGAAGCATGTTCGTTTCAACCATCTGCGGACGTGGTTCGTGTGGTTCGCCGTGCTATGCCTGCCTGTTGCGGCTCAGGCAGGCATCGCCGACCGCGTCGTGCGCTCCCAGGCCGGCGGCATCACGCTATTGACCTATTCGATGTCGCCGCAGGAAATGGTGTCCCTTACCGGGGTGATGCCCTTGGGCGATGCCGACACGGCCAGCAAGGCGGCCAATCCCGCCGTGCCGTTGCTGACGGGCATGTTGCTGCAGGAGGGCAGCACCCGTCGCGACAAGGTGGCGATCTCCGCGCTGCTGGAAAGCCTGGGCGCTCAGTTGTCGTTCCAGACCGACGACGGCTATGTCGGCATACACGGCCAAAGCCTGACCAAGGATTTGCCGACGCTGATCGACCTGATGGCCGAGCAGTTGCGCCTGCCGGCCTTCAAGCCGGAGGAACTGGCCAAGGCCAAGAGCCGACTGGAGGCCGCGGTCCGTAACGCCGGAGAAAACCCGTCGGTTCGGGCCACCGAGGCGCTGAATCGGTCCATTTACCCCGATGCCCACCTCAACGCACCGGTGCCGCGCGAACGGATGCTCGAAGCGATCGCCGCTGCCACGCTGGACGACATCAAGGCCTTTCATCAAGCCTATTACGGGCCCGCACACATGACGCTGGTCGTGGTTGGCGGCGCGGACCCTCGCCGCCTGCAGTCCATGGTGACCGAAGCCTTCGCGGGCTGGAGCGGGGGCCGGGCACTCGTGCGACAGGGCCCGCCGCGCAAGGCAAGCCGGCCCGACACGCAGCGCGTCGCCATGGGGGACAAGGAATCCGTCAGCGTGATGCTGGGTCAGGCCATCGACCTGCGCGCCAACGATGCCGACTACCTGCCCCTCAGCGCGGCTGTCAACATCCTGGGCAACGGCTTCACCGGCCGCCTGATGGCAGGGGTCCGCGACAAGGAAGGCCTGACCTACGGCATCCGTGCCGGCCTGTCCGGGCTCTCCCTGATGGACGGCGGGTTCGTCATCACCAGCAGCTTCGCCCCGCCCCTGCTGGACAAGGGCGTCGCCAGCACGCGCCGGATTCTGGATGCCTGGTGGAAACAGGGCGTTACCCAAACGGAACTGGATGCACGCAAGGACGGCATGATCGGCCGCCATCAAGTCGCCATGGAAACCACCGGGCAGATGGCCGCCATGATCGCGCAGACGGTGCTCCAGGACCGCCCGCTGAGTGACCTGGACACCTATCCCGAGCGCGTCCGCGTGTTGACCGTCGAGCAGGTCAACACCGCCATCCGCACGTACCTGGCCCCCGACAAGATGACATTGGTGGAAGCAGGCACGTTTGCGGAGAAATAGCCGCCGCCCCGCTTCGTTCCGCGCCCCGCCCGACCTCGGTCGGGCCGCTGCCATTGCACGATTGTGCGTGCGCCTGCGCTTCGCCGAACGCCACCGGATGCACCTTCCCGCCGACGGTCGCACTCACCGACCGGTATTGATAATCCGCGCCAGTCGCCCAGTCCTCGCTCTGGCTGCCGATCCGTGCACGATGCTGCACATGGACCGTGTCAAAACACACATAGGAAACAAGATCTTTCGGGCGCGACAGGCCACGCGTCAGGGATCAACCCTGATCAGCAGAGTTGTAACTCCAGATCACGAGCCCCCAATTCGTCGACTTGATGTCGGGAAACTTCTCCCCCTCCTTAAAATAGCGCCGCCCCTGTTCGCTCCCGAGTGCAGGGCTAGTCCACCATCCACTCTGCGGTACCACCTCACCGGGCCGGCCCTTCAGCCTCGACGAGGCGACCTGCCGGGTGGGTTCGCTCGAACCGATAACAACGGGACACCATTCGACGGCGTGCCGATTCTCCGTACTGCCCGCGGCAACCGCTCGGCGGGCTTCCGGTGTATCGTCGAACCGAGTCCGGTATGTCGTCTCACCCTGCAGCACGTCACCGAACGTGCCACCTAGAAAGTGCACGCCCGTCAGGTCTGCGCCCCTGAAGTCAACACCACTCAGATCACAATTCTCGAAGGTGGCATCGATCAGCCGTGCGCCATCGAGCCGAGTTGCCGTCAGTCTGCACTCGGAGAAACGGGCCGCCACGAAAGCGCATCGCGTCGTCGTGTTCCAGCGCCATTCGCTCTGCTCAGCCAGCATGCCGGAAAAATTGCATTCGATAAGTTCCGAAAAATTCAAACTCCCGTCAGACAGCGTCACACCGGAGAGATCGCTATTGCTCAACTTAGCATACTCGATGAACGATTGCCGGAATCGAGCATGGCGAAAATCAGCGCGGTTTCCATAGATTGGTAGCATCTGTGCCAAATGGAACACGCACTCCTTGAAAGAGGCACCGTCCAGGATCGCGTGTTGAAACCCTACTTCATCGAACTGCGAAGCATCGAACACTGCACAGCCGAGATGGCTGTAGCTCAGGTCCAGGTTTTCAAGCCTGCCGCCCTGCAGCGGCGCCCCGCGCAAGTCGATCGTCGGTGACCCATCCAGCACATGTGGCATGGAGTCGCACAACGACACCCATTCGTCCTCCGGCAACGCGCCCTTGATCGCGTCGAGCAGGTTCTGGTATTTCCCAGCTTTCCATCGATCGCGCAATTCCTGCGCGTCGGCGTTCATTAGCATGCAAATTCTCCGGGCAGATATATCTTTACCTTGGCAACTTACGCGCCATCCATCTTCCGTTTCGGCTCTTTAACGCTTCATAGACGGCTTCCACTTGCTCTGGCTTGATTCTGCCCGGCACTGCAATTTCCGTTTCCCCTTGCACTGCATTGTCGCCATATCCTTTAAACGTCTGAACACGACCAGCCAACTCAGCATTGACGTCGTAGCCCTTCACGTTCTTCAACTCAATCACGAAACCGCCTTCCATCGCCCACAATATAGCGCCCGCCTCTCCATCAGGTGACTGAACCGCCCCGAGTTTTGTGGAGGCTCCAACTCTTGAGAGAATGGAGCCATGAACAAGAAGCCAAGCAAGTTTTCCCCAGAAGTCCGAGAGCGCGCAGTGCGCCTGGTACGCGAGCAGCGTAGCGAGCGCCCGTCGATGTGGGCAGCAGTCGAATCGATTGCGCCGATGATCGGCTGCACGCCGCAGACGCTGTTGGATTGAGTTAAGCGCGACGAGGTCGACCGTGGAGAGCGCGATGGCGTTAGTACGGCCGAGCGTGAACGCATCAAAGCCTTGGAGCGCGAGGTCAAGGAACTGCGCCGGACCAACGAGATTCTCAAACTGGCGAGCGCATTTTTCGCCCAGGCGGAGCTCGACCGCCGTTTCAAGTCCTGAAGGCCTTCATTGATCAGCATCGCGACACCTTCGGGGTCGAGCCGATCTGCAAGGTCTTGCGGATTGCCCCGTCGGGCTACCGAAGCCATGCAGCACAACTTCGCGATCCGTCGAAACGCTGCGCCCGCGCGAAACGCGATGAGCTTTTGCAACCGGAGATCAAGCGTGTCTGGCAGGCCAACATGCAGGTCTACGGCGTGCCGAAGGTCTGGAAGCAGATGAACCGGGAAGGCATTGCGGTGGCACGCTGCACGGTCGGACGGTTGATGAAGCTGCAGGGCTTGCGTGGCGCAGTTCGCGGTAAGCGTGTTCGCACGACGATTCCCGATGTGAGCGCGCCGCGCCCGCTGGACCGAGTCAACCGGCAGTTCAAAGCGGACCGGCCGAATCAGCTCTGGGTGTCGGATTTTACGTATGTCTCGACATGGCAAGGCTGGCTGTACGTGCCATTCGTGATCGACGTGTTCGCCCGCCGTATTGTTGGCTGGCGCGTCAGCTCGTCGATGACCACGGACTTTGTTCTGGATGCCCTTGAACAAGCGCTGTACGCCCGCCAACCGGGCGAGGACGGGGCTTTGATTCATCATTCCGACAGAGGGTCTCAATACGTCAGCATTCGCTACAGCGAACGGCTGGCCGAGGCCGGCATCGAGCCGTCGGTCGGCAGCCGGGGCGACAGCTACGACAATGCGCTGGCCGAAACGATCAACGGCCTGTACAAGACGGAACTGATTCATCGGCGCGCCCCTTGGAAAACGAGGGAATCCGTCGAATTGGCTACGCTGGAATGGGTCGCCTGGTACAACCACCATCGGCTGATGGAACCGCTCGGCTATATCCCGCCTGCTGAAGCTGAGGCAAACTACTACAGGCAACTCAGAAATGCCGCTGACGTGTCCGCATTAACTTAAACCAACCAGCCTCCACGATTCCCGGTGCGGTTCACACCTCGATCACCCTGAGGCAAGCGCCAGCGCGATCCCTTTCTCGGCAACCGGATGAAGTGACGGGGATCCACCCGCACGCCTCGCTTCCCGACAATTCCGCCGGAACCGCCCCGTCGCTATGAGAAAATCGCAGCGTCCACTCTCTTCCATTACCCAACGGGGCCCGCATGACCACCCACATCACGATCGAATTCACCGAACACGCAGCAGAAGCCATCGACGAGCAAACCAGTACCAGCTTCTCCTACGACCAGGGTGCGCACGTGCCGCAACCGGGCGACTTCGTCGAACTCGAGAATTCGCGTCAGACGTTCCTCGTGATCGGCCGCGTGTTTTCGCTCAAGGCGAACTACAGCGCCGTCAAGCTCGTGCTCGACCTCCCGCCGTCGGGCGACGATCAGGATTTCGGTCCGGCACACTGAACGACGACGAACAATAGAAAAGCCCGCCGTGGCGGGCCTTGCTGGAGCACGAAACGCTGCACGTCACCGCGCATCCGGAAACACCGACGCAGTCAGACACCGCTCGAACCACACCGCGTCGTCCCCGTCGCCGATCGGCCACATTTCCGCGTCCAGTTGCGGCATGCCGGCGGCCGGCGCCGGCGCACGACCATCCACGCCGGACGCGCGAGCCCGCACCCATCCGGACTGCGCGCCGCCGCTATCGCACGATTGCGCATGCGCCTGCGCTTCGCAGAACGCCACCGGATGCACCTTCCCGCCGACGGTCGCACTCACCGAGCGGTATTGATAGACCGCACCGGTCGCCCAGTCCTCGCTCTGGCTGCAGATCCGCGCACGATGCTGCACGTGGACCGCGCCGAAACACGCGTACGAAACGCGCGTGCCGCTCGCATCGTCGGGAATGAAATCGCAATTGCCGTCGAAACCGGTCAACGGGCCACTCGTATATTTCGCGAGCCACTGCCGCTCGGCCAGCGCCCGCGCGATCAGCCCCTTACCCGACTGATCGGACAGCACCGCCGTGCGCCGGTCGATGGCCTTGCGCACTTCGTCGACGGCCAGCGGATGGCCATCGTAATCGGCATCGAGACGGTTGTTGCGCGCGTCGATCCAGCGGCGCTGGCTGCGCACGAGCATGTCGCGGAGGGCCGCGTCCGGCGCGGCCTTCAGCGCGCCCGCATAGGCCGAATTCATCCGCGCATCGGCTGCCCGCAGCGCAGGGCTCGCGCAGATACGCTTCTCGACCGGTTGCACGGCCTTCGCGCAATCCATCGCCTGGGCCGGCACGGCCAGGCCCAGGCCACACATGAACATCGAAGCAAGACCGGCCAGCCCGACGGCCGAGGCCATTCGAATCCCTCGCATGCGCTCTCTCAATCGGTTTGTTTTTCTCGGCCGCACCGGATCGATGCGGCATCCCGAATCTCGTCGTGCCCGGAACCGGTACCGCGCGTCACCGCACAGCGCCGCTTCGGGTGCGACAGGCACACACCCGCACCGGCACGCACACCCTCAGGCGCAGCGTGCGCCGGCTTCAAACGCTGGTGACTGGATCTCGATCGACTGGACAACGGTCATGCGCGCCCATACGCGGCGCGCATCGGTGCCGACGATCATGAGCGACCGTCGGCGACCTCTTCCGGCGGGCAGCGGCCGCGCATCGTCATGCCCGAGCACACGATCGGCCGCCCTGCCCGCACTGCTTCGCAGCCCCGGCGCCCGACAGCTCGCGCCGCCGCGCCGGCAATCGCGAAATTACTTCTTTTCCGGCTCCGACGCGCCCGGCTGCTTGAACGGGAACGTGCTGAACATCGACTTCGCCTGGTTCTGCATCTGCTCCTGCATCTGCACGAACATGTTCTTCGACTGCTCGATGTAGCTGGTCATCATCCCCTGCATCATCGGCGCCTGCATGTTCATGAACTGCGACCAGACTTCCGGATTCATCGCGTTGCCTTCGTAGAGGTTCTTCGACTGGTCCGCGAGCTTGTTCTGGATATCGATGAACGCCTGGATATTCTTTTCCAGGTACGTGCCCATCATGCCCTGCATCGCATGGCCGTAGAAACGGATGATCTGCGACAGCATCGACGACGAGAACATCGGCACGCCGCCGCTTTCCTCTTCGAGGATGATCTGCAGGAGGATGCTGCGCGTCAGGTCTTCGTTGGATTTCGCATCGACGACCTTGAAGTCTTCCTGCTCCAGCACGAGCTGCTTCACGTCGGTGAGCGTGATGTACGTGCTTGTCTCGGTATCGTAGAGCCGGCGGTTCGGGTACTTCTTGATGAGCCGTTCGGCCGTCTTCTTTGTAGTAGTCATGTAACGCCTTTCAGTGCAGCGTAGCGCAAGTGACGAATCCCCGCCGCCCGAACCCGGGAGGCGGGGGCCTTCGGAACACACCCGGCTGCGCGGCCACCCGGCCCGCGCAGCCCGGGCGTCAGCCCATGTGCAGGCCGCCGTTCAGCGAGAAGTCGGCGCCCGTCGCGAAGCCGGAATCGTTCGACGCGAGCCACGCGACGATCGAGCCGATTTCCTCCGGACCGCCAAGACGCCGCACCGGGATCGTCGCAACGATCTTCTCGAGCACGTCGGGGCGGATCGCCTTCACCATGTCGGTGCCGATGTAGCCCGGCGACACGGTGTTGACCGTCACGCCCTTCGTCGCGACTTCCTGTGCGAGCGACATCGTGAAGCCGTGGATGCCGGCCTTCGCGGTCGAGTAGTTGGTCTGGCCGAATTGCCCCTTCTGGCCGTTCACCGACGAAATGTTGATGATGCGGCCCCAGCCGCGCTCGACCATCCCGTCGATCACCTGCTTCGTCACGTTGAACAGGCTCGTCAGGTTGGTGTCGATCACGGCCGTCCAGTCTTCATGCGTCATCTTGCGGAACACGACGTCGCGCGTGATGCCCGCGTTGTTGACCAGCACGTCGATCTCGCCAACTTCGGCCTTGACCTTGTCGAATGCTTCCTTGGTCGAGTCCCAGTCGCCGACGTTGCCTTCCGACGCGATGAAATCGTACCCGAGCGCCTTCTGGTCCTCGATCCATTTCACGCGGCGCGGCGAGTTCGGGCCGCAACCCGCGACGACCTTGAAGCCGTCTTTCGACAGACGCTGGCAGATGCTGGTGCCGATGCCGCCCATCCCGCCCGTTACGTACGCAATTCGCTGAGACATGAATCTCACTCCATTTTTTGGTTTCGAGAGCTGCCGAGGCCCCCTCTGACATCACGTGGCGCCGGCCGAAGCCGCAATCGGCCGGTGCCTCGGATTCGTTTCGCCGGTGACGAACGGCCGATTACGGACGCTCGACCGCGAGCGCGACACCCATCCCGCCGCCGATGCACAGCGACGCCAGCCCGCGCTTCGCATCGCGCTTGACCATCTCGTGCAGCAGCGTCACCAGGATCCGGCAGCCCGACGC
>JAIRVP010000008.1 GCA_031253835.1 Burkholderia sp. | reverse complement strand
CATCGACGCGATCAACGCCCGCGAGGAAGTGGCGCTGGCCGCGCGGACCCTGCCCGCGCAAAGTGTGCTCTCGGTTGGCGCGATCAACGGCCGCAACATCTGGAAGACCGACCTGAATGCCACGCTGCAATGGCTCGAACCGCTCGCGAAGCAACTCGGCGAGCGCCTGTGGATTGCTCCGTCTTGCTCGCTGCTGCACGTGCCGGTCGATCTCGCGAGCGAAGAGAAGCTCGACCCCGAGATCCGTTCGTGGCTCGCGTTCGCGCTGCAAAAGCTCGACGAAGTGAGGGTGCTGGCGAGGGCGCTCAACGAAGGCCGCCACGCCGTGGCCGCGGAACTCGCCGCCAATGCCGCCGCCATCGACGCGCGCCGCCGCTCGCCGCGCGTGAACAACCCGGCGGTGAAGGCCGCGATCGCCCGTATCGACGCGCAACTCGGCAACCGCGCGAGCCCCTATACGCAGCGTGCATCGAAGCAATCGGCGCGACTGAACCTGCCGGCGTTCCCGACGACGACGATCGGCTCGTTCCCGCAGACCGCCGAAATCCGCCAGGCGCGCAGCCGGTTCAAGGCCGGCGCGCTCGACGAGGCCGGCTACCGCACGGCGATGCAGGCCGAGATCGAGCGCAGCGTCCGCGAACAGGAGTCGCTCGAACTCGACGTGCTCGTGCACGGTGAAGCCGAGCGCAACGACATGGTCGAATACTTCGGCGAGCAGCTCGACGGCTACGCATTCAGCCAGTTCGGCTGGGTGCAGTCGTACGGTTCGCGCTGCGTGAAGCCGCCGATCCTGTTCGGCGACATCAGCCGCCCGAAGGCGATGACGGTCGAGTGGATCACGTACGCGCAGTCGCTGACGAGCAAGCCGATGAAGGGCATGCTGACCGGCCCCGTGACGATCCTGAACTGGTCGTTCGTGCGCGACGACCAGCCGCGTTCGGTGTCGTGCTACCAGCTCGCACTCGCGATCCGCGCGGAAGTGCTCGATCTCGAGAAGGCCGGCGTGCGCGTGATCCAGATCGACGAGGCCGCGCTGCGCGAAGGGCTGCCGCTGCGCCGCGCGCAATGGGGCGCGTACCTGAAGTGGGCAGTCGAGTCGTTCCGCATCACCGCGAACGGCGTGCAGGACGATACGCAGATCCACACGCACATGTGCTATTCGGAGTTCAACGACATCATCGCGTCGATCGCAGACATGGATGCGGACGTGATCACGATCGAGACGTCGCGTTCGGACATGGAGCTGCTCGACGCGTTCGACGACTTCAGGTATCCGAACGAAATCGGGCCTGGCGTGTACGACATCCACTCGCCGAACATCCCGACGCAGGATCACATCGTCGGCCTGATGAAGAAGGCCGCCGAACGGATTCCGGCGGAACGCCTGTGGGTGAACCCGGATTGCGGTTTGAAGACGCGCCAGTGGGCGGAAGTGATTCCGGCGCTGACGAACATGGTCGCCGCCGCGAAGACGTTGCGCAACCAGGTGCAGTAACGCAGTGGACGGTGCGTGCCTGCCGCCGCGATCGACGATCCGGCGACCGGCGACCGGCGCGCAGCGTTCAATAGTGCGGACGATTCACCGTCACGCGTGTTCGTGCGTGGTCGTGTCGGCGAGCGTCTCGGGCGACGGCGCCTCGTCGATCACGCGTCGTTCGTGTTCGAGATCGAGCGAACGCGACAGCACCGCATACACGACACCCGCGACGATCAGCCCGACGAGCCACGCGATGTCGACGCCACCGAGCATCCGTGCAAACGGGCCGACGAATACCTCGCGATTCGCTTCGGCATCGAAGATGTAGAAGAACGGAACCATTGCCGCGAAGCCGGCCAGGTACGCGACGATGCCGCGCGGTTGCCACGTGCCGTAGAGCCCGTTCGGCGTGAAGAAGTGCACGATCGCATAGCGGCCACGACGCACGAAGAAATAATCGACGAGGTTCACCGCGGTCCACGGTACGAGGAAGTAGAGCATCAACGTCAGGAAAGTCTGCAGCAACGCGATGCCGTTGCCACGAATCGCGAACACGCACGCGAGCACGAACGTACTGATCGCGACGATCGATGCGACGCGGGCGCGACGGGTCGGGCGGATCGGCACGATCGAATCGGCGGCGGTCAGTACCGTCAGCATCGCGCTGTATGCGTTGAGCGCGATGATCGGGAGGAAGCCGAGCAGCGACACGATCGCGATCAGCTTGCCGAGGCCCGGGACGAGCGACGAGCCGACGTCGTTCATCGCGACCAGCGCATCCGCCGCGTGCAGCTTCTGCGCGAGCCACGCGCCCAGGCCGATCATCCAGGTGCCCGACAACGACGCGCCGGCGAAAATCACCGCGATCAGCTTCGCGCGGCGCGTGTGTTTCGGCAGGTAGCGCGAATAATCCGACACGTACGGCGCATACGAAATGTTGTAGCTCGCCGCGATTGCGAACTGCGTCGCGAATGCGATCCAGTTGAAGCCCGGTGCGGCGGCCGGCGCAACGGCGGGGTGCGCCGGTGCTGCGTGGCCGAATGCGAGCGCGAGCGTGACGAGCGCATAGAGCGGCAGCGTCGCGATCAGTGCCCACGTGAACGTCCGGTGCATCAGGTCGTGGCCGTAGATGGCGAGCAGCGCACCGGTTGCCACGGCCGCGACGGCGACGAATCCGCCGTCGATCCCGAATACGTTGTGCACGCCGTCGACCATCAGCGACACGTTGACGACGTTGAAACCGACGAATACGAAAAGCGTCGCGAGCAGCGCGACGATCACGCCGCGATAGCCGAATTGCGCACGCGACTGGATCATCTGCGGCAGCCCCATCTCCGGCCCTTGCGAGCCGTGAAACGCCATGAAGATCGTACCGAACATGATCCCGAGCGCGCCCGCGAGCGTCGTCCAGCCCGCGGACAGGCCCATGCCCGGCCCGACGAAGCCGATCGAGATCGTGAAGAAATGGAAGTTGCCGAGAAACCAGAACGGCCCCTGGCTCGCCAGCTTCGCGTGGCGCTCGTGTTCGGGGATGTAGTCGATCGAGTGATGCTCGATCGCGAGGCCGGCCGATTCGGCACGACCGAGGTCGAGAGTGTCGGGGCGATTCATGACGGCTTGTCTCCTGGGTCGCGCGCGGTTCGGCGATGCGACCGCGTGCGCCTGCCTGCCGCGCTCTTGTCGTGGCAAGCGGATGGATTCGTGGGAAGCCGTGCCGTGCGACACACCGCCGGACGGCCAATGAAAACGGGCAGGCGAAGCGCCTGCCCGTTGCGGGGAATTACGCGGTGCGTGCGCCGCGCGGCAGCGGCTCGTTCGTCTTGCGGGGCGCGCCGGCGTCGTCGATGCTGACGCGACGCGAGATCAGCCACACGCAGATCGACGACAGCACGGCCGCACTCATGTACTGGATCGCGAGCGGCCACCATTGCGGCGCGGTGTTCTGCGCGATGATGGTCGCGACCAGCGGCGTGAGGCCGCCGGCGAGCGCGCCGCACACCTGGTACGCGATCGAGATCGCCGTATAGCGGATGCGTGCGACGAAGATGCCGCTGACGAAGCCCGCGACGACCGAGTAGTAGCCCGATTCCGCGAGCGTCGCGAGGCCGACGCCGACCGTGATCGACACCGGCGTACCCATGTGCACGAGCGGCAGCATCAGGAACGGGACGATCGCGGCCCATGCGCCGGTGATCAGCAGCACGCGCGTGGTGCCGAAGCGCTGCGCGAGGAACGCGGCCGCGAGCTGCACGACGAACTGCAACACGGCGACGATCGTCATGCAATGCAGCACCATCGACCGGTCGAGCGACAGGAATTGCGTCGCGTAGCTGATCATGAAGATGTTGCTGAAATACACGCCGGCGATGCCGTACACGTTCGCGCCGATCGCGAGCAGCAGCAGCGGCCAGTACTTGAGCGCTTCACGCAGCGGTTGTTGCGCGATGTTGCCGCTTTTCTTGACTTCCTCGAACTCGGGCGACTCGGACACGCTCGCACGGATCACGAAGCCGACGATCAGCAGTACGGAGCTTGCGAGGAACGGCACGCGCCAGCCCCAGCTCATCATGTCGTCCTTCGACAGCGTGCTGATCGCGCCGAACGCGAGCATCGACAGGATCAGGCCGCTTGCGCTGCCGAGCTGTGCGAACGATGCAAAGAACGTGCGCTTGCCTTCGGGCGCATGCTCGCCGGCGAGCAGCACGGCACCGCCCCATTCGCCGCCGACGGCGATACCTTGCAGCACGCGCATCAGCACGAGCAGGATCGGCGCGATCACGCCGGCTTGCGCATGGGTCGGCAGCAGGCCGATCGCGACGGTCGACACGGCCATCAGCATCAGCGTCGCGAGCAGCGAGCGCTTGCGGCCGAAGCGGTCGCCGAGATAACCGAACATCACGCCGCCGAGCGGCCGTGCGAAGAAGCCGACCGCGAACGAGCCGAACGACGCGAGCAGGCTGATGAAGCGGTTTTCGCCGGGAAAGAACAGCGGCCCGAACACGATGGCGGCGGCGGTCGCGTAGCTATAGAAGTCATACCACTCGATCGTGGTGCCGACGAACGACGCGAGCGCCGCCCGCTTCGGTTGCTTGACGGAAGTCCCCATCTTTATGTGTGCTCCTCTGGAATCCTCTGATTTGGAATAGTGGCGGTGCCGGGATCAGTCGCGGTACGCGACGCCCGGCAGCACGCACAGCAGCTCGTACGCGAGGTTCGCGCCGAGCAGCGCCGTGGTGCCGAACGGGTCGTACGGCGGCGCGACTTCGACGAGGTCGCAGCCGACGATGTTCAGCCCCTTCGCGCCGCGGATGATCTCGAGCGCCTGCGGCACCGTGAGGCCCGCGATTTCCGGCGTGCCGGTGCCCGGCGCGTAGGCCGGGTCGATGCCGTCGATGTCGAAGCTGATGTAGACGGGCGTATCGCCGACGCGTGCGCGCACTTCTTCCATCAGCGGCGCCAGCGACTTGTTCCAGCATTCCTCGGCCTGGACGACGCGGAAGCCCTGCTCGCGGCACCAGTCGAAATCCTCGGCCGCGTAGCCGGTGCCGCGCAGACCGATCTGCGTGACCTTGTCGCCGTGCAGCAGGCCTTCCTCGACCGCGCGGCGGAACGGCGTGCCGTGCGCGATCTTTTCGCCCATCATCGTGTCGTTCACGTCGGCGTGTGCATCGACGTGGATCAATGCAACCTTGCCGTGCTTGCGGTGGATCGCGCGCAGGATCGGCAGCGCGATCGTATGGTCGCCGCCGAGCGTGATCGGCTTGCAGTCGTGCTCGAGGATCGCGTCGTACGCGGCCTCGATGCGCGCGATCGAATCGTGCAGGTTGTACGGGTTGATCGCGACGTCGCCGATATCGGCGATCTGCAGCGAATCGAACGGTGCGGCGCGCGTGGCCATGTTGTACGGGCGCAGCAGCACGGATTCGGTGCGGATCTGGCGCGGGCCGAAGCGTGCACCGGTGCGGTTGGACGTGCCGAGATCGAACGGCACGCCGACGAAGCAGGCGTCGAGGCCTTCGGCGCTCGCCACGTGCGGCAGGCGCATCATCGTCGCGATGCCGCCGCAGCGCGGCATTTCATTGCCGCCGAGCGGCTGGAAATGGGTGTGGTCGTTCATGGGCTGTCTCTTCCGATGTGGGGTTGCCGTATCATGCGACGCGGCTTGGCGCACAGTTTTACGCGCTCCGTCGGGAAAGAAGAATGCGAAGATATCGACGTAAACATCGATTTTCATCGATGTATGGAAGGGGATGAGCGTGCTGGGGAATCTGTCGACCGTCGATCTGCGGTTGATCCGCGTGTTTCTCGCGGTCACGGACGCGGGCGGTGTATCGGCCGCGCAGGCCGTGCTGAACGTCGGGCAGTCGACGATCAGCGCGCAGCTGTCGTCGCTCGAGACGCGGCTCGGCTACCGGCTCTGCGAGCGCGGCCGCAGCGGTTTCCGGCTCACGCCGAAGGGCGAGCGGTTCCATGCGATGAGCCGCAAGCTGCTCGCGGCGCTCGACGAATTCGGGATGGCCGCGCGGCACATGGACCGCCAGCTGGTCGGCACGCTGAACATCGGCCTGATCGGCCATACGCCGGTGAGCCAGAACGCGCGGATCGCCGAGGCGATCGCCGCGTTCCGCACGCGCGACGAAGCCGTGCGCTTCTCGATTTCGGTGCGCGCGCCGGGCGATCTCGAGGAGAAGCTGCTGAGCGACGAGATCCAGATCGCGGTCGGCTACTTCTGGCACCGCGTGCCGTCGCTGCACTACACGCCGCTGTTCATCGAGCGCCAGGTCGCGTACTGCGGCCGCGGCCATCCGCTGTTCGACGGCGCCGGCATGCTGACGCCGGCCGACGTCGCGGGCTTCGAATGGGCGTGGCGCTCGTATCCGCTGCCGGAGGCGCAGCTGTCGACGACGCCCGACCGCGTGACCGCGACCGCCGACAACATGGAGGCCGTCGCGCTGCTGATCCTGTCCGGCCACCACCTCGGCTACCTGCCGCAGCACTTCGCGGCGCCGTACGTCGCGCAGGGGCTGCTCGCGCCGCTCAATCCGGAGGAACTGCGCTACGACGTGACGTTCCACATGGTCGTCGCGCGCAACGGGCGCGGGAATCCGCTCGTGGAAGCATTTCTCGAGGATCTCGAGCGCGCGCACCAGTCACCCGACGTCGCCTGACGGCGGTGCCGCCAACAAGGTGAACAAGCGTTACACCGGGGCAGGTTGCCACCCCGGTGCGCATCACGGCACCGGCAAGCCCGCGTCGTGCTTCACCTCGCGCAGCGACAGCGCCGATTCGATCGACGTCACGCCCGGCAGCATCCGCAGCGAGTCGCGCAGGAACGTGCCGTAGTCGTCGAGGTCGCGCGCGACCCCCTGCAGCAGGTAGTCGGCCGTGCCGGCGACGTTGTGGCACGCGAGGATCCGCTCGATGCCGAGCACTTCCCGTTCGAACCGGTCAGCGACCTTGCGGTCGTGCGTCGCGAACCGCACGAGCACGAACGCGACGACGCCGAAGCCGAGCGCCTGCCGTGACAGCTGCGCGCGGTAGCGCTCGATGTAGCCGTCGCTTTCGAGCCGCTTGAGGCGCCGCGCGCAAGGCGTCTCGGACAGGCCGACGGATTCGGCGAGGCGCGCGATCGGCAGGCGGCCGTCGCGCTGCACCGCAGCGAGGATCGCGCGGTCGGTTTTGTCGAGCTCGGTCATGTTGGCGGAATCCTTGTTTCGATTTCTTGATTGTGGCGGATTCCCCTACAGATCGCCAATCCTGAGCCAAAGATGGCCAATAATCCCTCCTCCTTCAGCGGCAACATATCGTCATTGAAGGACGGGGGCAGACCATGATTTCCACGCATTTGCTGTTGATTTATCTCGCCGCGCTGGCGGCCATCTACGCGGTGCCGGGGCCCGACATGGCGCTTGTGCTGCAGACCAGCATCGGCCGCGGCGTGCGGCCCGGGATGGCGGCGGCGGCCGGGCTGTCGCTCGCGCGCACCGCGCACGTGACGCTGTCGGCGTGCGGTGTCGCGGCACTGATCCGCAGCGCGCCGTGGCTGTACGAGGTGATCCGCTACGGCGGCGCGCTCTATCTCGCGTATGTCGCGATCCAGGTGTTCCGCTCGCCGGTGTTCGCGCTCGGCGACGGCGATGCGGCGGCAACGGCCGGCGAATTGCGGCAGTCGTTCGTGAAGGGGCTGCTGACGAACCTGCTGAACCCGAAGGCGCTGCTGTTCTGCTCGGTGCTGCTGCCGCAGTTCGTGCGGCCCGAGGCCGGGCCCGTCGTCTGGCAGATGTTCGAGCTCGGCGCGCTGCTGGTCGCGGCCGGCGTGTGCTTCGACCTCGCGTGCGTGTTCGGCGCGTCGCGCATCGCGGCGTGGATGCGGGCGCATCCGCTCGCGCAGACCGTGCAGCGCTGGACGTTTTCGGCGGCGCTGATCGGGTTCGCACTGCGCCTTTCAATGGACTGAACGCGTTCGCCGTACCGTTGCCGCGCCGGTCGGCAGCCGCGCGGCCACGATGCGCCGATCGCCGCAGGCCGTGCACGATGCCGGCCGTCGCGCGCATCCCTTGCTGCAGAAGGGCGTGCGCGCAAATCGTCTGACTGTTCTAAACTTCCTTCAACTTCGCGCAATCGCGAACCGACTGACCGAACGGAACCGACTTCCGCCGGCTGTGTCCGATTTCCTGGCTGTTCCGTGCAACGCGGTACCAAGGAGGGTCTGAACATGGCAAGGCATCTTCACGCCGACCGTGAACCCCGAATCGTCGCCGAGTCCAAGTGCCTCGGCCCGTGCGATCCGGCAGAACGCATCCACGTCACGATCATGTTGCGGCGGCAGGAAGAAGGGCAACTCGATACGTTGGTCCACCAGCTCGCCACCGGCGACGCCCAGGCGAAACCGCTGTCGCGCGAAGCGTTCGCGCAGCGTTTTTCCGCCAATCCCGACGACATCCGCAAGACCGAGGACTTCGCGCGTCACCACCAGCTCACGGTCGATCGCGTCGATCCGGTCGAGAGCGTCGTCGTGCTGTCGGGCACGATCAAGCAGTTCGAAGCCGCATTCGGCGTCACGCTCGAGCGTTTCGAGCATCGGTCGATCGGCCAGTATCGCGGCCGCTCGGGGCCGATCGCGCTACCGGACGATCTCGGCGATGCCGTCACGGCCGTGCTCGGCCTCGACAGCCGCCCGCAGGCGCGGCCGCACTTCCGGCTGCGTCCGCCGTTCCGGCCCGCGCGCGGCGGCGCGGCGGGCGTCACGTTCACGCCGGTCCAGCTGGCGTCGCTGTACGGCTTTCCGGCCGGCGACGGCGCCGGCCAATGCATCGCGATCGTCGAACTCGGCGGCGGCTATCGCGCGGCCGATATCCAGCAGTATTTCCGCGGGCTCGGGATCACGACGCCGCCGACGCTCGTCGACGTGAACGTCGGCACCGGCCGCAATACGCCGACCGGCGACCCGAACGGCCCGGACGGCGAAGTCGCGCTCGACCTCGAGATCGCCGGTGCGATCGCGCCGGCCGCGAAGATCGCCGTCTACTTCGCGGCGAACAGCGACGCGGGCTTCATCCAGGCCGTCAACGCGGCCGTCAGCGACACGACCAACAAGCCGTCGGTGATCTCGATCAGCTGGGGCGGCCCGGAAGCGACCTGGCAGGCGCAATCGGCGCAGGCGTTCAACCGCGTGCTGCAGGCGGCCGCCGCGCAGGGCATCACCGTATGCGCGGCATCCGGCGACAGCGGCTCGGGCGACGGGCTGCAGGACGGCGCCGATCACGTCGACTTCCCCGCATCGAGCCCGTACGTGCTGGGCTGCGGCGGCACGCAACTCGACGCGCTGCCGGGGCAGGGCATCCAAAGCGAGGTCACGTGGAACGACGAGGCGGCCGGCGGCGGCGCGGGCGGGGGCGGCGTCAGCACGCTGTTCGACGTGCCCGCGTGGCAGCAGGGGCTCGCGGTCACGCTCGCCGACGGCAGCCGCACGCCGCTCGCGAAACGCGGTGTGCCGGACGTGGCCGGCGATGCGTCGCCGCAGACGGGCTACGAGGTATCGGTCGCCGGCACGGCCACCGTGATGGGCGGCACGAGCGCGGTCGCGCCGCTGTGGGCCGCGCTGATCGCACGGATCAATGCGGCGGCCGGTGCATCGGCCGGCTGGGTCAATCCGGTGCTGTACAAGAATCCGGGTGCGCTGCGCGACATCACGAAAGGATCGAACGGCACGTATGCGGCCGCTTCGGGCTGGGATGCGTGCACGGGCCTCGGCAGCCCGAACGGCACGCAACTCGCCGCGATCCTCGCGCGCAAGCCGTCGAGCTGACGCGCGGGCACACGCTTTCCGTTCGGCGCGGGTGTCCTGCCCGCGTCTTTTTTCACCTCCAGGAGCAGCACGATGGGCATCGATTCCGCATCTTCCGGCGGCGTGTATCCGCTGCATCACGGCGACCACAATTCACATGGCGTGCCGCCGACCATCAATCCGGTCGCGCTGAGCCACGGCCGCGACCAGCCGTTCTTCGATCCGGTCGCGTACGGCAACGGGCCCGACGACTCGGTGACCGACACGACCGAATCGGCCGCGGTCACGCATCACACGATCCTGATCGACGGGAAGCGCATCGCGTACACGGCGACGGCCGGCCACCTCGTGACGGTCGACCCGAGCAGTTCGCAGCCTGCGGCGAAGATTTTCTACGTTGCGTTCACGGTCGACGGCGCGAAGGAAGAAACGCGCCCGGTGACGTTCTTCTACAACGGCGGCCCCGGTTCGTCGTCGGTGTTCGTGCTGCTCGGCTCGTTCGCGCCGAAGCGCATCAAGACGTCGATGCCCGGTTTCACGCCGCCCGCGCCGTACCAGATGGAAGACAACCCGGACAGCATGATCGACCACAGCGATCTCGTGTTCATCAACCCGGTCGGCACCGGCTATTCGGCGGCCGTCGCGCCGAACAAGAACCGCAACTTCTGGGGCGTCGACCAGGATGCGGATTCGCTGAAGCAGTTCATCAAGCGCTACCTGACGAAGAACAACCGCTGGAATTCGCCGAAGTACCTGTTCGGCGAATCGTACGGCACCGCGCGCAGCTGCGTCCTCGCATACAAGCTGCACGAGGACGGTGTCGACCTGAACGGCGTCACGCTGCAGTCGTCGATCCTCGACTACCGGCAGGCCGGCAATCCGGTCGGTGCATTGCCGACCGCCGCGGCCGACGCGTGGTATCACAAGAAGCTCGGCGTCACGCCGGCGCCGACCGATCTCGGCGCGTTCGTCGAGGAAGTCGCGCAGTTCTCGCGCACCGATTACCTGAACGCGTTGCGCACGGTGCCGCATGCGGACCCGGCCGCCGTGCAGAAACTGTCGCAGTACACGGGGATCGACACGGCGACGCTGCAATCGTGGAGCCTCAACATTGCGGGCTATGACACGCGCGGCAATTCGCTGTTCCTGACGACGCTGCTGCATGCGCAGGGGCTCGCGCTCGGCTCGTACGACGGCCGCGTGACCGGGATCTCGTCGGGCATCGCCGGCAAGATCGACCCGAACTCGGGCGGCAACGATCCGACGATGACGGCCGTGACGGGCGTCTATACGGCGATGTGGAACAGCTACCTGAACGAGCAGCTGAAGTTCACGTCGAATTCCGCGTTCACCGACCTGAACGACCAGGCGTTCCAGAACTGGGATTTCAGCCACATCGACCCGACCGGCGCGCAGCAGGGCATCGATGCGCAGGGGAACGTGATTCTCTACACGGCCGGCGATCTCGCCGCGGTGATGGCGCTGAACGTCGACCTGAAGGTGCTGTCGGCGAACGGCTTCTACGATTTCGTCACGCCGTTCTACCAGACCGTGATCGACCTGCAGCAGATGCCGCTCGAGGATCAGAAGGTGCGGCAGAACCTGTCCGCGCGCTTCTATCCGTCTGGGCACATGGTGTATCTCGACGGCGGTTCGCGCACCGCGCTCAAGCGCGATCTCGCGACGATGTACGACGCGACGGTCAGCGATACGGGCGCGCGGATGCGGATTCGCGCATTGCAGGCGAAGAAGCCGGGCGGGCACGCATAGCGTCGCCCGTCGCCGGTGTGCCGCGCGCGGCCTCGATGGCGCGCGCGGTATTTCAGTCGCGGTGGCCGGCTTACGCGGCCGGCCAGTCGAACATCGTGTACGGCAGCGCGCGCTTGTGGCGCGAACCGTCGTAGAAGCGCAGCACCGTTTCGTAGACGTGGTCGCTGACCGGCTTGCCTTCGAGGAAATCGTCGATCTCGTCGTAGCTCACGCCGTACGCGTGCTCGTCGGGACGCAGCGGGCGCAGTTCCTCGAGGTCGGCCGTCGGCACCTTCATCACGATCAGCTCCTCGCCGCCGAGCGCACGCGCGACCGCGCGCACGCGACGCTTGTTCAGGCCCGCGAGCGGCAGGATGTCCGCGCCGCCGTCGCCGAACTTCGTGAAGAACCCCATCAGCGATTCCGCGGCGTGATCGGTGCCGATCACGATGCCGCGCTGCGCGCCGGCTACCGCGTACTGCGCGATCATGCGCTCGCGCGCCTTGATGTTGCCGTGCACGAAATCCTGCTGCGCGGGGGTGTCGAATACGTGGCCGGCCGCGGCCAGCGCGCCGAGCATCGCATCGGCGGCCGGCTTCACGTCGACCGTCAGCACCTCGTCCGCGCGGACGAACGCGAGCGCGCGCTGCGCGTCGGCTTCGTCGTTCTGCACGCCGTTCGGCAAGCGCATCGCGATGAAGCGCGCGTCGTAGCCGTCGGCGCGCAGGCGCTCGACCGACAGTTGCGCGAGCCGGCCGGCCGTCGACGAATCGACGCCGCCGCTGATGCCGAGCACGTAGGTCCGCAGGCCGGTCGAACGCAGGTAGTGCGCGAGGAACTCGACGCGGCGGGCGATCTCGGCCTCGGCGTCGAAGTGCGGGGCGACGTTCAGTTCGGCAATGATCGCGCGTTGGCGGCTGGCGTAATCGGCGGATGTCATGAAGGAAGTTCCGGAACGAAATGCAAGGCGCCCATCATAAGCGCAATCGCGGCGCGCCGCCGCGCCGGGCGTGCGATCCGGCGGTTTCGCGTTGCTTGGGCGAGACGCGCTGCCTCGCCGTGGTGCACGGTGCGCCGGGCGGGTGCAGGATGCGTCGCGAAGGGCATCCGTGCGCAGGGCATCGATGCGAGCGAGGGCCGGATGACTGCTGTCAGCGCCGCGCGAGCACGACGCCCGCCAGTGCGAGCGCGAAGCCGGCGAGCTGGATCGCCGCGAGCGTTTCGCCGAACAGCCCGTAGCCCTGCAACGCGGCCAGCGGCGGCGCGAGGAACAGCAGCGACGTCGCGCGCGCTGCGTTGCCGCGGCGCAGCATCCACATCAGCATCGTGACCGCGCCGCCGGACAGGAATACGACGCCCCACACGAGCGACACCCACAGCGCCGGCGCGCCGATCCAGCGGGTTTCATGCAGCAGCACGACGAAGACGGCCGCGACGATCGCCGCGCCGAAGTTCTGCACGGCAACCGCGGTGCGCAGGTCGCTCTGCGCGAGCTTGCCTTTCTGGTACAGCGAGCCGGCCGTGATCGACCCGACCGCCAGCACCGACACGGCGACGACGAGCCACGCGGGCGCCGCGCCCGGCGGCGGCGCGACGCCGCCCGTGACCTTCGGCGCCAGCACGAGCGCGACGCCGGCGAGCCCGAGCGCCATCCCGAACCAGCCGCGCCTGGGCAGGCGCTCGTTGAACAGCGGGACGGCCAGCACGGCAGTCGCGAGCGGCTGCAGCGCGCCGAGCAGCGCCATGACGCCGGCGTTCAATCCTTGCGCAACGGCCCAGTAGCTCGCGCCGAGATAAACGCCTTGCAGCAGTGCGCCCGCGATCAGGTGGCGCGGCCACTCGCGGCGGGCCGGCCACGGTGCGCGCGCGACGAGCGCCACGACGCCGAACAGCACGGCGGTGCCCGCGAAACGCGCGAGCAGGAACAGGTTGGGATCGGCGTAGGGCTTGATTGCCCGCGCAACGATGAAGCCGGTGGACCACAGCGCGACGAACGCGGCGGCGACGATCGAGGTAAGCATGCGTGACGGGCCGCGAGGCGGCCGGACAGAACCAGGAAGTCGGCCAGTATCGGGGGAAGCGAAGCCGGCGTCTTGTCGAATCCTGCACTCAGGTGGCGTGATGCGTGGCAGCGCCGGTCGTCAGGGTGCGCCGGGTTTGCGGCGCGGAAGGGAGCGGTGCCGCGCTGCATGAGGCGGCGCGGGCGGGCGCGAAGCCGCGGCGATCAGCCGGATCAGTCGATCGAGAACGTGTCGAGCGGCTGGTTCGCGCGCGCGTCGGTCGCGAAGCGCGCGGCGAGCTGTTCGTAGAGCCGGCGCGCCTCGTCGAGCGTCAGGTCGATCCAGTACGGATCGCCGGCCGCGTCGTTGAGGCGTTCGGGCGGAAACTGGATTTCGATCACACTGCCTTTGCGATACATGGCGCGAGCCCCTTTTGCTGGATCTGTCGTTCGGCGAAGCGCAAAGTGTAGCAACCGGCATCGCGCCGATTCGCGCGCGTGAGGCAATACAGAATTTCGCATTCGGGAAACGCGGCCGACCCCGTTTCCCGCCGCCGTCAAATGCCGGTCAAACGGCCGTAATACAATGGCCGGCTTACCCATTACAGTCGCCTCGGGCGCACACGCGATGCTGGCGGAACAACGTCATCAATACATCCTGTCGGAGCTCGGAAGGTCGGGCGCGCTGTCGGTCGCGGAACTCGTCCGTTCGCTCGACGTGTCGCGCGAAACGGTCAGGCGCGACCTGAACGCGCTGGCCGCGCGCGGCCTGCTCGTGATGACGCACGGCGGCGCGCTGGCCGCGGATCGCCGCGAGCCGAGCCTGTCCGAGCGCGAAGCCGCGAACGCCGAAGCGAAGCGCACGATCGGGCGGCGCGCGGCCGAATTCGTGCCCGACGATGCATCGGTGCTGATCGATTCGGGCAGCACGCCGCATGCGGTCGCGCTCGCGCTCGCCGACCGGCACCGGTTGTCGATCTACACGAACGACTGGCGTACCGCGTTCGTGCTCGCGCGGCGCAACGGCAACCGCGTGACGCTGCTCGGCGGCGAGCTGTCCGACGACGAGGACGCAACCTTCGGGCTCGACACGATCCACCAGCTCGCGCAATACCACGTCGATTTCGCGTTCGTCGGCGCCGGCGGCATCACGCCCGACGGCGAATGCACCGACTACTCGCGGCTCGCGGCCGAGGTGCGCAGCCGGATGATCGCGGCGGCGGGCACGGCGATCATCGTCGCCGACCATTCCAAATTCGGCCGCGTGACGCCGGTGCGGATCAACGGCACGGCCGCCGCCCGCTATCTCGTGACCGAGCGCGCGCCCGACAAGGCCGTGCGCCGTGCGCTGACCGCGCGCGGGATCGAACTGCTCGTGTGCGACTGACGCGCGTCCGACATACAAGGTTCATCGAACCGTCATTCCGCGGGAAGAACCGCCGTCAACACTGACCCATTCACCTCGACCGGCCGTCAGGCCAGGGAGCAACGAATGACCGTCAGCGTGCGCAGCTATCTTTCCCCCACCCTGGTCCTGCTGGCCTTCGACTGGCCCGATGCGGCGTCGCGGCCCGATTTCCTCGGCTTCGCGATCCGGCGCACGCCGGGCTTCTGGTCGGCCGACGGCAAGACGCGCGCGCCGGACAGCTGGTTGCCGAACCGCCTGACGTTCGACGGCCCGGCGGCCGATACGCAGGGCGATGCGCCGACCGACCAGGCGCCGATCCAGAAATTCATGTGGTGGGACGCGCGCATCGATCCTCAGGATCGCGATGCATCGTTCCGCTACGACGTCTATCCGGTCGTCGGCACGCCGGCGAATCTGCAGGTGCTCGATGCGGAAGGTGGGGTATGCGACGTCGTGCTGCCCGCGCATATCGAGGACGGCGTCGGCACGTGGTTCAACCGGGCGGTGGTCAGCTCGCAGGCGTTCGCGAAGCAGGTCGCGGCGCTGGGCCTTGCGCCGAACGAGGCACCGGGCGCGGCGCAGGCGCTGAAGCTGCGCACGTGGCTCGCGAACGACATGGAGCAGGTGTTCGCCGAGATGCTCGACCCGGCGTCGCGCGCGGCGTCGGCCGTCTATCACCTGACCGACACGCTGTGGGCGCTGCCCGCATTCGAGGCGTTCGGGCGCAAGCACGGTGAAGCGTCGCTCGCGATCGTCTACGACGCGCACACGACGGCGCGCAAGGGCAAGCCGCCGCTGCCGTCGCCGAACCAGCCGGCCGTCGACGCGCTGCAGGGCCTCGCGACGCTCGCGCCGCGCGACAAGACGCACATCATGCACGACAAGTTCGTCGTGACCGATGCGCCGTCGAACCCGGCGCCCGCGCGCGTGCTGACCGGTTCCGCGAACTTCACGACCGAGGGGCTGACCGAGCAGGCCAACGTGCTGCACGCGTTCGACTCGCCCGCGCTGGCCGCGCTGTACAACGACCGCGCGCATGCGCTGGCGGGGAATCCGTCGATCGCGGAGACGGCGAAGCTGACGTCGGGCTGGTCGGCGCCGATGACGATCGGCAGCGCGCAGGTGCGCGTCGCGTTTTCGCCGGAGCCGGCGGGGCAGCGTACCGAGATCGACACGATCGTCGCCGCGATTGCGGCCGCGAAGCATTCGGTGTCGTTCTGCCTGTTCATGCCGACCGACGCGGCGCTGCGCGACGCCTGTTTCGCAGCGGGTGACCGCGGACTGATGATGTTCGGGCTGGTGAACAAGATCAACGTCGGCAGCGCGACGAAGGCCGATACCGCGCAGCAGGCCGGCCAGACGCTCGATGCGGCGACGCTCGCGAACCTCGAGCTGTACCACCGCAGTCGCGACAATCACGACGTGATCGATGCCGCGTATTTCTCGCCGGCCACCGTGCCGCAGGGTTTCACGCCGGAACTGCGGCTCTTTCCGGGCGAACCGGCACCGGCCTTTCCACCCGTCGTGATCCATCACAAGTTCATCGTGATCGATGCGGAAGGCGCGAATCCGGTCGTCTATACGGGCTCGGCGAACATGAGCCGCAACTCCGAGCAGTACAACGACGAGAACCTGCTCGAGATTCGCGACAAGCGGATTGCGGCGATCTATCTCGCGGAATTCCTGCGGCTTTACGAGCACTATCGCGCACGGGCGCTGGCGATCGATGCGAAGCAGCACGGCACGGACGCGGGAACGGGCGCGCATGCGCGGCTCGCGCTCGCGCCCGATTCGAGCTGGGCGAAGAAATATTACGTGGCGGGAAGCCCGGAAGAGAAGGCGCGGATCGCGCTGGCGTCGACCGCGCCGACGGACTGACGCGTTAATGTGCGAGGGGCACGGAGGGTGCGTGCCCCGGCTCGCGGCTGCCGCCGCTTACGCGGCGACGTAGCGCAGCACGGCGTCGGCGATCGTGTCGCGATGCCGCGCGCGCAGGCGCGGCGCCGACGGGTCGCGGCCGAACGCGGCGCCGAACGTGTAGCGGTTCGACACGCGGTGGAAGCAGAACGAGCTGATCAGCAGGTGAAGGTCGAATGCGTCGATGTCCTTGCGGAACGCGCCGCTGGCTGCGCCGCGTTCGACCAGTTCCTCGAGCGTCTTGATGATGCTGACGTTGCGGTTCTTGAACGACTTGAGCTGTTCGAGATACTTCGCGCCGTGGATGTTCTCGATCGACACGAGGCGGACGAAGTCGCGATGCTTGTCGTGATAGTCGAACGTGAATTCGACGAGGCGGCGCATGCCTTCGCGCGGCTCCATGTCACCGATGTGCAGTTCCTGCTCGAGCGCGCGGATGTCGCCGTACACCTTCTCCAGCACGGCCTCGTACAGGCCTTCCTTGCTTTCGAAGTAGTAGTAGAGCATGCGCTTCGTCGTGTTCGTGCGCTCGGCGATCGCGTCGACGCGTGCGCCGGCGAGGCCCATCGCAGAGAATTCCTGCGTGGCGACATCGAGGATGTTGCGCTTGGTTTGCTCGGGATCGTATTTACGCCGCGCTTCGGACGCAAGCGCGCGGGTGTCGGACGTGGCGGCCTTGCTTCCTGCTTTCATGTGACTTTATTGTGGGTTCGCGGCGGCTTGGAAAAGGCATTCTAGCATGCGGGAAATCCCCGCCCGGCCGACCTTCCGCTCTAATCGGCGGGGCGTCCGGCGGGGCCGTTTCAGCCGCCGCGGCCGCTCAGCGGCGGCACGACGCGAGCGCGTCGCGGGCCTGGTACGCGGTGTACGTGAGCTGCGCTGCGGCGAGGCCGGCCAGCCCGAACGTGCGCGTGAGCCCGAACGCGCCGAAGCCGTCGGGCACCGGCCGGCCTTCGGCCAGCGCGGCGGCGAGCGCTTCGCCGGCCACCGTGGTCGGCGCCATCCCGTGGCCGCCGAATGCGATCGCGTGCCACACGCCGTCCGCGTCGCGGCCGATCTGCGGCATCTTGTGCCGCGCGTAGCTCATCAGCCCGCCCCACGCGTAGTCGACCTTCACGCCTTCCAGTTGCGGATACACGCGCAGCAGGTCGCGCCGCAGCAGGCGTGCGATCGCGTCGGGGCCGCGGTCGAGCACCGAGATCCGGCCGCCCCACAGGATCCGCGTGTCCTTCAGCGGGCGGTAGTAGTCGAACGCGAAACGCGTGTCGTAGATCGCGTACGGCGCGTCGATCGCATCGGGCAGCCGCGTGCCGAGCGGTTCGGTCGCGATCACGTAGGTCGCGATCGGCAGCACCGCGCGCTCGATGCGCGGCGACACGCCACGCGCGTAACCGCCGCCGGCGAACACGACGTCCTTCGCGCGCACCGCGCCCTGCGCCGTACGCACGATGTACCCGGCGCCTTCGCGCGCGATGCCGAGTGCGGCCGAGCGTTCGTACACGCGTGCACCGCCGCGCGATGCGGCCGCCGCGACGCCGAGCACGTACTTGAGCGGATGGAAGTGGAACGCGTTCGGCTCGAACAGGCCGCCGTAATAGCGCTGCGTCTTCAGCCGCTCGCGCAGGGCACCGGTCGGGACGGGTTCCCAGTCGACGCCGAGTTCGCTTTTCATCAGCGTGCGCACGCTGTCGAGCCGCGACGGATCGTCGAACCAGTTCGCGAGCATCACGCCCTGGTCGACGATGTCGCAGTCGATCCCGTAGCGTGCGATGCGCGTGCGGATCAGGTCGACCGCATCGACGGTGAGCCGGTACAGCCGGCGCCCTTCTTCGCGGCCGAGCGTGCGCAGCAGGTCGGCGTTGTCGAGGCTGTAGCCGCCGAACACGAAGCCGCCGTTGCGGCCCGACGCGCCGAAGCCGACCCGTTCGCTGTCGAGCACGACGACGTCGTGCACGCCGCGTTCGACGAGGCCGAGCGCCGTGCACAGGCCGGCGAGGCCGCCGCCGACGATGCAGACCTGCGTGTCGATCGTGCCGGTCAGTTGCGGGTAGGGCTGGCGGGTAACGGTGGCTTCGTAGAAGTTCTGCATGCGATTTCGATGATTCGTAACGGCGGAAAAACGGACGGCGCGCGTCGATCTTGCCTGAACGCGCGCGCCGCGTCGAATGGGGGAAGCCAGGGGCCGGCCGCCGCGGTCAGGTGGCAGCCGGCACGGAGCGTGACGTCAGGCTTCTGGCGTCATGCGCCCGACGTCGGGTTGGCCGGGCGCGCGACGTAGCCCGCGTAGCCGGTGTCGGCCTGCGGCGCCGCTTCGGGCGTCGCGTTGCGTTCGATCCACGGCGCGATCTCCATGTCTTCGTAGCGCACGAGGCGACACTTGCGCACCAGCGCGTAGCCGAGCCAGATCGCGAGGAAGAACGGCAGGCCGATGTAGGTCGCGGCGACGCCGACCCAGTCGATCTTGTCGGAGAGGAACGCCTGGTAGTCCTGGCCGAGCGCGACGACCGCGCACAGCGCGAACGCGAACAGCGGGCCGAACGGGAACCACTTCGACCGGTACGGCAGCTGGTCGAGCCGGTAGCCCTGCTTCAGGAAACCCTTGCGGAAGCGGTAGTGGCTCACCGCGATGCCGAGCCACGTGATGAAGCCGGCCATGCCCGACGTGTTCAGCAGCCACAGGTACACGGTCTTGTCGCCATACAGCGACGTGAGGAAGCACAGTGCGCCGACGGCCGTCGTCGCATACAGCGCATTGCGCGGCACGCCGCCCGCCGACAGCTTCGCGAACACCTTCGGCGCACGGCCTTCGACCGCGAGGTTGTAGAGCATCCGCGTCGACGCGTACATGCCCGAGTTGCCGGCCGACAGCACGGCCGTCAGGATCACCGCGTTCATCACGCCGGCCGCGAACGCGAGGCCCGCGTGGCGGAACACGAGCGTGAACGGGCTCACGCCGATGTCGGTCACGTCGCTCTTCAGCAGGCTCGGGTCGGTGTAGGGAATCAGCACGCCGATCACGAAGATCGCGAGCACGTAGAACAGCAGGATCCGCCAGAAGATCTGGCTTACCGCGCGCGGGATCGTCGTGCGCGGATTCTCCGATTCGCCGGCCGCGACGCCGATCATTTCGGTGCCCTGGAACGAGAAGCCCGCGATCATCGCGACGCCGAGCATTGTCGCCCAGCCGCCGGCGAACGGCGCGTCGCCGATCGTGAAGTTGCTCCAGCCGGCGCTCGGGCCGCCCCGCATGATCCCGAAGATCATCAGCAGGCCGACGCCGACGAACGCGAGCACCGTCAGCACCTTGATCAGCGCGAACCAGTATTCGGCCTCGCCAAAGCCGCGTACCGACAGCGCATTGAGCGCGAAGATCAGCGTGAGGAACAGCGCGCTCCACCACACGCCCGGCACATGCGGGAACCAGTAGTTCATCACGAGTTGCCCGGCGACGAGTTCGACCGCCAGTGTCACGGCCCAGCTGTACCAGTAGTTCCAGCCGAGCGCGAAGCCGAAGCCTTCGTCGACGAACTTCGCGCCGTAGGTCGCGAACGAACCCGACACCGGCATGAAGGCGGCCATTTCGCCGAGGCTCGTCATCAGGAAATAGACCATCAGGCCGATCACCATGTACGCGAGCATCGCGCCGCCAGGGCCGGCCTGCGAGATCGACGCGCCGGACGCGACGAACAGGCCCGTGCCGATCGAGCCGCCGATCGCGATCATCCGCAGATGGCGGGCCTGCAGTGCACGGTGGAGGGACGGCTTCGCGGGCGGCGAGCCGGACGGGCGGGGCGAATCGGGGCGGGCATCTGAATGCATGGCGGGCGCTGGGCGCTGTCTCCGGGATTGTTTTTTCGGCGACGAAGCGCGACGCGTTGCCGGCCGCGGGCCGGGCAGCGGTGATGCGGTGCGGAAGCGGGCTCGACGAGCCGGGCCGCGATGCGTGTCGCGTTCGTCTGGCGTCCGGCTGCCGTAGTGGCGGCCGGCGGCGCGCCGGGTGCGCTGCACCTCGACGTCGCCCCGATTGTGTGTGCCCGGTGCGTGGCCGGCAAACGATATTTCCGAACAGGGTGATGCGGGTTTGTCATCAACTTGAGTCGCACCGCGACGTGTCTGACGGCATGGTGACGGGCTTTGGATACGTCCCATATTGGAATGGAAACGCACGGATTGGACTGCCGAGTTGTTGCGTTTTGAGAATGAAGTCGTGAGTTAATATCAATAGCGGCCCGACTTGTGGCCACCGACAATGTGTTTCATGGATCGTGCCTTGCGAGGCGGGTGCGCGCCGTCCGGCCGGGCTTCCGGCGGCGGCGCAGCGCGATGCGCCGTACGGCGTACCGGGCCCGCCGCGCGGCGCATCCGCTTGCACAGGGCGCGCGAACGCGCTCCAATCGAATCACGCGGGCGGCGCTGCCGCCGCACCGATCAATCTGTCCCTGAAGAGGAAGTGATGCAATTCAACGACATTCTTGCCGCGCTCGACATCGATCTCGCCCAGTGGAAAGGCAATGCGCTGACCGCGCGTTCGCCGCTCGACGGCGCGACGCTCGCGACGCTGGCAGTCGACACGCCGGCCGACGCGGAACGCAAGATCGACGCTGCGCACGACGCATTCCTCAAGTGGCGCACGGTGCCGGCGCCGGTGCGCGGCGAACTCGTGCGCGTGTTCGGCAACGTGCTGCGCGAGCACAAGGCCGAGCTTGGCCGCCTCGTTACGCTCGAGGCCGGCAAGATCACGTCGGAAGGTCTCGGCGAAGTGCAGGAAATGATCGACATCTGCGACTTCGCGGTCGGTCTGTCGCGCCAGCTTTACGGCCTGACGATCGCGTCCGAGCGCCCGGGCCACCGGATGATGGAAACGTGGCACCCGATCGGCGTGTGCGGCGTGATTTCGGCATTCAACTTCCCGGTCGCGGTGTGGGCGTGGAATGCGGCGCTCGCGTTCGTGTGCGGCGATTCGGTCGTGTGGAAGCCGTCGGAGAAGACGCCGCTCACCGCGATCGCGTGCCACGTGCTGCTCCAGAAGGCGATCCGCGAGTTCGACAAGACGCATCCGGGCGTCGCGCCGGCGGAACTGAGCCAGCTGGTGCTCGGCATGCGCGATGTCGGCGAGGTGCTGACCGCGTCGAAGAAGGTGCCGGTCGTCAGCGCGACGGGCAGCGTGCGGATGGGCCAGGAAGTCGCGAAGGTGCTGAGCCAGCGTCTTGCGCGCGGCATCCTCGAACTCGGCGGCAACAACGGGATGATCGTCGCGCCGAGCGCGGATCTGGATCTTGTCGTGCGTGCCGTGACGTTCGCGGCAGTCGGCACGGCCGGCCAGCGCTGTACGACGCTGCGCCGCCTGATCGTGCATCGCAGCCTGGTCGAGCAACTGCTGCCGCGCATCGAGAAGGCCTACACGTCGGTGAAGGTCGGCAACCCGCTTGAAGAAGGCACGCTGATCGGCCCGCTGGTCGATCGTGCGTCGTTCGACACGATGCAGAAGGCGCTGGCCGACGCACGCGAGCAGGGCGGCGAAGTGAAGGGCGGCGAGCGCGTCGACGTCGGTCACGCGGATGCGTACTACGTGCGTCCGGCAATCGTGCGGATGCCGAAGCAATCGTCGGTGGTCGAGCGCGAGACGTTCGCACCGATCCTGTACGTGATGGTCTACGACAACTTCGAAGACGCGATCGACGTGCACAACGCGGTGCCGCAAGGCCTGTCGTCGGCGATCTTCACGAACGACATGCGCGAAGCCGAGCAGTTCATGTCGGCAGCGGGCAGCGATTGCGGGATCGTCAACGTGAACATCGGCACGAGCGGCGCGGAAATCGGCGGCGCGTTCGGCGGCGAGAAGGAAACGGGCGGTGGCCGCGAGTCGGGTTCGGATGCGTGGAAGGCGTATATGCGTCGCGCGACGAATACGATCAACTACAGCCGGCAGCTGCCGCTGGCGCAGGGGGTGAAGTTCGACGTGTGATGCGGGGCGCCCGGGTGGGCGCCGCGTATGAGTGAGAAGGGCCGGTTGCCGCGGAAGCGATAACCGGCCCTTTGTGTTGCGGGGCAGGCGAGTTCGTTGTCGATGACAACAAGCCCGCCAATGCGGTGCTCAATTCTCCGCCGCCGGCATGTTCTGCACGACCAGCATCTGCGGGCTCGACAGCGTGATCCCCGCCGCGCGCAACCGTTTCAGGATTTCGAACAGCAGGTCGCTCTTCGTCGAACTCGCGATCCGCGGGCTCGACACGTAACCCGTCACGCTCAGCGTGATCCCGTCCGGCGTGAGCTGGCTGAACGTCACCGACGGCGCCGGTTTCTCGAGAATCGCCTGGTGCTCGCGATACGCGTCGAGCAGCAGGTCGCGCACCTGTTCGGGATCGGTGTTCAGCGGGAACGTCAGCACCAGCGTCGCGACGCCCTGCGTGCTGTTGCCCATCGTCACGTTGCGCACGTTCTGCGAGATCAGCTGCGAATTCGGCACGATCACGGTCGAGCGGTCGCTGAGCTGGATCTCGGTCGCCCGCACGTTGATGCGGCGAATGTCGCCTTCGACGCCCGCGATGCTGACCATGTCGCCCACCTTTACCGGGCGCTCGGTCAGCAGGATCAGCCCCGACACGAAGTTCTTCACGATCTCCTGCAGGCCGAAGCCGATACCCACCGACAACGCGCTGACGATCCACGCGAGGTTGTTCCACCGGACGCCGAGCAGCCCGAGCGTCATCAGCACGAGCAGCACGTAGCCGACATTGGTGAACAGCGTGATCAGCGATACGCGCATCCCCGTGTCCATGCCGAGCGCGGGCATGAACTCGCTGTCGAGCCAGCGGCGCAGCGAGCGCAGCAGGTAGAAGCCGATCGCGAACCCGATCACGGCGTTCAGGATCCGGTCGGGCATGATGTTCAGGCTCTGCAGCCGCTGGCTGCCGATCATCGCGACCGCGCTGTCGAGCAGGTCGCCCGGCGTCGTGCCGAAGCCGCCCGTCAGCAGCGCGATGGCTGCGATCAGCATCAGCAGGCTCGTGCCGAAACCGGACAGGACCGTGCGTGCCTGGTCGAGATGGCGATCTTCGAGCGCGAACAGGTGCTTGATCTGCTGGCCCGTCGACAGGCTCGACGAGAACAGGCTCTCGCTCGCGTCGCGCGTCAACTGGATCAGGATGTAGGTCGCGCACAGCACGATCTCGAACCACACGAGCTCGTACGTGATGAAGCGCGCGACCGTGATGTAACCGATCAGGAGTGCGATCAGCGACGTGACGATCGCCAGCGTGACGCCGGCATGGATCAACCCCGCGAGCGTCGAGCGCTGCTCGGGCGCCTCGCCCGCCGCCGCGAGTGCGCTGCGCGCGCGGTTCGCGCGCAACAGCGATGCGCCGACCGTCAGCGCAACGACGAGCGACACGATGCCGCGACCGAACAGCGTGACCGACAGGCTGGTGTCGACGATCCGGTTGATCGATTCGAGCGTGCCGGACACCAGCAGCAGCGCGGCCAGGATGCTGGGGAACGGCTTCATCGCGAGCGCGACGGGATCGGCGAGCGCGGGCAGGCGCCACGACGGATGCTTGGTGCAGAGCAGTGCGCGGCCGAGCCCGGCGATCAGTGCGCAGGTCGCGGCGAGCTTCGCGAACTGGTCCCACAGATCGGTCAGCGACGGCGTGAGCTCGTAGTGGCGCGCGACGGCGAGGTAGAGGATCTGAATCGCGATGGCCGTGGCCAGGAACGTCGACAGCGCGGTCGACAGCGCCAGCGCGCTGCGGCGCAGGCGGGTGTGCGGCAGCCGGTTCAGCGCGACCCAGGCGAGCCCGCGCTCGATCAGCCGGCGGCCGCCGAGCCACGCCGCGAACGCGGCGATCAGCAGCACCGTCGTGATCGCGCGCTGCCCGGGTACCCACGACGAATGCAGCATGTCGAACAGTTCGTCGTCGAAATCCTCGAGCCGCTGGCGGTCGTCCGGCGACAGGTGGAACAGCGGCAGCCAGAACTGCGCGCTGAAGATGCTGCCCGAACGGAACGCAAGCTGGTTCTTCAGCAGGCCGCGATGGAGCTTCGCGAACTGCTCGGTCAGGTTCGCGAGGCTGGTCTTCTGGTCGGCCGCCTGCTTCAGTGCCGCATCGATCTGCGTCTTGCGCGCGTCGAGCGTGGCCCGCTGCTTCGCGACGGCCGCCGTTTCCGGCGCGGCGCCCTCGGCTGGCGGCGGGCCGAGCACGTCGAGTTGAGCCTGGATCTGCGCGCGTTGCGGCGTGAGATCGCTTTGCAGTTTCGCGACGTCGCTGCTCAGCTCCTGCGCCGAGTCGTCGAGCGCATCGAGTTCCTTGCTGTTGGTCGACGTCGAGGTCTGCTGCTTGATGCGGTCGAGCTCGACCTGCATCTGCTTGAGCTGCGCGACGGCGTCGTTCAGCGAAATGGCCGGCACGGGCGCGCCGACACCGCTTGCGCCGGGGGCGGAAGCGGCCGCCGGAAACGCCGACGCGGTCGCGATCGCCGCGAACTGCAGCAACGCGATCAGCGCGATCCGGCGGGCGTACGTGGATAGTCGTTGTATGGACATGGAATGCTTACGATTTGCCGACAATGCCGGGTGCCGAAAGGCAGCCGGAAGCCGGAAGTTGGCCCGGTAGCATGTTACCGGGGTGCGGGGCGAACGATTTCCGAATCTGCATCTGCGGCGTCTCCCGGGTGGGCACGGGTGACGGACAGGGGAAAGCCCTGTTCATCCCGTCTTATCGGGGGGCGCGTCGATCGAGTCGCCCGGAAAAGGCCTGTTTTCGGTGCCCGGCAGCGGTTGGCCCCGGGACAGACGGTTACGAAATTTACATAAAGTCGGCGTGACGGCGAGCCATGATAAATGGGGTATGAATGCGTCTGCCGGAGAAAGCGGACCTTTCATTTTCCGGTCGCCTAATCGTCGGTACAATGCCGCGAGCCGTCGGCAGGCCGTCCGGGACACGAGAAGAGCGGAGCGGCCGCTGCACATCGAAAAACGAACAACCAGAAGAATCCTGAGAGCATGGCAGATCAAAAACTCCCTCCGGGCGCGGAGTATGAACAAGCCACCCCGTGGCTGACCGATGTTCATCCGGACGACGTCGTCGCATCCGGCGAAGGCTTCAACGCGTGGCTGATCAGCGTGACGAATGGCTACGTGAACGTCGATCGACTGGCAACGGTCGCGAGCATGATTCCGGTGCTCAACAACCTCATGGCGCTGGCCGACGCGCTTACCGACATCGTCTCGATCATCCGCAAACGCGGTGGCGAACTGCTCGACTATCTAGGGCTCGCGATCAACCTGATCGGCGTGATTCCGTTTCCGCCGGTACTGGCGCCCATGCGCCTTACGGCGCGGCCGCTGCTGGCGCTGATCCGCAATCAGCTTCTGATCCACAAGCGCGACATCGGGGCCGCGCTCATATCGATCGTCGTCACGCACGTGCAGGCTTCCTGCTCGACCGAGATCGAAGACTTCCTGACGAAGCTGCAGGCAGTGGTCAACGACTTGATCGACCATTGCGCGGCGAAAGCACGGGAGATCCTGACGAGTCTTGCCGACGGCATCGATGCGGTGTTGGCGGGGCAACTGTTCGATCCGGCGAAGAACGAACAGCGGGCTGCCGAATATCGGCAGCAGATGAAGAAAAGCGGATGGTTCAGCAAGGATCTGGTCACGGGGGCCTGGGGGTATCTGTCCGAGTCCGAGAAGGCGCTCGGCAAGCGCGGTGCCAACGCCGCGGGCAGCACGATGTCCGGACTCGTTCCCGAGAAGTACGTCGCACCGATTCGCCAGATTGCCGCGTCCTTGCGCACGCTGGCTCCAGTGGTGGTCGGCAAGATCAACGAGCTGAAGGGCAGTGACGAAGGCAAGCTGATGTGGCTGCTGCTGAAGCTGATCAATGCGTTGCGGCACAAGCGTGAAGCGATGCGCGCCGCATCGATCAAATCGCAGGGCACGACGGAAGCCGAGGCCCGGCGGCCGCAGGTGCCGGTGGCCGCGACGAAGAAGGAGGCGAAAGCGAAGGGGGCCGGCGTTGACCACTGCGAAGAGTGCGGGGCCGGCGCGTCGAGCGGTTCGATCAGCTACTCGTTCGGCGACGAGACGTTTTCTCATGCCGACTTCGAATTGCCGGGAGCGATGCCCGTCGTCTGGATTCGGGTCTATCGGTCCCGGCTGGCCGGATACGATGCCGGCGAACTGGGCGCACGCTGGCTCTCGCCGTACATGACGCGCATCGATGTTCGGGGCGGCAAGTGGATCTACAGCGATTCGACCGGCCGCAACATCGAATATCCGGCGCTCGCGGCAGGTGCCGTTCACGACGACCGTGTGGAAGGCGTGACGCTCAGCCGGCTCGACGATACGTGGGTGACGGTCGCGTACGGTCACGATTTGCTGCACGTCTACGAGAAGCGTGGCGATTCGTTCCGCCTCGCATTGCAGAAGGATCGCGCGGGAAATACGATCGCGCTCGATTACGACGACGCGAATCGTCTGGCACGACTGGTGAGTTCTGCGGGCCATACGCTCGCGTTTCGTCACGATTCCCGTGGACGTATCGCCACGATCGAGCAGATCATCGATGCGAACACGCGCACGACGCTCGCGCAATACCAATACGACGAGAACGGCGACCTGGTTCGGGCAACCGATCGTTACGGTAATGCACGCGAGTATGCGTACCAGCGCCACCTGATTACGCGCTATACGGATCGCACCGGCCGCGGCATGAACCTCGAGTGGGAAGGGGTGGAGCGCGACGACAACACGAATGCCAAGTGCGTGCGTGAATATGCCGATGACGGCAGCCACGACATTCGCCTGATGTGGCATCCGAACATTCGTTTGACCTATGTGACCGATGCGCTGGGCAACGTCACGCGGTACTACTACAACATCCGCGGGTACATGTACCGGATCGCGTATCCCGATGGTACCGAGGAGTGGATGCGGCGCGACCAGGACAACAACCTGGTGATGCACGTTCATCGCGACGGCGGCATCGAGGAGATGGACTACGACGCGCGCGGGAACATGACGAAGCATTATCGCGTCGACGGGGCAGTGGTCGAGATGGGTTACGACGACCGCGATCATCTCGTTCGTCTCAAGGATCCCGAAGGATACGTGTGGGAACGATCGTACGACGACGCGGGCAATCTGGTTGGGCAGAAGGATCCGCTCGGGCACGAGACGAAATACGCGTACAACGCCGCCGGGATGCCGGTCAAGATGGTCGACGCGAAGGGCGGCGCGAAGGCACTCGTCTACGATGATGCCGGGCAATTGCTTCAGTACACCGACTGTTCCGGCAAGGTGACGAAGTGGCGCTACGATGGCCACGGGAGACTTGCGCAGTCGCTCGATGCTACGGGCAATGCCACGGTCTACCAGTACGGCAGGAATGGGGCGGTCAGCGAGATCTCGTCTCCCGCAGGCGTTTATCGTTATACGCACGATGCCGAAGGCCGTCTGCTGTCCCATACCGATCCGATGGAGCGCGTGACGCGATTTTCATACGACGTCGCGGGGCGCGTCGCAAGCCGCGTCGACGCGCTCGGCTACACGCTCGCCTACCGTTACGACCGCCTCGGCCGCTTGACTGCATTGACCGATGCGAATCGCGCGACCTATCAATTTCACTATGATCCGGCCGGGCGATTGCTGGAAGAGGTCGGTTTCGACGGCAAGCGGACGACATACGGATACAACGAGGGCACGCTGCAGCCGGTGAAGATCGACGAGGGCGGGCAGGTGACCGAACTCGAATTCGATCAGGCCGGCCGCATCGTATGCCGGACATCGGGCGCGAGCAAAGAGCGATTCGCGTACGACGCCAGTGGGCGACTCGTCGAAGCGCGTAACAGTCACAGCCGGATGCAGATGTTCTTCGATCCGGTCGGCAATCCGGTGCGCGAACATCATGCTTATCGGTTGTTCGGTGAGTCGCGCAGCTACCAGTGGCATCACGAATTCGATGAAATCGGCACGCGGATCAAGACCGTTCGCCCCGATGGCCATGTGCTGGACTGGTTGATCTACGGTTCCGGTCACGTGCACGGGCTCATGCTGGATGGTGAGGAGCGAATTCAGTTCGAGCGCGACGATCTGCACCGCGAAACCGGGCGGATGCTGTCGAGCAAGGTGGTGCAGCAGACGCAATACGATCCGACAGGTCTAATCACCCGGCAGGCCGTTCGACGATCGAATGCGCCGGCCGCGTTGGCCGAGCGTCGGTATCGGTACGATGCCGTGGGGCAGCTCGAGCATATCGAGGACAGCCGCAAGGGGTTGATCAACTATCGTTATGACCCTGTCGGTCGCCTCACCGCGGCGATCGGGCCGCTCGGTACGGAGACTTTTGCTTTTGACCCGGCAAGCAACATCATCGATCACGGCAGTCCCCGGCACGCACGGACTTCCGGACCGGCGAAAGCAAGTCCCGTGGTGCCGGACAGCGTGGACAGCACGTTGCCGGCGGAAGTGCCGCGAGTGCTCGGGAATCTGTTGAAGGAATATGCGGGTACCCACTTTGAATACGACGCGCGCGGGAATCTGATTGGGAAACGTTCGCCGTCGGGCCGGCAGGAATACGAGTGGGACGGATTCAACCGGTTGAGAGTGGCGCGTGTCGCGGAGACTGCGCGGCAGCACGAGGCGCGGTATTTCTACGATTCCTTCGGACGCCGGATCGGCAAGGACGTGGACGGTGTGCGGACGGTGTTCGGCTGGGATGGCGATCAGCTTGCGTACGAAAGCAACGAAGCCGGCGCGACGCAATACGTGTACGAGCCGGAATCGTTCGTTCCGCTTGCGCAATATGTGACGGCGCAACCTGTTGCGGGGATTCAGACGCCGGTGTGGCAGGAGGGCGAGCCGTATGTGCCGGAGAAGGATCCACTGCAACGAGTGCCGGAAAGACAGTCTGACGCGCATTTGTTCTACTACCACTGTGACCAGATTGGTACGCCGTTGCTGATGACGGACGAGGTGGGCGAGGTGGTATGGGAGGCGTCGTACCGGGCTTGGGGCGAAGCGCGGGAGGTGATTGCGCGGGCGTCGAAGTCGGCGGGTGTGGAGCCGAGGAACCCGATACGGTTCCAGGGGCAGCAGGAGGATGCGGAGACGGGGCTGAGGTATAACCGGCATCGGTACTATGATCCTGTTCTTGGGCGTTTTGTCAGTAAAGATCCGATTGGGCTGACTGGTGGGTTAAATTCCTATCAATACGCGCCCAATCCGATTGAGTGGGTTGATCCGTCTGGGCTAAGTCGCTTTAAGAAGAAAAGTTGGGGACCGTGCAAGAAAGGTACGGGACTTTCCTATACGGTTTTCCAACAAGACATTGATTGGGGCATGGAACACCGAGGCAAAACGAACTTGCAGCGAGCAATGGAAGGCGGCGCTCCCTTCATGATGAAGGATGGAGTACCTCAGCAGATTCAGTTGCATCATTCGAGACAGCAATCTATTGGGCCGTTGTTTGAGGTAACAACCAGCACGCACCGAGCAGCGAGCGGTGCAGGCCGCGAGGCACTGCATCCATACGGTAATCAAAAAAACCCAGATTACCCTGTTGATCGCGGCGCATTCGACATTGACCGGCAACAGTACTGGAAGGATCGCGCGGCAGCGACCAATGCATCTAGTAAAGGAGGATGTGGTTCATGATTCCATCAAAGGTTGAGCAGTATCTGACTACGGTTTCTGGTGACGTAACCAGGACCGATCCTAAGGTAGCCGAAAAGGTGCTTCTGAATCTGGGCGTTGCTCCGAGTTCGGAGCTTGGCGAGTTCTATCTAAAGTACCAGGGTAGTTTTATAAGTCCTCGCCCTGTCGCGGAGCTTCTGGATATCGAGGGGCCTGCGATCCCCGCGATTCCAGATCAGACGGATTATGTCCGTGATCGTTACCATATCCCTGAGCAATATCTTGCTCTGACATCGGATGAGAGTGAGGGCATGTACTTGTATAACAAGGACGACCAAGCGGTTTACGACCTTGATATTGGGGTGTTGGAGGATCTTGTGAACGGGAGGCTGTCTGCTCGCTGGCAGACCTTCAATGATTTTTTAGCGTGGTACTTTGAAGTAACGCCTTGATGCCAAGGGCCGCTGACGCGGCCCTTGCAATATGTGCAGTCATCCATGAGTAGGAGAGGTAGATATTTTGCCGGCGGCATGATTGATGGAGAGGTCGACGCTCGAAGCCGACGATACCGAGATGGGTGTCGACCACTTCCGTCCAGTGCATGCGAGGCTGATCGATGTGGGTTAGCTGATCGGCCGAAGACCGACAGGTCAAGCTAAAGGCGGTTCATATGTCGAACTATTACGTGTTACTCGAAAAGAAAGAGCGCGGTTGTCCGGTTGGTGCGATGCAGGGGGTCGTTTATGACAAGTTTGTTGAAAATGTTCTTGATGTGAATTACGAGGGGAAGCCTTGGTATAACTATCGAGACTTGCCGGGGGAAATGTTTCCGAATGAAATGTTCCTGATATCTCGTGACAAGCTCATCTCTTATGATATTAGATCGAGTGGACCAAATTCGAAGTTTCAGATTGTTAGTCAGGGTTTTTTGAAGGTTTTGATTGACTTCTCTGTTCCTATTCGGGAGAGTCGACCCATAACGATCGTCGATTCGAAAGGGAGGGATATTTCAGAAAAAGAATATCACATAATATCCTTGGGATCTGACATCTATAAGGAAGATGTGCTGGAGAAGTCTTCGATAGTTGGATTGAATGAATTCGGAGACTGTTTTGTGGTTGGTGGGGTTGATTTTAAGGATGAATTTAAATCTGATTTCTTCAAGATAAAAAATTTGGATTTGGCGCAAAATGCAATATTTTGTTCCGAGAAATTTGTCGGGGAGGCGGTAAAAAGAAAGGTCGCTGCAGGTGTCGAATTCAGACGAATTGATGAGATCGATTGGGCGTCGATATCTCCGGATAATTTTCTGGGTTTCTTGGGAGGGGCGGGTGAGCCTTTGCTTTTCATTCACTAATTCTTGTCTCATAGAGTTGAGGGTGTGATTCCGTGTGCTTATTCCTTGTCAGCGGTTAACTGAGGTGCGCAAGGCCATTGTGTGATGCATGCCCTCGTGTTGGAGGCAGGAGTGTTTCACGTCGCGAAGCCAGCATCCGTGATCGATTGTGAGGCGATCTGTGGGGTTTGTAGAGATGGAAGCCAATTCGGCGAATTTGAGAGGTCTTGACTTCGCCTGAGAATGGTGGCTAAAAAGTCGCTATGAAATTGATTTTGCGCGTTCAAATCAGGATGAGGCACATGCGGTCACGCACCTGGGAAATTGAACGAGGCGTGCCGGCTACTGCTGGAGTAATGATGCTAAACAGGGAAAAGCTTGGAGTATATTTTGTTTTGAATCCTCCCGCTGCTGCGAGGCAGGTTGATTTGGTGCAGTCGATCTTGGGCTTGATTTTTCATGTGGATTATGTGAATTTTCTTTCTATCTGTAATGGATTGAGGTCGGATGGTTGCCTTGCTTTGCACGAAATCGAGACTTTGTCTGCGAGAAATGCTGGGTACGAAGTGCAAAAATATATGCCAGATTACTTTATGATTGGCGATGATGGAGGTGGTCAGGCCATTTTAATAAATTCTAGCGGTGAGATATTTGAAGTAGGGATGGGGGTAATGAACCCGAAATTTCTAGAGAGGTCGGCCGATTCACTGACTGATTTGTTGGTGAATCTCAAAGGCTTGACGCTTGGTGAAAGATGAACTCTAGGTCGACTGCTTGAAGCCGTTGATCAATCAAGACCTGATATGGTTTGCTGGTGGTGTCAACGTCTACTAATATGCGCCTAATTCTGTCGAGTAGATTGGCGATCAGCTTGCGTACGAAAGCAACGAAGCCGGCGCGACGCAATACGTGTACGAGCCGGAATCGTTCGTTCCGCTTGCGCAATATGTGACGGCGCAACCGGTTGCGGGGATTCAGACGCCGGTGTGGCAGGAGGGCGAGCCGTATGTGCCGGAGAAGGATCCACTGCAACGAGTGCCGGAAAGACAGTTTGACGCGCATTTGTTCTACTACCACTGTGACCAGATTGGTACGCCGTTGCTGATGACGGACGAGGTGGGCGAGGTGGTATGGGAGGCGTCGTATCGAGCCTGGGGCGAAGCGCGGGAGGTGATTGCGCGGGCGTCGAAGTCGGCGGGTGTGGAGCCGCGGAACCCGATGCGGTTCCAGGGGCAGCAGGAGGATGCCGAGACGGGGCTGAGGTATAACCGGCATCGGTACTACGATCCTGTTCTTGGGCGCTTTGTCAGTAAAGATCCGATTGGGCTGACTGGTGGGTTAAATGCCTATCAATACGCGCCCAATCCTGTCCAGTGGACTGATCCTCAAGGGATGTGTAGTTCGACCTTGAATCGTAATCTGGGCGGAGTGACTCGCGACAACATGCAGGCGCATCATTTGATTCCAGAAGAGATCTGGAATAAACACCAGCTATTCTTCGATAAGATCGGAATGGGTGGTGAGAGGGATAAAAAGGAAGGCGGATTGCTTATGCCTGACAGTGCGGATAAGGCTAAGCAAATGAAGCGGAAATTTTATCATTGTGGACCTCATGCAGTATATTTCGCGGCGGTTGGTGCTAAGGTGACTGATATCAAGACTGATTTTAATGCTGGGAGAATTGATAAATCAACTGCTCGTCAGAAGATATCGCAATTGCAATCTGCTAGCAGATTGGCACTGATGGCGCCTGGTAGTAATCCAATTCGTATTTTTTTAGAAAAATCATGGAATATTACGCATTGATAGAGAAAAAGGGGCATGGATGCCCGGTGGGCGAAATGCAAGGCGTTGTTTTGGGTCGGTTTGAAGAAAGTATTAAGGGGGTGAGCTATGATGTAATGCCCTGGTACACCGGTCAGGCGGTGCAGGGAAGTATCTTTCCTGGTGAAATGTTTCTGATCTCGCGGGATAAATTGATTTCGTACGATATTAGGTCTAGTGGCGCCGGGCCTACGTTTTATGTTGTAAGTCAAGAATTTCTGGGATTGTTGAAGGATTTTTTTGTTCCCATCAAGGAAATCCAGCCGATAAGGATTGTTAATTCAAGGGGGCGGGAGATCGCAGAAAAAGAATATTGCGTGATAATTTTCGATCAGAGTTTGTACGAAGATAAGGCTAGTGTTGTCGATGAAAGCTCCGTGCTTGTGCCTAACGAGCGCGGTGAAATTTTGCATATTGAAAATATTTCATTTAAAAGTGGGGTGGAGAGAGATTTTTTTAAAATTAAAAATATAACCGCGGAGCAAGATCCTATTTTTTGTTCGGAGAAGTTTTTTCGAGAGGCGGTGGAGAGGGGTGTTGTTTCTGGTGTCGAATTTAGACGGTTGGATGAGATTAATTGGGTTTCCACATCTACAGATAATTTCCTGGATTTTTTGACGGATGATAGCGAACCTTTGCTTTTCATTCACTAATCCTTGCCTCGAGAGGTTGCTGGTGTGATGCGCGCCGATTATTTGGAGAGTTCGGTGGCCTCGATTGAGGATTTGTTGATTGGCAAGCTCGGCCGCACGCTGGGTGAGCGCTGAGCAGCGGATCAAAAGTCCGATAGCTTCGAGTTGCGCTTCGAGCGCGGACCAAATGTCTATGCGAAAAGCAAGACGGCCAACTGAGGCCAGCGTGGCAAAAGGGTTGCGAGTGCTGCCGCTGATGCCAAAGATTGGCGATGGTTGGATTTGTCGGGCAAGGAGCTGTCGGCCATGAAGTATTACGTTCTATCTCAAAGTGCGGCTCCGGGATGCCCGGTCGGCATGCTGAATGGTGCGCTGTATGACAAGTACTATCAGGATTCCGCGAGTGTAGAAGTTGGATACTTCCCGTGGTACGCGAACCCGTCGCGCGGGAAGGCGCACGTAAAATTTCCTGATGGAGTCGTCTTCATCACCAAAGACGACAGGTGCGATTTTGACGTCCGTGGAGACCTGGGTTTTTATTACCTGCTGAGCGAAAGATTTTGCAGTGTCGTCTCCGATTTGAACGTCCCGACGGTTGACGTCGCTCCGGTCGAGATCTTGTCTTTGGCAGGAGAGCCCGCCTCGTGCGCCGGCTATTGCGTTGCGATCTTCCCGAGCTTTCAACCCGAAGAGGTGGATGGCGGCGAGTCGAAGTTTGTAAACGGGAAATTTGGCGGAATCGCAAGAATAAGGAAACTGGTTGTATCTGACGATTTCGCATGCCATGTCTTCAAGCTAAGCGGCATGGAAGGGAGCAGCAACTCGCTGATCTGCTCCGAGGACTTTCGCGACGAAGCCATCCGGCGTGGCATCAAGGGAGTTGAATTTCTGGATGTGGAGAGTGTCGACTGGCCAGCGGTGAAGCCTGTTTGACGTTGTGTCCCGTTCGCCAGCGATAGCGGCACCGGCGTGATCCCAGCCGCTCCTGCGACTCCTCGCACGCACCCGCGCATCACCCGATTGATGTGCTCACGCGCTCGCCTCGCTAAAATGCGCGAAGCCGCTCGCCAGATTCCCTCTGCTGGCGCCAAGGACAATCAAGAATCCGGAGACTCGCCACCATGGCATCCACCCAGCCCGACCCGCTCACTGCAGCAGGCGCCGCCCGCCCTGCGGCGATCGACCCCGGCTCCATCTCGGCCCGCCTCGACCGCCTGCCACCCACCCGCAGCGTCTGGAAACTCGTCGTCCTGCTGAGCCTCGGCTTCTTCTTCGAACTCTACGACCTGCTCTACAGCGGCTACGTCGCGCCCGGTCTCGTGAAAAGCGGCATCCTGTCGGCGACGACGCACGGCCTGTTCGGCACCACGGGCGTCGCGAGCTTCATCGCCGCGCTGTTCTCCGGCCTCTTCATCGGCACGATCGCGTGCGGCTTCCTCGCCGACCGCTTCGGCCGCCGCGCGATCTTCACGTGGTCGCTGCTGTGGTACACGGCCGCCAACGTCGTGATGGCATTCCAGGACACCGCGGCCGGGCTGAACTTCTGGCGCTTCGTCGTCGGTCTCGGCCTCGGCGTCGAGATGGTGACGATCGGCACGTATATCTCCGAACTCGTACCGAAGCAGATCCGCGGCCGCGCGTTTGCCTGCGAGCAGGCGGTCGGGTTCGTCGCGGTGCCGGTGGTCGCGTTCCTCGCCTACCTGCTCGTGCCGCATGCGCCGCTCGGCCTCGACGGCTGGCGCTGGGTCGTGCTGATCGGTGCACACGGCGCGCTGTTCGTGTGGTGGATCCGCCGCGAACTGCCGGAAAGCCCGCGCTGGCTCGCGCAACAGGGGCGCGTCGACGAAGCCGACCGCATCATGCGCGCGCTCGAGGCGAAGGTCGAAGCCGAGTACGGCCGGCCGCTGCCGACGCCCGCGCCGGCCGAGCCCGTGCCGCCGCGCGGCCGCTTCCGCGACATGTGGGTGCCGCCGTATCGCAGCCGCACGATCATGATGACGATCTTCAACGTGTTCCAGACGGTCGGCTTCTACGGCTTCGCGAACTGGGTACCGACGCTGCTGATCAAGCAGGGGATCACGATCACGTCGAGCCTGATGTACTCGAGCGTGATCGCACTCGCGGCGCCGATCGGCCCGCTGATCGGCCTCGTGATTGCCGATCGCTTCGAGCGCAAGTCGGTGATCGTCGCGATGGCGGCGGCGATCGTCGTCTGCGGGCTGCTGTTCAGCCAGACGACGGTGGGCGCATTCCTGATCGTGCTCGGCATCGGCCTCACGCTCGCGAGCAACATCATGTCGTACAGCTTCCACGCGTATCAGGCCGAGCTGTTCCCGACGTCGATCCGCGCACGGGCCGTCGGCTTCGTCTATTCGTGGAGCCGCTTTTCGGCGATCTTCTCGTCGTTCGTGATCGCAGCGGTGCTGCGGGGCTTCGGCACGTTCGGCGTGTTCGCGTTCATCGCAGGCGCGATGGTGGTCGTGATGGCCGCGATCGGGCTCATGGGCCCGCGCACGAAGGGCATCGCGCTCGAAACCATCTCGAAGTAGTCGGCAGGTATGCACGCGTGTCGCATCGTTTGTGCGACACGCGTGCGATGTGGTTTCGAACGGGACTTCGCATCGCCATAATGATTTGGCATACGAATTAATGGCGTCTGGACGGTGTTTCGTATCCGGACCAACGGCTACCCGGGACTACGCATCGAACCATCCAACCCACAAGCGTGACACGCAACGAAGCCGCAAACGGCAACGAGTTGAAACAAAGCGTGACGAAGCGCAAATCTGCCGCAAAACCCCGACTTTTGCCGCTGCCGATTCCTGCACTGACGCGTAAAATGAAGGGCCTGACGACTCATTAGCCGCCATCGGACCGCACGCGTTGCATCAGCGAACGGCTCCGCCGCGAAGAGGCGTCGGCGCCGGGCGCACACGATGCGCCGGATGTGTCGATGGCTCACGCGGAAGATGCGCCGCTCGCAACAGTACCTTGCGGCGGCCGGATCGGCCGATGGCTTCGAACGTATGATGCTTACCAGCCTGAAGCGGCCATTTGCGAAGCCGCACCGTCTTGCCCGCGCAGTTGCCGTGTACGTGTGGCTCGCTGCCGCGTTGCCGATTTCCGTGCTTGCCGGACGGCCTGCCTTGGCCGCGTCCGACGTGCCGTCGCCGGCTGCTACGTCATCCTCATCAGTCGCGTCGCCCGCGTCGGCGGCTTCTCATGCGCATCCGGCCTCGTCCGCGCACGCGTCGTCCGGCGCATCGGCCGCGCAGCCAGCGTCCGACGCGTCGCATGCGCATCATGCGGCGCCGGCCAGCGCGGCATCAGCTGCTTCAGCTGCATCCACCGCGGAACCGGCGTCGGCCGCATCGTCGACCGCCGCCAGCGAGGCCGCAGCACCCGCGCCGACGCCGCCGCGCCGCCATCCGCCGCTATCGGCCGACGAAGCGAAGAACGCGACGGCCCGTGCCGTCGACATGCGCAAGCGCTTCACGCAGGAAGTCACACGCCGCCTGAACGTGCCCGCGAGCGAGCAGCGCGCGTACGGCGAGCGGCTCCAGAAGGCACTGACCGAGGCGGATCTCGGCGACCTCGCCGGCGAATACGTCGCGATGGTCGACCGTGCGCCGAACGTGCAGGCGCTCTTCATCTACTTCCGCGCGACGCCGGCCAATGCATGGCTGATGATCGGCGCATCGCCGGTCGGCACCGGGCTGCCGGGCAAGTACGACCATTTCCTGACGCCGCTCGGCGTGTTCCATCACTCGCCCGACAACATGGATTTCCGCGCAGAAGGCACGACGAACGAGAACGGCATTCGTGGCTACGGCCGCCGCGACATGCGCATCTACGACTTCGGCTGGGTGGACGGCGAGCGCGGCTGGGGCAAGGGCGGGGTGTCGCCGATGCGCTTCCAGATGCATGCGACCGATCCCGACCGCCTCGAATCGCTGCTCGGGATCCGGCACTCGAAGGGCTGCGTGCGGATTCCCGCATCGCTGAACACGTTCTTCGACCGCCACGGCCTGCTCGACGACGACTACCAGGCGCGCGTCGAGGCCGGCAAGTCGCTGTGGGTGCTGCGGCGCGATCGGGACATCACGCCGATCGCGGGCCGCTACCTGGTCGTGATCGACAGCGCGCGCAAGGCCCGCCCGGCCTGGGCGCCGATGCCGGGGCGCAAGGCGTGGTCGAAGGTGCCGAAGGGCGGCGACACGGCGGATTGACCGTCGGTTCGCCAAACGCAGGGAGCGTAGGGATGAGAATAAATCCGTTTTATTGACGCATAAGAAAAGCAAACTTTTATTATCCAATCCGGGTTCGTATAGTCGAGTCCAGTTTCGCGGAACCCTGCCGCGCCTGGACCACCACCGATCACACGACCCGCATGAAAACTCTCTACAAGCTCGCTCCCCTCGCGATGGTCGGCGCCTTCGCGACCCATGCCTGTGCGCAAAGCAGCATCACGCTGTACGGTCTCATCTCGGCCGGCGTCGGGTTCGCGACCAACCAGGGCGGCAAGAACGCCTGGCAGGCGCTGTCCGGCACGAACCAGAACCCGCGCTGGGGGCTGAAGGGCAAGGAGGATCTCGGGCAGGGGCTGTCCGCGATCTTCCAGCTCGAGAACGGCTTCAACGTGATGACGGGCACGGCCGCGCAGAACGGCCGCGAGTTCGGGCGCATGGCCTACGTCGGCCTGGCCGACCGCACCTACGGCGCGCTGACGTTCGGCCGCCAGTACGACGCGATCCACGACTACATCGGGCCCGTGATCATCGCGAGCAACGGCGTGAACATCGGCGACAACGACAACGGCTACAACGACATCCGCGTGCAGAACTCGGTGAAGTACGTGAGCCCCGTCTACTACGGCCTGAAATTCACCGCGCTGTACGGCTTCAGCAACGCGACCGGCTTCGCGAACAACAGCGCGTACAGCTTCGGGCTCGGCTACGAGCAGGGCCCGCTGCGCTGGAGCGCGGTCTATGCGCAGTACAACCACCCGTACAGCGCGACGAACCAGGACGGCGCGATCGCGAACGACTATGCGTCGCCGCTGCTGATCTTCAGCAAGAGCGCGATGTCGCCGGCGGCATACGCAAGCCGGCAGCGGATCGCGGGCACGGGCGGCTTCTACACGATCGGGCACGCGCAATTCGCCGCGATGTTCACCGACGTGCGCTACGATTACCTCGACAATACGCACCTGCACCTGCAGAACCTCGGCGTGAACGTCGTCTACACGATGACGCCGCAGCTCTTCCTCGGCGCCGCGTATGCGTTCACGAACGGCAAGTACGACGTGATCGACAAGCGTCCGAAATGGCACCAGGTGAACCTGCAGGCCGATTACTTCCTGTCGAAACGCACCGACGTCGCGCTGACGGTGATCGCGCAGCAGGCGGCCGGCGACGCGGACCACGCGCAGATCTTCGCGTACGCGCGCTCGACCAGCACGCGCCAGATGATGGCGACGCTCGGCGTCCGGCACGTGTTTTGAGCGCCCCCCGACCTGCCGCTTCGCAACAGGCCCCCGAGGGGGCCAGGAAGACTTGGGGCGGCCCGGCGTTTTCTTGAGAGCTCGACCATGACCCATCCGATCGCATCCCGCCGCACCTTCCTGAAACTGTCCGCCGCGCTGGCCGGCACCGCGCTGCTGCCCGAAGCGGGCGCGTTCGCGGCCGGCGGCGACGCCGCGCGCCGCACGGTGATCATCGATACCGACCCGGGGCAGGACGACGCCATCGCGATCCTGCTCGCGCTCGGCGCGCAGGACCGGCTCGACGTGCGCGCGCTGACGGCTGTCGCGGGCAACGTGCCGCTCGACCTGACCGAACGCAATGCGCGGATCATCCGCGACTGGGCCGGCCGCACGAAGACGCTGCCGGTCTATGCGGGCTGCCCGCGTCCGCTCGTGCGCGATCTCGTGACGGCCGCGAACGTGCACGGCAGGACGGGGCTCGAAGGCGTCGAACTGCACGAGCCGCGCGCGCCGCTCGCTGCCGGCCACGCGGTGTCGTATCTCGTCGATACGCTGAGCCGCGCGGCACCGAACAGCGTGACGCTGTGCGCGCTCGGCCCGCTGACGAACATCGCGGCCGCGCTGGTCGAAGCGCCGCAGATTCGCGGCGCACTGCGCGAAATCGTGCTGATGGGCGGCGCGTTCTTCGAGCGCGGCAACATCACGCCGGCCGCGGAATTCAACATCTACGTCGACCCGCAGGCGGCCGAAGTCGTGTTCGGCAGCGGCGTGCCGATCGTCGTGCTGCCGCGCGACGTCGCGGTGAAGGCGCCGATCACGCCGGCGCGCGTCGCGCCGTTCCGCGCGCTCGGCAATCGCTGCGGCAAGATCGTTGCGGACATCATGGATGCCGAGCTCGCGTACAACAAGAAGCGGCGCGGCGTCGAAGACGCACCGATGTACGACCCGACGGCCGTCGGCTATCTCGTCGATCCGACGTTGTTCAGCGGGCGCAAGGTGAACGTGGTGGTCGAGACGACCGGGCAGTGGACGCTCGGCGAAACGATCGTCGACTGGAACGGGCGCAGCGGCCGTGCGGCGAACGCGACGTGGATCAACGAGGTCGACGCGGACCGTTTCTACGCGACGCTCGTCGAGCGCATCGCGAAGCTGCCCTGAACGCGGGCCGTTGCAACGCGATCGGGATCAGATGTGCTTCGCAATCCACTCGCGGCACGCGCGCACGTGCGGGCCGCGATCGTCGGCGGCGAGCGAGATCAGCGAGATCGCCCGCGTGACGCGCGGTTTGTCGACGCGCAGCGCGACGAGTTCGGGGTCGTGCAGATGCATCGTGTAGAGGCTCGGCAGCACCGCGGTCGCGAGGCCGTTGCGCGCAAGTGCGTAAAGCGGCTCGGTGTACTCCATCCGGTACGTGACGTTCAGGCGCAGCTTCTCGGCGCCGCCGGTGCGATGCAGCGATTCGCTGACGCTGCCGCGCACGAACACCGCGAGCTCGCGATCGACGAGCTTCGCCCACGTGACGCTCTTCGCGCGGGCAAGCGGGTCGTCGTGCCGCACGACGATCACGATCTCGTCCTCGAACAGCTGCTGGTAGCGCAGCGTGCCGTCGTCGCTGTCGGGTTCGCGCACGCCGATGCCGAGATCCGCGACGCTGTCGCGCACGGCTTCGACGAGCGCGCTGTTCGGCAGGTCGGTGAGCGTGAAGCGCAGCGTGGGGTGCGTGCCGCGCAGCGTGTTGAGCGCGGGCAGCAGGCGGCCCGCAACCGACGGGATGAACGCGATGCGCACGGTCTGGATGCGTTCGCCGATGAGCCGCGTCATGTCGTCGAAGGTGCCGCGTGCCTGGTTGAGCAGGCGTTCGGCGAGCGGCAGCACGGCTTCGCCGGCGGTGGTGAGCGTGAGCCGGTGCGCGGTGCGCGCGAACAGGCGCCCGCCGAGCAGGAACTCGATCTGGCGGATCGACGCGGTGAGCGCGGGCTGCGTGAGCGACAGCGCCTGCGCGGCTTGCGTGAAGCTGCGTGCGTGGGCAAGGACGACGAAGTGCTGGACCTGCCGCAGCGTGAGCGCGGGCAGCAGCGACGAGCGGTCGGACGACATCGGGCAATAACGGTCGGGATGCGGTACGCGGCAGTATAAGACCGCGCTGCAGGAACCGACACAGGACAATATTCGGAATCACAGGAGAACCACCATGTCAGCGACTGACACGATCCCGGCGCGAGCGCCGGCCAACTGGCTCGAACGCCGCTTCGCGCTCGCCGCGCGCGGCACGAGCGTGCGCACCGAGACGATCGCGGGCGTCACGTCGTTCCTCGCCGCCGCGTACCTGCTCGTCGTGATCCCGTCGCTGCTTTCCACCGGCGGCATGGAGCGCGGCGCGGCGACGACCGCGACGATCATCGTGTTCGTGCTGTTCACGACGCTGATGGGGCTCTACGCGAACCTGCCGTTCCTCGTCGGCCCCGGCATCGGCGGCTCGGTCATCATCGGCGTGACGCTCGCGACGACGGAACACGTCGGCTGGCAGACGGGCCTCGGCATCGCGTGCGTGTCGGGCGTGCTGTTCTTCCTGCTGACGATACTCGGCGCGCGCGGCGTCGTGATGCGGCTGATACCGGTGCAGATCAAGCTCGGGCTCGGCGCGTCGATCGGGCTGTTCGTGACGATGCTCGGGCTGCGCAACGCGGGGATGGTCGTCGCGAACGTGAAGACCAATGCGTTCGCGCTCGGCGACTTCTCGCGGCCGGGCGCGCTCGTCGCGCTGATCGGCCTCGCGGTGGCGATCGTGCTGCAGGCGCGCAAGGTGCCCGGCGCGATCCTGGTCGCGATCCTCGTCGCGGCCGCGGCCGGCGTACCGCTGGGCGTTACGCACCTGCCTGCGTCGTTCGTGTCGCTGCCGCACAGCATCGCGCCGATCGCGTTCAAGCTCGACATCCGCAGCGCGTTGAGCCTCGCGGCCGCACCGTACCTGTTCGCGTTCTTCGCGGCGGAATTCTTCTCGACGCTCGGCACCGCGCTCGCGGTCGGCGCGAAGGCGAACCTGCTCGACGAACAGGGCAACCTGCCGAACATCAACCGGCCGTTCCTCGTCGATTCGCTCGCCGCGACGCTCGGGCCCGTGTTCGGCATTCCTGCGCTCACCGCGCTGATCGAATCGGCGGCAGGCGTCGAGGCCGGGGGCCGCAGCGGATTGTCGTCGCTGGCCGCGGCCGTGCTGTTCGCCGCGATGCTGCTGTTCGTGCCGGTCGCGCTCGCGATCCCGAAGGAGGCGACCGCACCGGCGCTGATCCTGATCGGGCTGTCGATGTTCGCGACGATCCGTCATACGCATTTCGACGACTTCACCGATGCGCTGCCCGTGATGTCGATGGTGCTGCTCACGCTGATGTCGAACAGCTTCGGCACCGGGATCGCAGGCGGGCTGCTGTGCTACGTGCTCGTCAAGCTGCTGGCCGGCCGCTGGCGCGACGTGTCGTGGGGGCTCGTCGTGCTCGCGATTCCGCTCGGCTATTACTTCTGGACCGTCGTGAAGCCGCACTGAGAGACGGCTTTCGCGACGCAATGGCACTACCGCAAAAGAGACTGAAATGAAGGCAACACCAGGTAACGTCCCGGCCGCGCGCACGGGCATCGAGATCACGCCGGCCCATCGGGCCTTCTTCCACAAGCTGCCGAAGGTCGAGCTGCATTGCCACCTGCTCGGCGCGGTGCGGCACGACACGTTTATCGCACTCGCGGAGCGCAGCGGCGCGCCGATCGAGCGCGCGGAAATCGATGCGTTCTATGCGCGCGGCGAGAAACCGGTCGGCGTGCTGCATGTGCTGCGCGCGCTCGACAGGTATCTGCTCACGCAGCCCGACGACCTGCGGCGGATCGCGTATGAGTATCTGGAAGATGCGGCCGCGCACAACGTTCGGCATGCAGAATTCTTCTGGAATCCGACCGGCACGGTGCGCGTATCGGGCATCGCGTATGCGGATGCGCAGGCGGCGATCGTCACCGCGATCCGCGATGCCGCGCGCGATTTCGGGGTCGGCGCATGCCTGATTCCGAGCATCGACCGCGAGCAGGATCCTGACGAAGCCGTGGCGATCGTCGAATGGATGAAAGCGAACCGCGCGGACGAAGTGGCGGGGCTCGGCATCGACTATCGCGAGAACGACCGGCCGCCGGAGCTGTTCTGGAAGGCGTACCGCAATGCACGCGCGGCCGGCTTCCGCACGACCGCGCATGCGGGCGAGTTCGGGATGCCGTGGCGCAACGTCGAGACGGCCGTCGACCTGCTGCAGGTCGATCGCGTCGATCACGGCTATACGATCGTCGACAACCCCGAGCTGTGCGCGCGCTACGCGGAGCGCGGGATCGTCTTCACCGTCGTGCCGACGAATTCGTACTACCTGCGCACGCTGCCGCCGGAGCAATGGGCGGAGCTGCATCCGATGCGCAAGATGCCGGGCCTCGGGCTGAAGATCCATCCGAACACCGACGATCCGACGCTGCACAAGGTCAATCCGAGCGAAGCGTGGGAGCTGATGTTCAGCCATTTCGGCTTCTCCGTGGCCGACCTGAAGCAGTTCATGCTGAACGGGATCGACGGCGCATGGGTCGACGATGCAACGAAGGCGGCGTGGCGTGCCGCGTGGGCGCCGGAGTTCGACACGCTGGCCGATACGCTCGCGGCAGGCTGAGCGCGACTGCGTGTTACGCCGGCCGGTGTTTCAGCCGGCCGGCGGCCCCGCGATCAGCGGAAGAACCTCAGCCAGTCGAACAGGCCCGAATGCTGCGGGCGCCGCCTCGGCGCCGGCGCGCTGCGCGGCCGGAAGTCCGGCGAGAACTGCGCGTGCGGATCGATCGCCCGCGCACGCAGCGCCGCATCGTAGAACGAGCCGACGATCGGCAGCGCGCTGTGCGCGCCTGCGCCCCAGTAGTCGCTGCGCAGCGTCACGCTGCCGTCGTCGAAGCCGACCCACGCGCCGGCCACGAGCTGCGGATGCATCAGGATGAACCAGCCGTCCGCGTTGTCCTGCGTCGTGCCGGTCTTGCCGGCGACGTCGACGCGGATCCCGTAGCGCGAGCGGATGTCGGCGCCGGTGCCGCGATCGACGACGTCGCGCATCACGTCGACGAGCGTCTGCGCGGCCGGCGCCGGCAGTGCGCGTTCGGGCGGCGCGCTGCCGAACGCGGCGAGCACCTTGCCGTCGCGGTCCTCGATGCGCGTGATCATCTGCGGCGCGACGTACACGCCGCGGTTCGCGATCGTGCCGTACGCGGACACCATCTCCTTCAGCGTGACGGGGCTCGTGCCGAGCGCGAGCGACGGCACCGCCTCGAGCGGACTGTCGCGCACACCCATCGCGCGCGCCAGCTGCGCGACCTTTCCGGCGCCTTCGTGCTGCATCACCTGCGCGGTGACGCGGTTGCGCGACAGGGCGAGCGCGTCGCGCAGCGTCATCGGCTCGCCGGTCGGCGGTTCCGCATCGGTCGGGCGCCACACGGCGCGGCCGCCGATCGGAATGGCGACGGGGCGGTCGACGAACGTATCGTCCGGCCGCATGCCGTCCGCGAATGCGGCGCCATAGACGAACGGCTTGAACGTCGAACCCGGCTGGCGCCGCGCCTGCGCGACGTGGTCGAAGGGCTCGCTGCCGAAATCGGGGCTGCCGACCCACGCGCGGATCGCGCCGTTGCGCGGATCGATCGCGACGAAGCCGGCCTGTACCTGCGTCTTGCGCTCGCACAGCGCGCGCATGAAATCGCGGTTTGCGCCGAGCTGCTTCAGCGCCGGCACATCGGCGAGCCCCGTGTCGCGCAACTGGCGATATTCGGGCGTCTGGCGGATGAAGCCGCGGAACAGGTCGTTGCGCAGCCCGCAGCCGGACGGGCCGCGCCACGCGCTGTCGGCGACCGACTGCAGCCGCTCGGTTTGTCGCGTCAGCGCCTGCGTGGCCATGTCCTGCAACTGCGCGTCGAGCGTCGTGCGCACGACGAGGCCGTCGGCGTAGAGATCGTAGTTGTTGCGGTCGGCCCACGCGATCAGCCACTTGCGCAACTGGACCGCGAAGTGCGGCGCGAGGCTCGGCTGCGCCGTCTGCGGCTCGAAATCGACGCGCAGCGGCTCGCGCTGCAGCTTCGCGAGCTGCTGCGGCGTGAGCATGCCCATCTGCGCCATCCGGCCGAGCACGATGTTGCGCCGCTGGACCGCGCGCTCCGGATTCAGCACCGGGTTGTAGTAGCTGTTGCCCTTCAGCATCCCGACGAGCGTGGCGCTTTCCGCGATGTCGAGCTGGTCCGCCGACTTGCCGAAGTAGGTGCGCGCGGCCATTTCGACGCCGTACGCGTTGTACAGGAACGGCACCGTGTTCAGGTAGGTTTCGAGGATCTCGTCCTTGCTGTACACCGATTCGATCTTGAACGCGGTGATCAGCTCCTTCACCTTGCGCGTGAGCGTCGGCGCGCGGCCGACTTCGTCCGGATACAGGTTGCGTGCGAGCTGTTGCGTGATCGTCGAGCCGCCCTGGCGGTCGCCCGAGAAGGTATGCAGCCCGGCCGCGAGCGTGCGGCGCAAGTCGATGCCGTGGTGCGAATAGAAGCGGTGGTCTTCGGTCGCGATCAGCGCGTCGACCATGTGCGGCGAGATCTGCTTGAGCGGCACCCATTCGCGGTTCACCGGCCGGAACTCGGCGATCAGCTGGCCGTCGGCGGACAGCACGCGTGCGGGGCGGTCGATGCGCGCCTTGCGGATGTCGCCGATGCTCGGCGTGAACGGGACGAACGCGAGCAGGACCAGCAGGCCCAGCACGGGTATCGCGGCGAGCGTCAGCGCCACGCCGCGCCGCGTCGGATGGCGCAGGCGATGCAGCACGCCCGCGCACAGTGCGCGGAGGCGCGCGCGGCAGGCAGCGGCGAACGGTGCGACACGGGCGCGGCAACGGAGCCACGTATCTCGGAGAAACGGCGCGAAGCGATTCAAGGCGGCAGGAGCGCGGATGGAAGACGCGCGATCCTAGCAAACCGTGCATGCGCGCCGGCGGTTGAAACGGCCGTTTGCTTGCAGGATTTACAGACGATTACGTTTGTTGCCCGCCGACAACCTTTTACGGCGTGCGCGGCCGCGATTCCGCTGACGAAACCACGTCCGCGAGCCGTTGCGCGGCGGCCTCCATCTGCGCGCGGCCGAATCCGCCGAAGCCGAGCACGAGCCCCGGGCGGGCCGTGCCGGGCGCGAACATCGGCGACACGGCGCGCACCGCGACGCCGGCCTGCGCGGCGCGCGCGACCACGTCGAGATCGTCGATGCCTGCCGCAAGCCACAGCACGACGTGCATCCCCTGGTCGCCCGGCTGTACCCACGCACGCTCGCGCGGCAGCCGCGCGCCGAGCGTGTCGATCAGCAGCGCGCGCTGTTCCGCATACACGCCGCGCACGCGGCGGATGTGGCGGTCGAGATGGCCTTCCGCGATGAACGCGGCCAGCACGTGCTGGTCGGCGGTCGGCGCATGGCGATCCATCAGCGCGCGCGCGCCGCAGAACGCGGGCACGAGATCGTCGGGGGCGATCACGTAGCCGAGCCGCAGCGACGGAAACAGGATCTTGCTGAACGTGCCGAGGTAGATCACGCGATCGGGGTCGAGCCCCTGCAGCGACGGGAACGGATAGCCTTCGTAGCGCAGCTCGCTGTCGTAGTCGTCCTCCACCACCCACGCGCGATGCGCGCGCGCCCACGCGAGCAGCGCGTTGCGCCGCGCCATGCTCAGCGGCATGCCGAGCGGGTACTGGTGCGACGGCGTGACGAACGCGGCACGGGCATCCGGCGCGAGACGGATGCCGGCGTCGACGTCGAGGCCGTCCGCGTCGACCGGCACGCGCACCATCGCATCGCGCCGCCCGGTGCTTTCGAGCAGCGCGGTGATGCCGCGATAGGCGGGATTCTCGACCCATGCGCGGTCGTTGTCGCCGAGCAGCACCTGGCTCGCGAGATGCAGCCCCTGCTGCGTGCCGCTCGTGATGACCACCTGGCCGGCATCGCAGCGCACCGAGCGTGACCGGCGCACATAGTCGGCGATCGCTTCGCGCAGCGGCAGCGCGCCTTGCGGATCGGCATAGCCGGACGGCGCGCCGGCGCCGCGGGCGCGCAGGCGGTTGCCGAGCCGGCGCCAGACGTCGTCGGGCGCGGTGAGCCCGACCGGCACCGAGATCGCGAACGGCATGGCCGGGAGCGGGTTGAATTCGCGGGCGATCCGCGCAAAGGTGGCGGCGGGCTCGGGCAGCCCGGCGTGCGCCGGGCGCTGGCGCGGTGCCGGCGGTGCGGGCGTGTTGTCGCGCGGCGGTTCGGCGAGCGCGTTCGCGACCCGCGTGCCCGCGCCGCCGCGCGATTCGAGAAAGCCTTCGGCGATGAGCTGCGCATACGCATCGACGACGGTGCCGCGCGCGACCTGCAGCGCCGCCGCCAGCAGCCGCGTGGACGGCAGCGTGTCGCCGGGCCGGACGTCGCCGCGGCGCACCGCGTCGCGCAGGGCCTGCGCGAGCTGGCGGCTCAGGTCGCCGGCCGCGCGGTCGAGCGCGCCGAGCGACGGGATTTCGACGATCCGGGCCGTTCTTGCCATGATTCTGGTCTGCTGAAATTGTTCCAAACCGGCTCTACAGCATAAACCAGTTTGGGATCACAATCGCTGCATGACGGGCCCGCGCCCGCGCCTTTTCCGATGCCATACGACCGTGGAGCCGACATGTACGTCCCCGCCGATTTCAACGAGCCCAATCCCGACGCGCTGCGCGAACTGATCGTGCAGCATCCGTTCGGCAGCCTGATCACGCACGGCAAGAGCGGGCTCGACGCGAACCACATTCCGTTCGAACTGCTGCCCGGCGACGGCGGGCTCGGCGAACTGCACGCGCACGTCGCCCGTGCGAATCCGGTCTGGCAGGACGTCGCGGACGGCGACGAGGTGCTCGTGATCTTCCGCGCCGGCGACGCGTACATCTCGCCGAACGGGTATCCGAGCAAGCATGTCGCGCACCGCCAGGTGCCGACGTGGAACTACATGGTCGTGCATGCGCACGGCCGCATCACGGTGCGCGACGACGAGAAGTTCGTGCGCGGCGTGGTCGCGCGGCTGACGCGCACGCATGAAGCGTCGCAGCCGGTGCCGTGGAAGATGGGCGACGCGCCGAAGGACTACATCGACACGATGCTGCAGGCGATCGTCGGATTGCAGATCGAGATCACGCGGCTCGTCGGCAAGCGCAAGCTCGGGCAGAACAAGGCCGAGGCCGATATCCGCGGCGCCGGCGAAGCGCTGGTCGCGGACGGCAACCTCGCGATCGGCGAAGCGATGCTCGCGGCGGCCGACGCGAAACGCGAGTGAGCGAGTGAGGGCGTGACGCGAGCGCGGGCGGATGCCGCGCCCGCGCGCCGCGTCGGTCATTGCGTGCGCGTCGCGTCCTTCGCCGGCGTGCCCGCCTGCGCGAGCGCGCCGCGAATCGCGGCCTCGGTCTTGTCGTAGCCGCCTTCGCCATAGCGCGTATAGACGACCTTGCCGTTCGCATCGATCAGGTACAGCGCGGGCCAGTACTGGTTCCCGTACGCGCGCCACGTGTCGTAGCGGTTGTCCTGCGCGACCGGATACCGGATATCGAAGCGCTTGATCGCCTCGGCGACGTTGCCCGCGTCGCGCTCGAACGGATATTCGGGCGTATGCACGCCGACCACGACGAGCCCCTGGTCGCGATACTTCCGGTACCAGTCGTTCACGTACGGAATCGTATGAATGCAGTTGATGCACGAGTACGTCCAGAAGTCGACGAGCACGACCTTGCCGCGCAGCTGGCCGAGCGTCAGCGGCGCGCTGTTGTGCCAGCGGTCGATGCCGGTGAAATCGGGCGCCGGCGTGCCGGCCAGCGAGGCCTGCATGCCCGCGTCGTCGCGGGTGCCGGCGAAGGCGGCGAGCCCGGCCGTGGCGGCGAGGGCGATGACGATGGCGGCGGTCTTGAGTCGGGGCAGCATGGCGTTCTCCTGATCGGTGGGCCGCTGCTCGGGGGCGCGGCCGGACGGGTTTCGACAGGCCCCATTAGGCTGCGCCGACGTATCTGCGATGTGTCCGGCCGGCCGCACGTGTGCAATGTTGTGTGTCGTCGCGGCGGCGCGATACATTGGGATACAAACGCGTGCCTGCCTTGCGGTATAACAGCGGACATCGCCTGCCCGAACTACGACACCGACAACGATTCATGGACAAGATCGACCACGTGCTGATCGTCGACGACGATCGCGCGATTCGCGAACTGATCGCGGACTACCTGGAAAAGAACGGCATGCGCGTGTCGCTGGCCGCGAACGGCCGCGAGATGCGCAACGTGCTGGACGACGGCGCGCCCGACCTGATCGTGCTCGACCTGATGATGCCGGGCGAAGACGGCCTCACGCTGTGCCGCGACCTGCGCGCCGGCAAGTTCCGCACGGTGCCCGTGCTGATGCTGACCGCACGCGGCGAGGAAACCGACCGCATCATCGGCCTCGAGATGGGCGCCGACGACTACCTGGCCAAGCCGTTCGCGGTGCGCGAGCTGCTCGCGCGGATCCGCTCGGTGCTGCGCCGCGCGCGCATGTTGCCGCCCGGCATGCAGGTGACGGAATCGGCCGAGATGCTCGCGTTCGGCGAATGGCGGCTCGACACGACGGGGCGCCACCTGCTCGACGCCGAGGGCACGATGGTCGCGCTGAGCGGCGCCGAATACCGGCTGCTGCGCGTGTTCCTCGACAATCCGCAGCGCGTGCTGACGCGCGACCAGCTGCTCAACCTCACGCAGGGGCGCCAGTCCGATCCGTTCGACCGGTCGATCGACCTGCTCGTGAGCCGGCTGCGCCAGCGCCTGCGCGACGGCGCGCGCGAACCGCGCTACATCAAGACGCTGCGCAACGAGGGCTACGTGTTCTCGTCGGCCGTGACTGCCGTCGACGGTACGCCATGAGCGCGCGCACGCTGTGGCACTGGCCGCGCTCGCTGTTCGCGCGGCTCGCGCTGATCCTGTGCGTGGGCCTCGCGCTCGCGCAGACGCTGTCGTTCTGGCTCACCGTGACCGAGCGCGACCAGGCGACCACCAACCTGATGATGGGCTACATCGAGCGCGAGGTCGCGAGCTCGGTCGCGCTGCTCGACCATCTGCCGGCCGCCGAGCGCGCCGCGTGGCTGCCGCGTCTCGCGCGGCGCAGCTATGCGTTCATCCTCGGGCCCGGCGAGACCGGCACGCCGCCCGAAGCGCGGCTGTCGGCGCGCGTCGAGCGCTCGATCTCGGACGGCATCGGCGGCGACTATCCGCTGACCGCGAACGCGATCCCCGGCGACCGCGAACATCTGCAGGTGCATCTGCGCCTGACCGACGGGTCGCCGCTGACGATCGACATCCATCCGATGTCGACGGTGCCGCTGTCCGGCTGGCTGCCGGTCGTGCTCGTGCTGCAGCTCGCGGTGCTGGCCGCATGCTGCTGGCTCGCGGTGCGGCTCGCGACGCGGCCGCTCAAGCAGCTCGCGCAGGCCGCCGACGCGCTCGGCCCCGACCTGAAGGGCGAGCGGCTGAACGAAGGCGGGCCGTCGGAAGTCGCGCGTGCCGCACGGGCGTTCAACGCGATGCAGGACCGCATCGCGCAGTACATGGCCGAACGCATGCAGATCCTCGCGTCGATCTCGCACGACCTGCAGACGCCGATCACGCGGATGCGGCTGCGCGTCGACGTGATGGACGACGACACGCAGGGCGCGAAGCTGCGCCAGGACCTGATCGAGATGGAGCATCTGGTGAAGGAGGGCGTCGCGTACGCGCGGACACTGCACGGCACCGAGGAAGCCGCGCGCCGCATCGATCTCGACGCGCTGCTCGACAGCATCGTGTGCGACTACACGGATGCGGGGCAGGACGTCGCGCTGCACAGCCGCGCGCCGCTCGCGCTCGTCACGCGGCCGAAGGCGCTGCGCCGCATCGTCGGCAACCTCGTCGACAACGCGCTGAAGTTCGCGGGCGCGGCCGAGATCGACGTGCGCGCGGCGCCGGACGGCGGTGCGGTGATTGCGGTGCTCGACCGCGGGCCCGGCATTCCGGCCGATCAGCTCGACGCGGTGTTCGAGCCGTTCCGGCGCGTGGAGACGTCGCGCAACCGCGACACGGGCGGCACCGGGCTCGGCCTGGCGATCGCGCGGCAACTCGCGCTCGCGATGGGCGGCACGCTGACGCTGAACAACCGGCCCGACGGCGGCGGACTCGAGGCGAGGCTCACGCTGAGGAACGCGGGGTGACGCGGCGCGGCGCGTGAGCGTCGCGGTTTCAGCGCGCACCGACGCTGAAGCTGAAACCGAAATCGAAGCCGGCGCGCGCGACGTTACGTGCGCTGCAGATGCGCGTCGACGAGCGGCGCGAGCGCTTGCGCATGCACGGCCGCGAGATCGTGCCGGCCGCCCGGCACGACATGCAACTGTGCGTCGGGCAGCCGTTCGAGCAGGCGCCGGCCGGCCGCGACGGGGCTGATCGGATCGTCGTCGCCCCACAGCAGCAGCGTCGGCTGCGCGATGCGGCCGATCTCTCGCGACAAGTCCGCGCGAAACGTCAGGAACCAGTCGGGCAACTGCGGGTTCGCTTCGGCGAAACCGGCCCGCCAGTCCTGCGCGCCGAGCCCCGCCATGTCGAGCCCGCCGGACGTGACCGTCAGCACGAGATGCGTGACGCGTTCGGGCCTGTCGAGCGCCGCGCGCATCGCGATCACGCCGCCCATCGATTGGGCGATCACGGCGGTCGGCCGGTCGATCTTTTCGAGGACATCACGCACGAGGCTGTCGAAATCGTCGACGGCCGGATCGCGCGGCGTGTCGCCGAAGCCCGGGTAGGCGACGATCCGCCGTTCGGCCGGATGCGTCAGCAGGTTGGCCAGCGGCTGCCAGAAGGCGGTGCTGCCCGATGCGCCGGGCAGGAAGAGCAGTTGCGACGGAACGGCCATGGTGTCCGGTTTTCCTTCGAAAGAAGCGAAGCGGGGCGGTCGGGCGGCGCGAGTATCAGCACCGGCCGGTGCGCAGCGCGACGGTCCAGTCGTCGCGCCCGCGCGAGGCCGCGGTGACGGCGGCCGTGTGCCAGTCGTATTCGACCGCATGAAATTCGACGTTCCAGCCGGCCGCCGTGCGCGACACCATCGCGTAGCGTGCATGCGGAGAGCCCGTCTCGATCCGGTGCGGATGCGGCTGGTCGTCCTCGTACGCCTGCAGCCCGACGCTGCCCGGGTTGACGATCAGCCGGCCGTCGTCGAGCTTCGCGGTGCGCGGCACGTGCGTGTGGCCGCACAGGATCAGCGATGCCGCCTCGTTGCCCGCGCGCTGCGCGACTTCATCGGGTGTCGCCGCGCGGCAGCCGTCGGGCGTGACCGTTTCGAGGAAGTAGACGAGATCGCTGTCCGGCGTGCCGTGCACCATCAGCACGTCGTCGTCGAGCGTCATGCGTTCGGGCAGCGCGGCGATCCACGCGCGGTGGTCGTCGCGCAGCGTGTCGTGCGCCCAGCGATCGGACAGCCGCATCGCTTCGCGATCGTAGGTGAGCAACTGGCGTTCGTGATTGCCCTTGACGGTCGGCAAGTCGAGCGCGATCAGGCGGTCGGCCGTTTCGGCCGGATGGAGCGCGCCCGACACGATGTCGCCGAGATTGACGATCACGTCGGCGCCGCGGCGGCGGACGTCGTCGAGCACCGCGTCGAGCGCGGCGAGGTTGCCGTGGATGTCGGAAAGCGCGGCGATTTTCATGGCGGAGCGTCGAGGAGGGGAACGGCGATTGTCGCCAATTCGGCGCGGGTCGTCCAATCGCTTCACGGCATCGGCGCGCGATGCCGCGGACGGCGTGTCAGTCGGTCGCGAGGCGTGCGTACATCGCGAAATCGCCCGGCGTGCCGCGCACCATCTTGTACGCGCGCAACAGCCCTTCGTAGCGGTAGCCGCACTTCTGCAGCACGCGCGCGGAGCCCGCGTTGCTGGTCAGCACGACGGCCTGCATGCGCATGAAGCCGCCGTTCGCGAACGCCCACGCGGTAACGGCTTCGCATACCGCGCTCGCGATGCCGCGCCCCCAGTGCGACGGCGCGAGGTCGTACGCAATCTCCGCCGAGCGGTTCACGGTGGACACCGTATGCAGCCCGATCGTCCCGGCGAGCGCGCCCGATGCGGTGTCGACGATCGCGAGACGCCGGATCGAATCCGGGTCGGCCGATTCGATGTTGTCGAACAGCGGCAGCAGATCGCCGGGCGTGCGCAGGTTCCAGCTCGTGTGGTGGAAGACGTCGGGGTTCGACAGGTACGCGTACCACGCGTCGAGGTCCGAGCGGTCGAGTTGCCTGAGCGACAGGCCGGGAAAGCCGGCGCGGGGCGGTGCGGCAATTTTCATCGGAACCCGCTCCTAGGCGGCGTGGCGCCGGTACAGCGCGAGCGAACCGGCGAGCGCGAGCAGCATCGCGCCGCACGTGCGTTCGAGCCACAGCGCGCCCGCGCGTTTCAGCAGCCGCACCGCGCGTGCGCCGAGCAGCGCGTAGCCGAACATCACCGCGCCGTCGAGCAGCGCGAACGTGACGGCGAGCGCGACGTACTGCGGCGCAAGCGGCGCGGACGGATCGAGGAACTGCGGCAGGAACGCGGAGAAGAACAGATAGCCCTTCGGGTTCGTGACCGCGGTCAGGAAGCTCTTCGCGAAGATCGACGCATTGCGCTCGGTGGCCGTGCCGTGTTGCGCGGCGGCGACGTCGAGCGACCCCTTCGACATCAGCAGCCGGATGCCGACATACGCGAGGTATGCGGCGCCGAGCCACTTCACCACCGAGAACCAGAACGCCGACGCCATCAGCAGCGCGCCGAGGCCGAGCGCGACCGCGACGATCAGCACGAAGTCGGACAGCATCGCGCCCGCGAACCCGTAGGCCGCGCGGCGCACGCCGTAGCGCGAGCCGTTGGTCAGCGCAAGCAGCACGGTCGGGCCGGGCGTCGCGATGCCGACGAACGCGACGGCGGCGAAGATCAGCAGGGTCGTTTCATGCATGACGGAACTCCCGAGGGTAGGGGCGCGTTCGATTATCGGGGGCGCCGGGCCGTGCTGTACAGGTGCGGCAGCCATCGACGACGGCCGCGCCCCGACTATCTCGATTTTGGCAAAAAACTGTTGTCATTATTCCGCTTCGGAAAGGAACCGGTTCCATTTACCATGGCGGCCGCAGCGGGCATGCCCGCCGCGTCGTCGCGCGCGGACGCCGCCGGCCTCGCACCGCCGGCGGATGTCGGCGCCCGCGCGCCACTCGCAACAGCCAGCCAGAACAACGGGTTCACCGCCCGGAGACATAAAACCATGAACAAGCAACTGATCGCAGCCCCGCTGCTGCTCTCGCTCGCGGGTATCGCCGCCGCGCAAAGCTCCGTCACGCTGTACGGCATCGTCGACGCGGGCGTGACCTATCGCAGCAACGAACGGGTCGGCTCGGCAGGCGCGTACACCGGCCATTCGAGCGTCGGGCTCACGACCGGCAACCTGTCCGGCAGCCGCTGGGGCATCAAGGGTTCCGAGGATCTCGGCGGCGGGATGCGCGCCCTGTTCGTCCTCGAGAACGGTTTCGACATCACGAACGGCACGTCGGGCCAGGGCGGGCGCCAGTTCGGCCGCCAGGCGTTCGTCGGCGTCGGCAGCGACCGCTACGGCACGGTCACGCTCGGCCGCCAGTACACGTCGCTCGACGACTTCGTGAGCCCGGTCGGCCCGTCGTCGTTCATCGGCGGCTTCGGCGCGCACCCGGGCGACATCGACGATCTCGACCAGACCGCGCGCGTCGACAGCTCGATCAAGTACACGAGCGCGAACTACTCGGGCTTCACGTTCGGCGCGCTGTACGGTTTCGGCAGCCAGCCGGGCAGCATGAAGCAGCGCAACACGTGGAGCGTCGGCGCAGCGTACGCGGCAGGCCCGCTGCGCGTGGGCGTCGGCTACGAGCGCTCGGACAACAGCAAGACGGGCGCGACCGACCCGACGGCCGGCAAGTGGCAGAGCACCGACGACGGCCTCTTCAACTCGTCGATCAACGAAGGCTATGCGAGCGCGCAATCGCAGCAGGTGATCGCGACGGGCGCGACGTACGACTTCGGCCCGGCCGTCGTCGGCGTGAACTACAGCAACGTGCAGTACCGCAGCGGCGGCCAGTCGCTGTTCACCGGCCACGCGACGTTCAACGTCGCGGGCGTGTTCACGCGCTGGACCGTGCAGCCGCAGACGCAGCTGTTCGCGGGCTACAGCTACACGCGCGGCAGCGATGTCGATGGCGTCGACGACCGCGCGCAGTATCACAACGTGACGCTCGGCGCCGTCTACGACCTGTCGAAGCGCACCAGCGTGTACCTGCTCGGCGCGTACCAGCATGCATCGGGCATGACGCTCGACGCGCTCGGCCGGCCGGTGGCCGCGACCGCGTCGGTGTCCGACAAGGCGAACGGCCACTCGTCCGACTCGCGGTCGCAGGCGATCGTCAGCCTCGGGCTGCGCCAGAAGTTCTGACGCAGCGGTCGTTGCGGCCGCGACGGGGCCCGCGGTCGATGCGGGCCTCGAGGCATGCTCCTATACTGTCGCCTTCCTTTCACAGGAGACGACATGACCCGAACGCTTTCCGCGCGCTGCCTGTGCGGCGCCGTGACCGTCACGCTGCGTGGCGAACCGGCGGCGCGCGCGAACTGCCATTGCGCGACCTGCCGTGATTTCTACGGCACGCCGATGCTGTCCGCGACCGCCTGGCCGCCGGAGCAGGTGAGCATCGACGGCAGCCACGCGACGTTCCCGCATCCGGAGAAGTCGATGTCGCGCACGTGGTGCGCGTCGTGCGGCGAGATCGTGTTCGGGACGAACCGGCTCGACATGCGCGTCGTGCCGAACAGCCTGGCCGCGCGGGCGCACGGCGGGCAACTGCCCGGCGACCTGCAGCCGACGATGCACCTGTTCTACCGGCACCGCGTGATCGACGTCGTCGATGCGTTGCCGAAATACGTCGACGGCTGGGACGGCCCGACGTTCGACCCGGCGAACTGAACGATCGCTGCGCGCGCCGGTATCGCCGGCGCGCGGTTTCCCCGCCGCATTCTGCTTTCCCCTTCCGCTCCCGCCGCTGCGCCCAATCGCGAAAAACCGATCGGGCCGGATATTATTTTTTCTCTTTCATTTCAATTTCGATTTGTAATCATTGAAACGAATTCCGGGGAATGAAAAGGCAATGCGGTCATGTCAGAAAAAATGACGCATTCGCATTGAACGATCCGGAAGAAAATGCCGGGAAAAAGCACCGAAGCCGTGCGGCCGGCAGCCGTTGCGGCGTGGTTTCGCGGGTTTGACCTTCGTTGACGAAAAAGCGCCGGACGGCAAAAGGCGCGGAGTGAATAATTCGGGATGCCGGCGAATGCGTATTTGCCGAAATCACCAATATTTCATGCGCCGCGATTTACAGTGTCGACCATTGATCGTCTGGGAGCATTATTCATGTCAATGAAACAAATTCGCGCGGCGTTGCTGGGAATCTGCATGGCGATGCTGGCGCCGGCGAGTCACGCGCAGGTGCCGTACTCGACGGACTGGCTCGCGAACACGTACGGCACGCTGGTCTCGCACGTCGGCAACGGCGCGCGCTCGATGTGGGTCGCGCCCGAAGGCGTGATCTACACGGCGTCGCGCTGGGACGAGAACGCGGGCGGCGTCGCGATCTACCAGAACGGCCAGCCGCTCGGCACGATCGGCATCCACGACGAATTCCAGGGCGGGGCGATCACCGGCAATTCGACGTCGCTGTTCGTCGCCCTCGGCTACAACCGCACGTTCGGCAGCGGCTCGGTGGGCCGCTACAACCGAAGCTCGAACCAGCGCGACCTGCGCATCCCGGTCAGCACGTGGACGGGCATCCAGTATGCGGACGTCATCACGGGCCTCGCGACGGGCGGCAACCTGCTGTACGTGAGCGACTTCTACGGCAATCGCGTGCGCGTCTATACGACCGACGGCGTATGGCAGCGCGACATCGGCGTAGCGGGGCCGGGCGCGCTGGCGCTCGATGCGGCCGGCAACCTGTGGGTCGCGCGCAAGAGCGCGGGCGTCGTCGCGCAGTTCAGCGCGACCGGCACCGCGATGAGCACGATCCAGATGGCGGCCGGCGCACGGCCCGCGTCGCTGTACTTCGATGCGTCGCTGGGCCGGTTGATGGTGGGCGACGAAGGGCCCGACATGAACATCAAGGTCTACAGCGGGCTGCTCGGCTTGCCGGCGCAGGTCGGCACGTTCGGCGTGCAGGGCGGCTATCTCGACACGACGACGGGCATCAAGGGGCAGGTCGGCGACAAGCGCTTCACGCGCGTCGCCGCGCTCGGCAAGGATGCGGCCGGCAACCTGTACGTGCTGAACAACGCCTGGGGCGGCGGCTGGGATCTCGGCCGCAACGGCAGCACCGACCTCCATTCGTACGGCCCGACCGGCGCGCTGCAGTGGAAGCTGCAGGCGCTGAACTTCGAGGGGATCGCCGCGCCCGATCCGGTGACGGACGGCACGCTGTTCTACAGCGGCAACAACGTGTATACGGGCTCGGCGGGCGGCACGTTCGTCGCGAACACGGTCGACCCGTTCACCTATCCGAAGGACCCGCGCCTCGACATGAACGACTACCAGCGCGGCCAGCACTTCGGCCAGCTCGTGAACGTCGGCGGCAACCGGATCCTCGTCGCGTCGGGCCAGAACCCCGGCAACTTCAACTTCTATTACTTCAATACCGCGAGCGGCTACATCGCAATCCCCGCCGGTTCGCTGCCGGGCAAGCCGTTCAACACGACGCTGCAGGTGACGGCCGGCTTCGACATCGACGGCAACGGCGACGTGTGGGCCGGGCTGAACGGATCGAACGTGATCACGCGCTACCCGATGACGGGCTTCGACGCGACCGGCAAGCCGTCGTGGGGCAAGCCGACGACGACGCCCGTGCCGACCAGCGTCGCGCCGGTCACGCGCATCCTCTACCAGGCCGACAGCGACACGATGATCCTCGCGCAGGGCCTCGCGGGCAACTGGGACTGGACCGCGATGAACGGACACATCGAGGTCTATCACGGCTGGAAGAACGGCAACACGACCGCGCCGAACCCGGTGATCAACCTGACGAGCGCGAACCCGAAATCGATCGCGGCGGCCGGCCACTACCTGTTCGTCGGCTACGTGCACACGGTGCCGAACATCGACGTGTTCGACCTGAACACCGGCGCGCTCGTCACGACGCTGACGAATTCGAACACGTCGGCGATGGACGTCGGCAACGACGTCGACTCGATGTACGGCGTGCGGGCGTACCTGCGCTCCACCGGCGAGTACGTGATCACGAAGGACAACTACAACGGGTCGAGCATCGTCGTGTATCGCTGGCATCCGTGACCGCGCCGGCCGCGCCGGTCGCATCGACCGGCGCGGCCGAACGTCACGGCGCGCCGAGCACGCGGCCGTTCACGCTGCGCCCGTACATCGAGTCGGGCGAATCGTGGAACTTCGCGCGCGTGTCCTGCACGGAGCCCGTGAAGCGCGGGTCCTGCGGGCGTTCGTGGCTGTCCATGAAGGTCGCGACGTCCCACGCCTCCTGATCGGTCAGCGTGCCGCCGAGCCCGAGCGGCATGTTGGCCTTGATGAAGCCGGCCGCATTGCGGATGTCGCCCATCCCCGCACCCCAGTTGAACGAGCGCGCGCCCCACAGTGCGGGGAACGCGGGCTTGCCGCCGCTCGACTGACCTTGACCGTCCGCGCCGTGGCACAGCGCGCAGTGCTGCGTGTAGACGGCCGCGCCGCGCGCATAGTCGGCCTTCTGCGCGGGCGGCGGCAGCTTCGGGAATCCCTGGCCCGGCAGCTTCGTGCCGACCGGTGCGCCCTTCGCGAGCCAGTACGAGTACGTCTCGAGGGCGACGAGGATCGGGTCGCCGGCCGGCGGCGCCTTGCCGTTCATGCTGTAGCGGAAGCAGCCCTGCAGGCGTTCGGCGAACGTGTTCACGTGGCCGTTCTTCGCACGGTACGCCGGATACAGCAGGTACGCGGCCCACATCGGGCTCGAATCGGGCCGGCGGCCCGCGTCGAGGTGGCAGCTCGCGCAGGTCAGCTTGTTGCCGACGTACTTGCCCGCGAACTCGGGCGTGTGCAGGAAGATCTGCTCGCCGAGCCTGACGGTCTTGCCGAAGTCGTCGGCAGGGATCGCCGATTCGGGCGGCGGCGTGAACGGCCTGGCCGCCGGCGCGGCGGCGGCGGGGGCGATTGCCGGTGCGGGAGCGGCGGCCGGTGCGTCCTGCGGTGTTGCCGCGAACGCGAGTGCGGGCAGCCAGGCCGCGCCGAGCAGCGTCGCGCGGGCGCGGCGGATCAGCGTCGTGCGGTCGATCATCGCTTGTCTCCTTGGGCGGCGCCGCCGCGCGCATAGTAGGCGGCCACCGCGTCGATGTCGGCGTCGGACAGCTTGCCGGCGATCACCGGCATCAAGCCCATCGGCCCGGGCGGGCGCGTGCCGTGTTTCCAGCCGTTCAACTGGCCGGCGACATACGCGGCCGGCTGGCCTGCGAGCGGCGGAAACGCGGTGCCCACCCCGAGGCCGCCGGCGCCGTGACATTGCGCGCACGCGGGCAGGCCCTGCGACCAGCGCCCGCGCGTGGCGAGCCACGCGCCGGTGTTCGCCGGATCGATCGCGGCATCGTCGGGCGTGAACACACCGGCCGGCGCGGGCAGGCTCGCGAAGTACGCGGAGACCGCGTCGCGCTCGTGCGGCGACAGCAGTTTCGAGAGCGGCTGCATGACCGGGTTCTGGCGGCTGCCGTCCGCGAATGCGGCGAGCTGCGCTGACAGGTACGCGGCGTTCGTTCCCGCGAGGCGCGGGAAGCCGGCCGCCGCATTGCCTTCGCCCTGGCTGCCGTGGCAGCCGATGCAGGCCGCGACGCCCGTCGCCGTGCCCTGTGTCGCGATCGTCCTGCCGGATGCCGCGTCGTCCGCGTGCGCGTGGCCGGCCAGCAGCGCGGCCGCGGCGAGCAGCAGCGGCGCGAACCGGCGTCGCGACGGGTCTCGCGGTGTATCGACCGTATCGTTCACGTGTCCCCCTCCTTGTTGTATGTGGCGTGCGCGCCGGGCGGCGGCGAGGCCGTCAGCCTGCCGCGGGCCCGTCCTGCCCCGGTGCGAGGTGCTGCGTCGGCTGGTTCGCATCATATCGGCCGAAACCGTAGCGCTCGAAGATCCGGAACGCTTCCGGCGACCGGATGAACGCGAGCCATGCGCGCGCGGCTTCCGGGTGCGGCGCGTCCTTCACCATCGCACCGGCGTAGATGGCCGTCGTATTCTGCTCGGCCGGAATGTTGATGTGCATCAGCGGATGCCCGATCTGTTCCTGGAACGCGGCTTCGGATTGCCACAGCACGCCCGCGTCCGCGCGCCCCTGCATCAGGAACAGCGCGGTTTCCCGATGGTGGATGTGCGTGAGCTCGGTGGTGCCGGCGTGCACCTTGTCGTCGTAGACGGTGCGTGCGAGCGCGTCGCCGCCGGCTTTCACGAGCGACGCGCGGATCTGCCGCGCGACGCCTTCGAATGCGGGGTTCGGCATCGCGAGCGTCACGTCGGCCCGCGCGAGATCGTTCAGCGACGCGATGCGCTTCGGATTGCCGGCGCGCACCATGATCGTCAGCTGGTTCGTCACGTACGGCACGGCCGGGCCCGCGAGCGTGCCGTCCGCGATCAGGCCGTTGATCTTGCCGAGCCCCGCGAAATACGCGTCGGGCCTGACCGTCCACGTCATGTTGCCGACGGTGATCGTGCCGCCCGCGTGGATCTGCTTCACGAGCAGCCCGGGCGGAATCGTTTCCCAGTAGATGCGGCCGCGGTACTCGGGATGGTCTTCCTCGAACTTCGCGACGAGCGGCGCCATCGCGAAGAAGTAGTTGCCGCCGACATACAGCACGAGCTTCGGCGCGGTGAGGTCGCCGTGGAAATCGGCGAGCACGTCGACCTGCGGCACCGTGAATTCGAGGCCGCGATGGATCGCATCGTTGTTGCGGCCGTCCTGCCAGGGCGGAAAGACGGTCGCGTCGGTGGCGGCGGGTGCGGCGAGCGCGAGCGCCGACACACCGCACAGCCAGGCGGCCAGCGCGGCGCGCAGCGTGCGCCGGCGGCGGCGCGAAGTCGATTGCGGTTGCGATTGCGGTTTCGTATGGATCGGGGGCATCGCGGCGCTCATTTCGCGTACGTGAAACCGGCCTGCTGCAGCTCGGGCAGCGTGCCGACCGCGCCCGGCGTGACGATCGCCGACGGGATCACGTGGTTGGTCAGGTCGGCCGCCAGTGCGTCGAGCGGCAGCTTGTCGGGGTTCGCGTTCGCGCCGTCGAGCCGTTCCGCGAGTTCCCAGATCGCGTTGTGGCACGACAGGAACACGACGCCGCGCTGCTGCAGCGCGGCGAGGCTGTTGTCATGCGACGAGAATGCGCCGTCGGGCGCCTCATGGTCCTGCGCGCCTTTCGATTGCGCGGGCTTTGCGTCGAGCAGCGTGTTGGTCGGGAAGGCCGCGCCGGCGAATTTCGCGAGGCCGTATTTGTCCCACGCGGCCTGGTCGAACAGCGCGAGATGCGCGCTGCCGTGCGTGGCCGACACGACGAGGAAATCCGGATGACGGTACGACCAGATCTGCGCGTTCAGCGAATTGCGCATCAGGTTCAGCCACGGGCCGCCAAGGTCGGTGTTGTCCCACACCTGCTTCGGGCCGCCGCGATAGCCGATCACTTCGGCAAGCGCCGCGTGATCCCACTGGTCGGGGCGTTCGAGGATCATCGGCACCGTCTTGAAGTCGCGCCGTCGCGAGGCGGCCGCGAGCCGGCGCGTGAGCTCGGCGAGGTGCGCGGCACCGCCGGGCAGCAGCGCACCGGTTTCGGATGCGGCGGCGTGCGCGTGGCGCGTAGCGGCGAGCAGCGCGGTGCCGGCCGCGAGGCCGAGTGTCTTGAGCGCGCCTCGGCGCGCCTGCCGGTCGGACATGGCTTATCTCCCGGAATCGTTTTTGTGGGGGCGTGTTACGTTGCCGTGCGGCGGCGCGGCGTCACGATCGCGTAGCCAGTCTAGAGGCGCGCGACCGATCCGGGAAATCGCGATATCGGATGGGAGATATTCGGGGGTCCGATGATTGGGCGGGAGGGGGGCTGATGCGGTGTCGCACGCGGGCTACGGCTTGCGCCGCCACGCGGGTGCGTACAGCGTATTTGCGCCTGACCTCTGGTTCGGGGAACACTCAGCCGCGGTCGACCGAAAAGCGTCCCGGGCCCGCTGCACAGAGCGCGAGAAGCCCGCCCATGATCGACAGGTTCTTGTAGAAATGAATCATGTTATTCATCTGCTGTGATCCATCCATCAACCAGAATGGGTGACCGATAATCGCGGCGGCGAGCGTATAGAGTGCCAGCAGCAGCGCGAGGCGGCGGGTATGGAATCCGACCAGAATCGCGATCGCAACAACGACGTCCATCGCGATCAGGATCGCCGCGGCCAGCATCGGCGCGGATGCGCCGATTCGGGTCATGTAGGCGATAGCTCCGCCGAAGTCCATTAACTTTGGAATCCCGATTTTCAAATAAAGTGCAACGATCAGCACGCGGGCGATTAACAGCAGGAAATCCTGAAATGTGTTTGGCAGTCGTGGTCGGGGTGTCATGACTCAAGAGGGGCAAGCGACCGGTACACGCTCGGGAGCGTGCAGATCGCAGATGTTTTACGTTGCGTTGTGACGTGCACCGTCGTCTTTCGGCGCTGAGCCGAACCGGATATCGAGAATGGTCAGCGCGGTCAGAAGTGCGACGAGGGCGGCTCCTGCGGTGAGTTGGAATCCGGTGTGCAGGACGTCGCTGAAGACCCTGCGCAAGGCGTCGATGATGTGCTGGCCAGCGATCGGTGCGCCAGCCATCGATTCGATGATTGCGGATTGCTTCTTTGGGTCGATGAGCAGTTGGGGGTCTCCCAGCAGACCGTTCAGGTGCCGGTCGACAGTTGTCACGCCCAGAACGTTCAGTGCATGAACCGTACCGGCCCTGTATTGGACTGATACCCAGGCGCCGAGCGTGGATAGCCCAACCATCCCGCCGATCATCCGTGTGGACTGGATGAGCGATGTCGCGATCCCGACGCGTGTTTTTCCTGCGATCTCCTGCGTGAAAATGTTGACGTTGTTGAGGATAAGCCCCAGGCCGACGCCCGCCCCGAACAACGAAATGATCAGCGGCGCATGCGTGTTCGTCGACGCGACGAGCGACAAGCCATAGCAGGCGAGCATGAGCATCGAGAAGCCGGTGACCACGATGATCGCAGGGCGCTCGACGCGCGTGACGACTGCAGTATTGAGCAGGCTGCCAATCGCGATCGACCCGGCGAGCGGCGTCGATAGCCGACCTGCTGCCGTAGCGGAGAGTCCGAGGCCGCTCTGGAGTAGCAGTGGCGCATAGAAGATCGTCGAAAACATCACCGCGCCGGTCAGAAAGGAAAGCCCGAGCAATGTCAGGATGCGCCGATTGCACAGCAGATCGAGGGGTACCAGCGGTGCCGCCGCGCGCCGTTCGCAACGCACGAACAATGCGACAAGCACGGGCAGGCTGGCGATTGCGAGGCAGCGTAGTTGCGTCGACGCATCGCCAAGCTCGCTGCTGAACGCGAACAATATGCATCCCAGCAACAGGGAGAGCACCAGCGCTCCGGCGATATCGATACGGATTCGTGTTTTCGACGACGGGGCGAGGCGCGGGAGATAGCGTTGCGTGAAGTAGAGCGCCGCGAACCCGACCGGCAAATTGATCAGGAATGTCGAGCGCCAGCCGTATTGATCGGTCAGCCATCCGCCAAGGGACGGCCCCGCGGCGGTACCGATGCCATATGCCGCGGCGAGTACGACCTGCCATCGGGCGCGTTCCAGCGGCGCGGGAAACAGATCCGGTATGGAGGCGAACGCGGTCCCCGTCATCATCCCGGCACCGATACCCTGAAGCGCGCGTGCGGCGACGAGCGTGGCCATGTTCGGGGCGGATGCACACAGGACGGAGGCCGTGGTAAATGTTGCGATTGCACCGATGACGAATGGCTTGCGCCCGTAGTAGTCACCCAGTCGACCGAAAATCGGTACGGTAATCAACGACGTCAACAGATAAGCGGTCGCTATCCATGTGTACCACGCGAAGCCTCCCAAGGTTGCGACGATCTGCGGCAGCGCCGTGCTTACGGTTGTTTGATCGAGCGCAACGAGCATATTGACGATCCCGATACCTGTCATGGCGGCCAGCGACTGACCGAACGGGCGTGACGATGCGCATGGCGTGGGCACGGCAGAGAGGGCGGGCAGTTCTGCCGGAAGAAGAGACGACGCGCGGCCGGTCGCCGGCGTTTTGGCTGGGGATTGCATGGTGCTTTGATTCGGATCGGTCGCGGTCCGGGACAGCGAGTTGACGCGATGGAGATCGGGGAGGGAGATACAACCCGATGGAAGCGAGAGAGGATGCAAGGACGCCTAGCCGTTTCCGGAATAGGCGTTCCTTGATGCATCCCGATGCGTTACTGAACGTTTTTGGTGATGAGCAATTCCTTGCGCTCGACGAGATCCGGTACAAGCCTGCGGTAGGCGGCGATATGTGGCGTATTCAGGTGCTCGTCGAGTGCTTCCTGACTCTCCCAAATCTCTTGGAAGACGAACGTGCGGGGATTCCGCAGGTCGCGACTGAGTTCGTAGCGGATCATGCCCGGATCGCTTCGGGTCGGGGCGACGAGGCCGCTCAGCAACGCTTCGAGTGCGGCCTCCTTTCCGGCCTTCGCTACGTTGATGGATATAACGACGATTTCAGACATGCTCTATGCTCTGTGAGTCAGTGTTGTTCCAGGGTGCGCAGGGGTTGCCCCTTGGCACCGGCAAAGAACACGACCATCTCGGCCGGTTCGTCGGTCGTATAGCCGTGGTGAATTGTTCCGACGGTGTCCGCGATGACCTGTCCCGCGGCAAACGTTGTCCGGGATTCCCCGTTCTTTTTCTCGACAGTGAGCCTGCCGCTCAACAGATAGACGGCGTTGACCACACCGTGGCTATGCCACGGAAGCGTCGTGTGAGCCGGGACTCGCACGTGCTGCACGTCGATGAGCGGCGTACCTTCCGGATAATGCGTGTAGTCGGTGCCATCCCAGGATTGCGATGTGTGCGCGAGCGGCGTGACCGTCACCTCTTCCTCGGACGCTTGCGCGCCGGAAGCGAGTGACAGGGCACTGATTGCAGCCGCCAGAAAATGGATGGGCCACTTCGTCGGGTTCATTCTTTTCAACGTTGCGTATCGTTCAAGTTCTTTCAACATCAGTCGATGCACTCGGGGGTGTCGATCGCGGCGGCAGGCGAAGCGGCAAATGCGTCGACCTGCTCGTTCTTCGTTTGCGCTGCCGGCAAGGATTCGGCGTAGTACCGGTTTGGTGAAGGGAAGACACCCACGGCCACTTCAATGACGAATGGCCCGTCGCATGCCAGTGCGTCGCCGACTGCCTGCTCCAGTCCGGCCAGGCAATCGACCTGGCGTGCCGGGACCCCCACCGATTGGGCGAACCGTGTCCAGTCGTGGCGAGGCAACTTGCTGAACTGCTCTGCGACGGTGCGCTTGGTGATGGCGTCGATGTGAATCGCACCATGAGCGGAGTTGTTCAGGACGATAAAGATCACCTTGATCCCGTAACGGGCCGCGGTCTGAATCTCCATTCCGTGCATCAGCATGCAGCCGTCCCCGGTGACGACGAGGCAGGGGCGATGCGGTGCGGCGAGCTTGACGCCAATCCCGGCTGCGACTGCCCAACCCATCGGGGCCAGCGCGCTCGACGAGAAGTAGTTTCCGAGACCCGACGAGAGCCAGTAGTGCGCCATGAAGATTCGATGCGCACCTGAGTCGACGACAACGTTGGTGTCGTCGGGCACGAGATCGCAGAGCCGTCGGACGACGTCACCCGGATAGAGTGAAAGTGAATCGGATGCGCTTCCGATCGAGGTAGGTTCGAAGCGATGATCGTAAAGCGGAACGTGCTTGACACGCTCGAGCCACGCGTCCCGATGAGCGAATGCAGCCTGGAATTCCTGTGCGGATCCCGCCGGCATATGCGCGAGCATTCGGATGGTCGCCGTAATGCCGGAGAAAATGCTTCGACTCGGAACGTGGCCGGTTGCCGGCGCATCGAAGCTGTCGTCGAAAATGACGAGTTCCTTGCCGGCGCTCAGTTTTTCGCTCCAATTCAGACTGTCGCGTTGATTGAGATCACAACCGAGAACGACGAGTGCATCGAGATCGGTCGAGTTGATCAGTTGTACCGCTCGCGAGTGCCCGGAAAATCCATAAACTCCCAACGCAAGGGGGTGCCGTTCCGGAAAGGCGCCTTTTCCGGATAAAGTCGTCGCAACCGGAATATTGAATCGCTCGGCAACCTTGAGCAGGACCCGGGCAGTCTCCGGATCGTTTCCGCGGCCACCGATGAGAAACGCGACCTTCTTTTCCTGAAAGAGATATTGCTTGCAAAGCGCCTGCACCGCGACCGGGTTGGCTGGGACATGGTTCATGTCCATGATGCTTTGGGCGTACGGGCGTTGCATTCGATCGTGCGGGACCGACACCGGTTGCTGTTGAACGTCGAGAGGGATGCTGATGAACGAACGGGCACGGCGCATCCAGTTCAGACCGTCAGTAGCGCGGCGCATTTCCGCCAGCAGGTTTTGCTTGTTTTTCAGTTCGACAATGTCGTCAACGAGATTTTGCACCACGCTGCTTTCGGCGATTCCTCCCAGCGTCCCGTCCTGGAACGCGCCTTTTCCCTCGGCGTTGGACGATATGCCGCCGGCAAGATAGAGAACCGGGATCCGATCGGCGAGGGCGGCGGCCATGCCGGGAACGAGATTCATCGTGCCGGGCCCGGAGATGGCGAGACACACACCGAACTTGCGACTGGCTCGTGCGTAGCCGTCGGCCATGAACGCACTGCCGGTCTCGTGCGCGGCAACGATGCCGCGAATTTCCGGCGTCTTGTCCAGCGCGTCAAGCAACGGATAAACCATCTTTCCGGGGACCAGAAAAATGTGGTCAATATGCAGCGACCGGAGGAGATTCATAACGCTTCCCGAAACGTCGCATCGGGCCGGAATGTGAGTTGCCTTTTCCATTTTTTTATGCTTGTTCTTTCGATCTGAAGCGATCTATGCGAGTCGAATACACCGGCTGAGTTTTTTAAACCCTCAATATGTCGAGGGAAATCGCGGTTGCCGGAATGCCGGGATATGCCGTTTGATACGGGGGCCTGATTATCTCTGTTGGAGAGCAGAGTCTCAACTTGTATAATTGCATCCAAAGAATGCAAAAGTGCTTTACCGAGAGAGAACGTTATTCATGAATTGGGACGATGCGCGCGTCTTTTTGGCAGTTCATCGCGCCGGGACGCTGCGCGAGGCTGCAGTCGTTCTGGATGTCGATCAGGCAACCGTGGGGCGGCGGCTGACGGCGCTGGAGAAGGCGCTGGGTGCGAAGCTGTTTCTCAAGACGTCGTCCGGCTATGTCGTGACACAGATCGGCGAGCATTCGCTGCAGGCCGCGGAAGAGATGGAGCGAGCGGCATGCGAGTTCGAGCGCCGCGCGCATGGCTCCGACGACCGGCTCGAAGGCGAGGTTCGGGTGACGACAACCGATTCTCTGGCGATGGATTTTGTCGTTCCCGCAATACGGGCGTTGCGGCGGAAATATCCCGGAATACACGTGGTCCTGACGACTTCCGTGCAGGTGCTCAACCTGACGCGACGCGATGCGGATCTCGCGATTCGAACCGTGATGCCGGAAAATCCCGATCTCGTGCGCAGGAAACTGGCCGAATGGGAGGTCGGGTTGTTCGCGAGTCGCGAGTATCTGGATGCGCGTGGTGCCCCCGCGATCGGATCCGCCTTCGATGGCCATGATCTGGTGGTCTACCAGCCTTCCATCACGTCCAATCAGGGGCTCTCGCTGTGCGGCGAGTCGATGGAACAAGGGCGCGTCGTCGCGCAAGTGAGTTCGAGCCTGATGCTGGCGACATCGATCCGGTCGGGCATCGGAATAGGCGAGCTCCCGGTATATATGGCGCAGGCGGACGATTCGCTCGTGCGAATCTGGCCTGACAGGACTCGAACCGCGCCGTATCAGGTCTGGCTCGTGTCGCACACGGACCTGAATCGGACGGCGCGCGTTCGGGCGGTCACCGACGAGATCGCTGCTTCGTTCGACCGCTATCGATAGCGGCCGGGATCTCGTCGGTGCAAGGCCGGGTGCTTAACGCGGCAAGGTCTTGCGCATCGAAAGCGCGCGCCGCGCGGCATACCAGCGGGGGACGATCGCGATCGCGGCGACGATTGCGAAGAACGGAATCGCTGTCGCCAGCACGTGGCTTCCGGTACCGAGCAGGCCGCTGGACACGGTGGCCGCGAGCGACGCGCTGCCGATCTGGAAGAAACCCACCAGTCCGGACGCCGTGGCGGCGCGCCCGTGTTCGCTAGCGATGGCGCCCGAGACGGCGAGCGACAGCGACGATCCATTTGACAGGCTGACTAGAAACATCGGCACGACGATTGCGATGATGCCTTTGAAATGCCATGACTCGCACAAGGCGAACGCCATACCGCCGACGACGAAGCAGCACACGCCGGCCACGACGATCGAGTCGTAGGGCATCCGGTCGAGCATGCGGCGAGAAATCATGTTGGCGGAAATGATGCCGGCGGTCAGTGGCAGATAGAGCCAGCCGCTTTGCTGCTCCGAAAGACCGAGGCCCGAAAAGATGAAGGGCGATTGCGTCAGGTAGACGAACCACGCGCAATAGATTGCGCAGACGACGAGCGTATACCGGATGAACACGCGATCTGCGAGCACCTCGGAGAAACCGGTCAGCGGAACTGCGCGATATTGGCCCGGCGCGACGGGCGGCCGCGTTTCTTTCAGAAGAAGCTGGGCGAGCGCGAGCGCGACTACGCCAAATCCGGCGACGAAAATGAAATCGCTCCGCCACCCGAACCACGCGGCCAGATATCCGCCGATCGCCGGGGCGATCGCCGGAGACAGCGAGACGAGCGGATAAACGATGCTGTAAACCTTTGCCGATTCCTTTTTGTCGCAAGTGTCGGCGATGATTGCGCGGCCGATCACGAGACCGGAAGCTGCGCCGAGGGCTTCGAGCACTCGCCATCCGAGAAAGCTCGCGAAGCCGCCGGCACTTGCGCAGCCGATCGAGCCAAGGATGTACAGAAGGATTCCGACCGTCAGCACGGGTTTGCGCCCCCATCGATCGGAGAGGGGGCCGTAGAACAGTTGGGCGCAGGCGAGCGCGATCAGGTAGGCCGATACTGTCTGCGGCATCTGCCATGCACCGATTGAAAACTCATGGGCCATCGATGGCATGGCGGGCAGGTAAACGTCGGACGCGATCAGGCCAAAGGCGCTCAACATTGAGACGACGAGTATGAGTGAGAAGTTGGACATATTCGCTGGGTTGTTGTGGCGAAACGCGTAAGCGGATGGAGATGACGAGGCGCACTGGGCGGCCTCGAGAAAAGGCCGAGAGGATCATACGGCGTACGATGCGGTTCGCGATCAGACGGAATTGCATCGCTGGAATGCATTTTCGCGGCCGTCGGGGTTGATGCCGGGGACGCATGTGAATGACGGCGTCAGGTGTCGCGCGGGCTGCCTGTCAATAGGAGTCCGGCGCTGTCTCGAGCGAATTTTTGTCGTCGCGTTTTCGTCCGGCACAACGCACACGCGCCTGCCGTGACCGATCATGAAGCGGCCGGGGTGCCGCGCAAAGAGGGGGGAGCCGAGCCACCGCGTAGCGAGAGCGGTGCATCGATGCGGGGTTTGCGCGCGTGTCGCCGCTTGCGACCGGCCCACACGCGCGCCGCGGCCGTCAGAACGACACTGTCGTCGTCAGCGTGACGAGCCGCGGCTCGCCGACCGCGACGATCAGGTTGTTGTTGCTCGACGGGTAGTAGGTCTTGTCGAGGAGGTTCTTCACGTTGAGCTGGAAGCGTGTCGGGAACTTGCCGATCGTCGTTTCGTAGGCCGCGAACGCGTCGACGGTCACGTAGCCGGGCAGCGTGAAGCTGTTCGCGGTGTCGCCGGCGCGTGCGCCGACCAGGCGCGCGCCGCCGCCGAAGCGCCAGCGGCCGGGCAGGTTCGCGATGGCCGTGTCGTACACCGCGAACAGGCTGCCCGTGTGGCGCGCGACGTTGACGAGCGGCGTGTTGCTGTCGCGATCGGTCGCGTTCGTATACGCATAGCTGCCGATCACGCTCAGGTGGCGCGTGATCTGCCCGGCGACGTCGAGCTCGATCCCGCGCGAGCGCGCGGTGCCGATCGTCGACGTGAGGTCGCCGACCGTGACCGCGACGTTGCGCTTGTCGATCTGGTAGACCGCGAGCGTGCCGGTGATCGCGGGCTTCAGGCTGAACTTCAGTCCGGCCTCGAGCACGCGGCCGTATTCCGGCGCGAGCGGTGCGGCGACGTTCGATGCGACGTTCGGCTTGAACGAGCGACTCACGTTCGCGTAGGCGGTCAGCGCCGGCGTCAGCGCATACGCGAGCCCGAACTGCGGCAGCCACACGCTGCCGCGCGAGCGGTCGGCGAACACGAACGGCCGCCCCATCCCCGATTCCTGCTGCCAGTTTTCCCAGCGCAATCCGCCTACCGCGGTGAGGCGGTCGGTGATCTTCACCGAGTCCTGCACGATCGTCGAATACGCATGCACGACCGAGCGTGAATCGCTTTGCTTCGCGTTGGGGGTGCCGCCCGCCGCGAGCAGGCCGTACACGGGATCGTAGAGATTGAAGCCCGTCGTCGCCTTGCCGCGGATCGTGTCGCCGCGGAAGCTGCGCTGCCGCTCGTATTCGCCGCCGAGGTAGATCGCGTGGTTCATCCCCGCGAGCGTCACGTTGCCGAGCAGGCCGAGCGTCGCGATCTGGTCGGAGTCGTTGCGCCCGAGGTTCGCATCGGACGAGCGCGTCAGCGCGCCGGTCCTGCTGTTGAACGCGGTGGCGCGGGTAATGTATTGGTCATAGCGGTCGCGGCCCCAGCCGTAGGTCGCGCGCACGCGCCATGCGTCGGAGAAGCGGTGCTCGATGCGCGTACGCAGCGTTTCCTGGATGCCGCTGCTTTGCGACCACGCTTCCTCGTAGCGGCGATAGCGCAGCGCATCGTCGAGCTGGCCGTTCACGAGCACGGTGCCGCGATCGAACGGCGTCGTGTAGTCGACGTACTGGTAGCTGACGTCGATCGACGTGTTCGCGTCGTGCCACGACAGCGCGGGCGCGATCAGCGCGTTGCGTTCGCGGCCGACGCTGCGCCAGTAGCGGCTCGTGTCGTATTCGCCGGTCAGCCGGAATGCGAGCGTGCCGCCCGCGACCTGGCCGGGCTTGCCGAGCGGGCCCGTGAGATCGAACTGCGCGTTGCTGCCGCCGTGATTCGTGCGCGACGCGGAGATCGCGCCGCCGAACGTGTCTTCGGGCTTGCGCGTGACGAGGTTGATTACGCCGCCCGGATCCTGCATTCCGTACAGCAGCGAGGCCGGGCCCTTCAGCACTTCGACGCGGTCGATCGTCGCCAGATAGCTGTGCAGCACCGGCGTGCGCACGCCGTCGACGAGCACCGAGCCGTCGTTGTTCGACCCGAAGCCGCGCTTGATGAACGCGTCGCGCGTGCCGCCGAGCGTGTTCGTCTGCGTGACGCCGCTGATGTTGCCGAGCACGTCGTCGAGCGAGCGCGCCTGCTGGTCCTGCATCACGCTGCTGCTGACCACCGCGACCGATTGCGGAATCTCCTTCAGCGAACGGTCGTCGCCGCCCGCGATGCCGGTGGTGCGCGGCTGATAGCCGACCGTCGGGTCGACGGCCGACGATGCGTTGACGCTGATCGCCGGGAGTTCCTGCCCGGCGGGCGGCGCGGGTGTCGACGCGGGTGCAGCGGGTTCGGCGCTGGCGGCATGCGCGCCGCTCGCGACGCACAGGGTGATCAGGGCAGGCAGGCTCGTGCGCCACGGGCGCAGGGTCCGGGCACGGCGGGGCGTTCGACGGGATGGCATGAATCGAGGCAGGAGGAGTACTAAGGATCGTGTCGCGGGCCGCAGCGATGTGTTGCGGCCAGGTTGCGCATGATATATGTAATGAGAATCATTTGCAATTGTAATGACGTGAGCGACAGCGCACGGGCCTCGGTTGCCGGGCCGTCGGCCGTCTGCTACCGTAGCGGCCAAAATCAGACGCAGTGAAAACCAATGAGAGAGCCGGGGGCCGCACCATGTCATCTTCCTGTCACGTCGCGTTCCGCGCGGCGTCGAGCACCGCGCACGACCATGCGGGCGATGAAGTGATCGCAGCCGTATTCCGCCATTCGAACGATTAGAGCAACGGAAGCGCATTCAGCCGGCCCAAGCGCCAGGCATCAATCACTTCAACCACCACGCTAGACGGGAGACCACCCATGAAGAAGATTTCCGCGTCGTTCATGACGGCCGCGCTGGCTGCCTGCATGCTGCTGGCGGGCGTTCACCAGGCCGCTCGCGCGGCTTCGGACGCCGAACCCGCGGTCGACGCGCACTACGGCGCCGTGATCGAGGCCTATACGCAGGACATGGCCGCCGCGAAGACGAAGTACGACGGCAAGCGCCTCGTGTTCGTCGGCGCCGTGATCCGGATGGGCGGCGACCCGGGCGGCACGTACTTCGGTGCGCTGACGGCCGACGGCGAGCAGTTCGATACGCATTTCGACGTGGCCGACCAGGCTGCGCTGAAGCCGAAATTCCCCGGCGGAGAGATCAAGCCGTTCGTCACGTCGGCCGCGTTCCGGTTCAGTTGCGTGAACGAAGGCTATATCGATGCGCCCGTGTTGCCGGGCCTGAAGCTGGCGCACTGCCGTCTCGCCAACTGAGCGACTGCGATGGCGATTGCACGCTGCCGCGCTCGGGCCGCGCGATCCGGCCGCCGCGCGTCACGTGCGTGAGCCTTCGCCTTCCAGCCGCCGCATGGCTTCAGCGACTTCGTTCCTGAAGCGCACGAGCGCCGCCTGTTCCGGCGCCGGCGGCTGCACGGCGGCCCACAGCATGTCGATCAGCTGCGCGGCCGTCGTTTCCGTATCGAGCTTGCGGTGCCCGAGGATCGCATCCCACAGCACGTGCTCGATCGGCCCGAACACCATCGAGCGCAGCAGGCTCAGCGGCAGGTCCGCGCGCACCTGCCCGGCCACCTGGCCGCGCGCGAGCACGTCCATCAGCGGCGCCGTGTAGCGGCGCTGCAGCGCGGTGAGCTCGTCGCTCAGCGCATGCTGTTTCGCGCGGCCTTCCGACAGCACCAGCGCACACAGCCCCGTGCCGTTCACCAGCATCAGCCGCAGGTGGGTGCGCACGATGAACGCGAACTGCTGCTGCACCGACGCATCCTGCGGCATGCCATGCTCGAACGCGGCGATGATTTCGTCGTACCAGTCCGCGATCACGCGTGCGCACAGCTCGCGCTTGCCGCGGAAGTAGCTGAACACCGTCGCCTCCGACACGCCCACGCGCTGCGCGATCTCGGCGGCCGTCGCATGCTCGTAACCTTTTTCAGCGAACACTTCACGGCCGGCGCGCAGAATGTCCTGCACGCGCTGCTGGGATTTGCGCCCGGCGGGTGCGCGCGGCGCGTCGGCGCGGTCGGCTTTGACGGTGTCGGTCATGGTGTCGGCGGTAGCGGCTGTCATGTCCGCATGATATCTGAGTGTCACTCAAAAAACTATTGACGCCGAACCCGACGAGGCGCGAAACTGTGCAAAATTTCCGCTGTATTGGTCAATGAATCGGTGCATTCATTCGGTTTGAGCGAAACTCAGAAATCGGTGAGTGCGACACACTTTCTGGAGACGGAGGAGACATGATCAACCTGCCCGGCGTGCAATTCATGCTCGGTGAAGACATCGAGATGCTGCGCGACGCCGTCGCGACGTTTGCGGCGAAGGAAATCACGCCGCGCGCGGCGGAGGTCGACCGCACCGACCAGTTTCCGATGGATCTGTGGAAGAAGTTCGGCGATCTCGGCGTGCTCGGCATGACGGTCGCCGAGGAATTCGGCGGCGCGAACATGGGCTACACCGCGCACATGGTCGCGATGGAGGAGATCTCGCGCGCATCGGCGTCGATCGGCCTGTCGTACGGCGCGCACTCGAACCTGTGCGTGAACCAGATCCACCGCAACGGCACCGAAGCGCAGAAACAGAAATACCTGCCGAAGCTCGTGTCGGGCGAACACATCGGCGCGCTCGCGATGAGCGAGCCGAACGCCGGTTCCGACGTCGTCAGCATGAAGCTGCGGGCCGACAAGCGCGGCGATCGCTACGTGCTGAACGGCACGAAGATGTGGATCACCAACGGCCCCGATTGCGACACGCTCGTCGTCTACGCGAAGACCGACATCGAAGCCAACTCGCGCGGCATCACCGCGTTCATCGTCGAGAAGGGGATGAAGGGCTTCTCGGTCGCGCAGAAGCTCGACAAGCTCGGCATGCGCGGCTCGCACACGGGCGAGCTGGTGTTCCAGGACGTCGAGGTGCCGGAAGAGAACATCCTCGGCCAGCTGAACGGCGGCGTGAAGGTGCTGATGAGCGGCCTCGACTACGAGCGCGCGGTGCTGTCGGGCGGCCCGACGGGCATCATGGCCGCGTGCCTCGACGCCGTGGTGCCGTATATCCACGACCGCAAGCAGTTCGGCCAGTCGATCGGCGAATTCCAGCTGATCCAGGGCAAGGTCGCCGACATGTACACCACGTTCCAGGCATGCCGCGCGTACCTGTACGCGGTCGGCCGCCATCTCGACTCGGCTGGCAGCGACCACATCCGCCAGGTGCGCAAGGATTGCGCGGGCGTGATCCTCTACACGGCCGAGAAGGCGACGTGGATGGCCGGCGAGGCGATCCAGATCCTCGGCGGCAACGGCTACATCAACGAATACCCGGTCGGCCGCCTGTGGCGCGATGCGAAGCTGTACGAAATCGGCGCCGGCACGAGCGAGATCCGCCGGATGCTGATCGGCCGCGAGCTGTTCGCGGAAACGATGTAACGCCCCACGTCACGCGAACGGAGCCCCGTCGATGCCGATCATCGAATCGAAACTGAACCCGCGTTCGGAAGATTTCCGCACGAATGCCGCCGCGCTCGAGGCGGTCGTCGCCGACCTGCGCGCGAAGATCGAACAGCTTGCGCAGGGCGGCGGCCAGGCCGCGCGCGACAAGCACCTGTCGCGCGGCAAGCTGCTGCCGCGCGACCGCATCGCGCAACTGCTCGATCCGGGCGCGCCGTTCCTCGAGTTCTCGCAGCTCGCGGCGAACGGCATGTACAACGACGACGCGCCGGGCGCGGGCGTCATCACCGGGATCGGCCGCATCGCCGGCCGCGAATGCGTGATCGTGTGCAACGACGCGACGGTCAAGGGCGGCACCTACTACCCGGTCACCGTGAAGAAGCACGTGCGCGCGCAGGAAATCGCCGCGGAAAACCGGCTGCCGTGCGTGTACCTCGTCGATTCGGGCGGCGCGAACCTGCCGAACCAGGACGACGTGTTTCCCGATCGCGACCACTTCGGCCGCATCTTCTTCAACCAGGCGACGATGTCGGCGGCGGGGATCGCGCAGATCGCCGTCGTGATGGGCTCGTGCACGGCCGGCGGCGCGTACGTGCCGGCGATGAGCGACGAGTCGATCATCGTGAAGGACCAGGGCACGATTTTCCTCGGCGGGCCGCCGCTCGTGAAGGCCGCGACCGGCGAGGAAGTGAGCGCCGAGGATCTCGGCGGCGGCGACGTGCACACGCGCCTGTCGGGCGTGGCCGACCACCTCGCGCAGAACGACGCGCATGCGCTGTCGATCGCGCGCAACATCGTCGATCATCTCGCGCCGAAGATCGCGTCGCCGGTCGCGCTGCGCGAGCCGAAGCTGCCGCGCTACGACGCGAAGAGCCTGTACGGCGTGATTCCCGTCGACACGCGCAAGCCGTTCGACGTGCGCGAGGTGATCGCGCGCATCGTCGACGATTCGGAGTTCGACGAATTCAAGGCGCGCTACGGCACGACGCTCGTCACGGGCTTCGCGCACATCTGGGGCCATCCGGTCGGGATCGTCGCGAACAACGGCATCCTGTTCTCCGAATCGGCCGTGAAGGGCGCGCACTTCATCGAGCTGTGCTGCCAGCGCAAGATCCCGCTCGTGTTCCTGCAGAACATCACGGGCTTCATGGTCGGGCGCAAGTACGAGAACGAAGGCATCGCGCGGCACGGCGCGAAGATGGTGACGGCCGTGTCGAACGCGAAGGTGCCGAAGTTCACGGTGATCATCGGCGGCTCGTTCGGCGCCGGCAACTACGGGATGTGCGGCCGCGCATTCGGCCCGCGTTTCCTGTGGATGTGGCCGAATGCGCGCATCTCGGTGATGGGCGGCGAGCAGGCCGCGTCGGTGCTCGCGACGGTGCGCCGCGACGGCATCGAGGCGAAGGGCGGTTCGTGGTCGACCGACGAGGAGGAAGCGTTCAAGCAGCCGATCCGCGACCAGTACGAGCGCCAGGGCCATCCGTACTACGCGAGCGCGCGGCTGTGGGACGACGGCGTGATCGATCCCGCGCAGACGCGCGACGTGCTCGGCCTCGGCCTGGCTGCATCGATGAACGCGCCGATCGACGAGACGCGCTTCGGCGTGTTCCGCATGTAACGCCCGGAGGACTGAGATGCGATACGAAACGATCAAGGTAAGCGAAGCCGGCCGCGTGGCGACCGTCACGCTCGCGCGTCCCGACGTGCGCAACGCGTTCAACGAGACGACGATCGCCGAGCTCACCACCGCGTTCGAATGGCTCGATGCGCACGAAGGCGTGCGCGCGATCGTGCTCGCGGCGGAAGGCGCCGCGTTCTGCGCGGGCGCGGACCTGAACTGGATGAAGAAGATGGCCGGTTACTCGGACGACGAGAACCGTGCCGATGCGCGCAAGCTTGCGCGGATGCTCGAGGCGATCCATCGCTGCGGCAAGCCGGTGATCGCGCGCGTGCATGGCGACGCGTATGCGGGCGGCGTGGGGCTCGTCGCTGCGGCCGACATCGCGATCGCCGCCGACGGCGTGAAATTCTGCCTGTCGGAAGCGCGGCTCGGGCTGATTCCCGCGACGATCGCGCCGTACGTCGTGCGTGCGATGGGCGAACGCGCGGCGCGCCGCTACTTCACGACGGCCGAGGTGTTCGACAGCGCGCGTGCCGCGTCGCTCGGCTTCATCCACGACGCGGTGCCGGCCGATGCGCTCGACGAAACGGTCGCGAAGCTGGCCGCGACGCTCGCCGCGAACGGCCCCGATGCGGTGAAGGCGTGCAAGCGGCTCGTCGCCGACGTGGCCGGCCGCCCGCTCGACGCGACGCTGATCGAGCAGACCGCCGACTGGATCGCGCGGACCCGCGCCGGCGCGGAAGCGCGCGAAGGGATCGCGTCCTTCCTCGAAAAGCGCACGCCGTCGTGGCGTGAATGACCGCGAATGTTCGCGTGACCCCCACTCTCCGGACGACATCGAAGCCATGTTCGACAAGATTCTGATCGCCAACCGCGGCGAAATCGCGTGCCGCGTCGCCGCGACGTGCAAACGTCTCGGGATCGCGAGCGTCGCCGTCTATTCCGACGCGGACGCGAACGCGAAACACGTGGCCGCGTGCGACGAAGCCGTGCACATCGGCGGCTCGGCCGCGGCAGACAGCTACCTGCGCATCGAGCGCATCATCGACGCCGCGCGCGCCACCGGTGCGCAGGCGATCCATCCCGGCTACGGTTTTCTGTCGGAGAACGAAGATTTTGCGCACGCATGCGAAGCGGCCGGCATCGTGTTCATCGGGCCGCCGGTCGATGCAATCGCGGCGATGGGGTCGAAGGCCGCCGCGAAGGCGCTGATGCATGCGGCCGCCGTGCCGCTCGTGCCCGGCTATCACGGCGACGGCCAGGATGCCGGCGACCTGCATCGCGAAGCCGACGAGATCGGCTATCCGGTGCTGCTGAAGGCGAGCGCGGGCGGCGGCGGCAAGGGGATGCGCGTGGTCGAGCGCTCCGACGATTTCCCGGCGGCGCTCGCGTCGTGCCAGCGCGAAGCCGCGAGCAGCTTCGGCAACGACCGCGTGCTGATCGAGAAATACCTGACGCGCCCGCGCCACGTCGAGGTGCAGGTGTTCGGCGACACGCACGGCAATACCGTGTACCTGTTCGACCGCGACTGCTCGGTACAGCGCCGTCACCAGAAGGTGCTCGAGGAAGCGCCGGCGCCGGGCCTGCCCGACGACGTGCGTCGCGCGATGGGCGAAGCGGCCGTCGCGGCCGCGCGCGCGGTCGGCTATGTCGGCGCGGGCACCGTCGAATTCATCATGACGGGCGACGCGTTCTACTTCATGGAGATGAACACGCGCCTGCAGGTCGAGCATCCGGTCACCGAAATGGTCACGGGGCTCGATCTCGTCGAATGGCAATTGCGCGTCGCGTCCGGCGAGCCGCTGCCGCTGAGGCAGGACGCGCTGCGCGTGCAGGGCCATGCGCTCGAGGCGCGTCTCTATGCGGAGAACCCGGCGCGCGGCTTCCTGCCGTCGACGGGCACGCTGAAGCACCTGCGGCTGCCGGCCGGCGTCGAGTTCTCGATCGGCGCGGCGGTGCGCGTCGACAGCGGCGTGCGCGAAGGCGATGCGATCACGCCGTTCTACGATCCGATGATCGCGAAGCTGATCGTTCACGGCGCGGACCGCGCGGAAGCGCTGGGCCTGATGCTGCGCGCACTGCGCGCATGCGAGGTGGTCGGCCTGCATACGAACGCCGCATTCCTGCAGCGGATCGTCGCGTGCGAACCGTTCGCGACGGCCGACCTCGACACGGGGCTGATCGAGCGCAACCACGCTGCGCTGTTCGCGCCGCAACAGCCGCCGCGCGCGACGCTTGCGCTCGCCTGCGCCGCGCTGCTCGCGCGTGAACGCGGTGCGGCGGCGCATGCATCGCCGTGGGGCGCATTGCCGGACTGGCGGTTGAACGGCGGCTATCGCCGCACGCTCGAATGGCATGCGGCCGATCGCGAATCGGACGTGACGGTCACGTACGAGGACGACGGCGCAGGCGCGCGTATCGCAACCGGCGACGAAGCCGCGCAACCGTTCGCATGGACGCGCGGCGCCACGCCGCTCGATTTCGACGTGACGCTCGGCGGCGTGCGCAGCAGCGGCCGCGTGTATGCGGACGGCGACACGTTCCAGGTGTTCACGCAGGGCACATCGGAGACGTTCGAATGGCGCAACCTGCTCGCGCATGCGGGCGATGCGGAGCAGGGCGGCGGACGCTTGACCGCGCCGATGCCGGGCAAGGTGATCGCGGTGCTGGTCGAGCCGGGCCAGAAGGTCGAAGCCGGTACGCCGCTGATCGTGATGGAAGCGATGAAGATGGAGCACACGATCGGCGCGCCGAGCGCGGGCGTCGTGGCGGAAGTGCTGTACGGCGTCGGCGACCAGGTCGCGGATGGCGCGCAGTTGCTGATGATGGCGGAAGGCTGAGCCAGGCCTTCCCGCTGTGAGCGGGCCGGCTGCCATGGATGCCGGCCCGCAAAAAGAACGCGTCGCGATTCCCCGCGCGACCCTGGTCGAATCAGGCCGGCTTCGATCGCATCGACATGCCGAAGCAGTGCGAATCTTTCGATCGCATTACATCTCGGCCGCATCCACGCGCGTCACCGCTCGCGCGCACATCACGCTACGCTTTCACGCGACACCGTCGTGTAACAAGTCGAACTTAGCATCTCGCCGTCGATATGACCGGTGCGCACCCGCGCCCGCGTCACGTCATCACCCCCACGGAGAACCGTTATGCGAAAGTCGGCCCTGCGGCCTTTCGCGGTCGTTGGTCTGATCGCGCTGACAGCACTCCTCGGCGCCTGCAACGACGACCTGACTGCACCCGCCGCGCCCGTCGCGCAGCAGAAGGCCGCGTGCGGCGGCGCCGTCGTCGCCACCGCGCAGATGCACTGCCCGCCGGGTTTCACGGCACCGGCATCCTCGCCCGCTTCCTGATACCGGCCGTTTCCACCAGAAATCCAATCAAGAGCAACCAGCATGGCCACCCATTCGCGACGCGATTTTCTGAAGTTCTCCGCCGGCCTCGCCGGTGCGACCGCCGCCACCGCACTGCTTCCCGAGTCGATCCGCAAGGCGCTGGCGATCGAGCCGAATTCCGTGACGGGCACGATCCAGGATGTGCAGCACATCGTCGTGTTCATGCAGGAGAACCGCTCGTTCGACCACTACCTCGGTCACCTGAGCGGCGTGCGCGGCTACAACGACCGCTTCCCTGTCACGCTGCCGAACGGCAAGCCGGTGTGGTTCCAGCCGCGGCAGGAGGACAAGACGAGCGTGATCGCGCCGTTCCGCTACGACACGACCAACCCGGGCGTCAACGCGCAATGCATCGGCGGCCTGCCGCATACGTGGGCGACGACGCACGGCGCGATCGACAACGGCCGCGCGGACCAGTGGGCCGTGCAGAAGTCGAACATGACGATGGGCTATCACGTCCGCGACGACATCCCGTTCCATTACGCGCTCGCGGATGCGTTCACGGTGTGCGACAACTACTTCTGCTCGATTCCGGGCAACACGCACCCGAACCGCATGTACCTGATGACGGGCATGGTCGATCCGCTCGGCACGGGCGGCGGCCCGCTGCTCGACAACACCGACTACATCGACAACCCGTTCGACAAGATCCAGTTGCCGCCCTTCAGCTGGACGACCTACCCGGAGCGGCTCGAGAAAGCGGGCATCTCGTGGCAGGTCTACCAGCAGGGCACCGGGTTCGACAACTTCACCGGCAACTACGGCACGAACATGCTCGCGTGCTTCAACAACTTCGTGAATGCGCCGGCCGGTTCGTCGCTGCAGACGCGCGGGATGAGCACGCGCCCGATCACGCAGCTGAAGGCCGACGTGCAGGCCAACGCGCTGCCGCAGGTCTCGTGGCTGCTGCCGCCCGCCGCGTATTCGGAGCATCCGAAGTTCACGCCGCTGTACGGCGCGTACTACCTGTCGACGATCCTCGATGCGCTGACGTCGAATCCGGAGGTGTGGAGCAAGACCGTCCTGCTGGTCATGTACGACGAGAACGACGGCTTCTTCGACCACGTCGTGCCGCCGTCGGCCCCGACGCTGCCGGGTTCGGGCATGAGCACCGTGGACGTGTCGCTCGAGCGGCACAACGTCGTGACCTCGACGCAGACCGGCACGTATACGGCCGACAACCTGCCGTACGGCCTCGGCCCGCGCGTGCCGATGTTCGTCGTGTCGCCGTGGTCGAAGGGCGGCTTCGTGTGCTCGCAGGTCTTCGATCACACGTCGGTGCTGCAATTCATCGAGAAGCGCTTCGGCGTGATGGAAACCAACATCTCGCCGTGGCGCCGCGCGATCTGCGGCGACCTGACATCGGCGCTCGACTTCTCGAAATCGGACACCACGCTGCCGTCGCTGCCGAGCACGCAGGCGTATGTCGCGCAGGCCGACCTGCAATGCTCGCGCGCGTCGTCGCAGACCGCGCCGGCCAGCACCGCGCAGCAAGTCGTGACGGCGCAGGAAACCGGCACGCGGCCGGCGCGCGCGCTGCCGTACGAACTGCACGTGACGGGGCAGCTCCAGGCGCAGGGCTATGCGGTGACGTTCGCGAATTCGGGTACGCAGGGCGCGCACTTCTGGGTCTATACGGGCGATCCGACCGCGATGCCGCGCCGCTATACGGTCGAAGCCGGCAAGCAGCTGACCGACACGTGGGCGCTCGACGCGAACGGCAACTACCTGGTGAGCGTGTGGGGGCCGAACGGCTATTTCCGGCGCTTCGCGGGTTCGGCTGCCGCGGATGCCGCTGCGAAGCCTGAAATCACGCCGTGCTACGACGTGGCGAACGGCGACGTCTACGTGACGATCGCCAATGCGGGCGCCGCCACGTTGACGGTCACGGCGACCGATGTCGCGTACGGCGGCGCGGCGCGCACGCTGACGATCCCGGCGGGGCAGCGCGTCGAAGCGCACTGGGACCTGTCGTGCAGCAGCCAGTGGTACGACCTGCAGTTCGCGGTGGCCGGCAATGCGGGCTGGACGCGCCGCATCGCAGGGCACGTCGAAACCGGCAAGGCGAGCATCACCGACCCGGCGGCCGTGGCGCCGACGATCACGCCGGTCTGACGGCAACCGGTACGGCGACGCGCCGGCCGGTTGAATCCGGCCGGCGCGTCGTTTTTGCGGGATCGATGCCGAAGCGGCGGTGTCAGCGCAGCAGCCCGTCGTCGTGCGCCATCATCAGCGCGCGCATCGCGGACCACATCCCGTAGTAATGCACGATGTAGCTGTCCGCGCGGCGGAACAGCCAGGGCGTGTTGAAGCGGACGAGATCGGCCACGCTTTCGCCGCTCAGCTGCCCGTCGCGCTCCATCGCGCGAATGAAATGCAGCTGGTCGCCGTCGCTTGCGTAGACGCTCGACCGGTCGTGCAGCGCGGCGATCGTCGTCATCAGGTCGTGCAGCATCGCGTCGTTGCGTCCGGTGCGGCGGAACGCCATCACGCCGGAGTTGAACGCCCACTGGCCGAGGTCCTGCGCGAGCAGCCAGTCGCGCCCTTCGAGCAGCGGCTCCAGCGGTCGCCGCTGGTCCGCGATCAGTACGTCGGCATCGAGCCACACGACCCATTCATGATGCTGCAGGTACGCATGCAGCAGCCACGGCTTGAACCAGTTGCCCGTCGCGTTCAGCCCGATCTCGGCGGGAATGTCGCGATGCACGTACAGCGTGTAGCCGTGCGCATCGCAGTAGCGCCGGAAATTGCGCTCGGCGACGCGTGCGTAGCTGCCGATGTTCGGCGTGTACAGCATCATCAGCGCAATCGGGCGGCCGGGATTGTACGTGCTGCGCTCGGCGGCTTCGTCCGGTGCGGCGGCGTCGTGATCGAACGAGAACAGCGGCCGGCCGGCGGCGCGGCATCGATTGACGTACGCGACGAGCGTGTCGCGAAAGCGCGGTGTCGCGCCCTTGCGTTCGGGATCGTGCGGCGTGTCGTCGATGCTGATCGCGAACGTCGGTTCGCGGCTCCACATCGGATCGAGGTCCGGGCCGCACGGCATGACGGCGTACAGCCCATCGATCAAGGTCATGTAGCGATGCGTGTCGAGCCCGGCGAACAGCGCGGCTTCCGACGTCAGCCTCGGCTCGCTGCCGAGCTTGCAGCGCTGCACGAGCTGCATCACGGTCGCGCGCACGTCTGCCGTATTGCGCCAGATCTGCACGTCGACCTGCGGCAGCGGCGATGCGAACGCGTCGACCAGCAGCCTGTCGCGCCCGGCCATCAGGCGCTCGAGCGCGACCGGCTCGATGATCGCCGCGTCTTCGCCGAGGAGCAGCACGAGTTCGTCGGGCTGCGCGCCGCGCAGCACGTGGAGCAGCGATTCGTAGCGATACAGCGGCCGCAACGGCAGCGCCTGCGGCATCGCGGACGCGTCGACGATCTCGTGACGATAGCCGTGCACCTGCGCGTACCGGCGGTGATTCTCGAGGCTGGCGGGGGCGGGCTGGCTGAAATGGCTGACGACGATCATCGCGCGCTCCGCAGGCCGGGAAGCGGCGGACGGCGCGCGCTGCGCGCGGCGTGTTTCCGCGCGGACGTGCCGCCGCGCAGGGAGCCTGGCGCGTACCGCTCCCGTCCGTGGTGGACGGCCCGGAAGATGTGCGCGGCGTCGCGTTCCATTCTGTCAGCCCTGTTTTCTGATGGCGTTGCTGCGGGGCGTTGCGTGCCCGTTCGACTGCCCGCCCGGTGGCGCGGCTCGTCGCCGGAGTATCGCATAACCGTTTCGCGGATTTGCGGGCGCCGGCCGGCCGCTGACCATCCCTGACAGTGTGCAGCGGGCGCTCCGCTAGAATGCCGGGTTGGCCGCCGCCGCTTGACGCGGGCGGCGCTCCGCGCGCTACACTGCGCCATTCGACTCCCTCCAACTTTCCATCCTGCCGACGATGACGTCTCCTGTCCTGAACGGCCTGCGCATCGGTATCACGATCGGACTGCGTGCCCCCGACGAAAGCCTGTGGATCAACGGCATCAAGCAGAACGCGCTGTTTCTCGCGAAGCTGCTGATGGCGTCGCCGCGCGGCTACCGCGTGACGCTGGTCAACACCACCGACGTGCCGCTTACCGACGCGCTGCCGTGGGATCGCAACGTGTACGACACGCGCGCGTTCGCCGACATGAAGGATGCGCTCGACGTCGTGATCGAGCTCGGCGGGCAGATCGACGGCGAGCAGACGGCCTACCTGAAGGCGCGCGGCGCGAAGCTCGTCAGCTACTGCTGCGGCGTCGAGTACATCAACGCGATGGAGTCGATGCTGTTCGGCCGCCGGCTGTGGGATTCGCTGTTCATCAACCGCGGCTACGACGAGGTATGGGCGATTCCGCAGATCGCGCCGTCGTCGCTGCCGTTCCTGCAATCGCTGCGCCGCTGCCCGGGGCGCGTCGTGCCGTTTGTGTGGGATCCGATGTTCCTGAGCGCCCGCGCGCAGTCGCTGCCCGAGCACGGCGAATACCGGCCGCGCCGCGAGCCCGGCAAGCGGCTGACGGTGATGGAGCCGAACCACAACGTCGTGAAGTTCTGCGTGTATCCGACGCTGATCATCGACGAAGCCTATCGGCGCGACCCCGACGCGATCTGCTTCGCGCACGTGACGAACGCCGATCGCCTCGCGCATGACAGCCCCGAGTTCGTGATGCTGATGAATTACCTGGACATCGTGCGCGCGGGCAAGGCGAGCTTCGTCGGTCGCTTCGACACGCCGCTGTTCCTGGCCGACCTGACCGACATCGTCGTGTCGCACCAATGGTCGAACCCGCTGAACTACTTCTATTTCGACGTGTGCTGGCAGGGCTATCCGCTCGTGCACAACGCGAGCCTCGCCCCCGATCTCGGCTACTACTATCCGGACAACGACGTGCAGCAGGGCGCCGACGCGCTGCTGCGTGCGCTGCATACGCACGACGACGACTGGGAAGCGTACACGCGGCGCCAGCGCGAAATCCTTGGCCGCTATACGTCGGCGAATCCGGCGCTCGTCGCCGAATACGACGAGCTGCTCGCGAACCTGATCGGCGCGCCGGGCGTATAAGGCCCGATTTTCCACGGCGCACCTTCATTGCGCCGCCGGCCGCCATCGGGGTTGTCCCGCCCTCATGTCTGACGAAATAATGCCGTTAAAAAAAGAAACCGCCGAACCCGATCGGTTCGACGGTTTTGAAGGCACGAAATTGACGGCTCCGAGGGAAGTCCGTCAGAAATAATTTTATAGGTTAACAAGTCTTTAAGATTGTTAAACATGTTTCAATCCATAATCATCATATAAATAAAACTTGATATTATTGATTCAACTCAGTCGATTCTGTTTTGAGATTCAACAATATCGTTTGAAACGCGAAAATTGAATGCTGCGGTGATCGAATGATGTACGGCGGCCGGTTTTCAGTGGATGGCGGCCCGAGTCGAGCGCTTGTGCCGCGGGCCCGTGCATCAAGGACGGGCGGTGCTTCACGGGCCTGTATTCGTCTGATTAATTCACGTTTTTCCGATTTTCAGCGCCGTAATGTCGTGAAGGAAATCGATTCGGATAAAGCTGTCCCGCTGGTGAAAATAAACGATCCGGATTCGGGGTTCTGCATTTTGTGTTGTGTAACCTGTCGCACTGTCGGCATGGTGCGTACATGGTGTATTGGCAGTCACTGAATAACGTTGAAAATATCGAATTTGACGGCGCGCCGAAGCGAAAAGTACGCTCCCGGAAAAAATCGACATAACAGGATGGGCCGGGTAGGCGGCGGAGCGCGTCAGGGTCGGTTTGCTCCGCATGTTTGTTGAGGTCGAGCCGCGATCGGCGGCTCGCCATTTGCCGGAGCGCCGGATGAATGCGGTCGAAGCTCGCCTGGAGGCGAATCGGGAAGCGAATCGTGACGAAATCGATCTCGTGTTCGGCGCCCCCGACCATCATGCCGATCTCGCATCGGTACGCAGTTTCGTGGAAAGCCGGCTCGGGTTCGCCCATGAGCCGGTGTGCCGGGCCGACCTGTCGGGCGGCGTGCTGTACCAGGAGCGCCTGGCGCGGTTGCGGTGGGGCGAGCGCGATGCGCTGCCGCCGCTCGCCTTCCTGCCGCGCCTCGAGGCGCTCGGGCTGATGCGCTGGTTCGACCGGCTCGTGGTCGGCAGGACGATCGACGCGCTGCGCGCCGATCCGGCCGCGGTTTACGGGTGCAACGTCGCGGCCGTGAGCGCGGTCGTCGACGATGCGTGGCTGGCGATCTTCAGGCGGCTCGAGCACGAGCCGTCGGTGGCGGCGCGGCTGGTGGTCGAGATCACGGAGACGGGGCCCTTGAATCCCGTCGCGGGCCGGTCGTTCGTGAACCGCTTCCGGCAGGCCGGTTGCAGGATCGCGATCGACGATTTCGGCGTCGGTTTCAGCGCATTGAACAATCTGGTGGTCGGCAATCCCGACATCGTGAAGCTCGACCGCTCGATCCTGTCGATGATCAAGCGCAACGCGATCGGGCGCTACCAGTTCCGCAGGCTGATCGCGTTTGCGCACGAAGGCGCGCGGCACGTCGTCGTCGAGGGCGTGGAGAGCGAGATCGACCGGCAGATCATCGTGGACGCCGGTGTCGCATGGGCACAGGGCATCCGCTTTTCATGGCGGTCGCCGGCCGCCGCGTGACGGCGCGGGAACAGGTGGAGCGGGACGAATCGCAAAGGGGTGTGGCATGGCGGGGACGAAGGCCGGAGTCGGAACGGGCACGCAGGCAACCGATGTGCGCGACCTCGTCGCGATCGTCGAGCTGGCCGACATGCTGTGGCAACTGGGCGCCGAGTCGACCGATGTGCCGATCGACGTCGCGCCGTATCTCGACGGCCTGAAGGCCGTCGCGCGCCGCATTCAACGGATGAAACCGCTCGATGCCAACGGCCGCGAACTGGCGGCGCGGCACTACTACGCGGGCGTCATCGCCGGCGCGTGCGGCGACGATTCGGCGATCGCGCGCGGCGTGTCCGACAGCCTCGTCAAGCAATCCGGCAGCGCAAGCGGGCAGGCGGTTCGTTGTTTTGCCGTGCTTGCCCGCATGGGGCGGCGGCATGGCCGCGTGTTCGCCGCGCAAAGCGGCGATCGCGTGCTGGTGTAGCGCGGCCGACGCGCGTCCGAAGGCGCGGTCAGCCGAGCGCGCGGCCGGCGAACAGCCTTTGGATCTGCCCGGAGTATGCGCGGACGTTGTGCTCGGCGAGCGCGTCGACCTGGTGCAGGCAGCGGCGGGCTGCTGCCGCGTAGTCGTCGAGCCGCGCGTCGTGCGTCTGCGCGGCGGTCGCGATCGCGCGCGCCGCATCGAAGATCTCGAAGTCCGGATAGTAATAGCCGACGTCGCGCAGGAACGGCGAGTTGTGCACGAGCGGGTAGTTGCCGTACAGCGCGTCGTACAGCAGGTAGTTGAGGCCGTTTTCCCAGTGGTGCGACACGACGATGTCGGTGTGATGCGCGGCCCACGCGACGAACGGCGCGCGCACGTCGGCGGTCGCTTTCCCGTCGCGCACCATCTCGAGCCCGAGCGCGAGATGCTTGAAGGCGACGTTCTCCTTCTTGTCGAACGTGTTGGTCATGTACACGTGCTCGACGAGCTCCGGGTGTTCGACGTAGCACGCGTTCGCGGCGAGCATCGGCACGATCGCGCTTTTCACGACGTTCAGGTTCGGCTCGAAGAACGCGATGCGCTTGGCCGGGCCGTGGTTGCGGTAACCGAAGCGCGCCTTCAGTTCGGGATCGGCGTCGAGGCTGCGCTCGATGAAATACGGCGACCAGATATGCGGCAGTTCGATCACCGGCGCGCGATACACGGCCTGGAAATAGGCCGCGCACGTGTGCATGTGCTGCGGGTTGGTCCAGATCTCGTCGAATTGCACGCGGTGCGGGTTCGGCCGCCACGCGTTCTTCTCGAAGTTGATCGTCTCGACCGCGATCACGTAGTCGTTGCCGAAGCGGTACGACACGCACTTGCCGCCGCGCCGGCGCACGACGTCCGTGTGCGACGGATCGATGAACGCGTTCATCTCGATCAGCAGGTCGGTCTGGTGGACGACGGCGGACAGCGGCCGCAGCGCGTCGCCGAACGCGTCCATCATCAGCGCCTGCGGATACTCGGTGATGCCGTTGTCGTGCGCGAGCCAGACTTCACCGATCAGCGGCGACTGCTTCAGCAGCATGTACAGGTACACGCAATGCTGGTTCGCGCCGTTGTACCAGATCGACTGCGTCGCGTCGCGCTGCACGTTCATCGTTATCGCGACGTTGAGTTTCATCGGATCGGCTCCGTGGGGCGGGGATGTGTCACGCGTCGCGATAGAGGGTGGCGAGCGCGTCCGTATAGGCCGCGACGTTCTCGGGGTTGTAGATGCTGACCGAGTCGAGCACGTGTTTCGACTGCTCGCGGTATGCGTCGAGATTCGCGTCGTGCTCGTTGAACGCCTGCAGCAGCGCGCGGCCGCCGGCCTGGCAGTCGAAATCCGGATAGAAATACCCGGCCTTGCCGAGGAACGGCGAGTTGTGGATCAGCGGATAGTCGCCGTACAGCAGCTCGTAGTACAGGTAGTTCTGCGCGTTTTCCCACGTGTGCGACACCACCGCATCGCCGTACGCAGCCATGAACTCGTACACCGCATAGCGGCTTTCGAACGTCGTGATGCCGTGGTTCACGATGTCGAGGCTCTTCGCGAAATGGACGAACGTCGTGTGATCCTTCAGGTGGATCGTGTTGCACACGCGCACGAACTCGAGGAACTTCGGGTCGGCGCGGTATGCCTCTTCCGTGACCAGCATCGGGATGATGCTCGTCTTCACCATGCAGATGTTCGGCTCGAACATCGTCACGCGCCAGCGCGGCTTGCCGGGTTGATAGCCGAACGCCAGGCCGGCGCCTAGCGTCGCGCGCGCCTTGTCGAACAGCATCGGATGCCAGATGTGCGGGACGATCGTGACGGGCGCGCGCAGGCCGGTCTGATAATAGTGCAGGCACGAGCGCTCGAACTCGGGAATCGTCCATACCGCGTCGTACGGCGCGCCCGAGAACAGGAAGCCCGACGGCTTGTTGAACATCGCGCGTTCGATGTCGATCACGTAGTCGTTGCCGACCCGCATCGTGACGACCTTGCCGCCGCGGGCGCGGAAGGCGTGCAGGTAGTCCGCGCCGAACTGCGCGCTCATCTCGATCAGCACGTCGCAGCGTTCCAGCGCTTCGTCCATCGACAGCAGCGGCACGTCCCACTCGCCGAGCATCATCTGCGGATCGGCGACCTGTTCGCCGCCGTTCACCATCACGGCTTCCGCGACGAGCGGCGACTGGCGCAGCAGCAGGATCAGCAGCAGGCAGTTCTGGAAAATGCCGTTTTCCCACAGCGACTGGCCGGCGCCGCGCACGAACAGCGATACGCCGACGACGAGACGCTTGCCCTCGCCGGGCGCTTGACGGGCATTGGAGTCCGACATGCGTATGCTCCGGTTCAGGCGACCAGACGCGAGACAAACGCGTCGAGGTTCGCGGGGTTGTCGATCGAGACCGACTGCAGCAGCCGGCCGGCTTTCGCGCGGTAGTCGTCGAGACGTTCGTCGTGATGCAGCCACGCGTCGAGCAGTGCGCGGCCGCCGGCAGCGGAGTCGAAGTCCGGGTAGTAATAGCCGGCGTCGCCGATCAGCGTCGAGTTGTGGATCAGCGGATAGCCGCCGTACAGCACGTCGTAATACAGATAGTTCTGCCCGTTTTCCCAGTGGTGCGACACGACCGCATCGGCGTGGCGCGCCATGAAACCCGGCAGGTCGAGACGCGGTTCGAACGTCGCCTTGTGCTGGCGCACGAGATCGAGGCTGTTCGCGAAGTGCACGAAGGTCGGATGCTCCTTCATGTGCATCGCGTTGACGACGAACATGTGCTGCACCGCGTCCGGCCGCGCGCGGTAGAACGCGTCGCACGCGAGCATCGGGTAATGGCAGGACTTGGCGACCGAGATGTTCGGTTCGAGCATCGCGAGGCGCCACGGGCGCTGGCCGGGCCGATAGCCGAACGATGCGCCTTCGCCGGCGAGCGCGGCCACGCGGCGCTCGAGAAAGTACGGCGACCAGATGTGCGGCATCAGGTGGACGGGTGCGCGCAGGATGGTCTGCAGCATCGGTGCCGCGGTCTTGTCGTATTGCGGCAGCAGCCACACTTCGTCGAACGGTGCGCCGTTGAACACGTGTCCCGACGGTTTCCCGAAGATCGGCGTTTCGCACAGGCCCGCATAGACGTGCCCGCAGAAGAACGCGGCGATTTTCGTGCCGAGCGCTTTCACGTGTTTGAGCCATTCGACCTGCAGCTGCGCGCCCATTTCGATCACGACGTCGAGTTCGTGCGTGACGTCGGCGGGCTTCACGAGCGGGATGTCGAGGCCGTCGAGTTCGAGGCCGGCCGGCAGCGCGTTCGCATCGCCGCCGTTCAGGAAATAGACGGGGCCGACGCGATCCGAGCGCTTGAGCATCATCGCGAGGAACGCGATGTTCTGGTGAATGCCGTTTTCCCAGATCGCCTGGCCGTCGCGCGCAAACAGCGAGATGCCGACCGCCGGCCGTTGCTTGCGGGTGCCGCCCGCGGCGGCTTCATTGATGTCCGTCACCGGTTGGTTTCCTCTGCGGCGTCGTGCGTCCGGGCATCGCGTCGAGCGTCTGGCCCGGAAGCGGCGCGCCGTGGGTTGTCATGGTTGGATTCGCGCCGCTGCGCTGCGGCAGGCGAATCGGGCGACGCGGTTCGCGAGGGCGGCAGCCGGATTACGGCGTGTCGTCGGGCACGCCTGGCACGGCGCGCGAGTCGGGCAGGCTGCCCCGGCGACTGTCTGCGGCGATTGTGGCATGGAAACCGCCGGTTTTGGCAGGACGTGACGAACTTTGACATACCCGCCGGCCCACTGGAGCGGGGCGCCGGCGATGCGGCGCCCGCGTGGTCCGGCGCGGCGCGGGCGGCCGGCCGGATCGGGCCGCCGCGCGTGCGGCGGCCGGCTGCTCAGTGCTGCAGCCGGATTTCGACGCGGCGGTTGTTCGCGCGGCCTTCGGGCGTTTCGTTCGACGCGACCGGATCGGCCTTGCCGCGGCCCGACACCGTCATCGCGTCGGTCTTCAGGCCGTGTGCTTTCAGATAGGCGGCGACCGATTCGGCG
>JAIRVP010000039.1 GCA_031253835.1 Burkholderia sp. | reverse complement strand
GCGCGCATGCATGTGAGCCACGGCATCACCGGCCCGCTCGGGATGCCGGTCGGCATCTCGGTGCGCCCGGAGCGCATCCACGTGTCGCGCGAGAAGCCCGGTTCGAAGCACAACTGGGCACGCGGCGTCGTGACCGACATCGCATACATGGGCAGCTACTCGCTGTACCACGTGCGTCTGCCGAGCGGCAAGACGGTCGTGTCGAACCTGTCGAGCTCGCACCTGATGAGCGACAGCGCACCGGCGTGGAATGACGACGTGTTCGTGTCGTGGTCGCCGGCCAGCGGCGTCGTGCTGACGCAATGAGGGCGACATGACGAAACTTTCCGCTTCCACGTTGTCGCGCTTTTTGCCGTCGGGCCGCGGCGTCGCGATCGGCGTGCCGTTCCTGTGGCTCGTGATTTTCTTCGCGCTGCCGTTCGTGCTGGTGCTGAAGATCAGCTTTGCCGACCCGATGCTCGGCATCCCGCCGTACACCGCGCTCGCGCGGCTGGAGGCCGGCACGGTGCAGTTGGCGCTGTCGCTGAAGCACTACGCGCTGCTGCTGCAGGACGACCTGTACCTGAACACGTACGTCAGTTCGCTGAAGATGGCCGCCGCGTCGACGCTGATGTGCCTGCTGGCCGGCTACCCGATCGCGTATTGCATCGCCCGTGCGGCGCCGGCGCGCCGCAACCTGCTGATGATGGCCGTGATGCTGCCGTTCTGGACGTCGTTCCTGATCCGCGTCTACGCATGGGTCGGGATCATGAAGGACGACGGGCTGCTCAATCACGCGCTGGCCGCGCTCGGCATGATCGCGACACCGCTGCGCCTGTATCACACCGACGCGGGCGTCTACATCGGGATGGTCTATTCGTACCTGCCGTTCATGGTGATGCCGCTGTATGCGCATCTCGTGAAGATGGACCTCACGCTGCTGGAGGCCGCGAACGACCTCGGCGCGACGCCGTGGTCCGCGTTCTGGCGCATCACGCTGCCGCTGTCGAGGAACGGCATCGTCGCGGGCAGCCTGCTCGTGTTCATTCCGGCCGTCGGCGAATACGTGATCCCCGAGCTGCTCGGCGGCGCGAATACGCTGATGCTCGGCCGCGTGATGTGGGACGAGTTCTTCAACAACATGGACTGGCCGATGGCGTCCGCCGTCACGGTGACGATGGTGCTGGTGCTGCTCGTGCCGATGGCGCTGCTCCATTACAGCCAGACCGAAGCGGAGGCACGGCCATGACCCGCGCGAATCGCATCCTGTCCGCGTGCGTGCTGGGCGCGGGCTTCCTGTTCCTGTACGTGCCGATCGTCAGCCTGGTCGTCTATTCGTTCAACGCGTCGAAGCTCGTGACCGTGTGGACGGGCTTCTCGCTGAAGTGGTACGGCGCGCTGCTGCACGACGACGAACTGCTGACGGCCGCGTGGCTGTCGCTGAAGATCGCGTTGCTGACGGCCACCGCGTCGGTCGCGATCGGCACGTGGGCCGGCTTCGTGCTGGCCCGCATGGGGCGTTTTCGCGGTTTCACGCTGTACGCCGCGATGATCAATGCGCCGCTGGTGATTCCGGAAGTGATCCAGGGCATCTCGCTGCTGCTGCTGTTCGTCGCGATGCAGCAGACCTTCGGCTGGCCGGCTGGGCGCGGCTGGCTGACGATCTGGATCGGCCACGTGATGCTGTGCCTGTCGTTCGTCGCGGTGATCGTGCAGTCGCGCGTGAAGGAACTCGACCGCTCGATCGAGGAAGCCGCGCTCGATCTCGGCGCGCGGCCGGTGAAGGTGTTCTTCGCGATCACGCTGCCGCTGATCGCGCAGGCGCTGGTGTCCGGCTGGCTGCTGGCGTTCACGGTGTCGATCGACGACGTGATCCTGTCCGCGTTCCTGTCGGGCCCCGGCTCGACGACCTTGCCGCTCGTCGTGTTCTCGCGCGTGCGGATGGGGCTGAATCCGGAGATGAATGCGCTCGCGACGGTGTTCATCACGGCCGTGACGATCGGCGTCGTCGTCGTGAACCGCGCGATGCTGGCCCGCGAGCGGCGGCAGGCGCGCGCCGCACGCGCGTGGCATGCGGCGTCCGCGCCCGATTCACCGGCGCCGTCTTCCGCCTTGCCGCCCGTGCGCCCGTCGGCCGCACGGCCTCGGCACGCCCCCGCACCGCATCCCGTGAAGTGAATGACGACCAGGAGACTTTCCGTGAATAAGAAATTGCTTTGCGCGCTGATCGCCGGCGCGCTGCCGGGGCTCGCCGCCGCGAATTCGAGCGCCGACCAGATCCGGGCGCTGCAACAGCAGCTCGCGGTGCTGCAGCGGCAGATGAGCGCACTGCAGTCGCAGCTCGCCGCGAAGCCGGCGGCCGTGCCGGCTGCGTCGAATGCGTCGAATGCGTCGAATGCGTCGAATGCGGCATCCACCGCCGCGACGGCCGACCCGTCGGTCGCCGGCTACGGGCAGGCGCCGGCCGTGCTGACCAACGACGACGTGACGGAAATCCGCCAGCAGGTCGCGAACCAGCAACTGAAGGTCGATTCGCTGACCGATGCCGCGCGCACGGGCCCGATCGCGGGGCTGTCGGTGACGGGCTATCTCGATCCGACCTACGTGTACAACCGCGGCGGCGGCACGTCGTCGTTCCAGTTCGCGAATCATGAGAATGCGTACACCTATTACAACAGCACGTTCGGCGACGTGTTCCTCGACATCAAGAAGACCTTCGGCGTCGGCCCGACCGCGCCGTCCGCGGAAATCACGCTGATGCCGAACCGCGGCGCGGGCCTGTCGATGATGACGGGCAGCGGCGCGAGCGGGCTCGACATCGTGAACACGGCGGTCGTCACGGTGCCGCTGTCGGGCACGACGTCGTTCGTCGGCGGGCTCGTGCTCGGCTTCGGCGGCTACGAGTACCAGCAGTCGAGCCAGATGCTCACGCTCACGCACAACCTGCTGTACGACTTCTCCGATCCGGGCTCGTCGATCGGCGCCGGCGTCAACTACCAGAGCGCGGACGGTCACTGGGCGTGGAAGTTCTTCGTCGGCAACGAGCAGTTCCGCAGCGCGGGCGCGGTCACGCAGACGGGCGTCAACGCGTTCGGCGACCCGATCACGACCAGCAACAAGGTGCCGACCTTCACTGCGCGCGTCGACTACATGCACGGCAGCGCGCTCGACGTCGGCGGCTCGATCAACATCGGCCGCCAGACGCTGGTGAGCGCGGTCGATCCGGCAACCGGCAACGTGCGCTACGGTGTCGGCGGCAACGCGCCGAGCGCGTACGGCGCGTTCTTCTTCGGCGAAGCCGACGCGACCTATACGGTGGCCGACGCGCAGTACAACGCGGAACTCGACTACGGCCAGCAGCAGCACGGCGCGTTCAACGGCGGGCTCGCGCAGTGGTTCGGGCTGTCGCTGCTCGCGCACCGCAAGTTCAACGTGCCGGTGGTCGGACGCATGGGCGCGACGCTGCGCTACGACCTGCTCGTGAACCGGAAGAACGGCGGCGGCGGCTCGTCGATCGGCCTGAACGGCAACGGGATGGACCCGAACAACGGCTTCGGCATCGACGCGGATTGCCTCGCGCAGTCGAAGGCGAACGGCGGCGTCGGCTTCGAATGCAAGGGCGCGACGCGGCAGGCGGCGGCGTTCGACCTGTTGTTCTACCCGACCCAGCAGGTGACGGTGAAGGTCGAATACCGGCACGACTGGGCGAGCAACAAGGTTTTCCTGCGTCACGACGGGTCGTATGCGAAGTCGAACGACCTGCTCGCGACCCAACTCATCTACGCGTTCTGACGCGACGCCGTTCGCGAGTCTGACCTATGCTCAAGTTCGAAAATCAGCAACATGTTCAGTCGTACTATGCAGCGACGGCCGGCAGTCGCGCGCGGCATCCGTCGCTCGACGGAGCCGTGACCGCCGATGTTTGCGTGATCGGCGGCGGGCTCACCGGCCTGTCCGCCGCGCTCGATCTTGCCGAGCGCGGCCATTCGGTCGTGCTCGTCGAAGCGTCGCGGATCGGCTGGGGCGCGAGCGGCCGCAACGGCGGCCAGCTGATTGCCGGGTACGCGTGCGACATCGATACGTTTTCGGCGTACCTGCCGGAAGACGACGTGCGTCGCGTGTGGGCGATGGGGCTGGAGTCGGTCGATCTCGTCAGGCAGCGGGTCGAGCGGCATGGCATCGATTGCGACCTGACCTTCGGCTACCTGACCGCCGCGAACAAGCCGCGCCATCTCGATGCGCTGCGCGCGTGGCGCGATACCGCGGCGAACCGCTTCGGCTATCGCGGCTACGAGTTCGTCGAGCGCGCCGACATGCAGCGTTTCGTCGCGTCGGACCGCTATGTCGGCGGCCTCCGCTACGAAGGCAGCGGCCACCTGCACCCGTTGAACTACACGCTCGGCCTCGCACGCGCGGCGCGCGACGCCGGCGTGACGATCCACGAGGACACGCCCGCGCTCTCGCTCGATCGCGCCGCGCCCTGCCACCGCGTCCGGTGCGCGCGCGGGCACGTGGACGCCCGCTACGTCGTGCTGGCCTGCAATGCGTACGTCGGGCAGCTCGCGCCGGCGCTCGCGCGCAAGATCATCCCGGTCGCGACCTACCTGATCGCGACGGAGCCGCTCGGCGACGCGCGTGCGGCCGAGACGATGCCGGCGAATGCCGCGATCTGCGACTGCAATTCGGCGCTCGACTATTTCCGGCTGACGCGCGACGGCCGGCTGCTGTGGGGCGGCAAGGCCAGCAGCTCGACGAACACGCCGCGCGACCTCGCGGCCGCGATGCGGCGCGACATGCTGAAGACGTTCCCGCAGCTTGCCGACGTGCGGATCGACTACGCGTGGGGCGGCCTGATCGACGCGACGATGAACCGCGCGCCGCATTTCGGCCGGCTCGAGCCGACCGTGTATTTCGCACAGGGCTTTTCCGGGCACGGCGTCAACGTGACGGGCCTCGCGGGGCGGCTGATCGCGGAAGCGATCGATGCGCAGGCCGCGCGCTTCGACCTGTTCGGCCGGATCCGCCATCGCGACTTCCCGGGCGGGCGCGTGCTGCGCACGCCGATGCTGGCGCTCGCGATGGCGTGGCACCGCGCCATGGACCTGCTTTGACCGCGCGGGCCGGCTCGCCCGGCCGCGTGCTACCGCAACGCTTCGAAACACTTACGCCCTGGAGGCAACCATGACCAACATCACGCATCTCGTCGACCTGATGCGGGCGCCGGCGAAGCTCACGCAGAGCCGCGTGCCGAGCGGGCTGCTGCTCGACGGCAACCCGATGCAGACGCTGTCGCATCACTACATCAGCCCGTGCGGGCAGTTCAGTTGCGGGATCTGGGAATGCACGCCCGGCCGCTGGACGATCGAGTACGACGAGTCGGAGTATTGCGAGATGCTGAGCGGCGTCGCGATCGTGCGCGACGCGGACGGCCGCGAACGCGTGCTGCGCGCCGGCGACCGCTTCGTGATTCCGCCGGGCTTTCGCGGCACGTGGGAAGTCGTCGAGGCGTGTCGCAAGATCTACGCGTCGCATGCACCGCAGGCAGTGCGGTCGGTCGCCTGACGCGGCCGAGTCCATCCAATCAACGAGATCAACGAGGAGCAACCCATGACCCAGGAATGGTGGCGTCTCAGCGCGGCGGAGATGGCCGCGCATGTCGCACGGCGCGACGTGTCGGCAACGGAACTCACGCGCAGCTGCCTGCAGCGGCTCGAGCAGGTGAACCCCGTCATCAACGCGATCGTCGACGTGATGGCTGACAGCGCGCTGCAGGCGGCGTCGGAGGCCGATGCCGCGATCGCGCGCGGCGCGCCGGTCGGCCCGCTGCACGGCGTGCCGGTGACCGTGAAGATCAACGTCGACACGGCCGGGCATGCGACGACCAACGGCGTGCGCGCGTTTTCGGGCCTGATCGCCCAGGAAGACAGCCCGGTGACCGCGAACCTGCGCAAGGCCGGCGCGATCGTGATCGGCCGCAGCAACGCACCGGCGTTTTCGTACCGCTGGTTCACCGACAACGAACTGCACGGCCGCACGTCGAATCCGTGGGATGCGTCGCTGACGCCCGGCGGCTCCAGCGGTGGTGCAGCCGCGGCCGTGGCCGCCGGCATCGGCGCGATCGCACACGGCAACGACCTCGGCGGCTCGATCCGCTACCCGGCCTACGCGTGCGGCGTCGCCGGGCTGCGGCCGAGCACCGGGCGCGTGCCGGCGTACAACCCGACGCAATCGAAGGACCGCACGCTCGCGGTGCAGCTCGCATCGGTGCAGGGGCCGCTCGCGCGGACGGTCGGCGACTTGCGTCTTGCGCTCGATGCGATGTCGGCCGGCGACGCACGCGACGCGTGGTGGATGCCGGTCGCGCCGGCTGCGCGCGAGGCCGTGTTCCCCGCGCGCGTCGCCGTGTGTGCCGAACTGCCCGGCGTGCCGACCGACCCGGCGGTCGCCGACGCGATCCGGCAGGCCGCACGCTGGCTCGAAGACGCCGGCTGCATCGTCGAGGAAGCGGTGCCGCCGCGGTTCGCCGAAGCGTGCGAACTGTGGCTCGACCTCGTGACCAACGAGGCGCGCAGCGGGCTCGGCGACGTGATCATGCAGCACGGCGACGCGGCGATCCGCACCGCGTTCGCGAGCCAGCGCAACCTGGCCGCGCCGCTGGACCTGGCCGGCTACATGAACGGCCTTGCACGGCGCACCGCGCTGCTGCGCGACTGGCAGCAGTTCCTCGTGCGCTATCCGCTGCTGCTGATGCCCGTGTCGTGCGCACGGCCGTTCGCGATCGACGCCGATCTGCAGGGCGACGCCGCGATGCGCGAGATCGTCGACCGCCAGGGGCCGCTGCTCGCGACCGCGCTGCTCGGCCTGCCGGGCTTGTCGGTGCCGACCGGCATCCGCGACGGTGTGCCGACCGGCGTGCAGCTCGTCGCCGGCCGCTTCCAGGAAGCGCTGTGTCTCGCCGCGGGCGAAGCGATCGAGGCGCGCGCGGGCGTCTTCACGCCGATCGATCCCGTTCGCGGATCGTGATGCACGACATGTCCCGAGGAAATCCATGAATCAAACGACATTCGAAGACTGGCAGGCCCGCGCAGCCACGCTGCGGATCGAAGGGCGCGCATTCATCGACGGCGAGGTGCGTCACGCGCATGCCGGCGCGACCTTTGCCTGTGTGAGCCCGATCGACGGGTGCGTGCTCGCGCACGTGGCCGATTGCGGCACCGACGACGTCGATCACGCGGTTGCTGCCGCGCGCCGTGCGTTCGACGCACAGGCGTGGGCCGGCATGAATCCGCGTGCCCGCAAGGCCGTGCTGCAGCGCTGGGCCGCGCTGATGCGCGAGCACGCCGACGAGCTCGCGCTGCTCGAGACGCTCGACACCGGCAAGCCGATCGCCGACACCACGGCGATCGACATCCCGGCCGCCGCGCATTGCGTCGACTGGTATGCGGAAGCGATCGACAAGGTCGGCGGCGAAGTCGCGCCGGCCGATCATCATCTGGTCGGGCTCGTCACGCGCGAGCCGATCGGCGTCGTCGCGGCGGTCGTGCCCTGGAATTTCCCGCTGCTGATGGCCGCATGGAAGTTCGCGCCGGCGCTCGCGGCTGGCAACAGCGTGGTGCTCAAGCCGTCGGAGAAATCGCCGCTGACCGCGATCCGCGTCGCGCAGCTCGCGGTCGATGCCGGCATCCCGGCCGGCGTGTTCAATGTCGTGCCGGGCGGCGCGGAGCCGGGCAGGGCGCTGGCGTTGCATCGCGACGTCGACTGCATCGCGTTCACGGGATCGACGCGCACCGGGCAGCAGATCATGGCGTGCGCGGCGCAGTCGAACCTGAAGCGCGTGTGGCTCGAACTCGGCGGCAAGTCGCCGAACCTCGTGTTGCGCGATTGTCCCGATCTCGACCGTGCCGCGCAGGCGGCCGCCGACGCGATCTTCTTCAACATGGGCGAAGTGTGCACGGCCGGCTCGCGACTGCTCGTGCACCGCGACATCAAGGACGCATTCGCCGCGAAGCTGGTCGACGCGTCGCGGCGCTTTGCGCCGGGGCATCCGCTCGATCCGGCGGTGACGATGGGCGCGATCGTCGATCGCGCGCAGCTCGATCGCGTGATGGGGTATATCGGTCTCGGGCGCGACGAAGGCCGTCTGGTGACGGGCGGCAAGCGGGTGCGCGAGGAGACGGGCGGGTTCTACGTCGAGCCGACGGTGTTCGAGGTGAAGCCCGATGCGACGATTGCGCGGGAGGAGATCTTCGGGCCCGTGCTGTCGGTGATCGCGTTCGACGAGGTCGACGAGGCCGTGCGCATTGCCAACGACACCGAGTACGGGCTCGCGGCGGCCGTCTGGTCAGCCGATCTGTCGACCGCGCATGCCGTCGCGCGGCGCCTGCGCGCGGGCACCGTGTGGGTCAACTGCTACGGCGACGGCAGCGACGACATGAACTTTCCGTTCGGCGGCTACCGGCAGTCGGGCAATGGCCGCGACAAGTCGCTGCATGCGCTCGACAAGTACACCGAGCTGAAATCGACGATCGTGCGGTTGTAGCGCCGGGCCGCGCGGCACGTTCGCAAGAGGGTGCCGCGCGGCCGGTGCGAACGTCAGTGGCGATCGTCGCCCGGCGCGAACAGGCGCGGTTGCGCGGCGTTCAACGCATCGTCCGCTTCCGGCTGCCACGGGAAAACCCCGTCGCGATCGGGCCACAGCAGCTGCACGCACGGGAAGTCGTCGTTGCCGTAGAACCAGCGGTTCCAGCCGAGATGGGCTTCGTAGTGTTCTTTCGCGACCGGCATCAGCAGCGCGTTCGCCTTGCTGTAGACGGCATCCGTGACTTCGCCGATCGGCGGCGGCGTGCCGGCCGCGACCATCCGGTACACGTCCCACAGCACGTCGTGGACGATGCGCGCCGGCAACGAGAACACGATGATTTCCGGAAAGCCGTGGTTGACCCACAACCCGGTCGTGAACGAGAAACCCGGTTCGCCGCCTTCCGCAAACACTTCCGTGCGGAACCAGCCGTGCTGGCGAATCTGGTGCACGAATCGCTGCTCGTCTTCCTCGAGTGCCGAATCGGGCGCGTCGAGCGCGGTGGCGATATCCGGTCGCGTGGTCATGCGGGCTCCTTGGATGGGTGTCGGTCGAATCCACCGACGACCGAGGTGCCGCCATGTTGCCATGGCGGCCGCGCTTACTGTACCGCTTCCTCCGTTTCACCGAGGAACCCGCCGCTCTGGTGTGCCCACAGCGCCGCATAGATGCCGCCGGCATTCAGCAGCTGCTGGTGCGTGCCTTCCTCGACGATGCGCCCTTCGTCGAGCACGATCAGCCGGTCCATCGCCGCGATGGTCGACAGCCGGTGCGCGATCGCGATCACCGTCTTGCCGCTCATCAGCGTGTCGAGGCTGCGCTGGATCGCGACTTCGACCTCGGAATCGAGCGCGCTGGTCGCCTCGTCGAGCACGAGGATCGGCGCGTCCTTGAGCATCACGCGCGCGATCGCGACGCGCTGCCGCTGGCCGCCGGACAGCTTCACGCCGCGCTCGCCAACCTCGACGTCGTAGCCGCTGCGCCCGTGGCGGTCGCGCAGCCGGTCGATGAACTCGGTCGCTTCGGCCCGCACGGCCGCCTCCTGCATCTCGCGCTCGGTCGCGTCGGGGCGCCCGTACAGCAGGTTCTCGCGCATCGTGCGGTGCAGCAGCGACGTATCCTGCGTGACCATCCCGATCGCCGCGCGCAGGCTGTCCTGCGTCACGTGCGCGATGTCCTGCCCGTCGATCCGGATCGTGCCGCTGCCGACGTCGTAGAAGCGCAGCAGCAGGTTCACGAGCGTCGACTTGCCGGCGCCCGAGCGGCCGATCAGGCCGATCCGCTCGCCCGGCCGGATCGTCAGGTTCAACCCGTCGAACACCGTGCGGTCGTTGTCCTCGTGCGCGAACTGCACGTTGTCGAACACGATCCCGCCGCGCTGCACCGCGAGCGGCTTCGCGTCGGGCGCGTCGACCACGCTGCGCACCTTCGTCAGCGTGTTGATGCCGTCCTGGATCGTGCCGACGTTCTCGAACAGCTCGGTCATCTCCCACATGATCCAGTGCGAATAGCTCGACAGGCGCAGCGCCATCGCGATCACGGCCGCGACGACGCCCGCGCTCGCTTCGCCGTGCATCCACAGATAGAGTGCGAGCCCCGCCGAGCCGACCAGCAGCAGCGTCGACAGCAGGTGGTTGACGATCTCGAACGCACTGACGAGGCGCATCTGCGCGTCGCCGGTCGCCTTGAACGCTTCCATCGCACGCCGTGCGTGGTCGGCTTCCCGTCGCGTGTGCGAGAACAGCTTCACGGTCGTGATGTTCGAGTACGCGTCGGTGATGCGGCCCGTCATCAGCGCGCGCGCGTCGGCCTGCCGGCTGCCGACGGCGCCCAGGCGCGGCACGAAATACGCGCACGCCGCGCCGTAGCCGAGCGCCCACAGCACGAGCGGAATCATCAGCCGCCAGTCGAAGCTGGCCGCCAGCACGAGGATGCCGATCAGGTACGCGGTGACGCCGATCACGACGTCGACCGACATGAACAGCGCGTCGCGCACCGCGAGCGCGGTCTGCATGATCTTGGTCGTCACGCGGCCCGCGAATTCGTTCGCGTAGAACGACAGGCTCTGGTCGAGCATCAGCCGGTGAAACAGCCAGCGCAGCCGCATCGGGAAGTTGATCGCGAGCACCTGGTGCTTGACCATCGTGTGCAGCGCGATCAGCAGCGCGCTGCCCGCGAGGATCGCCGCGAAGCCGGCAAGCGTGCCGAAGTGGCGGCCGCCGAATGCCGCCGGCGTCGACGTCGACAGCCAGTCGACCACGTGCCCCATCATCGCGAACAGCGCGGCTTCGTAGGCGGCCAGCGCGGCCGACGTCAGCGCGATCAGCAGGATCCAGCTGCGCGCGCCTTTCGTGCACGCCCACACGAACGAGAAGAATCCCTTCGGCGGCGTGACGGGATCTTCGAGCGGGAAAGTCGGCAGGCGACGTTCGAACCACGAATACATTGAGACTTCTCCTTGGTGCGGCTGCGCAGGTCGGCGCGGCCGGTATTGCCTGATGCCTGTTTCATGCGCGGCGCTCGCCGAGGCGGCGCCGGGTTGCACACGCGTTCACTGCGAGCGGATCCACGCCTCGATCGGGCCGAGCGTACCCGGTGCATACGCATGGCGCCCGAGCGCCATGTACAGCCACGTCTTCCACGTCGGCCAGTCGGACTCGAGCTGGTAGTCGAACCAGCCGGCGCGCAGCAACCCGTGCGTCGCACCGGGCACGACCGCGATGCGGCGGCCGGGCCGGTTCGCGAACGCACGCGCATAGGTGCTCGCTTCGCCGACCGGATCGACGTTGCGATCCAGCGCACCCCACACGGCCAGCACGGGCCCCTGCATCGTCGCGAGCGCCTGCGTTGCGTCTTCGCGGTAGTTGCGCGCGATGAAGCCGAAACGGCGCGGCTCGATGTCCGGACGCCGGGCCGGATCGGCCGGTACGTCCGCCCGACCGAAGATCGCGTCGTTCTCGCGTCGCGCGGCGGCCAGTGTCGCATCGATTCGATCCGGCTGCAGGCCCGTTGCCTGGAGCTGCTGCCGTGTCAGGTAGGTGCCTTGCCGACGCCAGCTGACGGCGCCGCCGACGATCACCGAGAACGCGGGCCGCACCGCATTGGCCACGCGCGGAATGACCCAGCCGCCCTGCGAGAAGCCCAGCAGGCCGACCTTGTGCGCGGGGCCGGCGACGGCGCGCACGCGCGCCATCGCGGCGATCGTTTCGTTCGCGCGATCCTGCATCGATTGCGCGAGCCAGTCGCCGCCGCTGCGGCCGGTGCCCTGTTTGTCCCATGCGAACACGCCGATGCCGGCGTCGAGCAGGCTGTTGACGAGCGGCAGCATCGCGTCGTCGGAGAAGCGCGTGCGCGGCCCGTCGCCGTGCACGAGCAGCACGATCGGCGCGTCGGGCGCGTGCACCGGCAGCGCGAGCGTGCCGACGAGGTCGGCGCCGCCGGCGCGGAACGTGAGCGTCGACACGTTCGCGCCTTTCAGCTCGAAGTCGGCGAGGCCGCGCAGCACGAGCGCACCGGCCGCGACGAGCACGAACAGGACGAGCGCGATGCCGGCAATGACGATGCGTTTCATTGGCCCTCTTTCTGGTTATGTGTGTGCCTGCTGAAGGCGGCCCATGCATGGGCACGGCGCCTTGACGCCGACGATGCATCGCAATGATAATAGATCGACTAATCAGTCTAATAAATATTTGAGCCATCGTCGAGCACGGAGTTCCCGTTGAGAAAGATCGATCCTGAAAGAGTGGAAGCGAAGCGGCGCCAGATCCTGGATGCCGCGATCGACTGTTTTGCGCGCGACGGCTTCCATGCGACGTCCACGGCCGCGATCTGCAAGGCGGCCGGGATGAGCCCCGGCAACCTGTTTCACTATTTCCCGACGAAGGCGGCGATCATCGAGGCGATCGCGCAGGACGACCAGCGCGAGACGGCCGAATTGTTCGCGCGGCATGCGGATGCCGACGATGCGCTGGCCGCGATCGAGGAGATCGCGCTGGCGTTGATGGAACTGTCGAGCGATCCCGTCTATGCGCGCATCAGCATCGAGACCGCGGCCGAGGCGACGCGCAATCCGGACGTGGCCGCGCTGTTCGCCGCGAACGAGTCTCAGGTGAAGGGGCGGATGGCCGCGCTGATCAAGCGCGGGATCGCTGAGGGGACGATCGACGGAAGCCTGAAGCCGGATCTCGTCGCGACGTGGGTGCTCGCGCTGGCGGAAGGGGCGGTCTGTCGCGTCGTGTTCGAGCCGGGATTCAAGCCGCGCGCGCATCGCGCGATGCTGCGGACGATCATTCAGCGGATGTTGCGGCCGCAGTGAGGGTGGGGGACCGGCGTCGGGCCGGCCCCCGATTGACCGCGACTGCGCGTCGGTCGCCGTAGCCGGCAATTGCGCGTGCGGCTGTTTCCGACGATCGGTTCTGCCTCGCCGCTCGCTTACTGCGTCGTCCATCGCCCCGAGTGCGCGGGGATGACGAAGCTCGCGGCCTTTCGGGACTGGCTGCTGGCGCAGGCCGTGCTGTGGCGGCGCGAACGCTTCAGGTGACACGCCATCGCATCACGCCCAAAAAAGTCCTTGACTATCTATCTATGAGTAGATAAAGTTCGATCCATGGAAACGAAACCGACCGTCCGCGAACAGATTCTCGATCACGCGATCACGCTGATGATGCTGCGCGGTTACAACGGCTTCAGCTATCGAGACCTGTCGGACCTGGTGGGCGTGAAGACGTCGAGCATCCACTACTACTTCCCGTCGAAGGACGACCTCGTGCTGGAAGCGGTGGCGGTGTACAGCGGCGAAGTCCTCTCGGCCATGCGGGCGATCGATCCGGCATTGCCGGCCGACGTGAAGCTGAGCCTGTACACGAAGATGTTCGGCCGGACGTTGGGTGACGGCAACCTGATCTGCCTGTGCGGGATGCTCGCATCCGACATCGAAACGCTGCCGGAGAATGTGCGGCACGCCGTGCAGGCGTTCTTCATGGCCAACGAGCGCTGGCTGGCGGAACTGCTGGCGCAGGGCGCGCGGGAAGGCTCGTTGCAGTTCAGCGGCGAGCCCGACACGGCGGCGCGTACGTTGTACGCCGCGTTCCAGGGCAGCGTGCTGGCCAGCCGGCTGTTTCACACGCGGGCGCGTCTCGAGGATGTCGAGGCCGTCTGGAAAACGCGGTCCTGACGGACGGCGCAGGCAGCAAGGCGGTTCGCTGCCTTTTTATTGGATCTTGTTGTCTATCGTTTGGTAGATAGATGATTGGCGCAGATGGGGCGACCCTCTGCATTTTTTGGGGATGGTTATCTATCTACGAGTAGATAAATAAACGCGATGCGGGCGGCAAGGCCGCCGGCACACGGTCCCCGGTTAGAAGGCTGTTTCATTCATTGGTTGAAAAGGAGTCTGTCATGTCGATCGAAAAAGTGCTGTACCGCGCCCATGCAAAAGCCACCGGTGGCCGTGACGGCCGTGCGACGGTGCCCGAAAGCGGCCTCGACCTGAAGCTGACCACACCGCGCGAACTCGGCGGCGCGGGCGGTGCAGGCGCGAACCCCGAGCAACTGTTCGCCGCCGGCTACAGCGCGTGCTTCATCGGCGCGATGAAGTTCGTCGCGGCCCGCGACAAGATCGCGATGCCCGCGGACGCATCCATCGAAGGCAGCGTCGGCATCGGTGCGATCCCGAACGGCTTCGGCATCGAAGTCGAACTGAAGATCGCGCTGCCGGGCCTCGATCGCGACACCGCGCAAACGCTGATCGACCGCGCGCACCTCGTGTGCCCGTACTCGAATGCGACGCGCGGCAACATCGACGTCACGCTCACGCTTGCCTGATAGATCGCACTGCGAATCATCATCGTCATTTATCCGTTGAAACCAAGGAACACCATCATGAAGATCGTCAAGCCGCTGCTGATCGCCGCCGCCGTTGCAGCCGCGCTGTCCACCGCACCTGCCGCCTTCGCGGCCGGTGGCGACGCCGTCCGTCCCGATGCGAAGACGAGCGCGTTCCTCGCCGTGCTGAACGGCCAGAAGGGCCCGGGCCTCGAAACGCTGAGCCCCGCGAAGGCGCGCCAGGTGCTGGTCGACGCGCAGAACGGCGCGAAGGTCGATCTGTCCGGCATCGACGTGTCGAACCGCACGATCGAGCAGGACGGCCTGTCGGTGCCCGTCACGATCGTCCGCCCGCAAGGGGCGACGGGCACGCTGCCGGTGTTCGTGTTCATCCACGGCGGCGGCTGGGTGCTCGGCGACTTCCCGACGCACGAGCGTCTCGTGCGCGATCTCGTCGTGCAGTCCGGCGCCGTCGCGGTGTTCGTGAACTACACGCCGTCGCCGGAAGCGCATTACCCGGTCGCGATCAACCAGGCCTATGCGGCGACGAAGTGGGTGGCCGCACATGGCGCCGAGATCGGTGTCGACGGCAGTCGTCTCGCGGTGGTCGGCAACAGCGTCGGCGGGAACATGTCGGCCGTCGTGGCTTTGATGGCGAAGGACAAGGGCGGCCCCGCGATCCGCTTCCAGGGCCTGATGTGGCCGGTCACGGACCACAACTTCAACACGGGTTCGTACAACGCGTATCAGCAGGGCCACTTCCTGACGCGGCCGATGATGAAGTGGTTCTGGGACGCCTATACGAAGAACGAAGCGCAGCGCAACGAGATCTATGCGTCGCCGCTGCGCGCGAGCCTCGCGCAGTTGAAGGGCCTGCCGCCCGCGCTGATCCAGGTCGCGCAGTTCGACGTGCTGCGTGACGAAGGCGAAGCGTATGGCCGCAAGCTCGACGCGGCCGGCGTGGACGCGACGACCACGCGCTACGACGGCACGATCCATGATTTCGGGCTGCTGAACGCGCTGGCCGACGATGCGCCGACGAAGGCCGCGACGAAGGCGATGGCGAATGAGATCGCGACGCGGTTGAAGTAACGCGATCGGCGGTCGTTCGAACGTGAACGACAGGACGGCGGGCCCATGCCCGCCGTTTTTGCATGCGGGCGCGGGCTACGGGGACGGCCGCACGCATTCGCGTTCGAACCCGCGCGCCGGCCCGCCGGCATCCGGAAGTGCATGATGATAGTGGCTGCGGGCGGGCAGGGGCGACCGCGACGGTCCGCGCCGCGGGCATTGTTGGTACGATCGCGCGTAGGTCCACGCCGGCGTCGCCAGCCGCCGGCTCATCGGTCGCGCGGCTGTACGGTCGCGCGGCCACGTTCGGGAGAAGCGGTTCATGTTGCAGGCGTTCGCGGTCTTGCTGACCTTCCAGTGTCTCGGGGAAGGCGTGTCCTATCTGTTCGGCCTACCGGTGCCGGGCCCCGTGATCGGCATGCTGCTGCTGTTCGGCTTCGTGATGCTGCGCCCGCAGGTGGCCGATGCGATCGAGCCGACCGCGCTCGAACTGCTGCGTCACCTGTCGCTGCTGTTCGTGCCGGCCGGCGTCGGCATCATGGTGTCGGCCGACCGCGTGCGCGGCGATGCGGTCGCGGTCGTCGTCGCGCTGGCCGTCAGCACCACGCTCGCGATCGCGGTGACGGCGCTCGTCACGCGCGCGCTGCTGCGGCGCCAGCGCCGCGCGGGCGGCACCGCGGAGGGCGCGCAATGACGGCCTTCCCGAAACTCGGCGCGATCTGGGTCTATCTCGCCGCGAGCCCGCTGCTCGGCCTGACCATCACGCTGGTCGCGTATCTGTTCGCGCAGGCCGTCTATGCACGGGCGCGTTTCAACCCGCTCGCGAATCCGGTGCTGATCGCGGTCGCGCTGATCGTCGGTCTGCTGACGATCACGCATACGCCGTATCCGACGTATTTCGAAGGCGCGCAGTTCGTCCACTTCCTGCTCGGCCCCGCGACCGTCGCGCTCGCGCTGCCGCTGTATCGCCAGTGGTCGAAGCTGCGGCGCACCGCGCTGCCGCTGCTCGTCGGCCTGCTCGCGGGTTCGCTGACCGCGATCGTGTCGGCGGTCGGCATCGCCGCGCTGTTTGGTGCGTCGCACCAGACGATCGCGTCGCTCGCGCCGAAATCGGCGACGACGCCGATCGCGATGGCGGTGGCCGCCGAGATCGGCGGCATTCCGTCGCTCACGGCCGTGCTCGTGATCTCGACCGGGATCTTCGGCGCGGTGTGCGCGCGCGGGATCCTCAATCTGCTGCGGGTCGACGAGCCGGCCGTGCGCGGCTTCGCGCTCGGCGTCGCGTCGCACGGGATCGGCACCGCGCGCGCGTTCCAGGTCAGCGAGGAGGCCGGCGCGTTCGCGGGGCTCGGGATGGGGCTGAACGGCGTGCTGACCGCATTCGTCGTGCCGGTCCTGCTGCCGATGCTGTCGCGCTGGATCTGAGCGGGCGCCGGCCGGCGCGGGGGTATCGGTTTCCCTGATGGCGCGGACGATTTGCCGAAAAGACGGCGTACACGGCGCGCATGTATCGTGGCCGTTATCAGGAGAATTCAGGAACGCACACGGACATTTGCGCAGTGATCGGCTAACGTTGCATCGGCGCCGTTGTCGCAAGCCGTCGCGTGCGCGCAGGTGTCCGACCCACAATCAACAATCGACAAGGAGATCCGGCCATGAAGCAGTCTCGCGTGGTTTCGGTGGCAGTAGCAGTAACGGCGTCGTTCGGTCTGTTGTTGACCGCCGTGCCGGCGGCATACGCGCAGGATCCGGCGTCCGCGCCGACGCAGAAGCAGCTCGACAAGGCGCAGAAGAAAGCGGCGCGCAAGGCAGCCCGCGCGCGGCACGCGTCGGACCTGAAGGCGATCGGCACCGGCAGCGGCTACCGGTTGACCAACGACCAGAGCAACTATCCGCAGAACGCCGTGCAGAAGGCGCCCGCGACGAAGGCGGCGCCGGCCGCACCGGCTTCGGGCCAGTAACGGCTGAAAGCCTTGCACAGGACGAACGGCGCCGGTTGAACCGGCGCCGTTCGTGCGTGTGCGGGAAAGCGGGGGCGCGAGGCCGCCGCGTTACGACGCGAGCTTGCTCGCGATTTCCGCGACGTGCTTGCCCTGGTAGCGCGCGATGTCGAGCTCGTTCGCGCTCGGCTGGCGGCTGCCGTCCGCGCCCGCGAGCGTCGTCGCGCCGTACGGCGTGCCGCCGGTGATCTCGCTCATGTTGACGAGCCCGCTGCACGCATACGGCACGCCCACGATCACCATCCCGTGGTGCAGCAGCGTCGTGTGGAACGACGTGATCGTCGTTTCCTGGCCGCCGTGCTGCGTGCCGGTCGACGCGAACACGCTGCCGATCTTGCCGACGAGCGAACCCTTCATCCACAGGCCGCCGGTCTGGTCGAGGAACGTGCGCATCTGGCCGGCCATGTTGCCGAAGCGGGTCGGCGTACCGAAGATGATCGCATCGTAGTCGGCGAGTTCGTCCACCGTGGCGACCGGCGCGGCCTGGTCGACCTTCACGCCGATCGCGCGGGCCTGGTCGACGGGGATCGTTTCCGGCACGCGCTTGAGCGTGACCTCGACGCCGGGCACCGATTGCGCGCCTTCCGCGATGTGCTGCGCCATCGTTTCGACGTGCCCGTAGGACGAGTAGTAAAGAACCAGAACCTTGGCCATGTTGCGAATCTCCGATTAAAAGGGCCCCGCGTTCAGCGGGGCCCGGTTTCCCGAACGGGCGTTATGCCCATTCAGCCGTCACTTCGACCGGACGCAGGTCGAACACCAGCACTTCGGCATCCTTGCCGTCCGCGATCGTCAGCGCCTGTTCGCTGCGGATGCGCGCACCGTCGCCTTCACCGAGCGTCACGCCGTTGACCGTCACGCTGCCGCGTGCGACGTGCACGTAAGCAAAGCGGCTCGGGTCAAGTTCCAGCGTAGTGCTTTCGTCGCCGTCGAACAGGCCCGCGTAAATCCGGGTGTCCTGCCGGATCTTCAGCGAACCGGCATCGCCGTTCGGCGACACGACGAGGGCGAGCTTGCCGCGCTTGTCGTCGGCTGCGACATTCGTCTGCTGATAACGCGGCTCGGCACCCTTTTCGGCCGGCCCGACCCAGATCTGCAGGAAGTGGACCGGCGTTTCCGGCGAGTGGTTGAACTCGCTGTGGCGCACGCCCGTGCCCGCGCTCATCAGCTGCACGTCACCCGGCACGATCACCGAACCGGTGCCCATCGAGTCCTTGTGTTCCAGCGCGCCGTCGAGCACGTACGACAGGATTTCCATGTCGCGGTGCGGGTGCGTGCCGAAGCCGCGGCCCGGGGCGACGCGGTCGTCGTTGATCACCAGCAGGTCGGAGAAGCCGACCTGCTTCGGATCGTAGTAATTCGCGAACGAAAACGTATGACGGGAGCTGAGCCAGCCATGCTCCGCACGGCCACGTTGGTTTGCTGCACGGATTTCGATCATGATTTTTTCCTTGAAGTCGCCGGACCTCGGAAGTGGGCCCGGCCGTTCGTTGAGATGAATCTTAGGTCAATCGATTTGACAAATAAATGGCTGTAGAGATAATGACTGTCGCTATGGAGTGGACAATATGGAAATCAACGACCTGAGGATCTTCGTCGCGACCGTCGATGCGGGCAGCTTCACGGCGGCGGCCGACCAGCTGATGCTGTCCAAGCAGTTCGTCAGCCGGCGCACGATGGCGCTGGAGGCGTCGCTCGGCGTGCGGCTTCTGCACCGCAACACGCGCAATCTCGCGGTGACCGAATCGGGGCAGGAGTTTTATGCGCGTGCGCAGCGGATCCTCGCGGAGATCGCCGACGCCGAGCAGGCGATGTCGGTGCGCAGCACCGAGCTGCACGGTTCGCTGAAGATCAGCGCGCCGCTGTCGTTCGGGATCACGCACGTGTCGCCGCTGATCGCGGAATTCCTGTCCGCGCACCCGGCCGTGCGGCTGAACCTCGACCTGACCGACCGGCGCGTCGACCTGATCGGCGAAGGCTTCGATCTCGTGCTGCGGATCGGCTCGCTCGAGGATTCGACACTGATCGCGCGCCCGCTCGGCGCGTGGCGGATGATCGCGTGCGCGAGCCCCGCGTACCTGAAGCGGCAGGGCACGCCGCAGACACCGGCCGACCTCGCGGGTCACACGTGCCTGCTGTACGGGCGCGAGCGGCGCGTCGGCTGGGAATTCCGCGTCGACGGCACGTTGCGCATGTTCGACGTGCAGGGGCCGCTCGTCGCGAACAACGGCGAAGTGGTGCGCGACGCGGCGATCGCGGGGCTCGGCATCGCGCTGCTGCCGCACTTCATCGTCGGCGCGGCGCTCGACGGCGGCGCGCTCGTGCCGGTGCTCGACGCGTACGTGCCGCCGCCGATCACGCTCAATGCGGTGTTTCCGCAGCATCGGGAAGGGTTCGTCACGCTGCGCACGTTCATCGGGTTTCTTGCCGAGCGGCTCGGCGACGCGCCGCCGCCGGGCAAGCGCGGCGCGGGCCGGACGCGCTAGCCGGCCGGCGTGCGGTGAATCGCGCGCTTATTCTCCGCATAATTTGCGGAGAATAATGAATCATGCGGCGAATCGGTGGGATAATCTCCGCATCATGAGCGGAGATTACACATTCATCTGGGAGTCGGCCGACTGGCCGGCGTGGCGCTTCGACCTCCCGGCACTCGCCACGTCGCTGGCCGACGTCAGCCGTGCGCAAGGCATGCTGGCCGGGCGGCTGGCCGATGTCGGCCTCGCGCTGCGCGACGAGGCCAGCCTGGCCGCGCTGACGGAGGACGTCGTCAAGACCAGCGCGATCGAGGGCGAAACGCTGAACGTCGCTTCGATCCGCTCGTCGATCGCGCGCCGGCTCGGGGTCGACATCGGCGCACTGGCGCCGGTCGACCGTCACGTCGAGGGCGTCGTCGACATGGTGCTGGATGCGACGACCCATGCGGCGGCGCCGGTCACCGACGCCCGCCTGTTCGGGTGGCATGCGGCGCTGTTCCCGACCGGCTATTCGGGGTTGTCGCGCATCACGGTCGGCGGATGGCGGACGGATGCAAGCGGGCCGATGCAGGTGGTGTCCGGGCCGATCGGCCGGCAGCGCGTGCATGTCGAGGCGCCGCCGGCCGCGCGCCTGACGCACGAGATCGCACGCTTGCTCGCGTGGCTCAATGCCGAACCGGCCGAGCCGTTGCTGATCCGGGCCGGCCTGGCCCATCTGTGGTTCGTCACGCTCCACCCGTTCGACGACGGCAACGGCCGGATCGCGCGGGCGCTCGGCGATCTGGTGCTGGCACGCGCCGACCGGAGTCCGCAGCGCTTCTACAGCCTGTCGGCGCAGATCCAGCGCGAGCGCAACGCGTACTACGACGTGCTGGAGCGCACGCAGCGCGGCTCGCTCGACGTCACGGAATGGCTTGCGTGGTTCCTGGATGCGCTGGGCAGGGCCATCGATCACGCGCACGCGACGCTCGACGCGGTGTTGATCAAGGCGCGCTTCTGGCAGCGCTGTGCGGGCTTCGCGATGAACGCACGCCAGGTCAAGGTGATGAATCGACTGCTCGACGGTTTCGAGGGGAAGCTGACGACGACCAAGTGGGCGGCCCTCGCGAAGTGCTCGCAGGACACCGCGCTGCGCGACATCACCGAACTCGTCGAGCACGGCGTGCTGCGCCGTTCGTCGTCCGGAGGCCGGAGCACGAGTTACGAGCTGGCGCCGGTCGACGGCTGACAGCCGTTCGCGCGATCGCCGGCACGCACCGCCCGCGACGGATTGCCGTCGCGGCTTCCACACGATTCCTCCCGCTGCGCCCGGGCCGTTCGTCACTGGCCCAAGCGATTGCCCGCGTCTGGCACTATCCCGCGCCTTTTTGTCTTCGAATACTGGATTCGCTGCCGGATGTCGCGCAGGCGCCGCTTGCCTCTATCCGTGCACGGTCATTCCATACGAACCCGCTTTCGAGGAGACACGCATGCTCAGGGTCCTGATCGGCATCGGTATTCCGTATCTCGGCGTGCTGGGCGTGCTGCCCTGGGTGGCCGCGCAGGACCGCTACGTGCTGGGCGTGCCGTTCGTGTTCATGTGGATCTTCGCGTGGTTCGTGCTGACGTCCGGCTGTCTGTTCGCGTGCTGGATGCTGTTCGATCGCCGTGCGGGCGCCGCCGCGTAGCGCGACGTCGCTCCCCTGCGGACCGCCGGCCGCACGCGCTTTCCGGCGAACCCCACGCTTTCCGTCCCTTCGCAGAGGTGCGCATGTCAACGGTCGTCTTCGCCGCGCTGATCGCGCTGTCGCTCTATCTCGCCGTTCGATCCGGCCGCGGCCGCGGCCAGCAGAGCGTGCATGACTTCTTCGTCGCGTCGCGCCAGTTCGGCACGGCGCTCGTGTTCTTCCTGACCGCCGGCGAGATCTACAGCATCGGCACGATGGTCGGCTTCCCCGGCGGCATCTACGCGAAAGGGCCGACCTACGGCGTGTGGTTCCTCGGCTATATCCTGCTGGCCTACCCGATCGGCTATTTCATCGGCCCGAAGATCTGGGAGGCCGGCAAGCGCCACAACGCGATCACGCTGCCCGACCTGTTCAAGGGCCACTACCGCAGCCGCGGGCTCGAGCTCGTGGTTGCGTGCGCATCGATCCTGTTCCTGATCCCGTGGGGGCAACTGCAGTTCACGGGGCTCGTCGCGGCGCTCAAGGGGCTCGGCTGGCATGTCGAGCCGCTGTACCTGATCCTTGTGTGCGCGGCGCTCGCGTTCACTTACATCGCGATCTCCGGCGTGCGCGCGTCGGCGTACATCGCCATCCTGAAGGACATCCTGATGCTGGTCGCGATCGTCGTGACGGGCGTCGCCGTCGCATGGCAGGTCGGCGGCGTGCATCCGGTGTTCGACGCCGCGAGCCGGCAGGTCAGCAACACGATGAGCGGAGCGCAGTTGCGCTTCTCGATGAGCACGATGCTGTTCCAGTCGCTCGGCTTCTACCTGATGCCGTTCGCCGCGCAGAATTTCTTCACCGCGCGCGGGCCGAACGCGATCCGGCGCACGCAGGTCGTGATGCCGCTGTACATGCTGATGTATCCGTTCCTCGTGATCGCGTCGTACTACGCGATCACCGCGAACCTGACACTCGCGTCGCCGAACGACGCGTTCTTCGCCGCGGTCACGCACCTGCTGCCCGGCTGGCTGATCGGGCTCGTCGCGGCCGGCGCCGCGCTGTCGGGGCTGCTCGTGCTGGCCGGCATCTGCCTCGCGATCGGGCCGATCGTCACGCGCAACCTGATGCCGAACCTGCCCGAGTCGCGCCAGAAGCGCGCGGCGAAATACGTGATCGTCGGCTACCTGCTGCTGTCGATCGCGACCACGCTGCTCACGCCGAACCTGATGCTCACGCTGATCAACACCACGTACTACGGCGTCACGCAGTTCCTGCCCGGTGTGCTGATCCTGCTCGCGCGGCGCCAGGTGCGGCCCGTCGCGGTGGGTGCCGGGATGATCTGCGGCCAGGTGCTCGCGATGATCTTCTACGTGTTCCATGTCGACTTCGCCGGCATCAATCTCGGCCTCGTGTGCCTCGTCGTCAACGTACTCGTCGTCGCGGCCGTGCATGCGATGCTGCACGGACGTCCCGTCAAGCAATACGCCGTATCCTGACGCAAAGGAGAACCGCCCCCATGCCAGCATCCGCCACCCCGGCCGTACCCGTGACGGTCTTCGCCGCGCGCCGCATCCTGACGATGAACCCGGCGCAGCCGTCGGCCACGCACGTCGCCGTGCGCGACGGCCGCATCCTCGCGGTCGGCGACGCCGCCGATGCGGCCGCGTGGCAAGCGCGGTTCGGCGCATGCACGGCCGACGACACGCTGCGCGACAAGGTGCTGATGCCGGGGCTCGTCGAAGGGCATTGCCACCTGATGGAAGGCGCGATGTGGGATGCGGTGTATGTCGGCTACTACGACCGCCGCGGCCCCGACGGCACGCTGTGGCCGGGCCTGCGCTCGCTCGATGCGGTGCTCGACCGGCTCGCCGACGCCGAGCGCGCGATGACCGACGACGGGCCGCTGCTCGCATGGGGCTTCGATCCGATCTTCTTCGGCACCGCGCGGCTGACGGTGCGGGAGCTCGACCGCGTGTCGGCGCAGCGGCCGATCGCGATCCTGCATGCGAGCGTGCACCTGATGAACGTGAACGGCGCGATGCTGGCGCGTGCGGGCATCGACGAGGACACCGACATCGACGGCGTGTCGCGCGACGCCGACGGCCGCCCGACCGGCGAGCTGCAGGAGTTCGCGGCGATGCTGCCGGTGTATCAGACGATCGGCGGCAAGCTGGCGATTTCCGCGAGCGAGAAGCCGCACGCGGTCTGGAATTTCGGGCGCGTCGCGCAACTCGCGGGCGTGACGACGGCCACCGATCTCGTCAACGACCTGTCGGCCGACGGCAATCGCACGCTGCACGCGGTGACGGCCGATCCCGGCTACCCGGTGCGGATCGTGCCGGCGTTCGCGCCGCAGCGCAATCCGGCGCGCTCGGCCGACAGCGTGCTCGCGGAGATCGAGCGCAACACCGACAAGCTGCATTTCGGCCCGGTGAAGTTCATCGTCGACGGTTCGATCCAGGGCTTCACCGCGCGCGTGCGCTGGCCCGGCTACGCGGGCGGGCAGCCGAACGGGCTGTGGCTGATTCCGCCCGCGCAACTCGTCGACGTGTTCGAGCCGTTCCATCGCGCGGGGCTGCAGCTGCATGTGCACACCAATGGCGACGAAGCGACCGACGTCGTGCTCGATGCGATGACGACGCTGCTCGCGCGTCATCCGCGCCCCGATCATCGCCATACGCTGCAGCATTGCCAGATGGCGGACGCCGCGCAGCTCCAGCGCGTTCGCGCGCTCGGGATGTGCGTGAACTTCTTCGCGAATCATCTGTACTACTGGGGAGATGCGCACTACAGCCAGACGATCGGCCCCGATCGCGCGAACCGGATGGACGCGGCCGGCTCCGCGCGGCGGCTCGGCATTCCGTTCGCGCTGCATTCGGATGCCCCGATCACGCCGCTGAATCCGTTGTTTACCGCATGGTGCGCGGTGCAGCGCGAGACGGCGTCCGGGCGCGTGCTCGGCGAAGGCGAGCGCTTGTCGGTGGACGACGCGCTGCATGCGATCACGCTCGGCGCGGCGTATACGTTGCGGATGGATCATCTCGTCGGCAGCATCGAGATCGGCAAGTATGCGGATTTCGCGGTGCTCGACGACGATCCGTCGGTCTGCTCGCCCGCGCGGCTGAAAGAACTCGCCGTGTGGGGCACCGTGCTCGGCGGGCGCGTGTTCCGGTCGCCGCGATGAGCGCGCGCGCTGCCGTCACCGCGACCGCGCCTGCACCGATCGACCTCGCGGTGATCGGCGGCTATCTCGGCGCGGGCAAGACGACGCTCGTCAACGCGATCCTGCAGGCGCCGCACGGCCGGCGCATCGCGGTGCTCGTCAACGATTTCGGCGCGGTGAACATCGACGCGCGGCTCATACGCGCGCGCGGCGACGACGTGATCGAGCTCGACAACGGCTGCATCTGCTGCACGATCGGCGGCGCGCTCGTCGATGCGCTGACGCGTGTCGCGACGCGCGACGTGCGGCCCGAGTTGCTGCTCGTCGAAGCGAGCGGCGTGGCCGATCCCGCGAAGATCGCGCAGATCGGGCTGCTGAACGGTGCGTTCCGGCTGACGTCGGTGCTCGTCGTCGCCGACGCGCTCGCGTGGCGCGACACGCTGGCCGATCCGCTCGTCGGCGCGATGGCGCAGCGCCAGCTCGACGGCGCGGGCGCGATCGTCGTGACCAAGCTCGACCGCGTCGCGCCGGAGCGGCGCGATGCGGTGCTCGACGACGTGCGTGCGTGTGCGCCGACCGATATCGTCGTCGCGGCGCGGGACGGCGAGATTCCGCTCGCGTTGCTGTTCGACACGGCGGCGTCCGATCAGCGCGCGATGCAGGGTGATTTTGCGCGCTGTCGCCAGCCGATCGGTCATGACGCGATGCCGGTGTTCGCGAGCGTCACCGTCGCCGTGCCGGGCGTGCTCGACAAGGCGCGGCTGCGTGCATGGCTGAAGGCGTTGCCGCGCACGGTCCTGCGTGCGAAAGGCATCGTGCGCGTGGCCGACGCGGAAGGTGCCGTCGCCACGCGCGTTTGCCAGGTCGCCGCGCGGCGCATCCGGTTCTCGTCGATGGAGGACGAAGGGCTGGCGCCGCGCGAAGGGGAGGGTGCGATGGTGTTCATCGGGATCTTCGATCGTGCGACGGAAGCCGTATTGCGCGACGGAATCGTGCAGTGCAGCGTGGCTGCCGAGACGGTTGCCATGACATCGAACGTCGATTGATTGGCGTCACGCATTCGGGTTACGCTTCGGCGAACGACGGCATGCGCCGCATGCCGGTCCGGGCGTTTTTACCTCGAATGTCGCGTGCCGGTAGCATCTACGGGCGCGCGACCCAGCGACGATCAAGCCGATGACCCTCCAGAACCGATCGAATACGCGCGAATACGCCGCGATGTCCGCATCCGACACGCGGCGCACGCACCTGTCATCCGCGGCGGCGGCCGCGCTGCTGACGCTGCTGCCGGTTGCCGCGCACGCGGCCGGCTTCGACTGCGCGAAGGCCGCTTCGCCGACCGAGAAGACGATCTGCGCGGATCCCGCGCTGTCGAAGCTCGACGGCGACCTGTCGGCCGCGTGGAAGAAGGCGCTCGCGAAGGGCGGCGATACGGCCGCGCTGAAGGCCGCGCAACTGAAGTGGCTCAAGCAGCGCGACCAGTGCGGCAGCGACGCGTCGTGTCTCGGCGACCGCTACCGCGAACGGATGGCGAGCCTGAACGGTGCGCCGCTGGCTGCCGATCGCTGGCAGCAGACGTGGTACTTGCAAAGCGACAACCCGTCGCTGGGCGGTGGGGTGGCGTTCACCGGCACCGTGCCGCGCCTGCATTTCGAACTGAGTGGCGTCAACGGCGCGAATACAGGCGGACTCGACGGCGATATCGTGTTGCATGGAGACAGCGCGACCTACCGCAAGGGGTCCTGCCGGCTCGATTTCTCGCGAAAGGGCGAGCGCATCCACATCGTGCAGCAGGGCGGGGACTGCGAGGCTGGATCGGGCGTCGTCTATGCAGGCGATTACGTCACGGCGGCGCGGTCCCATGCGCAACCGGCGGCGGATCTCGTGAGTCTCAAGGTGCTGACCGACGCGCGGCAGAACGCGGTCGCGCACAAGTTGCTCGGCACGGACTACGACACGCTGGTGTCCACGATCAACGTCAGCAGCGACGAGAAGGATCTCGACGGGCTGAGTGCGGATGTGAAATCGTACTGGGTGCGCGGCATCGCGACGACGAACGCGGCGATCGTGATGCGTCGCGGCACCGATCTGTGGATCGGGCTGCTCGTGTTCGATGCAAAGAACAACGTCCGGATGCGCTATTACTCGAACGTACCGGCGTGGAAGAAAGCCGTGCCGAAGACGATCACCGCGTGGCACGACAATCTCGACAAGACGCTGCCGGTCGACGTGATGCAGTAAGCGGGCGCCGCCGCCTGCGGCCTCTTCATGTCTTGCGCGCTGCGCGCACCTGCGCCGGCGGCGCGGCCGATGCCCGCGTGCGCAACTCGGGCAGGACGGCATGGCCGGGCCCCGTTGCGCCGTTCTCGAGCGCGTCGAGCAACGCGCGCGCGGCCTGGCGCCCGATCGCGTCGGTATCGACCCACATCGTCGTCAGCGGCGGCTGGATCTCGCGCGCGAGCGCGATGTCGTCGAACCCGGTGATCGACAATTGCGCGGGCACGTCGATGCCAAGCGCCTGCGCTTCGAGCAACGCACCGAGCGCGAGTGCATCGTTGCCGCAGATCACGGCCGTCGGCCGCGTCGCCGCATCGCTGTCCGCGATCGCGCGCAGGCTCGCGCGCCCGAACGCGATCGTGGCCGCGCCTTCGTGCTGGTGCACGGGGCGCACCGCGAGCCCGTGCGCGGCCAGCGTGTCGTGAATGCCGCGCAGGCGGGCTTGCACGCGGTCGTTGTCCGCCGACGGCTGCATGATGATCGCGAAATCGCGGTGGCCGAGGTCGAGCAGGTGCGCGGTGAGCCGGGCGAACGCCGCGCGGTTGTCGAAGCCGATGCAGCAGTGCGGGCTGTCGTCGCGATACGCATACGTGACGACGTACGGCACGCGATGCATCGCAAGGAGTTCGAACAGCTCCGGCGGGTACGCCTCGCCGACCAGCGACACGGCTTCCACGCCGCGCGACAGCATCGCGCGCACCTGCGCCAGCGCCTGCGCGGGATCGTAGTTCGAGCAGCCGAGGAACAGCGTGATGCCGTGCTCGGCCATGACCGTCTGCATGCCCGCGACCTGCGACGCGAACACCTGGTCGTCGAGCGTCGGAATGATCGCGCCGGTGATGTGCGTGCGCGTGGACGCGAGCGCGCGGCCGGCCGCGTTCGGAATCCAGTTCAGCGCGCGCGCCGCGTCGCGCACGCGCTGCTGCACGTCGGCCGACACCTTGCCGGGATCGTTGTACACGCGCGAGACGGTCGCGGTCGATACACCGGCCAGTTTCGCGACATCGCCGAGCACCGAGCGGCCGCTGCCGCGGCGCGCCCGCGATGCGCCGCCGCGCGGCGGGGGCGTGCTCATCGGCGGTCTCCCGGCGGGGTGGGCGTGCCTGCGCCGTGCGTTGCCAGTCGCGTCATTGTTTACCCTCGATTCATGGTGGTCCCGCTTGCATCCCGATTCGATCCTGTGAGAATGTAAGCGCTATCTTCCCGCTGCTTCGTATTATGTCAGACATGGATTTCACCCGCATCGCGAAATTTTCAGAGACGACGGCCCGTCCGGCCATTTTGTCGGCCTCAAATGTAAGCGGTTACATTCAAGCATGAGCGACAGCCCTTCACCGCGTATCGCTGTCGTCGGCAGCGTCAACATCGACCTCGTCACGCGCGCGCCGCGCCTGCCGGTGCCGGGCGAAACGCTGCTCGGCACGGCCTTCCAGACCGTTCACGGCGGCAAGGGCGCGAACCAGGCGGTCGCGGCCGCGCGCCTGGGCGCGTCGGTCGCGATGATCGGCTGCGTCGGCGACGACGCGTTCGGGGCGCGCCTGCATGGCGCGCTGGCGGCGGAGCGCATCGACGTCGCGCATCTGCATCGGATCGGCGGCACGGCAACCGGCGTGGCGACGATCACGGTCGACGACGGCGGCGCGAACAGCATCGTCGTCGTGCCCGGTGCGAATGCGTGCCTCGATGCCGACCGGATCGACGCGGCGCGCGAAGCGATCGCGGGAGCGGCGCTGCTCGTGTGCCAGCTCGAAGTGCCGGTTGCCACCGTCGCGCGCGCGATTGCCTGCGCCAGTGCGCATCACACGCCGGTGCTGCTCAATCCGGCGCCCGCGCAGCCGCTGTTCGACGCGTTGCTGGCGCGGGTCGACTACCTCGTCGTCAACGAAACCGAAGTCGAGTCGCTGACCGGCATCGCCGTCGGCGACGACGAGTCAGCCGTGCGCGCCGCCGATGCGCTGTGCGCGAAGGGCGTCGGCAACGTGCTGGTCACGCTCGGCGCGCGTGGCGTCTGCTGGCGCGGCAGCGCCGGGAACGGCCGCCATCGGGCGATGACCGTGACGGCCGTCGATACGACCGCGGCCGGCGACACGTTCGTCGGCGGGTTCGCGGCCGCCCGCGCCGGCGGCGCGTCGATGGACGACGCGGTCGGCTTCGGCCAGCGTGCGGCCGCGATCAGCGTCACGCGCCCCGGCGCACAGACCTCGATCCCGACGCGCGACGAAGTCGTACGTATGGATACCTGAATTCCGCACACGACGGAACGGCCGGAACCGGCCGATACCAGTGACATGGAGACAACCGACATGAACGAAAACCAGCCTGTTCCGCCCGCGCCGCCACGCATCCGGCGCGGCCAACGCATCGCGCTCGCGCTGTTGATGGCGAGCGGGATCGTCAACTACCTCGATCGCGGCACGCTGGCCGTCGCGAGTTCGGCGATCCGCGGCGATCTCGGCCTGTCGCTCTCGCAGATGGGGCTGCTGCTGTCCGCGTTCTCGTGGAGCTATGCGCTGTGCCAGTTTCCGGTCGGCGGGCTCGTCGACCGCATCGGCCCGCGCCGGCTGCTCGGCATCGGGTTGATCGTCTGGTCGTTCGCGCAGGCGGCGGGCGGCATCGTGTCGACCTTCGGCTGGTTCATCGTCGCGCGCATCGTGCTCGGCATCGGCGAGGCGCCGCAGTTCCCGTCGGCCGCGCGTGTGGTGAGCAACTGGTTTCCGCTGCGCGCGCGCGGCACGCCGACCGGCATTTTCAACGCCGCGTCGCCGCTCGGCACCGCGCTCGCGCCGCTGCTGCTGTCGATTCTCGTCGCATCGTTCGACTGGCGCTGGGCGTTCATCGCGACGGGGGCGCTCGGTCTCGTCGTCGCGGTCGTGTGGTTCGCGCTGTATCGCGACCCGGTGCGCGCGCAACTGTCCGCCGCCGAGCGCAGCTATCTCGATGCCGACGCGCAAAGCGTGGCCGTGGCACCCAGACTGACCTTCGCCGAATGGCGCAGCCTGTTCTCGCACGGCACGACCTGGGGGATGCTGATCGGCTTCTTCGGCTCCGTGTACCTGAACTGGGTCTACCTGACCTGGCTGCCCGGCTACCTGACGATGGAGCGGCACATGAGCCTGATCCGTACCGGATTCGCCGCGTCGGTGCCGTTCCTGTGCGGGTTCGTCGGGTCGCTGGTCGCCGGCTGGCTGTCGGATCTGGTCACGCGCCGCAGCCGTTCGCCGGTCGTGAGCCGGCGCAATGCCGTGGTGGTCGCGATGCTCGGGATGGTCGCCTTCACGATCCCGGCCGCGCTCGTGCAGAGCAACACGGTTGCGCTCGCCTGCATTTCGGTCGTGATCTTTCTCGCGAACGCGGCGTCGGCCTGCTCGTGGGCGCTCGCGACGGCGGCCGCGCCGCCGAGCCGTATCGCGTCGCTCGGTGCGATCCAGAATTTCGGCGGCTTCATCGGCGGCGCGCTTGCGCCGATCCTGACGGGCCTCATTGCGCAGAAGTGGTCGTTCGTGCCGGCGCTGCTGACGGCCGCGGCGATCGCGTTCGCCGGTGCGATGGCCTATCTGCTGCTGGTGCGCAAGCCGATTCCCGAGCAGGCCGCGAACGCCGCGCCCGGACCGTTGCCGGCGTGAGCCCGCGGTCTGCTCCCCGCATTCACTGAAGCAAGGAGAAACAGATGCAACACCCGCAGCAATCGAACGTGACCATCGAGGGGATCGTCCCGGTGATGCTGACGCCGTTCGACGACGCCGGCGCGATCGACTACGCCGGGCTCGAGCGGCTCATCGAATGGTATCTGGCGCACGGTTCCGATGCGTTGTTCGCGGTCGCGCAATCGAGCGAGATGCAGTTCCTGAGCCTGGCCGAACGCGCGGAACTCGCGCGCTTCGTGGTCGATCGGGTGGCCGGGCGCGTGCCGGTCGTCGCGTCCGGGCACATCAGCGACGATCTCGACGCGCAGGCCGCCGAGCTGTGCGCGGCGGCCGAATCGGGCGCGCAGGGCGTCGTGCTCGTGACCAACCGCCTCGATCCGCAGCGCAAGGGCACTGCCGCGTTGCTCGATCACCTGGACCGGCTGCTCGGGCGTCTGCCGTCGGATCTCCCGCTCGGCCTGTATGAATGCCCGGCCCCCTACCGGCGGCTTCTTTCGGATGACGAACTGCGCGTATGCATCGACACGGGCCGGTTCGTGATGCTCAAGGACGTGAGCTGCGATCTCGACACGGTGAAGCGGCGCGTTGCGCTTGCCGAGGGATCGCCGCTGAAGATCCTGAACGCGAACGCCGCGATTGCGTGGGACGCGATGAAGGCCGGGTCCGCCGGCTTCAACGGCGTGTTCACCAATTTCCACCCGGATCTCTACCGGTGGTTGCGCACGCAAGGCGACACGCATCCGGCGCTGGCCGATGAACTGTCGACGTTCCTGGTCGTGTCGGCGGTATCGGAGGCCCTCGGCTATCCGGCACTCGCGAAGATTTACCATCAGCGGATCGGCACGTTCGGGTCGATCAGGTGCCGTGCGATCGACTACGACGTGCGGGAACGATTCTGGGCGCTCGACGCGGTGCTCGACAAGATCGTCGCGGGAACCGAGCATTTCCGCCGGCGGATCGCGGCGTAACAGCCGGTGCGGCGCGTCGAGAGTGCCGACGGCGCGCCGGCCTCGTCGTGGAGGACATGAAGCGGGCGCTGCGTTCGGGCCGCGTGCGCGGTCCGGCATCACGGCCTGCCGTGCCGTTCTGCACGTCGTGACGCGTCACAAAGCCCTTCTTGCGCCCGATTGTCCACTAAATTGAGACGGCGAATCATGTTTTGACGGATTGATGATTTCCGGTGAGACAGTAGACTGCACCCGTGCTTCGCCAGAACCGATTCGAAGCGCGCCGCGAACGGCGCGACCGGACGGATTCTTCGGCAACTGGCCGCGGTATCGGCCAGCGATCCGATCGAGCGAGGCGTGGTCCGTTGCCGGCCACGTGCGTCGTTCAGGCGTGCATCGGCAGCGGCCGCATCAAACCGTCAATTCAAGGGTGATTGCTATGCGTTACGTTTCGCTGGAGTCGAAGAAGGACGAGCTGCTGCTGGCGGCTCGCGTGCTGATGATGATCCTGTTCGTGCTGTTCGGCTGGCAGAAGCTGAACGGCTTCTCGGGCACGGTCGCGTACATGGCGTCGACGGGGAACCCGGCGCCCGAACTGGCGGCCGCGATCGCGGTGGCGGTCGAGCTGGCCGGCGGCGCGCTGATCGCGATCGGTTTCTATACGCGTCCGCTCGCGCTGGTGTTCGCCACCTATACGCTTGCAACCGCGTTGATCGGCCATCGTTACTGGGCGCTGCAGGGGATGGAGCAGTACATGGCGATGATCAACTTCTACAAGAACGTGAGCATCATCGGCGGGTTGCTGTTGCTCGCGCTGACCGGGCCGGGGCGGTATTCGTTCGATCGGAAGTAACGCGCGGCGAAGTGTTCGTCCGGGGTGACTGGCGCGGTGCACGGATGTGTACCGCGCCGTGCTTTGGAGGATCGACGCATGCGCGGCATGCGGAGCCGGCTGGCATGGCGGACCTGATGCGCTTCGGCCGCAACGCTTCGTGTCGGTCGCGCAGATGTGTCCGGTGCCAAACTCGGCTATCCTCCGCACGTTCATCGTTCGAACGTCGAGCCGGACATTCGAACGTGGATCGCGACCTCGCGCTCCCCCACGTCACCCGAATCGCCGCACATGCCAAGCCCCACTCCGTCGACCGAACGCAAAACTGTCCTCCTCATCGGCGCCTCCGGCCTGCTCGGCCGCGCGGTTGCCGCATCGCTGGCCCTTGAATCTTCGCTGACGCTGCTTGCAACGATCCGGAACCCGCAAAGCGCCGGCGCGAGACTTCTGTCATTGCCACCGGAAAACCTCGCGCTGCTGGACGTCCTCGACCAGCCGGCTCTCGAGCAAGCATTCGCGACGCACCAACCGGCCGCCGTCATCGTCTGCGCCGCCGAACGCCGCCCGGACGTCTGCGAACGCGACCCGGCCGCCGCCCGTGCGATCAACGTCGACGCGCCGGCCCGCGTCGGCGCGCTGGCCGCCCGATACGGCGCATGGACGCTCGGCATCTCGACCGACTACGTCTTCGACGGCAAGGCCGCCCCGTACCGTGAAGACGCGACACCGAACCCGCTGAACATCTACGGCCGCACCAAGCTGGAGGGCGAGGCGGCACTTCTCGCCGCATCTGCGCGCTCCTGCGTGCTGCGCCTGCCGTTGCTCTTCGGGCCGGTCGCCGACTGGAGCGAATCGGCGGTCACGAGTCTCGTACCGGCCGTTGCCGCGTCCGCGCGCCCGGGCGCCAGCGCGGTCGGCATGGACGCGTGGGCGATCCGCTATCCGACCTACACGCCGGACGTCGCGCAGGTCATCCGCGACCTGACGCTGCGCCATCTCGCGGGCGAATCCGTCACGGGCATTCGTCACTGGTCGGGCGAGGAGCCGATGACGAAGCACGACATCGCGCAGCGAATCGCAGCCGCGCTCGGCGTCGATGCGTCGCTGACACCGATCGACCAGCCGACCGACGCGACGCCGCGCCCGTACGATTGCCACCTGGACGCATCGCGCGTGCGCGCGCTCGGGATCGATTACGCGACGCCGTTCGATACCGCGTTACGCACCGTGCTGCGCGACGCACCGCAGGCGCCGTAGGATCGGGTGCCGCCCAAGGCTCGCACCGCACAGCACGCCACCGCCCACCCAGGAGCCAGGCCATGCAACTGAAATGGCTCGAAGATTTCGTCGAACTCGCACGCACGCGCAGCTTCACGCGCGCCGCGGAAAACCGCTTCGTCACGCATCCGGCGTTCGGCCGCCGCATCCGCTCGCTCGAGGAGTGGGTCGGCGCGCGACTGATCGCACGCACGAAGCCGCTCGAACTGACGGCGGCCGGCACCGTCTTCCTGGACGCCGCATCGAACGCGCTCGACATCCTGCACGGCGCGCGCACGCAGCTGCAGGAAGCGTCGCCGGTGCTGGAGAACAACCTGCGGATCGCGACCGGCCGCACGCTGTCGGCCACCTTCTTCCCCGACTGGTACGACGAGACGGTTGCGCGCGCAGGCTTTTTCACGGCGACCGTGTCGACCGGCAGCGCGGAGGAAGCGATCCTGCAGCTCACGGCCGGCGAAGCCGACATGCTGATCGTCTATTCGAGCCCGCACACGCGGCTGCTGATCGATCGCGACCGCTTCGACTGGCTGTCCGTCGCGCGCGAGGTGCTGGTGCCCGTCAGCGCGCTCGATGCGCGCGGCAGCGCGCGCTACCGGCTGCCGGCCGGGCAGGCGCCGGTGCCGTGGCTCGCGTTCGCGCGCACGCTGACGCTGCGCGCGGTGCTCGCGCGCCATCTCGCCGAAATGCCGAACCGCCCGACGCTGCGGCCCGTGTACCAGGCCGACTCCTACGAAGCGATCCTCGCGATGGCGCGGCGCGGGCTCGGCCTCGCATGGCTGCCGCAGCGGCTCGTCGCGGACGACGTCCGGCGCGGCGATCTCGCGATCGTCGGCGGCGCCGACTGGCAGATCGGCTTCGACATCGCGCTGTACCGGCGCCGGAACGAACCGCACCCGGTGCTCGACGCGATCTGGCGCACCGCGCCGTCCCGCGACGACGACGGCGCACCGCCCGCCTGAGCCGGCTGCCCGAAGCGGGCGGCGCATGCGTTGCGCCGATCAGCACGCCTGCGTGCCGAAACGGCACGAACGCACGCACGGCGTTGCCTACACTCCGCGCTTGACTGGCCCGAACGGCCGCCGGCAACCGCCGCGCGCCGTCTTTCAAAATCCTGACGGCCAGCATTCCCGGAGGAGCACAGGCATGACCCGCAATACGCAAGCCGCGACGCCGGCGCCGCACAATCCGTGGCGCGAGATCTGCGCCGCGAGCATCGGCAACGCGCTGGAGTTCTACGATCTGCTGATCTACGGTTACTTCGCGATAGTGATCGGCCAGCTGTTTTTCCCGACGCACGACGCGGCGACCTCGCTGCTGCTGTCGGTCGGCACGTTCGGCATCTCGTTCGTCACGCGTCCGCTCGGCTCGATCGTGCTCGGCAGCTACGCGGACCGCGCGGGCCGCAAGGCATCGCTCACGGTGTCGATCGGGCTGATGATGGTCGGCACCGCGATGATCGCGTTCGCGCCGACGTATGCGCAGATCGGCATCGCGTCGCCGCTCGTGATCATCGTCGCGCGGATGCTGCAGGGCTTCTCGACCGGCGGCGAATTCGGCGCGGCGACCGCGTTCATGGTCGAGCAGGCCGACGCGAAGCGGCGCGGCTTCTTCGCGAGCTGGCAGATGTCGACGCAGGGGCTCGCGACGGTGCTCGCGGCCGGTGTGTCCGCGCTGCTGAGCCTGCTGCTGACGGCCGACCAGCTGCACGCATGGGGCTGGCGCGTCGCGTTCTCGGTCGGGCTGCTGATCGGCCCGGTCGGCCTGTACATCCGCCGCAACATCGACGAACCGGCCGATTTCCGCCGGCTCGGCGAGCAAGGGCGTGCGAAGTCGCCGCTGCGCGACGTGTTCGTCCGCGATCGCGCGAACATGCTGCTCGGCGCGGGCGTCGTCGCGACGGCCACGGCCTTCAACTACGTGCACAAGCTGTACATGCCGACGTACGCGGTGAAGCAGCTGCACATCCCGGCCACGTCGTCGTATCTCGGCGCGGTCGTCACGGGCGCGATGCTGATGGTCGCGGCGCCGGTCGTCGGGCACCTGTCGGACCGCTTCGGCCGCATCCGCGTGATGCTGGTCGCGCTGATCCTGGTCGGCGTGACGACGTGGCCGCTGTTCGTGATCCTGAACCGCTATCCGACCGTCGAAACGCTGCTCGCGGTGCAGGCGCTCGTCGGGCTGCTGATCGCGGTGAGCCTCGCGCCGCTGCCGGCGCTGCTCGCCGACATCTTCCCGACCAGCACGCGCGGCACGGGCCTCGCGCTGTCGTACAACTTCTCGGTGACGCTGTTCGGCGGCTTCGCGCCGCTGATCGTCACCTGGCTGATCGACGCGACGCACAACAAGCTGGCGCCGAGCTTCTACGTGATGGCGACGGCCGTGCTCGGCATCACGTCGGTGATCTCGCTCGGCCGCCGGATGCGCGGTGCGGCCACCGGTTCCGCGCCGTCGACGCGCGCGACCGAGGCGTGACCGGCCTCGCACGAACCCGATTCGGGCACAGCCGGCACGCGCCGGCTGCGCCTTTCCCGAACCCTGACGAATTCTTCCGACATGACTACGCTTGAAGCCATCCGCGCCGCGTTGCCGGCCTATCCGATCGAAGTGGCGTTTCCCGACATCGCGCGCTGGCGGGCGGGCAATACGGGGATCGACTACCTGCATACGTTCGACAGCGGCAAGCCCGGCAAGCACGTGATGATCCTCGCGCTCACGCACGGCAACGAAGTCAGCGGCGCGATCGCGGTGGACACGCTGCTGGCCACCGGCCTGCGACCGGTCGCGGGCCGGCTGTCGCTCGGCTTCGGCAACGTCGGCGCGTACGAACACTTCAGCGCGGCGAACGCCGACGCGACGCGCTATCTCGACGAGGACATGAACCGCGTGTGGACGCCGGCCGCGCTCGACGGCGCGCGCGACAGCCGCGAGCTGGCCCGTGCGCGCGCGATGCGGCCGCTGCTCGATACGGTCGACCTGCTGCTCGACATTCATTCGATGCACGAAGCATCGGCGCCGCTGATGATGACGGGGCCGCTCGACAAGGCGATCGCGCTGGCGGCGGCGATCGGCACGCCCGAGCACGTGATCGTCGATCGCGGCCACGCGAACGGCACGCGGCTGCGCGACTACGGCGGCTTCGGCGATCCGGCGAGCGCGAAGAATGCGCTGCTGATCGAGACGGGCCAGCACTTCGCCGCGAGCGCGCGCGACGTCGCGCTCGACAGCGCCGCGCGCTTCCTGCTGCATGCAGGCGTCGTCGCACGCGACGACGTCGCGACGTTCCTCACGCAAGCCGCGCCGGTGCGGCAGACGTTCATCGAGATCACGGCGCCGGTCGTCGCACGTTCGATGGATTTCCGGTTCTCGCAGCCGTTCACGGGGCTCGAGGTGATCGAGCAAGCCGGCACCGAGATCGCGCGCGACGGCGACGACGCGATCGTCACGCCGTATGACAACTGCGTGATCGTGCAGCCGTCGATGCGCCATCTCGGCGTGAACGTCACGATGATGCGGCTGGGGCGTCTGCTCGGCCGCTGACCGCGACGGTCCGGCCCGGCCGGCATGCTGCGCCGCAACGGTCGCGGTCATCGTCCCGGCATCGAAAGGCGATACACTGCGCGGGTTCCCGGTCCAGCCGGGAGCGTCGGGGCACCGGGCGATCCGGCTGCGACGGCGCCGATCGCGCCACGTGCCCTGACTCATTCGAACAAATCGAGAGAGCAGGAGAGGGCCCATGCTGACACGTCTTCGTAACGGACTCGACCGCGCGCGCGACTTGCGCGAGTCCGGAGCCGCTTCAACCATCTCGCTCCGGCCGACGGCGTGCGAACTGGTCGACCAGAGCGCGAAGCGCGCGATCTGGCGCGTGCCGGTGCCCGGCCAGGTCGACTGCTATCTGGCGGCCGAGCCGGGCGGGGTGGAGCGTTTCGTCGTCCATCTCGACGCCGAGGCGTTCTATCGCCGCTGGCTCGAAACGAGCCCGGCGTTCCCGAAACAGGATTCGCAGGACTGCGTACCGCGCCGGGCCATGCCGCTCGACAGCAAGTTCGCGATGGCCGCCGCCGCGTTCCGGGGCGGCCGCGAGGCGCCGGTGCCGCTGCCGCCGGTCGGCTACTGGCCGGCGGGAAGCGGGTACGAGGTCGCGATGAGCGACGGCATGACGCGGACCTTCTGGCTGCTCGCCAATCGCGTGCGGTCGTTTCCGGTCAGCGTGGCCGACGCGACCTGGGCGACGATGCTGAGCGGCATGGCAGGGATCGGCGTCGCGCCGATCGCGTACAGCGCGCTGTTCGCGCGGGGCGTGTAAGCGCAGCAACGCGGTGCAAAGCACGGGCCGTCGACACGCGCGGCCCGCTGCGCATCGCACGCCGTCCCGCCTGATTTGACACCCGGCGTGCGCGCCGATTACAGTCGCGACGCGGGCCGGTGGGTCAAGCACACACCCGGAACTGGCAGCCGAAGTTCCAGGACCACGGGGCTACCCCGTGGATCGGATCGACACACCGATGCGTCGCAAGGGGCCCGGTTTCGCGTTGCGCAACGTATCCCCTCGCAGCACCAGCCACGTTGACTCATCGTCCCGCCCATTCCTGGCCATGTACTCATCCCTGCGCGACACCACCCGCACGATTGCCGAGGCGATGCTTGCCGGATCGCCCGAGCGCGACGGCGTCGTCGCACGGATGGCGGCCGTGCTCGGCGACGCGCCGGTCTGGGCACATGAAGTCGCGGATGCATCGCTCGCGCGCTTCGGTGCGCACTGGGCCGACACCGCCATCGACGCGCTTGCAGCCGTCGTGGCCGACGCGCCCGGATTCGTGCGTGCGTGGTACGGCGACCCTCGGCCGGCCGTGATCCGCGTCGTGCGGCGGCTGCCGGTCCAGCGACCGTTGCCGGCACCGCTCGCCGGCTGCGACGTGCCGCAGTGGGCGACGCCCGGCGATCTCGCCGGCTGGCTCGGCGTGAGCGTGCCGGAGCTCGACTGGCTGTCCGATCACTGGCGCGTCGACGCGCGCAGCAGCGCCGCGCCGCTGCATCACTACACGTACGTCGCGGTCGACAAGCGCAGCGGCGGGTGCCGGCTGGTCGAGATCCCGAAGGGCAGGCTGCGCGAAGCGCAGCGCCGCGTCCTGCACGGGCTGCTCGATCGCATCGCGCCGCACGGCGCGGTGCACGGTTTTCGCAAGGGCCACGGGATCGTGTCGTTCGCGGCGCCGCATGCCGATCGCGATGTCGTCGTCCGCTTCGATCTCGCGGATTTCTTCGTGTCGGTGCGCGCCGCACGCGTCCATGCGCTGTTTGCCACGCTCGGGTATCCGGCCGAAGTCGCGCGCACGCTCACCGGGCTGTGCACGAACCGCGTGCCGTCGGCACGGCTGCTCGCGGCGGACCTGCGCGACCGGTTCGACTGGATCGGCCGCCAGCGCTATCGCGAACGGCATCTGCCGCAGGGCGCGCCGACGTCGCCGGCGCTCGCGAACCTGTGCGCGTTCCGCTTCGACATGCGGCTCGCCGCGCTCGCGCGTTCGCTCGATGCGACCTACACGCGCTATGCGGACGATCTCGCGTTCTCGGGCGGCGGCGCGCTGGCGCGCAACGTCGAGCGGCTGCAGATCAGGGTTGCCGCGCTCGCGCTCGAGGAGGGCTTCGCGCTGCAGCTGCGCAAGACGCGCGTGATGCGGCGCGGGTCGCGCCAGCAGCTGGCCGGCGTGGTCGTCAATCGCCACCCGAACCTGGCGCGCGATGAGTTCGATCTCCTGAAGGCCATCCTGACCAACTGCATCCGGCACGGCCCGGCCTCGCAGAACCGGGACGCGCATCCCGATTTCCGCGCGCATCTCGCCGGACGCGTCGCACATGCCGCCGCGCTGAATGCGGCACGCGGCGCGAAGCTGCGTACGCTGTTCGACCGGATCGCATGGGATACCCACGCCGCAGGGCGGTAAGCCGCCCGCTTTGCATCGATTCCGCCGCGCGACTTCTGCAACACGATGTCGCGCACTGCTATCATTCGCGCCATGCCGCGCCCGTGCCAGGGGCGGCGCCTGACTTGCCGCAGCCGTTCGCCATGCCTGTTAGTGCGCGATGTGCCGTGCGTCGCCGGCCCGGTCCTGCCCGTCAATGACGCACGACGTCGTTTAGTGCGCATCGCGCAACCATGCCGGCTCGGGCAAACGATTCAGATATTTGACAGCACCGATCGGCGGAACTTCGTGGTAGGTTCGGCCATCGGAGTTTTTTGCAAAAACATGCCCAAAGAGGATGAATACATGACCCAGGCCCTGCAGGAACTCGAAGCACAACTTCGGGACCTGAACATCAAGCTGTCGGATGCGAAGCAGAAGGAGAAGCAGGCCGCGCTCGCGGCATTCAAGGAACAGGTCGAGCTGTTGGGAATTTCGCAGCAGGAAGTGCTGAGCGCGCTCGGCTACATCGTCCAGCGAAAACGCAAGGCGCCTGCCAAGTACTACGATCCGACGACCGGCCGCTCGTGGTCGGGTCGCGGCCCGCGGCCGAAATGGCTCGAAGGCAAGGATCTCGACACGCTCGCCGTCGACCGCGAGGCCAAGGCCTGGTGGCCCGGCGACGACCAGGGCTGAAACAGGCCGCGCCACAAGGTCGCGCGGCGCCGTCCGGTTCGCGCCGGCGGGCCCGCCGGTAACACTCCGTCCGTCCGCAGTCTTTCATCCGGTGTCCGGCCTGGCCGCGACGTCGCCGGCCTTGCCGCCGACACCGGATCGACGTTTTCCCGTTCATTGCCCGTCATGTCCCGCTTGCCGTTCCGGCAGCGGCGCCGATGCGCGCCCGCGCCCGTCGTTCGCGGGCACAGAGGCCTTAGAATGTCGCCGGACAAACGTGGCAGGACACCATGACAGCAAACATGAAATCTTCGGCGCTCGGCGGCCCGCCGGCCCCGCGCGTGGAGCAGGTCGGGTCGTACGCGTGGAAAGCGCTGGCCGGGTCGGCGATCGGCTATGCGATGGACGGCTTCGACCTGCTGATCCTCGGCTTCATGCTGCCGGCGATCGCGGCGGCGCTGCAGCTGACGCCCGGGCAGGGCGGCGCGCTCGTCACGTGGACGCTGATCGGCGCGGTCGCGGGCGGCATCCTGTTCGGTGCACTGAGCGACCGCTACGGGCGCGTGCGCGTGCTGACCTGGACGATCCTGCTGTTCGCGATCTTCACCGGCCTGTGCGCATTGGCGCGCGGCTTCTGGGATCTGCTGGCCTACCGGACCATCGCGGGCATCGGGCTGGGCGGCGAGTTCGGGATCGGCATGGCGCTCGCGGCGGAAGCGTGGCCGGCGAGCAAGCGCGCCCGCGTGTCGTGCTACGTCGCGCTCGGCTGGCAGGCCGGCGTGCTGCTGGCCGCGCTGCTGACGCCGCTCCTGCTGCTCCACATCGGCTGGCGCGGCATGTTCCTGGTCGGCGTGCTGCCCGCGCTGCTCGCATGGGCGATGCGCAACAAGCTGCACGAGCCGGAGGCGTTCGTGCAGCGCGCGACGCAGCCGAAGTCCAACGCGTTCCGGATGCTCGTCGCCGACGGCCGCACCGCGCGCACGAGCCTCGGCATCGTGATCCTCTGTTCGGTCCAGAACTTCGGCTACTACGGGATCATGATCTGGCTGCCGACCTTCCTGTCGAAGCAGATGGGCTTCTCGCTGACGAAGTCGGGGCTGTGGACGGCGGCGACCGTCGTCGGGATGATGATCGGCGTGTGGGTGTTCGGGCAACTGGCCGACCGCATCGGGCGCAAGCCGACGTTCCTGCTGTACCAGCTCGGGTCGGTCGTCACGGTCATCGCGTATGCGCGGCTGACGGACCCGGCCGCGATGCTGTGGGCCGGCGCGCTGATGGGCATGTTCGTCAACGGGATGGTCGGCGGCTACGGCACGCTGATGTCGGAAGGCTATCCGACGGCCGCGCGCGCCACCGCGCAGAACGTGCTGTGGAATATCGGCCGCGCGGTCGGCGGCTTCGGCCCGGTCGCGGTCGGCGCGCTCGCCGCGCACTACTCGTTCCAGACGGCCATCGCGCTGCTCGCCGGCCTCTACGTGCTCGACATGGTCGCGACGCTGTTTCTGATCCCCGAGCTCAAGGGCGTCGAACTCGAATGAGCGTGGCGCTCGCGCGCACCGCGACGATTTCACCGGAAACCACGATGCAACGGAAGAACAGGACGATCGGCGTGATGGGCTCGGGCAAGGAGCCGTGGCTCGCGTTTTCGGAACCGCTCGGCGCATGGCTCGCCCAGGCCGGCTTCGACCTGCTGACGGGCGGCGGGCAGGGCGTGATGCTGGCCGTCGCGCGCGCGTTCGCCGGCGTGCCGGGGCGCGCCGGCCGATCGATCGGCATCCTGCCGACGCAGGCCGATCCGGTCGCGGGCTTCGTGCCGCTCGACGGCTATCCGCATCCGTTCGTCGACATCCCGATCCTCACGCCGCTGCCGCGCCGCGAACCGGATGCCGATCCGCACACGATCAACCGCAACCACGTGAACGTGCTGAGCAGCGACCTGATCGTCGCGTTGCCGGGCGGGCACGGCACGGCCCAGGAAATCGCGCTGGCGCAACGCTGGCGCAAGCCGCTCGTCTGCTTCGGGCCGGACGGCGCGTTTCATGCGCTGGCGGCCGATGCCGTATGCACGTCGTCGCTCGACGACGTGATCCGGTTCGTGAACGACGCGTGTGCGGCGGCGTGCACGCAGGCGCCGCGATAGGTCGCGCGGGCGGCCGCGACGGCGTCGGGGCGATTGCGTGTCGCGGCCGGCTCGGCCACCCGCGGAACGAATGCGTCATCCGCATGTGCGCGAGCCGTGGCGAGCGCCCCGACGACGGCCCGTTCGGATAAGTCGCCGCTCAACGCCCCGTCTTCAGCTGCGCCCACAGCCGGTTCTGCAACCGGCGGATCTCCGGCGGCATCGGCTTGAGCAGCGTCATCTTGCTCAGCACCTCGTCGGCCGGATACACCGACGGATCGCGCGCGATGGCCGGCTTCACGTACTGGCGCGCGGCCTTGTTCGCGGTCGGGTAGAACACCGCGTTGGTGATGCCCGCGTTGACCTTCGGGTCCTGCAGGTAGTTGATCCACTTCAGCGCGGCGTCGCGGTTCGGCGCGTCCTTCGGGATCACCATCATGTCGAACCACAGCAGGCCGCCTTCCTTCGGATTCGCGAAGCGGATCTCGTACGGCCGTTTCGCTTCGGCCGCGCGGCGGTGCGCGATGCCGACGTCGCCCGAATAGCCGAACGACACGCACAGGTCGTTGTTCGCGAGGTCGTTGATGTAGCCCGACGAATTGAACTGCGTGATGTACGGGCGCACTTTCTTCAGCACCTCGTACGCGGCGCGGTAGTCGGCCGGGTTCGTGCTGTTCGGGTCCTTGCCCATGTACTGCAGCGTCGCGGCGAACACGTCGACGGCCTGGTCGAGGAACGACACGCCGCAACTTTTCAGCTTCGCCATGTTGGCGGGATCGAACACGAGCGCCCAGCTGTCGACCGGCGCCTTGTCGCCGAGCGCCTTCTTCACGGCCTGCACGTTGTAGCCGATGCCGTCGGTGCCGTAGGCCCACGGCACGCCGTACTGGTTGCCCGGATCGGCGTCGGCGACCATCTTCATCAGCAGCGGATCGAGGTTCGACAGGTTCGGCAGCTTCGACTTGTCGAGCGTCTGGTACACGTTCGCCTGGATCTGCTTGGCCATGTAGTTCGACGTCGGCACGACGATGTCGTAGCCGGAATTGCCCGACAGCAGTTTCGCCTGCAGCGTGTCGTCGCTGTCGTAGTTGTCGTAGCGGACGTGCAGGCCCGTCTGCTTCTGGAAGGTCGGGATCGTGTCCGGCGCGATGTAGTCGGACCAGTTGTAGATGTTCAGTTCACCGGCGGCGTGGGCGGTCGTGACGGTGACGGCGGCCATCGACAGGATGGCGGCGGTTGCAATGGCGCGGCGAAGCGTGCGGATTCGCATGACGAAGTCTTCCCTGGCGGTGCGCGTGTCGAGCCGCGCTATGCGGGTCGTCGCGCGACGGTTCATCGGATGGAACAGGCGTGCATGACCGGTGCTGTCGGCGAGCACGGGCGGTGCAGTGAAATCAGGAGTCCGTTTTAAGTTGCGCGTGGACGGCATGCAAACGCAGCGCGAGCCGATCCCGTCACTGGTCAGGCGACACGGCGCGCAGGACGAACGGACACGGGGAAAGGGCGTGGCGCGCTAAGGCAGCAGCGACGCGACGTCGTCGGTACGGATCGCGACGGACGCGCGGGCGGCGACGGCGTTGTGACGGCGAACGGAACGGCGGGACAGGATGGTGTAGATCGACAGGGGCAGGCGACGGCTTCGCCTGTCGTCGCTGTCGCCGGGGGACGCGATCGCGGCGCGCAAACTGCGCGCATCGCCTCGTCTCCACCGCACCAGCGGGCCACGGATTCTCACGATTACTCTCGACCGGGTTGTTGAAAGTATTGAACACCTGACGATTCGCCCACGGCTGCCGTTCCGGGCCGCGATCCTCGCCTTTGCCGCCTGGCGGCATCGACTGCATCGCACGGACTGAAAGCCTGGCATTCAGCGAAACCGCCGAAACATGGCGCTCCTGTGAATCATCAGGGAAATCGCTGTAAGGATGTCTCCGGATTTTCCCTAGTGATTTGCACGCCGATGTGAGGGTTCGGCCGGTCCCGTAGCGTGCGTGCGAGGGCGTATCCGGCGGCCGGCCTGCCGCCGGAGTGATGAGAATAATAGACGGCGCAGCGGCTCGCGCCGTCGTGCGCCGCCGAGCCGGGCGCGTGCGGGCCGGCCCGTTACGCGACCCGGATCCCGAAGTTCTCGATCATCATGGCCGCCTGATCGTAGGAGACGATCGCCCCGCGCAGCACGCCGGATGCGAGCAGCTTGGGCATGGCGCCCAGATCGACGTCGCGCAGGTCGGCGCCCTCGAACCGGGCGTCGTTCAGGTGTGCATTGCGCAGGCTGCCGCCTTCGAACACGGCGTCGCGGAAATCCGCGCCGGCGAGGTCGGCGTCCGAGAAATCGAGTGCGACGAGCCGGGTCTTCCGGAACGAAAAGCGCCGGAGGCTCGCGCCGACCAGCAGCGTGTTCGCGAATTCGAGGCCAAGCGATTTGCATTCCTCAAAATCCGCGCCGGTCAGCCGGCATTCGTTGTACCGGACCGAGCCGAGCTTGCTGCGCCGCCAGCTCGTATTGTTGAGATCGCATGACTGGAACGCGGCGTCCTCGAGGTCGCACGACGCAAAATCGGCCTGGCGGGCGCGGCAGCGGATCCACGACGTGTGCGCGAGCGTGGCGCCGACGAACGACGCTTCCGCGAGCGCGCATCGCTCGAAGCGCGCGCCGCGCAAATCCAGGCGCGACAGGTCCGCGCCTTCGAGGTCGCAGTCCTCCAGATGAAGGGGCGCCGGCGAGCCCTCGACGAGTTGCATCAATTCGGCGCGATCCAGCGTGCGGCCGGTCACGGAGACACCGAGGGTCATGAGGTGATCCATAGTCTGGTGAATGGGCGGGGCAAACATTATCCGGATTCCGGACGCAACGTGCGACCGGCATTGCTTACTGCGCTGCCTTCCTTTTGACCGCAACCGGCTTGCCGGCCGGTGCGGCGCGCGCCGGCCACAGAATCCGCATCTGCGCGCGCATCGCGGGCTCGTCCGCCGGAACCAGGCAGTACGCGAGACCGATGCGGCTGACCAGCGCGATGATGTCGTCGAGCGCGGGCGCCGACGCGCCGTGCGCGGCGACGTACGCGCGGTAAGGCTTGTCCAGCACGCGCTGCCACATCGGCGCGATGTTCTCGACGATGAAGCCGAACACGTCGGTCGACAGGCTCGTGGCCAGGTAGTTGTGGTGAAAGCCGCCGTGATGGCGATCGCGGTAGCGCACCGCGAAGCACACGCTCTCCTCGCAGTAGGCTTCGAAATCGTGCTCGAAGCCGGCGAGCGCGCGTTGCATCTCGTCGAAGAACTCGGCGTTCTGGACACTGATCACACCCTGGATCAGTTCCTTCTTCGTGCCGAAATACCGGTACAGCGTGCGTCGCGAAATGTTGGCGCGCCGCGCGACGTCGTCGATCGACAGGCCGTCGATCCCGTGTTCGATCATCGCGTCGAGCGCCGCGCGCAGGATCGCGTTTCGCCCGTCATTGACGCTGTCCATCCTGCTGGCGTCGCCCCAGCGCAGTTGCCGATCCATACCTTTCCTCGATGCCGCGCGCCGCGCGGCGTGTGCCGATCCGCCGACCGAATCCGGCGGTGCGGAATTTTCGCACACGTTGTCACAGAAATCGAATTTGTGCCATTATGCGGCACAAATAAGATATTTTGTGACATAGCGTGACGGCCGGATGCTCCGGCCGGCGCGTTCGCGGGCACGGTCCGGCCACGCAGGTGGCGGTTGGCGCCCAATTTTGACTGGAGGAGACGATCCATGGCCGATACCACCGTGCTGGCGACCCAGCGCCCCATTCACCGGATTCACGCCGCGCCCATCGACGCGCGCTATGCACGCGGCTGGCATTGCCTGGGGCTGGCCGACGAGTACCGCGACGGCCGCGCACACGGCCTGTCGATCTTCGGCACGCGCGTCGCGGTGTTCCAGGGCGACGACGGGCACCTGCACATCCTCGACGGCTACTGCCCGCACATGGGCGCCGACCTCGGGCGCGGGCAGGTCGAAGGCGATACGCTCGTGTGCCCGTTTCACGGCTGGTCGTGGGCCGGCGACGGCACCTGCGCGGCGATTCCGTATGCGTCGCGCATTCCGCCGAAGGCGCGCATCAAGTCGTGGCCGGTGATGGAGCAGAACCACCTGCTGTTCGTGTGGAACGATCCGGAAGGCAACGCACCCGATCCGTCGGTCGCGATTCCGCGGATCGACGCGTGCTACTCCGATGCCTGGAGCGACTGGGCCATCGTCAAGTGGGTGATCGACACGAACTGCCGCGAACTGATCGACAACCAGTCGGACATGGTGCACTTCGGCCCCGTGCACGGCGCGCCGATCGACTACTTCTGCAATACGTTCGCGGGGCCGGTGGCCTACCAGAAGTTGCGCGGCGCCAGCTCGCGGCTGGCGGGAAGCGGGCGGCTGACCGCGGATTCCGCGTACTTCGGCCCCGCATACCACGTGACGCTGATGACGGGGGAGGCGCAGGGGCAGCCGGTCAACTCGATCCTGCTCAACAGCCACGTGCCGATCGACACGAACAGCTTCGAGCTGCGCTTCGGCGTGATGGTCCAGAAGGATCCCGCGCTGTCGGACGAGCAGAGCCGCGCGATGGTCGACGGCTACGTGCTGGCCGCGCAGTCGGCGTTCCGCGAGGATGTCGCGATCTGGGATCACAAGACGCGCGTCGACAATCCGCTGCTGTGCGAAGGCGACGGGCCCATCTACCGGCTGCGCGAGTGGTACAGGCAGTTCTACACCGACGTCGCCGCGCTGCCTGCGCAGCATGCGCGCGTCGAGGTGCACGAGTACCGCGGCGAGGACGCATGCTGGCGCCAGCTGGCCGACGTGCCGGCCGACGCGGCGAGCCGCCTGTCCACGATCTGACGCGAGGGTGGCCATCATGCAAGACGATCGACACGATTGCGCCGGCGACGCCGCCTACGACGTGGTGGTGGTCGGCTCCGGCGCGGGCGCGATGACGGCGGCGCTGCGCGCGCACGATCAGGGCCTGTCGGTCCTGGTCGTCGAGAAAAGCCCCGTCTATGGCGGGACGACGGCCGTCTCGGGCGGCGGCATCTGGATTCCGTGCAACGACCAGATCGCGGCGCTCGGCGGAAACGATTCGTATGCCGAAGCGATTGCGTACCTGCGCGAGGTCGTCGGCGAGGATTTCGACCGGCCGCGCATCGATGCGTATCTCGAGAACGGCCCGAAGATGGTCGCGTATCTCGCGCAGCATGCGCAGACGCGCTTTCACGCGGTGCCGCGCTATCCCGACTACTATCCCGATCGGATTGGCGGCAAGCCCGGCTACCGGACGATGGAGCCGGCGGCGTTCGACGCCGCACGCCTCGGCACGCATTTCGACACGCTGCGCGCGCCGTCGCCTGCGACGCTGATCGCCGGCCGCATCGCGATGACGCAGATCGAAGCGCACACGATCGTCACGAAGGAGCGTGGCTGGTTGCGGCTCACCGCGCGCCTGATGCTGCGCTATGCCGCCGATGTCCGCTGGCGCCGCCGCACCGCGCGCGACCGGCGCCTCACGCTCGGCAATGCGCTGGTCGCCAGCCTGCGCGCGGCGCTGGCGCAGCGCGGCATCGCGCTGTGGCTCGACACGCCGATGCGTGCGCTGCAGTCCGACGGCGCGCGCGTAAACGGCGTGGTCGTCGAGCGCAACGGGCGCACGGTCGGCATCCGCGCGACGCACGGCGTGGTGCTCGCATGCGGCGGGTTCGAGGCGAACCAGGCGATGCGCGAGCAGTACCTGCCGAAGCCGACGCGTGCCGAGTGGAGCGCGGCGCCGCCGATCAATACCGGCGACGGCATTCGCGCGGGGCTCGCGCTCGGCGCCGGCGTCGCGCTGATGGATTTCGTCTGGGGCGTGCCGACGGTGCGCGTGCCGGGCGAGGAGAAGCAGCGCGGGTTGTTCGTCGAGCGCTCGGCGCCGCGCTGCGTGATGGTCAACGGGCTCGGGTGGCGCTTCGTCAACGAATCCGCGCCGTACCCGGACGTGATCCACGCGATGATCGCGGATCACGCGAAAACGCAGGCCTGCGTGCCCGCATGGCTGATCTTCGATGCCGAGTATCGCAAGCGCTACCCGTGCGGCGTGCTGCTGCCCGGCAGCGTGCAGCCGGACAGCCGGATTCCGGCCGGCTGGCTCGACTCGGTGATCTATCGCGCGGACACGCTGGCCGAACTGGCCGCGAAGATCGGCGTGGACGCCGACGGGCTCGCGCAGACCGTCGCACGGATGAACGGCCATGCGGCCACGGGCATCGATACGGAATTCGGCAAGGGTGGCAACGTGTTCGACCGCTACTACGGCGATCCGTCGTCGAAGCCGAACCCGTGCCTCGGGCCGATCGAGCGCGCGCCGTTCTACGCGCTGCGGATCGACCCGGGCGAAATCGGCACGAAGGGCGGGCTGCGCACCGACGCGGATGCGCGCGTGCTGCGGCCCGACGGCTCGGCGATCGACGGGCTGTACGCGCTCGGCAACACGTCGGCGGCCGTGATGGGCAAGACCTATCCGGGCCCCGGCTCGACGATCGGGCCCGCGATGACGTTCGGCTATGTGGCGGCCAACCACATTGCGGCGGTGCGGCAGCACGCGGGCGCGGCCGTCAGCGGGTAGCGCGTGCTCGGGCGAATGCGTGCGGCGGGTGGTGCGACACGGGCCGCCCGGCCGGACTTCGGATTCCGAACGATCACCGGTTCGATGCCGGTAGCGGCATCGGGTTGCGCGGCCACGGCGGCAGGCGCGATGACGACCGCGCAGAGCGCGAGGGCCGCGAGACGTTCGAGCATGGGCAGCGTCATTTTTGCGGTGAGCGTTGTTACGCCCTTTGGATCGACAGGAGGTTGTTGAACCTCAACTGCCCGCCGGCCCCGGCCGGCTGAAACGCTGTTCGACCACTTCGGTTCCCCAGTGCGTGCCAGCGGACGCGTCGGTCAGCGCAAAGCCGAACGACTCGTACAGGTGACGCGCGGAATCCAGTCCCTTGAACGTCCACAGGTAGGTCTCGCGAAACCGGTGCGCGTCGACGAAGCGCATCGCCAGCGTCATCATCTGGCGCCCGATGCCCGACCCGCGCAACGCATCGTTCACGATGAACCAGCGCAGGTGCGCGACGCCGGTCGCCGGGTCGCCGTCGATCGCGAGCGACGCGAGCGTCCGCCCGTCTTCCTGGCAGAGCCACAATGCCTTGCCGTCCGCCGGCAGCGCGCCTGCGAACGCGGCCAGCTCGGTCGCCACCCGCTTTTCGAAAAAGGCGCCGAACCCCCAGTGCTCCGAATAGAAGCGTGCATGCAGGCTCGCGATGTCGCCGATGCAGCCCGGCTGGTAGCCCTCGCGAATCGGCGGCGCGTCGAGCGTCGCGGCGGGCGCCTTGGCGGCGTTGTCCTGTGCGAGCGCATCGGCGTACAGCGCGAGCGAACGCAGCAGCGCCTGCTGGTCGGCCGGAATCATCCGACGCAGCGCATTCGACACCTGGTCGGTCGCGAACGTGTCGATTCTTTTCTGGAGCTTTTTTCCTTCGGCGGTCAGGTACAGCTCGATCGCACGCGCATCCTCGCTCGACACGCGCCGCTCCACGACGCCGGCCGCCTCGAGCCGCGCGAGTTGGCGGCTCGTGTTCGACTTGTCGAGCCGCAGGATGTTGCCCAGATCCTTCGCGTTGATGCCCGGTGCCATCCCGATCTCGAGGATCGCGTGAACGGCCGACGGTGCCCAGTCGCTGTCGGCGAGCGTCGCGCGCATGAAGCCGAGCTCGCGCACCAGTTTGCGGGAGAAGTCGCGCAATTCGAGGATGGTCGCGTCGCGAGGCTTCGCGGGCGCGTCGATGAGGTCCATGGTTTGCCCCGGAATGGTTGCGTATCGCAATCGATAATAGTTGCGCATCGCAACTTGTCAAGGCGAATTTGCCGGCGAGCGGGAGTGGTAGTGGCGCGGATGGCGGCGCGCCGTCAGGTGGACGCATACTGCGCGTATCGGGCGAGCGGGGGCGTTGCCCGGTCATCGATCCCGGTCCGCGGACCACGGAGACCACCATGAACAGGCTGTTGCCGATGACGATTGCGTTGCTGGCCGGGTGCGGCATCAGTGCGGAGTCGCTGCATGCTGCCGGCGACCTGGATGCGCCGCCCTGCAGCGCCGCGCATGCGGCGGACGGGGGCGGGATCGCGGCGATGCCGGGCACGTCGGTCCGCAGTTTTTCCACCGCCGGGTGTTCGGGCGCGGTGCTGCAGGGCGACCACGCCGCCGCGACGGTCAACGGCGACCGGATCGAACTGCGCGACGGCAGCGTCTACGTGAACGGCCGCTCGTACGGCGCCGTCACGCCTGCGCAGACGGTCGAATACGAGGCCGCGCGCGACCGGCGCACGTTGAAGGTCGACGGCAAAGTCCGCACGCCGCTGCGCTGATGGCGGGCCTCGTCGTCCTAGTCGGCCACGTGGCAACCGCGACGCGCGACGTCACGTCGTCTTCGGGTAACTGACTTCCATGCCCGCGCGCACGTCCTGCTGGATGCCGTACTGCGCGAACGGATAGCGCAGCCCGTTGCGCGACAGCGCCTCCATCCCGGTAATGGCCTGTTCCAGCGCATCGGGCGCCAGCGCCATCAGCATCTCGTCGTCGAGCACGCCGCCGTAGCGGCGTTCCGCGTAGCACGGAATCGACAGGCTCGGCTGCCCGGTCGACAGTGCGCGGCCCCACGAATCCGCGCAGGCCGATTCGCCGACCACGCTCCAGTCGAAGCGCTTGTACCCCGACCATTGCAGGCCGTTGATGAAGTACATCATCGCGCCGGGCGTCGCGTAGAACAGCGCGATGTCGGGCTCGATGCGGCCGGCCGCGAGCGGCGACACGACGAGCGCGTCGTACTTGCCGTCCGCCACGCAGTGCATCGCGGCCTGGTGCGCGCGCGAATCTTCCTGCGTCGCATACCAGACGCCCGCCATCTGCTGGCCGGACGCCCACTCGGCATCCTTCGCGTGACCGAGCCCGACGACCGACCGGCATTGCGCGCCGACGAGGTCGTCGGCCGTGATGCCGACCGTGAAGCCGAGCCGCGCCGTCTGCCCGACGATCTGGTCCAGCGAATGGATCGCCTTCGGGCGGCGAATGCGCGGGACGGCTTCCATGTCCTCGCGCCGTTCGAACAGCTTCATCCCGAACGGGATGCTGCGCAGCTTGAGCAGCCGCTCGAGGTCCGCCGACAGTCCGGCAAGCGTGTCTTTCATGTGGGGTCTCCGGGATTCGCCGGACCAGTGTAGCGATCCGCGCGAGCCCCTTCAACACGCTGCCGGACACTCATTCGACCAGCGTCAGCTGGCCGTCGCTGAGCCGCACCTTGCGCCCGATCCACGCCGCGTCGACGCGCGGCAGCACGGCCGACGGCTTGCGCAGCTCGCGCAGCAGCGTCGCGCCGTGCGACAGCCGGCCGCCCATGCGGGCGATCACCGCGCGGGCGGCCTGGTACTGCGCGTGCCGGCCGGGGTCGAGCGAATCTTCGAGCAGGATGTCGCGGCCGAGCACGCCCTGCGTGCGGCCCGGATAGATCATGAAGCCGGCTGCCTCGTCGGTGCCTTCGCTGCCGTCCTGCCAGAAGCTGCCGTTGCGTTCGCGGCGCTCGGGATGCGGCGCGAACCAGGTGTCGCGGTCGGCGGCCGGCATTGCATGATGCAGGCGGAAGAACACGCGCATCAGGTTGTCGCGATACCACTCGCGTACCTGCAGATACCAGCCGCGCATGCCGGGTGCGCCGAGCGCGTGCAGCACGCGGACCGGCAGCGGCCAGGCGGGGAAGGGCTGCAGCGGCAGGTCGGTGGCCGGGGGCCGCGCGGTGCCCGGATCGGTTTCCCATGGCAGGCGGTGCGGGCTGTCGTCGAGCTGGCCATACGCGGTCGGCGGGCGCCCCCACAGTGCGCCGCCGCTGCTGGCCAGCGACGACGCGATGCACAGGTTGCCCTGCACGACGAACACGTAGAAGCGCGTGAACCAGTCGGCCAGTTGCCGGCCGTCGGCGCGCTGTTCGACGAGCGTCGCGAGTTCCTGGTCGAAGCGCTGCAGGCCGTGCGCGAGCGTGGGCAGGTGCCCGCGCGCGACGCGCAGCATGCGCCAGAACACCGGCAGCGCGCGCAGCAGGCGCAGCGGACGCCAGCGCAGCGGCGGCGTCGCGCCGCCGATCTCGCCGCTGTAGTTCGCGGCCGATACGCCCCAGTCCGCGAGACGCGCGAGGAACAGGTCGTTGTTGATGTACGACGCGCCGCCGTACAGCGCGGTGAACGGCTCGTTGTCGCGCAGCACGCGCGCATCCCAGCGCGCCATGATGGCCGGGATGCTGCCGGCCGCGCGCCGTTGCGCGTACTCGACCAGCCGGCTCGGCTGCGGCGGCAGGATCTCGGCGATGTTGGCCGAGGTCAGGTGCCGGTGCCAGCCGTAGCTGCTGATCGGGCGGTACTGCAAGAGCCAAAGCTGGGTGCCGTCCCACGCCCATTCGACATCGCCGGGCACGTAATGGAACGCGCGCAGCACGCGTTGCAGGAACGCCCACAGCTGCTGCGCGGTCAGGCCGTGCGCAGTCGCGAACGTGCCACGCTGCCACGGTTCGCCGAGCCGCGACAGGATCGCGCGCTGCGGGCTCGCCTGCCCGTCGGCGAGCGATTCGAGGTGGCCTTCCACCCACTCGACTTCGACCGCGAGATGGCGCACGAACGCGATGCCGGACAGCACGGGCGTGACGAAGCGCTGCACGACCGCTTCCTCGAGGCCGCCGTCGAGCAGCTCGGCCACGCGCGCGGCGGCGTGCGATGCCGGCACGCGCAGGAACGTCGTGTGCAGGCCGGCATTCGCCGCGTCGGCCTGGTCTTCGCCGTGACTCGACGAGCGGACTGCCCATTCGGCGCCGGGCTGGCTCGCGAGCCAGCCCGGCAGGCGCGGATCGTCGGCGCGGGTCAGCGACAACGCGGGTGGCACGGGGAGTCCGGCCATCGTGGCCAGCGCCAGCCGCCCGCCTTTCGTGTGCGCGACGAAACCCGTGTCGCCGGCTTCGAGCCACTGCGCGAATGCCGCCGGTGCGTCGATCCACGGATAGTGTCCCCAGCCGGGCTGCAGCGTGACGGTCAGGTCGGCGCGCGCGAGGATCGCCGACCACGCGGCGGCCTGGCGCACGCCGAGCACGGCGTCCTGGTCGCCCCACACGAGCTCGATGCGATCGGTGACCCACTCGAGCAGCGGCAGCGCGGTATCGGCGCGCACGAGATCCCAGTGCGGCAGGAACGCGCGGCAGCGCGCATAGCCGGCGCCCATGCGGCGGTATTGCGCGGGTGTCCAGGTCCGGTTCGAGAACTTGCGGGCGAACAGCGTCGGATGGTGCGCGAGCAGCCAGTGGATCGTCTTGCGCAGCGGCTTCGGCGCCATCAGTTTCGGCAGGCGCCGTTCCCACAGGAACGCGCCGACCGGCGCGAGCAGCACGCTGCGGCCGAAGTGGCCGGGGCGCCGCTGCAACGCGTGCAGCACCAGCAGCGCGTTCACGCCGACCGCCATGATCGCGTGGCCCGGTTCGGTGGCGTCCAGCAGCGCTTGCGCATACGCGGCGAGATCCTCGCACGGCGGCGCGGGATGATCGCCGAAGCCCGGCAGTTCCAGCGGCACCGGCCGGTAGTGCCGGAAGTGGGGCAGCGCATCGTCCCACCAGTCGGCGGCGCTGCCGTTGCCGGCGAGGAGGTACAGGATCGGTTTGCTCATGAATGCTTCGTCGGTCGACGATCGTCGCGGTCGTGCGCGCCCGATCGGGGCGGCGACGTCGGCGGATGCCACGGCTCTCGCTGGTGTTGTGCCGATGCGAGTGGAATGGAAGGGCGGCCCGCTCGGGTGGATGGTTGCGGGCATTCTACGCGAGTCGATTCCATTCGATTCGCGATTCCTTCCGGGTGTCGGAATGGTCGAGGCGCGCCTGTCGCGTCGGCGCAGAACGTAGAATCACGCCACCGGAATTCACCGGACGGGATTCAAGGAACGACCATGAAAGGAAGCTGGATCGCGGGGGGATTGATGGCGCTCGCCGCCCACGGCGCGTGGGCCGAGAACTGGGTCACGCTGGGCTCCGGTCCGGCTGTCGAGCTGTATGTCGACCCCGCTTCCGTCTACCGCGGCCCGCGCAATTCGTGGGTGACGGTCAAGGTCGTCTATGCCGAGCCGCGCCGGTACTCGGCGCCGTTTCCGGTGAGAAGCATCGTTTCCGACTGGTTGTTCGGCTGTGACAACAAGTCGTGGGCGATGGGCAAGACGAGCATGACCGGGATACAGCCGGGGCAAATCCATGTTTCGCGCGAAGATTCGGACGACTACCGCTATGTCGAGCGCGACTCCATTCAGATGCTGGTCATGAATTACGTGTGCAAGACATCCTGATGACGGAAGTGCAATCCGCGTTGCAGGCCGCTTGAGCGCCGTTGGGTGATCGAACGGAATCGCACGTTTTCGCAATGGCGCGCGGTGTCGATCCGGTTGGCCGGTGCAATGGCGCACCGGCCCGCCCGGGGGCGATGTATCAGTGTGACGCGGCCGCTGCAACCGAATCGACAGGACCGCCCGGCGGCTGCCCCGTTTGCCGGCGCGAGCGGCCCGAGCTCAGGTACGCGGCGATCGAGTCCTGCGTGACCTCGCCGATCCACACGCCGTCGGGGTCGAGCACGGGCATCCACGACGCGCTGTACTGGTACATCTTCGACAGCACGATGCGCAGGTTGTCGTCGGCCGAGACGCCGGCCGGGAACGGCGTCACGCGTTCGCCGCACACGCCGCCGTCGGTGCGCGCCGCGCGGCGCGTCACGTAGCCGAGCGCGCGGCCCGCGTCGTCGAGCACGGTCAGGTAGCGGCAGTCGGTTTCGTCCATCACCGCGAGTGCGTGCGTGAGCGGCGTATCGACGCGCGCCGTTTCGGGTTGCGTGGCGGCGTCGCCGGCCTTCACGAGCAGCAGGCGCTTGAGCGTGCTGTCCTGGCCGACGAACTGCGCGACGAACTCGTCGCGCGGGCGCGCGAGCAGCGTGTCGGGGTGATCGTACTGAACGAGCTGGCCGCGCCGGAATACCGCGATGCGGTCGCCGAGCTTGATCGCTTCGTCGATGTCGTGGCTCACCATGATCACCGTCTTGTTCAGTTGCCGCTGCATCTGGAAGAACTCGTTCTGGATCGATTCGCGATTGATCGGATCGACCGCGCCGAACGGTTCGTCCATCAGCAGCACGGGCGGATCGGCGGCCAGTGCGCGAATCACGCCGACACGCTGCTGCTGCCCGCCCGACAGTTCGCGCGGATAGCGCTTCAGGTACAGCTTCGGATCGAGCGCGACCATCGACATCAGGTCGCGTGCGCGTTCGGCGCAGCGCTTCTTGTCCCAGCCCAGCAGGCGCGGCACGACGGTGATGTTCTCTTCGATCGTCATGTTCGGAAACAGCCCGATCTGCTGGATCACGTAGCCGATGTGACGCCGCAGGTCGACTTCGTCGAGCTGCGCCGTGTCCTCGCCGTTGATGAGCACGCGGCCCGACGTGGCGGCGATCAGCCGGTTGATCATCTTGAGCGTGGTGGTCTTGCCGCAGCCCGACGGGCCGAGGAACACGCAGATTTCCCCTTCCGGCACCGACAGGCTCACGGAGTCGACCGCGCGTACGGTCTGGCCGTCCTTGCGCGTGAAGGTCTTGGTCAGCTGGTCGAGTTCGATCATGTCTTCTGCACTCCCTTCGGTGTCAATGCCCGCTGCAGCATCTGCAGCAGCCGGTCGGCGACGATCGCGAGCAGGCTCACGAGCACCGCGCCGACCAGCAGTTTCATCATGCTGCTCTGCCCGATGGCGCGCAGGATCAGCGTGCCGAGCCCGCCTGCGCCGACCACGGCGGCGATCGTCATCACGCCGATGTTCATCACGACCGCGGTGCGCACGCCCGCGAGAATCACGGGCACCGCGAGCGGCAGGTCGACGAGGCGCAGGCGCTGCCACGCGGTCATGCCGATGCCGGTGCCGGCTTCCTTGATCCCCGCATCGACGTTGTGCAATGCGAGGTACGTGTTGCGCATGATCGGCAGCAGCGAATAGAGGAACACGGCCGTGATCGCGGGCGCGGCGCCGATGCCCTGGCCGAAGCGCGAGAAGAACGGGATCATCAGGCCGAACAGCGCGATGGACGGCAGCGTGAGCACGATCGTGGCAATGCCGAGCAGCGGCCCGGCGAGCCAGTCGTGGCGATTGATGAGGATGCCGAGCGGTACGCCCGCGACGATCGCGCAGCCCACGGCGATCGCGACGAGCCATACGTGCTGCAGCGTGAGCTGCAGCAGCTCGGGCCAGCTCGAAGCGAGATAGTCGAATACGCTCATCGGGTCTCCTTCAAGGTAGCGGGTGGGTGCGCAGGAACGCGTCGGCGACGTCGCGCGGCGATTTGCCGTCGAGGTCGACGGCCTTGGCCATCGCCTGCATCCCTTCGTTGTCGAGCGCGGCGGACAGCGCGTTGAGCTGCGTCGCGAGTTTCGGATTGCGGTCGAGCGTGTCCTTGCGCACCACGGGCGTCGCGTTGTACGGCGGGAAGAAATGCCTGTCGTCCTCGAGCGGCACGATGCCGAAGCCCTTCACGCGGCCGTCGGTCGTGTACACGAGCCCGATCTTCAGCTGGTTGTTGTGCAGCGCCGTGTAGACGAGCCCCGGATCCATCTGCTTCAGCTGCGCGCGGCTGAACTGCATGCCGTACGCGGCGAGCAGCGGCTTCAGCCCGTCGGGGCGGTTCGCGAACTCCGCATCCATGCCGAACACGTAGTGCTTCGCGGCCGGATCGGCCTTCAGGTGCTCGGCGAGCTGCGACACCGTCCGGATGCCGGTGGCCTGCGCGAGCTGGCTCGGCAGGCCGATCGCGTAGGTGTCGTTGAGCGGCGACGCGTCGAGCCACACGAGCCCGCGCGGCACGTCGAGCGCCTTGACGCGCCGGTACATTTCCTCGGGCGAGAGCTTGTCCTGGATCTTGTTGTAGACGAGCGCGGCGGTGCCCGTGTAATCCCACATCAGGTCGAACTGGCCGTTCTCCAGCGCGCTGCGCGTGAGCGTGCTGCCGAGCCCCGCGCGGACTTCCACGTCGTAGCCGCGCGAGCGCAGGTATTGCGACGTGATTTCCGCCAGCACGTACTGCTCGGTGAAGTTCTTCGCGCCGAGCACGAGCTTCGCGGCGAATGCCGGCGTGCCGGCCGCGGCGCACAACGCCACGGCGGCGCACAGGCGTGCAAGCGATCGAAAGGGGCGCATCATGCCGCACCTCCGTGGCGTGCGAGCCACTGGCGGCTGCCTGCCGCGACGATGCCGTCCAGCACGAGCGCGAGGATCGCGGTGAGCGATGCGCCGAGCAGCAGCAGCGGCTGGTTGTCGAGGTAGATGCCGGGGAAGATCAGCGAGCCGAGGCTGTCCGCGCCGATCAGGTACGCGAGCGGCGCCGTTCCCACGTTGATCGCGAGCGCGGTGCGCACGCCGCCGACGATGATCGGCAGCGCATCGGGCAATTCGACGCGGACCAGCGATTGCCATCCGGTCATGCCGATGCCCTTCGCCGCTTCGCGCAGCGCGGCCGGCACGTTCTTCATCCCTTCATAGGCATTGCGCGTGATCGGCAGCAGCGACGCGAGGAACAGCGCGACGATCGCGGGCACGTCGCCGATGCCGAAGATGCCGAGCGCGATGGCCAGCACCGCGAGCGACGGGATCGTGTTGCCGATGTTGAAGACCTGCATGAAGCGCTCGGCCTGGTGCTGGAATCGCGGCCGGCTCAGCAGGACGCCGGCCGGTACGCCCACGACGATCGCGAGCGTCATCGAGTAGACGACCAGCAGCATGTGCTGGCCCGCGTAGTACCCGAGATCGTCCGCGCGCTGGCGGAACGTATCGGCGCCGATGCCGCGCGCCAATGCCCATCCGACTGCGATGATTGCTACCAGGCTGCCCACCAGCTGGACAGTGCGTCGAGTCATGAAGATACGCCTCCTCAATCCCGGTGCGGCACGCGCGCAGGCACGCGCCGCGATGACGCCGGATGGCGTCGCGATGGAAGTTCGTGATCCCGGCATGGCCGCGATTGAACTGACGGAAACAGTGCTGCCGGCTGCACCGATGTGCGGCTGGCGGTCGGGTGAACGCGATGCTGCGTTCGTCTGATTGTCAGGTTCAGCCCGGCGGCGCCGTAACGGAGAGGCGCGTTCGAGCAGGGCACCGTCCTGCGAAGACGGCATGGATGCGGGCAGCTTGAAGCCGACCGCTGGGGCCGGTGGCCCCTTTGACGTGGCGAAACGGATGCATGCGCAACAAAGTGCGAAATGACATCACGTTGCGCACGAGATCATGCGTTTTGTGATGAAGTTGAGGCGAGTATAGAGGAATCGAATGAGCGCGTCTACCGTGGGCGCGGCACGTGATCGTGCGGCGCCGTCGAGTTCGATGATGTCGATGGTCTTCGTGGAAATGATTCGAATTCCGAACCAGTAGGAGAATGTGGCGTTATATGTCGACGTCCGCGTCGGCGCGCGGCGTCTTTCCCGTCCAGCGCCGATATGCGTGACGGAAGCTGCGCGGCTCGCTGTAGCCGAGCCGCTCGGCGATCGCCGCGACCGTCAGCGTGTGGTCGTCGAGCATCCGCACCGCTTCGTCGTGACGCACTGCGTCGAGCAGCGACTGGAACGTGATGCCGTCCTTGTCGAGCCGCCTGCGCAACGTGCGCTCCGTCAGGTGCAGCGCGTTCGCGAGCGACGTCATCGACTTGAAGCGCGCGAGGTCGCGCGCCATCAGCTCCTTCGCGCGATCGGCGAAGCGCGTGCCGACCGATGCGGCCCACTGCCGCTCGAGCACTTCGCACTGGCCGTGCAGCGCATTGAAGCTGACTTCGTTCGCGAGACGCGGCGTTTCCGTGCCGTTCACGGACGTGAACACGAGACGGTTGTCGGCCGCATTGAACGCGACGGGGCAACTGAAGTGGCGTGTGTAGTCGGCTGCATTGCGCGGCGTGCGGCGCGCGAGCTGCACCTGTTCGGGCCACACCGGCTTGCCGACGAGGTCGGACACGATCAGCCGCAGGCTCGACAGGCACATGTCGACCTGGAATACCTCGAGATCGGGTTCGCCGTTGTAGCGGCTGATGGTCACGCTCATGCCGTCCGCGTGCGTATCGATCCGCACGTCGAAATACAGCCCCATGAACAGCGGAAACTGCCCCATGCAGCGAAACGCCTGCATCACCGAGCCGCTGATCAGCATCGCGTAGCCGGCAAGGCCGAGCGTCGACACGTGCAGCCGCGCACCGATCGACAGCCCGATCGACGCTACGCCGCTGCAGCGCAGCAGGTTGTGGAAGCAACGCTGTTCCTGGCCGCGATTCACGTGCAGGTTCGGCGACGCGACTTCGTCCGCGCCGAGCCCCGTGCCTTCGAGCAGCGCGCCGCCGTCGATGTGCCGCACGCGGCATTCGTCCAGCGCGACCGCGATCGCGTGGACGGTGGCCGGAATATCTTCCTGGCGCCCGGCCGGGCGCGCGAGGCCGAGCGACGTGCGCAGGCTGCGCTCGGCCCGGCTCTGGTTTCGTTGGGAGCGGCTGTCCATGGTGCCGATACGGTGACGGGGGCGCGTAGACCATAGCCGGAATGTCCGCAAAACGCCAGTGCGGCACAGCAGCATGCCGGGCCGGACGGTGCGGTACGCGACATCGTGTCCGGAAATATCCCTCGATTACGTCCGCATTTCTCATTCGTCCTCGATTTTTTGGCGCACCACACTTTCTTCCAGTCGTGCCCCGCCGGCAGCGCCGGGCGCACGCGTGTTGAAGTCATGAACGCCACCCACGTGAGGACAGCATGGACAACGACAGGCCCGGTCGAACCGCATCAGTCGCCGCGACGCATGACTTCGGCGCGGCCGCGCATCGAAGCGACCCGGACGAACGCCGCCAGCCGCACCTGCTCGGCCTCTCGACGCTGGTGATCTTCGGCCTCGCGTACATGCTGCCGATGACGGTGTTCACGACCTACGGCCTCGTCACGAGCGAGACGAACGGGCACCTGACGGCCGCGTATGCGGTCACGCTGGTCGCGATGCTGTTCACCGCGCGCAGCTACGGCCACATGGCTCGGCTGATGCCGAGCGCCGGTTCCGCCTACACGTTCGCGAGCCGCAACTTCGGCACGTCGGCCGGCTTCATGGTCGGCTGGGCATTGCTGATGGACTACCTGTTCATCCCGATGATCAGCTACCTCGCGATCGGCATCTACATGAAGCAGCTGTTCCCGATGGTGCCGGCCAGCGTGTGGATCGTCGGCTGCATCGTACTGATCACCGGGCTGAACATCGTCGGCATCCGGCTCGTCAATCGCGTGAACCTGATCCTGATCGCGAGCCAGCTCGTGTTCATCGCGATCTTCGTCATCGCATCGGCGCACGTCGCGGCGGGCGAGGGGCTGTCGACGGCCGTCGCGTTGCCGTCGTCGGGCGATGCGCGCGCGATCTTCGCGGGCTCCGCGATCCTGTGCCTGTCGTTCCTCGGCTTCGATGCGGTCACCACGCTGTCGGAGGAGACGCGCGATCCGCGGCGCACGGTGCCGCGCGCGATCCTGCTCTGCACGCTGGCGAGCGGCCTGCTGTTCATGCTGATCGCGTATGTCGGGCAAGTGGTGTTTCCCGACTGGCACGCGTTCAAGGATCTCGATTCGGCCAGCCTCGAACTGATGCAACGCATTGGCGGCGGCACGCTGTCGGCGTTCTTCGTTGCCGTATATGTGGCCGGCTGCTTCGCGAGTGCGATGGCCGGGCAGGCGAGCGTGACGCGCGTGCTGTTCGCGATGGGCCGCGACCGCGTGTTGCCCGAATGCGTGTTCGGCCACCTGCATGCGCGGCTGCGCACGCCGGTGCGCGCGACGCTCGCGGTCGGCGTCGTGTCGCTGTCCGCACTGTTCATCACGCTCGATCTCGCGTCGACGATGATCAGTTTCGGTGCGCTCGTCGCGTTCGCGATCGTGAACCTGTGCGTGATGCGCAGCTACCTGACCCGGCCCGAGCACCGTCATGCGGCGGGCTGGATCACGTTCGGCGCGATGCCGGCGATCGGTTTCGCGATGAACGTGTGGCTCTGGTCGGGGCTGTCGCGCCAGACGTTCTACGTCGGCATCGGCTGGCTCGTGCTCGGGCTTTGCCAGCTCGTGTGGCTGACGCGCGGCTTCACGCGCCCGGCGCCGACACTGTCGATGAATTGAATGACCGGCCGCGCGGTGCCGGTTCTGAAACCCTGAAGGAGGAACGACCCATGAACGCTGTTGACGTCAATCTCGATGCGGACCTGCAGGCGCTCGGCAAGCGCCACCTGCTGATGCACTTCACGCATGCCGATGCGTACCGCGAGAACGCGCTGACCGTGTTCGACCGCGGCGAAGGCTGCTGGCTCGTCGATCGCAACGGCAAGCGCTATTTCGACGGGCTGGCCGGGCTGTACTGCGTGCAGGTCGGCTACAGCCACGGCGCGGAGATCGGCGATGCGATCCGCGAGCAGATGGTGCGGCTGCCGTTCGCGACCAACTGGGGCTATGGCCACGAACCGGCGATCCGGCTCGCGCACACGCTCGCGGGGCTCGCGCCCGAGGGCCTGAACCGCGTGTTCTTCACGTCGAGCGGCTCGGAGTCGAACGAATCGGCGATCAAGCTGGTGCGCCAGTATCACCAGTCGCGCGGCGAGCCGCAGCGGCGCAAGTTCATCGCGCGGCGCGTCGCGTATCACGGCACGTCGTTCGGCGCGCTCGCACTGAACGGGATGACGAACTTCCGCAAGCATTTCGAGCCGCTGATGTCCGGCGTGCGGCACGTGGGCAACACGAAGCGCTACGGCCGCCCGGTGGGCGAGACGGAAGCGCAGTTCACGCGCCATCTGCTGGACGAGATCGAATCGCTGATCGTGCAGGAAGGGCCGGATACGGTCGCCGCGATCGTCGTCGAGCCGCTGCAGAACGCGGGCGGCAGCCTGACGCCGCCGGCCGGCTACGCGGCCGGGCTGCGCGACATCTGCGACCGGCACGGCGTGCTGCTCGTCGCGGACGAGGTGATCTGCGGGTTCGGCCGGCTCGGCGAATATTTCGGATCGGCGCGCTACGGGCTGAAGCCGGACATCATCACGTTCGCGAAGGGCATCGCGTCGGGTTATGTCCCGCTCGGCGGCGTGATCGCGAGCGACGCGGTCGTCGACACGGTGCTCGACGGGCCGCAGCAGATGTTCCTGCACGGCGCGACGTATGGCGGCCATCCGGTCGCCTGCACGGCCGCGCTCGCGAACCTCGAGATCATGGCGCGCGAGGGCGTGCTCGCGAACGTCCGCGACAACGAAGGCGTATTCCGCCAGACGCTCGACGGGCTGCTCGAACTGCCGTGCGTCGGCGACGTGCGCGGCGACGGTTACCACTACTCGCTCGAACTCGTGACCGACAAGGCCGCACGCCGCTGGGCGGCCGGCATCAGCGCGCAGGCGTTCGTGTCGACGATGCTCGCGCCCGCGATCTTCGACGCGGGGCTGCTGTGCCGTGCGGGCGTCGATCACGAAGGCACGCCGATCGTGCAGTTCTCGCCGCCGCTCGTGATGTCGCGCGACGAGATCGTGTGGTTCGTCGCGCAGATCCGCGACATCCTCGTCGACACCTACGCGCGGGCGACGCGCTGAGCGCGGCGTCGTTCATTTCAGGAGCATTCGATGCGAACGTCACAACAGTCCTATCTCGACGGCCGGTGGCTCGATCCGGCCGATGCACGATCGATCGACGTGATCGATCCGGCCACTGCGCGGCCGTATGCGCAGCTCAGGATCGGCGTCGCGGCCGACGTCGATCGCGCGGTCGGCGCGGCGAAGCGGGCCTTCGACACCTACTCGCGCGGGTCCGTGGACGAGCGCGTCGCGCTGTTGAAGCGCGTGCTCGAGATCTACCAGCGCCGCTACGAAGAGGTCGCGCAGACGATCAGCCAGGAAATGGGCGCGCCGATCGCGTTTGCGCGCGCGGCGCAGGCGGCGGTCGGCACAGCGCACCTCGAACAGACGATCCGTGCGCTGCAGTCGTTCCGCTTCAGCACGCAGACCGACGGGCTGCTGGTGTCGCACGAGCCGATCGGCGTGTGCGCGCTGATCACGCCATGGAACTGGCCGATCAACCAGATCGTGTGCAAGGTCGCGCCGGCGCTCGCCGCCGGCTGCACGATGGTGCTCAAGCCGAGCGAGATCGCGCCGTTCAGTGCGATCCTGTTCGCGGAGATCCTGCACGAGGCCGGCGTGCCGCCCGGCGTGTTCAACCTCGTGCACGGCTACGGGCATGAAGTGGGCGACGCGCTGTCGCGGCACCCGGATGTCGACATGGTGTCGTTCACGGGCTCGACGCGCGCCGGTGTCGAGGTCGCGAAGGCGGCCGCCGATACCGTGAAGCGCGTGCACCAGGAGCTCGGCAGCAAGAGCCCGAACCTGATCCTGCCCGACGCCGACATCGAGGATGCCGTCACGCGCGGCGCGCGCAGCTGCTTCAGCAACAGCGGCCAGTCGTGCAATGCGCCGACGCGCATGCTCGTGCACGCCGATCATCTGGCGCTGGCCGAACAGGCGGCGCGCCGCGAAGCGGAACGCACCGTCGTCGGCGATCCGCGTTCGACGGAAACGGGCATCGGGCCGGTCGTCAGCCGCACGCAGTTCGACCGCATCCAGCACTTCATCCGGCTCGGGATCGAAGAAGGCGCGACGCTCGTCGCCGGCGGCCCCGGCCGGCCGGAAGGGCTCGGCGACGGGTTCTACGTGCGGCCGACGGTGTTCTCGAACGTCACGCCGGACATGACGATCGCGACCGAGGAGATCTTCGGGCCGGTGCTGTCGATCATGACCTACCGGACCGAAGAAGAAGCCGTCGCGCTCGCGAACGATTCGGTCTACGGGCTCGCGGCCTACGTGCAGTCGACGGATCTCGAGCGGGCGCGCCGCGTCGCGGCACGGCTGCGGGTCGGCAACGTCCACATCAACTACCCGGCGTGGAACCCGGCCGCGCCGTTCGGCGGCTACAAGCGTTCGGGCAACGGGCGCGAGTATGCGGAGTTCGGCCTCGTCGAATATCTGGAGACGAAGGGCACGACGGGGTACGCTTGAGCGGCGCGCGAGCGCGCTGACCGGGCGGCGGCGTCCTGCGGGACGCCGCCCCTTTTGATCGATGGCGAGGAGGTCGACGATGCAGGTTTCGCAGATGAACGACGGCAGGCGCGCGGAGGGCTGCGCGCGATGAAGATCCTGATCGCCCGGATGAACCACGAGACCAACACGTTCTCGCCGGTGCCGACGCCGCTTGCCGCGTTCGGCCGCAGCGGCCCCGACTGGGGCGACGCTGCGTATCGCGCGAACCACGGGATGCGCACGGCGATGGCCGCGTTCATCGATGCGGCCGCACGCGAAGGCGCCGACATCGTGACGCCGGTATCGGCGGCCGCGAACCCGAGCGGGCCCGTTGCGGCCGACGCGTACGCGGCGATCTGCGACGCGATCGTCGCGGCCGTGCCCGGTTGCGATGCGGTGATGCTCGACCTGCACGGCGCGATGGTCGCCGAGCAAAGCGCGGACGGCGAGGGCGACCTGCTCGCGCGCGTGCGCGCGGCGCTGCCCGATGCGCCGATCGCGGTCGCGCTCGACCTGCATGCAAACGTCACGCAGAAGATGATCGATCACGCGGACGTGATCGTCAGTTTCAAGACCTATCCGCACGTCGATATGGTCGAGACCGGCGAGCATGCGGCGCGCGTGCTGTTCGACCGGCTCCATGGTCGAGCGCAGCCGGTGCTCGCGTGGCGGCAGCCGCCGCTGATGACGTCGACGCTGCGCAGCGCGAGCGCGGAAGGCGCGATGCGGCGCGCGGTGGCGGCCGCGCGTGCGGCCGAAGCCGACGGGATGCTGGCGGTATCGGTGCTGCCCGGTTTCTCGCTCGCGGACATTCCCGCGCCGTGCATCAGCGTCGTGGTGGTGGCCGACGGCGACCGCGCCGCGGCCGACGCGGTGGCCGAGCGCATCGCGCGACAGATCTGGGAGGAGCGTGACGAGTTCGTCTACCGCAGCGCGCCGCTGGCCGAATCGGTCGCGCAGGCCGCGGCGCTCGCGCGCGGCGCGGATCGTCCCGTGCTGATGCTCGATCACGGCGACAACTGTATGTCGGGCGGCCCGTGCGACACGATGGACCTGCTGGAAGCCGCGCTCGCGCACGGGCTCGACGGCATCGTCAGCGGGCCGTTGTGCGATCCCGAAGCGGTCGCTGCGCTGATCGCCGCGGGCGTCGGCGCGACGGTCACGGTGCCGGTCGGCAACCGGCTGCCGTCGCATGGCGGCGTGCGGCGCGAGCCGTTCCGTGCGACGGGCGTCGTGCGCGCGATCACCGACGGCGAATACGTGATAACGGGGCCGACGTACACGGGGCAGCGCGCGTACATGGGCCGTGCGGCCGTGCTCGACATCGGCGCGGCGATACTCGTCGTCACCGAGCGCACGCAGGAGCCGTGGGATCTCGGCGTGTTCGAGAGCGTCGGCGTCGATCCGCGCCGCGCGCGCTTCCTGCTGCTGAAGTCGCGGATGTATTGCCGGCCGGTGTTCGTGCCGATCGCGGCCGCGCTGGTCGAATGCGACAGCCGCGGCGTGACGGGCTCGGACTACGGGCTGTTCCGCTACGAGCGGCTCGCGCGGCCGGTGTATCCGCTCGACGATGTCGCGCAGTGGGCGTCGGGCGCGCGATCGGCAGCGTGACGGACCGCGGCGCGAGACGCCGGATTCGCGCGCTTTCGGGCATCATGCGATGGCGTCGACCCGTCGAGCAGCAGGGTCGTGCCATCCATTGCGTCCGCAACCGATCCGGAGAACCGACCGCCATGCATTCGAATCCCTTCCGCCTGCGCAGCGCGCGCCTGCTCGCCGTGCTGACCCTCGCCACGACGGCCGTTGCCGTGCACGCCGCCGACTGGATCGTGTCCGGCAACGACGGCAAGTACCAGCGCGTCGAGGGCCGCGACACCTATCTGCCTGCTCCGCCGGCCGACACGCTGACGCTGCTCGACGCGAGTACGTTCCCGCCGAAGGTCGCGCTGCAGGTCGACGTCGAGAACGGCATCCAGGGGCCGCCGCAGGCCGTCGCGATCACGCCGGACGCGAAGCTCGCGCTCGTCGGCGCGCCGACGCGCTACGACACGGCCGCGAAGCAGCTCGTGTTCGACACGTTCCTGCAGGTCGTGAAGCTCGACGCCGCGCCGCCCGCGATCACGCGCATCGAGCTCGGCACGCATCCGCAAGGGATCGCGATCGACCGCTCGGGCCGGCTCGCGCTCGTCGCCAATGTCGACGGCAGCGTGTCGATCCTGCGCATCGACGGCACGCAGGTGACGCTCGACGGCACCCTGAAGATCGGCAAGAAGCGGCTGGCCGGGATCAGCTTCACGCACGACGGCAAGCACGCGCTCGTGTCGCTGCGCGACGAGCAGGGCGTCGCGGTGCTGAACGTCGACGACGGCAAGGTGACCGACAGCGGCACGCGGCTGAGCACGGGCGTCGCACCCTACACGATCGACGTGTCGAGCGACAACCGCTGGGCCGTCGTCAGCAATGTGGGGCTGGCGGGGCTGCCGGGGTATACGGGCACGCTCGCGGGCGATGCCGATTCGGTCGCGCTGATCGACGTGTCGCGCGTGCCGTTCCGCACGGTCCAGTACCTGACGGTGCCGTCGCTGCCGGAAGGCGTCGCGATCTCGCCGGACGGAAAGTGGATCGCCGTGCAGGCGATGGACGGCTCGAACCTGACGCCCGACAACCCGGGCCGCCACAAGCTCGGCAAGGTGCTGCTGTTCGCGATCCGCGACGGGCAGGCCGTGAAGGTGAGCGAGCTGCCCGGTGGCGAGGCTGCGCAGGGCATCGTGTTTACCGCCGACAGCCGGCACGTGATCGTGCAGTTCAACGTCGAACGGCAGCTTGCGCTGTATGCGGTGGAAGGCGGCAAGCTGCGCGATACGGGCAAGCGGATCGCGCTGACGGGCGGGCCGTCGTCGTTGCGGACGCTGCCGCGCTGACGCGCGCGGGCTCCCGTTCGTTTCTCTCCGCCAGTTCATGCGGCGCCCGGATTCGCCGGGCGTCCGTCGCTGCACGCCCGTCTGCGCGGCCGCTGCAACGCAACAAAGCGTGGCAATTTGTGCCCAAAGCCACTTAACGCCCGATTGTTTAGTTAAACAAACTGAAAATTCGGGAAACTTCCTGTAGTGAATAAACAGTCGTTGCGGCACTGTAAGCCCCTGGGAAGCATGTGACATTCCCGGAAACAGGAGGAGGGGGCGACGGTTGCGTCAGCAACGATCGTCGCCGGGTGCATGCCTGTGGCAATCGGCGCGACGCAGCCTGGGGGGCCATCCGGCGTCGCGTCGCGTGGCGCCGATGTGCTGCGCCAGGCCACAAGCATGGCGGCGCGCCGGACTCTCGTCGACGCCGGATTAATCGTTTTAATTAACGGTACTAATCAAAAAATGAAAAATCCACGATTCTTGCTCGTCGCTGCACTCACCTGTGCGTCGCTTGCCGCGTGTGGCGGCGACGACGTGAACGGTGTCGCGACGGCCAGCAATAATGCCGGCGAGATGCCGTCGACCGTGCCGCCGACGACCTCGGGGCCGTCCCAGCCGGCGTCGCCCAGGCGCACCGACATGCAGCTGACCCAGTTCGTCAACCCGCTCATCGGCACGCAGGTCAACGCGGATTCGGGCTATGCGGGCAACGTGAGCCCGGGCGCGATGGTGCCGTTCGGCATGGTGAACTTCGGGCCGAACACGCCGCGCTACAACTTCAACGGCTCGGGCGGCTACCTGTCGTCGGGCGGCTCGGGCGGCACGATCGACTTCTTCAGCGTCACGCACCTGAGCGGCGTCGGCTGCCCGGGGCAGGGCACGGTCGCGATGCTGCCGGCCGATGCGGCGACGGCGGTGGCATCGGGCGGCCGGCCGATCGGCATCGGCTACAGCTATGCGGATGAAACGGCCCAGCCGGGGTACTACAAGGTGCGCCTCGCGAACGGCATCGTGACGGAGCTGACCGCGACCGCACGCTCCGGCATCGCGCGCTTCACGTACACGAACAAGGACAAGGGCTTTTTCTCGATCGATGCGAAGCTGAACGGCAACAGCGATTCGGGCAGTACGAAGGTCACCGCGAACAACGTCGCGCTGGCGCTCGCGAGCGACGGCAAGTCGCTGAGCGGGCAGGCCGTGGCACCGGCATTCTGCACGCCGTACGGCACGGTATGGAATGCGCCCGTGTATTTCTACGCGACCTTCGACAAGCCGCTGCGCAAGCAGGCCGGCACGTCGTCGGTGAACACGGCCAGCAACGGCGCGGCGACGCTGCAGTTCGACCTGACCGACGCTGACAGGACGGTGACCGTGAAGGTCGGGATCTCGTCGGTCAGCATCCGGAATGCGCGGGCCAACCTGAAAGGCGAGGGTGGCAAGCTCGCGTTCGACGACGCGCGGACCAACGCGTCCGGCTTGTGGAACGACCGGCTCAACACGATCCAGATCGACCAGGCCGCGAATCCGTCGTCGCTCGATGCGACGCAGAAGGCGAACCTCACGAAGTTCTACACCGCGCTCTATCGCGTGTTCGGCACGCCGACGCTCTACAGCGACGCGAACGGCGAATTCCGCAGCATGCGCCAGCCCAGGAACGCGGACGGCAGCTATCCGAAGTCGGTCGACCAGACCGGCACGATCCCGCCGCGCGCGACGGCGAAGGTCGGCGACTACGCATTCCGGCGCGCGGACGGTTCGCGGGGCGGCGCAGGCAATCACTACACGGGCTTCTCGCTGTGGGACACGTACCGGTCGCAGGCGCAGCTGCTGGCGATGCTCGCCCCGAAGGAATCGAGCGACATGATGCAGTCGCTCGTCGTCGACGCATTGCAGTGCGGCGCCTTCCCGCACTGGGTCGACGGCAGCGACGACTCGACGCCGATGGCCGGCGACAACGCATTGAACGTGATTGCCGGCGCGTACAAGTTCGGCGCGACCGATTTCGACCTGGTGTCGGCCGCGCGGCTGACGAAGCAGTCCGTGTTCGATCCGTCGAGCGCCTGCAACGATCGAACCAGCGCGGCGGGGCTCGCCAATTTCCTGACGGCCCACTACCTGTCGCAAAGCGACGATGGCCATTCGTCGTCCGCGACGATCGAACGCGTGCTGAGCGACCGCTCGGCCGCCGCGTTCCTGCAGGCGCTACCGGCCAGCGTGCTGAACGCGCCGTCGGTCGGCGTGACGCCGGACAACATCGGCACGCTGTACACGCGGGCCGGATGGTGGCGCAACATCTTCGACTACACGAACAAGGTGATCGCCGCGCGCAACGCACCGCCGTCCGGATCGGCGCCCGGTACGCTGGGCACGCTCGTGCCGGGCGCGTTTCATGAATCGACGGAGCCGAACTACTTCTGGACCTTCGCGCAGGACTGGACCGCGCTGATCGACGCGATCGGCGGCAAGCAGGCGGCCGTCACGCGGCTGAACGCCCTGTTCGCGATCACGACGCCGTTCTCGACCGTGCCGGGTTCCGCCGACCTGAACGGCGGCGAATCGTCCACCCACCTGTACATCGGCAACGAGCCGTCGTTCCAGTCGCCGTGGGGATACAACTGGGCCGGCCAGCCGAGCGGTGCGCAGTACATCCTGCCGATCATCATGTCGAAAACGTTCACGACCGCACGCGACGGGCTGCCGGGCAACGACGACATGGGCGCGACGTCGAGCTGGTACGTGTGGGCGGCGCTCGGCATGTTCCCGGTCGTTCCGTCGGAAGCGGGGCTCGCGTTGTCCACGCCGCAGTTCAGCGGGATCACCGTCTGGCTCGGCAACGGCAAGACGCTGCGGCTCGACAGCGACAAGCAGGTCGCGATGGACGCGTCGGGTCATCCGTCGTTCGCGTACATCCAGTCGCTCAAGGTCAACGGCGCGGACTATGCGGGTTCGTGGCTGCCGCTCGGCACGATCGCGAACGGCGGGACGATGAAGTACGCGCTGTCCGCGACGCCGACGCAATGGGCGGCCGCCGACAACCTGACGCCGCCGTCCGGGCCGAACGCGGACTACACGCGCATGACGGCCGGCGCGCACTGACGACGACACGATCAGGGAGGAACGCAACGTGACATCGAAACAACGCCGCAAATTCCTGTCCTACGGCGCCGCGCTGGTCGGTACGCGCTGGCTCGCGGGCTGCAATGGCGACATCGATTCGCCGGCCGCGTCGTCGGGGATGCCCGGCGCCGACGACGCGGCGACGGGCACGCCCGCCGTGCCGGCCGACCCGGAGCACGGCCTGCTGGCCGCGCAGGACCTCGCGCAGAACTGGACGTTCGCGCCGGCAAGCAGCCTGCCGGGTGCGAGCGGTGCGCAACTGTCGGGCGCGGGCGGCATGGCGGGCATGGCGCCCGCGACGGTGCCCGGCACCGTGCTCAACAGCATGATCGTCAACGGCAGGTATCCCGATCCGTTCTACGGCCGCATCGTCACCGACACCATTCCCGATACGCTGAAGGACACCGACTACTGGTACCGCACGACCTTCGCGGCGCCGGCCCGGCGGCCGGGGCAGCGGCTGTGGCTCAACTTCGGCGGCGTCAACTACTGCGCCGAGATCTGGCTGAACGGCGCGCTCGTCGGGCGGCTCGAAGGGGCGTTCAAGCACGGCGCATTCGACATCACGCGGCTGGTGCCGCAGGCGGGGGGCGCGGCCAATCTCGCCGTGCGCGTCGTCAAGCTGGATTTCTCCGAAGGGCCGCTGCTGCCGAGCTACCAGAGCGGCGTGACGCGCGGCGGCCGCAACGGCGGCCCGACCGGCGTCACGCTGAAGAACGGGCCGACCTTCTTCTGCTCGGCCGGCTGGGACTGGCTGCCGACGATTCCCGACCGCGATCTCGGCATCTGGCAGCCGGTCTCGTGGTTCACGACCGGCGCGGTGCGCATCGCGGCACTGAATGTCGCGCATACGCTGTCCGCCGACCTGTCGCGCGCCGAGTTGCGGCTCGATCTCGAACTGGACAACGGGTCGGGCGCCGATCTCGTCGCGACGCTCGTCGGCCGCATCGGCAACGGCCCGACGTTCCGCCATGACATCGCGATTCCCGCATCGGGTACGCCGACGAAGGTGTCGCTCACGTCGGCGGACATCGCGGCGCTGTCGATCAGGCAGCCGCGTCTGTGGTGGCCGAACGGGTATGGCGATCCGAATCTTTACGCAGTGACCGTGGGGATCAAGATCGGGCGCGTGCTGTCGGACGAGCGCACGTTGAACGTCGGCCTGCGCCGCATCGAGTATGCGCGCGACATCGGCATGGGCGCGCAGTTGAGCATCACCGTCAACGGCCTGCCGATCCTCGTGATGGGCGGCAACTGGGGGCTCGACGAAGCGTTGAAGCGTATTCCGCGCGAACGGCTGTTCAACCAGGTGCGGCTGCATCGCGACGCGAACCTCAACCTGATTCGCAACTGGAACGGGCAGAGCACGAGCGACGATTTCTTCGACGCATGCGATCGCTACGGGATCCTCGTGTGGCAGGACTTCTTCTTCTCGACCGAAGGCGACGGTTCGGGCGCCGCCAACGTGCCGCGCGATCTCGACAACATCCGCGACGTGATCGCGCGAAACCGTCATCGTCCGTCGATCCTGCTCTGGTGCGGCGGCAACGAAGGGTCGCCGCCGCCGGCGCTCGTCAAGGGGCTCGACGCGCTCGTCGCCGAGCTCGACCCGCAACGCCTGTGCCTCACGAGTTCGGCGGGCGACACCGGCGCCGGCGCGGTGAACGGCTATTCGTCAGGCGGCCCGTACAACTGGGCGTCGCCGCAGGCGGCGTTCAGCCGCGGCTACGGCACGACGCCGGTCGCGTTCCACAACGAAGTCGGCTCGCACTCGATCCCGACGCTCGAATTCGTCGAAGCGATGCTGCCGGCCGGTTCGTACGAATGCCCGGACGACTTCTGGGCCGACCGCGACATGAACGGCAACGGTGCGTACTACGCTCAGGTCGGCAAGCAGGGCGGCGCCGGCTACATCGCGATGACGGCATTGCGCTACGGCGCGATCCGCAATCTCGCCGACTTCGTGCGCAAGGCGCAGATGATGAACTACGAGTGCATCCGCTCGATCTACGAGGCGAATGCGGCCGTGATGATCGGCCCCGTGGCCGGGAAGATCACGTCGCCGGCCACCGGCGTGATCATGTGGATGACGAACCCCGCGCAGCCGAGCTTCGTGTGGCAGATGTACAGCCACGATCTCGAGGCGCATGCGTCGTTCTTCGCGGTTCAGCACGGATGCCGGCGCGTCAATGCGATCCTCGATGCGAACACGTCGGACGTGACGATCGCGAACCACACGGCGGCGGCCGTCACGGGCCGCGTCGAGATGCGCGTGTACAACCTGGACGGCACGCTGGGCAGCCGGAGCGTCGCGGATGTCGGCGGGGTCGCGAAGGCGTCGTATCGCGTGGTCGCGAACCTGAAGGCGGCGATGGCCGCCGCGAAATCCGACGTCTGCATCGTCGTGCTCGCGCTGACCGATGCGGGCGGCAATCCGCTCGCGGAGAACGTCTACTGGCGGCAGCGCGATGGCGGCGACACCACCTACACGTCGCTCGACGCGATGCCGGCGGCGGCCGTGGCCGTCAGCGCGACGGCGTCCGAGGCCGACGACGTGACGACGCGCATCACGGTCGACGTCGCGAACGTCGGGGCGGGCATCGCGCTGATGACGCACCTGCAGGTATTCGACCCGTCGACCGGTACGCGCGTGCTGCCCGCGTTCTACAGCGACAACTACCTGAACCTGGTTCCGGGTGCGAAGCGGCGGATCGCGATCGACCTGCCGCATGCGCGTGGCGCACCGGTGTCGCGCGTCGCGTTGCGCATCGACGGGTGGCGGCTCGATCGTCCGAATTGCAAGCTGGGGCTCGGCGGCGTGCCGGTCGTCTTCAACGAGCGTGCGCTGGCGGTCGCTCCGGCAGTGGCGACGTTCGCGGCCTGCTGACGCGCGTGACGGGTTACGGGCGCAGCAGATCGAACCCGCCGAACACGACGACACCGCTGAGCGCGATCATCGCGACGGAGTGCTGGCCGAAGTAGAGAATCGCGGCGGCAAGCCACGTCGTGATGCAGAAGGCGCCGATGCGGGCCATCGTGTGTTCCTCGAATGCGTGATGAATGAAGCGCGCGCCGCACGGCGCTCGCCGCTCGAACCGGCGAGCGGGTCACGAAGGCGGACGGAAAAGGCGACCCGCTGCGCCGCGATGGCGGCGTCGGCACGCGTCGCATGCCGCGCCCGACAGGGCGGGAGTCGAAACCGGCGATGTTGCGCGTGGGCACCCGAAGGCAGTCGACGCGCGATTCCGGCCGGCGAATCGACAATTTTACCAGCGCCGTCGTGGCACCAATCTGGCCCTTTCGCGACCGAAACGGCGCGATCTGCGGCGCATTCGTCCGACCCCGATACTCAAGTTTCGTGTGACGAATGCCGTAAACGAGTTGGAAGGCGTTTTCCGCCCCGTCACGATTCGTTTACGACCCACGGACCGACACGATGCAGATCGATTTCTCCACGACCGCGCGCGCCTCGCTGGCCGACAGCAGCGTGACCGCACACCCATCGGCCACCCCGGCCGCAACCTCGTCTGCCGACAGCGCAACGGCTGCCCCGGGCAGCACCGGCAAAACCGGCACGAGCAACACCCCCGGCACCCAGGCGGCCGGCGACACCGGCGAAACGCTCGGCGCATCGGGCGCATCGTCGGCGGAGGATCCGGCCGTCACCCAGTTGAAGGCATTGGTCGAGCGGCTGCAGAAGCAGCTCGCGACGCTGGAACGGCAGATGGCGGACGCGGCCCGGCGCGCGAAGGACGACCCGTCCGCGGTCATCGAGCAGCAGACGCTGAGCGCGGAAGCCAGCTCGATCTCGGCGGCGCTGTCGACGGCGATCTCGCAGCTCGCGGCGGCGCTCCAGAAGTCGGGCACCTCGTCGTCGGGCGGGCTGGTGTCGACGCAGGCCTGACGGCTTCGGGCTGTACCGTCGTCACGGCCAGGCAGTGCACGCATTACAATCGCAAGCTCGTCTCCCTCGAAAGGACGGCAGAACGATGCATGCGGAACTCGACGACGACGCACTCGTCCGCTTCGACGCCCACGGCGGCACGCCGCTGCCGCCGGCCGATGCGGAAGGCTGGCTGGAACACGACGGCGCACGCATCTGGCACGCGTCGTTCGGCGATGGCCCGCCGGTCGTGCTGCTGCACGGCGGCCTCGGCCACGGCGGCAACTGGGGCAACCAGGTGCCGGCGCTGCTCGCGGCCGGCTATCGTGCGATCCTGATCGACAGCCGCGGCCACGGCCGCAGCACGCGCGACGCGCAACCCTATTCCTACGAACGCATGGCGTCGGACGTGCTCGCGGTGCTCGACGCGCTGCACGTCGACCGCGCGCGCTTCGTCGGCTGGAGCGACGGTGCGTGCATCGCGCTCGTGCTGGCGGCGCGCGCACCGGCGCGTGCGGCGGGCGTGTTCTTCTTCGCGTGCAACATGGACCCGAGCGGCACGAAGGAGATGGTGCCGGGCCCGCTGATCGACCGCTGTTTCGCGCGGCACCGCAAGGACTATGCGCAGCTGTCCGCGACCCCCGACCAGTTCGACGCATTCGTCGCGGCCGTCAGCGAAATGATGCGCACGCAACCGGATTACAGCGAGCAGGATCTCGCGGCGATCGCGGTGCCGGTGGCGATCGTGCAGGGCGAGCACGACGAATTCATCCGGCCCGAGCATGCCGCGTACCTGGCGCACGCGATTCCGGGCGCGACGCTGACGATCCTGCCCGGCGTGAGCCATTTCGCGCCGCTGCAGCGGCCCGCGCGATTCAACGCGGCGATGCTGGCGTTTCTCGACCGGCTGCCGGGGTGACGCGCGGGCGGCACGCGCCGTTCGCGTTCGGACCATCGCGTTGTCGGCGCCGGCGAGCACGCGGTAACCGGCGAGCGAATCGCGCGGCTGCGCCTGCTCGAACGCGCCGACGACCCCGCGGAAGTGCCATCACGCGGCCGGCAGCCCGCGATTGCGGTGGTGCAATCCGGCCCTTCGCGCATCTCATAAGATTTTCTTTAGGCTCGCGCAACATATCGTCGATTGTTGGCGGCCGGCCGGCAGCGGATAGTCCTGCTTCGACAGGCCGGCCGGCACGATCACCGTGCGGTGCGGTCCGGCCTGTTGCTCACGCAACCATCTGATACCAAAGGAACCGCAATCATGCGATTCAACGTGACACGCTTCGCCGCGACGCTGCTCGTCGCCGCGTGCGCGAGCGTCGCGGCCGGCCGTGCGACCGCCGCGGCGCAGGACGACCTCCACGACACCGTGACCCGCCACATCGCGCCGCTGATGAAGCAGTACGCGATTCCCGGCATGGCGATCGGCATCGTCGCCGACGGCAAGCCGTATGTGTTCGACTACGGGGTGATGTCGAAGCAGACCGGCAAGCCCGTCACCGGCGACACGCTGTTCGAGGTCGGCTCGGTCAGCAAGACGTTGACGGCGACGCTCGCGTCGGATGCGCAGGAAGGCGGTGAGCTGTCGCTGGCGGACCCGGCCGGCAAATATCTGCCCGAACTGCAGGGCAAGCCGTTCGGCGTCGTGACGCTGCTCCAGCTCGGCACGCATACGCCCGGCGGGACACCGCTGCAGGTGCCGGACAGCATCCGCGACGACGCCGGCCTGATCCGCTATCTCGGCGCGTGGCGGCCCGAGTATGCGCCGGGTACGGTCCGCAAGTATTCGAACGTCGCGATCGGCATGCTCGGGTGGCTCACCGCGAAAGCGATGCACCAGGATTTCGCGGCGCTGATGGAGCAGCGGCTCTTTCCCGCGCTCGGGATGACGCACACGTACATCAATGTGCCCGACGCACGCATGGCCGACTACGCGCAGGGCTATACGAAGGACGGCAAGCCGGTCCGGATGACGCAAGGCATGCTGTGGCAGCCGGCCTACGGCGTGCGGACCACGGCCGCGGACCTGTTGCGCTTCGTGCAGGCGAACATGGGGATGATCCAGACGGCGCCGCGCCTGCAGCGCGCGATCGACCGCACGCACACCGGCTATTTCCGCGCGGGGCCGCTGACACAGGACCTGATCTGGGAACAGTATCCGTACCCGGTCGCGCTGCCGACGCTGCTGGCGGGCAACGCGCCGAAGATGCTGTACGACGCGGTACCGGCCAGCACGATCAAGCCGCCGCTGGCGCCGGACCCTGCTACGTGGATCAACAAGACCGGCTCGACCGGCGGCTTCAGTACGTATGTCGCCTTCGTGCCGTCGAAGCGGATCGGGATCGTGATGCTCGCGAACGGCAACGTGCCGATCGAGGATCGCGTGAAGACCGCGTACGGGATTCTCGGGTCGCTGGGCGACGGGCGGTAACGTTTTCGCGAGCGGGCCGGATGCGTCGCCCGGCCCGCTCGCGGCGCGGCTTATTCAGGCGGCTGCTCGTCGTACGCGACGAAGATCTTCCGCGTGCGTTCGACCACTTCCCACGTGCCGCGAAAGCCCGGCGGAATCACGAAACGATCGCCGGCGCGTACGGTTCTCGTGTTGCCTTCCGGATCGGCGATCACGGACGTGCCTTCCAGGATCTCGCAGTATTCGGCTTCGGTGTACGCGACGTGCCAGCGGCCGGGCGTGCTCTCCCAGATGCCCGTCGAGAAGCGGCCGCACGGGCTCGTGAAGCCGGGCGTGAGGGTCTGCAGCGGGTCGCCGGCAATCAGCTTCGCGGGCGGCACGCGGTACTGCACGGGTTCGCCGCTCGGGGCGAGTGCGTCGGTGAGGGTGGAAATGTCGAGCACGGCTGGCATCCTTCGTCGAATGGAAATGAACGCGCCGACGGCGGGTTCGCATGATTTCACAGTTGAGGGCGGCGCGGTCAGTTGCCGGTTTTCAGTTGCTGCCACAGGCGGTTCTCGAGTCGCGCGATGTCGGCCGAACGCGGCTTCGACAGCGTCATCCTGTCGAGCACGTCGGCGGACAGGTACACGTTCGGATCGTGCGCGACGGCCGGCGTCACGTACTGATGGGCTACCTTGTTCGCGCTCGGGTAGTAGATCTCGTTGGTGATGTCCGCGTTGATCTTCGGGTCCTGCATGGTGTTGATCCACTTCAGCGCGGCCTCCGGATGCGGCGCATCCTTCGGAATCGCCATCACGTCGAACCACAGGATGCCGCCTTCCTTCGGGTTCGCGTAGCGGATCTCGTAGCCGCGTTTCGCTGCGATCGCTTCTCGGCGCGCGACGCTGACGTCGCCCGACCAGCCGAGCACGACGCAGACGTCGTTGTTCGCGAGATCGTTGTTGTAGCCCGACGAGTTGAACTGCGTGATGTACGGGCGCACCTTCTTCAGCATGTCGAACGCCGTGTGGTAGTCGGCCGGGTTCTTGCTGTTCGGGTCCTTGCCGAGGTACTGGAACGCGGCCGCGAACACGTCGTCCGGCGCATCGAGGAACGACACGCCGCAGCTTTTCAGCTTCGACACGTTGGCCGGGTCGAACACCAGTGCCCAGCTGTCGAGCGGCGCGTTGTCGCCGAGTGCCTGTTTGACCGCCTGCACGTTGTAGCCCACGCCGTCCGTGCCGTAGGCCCACGGCACGCCGTACTGGTTGCCCGGGTCGGATTCGGCGATCTTCTTCATCAGCGCGGGATCGAGGTTCGCGAGGTTCGGCAGCTTCGTCTTGTCGAGCTTCTGGTACACGCCGGCCTGGATCTGCCTGGCCATGTAGTTCGACGTCGGCACGACGATGTCGTAGCCGGAACTGCCGGCCAGCAGCTTCGACTGCAGCGTGTCGTCGCTGTCGTAGACGTCGTAGCGCACGTGTATGCCCGTCTGTTTCTGGAAGTCCGGGATCGTCGTTTTCGCAATGTACTCGGACCAGTTGTAGACGTTCAGTTCGGTGTCGGCCGCGCGGGCAGGCGACACCGACAGCGGCGCGAAGCACGCAACGGTCGCGATTGCAACGGGGAAGGCGAGACGAAAAACGCGGACGATCATGGTCACTCCCTTTCGGAACGAAGGCGGCGCACTCGCACTGCATGGCGCATGCGCGCCGCGGGTCGGCCGGCGAGGCGCGCGGCAGCGCGTTTTAAGCCACGGATGCGACGACGGGCCTCGCCGGATATCGGGAGTGACTCTATTCGGCGGCCATCGGGATGTCTGTCCATGAAATCCGTACAGCCGTGCGGCCGCGCGTACCGGAACGCGGCGCGCGGGAATTGGCAACGCACTTTTGGCGTGGTAACGGTAGGCGTCTCCATTCCCCGTGCATCGTATGACCGACCATGACGCCGCCGCGACGATCGATATCCAGTTGAACCAGCTCGTGTTCATGTCCGACGCGCTGTCGGCCGTGGCCGGTGCGATCGGATCGCCGGATTTCGTCGCGGTCGTGTTCGAGAACCTGACGCGCATCGTCGATTGCGATTCCATTCATCTGGATTACGAGGACGAGTCGCTGCTCGAGCGCCGCGTCGGCTGGATCGGCAGCTACGGCACGTATCCGGACCAGATCGAGCGCACGATGACGCGCTATTACCGCGATTTCGCGCAGATCGATACGACGTTCGACTGCATCCGCGGCGAACGCGATACGCAGCTGCTGCAGTTGTCGACGCTGCGGCTGAACCCCGAGATCCGGCGCGCGTTCTACGATACCGAGGACATTCACGACGAATGCGTGGTCACGTATCGCGTGGACGAGCTGACCTATGCGCTGTCGGTGTGCCGCGCGCGCCGGCTGCCGCCGTTTTCGCTGAAGGAGCTGAGCGTCGTCCGGCACGTCGCGCTGATCGTGTTGCCGCTGGCCGTCGCGCATCGGCGTATCGTCGGCGACCGGCCGGCCGATGGCGGCGCTACCCGGATACGCGAAGGTGCCGCCACGCAGCGGCTGCACGACGTGTTCGAGAAGCTGACGTCGCGCGAGTCGGAAGTGTGCGTCCGCTTGATTCGCGGCCGGAAGACGCAGGATATCGCGCACGAACTCGGCATTCGCCCGTCGTCGATCGACACCTACGCGCGGCGCGCGTTCGCGAAGCTCGGCATCGAATCGCGGCGCCAGTTGCTGAACCTGCTGGTCGATCATGATGCGCTCGACGCGTCGTCGGCGGCGCGCAGAAGCGATGCGTGACGGGGCTGCCGTGACGCACACGCAATCACGAAGGAGAACCGATTGAGCATCGTATGGGATGGCATCACGGGCGCCGATGTGCTCGGCGACGCGGAGGTGGCCGGCCGGCACGCGTTGGCCGACGCGGCACGAAACGGCGAATGGGCGACGATGCTCGACCTCGTGGCGCGACAGCCTGGCTTCGTCAACGCGACCCGGCTCGGCGGCACGTCGCTCTATGCGCCGCTGCACCAGGCTGCTTACGGCGGCGCACCGACGGACGTCGCTGCCGAACTGCTGCGGCTCGGCGCATCGCGGATGCTGCGCGCGGCACAACGCGAGCGCGCGGTCGATATCGCCGTGCAGCGCGGGCATCGGCATCTGGTCGAGTTGCTGGTGCCGCAGCCTCGGCGCTTCGTGCCCGACGCTACGCTGCTCGCCATCCAGCGCCATTTCCACGCGATGATCCTCGGCCGCATCGCGCACCTGCGCGTCGATGCGCTGCGCCTGCCCGAACTCGAACCGCTGCTCGAACTCGATGCGCAGGACGGCAACGCGTGGTTCGCAGTGCCGGGCATGTACGGTGGCTTCGCCTATGCGCTGCGCACAGACGGCGAGGCGGCCGTGCTCGTGTCGAAGAGCTGGAGCCGTGTGGTCGGCGGCTCGGGCCAGCGGCACGAAATCACCGCGAACGGCTGCACGCTGGTCGAAGAGGGATTCGTTTGACGCGGGCGATCATCCCGTTGTGCTCAAAACTGTTTTGGCGATTCGCGCCTTTCCCGGGCAACGCCGGCCGTCGATACTGCGACACACGACATTTCGCGAGACGTGTACCGCACCGACTGTCTCGCTCTCGGAGCAGTGGATGAAAGGCATGAAAATATTCGTGACGGGCGCCAGCGGCTACATCGGCGGCTCGGTGGCCGCGCGGCTCGTGTCGGCCGGGCACGTCGTCACCGGCCTGACGCGCGACAGCGGCAACGCCGCGAAACTCGCGGCGGCCGGCATCATGCCGGTCGTCGGTACGCTCGACGACACGGCGCTGCTGCATGCGTTCGCGCGCGACGCGGACTGCGTCGTCAACGCGGCGAGCAGCGATCACCGCGAGGCCGTCGAGACGATCATCGCGGCGCTGAGCGGCTCGGGCAAGACGTTCCTGCATACGAGCGGCACCAGCGTGATCGCGGACGACGCACAGGGCGCGCATGGCGATGCCGCCGTGTTCGACGAAACGACGCCCGTCGTCAAACCCGCGAAGGCCGAGCGCCACGCGATCGACCGGCTCGTGATGTCGGCCGCGAACCTCGGCATCCGCTCGGCCGTGATCTGCAACAGCATGATCTACGGCGACGGCCTCGGCATCCGCCGCGACAGCGCGCAACTGCCGCTGCTCGCGGCCATCGCGCGCGACGCCGGCGCCGTGCGCGTGATCGGCAAGGGGCTGAACCGCTGGTCGAACGTGCATGTCGACGACGTGGCCGACCTGTATCTGCGCGCGATCCACGCCGCGTCGCCCGGGGCGTTCTACTTCGCGGAAAACGGCGAAGCGTCGTTCGCGGAAATCGGTCATGCACTTGCCGAGCGTCTCGGCCTGCCGGCCGTCGTCGAATGGGACGTCGCCGATGCATCGCAGGCGCTCGGTCATTCGCGCGCGCATTTCTCGCTCGCGTCGAACAGCCGCGTGAAGGCGCTGCGCGCGCGGCAGGAACTCGGGTGGGCGCCGCAGCACGGCGCGATGCTGGACTGGATCCGCGACGAGATGCCTGTCGCCGCGTGACGCCGATGCATCGACCCGTATGAAGAAAAGCGCGTCCGCCCGGGCGCGTTTGCGTGACCGGCCACCGGCTTCATTCCGGATTGTTCCGACAATATTCACCGCGCATTGTTGAATCGAAATCAACTGTGATTCGCGCCCGCGCCCGCTTATCAAACCGGCGCGGCGGCACTATCGTGACGGTTCCTGAAACCGCTGACGACTGCCGACCATGAAGACGACCCTCGACGAGATGCTCGCGTTCGTGACCATCGCCGATACCGGTTCGCTGACTGGCGCGGCCGACAAGCTGCATCAGCCGACCTCGGTGATGAGCCGGATCCTGCGGCGCCTCGAGGAGAAGCTCGACACGACGCTGATCCGCCGCACGACGCGCCGCCTCGAAGTGACCGAGGAGGGCAAGCTCTTCCTCGAATACGCGCGCGACATCATCGCATCGGTCGAATTTGCCGAGGAACAGATCGTCAGCCAGCGCGAGACGCCGGCCGGGCGCTTGCGGATCAATGCGGCGATGCCGTTCATGCAGCACGTGATCGCACCGATGATGCAGGGCTTCCGCGCCGCGTATCCGGCGATCGCGGCCGAGCTCCATACGAGCGACGAGATCATCGACCTGCTCGAGCAGCGCACCGACGTGGCGATCCGGATCGGCGAGCTGCGCGATTCGACGCTGCATGCGCGCCGGCTCGGCAGCAGCCGGCTGCGGATCCTCGCGAGCCCCGCTTATCTGGAGAAAGCCGGCGTGCCGACCAGCATCGCCGATCTCGCGAACCATTCGCTGCTCGGCTTCGTGCAGCCGGAAACGCTGAACCACTGGCCGCTGCGCACCGCCGACGGCGGCGTGTACCGGATTCATCCGGCGCTGCAGGCGTCGAGCGGCGAGACGCTGCTGACGCTCGCGCTCAACGGTGCCGGCATCGTGTGCCTGGCCGACTACATGACGGGCACGCATCGCCGTGACGGCAGCCTCGTCGAAGTGCTCGTCGACGACACCACCGAGTTCCGCCAGCCGATTCACGCGGTGTTCTATCGCAACGCGACGCTGTCGTCGCGCATCGTCAGCTTTCTCGACTATGTGAGCGCGCAGTTGAAGGAAGGCGGCGACATCGATTGAGTCGGTGCCGCACGCGCGAGGTCACGCAACGTAATAAGGGCGACGGGTTCGAATGACATCGAACCCGTCGCCCTTTGCGCATCGGTCGAACCGGAAACGCGCGCTTACTGCCCCAGCGCGCTCATCAGCCTGACCTGACTCAGCATTTCCTCGGTGCGGGCCTGCGCGAGCGAATCCTCGGCCGCGAGCAGCGAGCGCTGCACTTCCAGCGTATCGATGAACGCCGATTCGCCGCTGCGCCACGACCGGTTGATCTGCGTGTACGCACCACGCGCGTTCGACACCGCACGTTCGAGACGCTCGGTCCGGCTGTGATCGCGGGCGGTGGCGGCCACCGACGTCTCGACGTCGCTGACGGCCGTCAGCACCGTCGTGCGATACGCGGCGACCGCCTGGTCGGCCTGCGCACGGCGCAACGCGACGACACTGCGGCGCCGTCCGCCGTCGAACAGCGGCGCGCTCGCGCCGGCGCCGGCCATCCACGCGAGCGAACGCGCGAGCGTCGCGCCCGAGAAGCCGTCGATCGCCGCGCCGATGACGCCGATCAGCTGCAGGTGCGGCTTGAGGTCGGCCTCGGCCACGCCGATGCGCGCATAGGCTGCGACGACGCGTGCTTCGGCCGCGCGGACGTCAGGCCGGCGGCGCAGCAGGTCGGCCGGCGTGCCGATGCCCGGTGCGGCGGCCGTCCATACCGGCCCTGGCGCGGGCGGGTCGACGCGTGCATAGACGTCCTGCGGCGTCGACGCAGTGATGATCGACAGCCGATGGATCGCGGCCTGCCGCTGCAGTTGCAGCGCGGGCAGCTCGGCGAGCGTCGTTTCCGTCTGCGCGGCCGCACGGTCGACGTCGGCAACCGGCACGACGCCCGCGTCGAACAGGCGCCGCGTCGATTCCTCGGTGCTGCGCTGGCTCAATGCGTTCGCCTCGACCAGCGCGAGCCGCTGTTCGAGGCCGCGCACCGTCACGTAGGTGCGCACGGTCTCGTCGATCGTCGCGATCCGCACGGCCGCCGCGTCGTTTTGCGCCGACGCGATATCCGCGTCGGCCGCCGATACACCCTGGCGGATGCGCCCGAAGATGTCGATTTCCCACGCAAGGCTCGCGTTCAGGCCGAACGCGTTGCCGGTCGTCGGCGTATCGGTCGGGAACGCCTGCGACGCGGACAGCCGCTGGCGGCCGGCACTCGCGTTCAGGTCGAGCGACGGGAACCACTGCGATGCCGCGCCGATCCGCACCGCGCGCGCCGCGTCGATGCGCGCGACGGCCGCCTGCAGGTCGAGGTTGTTCGCGAGCGCCGTGTCGACCAGCCGGTCGAGGATCGGATCGTGAAAGCCGCGCCACCACGCAGCGGTGTCGGCGGCCGGGCCGCCTGTCGCGAGATCCGCGTTCGCATAGGTCGCGGCCAGCGGCGGCGGCGCGACGGTGGCGACCGGCGCGCTCGTGCACGCGGTCAGGATGGCGGCCGCGGACAGCGCGGCCACGAGTCGAACGAACTTCATTGCACAGCCTCCGTCGCGACGGTCGCGACAGCGGTCTTGCGCATCGCGAGCCGGCGAACCATCACATAGAACACGGGCGTAAACAGCAGCCCGAAGAACGTCACGCCGATCATCCCGAAGAACACGGCCGCGCCGACGGCCTGGCGCATTTCCGCGCCGGCGCCCTCGGAGATCACGAGCGGCAGTACGCCGAGAATGAACGCGAGCGACGTCATCACGATCGGGCGCAGTCGCTGCACGCAGGCTTCGACGACGGCCTCGACGAGTTCGGTGCCATCGGCCTCCAGCTGCCGTGCGACCTCGACGATCAGGATCGCGTTCTTCGCGGCGAGCCCGACCAGCACGATGAAGCCGATCTGCGTGAGGATGTTCACGTCCTGGCCGAGCGCGCGCACGCCGAGCGATGCGGCAAGCAGGCACATCGGCACGATCAGCAGGATCGACACGGGCAGGCTCCAGCTGCCGTACTGCGCGGCGAGCACCAGATAGACGAGCAGCACGCACAGCGGGAACACGAGCAGCCCCGTGTTGCCGGCCGTGGTCTGCTGATACGACAGGTCGGTCCATTCGAACGAGATGCCGGGCGGCAGCACCTGTTTCGCGAGCGTTTCCATCGTCTTGATCGCAAAGCCCGAACCAAGGCCCGGCGCCGTGTCGCCGTTGATCTCGGTGGCCGGATACAGGTTGTAGCGCGGTGCGCGATCGACGCCGAGCGTGTCGTCGATGCGCGTCACGCTGCCGATCGGCACCATCTCGCCGTCGCGGTTGCGCACCTTCAGCCGCGCGAGATCGGACGCGCCGACGCGGAACGGCAGGTCGGCCTGCGCGGTCACGCGATAGGTGCGCCCGACGATGTTGAAGTCGTTGATGTAGGTCGAGCCGAAATACGTTTCGACCGCATCGTTGATCGCCTGGCTCGGCACGCCGAGCATCTCGGCCTTCTCGCGGTCGAGCTCGACGTGCACCTGCGGGCTCGTCGCGGAGTAGGACGTATAGACGCCGACCATGCCGGGCGTGCGGTTCGCGGCGGCGACGAGATCCTGCGTCGCCTTCGCGAGCGCGGCGGTGCCGAGCCCGTTGCGGTCCTCGAGCCGCATCGCGAAGCCGCCCGTGCTGCCGAGGCCCTGCACCGGCGGCGGCATCGCGACGACGATCGACGCTTCGGTGATGGTTGCGAGCCGCTTGCGCATCTCGGCGGCAATCGTGTCGATCGTCAGGCCGCGCGCCTTGCGTTCCGGCCAGGGCTGGAACACCGGGAACAGGCCGGCGCTGTTCGCCGAGTTCGTGCCGGTCGCCGCGTTCACGCCGGAGAACACCGGCACGCGCGCGACACCGGGCACCGACAGCGCGATGTCCTCGATCTTGCGCGCGACCGCGCTCGTGCGTTCGAGCGTCGCGCCGTCGGGCATCCGCACGAGCACGACGAGGTAGCCGCGATCCTGCGCGGGAATGAAGCCCTTCGGGCTCGATACGAGCAGGTAGCCGGTCGCGGCGATCAGCACCACGTACAGCACGCCCATCGCCGGGATGATCCGCACGACCTTCCTGACCAGCCGGCCATATGCATCGGACAGGCGCTGGAACACGCGGTTGAACGCGTTCGAGAAGCGGCGCGCGACACGCATCGCCGGCGCGAACAGCGCGGCCATGCGCGAGGTCGGCGCAGGCGCGTCGTGGTCGCCGGCGTGCGCTTTCAGCATCATCGCGGAGAGTGCGGGCGCGAGCGTGACCGACGTGAAGAACGAGATCGCGGTCGACACGGCGATCGTCACGCCGAACTGGCGGAAGAACTGGCCCGAGATGCCCGGAATGAACGAGGTCGGCACGAACACCGCGCACAGCACGAGCGTGATAGCGAACAGCGCGCCGCCGACTTCCTTCATCGTCAGCAGCGTCGCGTCGCGCGGCCCCGCACCGGCCGCCAGGTGCCGCTCGACGTTCTCGACCACGACGATCGCGTTGTCGACGACGATCCCCACCGCGAGCACGAGGCCGAACAGCGTCAGGTTGTTGATCGAGTAGCCGAGCACGGCCATCGCCGCGAACGTGCCGACGAGCGACACCGGAATCGACAGGATCGGGATGATCGACGGCCGCCAGCCCTGCAGGAACAGCAGCACGACGAACACGACGAGCACGACGGCTTCGTAGATGGTCTTGACGAGTTCGTGGATGCTGTCGCCGATGAACGCGGTCGGGTTGTAGCCGATGTTGTAGACGATGCCCTTCGGGAAATCCTTCGACAGCTCGGCCATCTTCTTCTCGACGGCATCCATCGTCGCGACCGCGTTCGCGCCGGGCTGCTGCAGCACCTGCAGCGCGATCGTCGGGTGGCGCAGCATGTAGCTGTCGGTCGCATACGCGAGCGCGCCGACTTCGACGCGTGCGACATCCTTCAGCCGCACGAGTCGTCCATCCTTGCCCTGCTTGACGACGATGTCGCTGAAATCCTCGGGGCGCTTGAGCCGCCCTTCGAAGATCAGGTTCGGCTGGAACGCCTGGTTCGTGATCGGCGCCTGCGCGACCACGCCGCCCGCGAGCTGCGTGTTCTGCGCACGCACGGCGGCAATCAGGTCGCTCGGGCTCAGGCCGAACGATGCGACGCGCTCGGGATCGAGCCAGATGCGCATCGAGTATTCGCGCGCGCCGAGCGGGTTGATGTCGCCGACGCCTTCGATCCGCTTCAGCACGTCCGCGACGTTGCGGATCGCGTAGTTCGACACGTACAGCGGATCGTAGCGCTGGTCCGGCGAGTACAGGAAGATCGTGCCGAGCTGCGTCGGCGACGACTTGCGCACCGACACGCCGCTGCGCTGCACGGGCTCCGGCAGGCGCGGCGTCGCGAGCGCGACGCGGTTCTGCACGAGCACCTGCGCCTTGTCGACGTCGGTGCCGGGCTTGAACGTCACGGTGATGTTCAGGCTGCCGTCGGACGTCGCCTGGCTGTACATGTACAGCATGTCTTCCACGCCGTTCACTTCGAGTTCGATCGGCGTCGACACCGTTTGCGACACCGTTTCCGCGGACGCACCCGGATAGGTGGCCTGGATCACGACGGTCGGCGGCGCGATGTCCGGATACTCCGACACCGCGAGCGAGAAATAGGCCAGCGCACCGGCGATCGTCAGCACGATCGACAGGACGATCGCGAGCACCGGCTGCTGGACGGACAGGCGGCCGAGGTTCATTGCGCGCTCCCGGTCGTGCCGCTGGCCGCGTTGGCCACGGTGGCCGCATTGGCCGGATTGGCCGCTTCGATCGCGCGCGGCACGGCCTTGACCTTGTCGCCGGCCTGCACGCGCTGGAAGCCGTCGACGATCACGCGGTCGCCCGCGTTCAGCCCCGCGTCGATTTCGCGCAGGTTGCCGTACAGGCGGCCGGGCGTCACCGGGCGGATCGCGACGGCACCGTTCGCGTCGACGAAATACAGCACGCGACGCGTCGCATCGGTCGCGACGGCCGCATCCGGCACGAGCAGCGCGTGGTGCGCGACGCGGCTCGACAGATACACGCGGCCGAACTGGCCGGGGCTCAGGCGCCGGTCCGGATTCGCGACGCGCGCACGCTGCCGCAGCGTGCCGGTCGAGTCGTCGAGGCGGTTGTCGACGAAATCCATCGTGCCCGTCAGCGACGGCTGCGCATCGCCCGGCAGCGCGATCGCGACCTGTCGCGACGACGCATTGCCGCCGCTTTTCTGCGCCTCGCGGGTGTAGCGCAGGTAGCTTTCCTCATCGACGTCGAAGTAGATGTCGATCGGATCCTGCGACACGATCGTCGTCAGCACGGTCGCGTCGCTGTCGCCGCCTTTCACGAGATTGCCCTCGCTGATGCGCTTGCGGCTGATGCGGCCGGACATCGGCGCGACGATGCGCGTGAACGACAGGTCGAGCCGCGCGCGTTCGACCGCGCCTTGCGCGCTCGTCACCTCGGCCTGCGCGCTTTGCACGGCCTGCCTGCGCTGGTCGTAGAGGCTTTGCGCGATCGTGTCGGTCTTGATGAGGACGCTCGCGCGCTCGAAATCCTGCCGGCTCAGCTTCAGTTGCGACTGCGCGCGTTCGAGCGCGCCTTGCGCGGCCGTCATGGCTGCCTGGTACGGGCGCGGGTCGATGACGAACAGCAGGTCGCCCTTGCGGACGGTCGCGCCGTCCTGGAACGCGACCTTGTCGAGATAGCCGCTGACGCGCGGGCGCACGTCGACGGTGTCGACCGCTTCGAAGCGGCCCGTATAGACATCGACGTCGTTGACGTCGCGCGCGACGGGTGCGCTGACGATCACGCTCGGCGTCGCGGCCGGCGCCTTGTCGTCCGACTGGCAGCCGGACAATGCGAGCAGCGCGGCGAGCGGAACGGCGGCCAGCACGGCCGGTCGCGCGATGCGCTTCAATCCTGGATATCGGTTCATGTGCGTGCGAAATGTCGAGTGAGGCGCATGGCGCCGGATGGTGCGCAGTATCGTGCGCGGCGCGCGGCGGATAAACGGATGAAGCGGCATAAGAACTTGTACTGCGCAGTCACGAATCACCGTGTGCGGTGACGACGTGCGAGCCGGTTTCGCGGAACAGCGCGAAGGAGGGGAAATGCAGCGACGACGCGCGGCCCGAATGCCTGTTCAGGCGATTCGGGCCGGCCATGCGGAAGGGAGGGGCGAGCGGTGGCGCGTATCGGGAGGCGTGCTCTCTGGCGCGTCGACGCGACTCAATGACCGCGATAGATCGAGTCGCGGCCGTTGCTCGTCATCGCGCGGCCGGATTCGCTGGTGGTGCGGGCTTCGCTGCCGTAACCGGTTGTGTCGGCGGCCGGTGCGGTGCCCGGCGTACCTTGTGCGACGGCGTTTTCACGCACGCGCTTTTCGGCGGCGAGGATCGCGACCGGATACTGGTTGTGATCCATTGCCGGGGTGTAGCCGACGGCCGCGAGGCGGGCCATTTCGGCCTTCACTTCGGCGCGGGTCAGTTGATGGTCGGCCTGTTGCGCGAACGACAGCGCCGGTGCGGAAAGGATCAGTGCGGCAAGCGTGGAGGAGATCAGCGTTTTCATCATGGGTACCTATCAGGTTGAGTGAACCGCAACCACGTCGATGTCGTTGCGAGTGCAGTCAATATAGGTATCGCTGCGCCCGGGAAAAACGGTCGCCGGCCCAAATGATTTTTGATCTGGAATCACGAATCGGGTGCTGATTCGGTCGGCAGCCTTGCCGGTCGGGCGTCTCGCCGGAACGAGGTGCCGGGGCCGGTCGTCGAAACAGGCGTCAAACCGGCCAATTAGACCTCGCGGGACTCAAGTGTGTCGAATTCCGTCTTGGACAGACTTAACCCACCTACCTAGACTGAACTCGCTTTCCCTCACTCCCTGGAGAAAATCATGAGTCTCAAAGACAAGCTGCCCGGTAACAAGATCCTTGGTTTCGGTACTGCCCCGCTCGGCAACATGTTCCGCAACATCCCCGACGCGGAAGCCGCGGCCACCGTCGAAGCGGCATGGCAACACGGCATCCGTTATTTCGATTCGGCCCCGTTCTACGGCGCCGGCCTCGCGGAAATCCGCCTCGGCGACGCGCTGGCGAACCACCCGCGTGACGAATATGTGCTGAGCACGAAGGTCGGCCGCGTGATCCTCGACGAAATCGAAGACGTGTCGGCGCGCGATCTCGGCGAAAAGGGCGGCCTGTTCGAACATGGCCGGCCGAACCGCATCGTCAACGACTACACGGCCGACGCGACGCTGCGCTCGATCGAGGACAGCCTGAAGCGCCTGCGCACCGACCGCCTCGACATCGTCTGGGTGCACGACATTGCACAGGACTTCTACGGCGACGAATGGCTCGCGCAATTCGAAGTGGCACGCAAGGGCGCATTCCGCGTGCTGAGCAAGCTGCGCGAAGAAGGCGTGATCAAGGCCTGGGGCCTCGGCGTGAACCGCGTCGAACCGGTCGAACTGGTGCTCGACCTCGCCGAACCGCAACCGGACGGCATGCTGCTGGCCGGCCGCTACACGCTGCTCGATCACGAGCGCGCGCTGCAACGCGTGATGCCGGCGGCGGCCGCGCAGAACGTCGGGATCGTCGTCGGCGGCCCGTACAGCTCGGGCGTGCTCGCAGGCGGCACGCACTTCGAATACCAGAAGGCTTCGCCGGAAATCCTCGCGAAGGTCGAGCGGATCAAGGCGATCGCCACGCGCTACAACGTGCCGATCAAGGCCGCCGCGCTGCAGTTCTCGATGTCGCATCCGGCCACCGTCGCGGTGATCCCGGGCGCGAGCCGTCCGGAGCGGATCGCGGAAGACCAGGCTGCGCTGAACGTGGTGATTCCGGCCGACTTCTGGCGCGAAATGCGTGAACAAGGTCTGATTGCGGCCAACGCGCCGCTGCCGACCGATCGTTAATCCTCAAAGGTGATGACATGGCACAGGCAAATGCAAGCATCGAACTCCCGGCTTCGGCCGAGACCGTCTGGCAACTGATCGGCGGCTTCGGGTCGCTGCCCGACTGGCTGTCGTACATTCCGGCCAGCGAGCTGAGCGAAGGCGGGCGCGTGCGGCGTCTCGCGAACCCGGCCGGCGAGGCGATCGTCGAGCGGCTGGTCGCGTTTGACGAAGCGGCGCGCAGCTATACGTACGCGATCCTCGAAGCACCGTTCCCGGTCGTGAACTATCGCTCCACGCTGCGCGTGCGCGAAAACGGCCCGAACGCGTCGACCGTCGAGTGGTCGGGCACGTTCACGCCGCATGGCGCGACCGACGACGACACCGTCAAGCTGTTCCGCGGCATCTACGAAGACGGCCTCGCGGAACTGGCGAAGCGGTTCGCGGCGGCCTGACGGCAGCGCATCGCATCGTGCGAGCAGGCGCCCGGCGAGATCGGGCGCCGTCAGCGCCTTCGTCGCGGGTTGACGCCCGCGGCGCAGGCGTTGGCACGTTTGCCTGGCTTAGTCCATCGCGTCCGGCGCGCCGCCGCTGTCGACATGCAGTTCGTCGATCAGCAGCCGCGCGCCGGGCGAGATCGGTGCACCCTTGCGCGTGACGAGCTCGTAAGGCTCGCTGCGCGAACCGATCCTGAGCGGCAGGATGCGCGTCATGTCGTGCCGCGCGAAGAACTCGGCGACATCGATCGACACGAGCGCGACGAACGACGGATTGCCCTGCAGCAGCGCGAGCGTCGCGAACGCCGACGTGGTTTCGAGCAGATGCGGCGGAAAGCGGATGTCGGCCTCGAGGAATTCGCGTTCGAGCAGCAGCCGCATCGGCATGTTCGCGCGATACACGACCCACCGGTACTCGGCGAGATCGCGCAGCGCGAGCTTCCTTGCGCCCTTCAGCGGATGGCGCACGTTCGCGACGACCGCGAGCGTCTCGTCCTGCAGCTTCACGCTGTCGTAGAGCTGCGGCGTGCGGCTGATCGTCGTGCGGCAGATCGCGAGGTCGAGCCGGCCCGCGTCGATTTCGCTCAGCAGCGCCTCGCTGGTGTCCTCGACGATCTCGACGGACATCTCCGGATGGCGCGCGACGAGCGTCGAGATCGCGTCGGTCAGCCGCGGCACCGCGCCCATGATCACGCCGACGCTCACGCGCCCGCCGTGCCCGCGCAGGATGCCGACGATTTCCTCGCGCAGGTGCGCGAGGTCGGTATGAATCAGCCGCGCATAGCGGATCACGCAATCGCCGACCTCGGTCGGTTCGAGCCCGCGATTGGTGCGGTTGAACAGCGGCGTGCCGAAGGTCGTCTCGATCTCCTGCAGCGCCTTGCTCGCGCCCGGCTGCGTGAGCGCGACCTGCTGCGCGGCCTTCAGCAGCGAGCCCTGGTCGGCAAGCGCGATCAGCAGGCGCAGCTGCTTCAGGTGGAGGCGGGAAATGATCGAGTGAAGCGGCGGCGTCATGGGGGTGACAAAAAGTTATACCGGTATCACATCCTGTCAATTGCCGCGACGGGTGCGTCTCTTTATGCTGGCGCGTCGAGCCTTGTTTTAAGTATTTTCTTCGGATGTGCGCACCGATGGGCCGCGAGGGTGCGGCGGAACGGGTCGCACGCACTATAACTTGAACTTATTGCCGTGTCGATTGCGGTCACGCAGGAACGATACGTGCTTGATGCCTGGAGCGAAGCAGAAATGGATCTGAACATCGAAGGCCGTTGGGCGCTGGTCTGCGCGGCCAGCAAGGGGCTGGGCAAGGGTTGCGCGCAGGCGCTTGTCGCCGAAGGCGTGAACGTCGTGATCACGGCGCGCGGCAGCGACGCACTCGAGGCGACCGCGCGCGAACTGCGCGAACTCAATCCGGCCGTCACGGTGGTGGCGGTCGCCGGCGACATCACGACGAGCGCGGGCCGTGCGGCGGCGCTCGCGGCCGCGCCGCACATCGACATCCTCGTGAACAACGCGGGCGGCCCGCCGCCGGGCGACTTCCGCGAGTGGACGCGCGACGACTGGATCGCCGCGCTCGACGCGAACATGCTGACGGCGATCGAGCTGATCAAGGCGACCGTCGATGGGATGACCGAGCGCGGCTTCGGGCGCATCGTCAACATCACGTCGAGCGCGGTGAAGGCGCCGATCGACGTGCTCGGCTTGTCGAACGGCGCACGTACGGGCCTGACCGGCTTCGTCGCGGGCATCGCGCGGCAGAAGCGCATCGCGGCGCGCAACGTGACGATCAACAACCTGCTGCCGGGGCTGTTCGACACCGACCGCCTGAAGAAGGCGACCGAAGCGTCGGCGCAGGCGGAAGGGACGGACTACGAAGCGACGCGTGAAGCGAAGCGCCGGAATGTGCCGGCCGGGCGTTTCGGTACGGCCGGCGAGTTCGGGGCGGTCTGCGCATTCCTGTGCAGCGCGCACGCGGGCTATCTGACGGGGCAGAACGTGCTGCTGGACGGCGGCGCGTATCCGGGCACGTTCTGATTCCCGGCACGGCGGCAGTCGAACGCCCGGCGCGCACGACGCGCGCCGGGCAGGGCTTCAAGCGTGTTACTTGATTACGAGCGGATTGACCGGCGCGCCGGTGCCGCCGACGATCTTCAGCGGCGCGGCCGTGTACAGGAACTGCCACTGGCCGTCGCGCGCGCAATCTTCCGCGAGCGCGTCGAGCAGCACGACTTCGGTGAACACGACGCCGAGATTGCGCATCAGCGCGTTGTGCAGCGGGATCATCACGCCCGATGCCGGGTCGACGGTGACCTCGTTGCCCATCGTATCGGTGACGAGGTTCGGGATTTCCATCTCGCGGAACCACTCGACGAGTTCGCGGCTGAACGTGAGCCCCGGCTCGATGTAGTCGCGATAAAACTCGGCCTCGTCGCGCTCGTAGAACGACCCGATCCAGCCGGTGCGGATCAGCAGGATGTCGCGCGGCTCGATCGTCACGTTCTGCGCGCGCGCCGCTTCGAGCAGGTCGTGGTGATCGAACGTCTCGCCCTTGTCGAGCACGCGCTTGTTGCGATGGCGCGCGATGTCGATCAGCACCGCGCGGCCGGCGATGCCGCGCTCGGCGATCGGCAGGATGCTCGCGCGATCGAGGCCGCCGACCGTGCTCAGCGCGTCATAGCCGTTCCACAGCGTATCGTCGTACCACACGTGCCCGAGCGCATCGCACTGCGTCGAGCCCTGCACGTGCATGAAGATCACGTCGTCCGCGTATTCGACGTTGCCGTCGAAGTGCGCCTTGCCCGCGAGGAAGTGGCCCTTGTCGAGCACGTTCATCCGCATCGACGGGCGCCGCCCCGGAAACAGCGGCTCGCCCTTCGCGTGGCCGATATCGACCTGCAGCGTGAAGGTGCGGCCCTGGCGCACGGCGCCGATGCCGCGCATCACCTGCTCGGCCTGCAGATAGTTCAGCGCGCCGACTTCATCGTCAGGCCCCCACTTGCCCCAGTTGGTCGGCAGGCCCTCGAGCAGGCGCTTGACGTCCGGGCCGTCGGCCGGTTTCTGCACACACATGTTCGTCTCCATCGTTATGGCCGACGCGAACCCCGGGCAGTTTGACGCGCGGGCATTCGGGTCGGACGGGCGCGCCCGGTGCGGCGCGACGCAGGGCCAGTATGAAGATCGCGCCGCGCATCCGGTATTGAGAGCGACTCATAGCGCTATGAAAAGCTGTCATGCGCGAAGTATTGACGCGGGCCGGGCGGTTTTGAAACCATCGTGGTCATTCGTGTCGACGTCGCATTCGTGTCGTCGCCAACGCATTCATACGCACGCCGGAATATCGCGTGCGCAGTCGATCGACTCACACAGGAAACGGAAATGAACATCGCAGGCAACTTGCTGATCGGTCAGCAGACACGACGCGGCACTCACGGCGTCACGTACGCGATCGACGCGGCAAGCGGCGAACGCATGGAGCCGGCTTTCGGCGGCGCGACCGTCGTCGATCTCGACGAAGCGTGCGCGCTGGCGTGGGCGGCCTTTGACGCATATCGCGAGACGGCGCCGGAAGCGCGCGCCCGGTTTCTCGAAGCGATCGCGGCCAACATCCTCGCGCTCGGCGATGTGCTCGTCGAGCGCTGCGTCGCCGAATCGGGCCTGCCGCGTGCGCGCGTCGAAGGCGAGCGCGGCCGCACGGTCGGCCAGTTGCGCATGTTCGCCGGCGTGGTGCGCGCGGGCGATTACCTCGAGGTGCGCATCGATCCGGCGCAGCCGGAGCGCCAGCCGGCGCCGCGCCCCGACCTGCGCCTGCGTCATATCGGCCTCGGCCCCGTCGCGGTATTCGGCGCGAGCAACTTCCCGCTCGCGTTCTCGGTCGCGGGCGGCGATACCGCATCGGCGCTGGCGGCCGGCTGCCCGGTGATCGTGAAGGCGCACTCGGCGCACCCCGGCACGTCGGAACTCGTCGGGATGGCCGTGCAGCAGGCCGTGAAGGATTGCGGGATGCCGGAAGGCACGTTCTCGCTGCTGTTCGGCAGCGGCCGCGAGATCGGCCAGGGGCTCGTGCGCGACCGCCGCGTGAAGGCGGTCGGTTTTACCGGGTCGCGTCACGCGGGCACCGATCTGATCGCGATCGCGAACGCACGGCCTGAACCGATCCCCGTCTATGCGGAGATGAGCAGCATCAACCCGGTGCTGCTGTTCCCGCACGCGCTGGAACAGCGCGGCAATGCGATCGCGCACGCGTTCGTGCAGTCGTTGACGCTCGGCGCCGGCCAGTTCTGCACGAACCCGGGGCTGATCTTCGCGGTGGAAGGGCCGGCACTCGATCGCTTCATCGCGACGGCGGCGGAGCGGCTTGCGCAGGCGCCGGCCGCGACGATGCTCACGCCGGGCATTCACCAGGCGTTCGAGCGCGCGGTGACCGCGTTCGCGCAGCATCCGCAGGTGCAGACCGTCGCACGCGCGAATGCGCCGACCGGCGCGAACCAGGGGCAGGGTGCGCTGTTCTCGACGAGCGCCGATGCGTTCCGTGAAACGAAGGCGCTGCACGAGGAAATTTTCGGTGCGGCGTCGCTGATCGTCCGCTGCCCCGACCTGAAGACGATGCGCGCGCTGATCGAGTCGCTGGAAGGGCAGCTGACGACGGCGATCCATATCGACGAAGCCGATTACGCGGATGTGCGGACGTTCCTGCCGGCGCTGGAGCGGCGCGCGGGCCGCGTGCTGGTCAACGGCTTCGGCACCGGCGTCGAGGTCGCGCATGCGATGGTGCACGGCGGCCCGTATCCGTCGACGGCGGACGGCCGTTCGACGTCGGTCGGCAGTCTCGCGATTCGTCGCTTCCTGCGCCCGGTCAGCTATCAGGACATGCCGGATGCGCTGCTGCCCGACGCATTGCGCACGAGCAACCCGTGGGCGCTCAACCGCCTGCTCGACGGGAAGGTGACGCTCGCGAAGTAAGGTTCGCGCAGTCGGCAAGCGGGGCGTCGTGCTGCAACGGCGCCCCGCGTTTTCACCGCATTACTTGCCGACCGCCGCAACGACCTCCTCGCCGGTCAGGATCTCGCGGAAGATGCCGACCAGCGGCCGCAGGTTGACCTTGTGCCACGCGGCCCACAGCGGCGTGCGGTAGCTGAACCACGGCAGCTCGCGCAGCACGACGCCTTCCGGCACCTGGTGCCGCAGGCTTTGCTGGATCATCGTCACGCCGAGCCCGGCGGCAACGAGGCCGAGCGCCGCGAGCGGCTCGGACGCCTCCACCGAAATGTTCGGCGAGAAACCGGCCTTCGCACAGGCCGCGACGAACGCGCCGTGACGCGGCGCGCTTTCCTGCTGCGTGACGCCGATCCACGCCTGCGCGGCGAGATCGTCGGCGACGAGCGTCTTCTTCTTCGCGAGCGGGTGCCCGTCGGGCATCGCGAGCAGCATCGGATCGTTCAGCACCATCATCGAATCGAGTTCGGGATCGTCCGGCGCGGGCGGCTCGGTGACGAGCGCAATGTCGAGGCTGCGCTCGCGCAAGCCTTCGAGCTGCGCGGCCGATTGATAGTTGTACAGCGCGATGTGCACGGACGCACGCTCGGCGCGCAGCGTCTTCAGCGCGCGCGGCAGCACGCCCGAGTGCGTGGCCGTTTCGAGGTAGCCGATGCACAGGCCGCCTTCGTCGCCGCGGCCGAGCCGGCGCGCGAGCGATTCGAGCCGGTTCGCATGGCGCAGGAACGCGTGCGTTTCGCTGAGGAACGTGCGCCCGTCACGCGTCAGACGAATGCGCTGCTGGCTGCGTTCGAACAGCGTCAGGCCGAGCTTTTCCTCGAGCTGCGCGATCTGGCGGCTGAGCGGCGATTGCGAGATGTGCAGGCGTTCGGCCGCGCGGCCGACGTGTTCCTCTTCCGCGACCGCGATGAAATACTGAAGCTGGCGGATGTCGAGCATATAAGACCTTCTGAGACTCAAGTTTGACGAATTATGTCTTGGACAGACTTATTCGTGCAACCTAGACTGGGTTCACTTTCCTGTCAATCCCGGAGAAACACATGGGTCTCAAAGACACGCTGCCGGCCGACAACCGGCTTGGTTTCGGCGCGGCGCCGCTCGGCAACATGTTCCGCGACATTCCCGACGAAGAGGCGATCGCCACCGTCGAAGCCGCCTGGGCGCGCGGCATCCGCTACTTCGACACCGCGCCGTCGTATGGCGCCGGCCTGGCCGAATCGCGCCTCGGCGACGCGCTCGCCGGCCATCGCCGCGACGACTATTTCATCAGCACGAAGGTCGGTCGCATCGTGCTCGACGAAATGGAAGACGCGAAGACGCGCGACTACGGCGAAAAGAGCGGGATCTTCGCGCACGGCCGTGCGAACCGGCTGGTGAGCGACTACTCGGCCGACGCGACGCTGCGCTCGATCGAGGACAGCCTGAAGCGCCTGCGCACCGATCGTCTCGACATCGTGTGGGTGCACGACATCGCACAGGACATCTACGGCGACGAATGGCTCGCGCAGTTCGAGGTTGCGCGCAAGGGCGCGTTCCGCGTGCTGGGCAAGCTGCGCGAAGAGGGCGTGATCGGTGCGTGGGGCCTCGGCGTGAACCGCGTCGAGCCGATCGAACTGGTGCTCGACCTGGCCGAACCGCAACCGGACGGCATGCTGCTGGCCGGCCGCTACACGCTGCTCGATCACGAGCGTGCGCTGCAGCGCGTGATGCCGGCAGCGGCCGCGCGGAACGTCGGGATCGTCGTCGGCGGCCCGTACAGCTCGGGCGTGCTCGTCGGCGGCGCGCACTTCGAATACCAGAAGGCGCCGCCCGAGATCGTCGCGAAGGTCGAGCGCATCCGCGCGATCGCGGTGCGCTACGACGTGCCGGTCAAGGCGGCCGCGCTGCAGTTCGTGCTCGCGCATCCGGCGACGGCGTCGGTGATTCCTGGCGCGAGCCGTCCGGAGCGGATCGCGGAAGACTCGGCGGCACTGACGTTCGATATCCCGGCCGATTTCTGGCGCGAGATGCGCGAACAGCAGCTCGTCGCGGCCGATGCGCCGCTGCCGATCGATCGTTGAGCCGCTGAACGCCGCTGACGATGTGACGAGGCCCGCTTGCGCGGGCCTCGTCGTTTCGATGAAGGGAAACAGCGATCGCGTGGCGGTCAGCCGTGTGCGCGCGGACGGTAGTCGATCATGCTGGAGAACACCGCGATCAGCACGGCCATCACGACGAAGAACAGCAGCGCGAAGAAGTACGAACCCGACCACTGGACGATCAGGCCGATCAGGATCGGCACCACGACGCCGACCATGCTGCCGCAGAAGTTCATCGTGCCGCCGAGCACGCCGGCGCGCTCCGGGCCGCCGACGATGGCCGGCAGGCTCCAGTACATCCCGCAGAAGCGGATGAAGAACATCGCGATGCTCAGCAGCAGCACGACCGCATTCGCGTTCGCGATATAGGCCGCCGCGAGGATACAGGCGGCCGCGATCAGCGACGAGCCGCTGAACATCGTGCGCATCACGAGGTTCGGCGACGCGCCCGACGCTTTCCAGCGATCGCCGATGGTGCCGCCGATCAGTTCGCCGACGAAGCCCGACATGAAGATGATGAAGGTCGCGCCGCCCGTCGTCGCGATGTTGAAGCCGTAGGTCTTGTGCAGGTAGCTCGGCATCCACGTCAGCAGCCCGTAGAACACCGCGAGGATGCAGCTGTAGCCGGCGAACATCGCGAGCACCGAGCGGTCCTTCACGAGCTCGCGCAGCGGCACGCGTTCGCCCGCGGCTTGCGCCGGCGCGTTCTCGCGCGTGATGTGTTCGAGTTCGGCCGCATTGACGCCCGGATGCTCGGACGGATGGTTGCGGATATAGCGCCACACGAGCACGCCCACCAGCATCGTGCCGACACCCGCGATCACGAACGCGATGCGCCACGATCCGAACCACGCGATCAGCCCCGAGATCAGGATCGCGCCGAGCGCGCTGCCGAGCGGCGCGCCGCCGTCGACGAGTACCGCGCCGCGGCCGCGTTCGTGCGGCGTCAGCCACGTGCCGATCAGCTTCGCGCCGGCCGGGAACACCGGCGATTCGGAGAAGCCGAGGCCCATGCGCGTCAGCATCAGCAGGAACCAGCTGTGCGATGCCGCGCCGAGCGCCTGGAACGCGCCCCATGCGAGCGTCGCGGTCGCGATGATGCCGCGCGTGTGATAGCGGTCGAGCATCACGCCGACCGGAATCTGCATCAGCGCATACGACCAGAAGAACGCGCTCAGCATCAGGCCTTCGAGCGCCGGCGACATGTTGAATTCCGGCGCGATCAGCGGCATCGCGACCGACAGCGACGCGCGGTCGATGTAGTTGATCGCGACCAGCAGCAGCATGATCAGGAAGATGCGCCAGCGGACGCTGGTCGGCCGCGCGGTCGCATCGAGCGAAGCCGGCGATGCCGAGACGGCAGGGGAATTCGAGGGGGGCATGGGTGTCTCCGTCGTTATGGTTGCGGGGGCGATGGCATCGTCCCGTGCAGCGACTGTAGGGGCACGGCCGCGTCTTGCCTAATGACGCTTCGTGATCGCGTGATAACCAAACGGTGCGGCGCGCGGGGGGAATAAGCGGGCGTTATCGGGCGATCCGGTTTTTTCATTACCGGCGGCGAACGGCCGCTTGTAGTGTTTGGTGCGGAGACTTCACACGGAGAAAGCACCATGAGCCCATTCCAATACTTCTTTCCCACCACGCTGAAATTCGGCAACGGCCTCGCGCGCCAGGCCGGCGAACTGCTGAAGCCGCTGTTCAGCGGCAAGCTGCTGGTCGTGACCGACGACGGCCTGATCAAGAGCGGCGTGCTCGAAGGGTTCTTCACGTCGCTGCGCGACGCGGACGTCGCATACGAGATCTTCTCGGGCGTCGAGGCGAACCCGAGCACGGCCGTGCTCGACAATGCGCTGACGTTCCTGAAGGAGCACCGCTGCACGGCCGTGATCGGCGTCGGCGGCGGCAGCAGCATCGACACCGCGAAGGGCGTGGCCGCGATGGCCACCAACGGCGGCACGATCCTCGATTACGAGGGCTACAACAAGATTCCGGTCGAACCGCTGCCGATCTTCGCGATCCCGACCACGTCGGGCACCGGCAGCGAATGCACGGCGTCGACGGTGTTCACGAACAAGGAAACACTGTTCAAGACCGTGATTGTCAGCCACAAGATTTTTCCGAAGCTCGCGATCCTCGATGCGGAACTCACGCTGAAGCTGCCGGCCGCGATCACGGCCGCCACCGGCATGGACGCGCTCACGCATGCGATCGAGTCGTACGTGTCGAAGCAGGCGAACCCGGTGAGCCAGTCGCTCGCGCTGGGCGCGATCCGCCTGATCGGGCGCAGCCTGCGCAGCGCGTTCTACGTCGGCTCCGATCTCGCGGCGCGCGAGGACATGCTGCTCGGCTCGTTCCTGGCCGGCGTCGCGTTTTCGCAGTCGAAGCTCGGCAACGTGCACGCGATCTCGCACACGATGGGCGGCGTGTTCAACATCGCGCACGGCATCGCGAACGCGGCGCTGCTGCCGTACGTGATCGACTTCAACCGTCCGGCATGCCCGGCGCTGTACCGCGACATCGCGGAAGCGCTCGGCGGCGACGTGGCCGGCGTCGATGCGGAAACGGCCGCACGCGGGCTGGTCGAGCAGATCGTCGAACTCAATCGCGCGCTCGAGATTCCGTCGAACATCCGCGAGCTCGGTGTCGACCTCGCGCACCTGCCGCAGATGGTGGCCGACTCGATGCGCAGCGGCAACGTGCTCGTCAATCCGCGCCTGACCACCGCGCGCGACGTCGAGGCGATCATCCGCGCGGCTTACGCCGGCGAATGCTGAGCACGCGCGCGTACCGACCGATTACCCGATTCGATTCAACCAGGAGCAGTCATGTATTACGAAATGCGGACCTACACGGTCCAGATCGGCAAGATGAACGAATACCTGCGGCACTTCGAGAAGGAAGGCCTGCCGGTGATCTCCCGCTATGCGACGCTCGTCGGCTGGTGGTACACGGAGATCGGCGAACTGAACCAGGTCGTCCATATCTGGGCGTACGAAAGCCTGGACGATCGCATCAAGCGCCGGACCGCGCTGTACGAGGATCCGGACTGGCTCGAGAAATTCGTGCCGAAGGCGTTCCCGATGCTCGAGAAGATGGAATCGAAGCTGCTGCGTCCGGCCGCATTCTCGCCGATCAAGTAAGCAGGTGATCCTGTAGCGTCTCGACGAGCAGGCGCGCGCCTGGCGACAGGTGCGCGAAGGTCCGTGCGACCACGCCGTACGGCTCGTCGAGCGCCGGGATCGCGACCGGCAGGCGCGCGATGAGGCCGAACCGCTCGCCGAATTCGGCGACTTCGTGCGGGATGACCGCGACCAGTTCGGGGTTCGCCTGCAGCAGCGTGAGCGTCGCGAACGTCGACGCCGTTTCGATCGGATAGCGCGGCACCTCGATGCCTGCATCGGCCAGCGCACGTTCGAGCGCGAGCCGCATCGGCGTGTTGACTGGATACGCGACCCATTCGGCGTCGGCGAGATCGCTCAGCGTCAGCGCGTCGCGCTCGGCCAGCCCATGCGTGCGGGCCGTCACGACCGCGAGCGGTTCGGATTTGAGCGGCACGTAGTCGTACGCTTCCGGGCGCCGGCTGTTGCCGTTGCGGCAGATCGCGAGATCGAGCCGGCCGTCGTCGATCAGCGCGAGCAGGCTCGCGCTGGTGCCTTCGACGATCTCGACGGACAGGTGCGGCTGGCGGCGGCGCAGGTCGGTGAGCGCACGCGTGAGCAGCGGCACCGCGCCCATGATTACGCCGACCGCGAGATGGCCGCCATGGCCTTGCGTGAGCGCGAGGACTTCGGTGTGCAGGTGTTCGAGGTCGCTGTAGATGAGGCGCGCGTAGCGCGTGACGCAGCGGCCGAGGTCGTTCGCGACGAGGCCTTTCGGTTGCCGCTCGAACAGCGGCATGCCGAGGATGTCCTCGATCTCGCGCAGCACCTTGGTGGCGCCGGGTTGCGAGATCGCGATTTCTTCCGCGGCCTTGTGCAGCGAACCGTGGTTTTCGAGCGCGATCAGCAGCTTCAGCTGCTTGAGGCGAAGGCGCGATGCGATGTTCGCGAGAGAGGGAACGGCCAGCGGCTTCATGGCAACGACCAAACCGAAAGCGCGCATTATAGCCCGTCCGGTCCTCGAATGATCTTGAGGATCGCTAAGGCAACGCGGGTTGCCCGGCGGTCGGACGCACCCGCGTTCGCCGTCAATTTCCGTACATGTCGAAATCGAAATACTTCGACTGGATCTTGTTGTAGGTACCGTCGCTGCGGATCTGCGCGATCGCGCGATTGAGTGCGTCGCGCAGGTCGCCGTCGGCCTTGCGCACGCCGGCCGCATCGCCGTTGCCCATGATCTTCGGGTCGTACACGACGCCGCCCGCGAACGAGAAGCCCTTGCCGCGCGGCGTCGACAGGAACCCGAGCTGGCCTTGCACGGCATCCATCAGCACGCCGTCGACGCGCCCGGTGACGAGGTCCGCGTATGCCTGGTCGTAGCTCGGATACGGGACGACCTCGACCTTCGCCGCCGCCCACTTGTCACGCGCATAGGTTTCCTGGATCGTGCCCTGTTCGACCGCGACGCGCTTGCCGGCGAGCTTCGCCGCTTCGGGGAGCAGCCCCGAGCCGGTACGCGCGATCAGCCGCGTCTGGTTGCGATACAGGCGGTCGGTGAAGTCGATCTGCTGGCGCCGCGCTTCGGTTGCGGCCATCGACGACAGGATCACGTCGAACTTGCGCGCCTGCAGCCCCGGAATCAGCCCGTCGAAACTGCTCGATACCCACACGCATTTCGCATTCAGCTTCGCGCACAGCGCGTTGCCGAGATCGATGTCGAAGCCTTTCACGCTGCCGTCGGTTGCCGTCGATTCGAACGGCGGGTAGGTCGGGTCGACCCCGATGCGGATGGTCGTCCATTCCTTCGCCGACGCCAGCGACGCGAAAGCCATCGCGGCGGCGGAAAGGAGAATCGTGAGGCGCGTCTTCATGGTCAGGCTCCGTTCGTGTGGGGAAGAGTAGGCGTGCACGTCAGCTCGGGAATTCGCCGCGCTGGAAATCGTTCGACAGTTCGAGGGCGTCGGCCATCTCGCCGACGGTGACGGGCTTGATCGGCGCGCGGATCCGGTAGTAGCCGACGTCGCCGACGCCGCGCTGCTGCACGTCGGCGATCAGCTCGCCGACCGTCGTGCCGCACCAGCGACCCTGGCACGGGCCCATCCCGCAGCGTGTGAATGCCTTCATCTGGTTCGGCCCCTGGCAACCGAGCGCGGCGAGCTTCCGGATCTCGCCGGCCGTGATTTCCTCGCAGCGGCACACGATCGTGTCGTCGTCGGGGCGCCGCAGTGCGGCGGGCGGCGTGTACAGCGCGTCGAGCAGCGGCCGCACCGCGAGATGACGGCGCAGTGCGTGCAGCGCCGCGCGTTCGCGTGCGGCCTGCCGGGGCGCGTCGAGCGCGCCGAGCTGCGCGGCGATGTCGAGCGCCGACACTTCGCCGGCGAGTGCCGCCGCCTGCGCGCCGCCGATGCCTGCGCCGTCGCCCGCGATCCAGATATGCGGCACGCTGCTGCGGCCGCGCGCGTCGCATCGCGGACGCCAGCATGCCGACGACGTGTCCCATTCATGCGCGCAGCCGAGCGAACGCGCGAGCTGCGTCGACGGAATGACGCCTTGATGGAGCAGCACGAGCGACGTGTCGAGCGCCTGCACGACGCCGTCTTCGTCTTGAAAGCGGATGCGTTCGGCGCGCGTGTCGCCGTCGATCCCGATATCGGTCGCGCCGCGATACACGGGAATCCCGGCGTTGCGCACCGCGCGCAGCATGCGCCAGCCCTTGAGCAGATAGTCGGCGCCGCGCAGTGCCGGCAGCGCATGCGGGAGCGCACGGCGCCACGCGTCGCGCGGTGTCGTGTCGACGAGTGCGCGCACGCGCCGGCCCGCATTCAGCAATTGCGCGGCGAACAGCCACAGCAGCGGGCCGCTGCCCGCGAGCACGGCATCGGCCGACGGCGCGAGGCCCGACGCTTTCAGCAGCGTTTGCGCGGCACCGACGCCCATCACGCCGGGCAGCGTCCAGCCGCGTACCGGCCACGGGCGTTCCTGCGCGCCGGTCGCGATCAGCACCGCACGCGCGCCGATTTCGAGCGTGCCGCCGGACGGGCCGCCTTGCGTGAGCATCGCGACGGGCTCCGGTTCGAACGCGACCTGCCAGACGACGCTGCGCGGCAGGTAGTGCGCGCCGCTCGCGAGCAGGCCGTCGACGAGCGGCCGGCCGGCCGTGTAGTCGGTGCCGAGCCATTGCGCGAGCGGCGCCGGTGCATCGACTACGTTGCGGTAGATCTGGCCGCCGGGCGCGCGGCCTTCGTCCGCGACGACGACCGACAGCCCGGCCGAACGCGCGGCGGCAGCCGCCGCCATCCCGGCCGGCCCCGCGCCGACGATCAGCAGGTCACACTGGCGGCGCGTCATGCGAGCCTCGCCTTGCCGTGCATCGCGCGCACCTGCATGCCGTCGGCAACCGGCGTCATGCAGCCCTGCATGTTGGACACGCCATTGATTTCGACGAGACAGTCGAAGCACACGCCCATCATGCAGAACGGGCCGCGCGGCGCGCCGCTGACGGCGCTCGCGCGGCACGCGGCCGAACCGGCGGCGAGCATCGCGGCCGCGACGGTGTAGTGCGCGGGAACGTCGTGCGGCATGCCGTCGATATGGATGCGCACGCGTTCGAACATCGCGGCGGCGGGAATGAGGGATTCAAACATGCCGGGCTTCCGTGGGCGCGGCGAAGCGCGCGGTGGTAAAGGCGGACAGGTCGGCAGGCGCGGCGCCGCCCGCGATCCACGGCGCGACGAGATCGGCGTGGGCCGCCGCGAGCGTCACGCCGCTGTGGCAGATCGCGATGAACGCGCCGGGATGCGTGGCCGACGCTTCGTACACGGGCAGGCCGTCGGGCGTCATGATGCGCAGCGCGCCCCACGCACGCACGATCCGTGCATGCGCGAGCGCGGGGAATGCGGTGCGCGCGCGGCGTGCGATGTCGACCATCGCGGGGCGCGTCTGGCCGTCGTCGAAGCCGACGTCTTCGGCCGAGTCGCCGAGCAGCACCGAGCCTTCCGGCGTTTGCCGGACGACGAGCGTCGGGTAGTCGAGAAACGGCGCGAGGCGCTCGGTGACCATGATCTGGCCGCGCAGCGGCGAGATCGGCGCGTGCAGGCCGACCATCGGCGCGAGCCGCGCGTTGTCGAGGCCGGCCGCGAGCACCACGCGCCCGGCTTCGAGCCGAGCATCGCGCGCGTCGATCTCGAAACGCCCCGTGCGCGGGCGGATCTCGGTGACTTCGCTGCGCGGCAGATAGACGCCGCCGCACTGCTGGAATGCCTGCAGCATCGCGCGCAGCGTGTAGAGCGGATTCGCGTGGCCGTCGTTCGGCGACCACAGCGCGCCGGCCAGCGATGGCGATGCCGACGGGATGCGCCGGCGCAGTGCCGCCGGATCGAGCACCTCGTACGACAGCGCGGCTTCCTGGCGGCGCAGCGATTCGAGCAGGTCGGTTGCGCTGTCGAGTTCGGCGCGATGCTCGAACAGCTCGATGCCGCCCGGGCGTTCGAACCCGCAGTTCACGCCCGTTTCGCGCTGCAATTGCGCGGCGAACGCGTGCCAGCGCTCGGACGATTCGCGCGACCAGCATGCATACGGCAGGCAGCGGCCGCCTTTGCCCTGCACCCACACGAGCCCGAAATTGCCGCGCGCCGCGCGAAACGCGATGTCGTCGCCGTCGCAGACCGCGACGCTTTTGCCGAGCCGCGCGATGCCCCACGCGATGGCCATGCCGACGAGACCGCCGCCGGCCACGACGACGTCGAAGCGGCGCACGGTCATGCGCGGCTCCGGTGTCGCGGGTGCAGCGGTTGCGTGTTATATCCCATGACGGCGCGGCTCCTTGCGTTCAGTACGTTGCGGAACCGATGTTCGGACAGGCAAAATGTGCTGTCCAATACAGCTTGATCAACGACCCATAATCCAGTGTTATGACCACGCCCTCGCTGAGGATTCGTCAGATCGAAGCGTTCCGTGCGGTGATGCAGCGCCACACCGTCACGCGCGCGGCACGCGATCTCCATATCTCGCAGCCGGCCGTGAGCCGGCTGATCGCCGATCTCGAGGACCGGATCGGCTTCGTGCTGTTCGAGCGGCAGCAGGGGCGCTTCACGCCGACTGCCCAGGCGCGCGTGCTGTACGAGGAGGTCGAGCGCGCGTTCGTCGGGCTCGATCGCGTCGCGCAGGCGGCCGAGCAGATCCGCGCGATGCGGCGCGGCACGCTGCGCGTGGCCGGCTCGCCGGCCGTCGCGCTCGACCTGCTGCCGGAGCTCGTCACGCGGTTCTCGCATGCGCACCCGGGTGTCGACATCACGCTGCTCGCGCACAGTGCGTCCACCGTTGTCGACAAGGTCGCGTCAGGGCAATGCGATGTCGGGCTGATCGCCGAACCCGTCCCGCATCCGGCCGTGCGCGGCGAGCGGCTCGCGGAAGCGGCGATGTGCTGCATCGTGCCGCGCGGGCATCGGCTCGCGCGCAAGCGCGTCGTGCAGCCGGCCGACCTGCGCGACGAATCGTTCATCTCGTTTCCGCCGAGTTTCGAGGCGCGCAGCGCGATCGATCGCGTGTTCGTCGAGGCCGGCGTGTCGCGCGTGCTGTCGATCGAGGCGCAGCTGTCGCAGACGATCGTCGCGTTCGTCGCGAACGGTGCGGGCGTCGCGCTGATCGATCCGGTAACGGCCGCGTATGCGGGCCAGCGCGTGGCCGTCAAGCCGTTCGAGCCGGCCGTGCCCGATCACTTCTATCTGGTGACGTCCGCGTCGCAGCCGCTGTCGATGATCGGCGACGCGTTCTGCGCGGATTTGCGCGACGCGTTCGTGAAGATGCGGGAGAAGGGGGCCGAGTGATTCGGCGGGGAGGGGGATCCCGTCGCGACCGCGCCGGGTGCCCTCGGGCACCGCGGCGCGCGGTCGTTCAGGCGACTGCCGTGTCGGTTGCTTCCACGGCTGCCGGAGCGGCAGCCGCAGCGCCGGCAAGTCGCCGATAGCGTGCGAGCGCCCACAGCGGGAAGTACGCGGTATAGCCGTGATACTTCAGGTAGAAGATGCGCGGGAAGCCCGGCGCATTGTGCGAGCGGTGCCACCAGAAGCCGTCATCCTGCTGCACCGACTGCAGGTACGCGATGCCGCGCTTCACCGAATCGGATTCATGGTCGCCGAACGCCATCTGCGCGAGCAGCGCCCACGCGGTGAAGTTCGACGTGCTCTCGCCGTCGTTCGTGCCGGCCAGCTTCGGGTCGACATAGCTGTCGTTCGTTTCACCCCAGCCGCCGTCCGCATGCTGCCGGGCGCGCAGCCATTCGATCGCGCGCGCGATATACGGCTGCGACTTGTCCTCGCCGGCAAGCGCGAGGCCGGCCAGCACGCTCCACGTGCCGTAGAGGTAGTTCGTGCCCCAGCGGCCCCACCAGCTGCCGTCGGGCTGCTGCGTGCGCTTCACGTAGTCGATGCAGCGTGCGAGCGATGCGCGTTCTTCCGCGCGTTTCGTCACGCCGAAACACAGCAGTACGCGGCCCGATACATCTTCGGTCGGCGGATCGAGCAGCGCGCCGTGATCGGCGAACGGGATCGCGTTCAGGTACAGGCGGTCGCAGTCGGCATCGAATGCCGCGAAGCCGCCGTTGCGCGATTGCAGCCCGCGCATCCAGTCGAGCGCGCGTGCGACGCGCGGCGCATGCGGGTTCGTGCCGTCCGCGTTGCGATGCGTGCGGCCGCGGCGATCGAGCATCGCGGTGACGACCGCGGTGTCGTCGATGTCGGGGTAGTACGGGTTCGCGTACTGGAACGCCCAGCCGCCCGGTTCGACGTCGGCCGGCGCATTCTCGATCCAGTCGCCGCGCAGGTCGTTGACCTGACGCACGGCCAGCCAGTCGTACGCGCGTGCGATGCGTTCATCGAGTTCGCGCAGCGCGCCGGAAGCGGCCTCGCCGGCTTCCGGCGCCGCGACGCCGCGCGCCTGCTCGAGCGCCATCGTGCTCCACGCGGTGTCCCACACCGGCGACAGGCACGGCTGGCAATACATGCTGCCGTCCGGCCGCGTGACCAGCAGCTTCTCCAGCGCGTTTTCGCAATCGCGCCGCAGCGGATGGTCGTCCGGGTAGCCGAGTACCTCCATCATCTGGTAGCTGTAGACGATCGGCGGGAAGATGCCGCCGAGCCCGTCCTCGCCGTTCATCCGTTCCGCGCACCACGCTTGCGCATGCCGGATCGCGCGCTGCCGCAGGCCTTTCGGCAGCAGCGGCTCGATATGGCGGACCGTGCGGTCGAGCGCGAGGAATACCTTGCGCATGCCGCTCGCGGGCGGGAAGTACTGGCGCTCTTCTTCCGGCGGCGTGACGAACAGCTCGCGAATCGAGACGTTGCGCGGATTGCGCGCACGCGCCTTCAGCGAGCACAGCACCAGCAGCGGCACCATCGTCGTGCGTGCCCAGTACGCGACCTTGTACATCGAGATCGGCACCCACTTCGGGAACAGCACGAACTCGATGGGCATGAACGGCGCCGCGCGCCACGGCACCTGGCCGAACGTCGCGAGCAGGATGCGCGTGAACACGTTCGCGCGCGCCGCGCCGCCGAGCTTCAGGATCGCATCGCGCGCGCGGACCATGTGCGGTGCGCGTTCGCTGTCGCCGGCCGCCTTCAGCGCGAAATACGCCTTCACGCTGCACGACACGTCCGGCGCGCCGTCGACGTACAGCGCCCATGCGCCGTGCGTGTCGAGCCGCTGGTTCGCGCGCAGGTAACGCGCCATCTTCTCCTGGCGCACGTCGTCGATCTTGTCCATGAAATGCATCATCAGGATGTATTCCGCGGTGATCGTCGCGTCGGATTCCAGTTCGAAACACCAGCTGCCGTCGGGCTGCTGGAGACGCACGAGCGCGTCGCGTCCACGGGCGATCGCGGTGTCGAGTGCGGACCAGGGCGAGGGGGCGGTTTTATTCATGCGGCGGATCATACCATCCAGCCGGAATGTTTATCTCGAGACGCCCGGGTGCTACCATCCGCACCATGAAAAAACGCCTCGAACCCGCGCCGCGCGACGTGTCCGCGCCTGTCGAACCGGCCGAAACGGCCGGCGCGCGGGCGTCTGAAGGATCATCGGCGCCGGCTGCCGTCGCCGCCGGTGTACGGCGAAAAAAAGCGCCTGACCAGGTGCGCGCGCAGTTGCTGGCGGCCGCCTCGGAAATCGCGACGCATCACGGCGTGGCCGCGTTGACGCTCGATGCGGTGGCCGAGCGCGCCGGCGTGACGAAAGGCGCGCTGCAGTATCACTTCGCGAACAAGCAGGGGCTGCTGGATGCGTTGTTCGGGCAGGCGACCGCCCGCTTCGGTGCGCAGATGGACGCGCGGATGGCGGCGGATCCGAACGGCGACGGCGCGGCGGCGCGCGCCTATCTGCATGCGGTGCTCGATGCGGCGAATCCGGCCGCGAGTACCGATGTGCTGCGCGTGCTGGTCGCGTCGATGATTACCGAGCAGGACACGCGCGAGCGCTGGTCGGTGCCGATGCGCGAATGGACGCGGCCCGATCCCGTGCCGCTCGCGCAGGCCGCGACGCTGATGATCTGCCGGCTCGCGGCCGACGGATTGTGGATTTCGGAATTGCTCGACAGTGTCGAGGTATCGGCCGAACTGCGCGCGGAGATCGTGCGGCAACTCGATGCGATGAGCAAGGGGATGTTTCCGAAGGGCGACGGGGCAGCGTGACCGCGATGTCGCGGGCGCTCGCGTACCTGAATTGAAGGGTGGTCAGCGCGCAACGGTGCGCCCTGACCATCGTTTCCCTGATCCGGAGTCGATCCTAGAACCGGGCCTGCAGCCTGACCTCCCTGGCATTGCGCCAGACCGTCAGCGGTACCGCCGTGCCGGGCGGCGTCGCATGCACGGCGTTGACCAGATCGTTCGGCTCCTTCAGCGGGTGATCGCCGAAACGCAGCAGCACGTCGTAATTCTTCAGGCCGGCGCGATCCGCGATGGCGCCGGGAACAATCCCCATGACCCGCATCGCGCCGTCGGGAATCTTCATTTCCGTCACCGCCTGTTCATTGAGCGCGGCATACTCCACGCCAAAGGGCGTTGGATGGCTCGACAGCCCTTGCGGCACCAGGCCGCGATCGTTCGGAATGCCGGCGAGAAAGCGCGACAGGTACGCGGCCGGAATCCGGATACTGAAGACTTTGCCGACCGCGTTGTAATCCGAGAGGCTGAGCACGAAGTCGTTCCCGCTGATCTCGTAGGCTTTCAGGTAAATGCGATCCAGCATGACGAAGACCCCGCCTTTGACTGGCCAGGTCTTGCCATCGGCGGCAAGCGGGCGCCAGCTGTCCGTGTCGCCGTAGCCATTGCCGTTCAGCGTCGGAATCACGACCGCGACGTTCCCTTGCTTGTAGCGGGTGCCGAATGTCCCGTTGTCGCGGACGGTATTGAAATTCCACTGCTTCGTCGTGTAGAAGGCGACGGCCAGTCCCAATGCGGAATCGTCACCTTGCGGGGACTGGATCAGTGTCAGCTGGGCCTGGACGATGCCTTGATCGGACGGCAGCCCCGAATCGCCGACGGTCAACACGGGCGAATCGTAACGCGCGCTATCGGGAAAACGTGCGGACAACCACGTGTATAAAGGCGGCCCGGCCTTTTCCTGTGACAGTGCCGCGTTGGCGGCAAACAGCGACGTCGCGAGCACGACGGCAAACAGAAAACCACGCTTCATTCGGAAGTGACCTCTTATCAGGGCTGACGACGTCGCGAAGACGACGCAATGCCGCGTTTTTATATTCCGGACCATTCAAACCGAGAGCCGGGCGCACCACGGGGCCGAGCTGACTCCAGCCCCGCACCCGTCACGACTTGAGACCTAACGGCAAGCCATGGTCAGAGATCTCCGCGCACTTCACCGGTTCCCAGCGCGCTCCGCTGCCGGTTGACTTCCGCCCAAAGCTCATCGCTGTCGTCATCGCGCAGCAGGACCATCCAGTCCAGTTGATCGTCGGTTACGCCGAAGTATTCCAGGATTTCCCGGCGAGCCGCATCGATGAACTGTGCGTATTCCGGGGTTGCCTGGGCCTGCGCGTGCAAGGCATCGTATTCGGCGTCGTCCGCACCGCCGCCGTGCTCGTCGATGTAGCGCGAGATCCACTGGTCTCGTTCGCGGTCGTAGTCGGCCTCGGCGCGCATCGCTTGCACGGCCGTGTAGATATCCAGTTGGGCAAACGCGGCGATCGCCGCCGTTGTCGCGTCGTCGAATGTAATCGTCATTCCATTTCTCATGTTGGTCATGGCGCATCATCGCACGGGCCCTACGGGCGGCAGGACACTCGTTTTGCTGCACTGCAAGCACCGCGAGGAAAGCAACCGGGCGCCGTAGATCGCAGAACAAGTTTCGAGCGTATCGCCGCGAGCGTCACGCCGGCAATTAAGCGCCAATGCGGGCTCTGGTCGTGAACGGCTCATCGCGGCCGAACTCGGCCGGCCGCCGCCCTGCGACGCGCGACCGGTGACTTCCGACCCAAAGCGGACATCCCGGTGCTTCCGGGCGGAGCCGTTCAAATTCCTGGAGGGAAATCACTCCCTGGGACTCAGTTGTTTCGGGACACAAAAGCTACCGCGGTCTCACGGATGCGCGGAGACTTCGCCGTGGCTGCCAGTTCACGCAATGTGTCGAGTAACGAAATGCCGCCGACTTCTCGTCTGCCAGCATTTAGCAGTCGGCCAACCATGCAGACGCCGAACTCGCTGGGCTGTCGCGCGAGGGATCGAAGAAGCGCCGGCTCATAATTCGGCAGCGATTCGAGTCCGTGGAGAACGCTCCATATCACGCCCAAACCATCTTCCTCGGGGTAGCGCTCAAACACGCTCAGGAGTTCCGGTATCGCCTGTTCTGGATGCCCTGCTTGCCAGAGCTCGGTAACGAGCAAATCCAACGCAAGCCAGTTGTCATCTTCCGGGATGAAGGTGGCGATGTCGTGAGCGATATCCGCAGTGGTTCGAGACATAGAAAAGAGCTGTGTCGTCTTTTGCTTGAGAAATCCGAGTCTATCTCGATAGTCAGTGCAGAGTCGCCAGCCGAGCAACCCAATCGCACGCTACTCCGATGGATAAGCGGTAATCGTCATCCCTGGCTCGATGCGAGGCCCCCCGCCGCTGCGACCGAATATTCCTTCCGGTATTGGCTTTCGAACCCGAACAGCGTAACGGGCTGACGGTTTTGCGACGTATGTGTGACGCCCAAAACCCGATCGAGATGGACAGTTTCGAGGGGCAGGTTTAGCGATCCGTCCTTTCCCTGTTGCAGTGCATTCTTATTGGGGCACGCACGGATCATACGAGCCCACCCCATCCCCGCTTCGACCGGGTACCGCCTCCGCGAACCACCTGCACACTCGGCTAACGGGCTTTGAAAAACGTCGCAAGTATGTCGTTTTCCGGACTCGCATGCCGCGCCACGGACCGCTTTCCCGATCGCCCGCGTGACCGTGTCTGATCCGGGCCTGCATCGATACCGTCTGGCCGAACGCCCGTATATACCGCCCGAGGCCTGATCAGCTCGGGATGTTCGCGCTGCTCGAGCCCGTGCGCGATCCAGCCGATCGAGCGGCCGAGCGCGAACAAACCGAACGCGGCGCCGACGGGAAGCCGCAAATGCCTGCGCAGCGCGACGAGCGCGAGATCCACCGAAGGCTTCTGGCCAACCAGCGAACTGCCCGCATCGATCATCGTTTTCCATTGCGGACGGCGCGGCAGGATACGCGACAGCAGGTATGTCGCCCGCACGTCGCCACCGGGATACAGCGAATGTCCGAACCCCGGCAAATCGTCGCCTCGGTGCAGACGCGCGTGCATCTTCCGCTCGACGTCCCGGTTGCCGATTTCATCCCACATCGCCTCGACACGCGCGGTGGTGGCGCCGTGCCGACCGCCCGACAGGCCGGCGAGCCCGCCGATCACGACCGCTCGCAAACTCGCGTTCGTCGATGCCACGCATCGGCCCGTGAAACTCGACGCGTTCAATTCATGATCCGCGCACAGCACGAGTGCGATCCGGATCAGTTCCGCGCCGGAAGGCCCTACACCCCATGCCCGCGCGCATTGCACGTGGACGGGCGCCGTATCGAACCCGGTGCGCAACAGGCACGCAGCGAGGATCCGGACCAGGTCGCCGCAGCCCTGCACCTGGCTGTCGGCCGATTGCTGCCACGCTGCCGTCGGTGCGTCTTCGGTGGCGACGGCGAACAGCGGCAGGAGTGCTTGTTCCGCGCGTTGATCGCCGTAGTGTTTGAAGAGGGTGCGCAACACCGCGGGGGCGCGGGGGGCGCGACGGCCAAAAGCGGTGTGCGCGTCGCATTGCCAGAGCAGCGCGGCGACTTCCTCGAGGCTCGCGCGGCCGGCGAGATCGAGCACGTCCACGCCGCGATAGAAAAGCTGGCCGCCCTCGATCAACGTGATGCTCGATTCGAGCACGGGCGAGCCCCAGTTCAGCGCGGCTTTCGCGACTTCCTTCGGTTTGCGGCCGCGTGCGCGTTCGGCTGCAAGCCGGTCGACGTCCGCTGCGAAGTAACGGCTTTCACGTGGATGGCTGGAGGGTTCCGCGCGAAGCAGGCCGCGGCTGACGTAAGCGTAAAGCGTCTGCCGCGAGACGCCGAGCCTCGCGGCCGCTTCGGTCGAATTCAGGTAGGGCGACATGGCGCGAGACTCGATTCGTTCGGCAGGTTGATCAGGATAATCAACGTTGACAATAAATGCGAGCAAGCCGATCTTTGCGTCACCGAAACGATTCGAGGCGAACATGCGTGTCGATCAAATTTCCCACGATGCGGCGACGGAAGACGAGGGGCCGATGTCGCATCATCTGCAGGAATTCTGGGCTGCGCTGGGGGGGGCGTCGCAACGTCCCGAACGTTGCAGCTTCAGCGGGGCGGGCGAACTGCTGTCCGTGTTTCGCGTGACCGATCTGGCCAGTGCGGCGATTGGCGCGGCGGGTGCGGCTGTCGCCGAATTGCTGCTCGAGTCGACCGGCACATTGCCGGCGGTTCACGTCGACCGGCGCATGGCATCGCTGTGGTTCGGCACGTCGCTGCGGCCGTCGGGATGGACGCTGCCGCCGCAATGGGATCCGGTGGCCGGCAACTATCGGGCGCGCGATCGCTGGATCCGGTTGCACACCAACGCACCGCATCATCGGCAAGCGGCCTTGACGGTGCTCGGCTGCGCGGCAGACGCGAAGACAGTCGCGCAGGCGGTCGGCCGCTGGGATGCCCATGCGCTCGAAGACGCGATCGTCGAGCGCGGCGGTTGTGCGGCAGTGATGGTCTCGCGGCAGGAATGGGCCGCGCATCCGCAAGGCCGGGCCGTTGCGTCCGAACCGCTGCTGCACGTTCGCACCGCGAAGGCGGATGCGGCACGCGACTGGCAACCGTCGCGGGACCGGCCGCTGCGCGGCATTCGCGTGCTCGACCTGACGCGCATTCTCGCCGGCCCCGTCGCGACGCGATTCCTCGCGGGCCTCGGCGCCGACGTGCTGCGCATCGATCCGTATGGCTGGGAAGAGCCGGGTACGGTGCTGGACGTCGTCCTGGGCAAGCGGTGCGCACGGCTTGACCTGAAGCAGCCCGCGGATCTCGATACGCTCACGCGGCTGCTGCGCGATGCGGATATCGTCGTGCACGGCTACCGGTCCGACGCGCTCGCGCGTCTCGGGCTCGATGCCGCGCAACGGCGCGCGCTCAATCCCGCGCTCATCGACGTATCGCTCGACGCGTATGGCTGGACCGGCGCGTGGCGTTGCCGGCGCGGCTTCGACAGCCTCATCCAGATGAGTACCGGAATTGCCGACGCCGGCATGCGCATGACGGGAAGCGACGAGCCGGTGAACCTGCCCGTCCAGGCGATCGACCATGCGACGGGCTACCTGATGGCGGCGGCTGCCATTCGCGGACTGACGGCGCGACTGAAGGACGGTGCGGGCACCGAAGTCCGCGCTTCGCTGGCGCGCACGGCGGCAGTCTTGCAGTTGCGCGCCGAGCCGATGAGCGACGTGGTTGCCGTGGTTCCGGATACGCGACACGATCGCGCGGAGCACGTCGAAGCGACGTCATGGGGGCCTGCAACGCGGCTCCACCCGCCGTTGCGGATCGAGGGTGCACCGCTCGCGTGGTGCTATCCGGCACGCGCGTTGGGTGCGTACGAACCGCAGTGGCTGGCATCGAACGTCAGCCTTTGACGTGCGGCGAAGGGGGGCCGTCGACAGGTGGGCAACCCTTCGCATTCCTTTGCAGACCCCCGGTGCGCGGAGGACAATACCGCGATGCACTTACCGGAGGTTGCACACCATGCCCCCATTCCAGCCCGACGGATGGCATACCGTCACGCCGCGCATTGTCGTGCCGGATCCGGAAAACCTGATCGAATTCATCCGGAAGGTGTTCGATGCCCGCGGCGAATTCCGTGCAGGCTTGCCCGCCGAAATCCGTATCGGCGATTCCGTCGTGATGATCAGCGGCGGAGACGGCTTGCGCGATCCGATGCCGGCGTTCCTGTACGTGTATGTCGAGGATGCCGACGCGATTCATCGACGGGCCATCGCGGCGCAGGCGATCTCGCTGGAAGCGCCCGCCGACCTGCCGTACGGCGACAGGCGCGCGATGGTGAAGGATCCATGGGGAAACCTCTGGCAGATTGCCACGCACCGGCGCGACCTGTCGGTCGACGAGATCCGTGCAAGGCTCGCCGACGGACGATAGCCGCACGCGGCTTCCGCGTGCTCGCCGTGTGTCGCAATCGTCAAGATTCGCGTCGCGTACAGGTAAAACCTTCCCGTTCCCCCCGCCGTTAACCCGTTCGCAGCCCTCGCGCCGCGTGTTGCGACGCGGCGCGCGTCTTTCGTGATCCGGAATCCACATCCGCCGCAGGCCACGCCCGGCCCGCGCAAGGGAACGTCATGCGAACACAACTCACCATCCGCGGTGGACTCGTCGCGACCATCGCCGGCTATACCGTGCTGCTCGTGCTGGTGGTCGGCGCCGCCATCGCGGCCCTCTACATGGGCAACGGTTCGCTCGAGGCGATGTATCGCGACGACACCGCGTCGCTGCTGCACCTGAAGACCAGCTCCGAGCGGATGCTCGTGCTGCGCGAACGCATGAGCGACGTTGCGCAGGTCATCAGTGCGGGACAATCGGGCAAGGAGGGGGCGGCACAGCTCCACACGCTCCTCAAGCAGAGCAATGACGAACTGGATGCGTACACGCGCCTGCATGCGCGCGACGCGAACGAGCAGGCGCTGTTCGACGCGCTGCAGAGCCGCCGTCGCGCCCTGCTTGACCGCGTGTTCCTGAAAGCGCTGTCGCAGCTCGACGGCGACGACGCGTTCAACTTCCTCGACACGCAGCGCACCGCGCCACCGGCGCTGTTCGCGGCCTACCAGGATGCGATCGACGCGCTCGAATCGTTCCAGGTCGCGCGCCAGAAGGCTCGCTACGATGCTGCCGGCGTGCATTTCCACTGGATCGTGTGGGGGCTGGCGGCGGTCGCCGGGCTCGCGCTCGTCGTCGGCTTCCTTGCGCAGCGCGTGCTCGCGAAGGCGATCATCGAGCCGATCAATCTCGCGGTCGGCCAGTTCGAGAAAATCTCGAAAGGCGACCTGACGGGCACTGTCGTCATCGCGGGCGAAAACGAAATGGCCTATCTGCTGAATGCGCTGAAGCGGATGCAGGACGGCCTCGTCGGCACCGTGAACCAGGTACGCGCGAGCACCGAGACGATCGTCGGCGACGTCCGTACGATCGCGAGCGGCAACGTGGACCTGTCCGCGCGCACCGAGCAGCAGGCCGTGTCGCTGCAGCAGGCGGCCGCGAGCGTCGAGCAGCTGACGGCGGCCGTGCGCCAGAACGCGGACAACGCGCGCGATGCGCGCACGTACGTCGAAGGCGCGGCCGGCATTGCGTCGCGCGGCGGCGAGGCGATGCAGCGCGTGGTCGAGACGATGACCGCGATTTCGCACAGCTCCGCGCGGATCTCCGGCATCGTCGGCACGATCGAAAGCATCGCGTTCCAGACCAACATCCTCGCGTTGAATGCGGCGGTCGAAGCTGCTCGCGCCGGCGAGCAGGGGCGCGGGTTCGCGGTCGTCGCGACGGAGGTGCGCGGGCTCGCGCAGCGCTGCGCGTCGGCCGCGAAGGAAATTCGCGACCTGATCGGCAATGCCGCACGGCGTGTCGAAGACGGCAGCGGCCTCGTCGCGCTGGCCGGCTCGGCGATGAGCGAGCTCGTCGCCGCGGTCGAGCGCGTCAACGCGATCATGGGCGAAACCAGCAACGCGTTCGACGAGCAGTCGTCGGGCATCGAGCAGGTGAACGCCGCGGTCATCCAGATGGAGCAGACGATGCAGCGCAATGCGGCGCTGGTCGAGGAGGCGGCCGCCGCGGCGCTGTCGCTCGATGAACAGGGTTCGCGGCTGAGCGCGGCGGTCGCGCAGTTTCGCCTGCACGACGAGGCCGTCGCGTGACGCGGGAACGTGTCACTGTCGCGGGCCTGGCCGTATCTCCACGAGCGGCTTACTGCGCCGCATCAGGCAGGTCATAGTCGAAGCGGTACGCATGCCGGCCGTTGTCGATCTGGATGATCATCGAACCGGACAGCCCCAGCAGTTCGTCCGTCCCGGAATCGGGCACGACGGTGACCGACTGCTTCGGCTCCCCGCGTGTCATCGTGGAGCTGTGCTGGAGGACGAAGCTGCCTCGACGCCCGCCGAGTACCCCCTGTACCGTCTCCATCGCCACGTAGCCTGCCGAGCCCTGGACGCTGCTGCGGTACGCGAGCATCTCGCCGTGGCTGACGGCTTCGAGGTCGCCGTGAAACTGCTTGTCCAGCGACATGCGGCCGAGCCCGGCTTTTTCCGCGACGGTGCTCAGGGATTCAGGATTCAGCTTCACTTCGAACGGACCGTTGGCCAGCAGTTTCATTGCAGCTCTCCTCGTTGAATGGGCACTCCGCACTATAAGCCAGCCGGGTCTTGCCGGCGGTAACGATTTGCCTGACGCGCGGGCATCGAGGAACCGGATTCGATGCCGGGTCGTGAACGTGTGGCGCATTGGAGGATAATCTGCATCCAGTCTTTGACCATCCACCTCCGTGACGACTGCTGCGTTCGCCCCCTTTCAGGATCTGGCTCACACCTTGCTGGCTCATTGGCACGACGCCGATGGCGACGGCGCCCATGACACGTCGCATCTGCAGCGCGTGTGGAAGAATGCCGCCGCGATTCATGCGGAGGAGGGCGGCGATGCCGAAGTCCTGTTTGCTGCGACGCTGTTGCACGACTGCGTAGCGGTCGAGAAAGATTCCCCGCTGCGGGCACAGGCTTCACGACTGTCGGCGGAAAAGGCGCGACGCGTGCTGACGTCGCTCGATTGGCCGGATGCGAAGATCGATGCCGTCGCGCATGCGGTCGAGGCGCACAGTTATTCGGCCTGTATCGCACCGAAGACGCTGGAAGCCAAGGTGCTGCAGGATGCCGACCGGCTCGATGCGATCGGCATGGTGGGCGTCGCGCGCTGCTTTTATGTTGCGGGCCGGATGGGCGGCGCGTTGTACGACCCGGCCGATCCGCATGCGGCGAATCGGGCGCTCGACGACACGCGATTCGCGATCGATCACTTCCGCACGAAACTGCTGAAGCTGGCAACCGGGTTCCAGACCGTCACCGGTACGCGCATGGCGATCGTGCGTCGCGACCGGTTGCAGCGCTTTCTCGACGCGTTTTCCGACGAGATCTGAAGGCGATGCTTCAACTGTCGATGGATCGATAAAGTGCGTTCACCTGCGACAACTCGTCGATGAACTGATCCTTGAGCGCCTGCGGCCCGAGGATTTTCACGTGTGCGCCGAACCCCAGCAGCTTCCGCGCGCCGTGCTCGATCGATTCGATCGGCATCAGGAACGCTTTCCATCCTGGCGGCACGTCCGTGCTGCATGACGCCTCAGAAGCCGGCGCGGTCTTGATCCGCGCATTGAGCAGCCAGGATTCGCCACGCGGCGATACGGCGATATGGGCGGTCAGCCGATGGAGATCGGCTTCGTACCGGCTCATCGCGTCACGCCAGTGCGTGGCCAGGTCGAATCGCGCCGGGCGCTTGAAACGGCGGCGCGTCGCGTTGAATTCGAGGATGTTCGCGAGCCGGAACGTGAGCGCGCCGGGCTTGCCGACCACCTTCGCAATCAGGTACCAGGCACCGCCCTTGAGCACGAGGCCGAGCGGTTCGAGCGCGCGGCGCGACACGCCGCGCCAGCTCTGGTACGTCACGTCGATCCGATACGCACCCCACACCGCGTCGGCGGCTTCACGCAGGAACGCGGGCGTTTCCTGCGCGCGGTACCAGTCCACGGTATCGATGTGCAGCCGGCTGGCAACGCGATCGGCCCGCTCGCGCGACGCCGGCGGCAGGCTCGCGATCATCTTCAGCCGCGCGGACGTCGCCATGCCGTCGAGCCCCAGTTCGCTCGCCGGCCCGGGCAGACCCGCGAGGATCAGCGCGTGCGCTTCGTGTTCGGTCAGCCCCGTGAGATCGGTACTCCAGCCGTCGCGCAGCTGAAATCCGCCGTTGCGGCCACGATCGCCCCAGATCGGGACGCCGGCCGTGGAGAGCTGGTCGATATCGCGCAGGATCGTGCGCTCGGACACTTCCAGCGCTTCGGCCAGCGCCGGCGCGGTCATCCGGCCGCGCGCTTGCAGCATCATCATGATCGACAGCAGGCGGCTCGCTTTCATGCATGACACGTTACCTCAAATACCTGACATCAGGTGTCATGTTTTAGGGCTTATGCTTTGCCGCATCCCTGACCCGTTCCATTGAAGCGGAGACGAACCATGAAGATCATTTCAGGACCGCTGAGCATGTTCGGCGCCAAGGTCGAGATTGCGGCGCACGAGAAGGGCATCGACTTCGAACGGGTGATGGTGCCGTTCAGTCAACAGCGCGGCTACGAACCGAGGCATCCGGACGTCTTGCGCATCAACCCGAAGCGTCAGGTGCCGGTGCTGATCGACGGCGGTCTGGAGATCTTCGATTCCACGCAAATCTTCGAGTATCTCGAGGATCTGAAGCCGGCGCCCGCGTTATGGCCGGCCCAGCCGGCGGCGCGCGCCGTCGCGCGTCAGCTCGAACACGGCAGCGACGAAGTCTATTTCCCGCATGTCATCCGGCTGATGGGGCTGGAAGGGACGCCGGACGATCCGGCGGCGCAGGCCGCGCGTGCCGAGGCGGCGCAATACTATCGGCGCATGGGGCGCGTGCTCGCGGACCGTGATTTTCTGGCCGGCACCTATTCCTATGCCGACATCGCGTTCTACATGGCGCAGTTGTTCGGCGCGCGCAAGGGTGCACCGATGACGGACGAAACGCCCAATCTGCTCGCGTGGCGCGAACGGATGACGGCGCGTCCCGCCGTGCGCAAGGTGGCCGGTGCGATGGCGGCCTATCTTGCGTCGATCGGCGAAGCGGTTCCCGATTTTCTTCGCGAACTTCACTAGCGGTGCACGGCAGCCATTCAAGGCGGCCTTCGGCCTGCGATTCCAGCCTGAAGGCCGCTCGAACGAAGTCCGACGTGTTCCTCTATTTCGAGTCTTGACCTTGAAGTTGACTTAAAGCTTAGAGTGCTTGCTGACGACAGTGAATCAGCGGGCCTCGGGTGTTGCCTGCCACGGTCGATCATCGACGAGAGGCGACGAGCATGGACAGGCGTTTTACACAGGTCGAATTCGGGCCGCATACGGTCGACGTGCCGGCGGGCGGGTACTACGACCGGTTCCGGATGAATCCGGACCTGGACGAGGTGGCGCGCGATCCCGCGGCGGGGAACATCGATTTTTTCCGCCGGATTCCGAAGCGTCAGGTGGCGTCGCGGGTCGGCCCGACCTGGGCGCCGAACTTCTACTACCGCGCCAGCAGCATCCAGCTGTTGTTTCTTGCGCCGCTCGAACGCCTGCGGACCACGCTGCCGGCGCCGCTCGAACCGTTGCGGGCGCTCCCCGGGTACGGGCTGGTCGCGCTGACGTTCTTTTCGTATTCGGTGTGCGACAACGATCCGTATGACGAAGTATCCGTCGCGGTAGTGATCCGCCGGCCGGGCGCGACGGGGTCGCACGCACGGGAGCTGATCGATTCGATGCGCCGCCGCAGTTTCGTCGCGCACGTGCTGGCGCTGCCGGTCACGACGGACATCGCGCGGGTGCGCGGCGTGCACGGCTACCAGCTGCCGAAATGGCTCGCCGATATCGACGTGAACCTCGGCGCCACTGCCAGCGCGCGCATTGCCGGCCCCGGCGGCCGGCCGGACCTGAGCCTGCGCGTGCCGCTGCCGGCGCTCACCGCCGTGCCGTCGCAATCGCACATGGCCACGACGACGATGGTCAACCGCATCGACGGCGAATGGCATCAGTCGTCGGTGCAGACCAACATGCTCTCGTTCGCGCAGCGCCTGCTGCCGCGCAACGTCGAGCTGGTGCGGCACGGCGGGCCGTTGAGCCAGTTGCTCGACGGGCTCGGCGCGTCGACCATCCTGCGGCTCGATGTGGTCAAGGACGCGCAACTGGTCCTGAACCTGCCGACGCCCTTGAAGACCTTCGATGAACCCGGAAAGCCCCGCTAACGATACGGATGCGCGCGGCGCGCGCGCACTGAAGGAGACGCCCATGCCGCAACCGACCTACGATCTCGTCGTATTTGGCGCCACCAGTTTTGTCGGGCAGATCCTGACCCGCTATCTGTCCGACTACCTGCCGGGCGCCGGCGAGACGCTGCGCTGGGCGATCGCCGGCCGGTCCGAGGCGAAGCTCAGGCAGGTCAGGGAGGCGCTCGGTGCGGCCGGGCAGGCCGTGCCGATCATCGTCGCCGACGCGGCCGACGAAGCGCAGCTTCAGGCGCTGTGCGCGCAAACGCGGGTAGTCGTGTCGACCGTCGGGCCGTACGCGCTTTACGGCGAGCCGCTCGTCAGGGTCTGCGCGCAAACCGGCACCGACTATTGCGACCTCACCGGCGAGACGCAGTGGATCAAGCGGATGATCGACAGGTACGAGCCTGCGGCGCGGCAATCGGGCGCGCGCATCGTGCATTGCTGCGGCTTCGATTCGGTGCCGTCGGACATGGGGGTGTTCTTCCTGCAGCAACAGGCGCGGCAGCAGTGGGGCGTGCCGGCCGCGCAGGTGACGATGCGCGTCCGGACGCTGAAGGGCGGCGCGTCGGGCGGCACCGTGGCGAGCGTGATCAACGTCGTGCGGGAAGCGGCGGCCGATCCCGCGTTGCGCCGGGAACTGCTCGATCCGTATTCGCTGTGTCCGAAAGGGCATGGCTTCACGGCGCGGCAGCATGCGGTTCGGTCCGCCGAGTTCGATCGCGATTGCGACGCGTGGATCGCCCCGTTCGTGATGGCGGCGATCAACGAGCGCGTCGTGCACCGCTCCAATGCACTTGCCGGCAATGCGTACGGCAGCGGCTTCACCTATGACGAAGCCGTGATGACGGGCGCGGGCCTCAAGGGCCGCCTGACCGCAATGACGATGGTCGCGGGCCTCGGCGCGTTCATGGTGGGTGTCCTCATCAAGCCGGTGCGCAGCCTGATGGAGCGCTTCCTGTTGCCGAAGCCCGGCGAGGGGCCGAGCGTCGCGGCCCAGCAGGCTGGCCGCTACGACTTGCGCTTCTTCGGCCGCGCCGACGACGGGCGGATCCTGCGCGCGAAAGTCACCGGCGACCGCGATCCGGGCTACGGATCGACCGGCAAGATGCTCGGGCAGGCCGCGATCAGCCTCGCGCTCGATTGCAGCCGTGACGGTGTCAAGAGCGGGCGCGGCGGCGGCTTCTGGACACCCGCGACGATGTTCGACGCGCGCTATATCGAGCGCCTGGTTCGCCATGCGGGTTTGCGTTTCGAGGTGATTTGAGCGCAACGCCGCCGGCCATCGGGACGGCAGGAATAAAGATCGGATTGCGAATCAATGTGAGGAGGCTGATTACTGTCACGGTTGGTTGAATGGCCGGATCCGCTCCGGCCGGGGAGTATCGGAACATGAAGATCGGGGAACTGGCGCAACGCACCGGCCTTACCCCTTCGCGCATCCGCTTCTACGAACGCATCGGCCTGTTGACGCTGGTCGAGCGCGAAGCGAACGGCTATCGCACGTATCCGCACGAAGCGGTGACGGTGCTCGACCTGATCTCGGCGGCGCAGAAGGCGGATTTCAGTCTGGACGAGATTCGCGCGCTGATTCCGTCCGACCGTGCGCAATGGCAATGCGGGTCGTTGCGGGATGCGCTGTGCCGCAAGGTGCAGGACATCGAGGCGCTGGAGGTGCGGCTCGCGCGCAGCAAGGCGCACGTCGTCGCGCTGATCGCCGGGATCGGCGCGCAGCCCGACAAGGTGGATTGCGCAACCGATGCGAAACCGCTGCTGTCGCGGATTCCGTCCGGGAATGCGGCGAACCCGGGCGACGCTGCCGCTACCGACGTGCGTGCCGAACCGCTGCCGCGCCGGACGACCGCCCGCTAGGCGACCACCGGCGCCTCGCGTGACAGCAGCGCGACGACCAGTGCGGCCGTTGTCTTCGCCGATTGCGGATTCTGGCCGGTCACGAGGCGGCCGTCGACGACGACGTTCGACGTGAACGGCAGCAGCGCCTTCTCGTAGCGTGCGCCGCGTTGCTGCATCTGCTGCTCGACGTTGTAGGGCCCTTTCTTCGCGACGCCGGCGAGGATTTCCTCCAGCCACGAGTAGCCGGTGATGCGGTTTCCTCTTGATCGGCCACGGGCGGACGTCGTCGACGTGCCGCCGGGTAGTCGGATGGCAGTACCCATACCCATGGCCTCGATACGCTGCCGAGGGAAACCATAACCTTTAAGTGAAGTTCAAGGTCAAGCGCTTTTCGCCCTGGTTGCACGTGCGCGTTTTTCGGGCAGCACGAGCCCGTCCAGCAGCGTCGTCAGTGCATCCTCGATCGCATGATCGCCGACCTTCTCGCGCACCAGCCGTCCGTCGATCGCGAGCATCGTCAGGCCATGGAGGTGGGCCCAGCACGCGGTCGCCTGGCCGAGCGCCGGGCGCGGGCGGATCGTGCCGGCGCGCTGGCCGTGCTCCAGGAGGTCGACGACCAGCAGGAAGGGCGCCTGCACACGCGGATCGAGGTGGATGTCCGACGGCTCCCCGGCGTCCGCGGCAAACATCAGTCGATACAGATCCGGGTTCTGCTGCCCGAACGCGAGATGGGCATAGGCGAGCGCGAGCAGCACGTCCGGCGCGCTCGCCGCGGGATCGATGGACGCCGCAAGCGCGTCGCGCAGGCGATCGAAGCCGATCAGTGCGAGTTCGTGCAGCAACGCGGCCTTGTCCGGGAAATGCCGGTACGGCGCGGAGTGGCTGACGTTCGCACGCCGCGCGATCTCGCGCAGCGTGAACTGCCAGCCTCGCTGCTCCTGCAGCGTATCGAGCGCCGTTTCGATGATCGCGCGACGCAGATCCCCGTGGTGATAAGCCCTTTGCCCGGCGTCCGCATCTCCATCCGATGACATCGTGTTGCCCCTATGTTGACAAGGAACACATTGTGGTCCTATGATCCGTCGCATGCAAGTTGACAGTGTCTACATCGACGCAACCTCGTGAGGTGCACCATGGCCGTTTCCGCAGAATCCAGCTCGAGCATCGACCCGGCGGCGTTGCTGGCCCGTCAGCGCAAGGCATTCGTCGCGGAGGGGCCGCCGGACATTCGGCAGCGCAAGGCGAAGCTCGCGCGGCTGCGGGCTGCCGTGCTCGCGCATCGCCGCGACGTGGAAGAGGCCATCAGTGCCGATTTCGGGCATCGCTCGCACCACGAGACCGCGATCATGGAACTGATGGGCGTGGTCCAGGCGATCGACTACCTGACGCGCAACCTGCGCCGTTTCATGAAGCCGCAGCGCCGGCACGTCGGCCTCCTCTATCGGGCCGGGCAGGCTCACGTGGAATACCAGCCGCTGGGCGTCATCGGCGTGATGGCGCCGTGGAATTACCCGTTTGCGCTGACGTTCATTCCGCTGGCCACCGCGCTGGCCGCCGGCAACCGCGCGATGCTCAAGCCGTCGGAGCTGACGCCGCGCACCAGCGAAGTGATGCGCCGGATGCTCGCGGACATCTTCCCGAGCGAGGAAGTCGCGGTCGTGCTCGGCGGCCCGGAAGTCGGCGCGGCCTTCAGCGGCTTGCCATTCGATCATCTGCTGTTTACCGGCAGCACGCAGGTGGGCCGCAAGGTCATGAAAGCGGCGAGCGACAATCTCGTGCCGGTTACGCTCGAACTGGGCGGCAAGAGCCCGGCGATCGTCGCGCGGGGGCACGTCGATGCCCGGACGATGTCCAGCATCGTGTTCGGCAAGCTGTCGAACGGCGGACAGACATGCGTGGCGCCCGACTATGCGCTGGTCCATGAAGACGACCTGGACGCGTTCGTCGCGCAATACGATGCGGCCGTCGCTCGCTTCTATCCGGACGGGCCGACCAGTCAGGACTACACGTCGATCGTCAGCGACCGGCATTTCGATCGCCTGAAGGGTCTCGTCGACGAAGCGCGCAGCAAAGGTGCGCGCGTGATCGAGGCGGGCGTGAATCCGCGGCACGCGGCGACCCGCAAGCGCACGCTTGCCCCGACGCTGATCGTCGGGGCGGGCGACGACACGGCCGTCATGCAGGAAGAGATTTTCGGGCCGATCCTGCCGGTGCGCACGTATCGCACGATCGACGAGGTCGTCGACTACGTGAACGCACGCCCGCGGCCGCTGGCGCTGTATTACTTCGGTGTCCGGGACGGCGACTGCGAGACGCTGCTGACGCGCACCACGTCGGGCAATGTCGGCATCAACAACACGGTCCTGCACGTCGCGCAGGAAGACTTGCCGTTCGGCGGCGTCGGGCCGAGCGGGATGGGCGCGTATCACGGCATCGAGGGATTCCGCGCGATGAGCCACGCGAAGGGCGTGTTCGTGCAGGGCCGCTGGAGCCTGCCGACGCTGCTGCGCGCGCCGTTCGGCAAGCTCGCGGATGTTTCGCTGGCCGTGCTGCTCGGGCGGCGCCGGGAGCCGGCCGGCGGGCACGTCGAATGGAGTGCGAAGCGTTGAGTCGCGCGGGGCACGGAGAATGCCCCGCTTGCATTTTTGGCAAGCGCTGCTCGTCAGGCCCGGTTGCGTTTGCCCGCGACTGTTCGAACGGCGGTTTCATCGACAATCGTCGCGGCGAATTCGACGGCTGCCGGTACCGCGGCGTCGTGCATCATCACGAATTCCATGTCCGGTAGTTCCGGCAATCCTTCGGATGCACCCAGTTCGCGGAGCGTGTCGTCGATCGCGCTGCGCGGCAGCGGCGCGATCGCGATGCCGGCGCGCGCGAACGTCAGGATGCCGGTGACGCTCGGGCTTTCGCACGCGATCCGGTAGCCCATGCCGGCCAGCGCGAGCGCCTTGACGGCGGCGCCCCGGTACGGGCACGGATCGGGGAAGCACGCGAGCGGCACGTCGCCTTCCGGAAGCGGCTCGTGGCGCGCGAATGCCCAGGCGAGCGACTCCTGCCACAACGTCGTGCCCTGGCCCGAATGCGCGCACCGGCTGCCGATCACGAGATCGAACTCGCCGTTTGCGTGACGTCGAAACAGGCTGTCGCCGATGTCGACCACCAGATCCAGCCGCAAGCCGCGTCGCGCGGCGCAATGGCGGCGCATCACGTCGGGAAGCCAGTCGCCGGCGAAGTCTTCCGATGCACCGATCCGCAGCTTGATGTCGACGGCGTTGCCGGTTCCCAGCCTCGACCGTGCTTCGTCACTCAGATTGAGCATCGCGCGCGCATAGCCGAGCAGTGTCTCGCCATGCGCGGTGAGCGTGACGCTGCGCGTATTGCGGACGAGCAGCGCGCGGCCGACCTGTTCCTCGAGCCGGACGATCTGCGCGCTGACCGCGGATTGGCTGAGGTTCAGCCGGTGGCCGGCGCCGGTAAAGCTTCGCACGTCGGCGACCGCGACAAACGTGTGAAGCAGCACGGTGTCGAGGGGAGGATTCATTAATCATCAATCCGGGTTAATTCGATCAATTAATATCGTTTCCGGATTATAAGCCGGCCCGATACGCTGCGAATCGCAGTGGGCGATCGCGCATCCCGTGCGTCGCCGTCACTCGTCGCAAGGATCGGCTCCATGACACGCGTGCTTTATATCGAAGGCTCCCCCAACAAGGCCTATTCGGCGTCGATCGATGTGTGCAGCGCATTTCTCGAGACGTACCGGCACGCGCATCCCGATCATGACATCCGGAAACTCGACATCTGGGATCTGGCGCTGCCCGAATTCGATGCAGCCGCGCTGGCCGCGAAATATGCGGGGTTGAGCGGCGCGGTGTTGACGCCGGAACAGGCGGCGGCGTGGCAGCAGATCGAACGGCTCGCGGCACCGTTCCACGACGCGGACAAGCTCCTGTTCGGCGTGCCGCTGTGGAATTTCAGCATTCCATACAAGCTCAAGCACCTGATCGACGTGATCTCGCAGAAGGACGTGCTGTTCACGTTCGACGGATCAGGGTTCAGCGGCAAGCTGGCCGGGAAGAAGGCGGCGGTCGTCTACGCGCGAGGGCTCAGCTACGAGGCGCCGGGTTCGTTTACGCCGGCCGCCGCGTTCGATCTGCAACGCCCGTACATGGAAACGTGGCTCAAGTTCGTGGGCGTGACGGACGTCGCCGGGATTGTCGTCGAGCGCACGTTGTTCGGTCCGGACGGGAAGGTCGATCGCAGTCGTGCGATCGACGAAGCGCGGACGATCGCGCGCACGTTCTGACAGTGCAGTGCCGCGCGTCGCGCGCGGCGAGGTCAGCGCCCGCCGCGCGCGATGGCGAGCGCGACGCCGAAGCCCACGAGCACGCATCCGAAGGTGCGGTCGATCCAGTGACGCAGGGACAGCAGGCGATCGCGGACGGCCGTCGCTGAAAAGCAGACGGCCACCAGGCTGAACCAGCCGGCATGCGCGACCGCGATGAACGCGCCATAGCCGATCTGCACGATCAGCGGCGTGTCGGGCCGGACTGCCTGCATGAACAGGCTGACGACGAACACCGTGGTCTTGGGATTCAGCGCGTTGGTCAGGAAGCCGGTGCGCAGCGCGGCGAGATCGGACAGCGGTGCTGCCGGTGCGTCCGGTTGTCCGTCATCGGCCCTGGTCATGAGCATCTTGATACCCAGGTAGACGAGATAGATCGCGCCGATCAGCTTGATGGTGTTGAAGAGCCACGGCGATTGGCGGATCAGCAGTCCTACACCCAGCAGCGTGTAGCTCACGTGAACCGTGACGCCCAACCCGATTCCCAGCGCGGTAAGCACGCCGGTGCGGCGCGACAGCATCAGGCTGTTGCGCGTGACCATCGCGAAGTCCGGGCCCGGGCTGATGACGGCAAGCAGCGTGATGGTGACTACAACTATCAATTCGGTCATGGTCTGTTCCTTGCAGCGGGAGTCTTGATGGCACAATCATAGTGACCGTGTTCCATCAGGAAAAACGATGATTTCTGACCAGAATGGTGAGATTGACTCACAATCGACTCGTACGAGCCTGCCGTCGCTGATGGCGTTGCGCTGTTTCGAGGCGGCGGCACGTCACGAGAATTTCAGCCGTGCGGCCGACGAGCTGTGCGTGACGCACGGCGCGGTCAGTCGCGCGGTGCGTCTGCTCGAAGATGACCTGGGCGTGGCGCTGTTCGTGCGTCGCAGTCGTCGTGTATTCCTGACCGATGCGGGGCGCAAGCTGGCGCAGGCCGTCCATGACGGCCTCGGCCTGATGCGTCACGCCACGCAGGCATTGCGTAGCGAGGCTGCGCGTGCGCGCCGGTGGGTGCTGTCGTGCGAGCCGACGTTGCTGATGCGCTGGCTGATCCCGCGCTGGCCGGATTTCCAGGCGCGACATGCGGGTGTCGATATCCACCTGGTCGCCGCGGGCGGGCCGTTTTCGTTCGACAGCGGGATCGACATGGCGATACGCCGCAACGATTTTGCGTGGCCGGCGGGGTATCACGCGGAACCGTTGTTCGCCGAGCGGGTGGGGCCGGTTTGCCGGGCGGACAAAGTCGGTGCGTGGTTTGCTGCGCGTCGCGGTGCGCGTTCGTTGAAGCAGGATGCGCCGCTATTGCATACGCGGACCCGGCCGGATGCCTGGAAGGAATGGGCGATGGCGGCCGGTCAGCCCGCGGCGGGCTGGCGCGGGCAGCTGTTCGATCACTTCTACTTCAGTCTGCAGGCGGCTGTCGCGGGGTTGGGGGTGGGCATCGGGCCGTGGCATCTCGTGCGCGATGACATCGAAAGCGGGGTGCTGGTCGCGCCGATGGGGTTCGTCGAGGATGGTTCGCAGTACTGCCTGTTGACGCCGGCGCCGATGGTGGAGGGAAGTGCGCAGGCGGCGTTGTCGGGGTGGTTGCGGGCGGTGGTTTGATGGGGGATGGGAATTCAGGTGCGAGACATGTCGGGGCGGGGCACCCGGAGGTGGGCGGTGAGCACAACTGGCTGTTGTCGATCCGAAGCGGTCAGTCGCACTCCGGAAACTCGGTGGTTGCTTCCAACGGAGCGCAACAATTCCATATCTCCGACGGATACAATATTTGACGTTGCGAAAACATGAACGATCGACGGGGATTTCAGATGGACGAGGCATTTCACGCGTTTGTAGCAGATCCGAGGTTGCGAAAGGCTCTGGAAGGATTAAAGAGGTCGAACGATATTTTCAATATCATCGAACCGAATGAAAATCAACACTCTGAAATACTGAAATGGTTGTTTGATCCTCGCGAGGGACACGGGCAAGGTGATGCGATTCTGAAGGATTTCCTGACTGCTGCGTACGGGAATTCTTACGAAAACGTCCTGTGTAATAGAGAGTTCTTCGCTATCTGGACGCCGGGCAGGATTGCACGAACCGGCTTCCATTCTATGATCGCAATTCGAGAGTACGTGTTGCCGAGCAAGTCTCGGCTGGATCTGCTGATGATCGACCCCGTGAATCAACTCCTAGTTGTTGTGGAGAATAAGCACGGTGCCCGACTCGGCCCGGATCAGCTCGAGACGTACTATGACGAAGTAGCAGGGCTCCGCGCCCGTCCAGCATTCAAAGGTTACAAAACGGCGCACATTGTCCTGGATCGAAACTATGGTGGGGCTAAGGACGAAGACGAAAATCGATCCGCACCACGTAACCGGTGGGCATTTCTCGATTATCAATGGCTTGAGGCTGGCGCCGCTCGCGCGGAGCTTCAACTCAAGCGAGGAAACCAATCCGCTGCGCTCGTGATTGCATACTGCCAGAAGCAAACGGACTACGTTCCGCCTGAGCAGAAGGAGCTCGACGATGTTCTCGCAGACGTGGCGATGGAGTACAGGGCCGTCATAGAGGATCTCGAGAGCGCATTGACTCTCGATGTGAGTGACCTCACTCCCAAAACATTGGATGGCGATTTGGGCGAAAAGTGGATTTTCGCCAATCACTATCCGGAATTGGTCGAGCGCCTTTGTTCAACGGCAAAGCTTTCGTTTATCGAGAGACGTATCAAGGATAATCTTCCAAATCGCAAGCTGTTAGCAGACTACGGAAAGAGGCATTTTTGGCTTTTTGACGAGGCGTGGAATCCACTGGTCGATGCGGATGCGTCGTGGCCGGTCTGCATTGTCGCATGGGAAATGCGTGAATCTGTTCACGGCCCAGACAAGTACGCGGTCGGTATTCAGTATCGCCCCCTCAATCTCGTAGATAGTTACAGAATGAAAGTCCAGGCGGCGTTAGAAAATGAATTCCCTGAACTAAAGAAGGGGCGAAGATCGGCCTCATTCAGAATGCTTGGCAAGGTAGCCAACGTGAATGAGTCCGGGTTGGCAATCAAGGCTCAAGCCGTGTACGCACGTCTAAAGAACTCGCTTGGGCCCGTGGTTGACGACCCACTCTGAAGTAAGTTGTGAGCGCTCGGTCGTCCAACAGGTCGACCGGCCTTCTCAATTGGTCAAAAGCGCGAGTCCAACGCACTTCTTTACGGCTGCTGCGCATATTGCTACCTGTCGAATCCGAGGCGCCGGCTATTCGAAGCAGTCGCGCAAGCGTTTGATCGCTGAGTGCGCCGAACGACGGTTCCTGGCCGGCTGCCGCCTCATGCGCATCACATGAGCCAAGGCATCATCGAAGTAGGACGACAGAGTGTGACCGGGACCGGAAATTCGCTTCCTCAATAAGCGTGGCGGAACGTAGACCAGCTTCCCCAAAAAGCGATACGCCATTGCGCTTATCAAACACGCTGCACTTACTACAAAAAGCTACTGGACCTGCCGAGGACCATGGCGGTTGGCAAAGGGTTGCTCAATCGCCTGAAGCCGCATCCGCACGGTACGGGCTCAGCCATTCCACGCTGAACGGCATGGCCGGCAATCTGGCCGGCGCACGGGGATTGTCCGCATCGGCGAGTTCCCAGGTCTTCACGATTGCCTACATCATCGGCTTGTTCGGGTTTCCATACGCAGCGGGCGTATTTGTCACGCGCGGCGGCGTGAATCTGATGATCGATACGACCATCGCCATTGTCGTCGTCAACCTGTCGATGCTCACTCACGCCGGCCTGCGAACCGGCAACGTACGGATCGCGGCGCGCTGACGAACGCAAGCGACCCGTCAGTTGGAAGCCGTCTGGAAGTCGCTACTCGGCGCTGCAGTTCCATTCTTGCGGAGCGGTATGCGTACGGTCGCGTTCTTCCACGTACAAGCGCAACGCAAATTGCCCGGCGGCCGTATCGCGCAAACGCAGGGCTTCGTCACGCATCGCGGCAGGCACGTGATCGAGTGCCAGATAAGCCGCGCGATAGCCGGGCGGAAAGAGCACCGGCGCGGCGAGTGCCGCAAACGTCAGATCGGCGGCCGTGAAGCGTTCGCCGACCAGAAACCGTCGGCCATCGGCCAGCCGTCCGTCGATCTCCCTGAAGACGCCGCGTACGCGTTCGATGGAGCGCGCGGCGCTTTCCGGCGTGATCCTGAGCGCTGCACGAATGAGCCGCACGACGCCGGGCATGATGATCGGCAGCAAGGCGGCTTCGAGCCGCGGCACGCCTCGCGACATCACGTGGAGCAGCAGGCTGCGCTCCGGCAGCAATTGCGCATAGGCCCAGCGCCTCGCGTGCGGGCCCAGTACTTCGTCGAATTGCGTCTCGAGCGCTTCGACTTCCGGCCGCAAGTCGACATCGCGCGGGTACAGGCAATCGCCGCCGTAAAGCAGATCGATATGTACGAGGATATCGGTGGAATCGGTGAAGCGCGCACCGCGATGAAGCAGCAACGGCACGCTGCTGCCGCCATTGGGCACCGTGGCCAGCCGGTGCAGCAGCGGGGCATGCGGCTGTTCCCGGTAGGGCAGCTCGAGCCTGTCGAGCGCCCACCGCGCCTTCTCGCTGTAATGGCTGTGCGGCATCGTGATCAGTACCGCGGGATGAACGCTATCGGTGCTCATTGATATCGCCCTCGCTCGTCACTGCATTGCGCATGCGATAAATGCTGCCTGCCTTCTGAATTGTGGCAAGTTCGAAGAACCGCTTCAAGGCGCTTTCTGCGCGTCGGCCTGCGGGCGTCGCGGAAGGCCGGTTCAACGCCTGGACGTCCGTTTAACTGCAGACGAAAGCGATCGATTTCGGCGTTTGGCATCGCTCGGTACCCGGAATTGGCAGCGCTGTTTTTCCGCGATACGCTCGTGAGCGATGATCGACGCAGGTGCCGGTCCGGTCGAAGGAGAGACAAATGGCGATCGAATATTTTGCAGAGCGCAATCCGCTGACACGCAACCTGCCGCGCTCGCTGGCGACGAAAGCCGGCGAGCTGGTCTTCGTATCGGGCCAGGTCGCGAGAAACGAAGATGGAAGCCTCGTCACCGGCGGGATCGACGCGCAGACACGCCGGACGTTGCAGAACGTCGCCCACGTACTGGCGCTGGCGGGATGCACGCTCGACGACGTCGTCAAAACCACCGTGTGGCTCGAAGACGCGCGCGACTTCGCGGAATTCAATCGCGTTTACGCGGAGTTCTTTCCCGGGAACAAGCCGTCCCGATCGACGTTGCAGGCGACGAATATGGTCGGCACGAAGATAGAAATCGAAGCCATCGCGTGCAAACCTTGAACATTGCAAGTGGCGCGCCGAGTATCCGGGCGGCATGTTGCAGCCGATTGTTTCGGGGCGTCGTCCGATCGCTGATGGCGGATGGTCATCCGCGCGTGAATTGCTGGACAAGGCGCGATCTGGTTTGACGCGACGAAGGGACGGGCGCGCTCGTCAGATCCCGAACTCGGAGCATTGCGCTCAAGGACAACGGGGCTTCCAACAGGTCACGTGATTTCCTGCGAGAATCCGACACGCACGTGCTGGCACCGGTCACTCCAACAGGAAGAATTCCAGAATGGCAATTCCCGATCAAGACGCATGGAGCGCATGGCAACCGGCCATGCTTGCTCAACGGTTGAGCGATATTCATTTGCCTTGGTGTGTCGTGGGAGGATGGGCGATCGATCTTTGGCACGGTGTCCAGACGCGCGAACATGACGATCTGGAATTCACGATCCTTCGCGAAGACTTCAGCCGATTCCGTCTGGCGCTGGATGACCTGACGTTTTGCACGGCCCACGCCGGCATTGTCGAAGAACTGCCCGAAAATCAGGACGGTACGTCCGAGGTCATGCAATTCTGGGGTTTTGATCCTGCGGCCGAATGTTGGCGGGTCGATATGATGATCGAGCCCGGAACGCGTGAATGGTGGGCCTATAAGCGAGATCCGTCGTTTAAGCGACCGCGCATCGAAATGGTAATGAGAACCGCTGACGGCATTCCGTACCTGAATCCATCGGCCGTCCTGCTGTTCAAGGCCAGGGATTGCCGCCCCAAAGACCAGCAGGATTTCGACAGAACATTGCCGACGTTACCAGCCAGCGAGCGCCGCTGGCTGAAGGACTGCATGGACGTGCTCCACCCGGGGAATGAGTGGGGGCGGGTGCTTTAACGACCCATCCTGTCTTTTTACGTGCGTTCATCGCCGCGTGTGCAATCAATGGCGGTCGCTGGATTGCAGTGACCTTTCCCCGGCGCCTTTAAACCCGCTTCCTTCATCGGAAGGTCAATGAAAAGGTCGAGCCATGCAACTTCAAACCGGTAACCTGTTCAGCGTCGACGGGCCGCGCGGCGATGACGAGCGGATCGATCTCCTCGTCACGGGGCAGCGCCTGAATGTCGAACGGATCGTATCGATCGGACACGCGAGCCCGGACGGATTCTGGTACGACGACTCGCGCGCGGAATGGGTCGTATTGCTGTCGGGCGCGGCCGTGCTCGAATTCGAAGAGGGTTCGACGCGACACGAGATGCGCCCGGGCGACTACGTGCTGATCGAGCCGCATTGCCGCCATCGCGTGGCGTGGACGCATGAAGAAACGCCAACCGTGTGGCTTGCGATTTATTACGAACGATGACGAAAGAATGAGCGTGCAGCGTGCCGAATGAGGCAAATCGGCATTAACCCGGAGCGGTCTTTGAATCCCGCCGGTACCAATGCCCACTCACCGGACAGCGCGCTGAACAGCGCGCCGGTACGCGCCGAAAATCTTATTCCTGAATCAGGAATCGATTGCGGCTCTTCGCATCCTTGATCCATGCCGGCGCGCGACCGCGGCCCGACCAGGTTGCGCCGGTCTTCGGATCGCGATACTTCGCCTGCACGGGTGCCGCTGCCTGCTTGGCCGGCCGACCACGACGCGTGCCGAAAATGTCCTTTTCGGTAATGCCGTATTCCGCGACCTTGGCACGGATGTCGTCGACGATCGCCTGGAATTCAGCGACGCGCGCTGCTTCGGCTTTCTCGGCCAAAGCGTCCATTTGGGCTTTCAGTTCCTTGTAAGTCGCCATATATCGCTCATCAGGTTGTGTACTGACATGATAGCGGTTTCAACCGGAAATGATGAAGAAAATCTCGCCGACTACGAATTACGGTGTAGATATGACGCGCAGGACTGCTTCGAACACCTGATAAGTGTGTCAATTTTTGTCATTTTAGGCCGATCGGTTCGCTCGGGACAAGATTCGGAGACTCAATTATTCTTTATCTTTTTTATGAAGTATCGGGGAATTCACTGATGAACAGAGACGATAAGCTGAAACAGGTCGCGGCCGATTTCGGATTCGATCCGGACGAGGAAATCAGGATCGGCGGAAAGTACACGCCTGTTCTGGTCGATGGAAGGACGGCCTATCTTTCAGGCCAGATTCCGCGCATCGGGGAAGTCGTGCACTTCGTCGGCGTCGTCGGCGAATCCGTGTCGCTGGACGACGGCCGCCGTGCGGCCGGCATATCGGCGCTGCGTGCGCTGTCGCTGATTCGCAAGCATTGCGGCACGCTCGATGCGATCGCGACGGTGCCGCGCATGACCGTCTATGTGCGGAGCGCGCCCGGCTTCACGATGCAAAGCGAAGTGGCCGACGGCGCGTCCGACGTCTTGTACGCCGTGCTCGGCGACGCCGGTGTCCATACGCGCTCGTCGGTCGGCGTGCTGCAGTTGCCCAAAGGCGCGGCGGTGGAGGCCGATTTCATGTTCGGGCTGAACCGTAGCGACGCCGCGCGCTGATCGCGCAGCGGTGCTGCGACGGGGCAACCGTGCGCGTCAGCGCGGCGTCGTCCGCGAGCGTTCGGCGTCGGCCATCTCCTCCACCGCGCGCCACATGCGGAAGTATTCGCGGGTCGTCAGCCCGCCTTCCGGTCGCGTGAACAGATCGGCCGGCAATTGTGCGCGCCGCAGCAGTTCGTCGACGCGCAGGCCGAGGTCGACCATCATGACCTGCCAGCCCGGGGTGAGATCGCGAAGCGGTTCATCGTCGCAATTGCCCGGTTTCGACGAGCTGCTGGAAGAAATCATTCATCGATTCGGCGAGCGGGCGATAGCGGATCCCGAGTTCGTTGCGGCTGCGGCTGTTGTCGCCGCGCCAGGGAAGCCCGACGTTGAGCGCGATCATGCGGCGCGTCACGCTCTTGTTTGCGAGCGGGCCGACCAGCCACACGAGCCATTTGGGCAGGGTGCGCCGCGGAATCGGGTAGTCGGCGCCGTACCGTTCGAGCAGCGTGGCAGCCATCGCCGGCAGGTTGGTATCGTGACCCGACACGATGTAGCGGCCGTTGGCGCTTGCCAGGAACGCGGCCCGGAGGTGGGCGTCGGCCACGTCGCGCACGTCGACCGCGCCCATGCCGAGATTCGGCACGCCCGCTTTCATCGTGCCGTTGCCCATCTGCCGCACGATCTCGAAGCTTTCCGACGTGGCGTGTGGATTGATGCCGGGGCCGATCACGAGCGACGGATTGATCGTCACGAGATCCCAGCGTTGCTGCGCGCCGGCGATTTTCCACGCTTCGCGCTCCGCGACGGTCTTCGAATACGAATAGGGCTGATGGGCGAGCGACGAGCTGGTGTTCCAGATCGCCTCGGTGAACACGCCGTTCGGCGTCGCGGCGAGATCGGCATTGTCGCCGTAGATCGCCGCGCAGCTGCTGGTCAGCACGACGCGCCGCACCGACGGTGTGCGGTTGGCCGTTTCGAGCACGTTGCGCGTGCCGAGCAGCGCGGGATCGACGAGCTCCTTCTGCGGATCGCGCACCGTGACCGTGAACGGCGACGCGGTGTGGAACACGGTGCCGCAACCGGCCATCGCGTCCGCGTACGAGCCGGGTTCGAGCAGGTCGGCGCGGAAAAAGCGGATCGTGCCGGGCTGGCCGGCCGCGATGCGCTGGAGGTGCTTCAGCTTGTCCGGGCTGTCGGGGTCGCGGACAGCCGCGTGGACCGTCAGGCCGGCCTCGAGCAGCCGTTGCACGAGCCAGCCCGCGACGTATCCGGTGGCGCCGGTCACCATGACGGGGAGGTCGGTATCGATATTCATGGGCGTGGGTTCCGTGGCAGAGGGGATGCGCCATGATGCCGCTTTTTTCGCGCCAATCGACATGCGAGGGGCGACAGGCGGCGCGACATCGGTTTCGTGTGCCGATGTCCGGGGCAACGACCGGATCAGGATGCGCCGGGGCGGCCATTGACGCGTCGCCCCGCGTCCGATTACGCTCGTCCGCGACTCCATTCCGAGGAAGACCGATGAACGACGCCGCAACCGAACGGCTGCTCGAGCTGGCCCGACATGTGATCGGCTACATGCAGGCCGCGTTTCCCGGCTGGAGCGAAGTCTATGTTCGCTTCAATGCGCCGAGCGAGGTCCAGTACGGCGTCCGCGCGTCCTTTGCGACGGCGGCCGGCGTCGAGTTGATCTCCGCGACGCGGCACGGCGACTTCATCGACGGCATCATGCGCATCGGGCCGCTACTGCGCGATGCGCTCGCGAATGACGGCCGGAAATTCCGCGCCGCGCTGTTTCGCGCCAATGCCGGGTTTTCCTATCGAATGGATTACGACTGGAACGACGCCGCGCGCTGGAACATCACGAAGCTGGATGGCGCGTCCGGCCGGCCGGACGGTCTGGAACGGCTCGAGCCGCTGGACTGACGTGCGCGCCAGGGAGCGCTGCGCGCTCGCTGCGGATGCCGGGCCGGTTTATCACATTGACGAAATGCCGACGATACGCGTGCGTTCGAAGGCAGGAGGCCCGCCATGCCGAAAGCCAAAAAGAAGCTGCCGCCGAAGGATTTCGACGCGTTGCTCGACGAGGGCGACCTCGCGACGCTGCAGGCGGTGTTCGATACCTGCGACGTGAATGCGCGAGGCGGGGCGAGCAAGCGGACCGCGCTGTCGTTCGATCGGTGTCCAGACGATCTCGCGCGCTGGCTCGTCGCACCGGGCGCGGACATCGGTGCGGCCGATGCGTACGGCAACACGGCGCTGCACGCGGCGGCCGATTCGCGCCATGCGCTGCCGCCCGGCTGCTGCTGGAGCACGGCGCGCGCGTCGACGCGTTGAACCGCGACGGGCACACGCCGCTCGAGCGTGCGCTGCGTACCTGCGGCAATGCGGATCTGGAACACATGGTGGCGCTCGCCGACGTGCCGCTCGGCACCGGCACGTCGCTGCCGGCCGCCGATTTGTCTGACGTGGACGCTGTCGTGCAGGACGTCAGGCGCCAGGCCGGCGAGCCGGCGCAACTGTGCAGGCTCGCTGTCGCGTGGGTGCGCCTGAACCCCGATCCGCTCGCACTCGTGGCGCCGTCTTATCGGCGGTAGGCCGTCCGGCTCCCCGCAATTTCCCGAAACCGTTGCTTTCCCGATATCGGCCGATATCCCCATTTTTGGGGATGCCGGCGCGGGCCGGTGCGCCTACGATGGGCGGCAGGGCACAGGGGACCGGGTGTAACGAAAACAAGCGAACAGGCCTGCCGTTCAATGTCGATCGCTGCAATCGTCCGTGCAGTTGACTGACACAGCCGCTGCGTACGCTGACGCACAGCGTGGGCGGTGCGCCGTTGGCGCCGCGTCACGATGGCGCGTTGATGACGGAAGGCCTGATGGCGTATTTCGGGGAATGTCAATCAATATGCTGGCAAGAGACTATGTGGAACGAGAGCTCTCTCACATCCAGAGAATGGTGGCTCTCCTGGACAGCGACGCGGTCGCTGACGACGTATCGATGTCGGGTGCCGGGCGCGTCAGGCATCCGAGTTACTGGCGCGGGCGCATCGAGGAACTGATGTCGGCGCCCGACGTGCCGCGTCACGTCAGGAAACTCAGCGAAGCCGTGCTCGCGAAGATCGACGAACTGGAATCGCGGTTCGCGACGACGAAGTAAGTACACCGTCGCTTATTCGCGCGCCATCACATCGAGCAGCGCCGCGCGAAACGCGGCCATCTCCGCCGCGGTGCCGATCGACACGCGAAGGTACTCGGGCGGCCCGGATTCGCGAATCAGGACGCCGTGGCGCAGGAGCCCGCTCCAGATCCGGTGGCGATCCGCAAACTTGCCGAACATCACGAAGTTGGCGTCCGAATCGGCCACCGCGAGGCCCAGGCCGCGCAGCCAGCAAACGGTTGCGTCGCGCTCGACCTTGATCGCATCGACCTGCGACAGCATCTCGTCACGCGCGACCAGCGCCGCGCACGCCGCCGCCTGCGTAAAGGCGGACAGGTGATACGGCAGGCGAACCAGCTTCAGCGCGTCCACGATCGCCGGCGCGCATGCGCAATACCCGACGCGGCCCCCCGCGAACTTGAACGCCTTGCTCAACGTGCGCGTCACGATCAGCCGCGGATGGTCGGGCAGCAGCGTTACCGCGCTGCGGACGCCGTGACGCCGGAACTCCGCATAGGCCTCGTCGACGACGACCACGCCCGGCGCGAGATCGAGGATCGCGCGGATGTCGTCGACGGGCAGCGCGGTTCCGGTCGGGTTGTTCGGCGACGTCAGCAGGATCACGCTCGGCCGGTGTGCGCGGATGCTGTCGAGCGCCTGACCCAGATCCAGCGCGAAATCCCCGGTGCGCGGCAACGTATGCAGGCGCGTGAAGGTGGTCCGGCAGTATTCGTCATACATCGGATACGCGGGCGTAAAGGCCAGCGCCGAGCGCCCCGGGCCGCCGAACGCCTGCAGGATCTGCTGGATCACTTCGTTCGAACCGTTGGCTGCCCAGACGCTCGCCGCGTCGACCGGCACGCCGGTGTCGTGCGTCAGGTACGCGGCGAGATGCGATCGCAGTGCGGCGAAGTCGCGGTCGGGATAGCGGTTCGCGTCGCGTGCCGCATCGGCCACCGCGGTCGCGATGCGCTCGACGAGCGCCGGCGACGGCGGATACGGATTCTCGTTGACGTTCAGGCAGACCGGCACGTCGAGCTGCGGCGCCCCGTACGCGTGCTGCGACTTCAGGTCCTCCCGGAGCGGCAAATCCGACAGGGCGATGTCTTTCCATGGTTGTTGCATTGAACACGCTCCGTACGTGATCGATGGGCCGGCGCAGCCCGTTTCTCAGGCGGCAGAAAACAAAAAAGGCGCCGGAGGCGCCTTGGTTGTCGTCTTGATCGGGAAGCTCCCGATGCAATGACTAGATGCGAAACGAACCACGGCGCAATGGAGGGCGGCCGTGGTGATGGTGCAGCGAGGGCGTGGCGTTTCGGATCGTCATGCGCTGCATCATGGCATACCCTGATGCCGATGAAAAGCCGGCCGCGACGCGTGCCGTGCCGGCGTCGATTGCGCCTTCATGCCGGGAATGGCCGATACGTCAGACGAGAAACGGTAACAAACGTCGTATTTCGAACCAAACGCACACGGATAATTTGAACGATCTCGTTCATTGAGTAAGATGCGCTGAAGACGTTCGACAGAAACGCACGGCGCGGGGTAGCCAGATGCAACTGAACGGATTGATTTCATCGGCGTGGGTCGACGACCTCTACGCCGCGGCACTGGGCGATCAACGATGGGAAACGGTGCTGGACGGGCTGCGATCGTCGGTCGGCGTGCGCATGGTCACGCTGCTGTCATTCGACGAAGCGGCGCGGGTGCCGGCGATCGAGCAGGCGGCGGGCGACGACGAGTCATGGGTCGCCGAATGCTACGGCACCTACAACACCGAGTTCTACCGGTACGACCCGGTCGTGCCGGTCGCCGGCAACTGGCCGGCGGGCCGCTGGTTCGAGGACGTCAAGCACCTGTCCGCGCAGCAGCGCGCGCACAGCGTGTTCTACCAGGAATTCCTGCACCCGTTCGGGCTGGGCAGCATCTCGGGCCTGTACATCCATCGCGGCGAAGGCACCGGCGCGTTCCTCAGCGTGCAGGGCGGCCCCGACTCGCGCGGCCTGTCCGACGACCAGCGCCGCGCCATCGAAATCATGGGCACGCATATCAGCCGCGCGCTGCGGATCCAGGCGCGCATCGGCGAACTCGAGGCGCGCGTGGCCGCCGCGGAATCGGCGCTCGATGCGATTCCGGTGCCGGTGTTCCTGCTCGGCGCACAACGTGAACTGCGTTATACCAATCGCGCGGCCGATCAACTGATCGCGGCGGAGCCGGCACTGCGGGTCGTGAACGGGCGTTTCGCGCCGGAAGGCTGCGTCGACGATGCGCAATGGCGGCACGCGTTCGCGCGCGGCGGGTTGTTGCTGCGGCGTGCGACGGGCGAACCGCTGTCGCTCGCGCTGATGCCGGTGCCCGAACAGTCGCGTCTCGTGCGCGAACGGCCCGGCGTCACGGCCTTGATGACGGCCGCCGACCTGCGCTCGCCGTCGGCGCGCGCGCAGCGGCTGCGCGTGTTCTACGGCCTCTCGTCGGCCGAAGCCGACCTCGCCGTGCTGCTGTGTTGCGACGGGCGCTCGCCGCAGGAATGCGCGGCCCTGCGTGGCGTATCGATCGGCACGATCCGCACGCAGATCAAGGCGATCTACGCGAAGACCGACGTCACGCGCGCAGCACAACTGACGTCGCTGGTCATGCAGACGTGACGGCGCGGCAAGCGCCGACGCCCGCCCGCATTCCCGCTCGACCGTTGCCGGTACCGACGCATGTGCATTACGTCGCCGCTTCCGGATTGTGGTCAGTCATCCTACAACATAACCAGGCAATGTGAAAGCCGCACGTGCGGCATCGCGAAAGGCGGCTGCATGGCCAGTCGAATTGGGTACGGACAGGCGTCCGGAAAACGTTTCGCTGAAAATCGCCTAAACAGAGAACACGATTCCCTGAATTTCGCCGAAAACCCGTCACTGAGGCGGTTATACGGGTATGCACCAAGTGAGTTAAACGATTAACCGACGTACATTCGCTCAACACGTCATACGACGTATGACTCTGCGGTTCGGGGAAGCGCATGGCCGACAGGCGTGCCGGCCGACGGATCGCCGCACAACAACGATCGACCATCAAGGAGACTCACCATGAAGCACCGATTCACCGGCTCCCGTACCGCCCTGGCCGTCGCGCTGATGGCCGGTTTTGCGATGTCCGCGCACGCGCGCGTGTTCCGCTCGGCGGACGTGCACGGCGACAACTTCCCGACCAACATGGCCGTGAAGTTCATGGGCGACGAGCTGTCGAAGCAGACGGGCGGCAAGGATTCGATCAAGGTGTTCGGCAACAGCGCGCTCGGCTCCGAGAAGGACACGGTCGACCAGGTTCGGATCGGCGCGATCGACATGGCGCGCGTGAACGGTGCGTCGTTCAACGAGATCGTGCCGGAATCGCTGATCCCGTCGTTCCCGTTCCTGTTCCGCGACGTCGACCATTTCCGCAAGGCGATGTACGGCCCGGCCGGCCAGAAGATCCTCGATGCGTTCACCGCGAAGGGGATGATCGCGCTGACGTTCTACGAGAGCGGCGCGCGCTCGATCTACGCGAAGCGCCCGGTGCGCTCGCCGGCCGACATGAAGGGGCTGAAGGTGCGCGTGCAGCCGTCCGACCTGATGGTCGACGAGATCAAGGCGATGGGCGGCACGCCGACGCCGATGCCGTTCGCCGAGGTGTACACGGGGCTGAAGACGGGCCTCGTCGATGCGGCGGAAAACAACCTGCCGTCTTACGAGGAAACCAAGCACTACGAAGTGGCGCCCGACTACTCGGAGACGCAGCACGCGATGACGCCGGAAGTGCTGGTGTTCTCGAAGAAGATCTGGGACACGCTGTCGCCGCAGGAGCAGGCGGCCATCCGGAAGGCGGCGGCCGATTCGGTGCCGTACTACCAGAAGCTGTGGACCGCGCGCGAGGCATCCGCGCAGCAGATGGTGACGAAGGGCGGCGCGAAGATCCTGCCGGCCGCGCAGATCGACCGCGCGGCGTTCGTGAAGGCGATGCAGCCGCTGTGGACGAAGTATGAAAAGACGCCGCAGATGAAGCAGATCGTCGACGAGATCGAGGCCACCAAGTGACGCGTCGCACTTCCCTGAACAGCGCGGCGGCCGCGGGTTCGTCGGCCGCCGCCCCGGACGGCGCGGCGCCGGCGCGGCCGCATGCCGCGCCGTTCCTGCGCTGCGTGAACGACGTGCTGTTCCGCGTGCTGGCCGTGATCGCGTCGGCGTGTCTCGCGGTGCTCACGGTGCTGGTGTTCTATGCGGTCGTGATGCGCTACGTGTTCGAGAATGCACCGGACTTCGTCGAGCCGATCGCGCTGCTGCTCGTGATCGTGATCGCGATGTTCGGCGCGGCGATGAAGGTGCGCGACGGCGGCCATATCGGCCTCGACTCGCTCGTGCGCCGGCTGTCGCCGAAGGCGCGCACCGTGGTCATCGGGATCCAGCACCTGAGCCTGATCGCGTTCGCGATCATGATCATGGTCGGCTGCGGCAGCATGGCCGCCGAGACGATGGGCGACCGCATCCCGATCATCGGGCTGCCCGAAGGCGTGCGCTACCTGATCACGATGCCCGCGGCGGTTGCGATCATCCTCTTCTCGCTCGAGCACCTGCTCGCGCTTCGTCGTTCTCCGTCGGGACAATAACGCCATGGAACTCGCGATCCTGTCCGTCAGTTTTCTGATTTTTCTGGTACTCGGCGTGCCCGTGTCGTTCGCGCTCGGGATAGCCTGCGTGCTGACCTACATGGTCGAAGGCCTGCCGATCGCGACCGCGATGCAGGCGATGATCTCGGGGATGAACGCGTTCTCGTTCCTCGCGGTGCCGTTCTTCATCTTCTCCGGCGAGCTGATGCTGCACGGCGGCATCGCGGACCGGATCCTGCGCTTCGCGCAGGCGACCGTCGGCCATTTCCGCGGCGGCCTCGGGATGGCGAACGTCGTCGCCTGCACGCTGTTCGGCGGCGTGTCGGGTTCGCCGACCGCCGATACGTCCGCGATGGGCGGCGTGGTGATTCCGCTGATGAAGCGCGAAGGCTACAGCGCCGCGTATGCGGTCAACGTGACGACGCATGCGTCGCTCGCCGGCGCGCTGATGCCGACGTCGACCAACATGATCATCTACGCGTTCGCCGCGCAGGGCATCACCGGGATGCTGCACGGCCAGCCGGTGAGCGGCGTGTCGATCGGCGACCTGCTGTTCTCGGGGCTGCTGCCGGTGTTGTGGGTGATGGGTTTCGTGCTCGCCGCCGCGTACTGGCAGGCCGTGCGCCACGGCTATCCGCGCCGTGAGGACGGTTCGTCCGCGCTGCCCGCGTTCCCCGGCTGGTATGCGGTGCTGCGCAGCTTCGTCGGCGCGGTGCCGGGGCTGATGGTGATCGCGATCATCCTCGTGTGCGTCGCGAAGGGGATTGCCACCGCGACCGAAGCCGCCGCGATCGCCGTCGTGTACTCGCTCGTGCTGACCGCGTTCGTCTACCGGACGCTGACGGCCGCGAAGCTGCGCCGCGCACTGTCGCATGCGGCGCGCACGACAGGCGTCGTGCTGCTGCTGATCGCGGTGTCCAACATGCTGCGCTTCCAGATGTCGTACCTGGAGATTCCGGATGCGATCGAAGGGTTGCTGAAGCAGTCGACCGCCGCGCCGTGGCTGATGCTGCTGTACATCAACATCATCCAGGTGTTCCTCGGCACGTTCGTCGACATGGCCGCGCACATCCTGATCACGACGCCGCTGTTCCTGCCGATCGCGATGGCGTGCGGTGTCGGGCCGGTGCAGTTCGGGATCATGCTGCTGCTGAACTGCTCGCTCGGCCTCGTGCACCCGCCGATCGGGTCGGTGCAGTTCGTCGGCTGCGCGATCGGCAACGTGTCGATCGGCGAGACGACGAAGATGGCGTGGCCGTACTACCTCGCGATCTTCAGTGCGATCAACATCGTCACGTACCTGCCGTTCTTCTCGACCTGGCTGCCGAGCCTGATCAGCGGGCACGCGGTGTTCTGATCGCGCGTGTCGCCCGCTGCGGCGCCGGACGACCGAGGTTGTCCGGCGCCGTAGTCGCATCCGCGGTTCCCTGTTACGTTTCCGGAAGACCCATGAACACGAAGACACTCTGGCGCGCCGTCGCGGCGGCCGCCTTCGGGATGGTCGCGTCGCTCGCGCACGCGGCGACGTATGCGTACGTATCGAACAGCGACAGCCGCGACATCTCGGTGTTTCGCGTCGACACGTCGAACGGCGCGTTGACCGCGATCGAGACGGTGCCGGTCGGCGGCGCCGTGATGCCGATGGCGCTGTCGCCCGATCACCATCGCCTCTATGCGGCGCTGCGCTCGACGCCGTATCGCGTCGTCAGCTTCGCGATCAATCCGCTCGACGGGCGGCTGATCGAGCTGGGCCGCGCGCCGCTCGCGGAGAGCATGGCGTATGTGTCGACGGATGCGTCGGGCCGCTACCTGTTCTCGGCATCGTATGGCGGCAACCTGCTCGCGGTGAACCGGATCGGGGAGAACGGCGTGGCGGGCGACGTGCAGCAGACGGTGAAGACGGGCCCGATGGCGCATGCGATCCGGCAGTCGCCGGATGGCCGCCATGCGTTCGCGTCGGTGCTCGGTGCCGATGCGTGGCTGCGCTTGCCGTTCGATGCGTCGACGGGGACGCTGGCCGACGAGGCGACGCCGGCGTATCGGCTGCCGGACAGGTCGGGCCCGCGCCATTTCGTGTTCTCGTCGAACGGGCGCTTCGCGTACCTGATCGACGAACTCGACGGCAAGCTGCATGTGCTCGCGCTGTCGCGCGGCGGCGCGGATGCGCGGCCGATCCAGACCGTGTCGATCCTGCCGCCGGATTTCCACGGCGACAAGCCGTGGGGCGCCGACCTGCACCTGACGCCGGACGGGCGCTTCCTGTACGCGTCGGAGCGCACGTCGAGCACGCTCGCCGCGTATCGGGTCGACGCCGCATCGGGCAAGCTCGTGCGGATCGGCACGTACGCGACCGAGCAACAGCCGCGCGGTTTCGGCATCGATCCGTCGGGCAACTATCTGCTCGCGGCCGGGCAGCTCTCGCCGACGCTCGCCGTTTACCGGATCGAGCGCAACACGGGGCATCTCGCCGAGATCGGGAAGTATCCGGTCGGCAACGGCGCGAACTGGGTCGAGATCGTGTCGTACGACGGGACGAACTGACCGCCGGCACGCAGAGCGGAGTCCGTTGTGCGTGCCGGCATGCCGCGCATGCGGTTCGTCACACCCAACAACCGCGACCTGTGCGATGATGCGCCGCTTCGCGTTCGTTGCAGAACGCCGCCGACCGCGGCGCCCGGTTCCGGGTCACCGCCGCGTCCTGACACCCGGAGACGACATGCCCGCACACATCATTCAAGGCAGCACGCTGCATTACCAGGATCACGGCACCGGGTTTCCGGTGCTGCTCGGACACAGCTATCTGTGGGACGCGGCGATGTGGGCGCCGCAGATCGATGCGCTGTCGCGCCGGTATCGCGTGATCGTGCCGGACCTGTGGGGGCATGGTGCATCGGGCGCGCTGCCCGACGGCACGCAGACGCTCGACGATCTCGCCGCGCACGCGAGCGCGCTGCTCGATGCGCTGGAGATCGAACAGTGCGCGGTCGTCGGCCTCAGCGTCGGCGGCATGTGGGACGCACGGCTCGCGTTGCGCGAACCGCAGCGCGTGCGCTCGCTCGTGCTGATGGATGCATCGCTGGAAGCCGAGCCCGACGCGACGCGGCTGCGCTACTTCGCGATGCTCGATGCGATTGCGGCGGCCGGCAGCATCGTGCCGCCGCTGCTCGACGCGATCGTGCCGCTGTTTTTCCGCCCCGACGTCAATCTGGCGGACCCGGTGCCGACCGCGTTTCGCGCGGCGCTCGCGAGCCTGCCCGCCGACCGGTTGCGGGAATCGATCGTCCCGCTCGGCCGGCTGATCTTCGGCCGACCCGACACGCTGGCGGCGCTGGCCGCGCTCGATGCCGAACGCACGCTGCTGATGTGCGGCGCGGGCGACATGGCGCGCCCGCCGTCGGAAACCGTGAAGATGGCGAGCGTGATCGGTTGCGCGCACGCGCTGGTGCCGGACGCCGGCCACATCTCGAATCTGGAAAATCCCGCGTTCGTCACGCGCGCGCTGCTCGACTGGTTCGACGCGCAGCAGCTGTCGTCGAACTGACGAACGCGCGGACGGCGCCCGGCCTGCCGTCAATCCTCCGTCAACCCGCCTTCGGCAGCGGCGCCGGCGCCGCGCTGGCCACGCTCGCCGCGACCCGCCGGCCGGTCGCGATCATCGGCCGCTCGACGCAGCGATACAGCAGCTCCGTCGCACCGGCCACGAGCAGCACCATCAGCAGCGTGTACTGCGGCCACAGCCGCGCCGTGATCGCGATGTCGTGGGCGCGCGCGTACCGGAACATCAGCTCGTTCGTCAGGAAGAACATCGGCAGATGCACGAGGTACAGCGAGTACGAGCGCCGGCCGATGCAGTCGAACGCCCATTGCAGCGGCTGCGGGAACGACACGATGCCGCCTTCGCACGCGGCCAGGAACACGAGCGCGGCCGACAGCATGCAGACCACCGGTACCGCGACGACGTTGTCGAAGCCGATCGCGGTGATCGAGCCCAGCACCAGCGCGAGCACGAGCACCACGGCGCCGCCGAGGTAACCGCTGCCCCGGGCGCTCACGCGGATCGCGGCGAACCACGGCCGGGTGGTCGCGAGGTACAGCAGGCAGCCGTACAGCATGCCGTCGCAGCGGGTCTGCGTATAGAAGAACACCTTGACCGGATCGGCCAGCAGGTACGGACGGATCGCGACCGAAATGACCACGAGCGTGAGCGCGAGCCACAGTACGCGCTGCCGGGTGGTGCGCGTCAGCATCAGGAACACCGGGAACACGAGATAGAACTGCTCCTCGACCGACAGGCTCCAGTACTGCGCGAGCGGCACGCCCGGCGCTGTCTTGTGATCGGGCAGCCAGAAGTTGAACGTGTACGTGAAGATGGACAGCGCCGCCTGCAGGTTGTAGACGGTGTCGGCGAAATAGCCGCCGGCGTTCAGGAACGCGCCGCAGACGATCACGATCAGGATCACGCACCATGCGACCGGCAGGATCCGGAACGCACGGCGCACGTAGAACGCCTTCACGTGCGCCGCGAGCGCGCCCGGGTCGCCGCGCAGCGCATCGAATTCGGTCACGATCGTGCGCGAAATGATGTAGCCGGAGATCACGAAGAACAGGTCGACGCCGGCCCATGCATTGCCCAGCAGGTCCAGCGGTGTCGCGGGCCCGGCGAAGTGCATCGTGAAGGTCCACGGATAGAACACCTGGCGCCAATGCACGTAGCAGGTCAGCAGCACCGCGATCGCCCTCAGGCGATCCAGCTCCAGGTTGCGCGGCGCGCGCTGCACGATGTGCGCGAGCGCCGGGTTGTCCGGCAATGCCTTCATGGTTTCCTCCGTCCGGAAGGGGCGGCGTCGGGACACGGAATGCGGCCCGGCACGCCGGGCCGCGCGCTCACAGCTTGGTGCCGCCGTCCACCTGCACGATGTCGCCGGTGATCCAGCGCGCGCCGTCCGAGGCCAGGAACGCGATCACGTCGGCGATGTCTTCCGGCCGCGCCACGCGCTGCAGCGCCTGCAGCGCGAGGACCTGCTCGCGGCCCGCATCGCTGCGGACGAACGCCGACATGTCGGTGTCGACGACGCCGGGCGCCACGCCGTTCACGCGGATGCCGCGGCCGCCGAGCGCCTGTGCGAAGTGCTTGACGAGCGTGTCGATCGCGCCTTTCGTCGCCGCGTAGGCGGAGATCTCGCCCACCGGCGAACGCGCGCCGAGCGACGACAGCAGGACGATGCTCGCGCCGTCGCCCATCAGCGGCAGCAGCTGCTGGGTGAGGAAGTACGGCGCGCGCACGTTGATGGCGAACAGCCGGTCGAAATCGTCGACCGGCATCGCGTCGATCGACGCGTTCATCGCAATGCCCGCGTTCGCGACCAGGATGTCGAGGCGGCCGTCGAGGGCCTCGCGTGTCGCGGCGGCCAGCGCATGCGGGCCGTGCGCCGTCCCGAGATCGGCGGCGAGCGCATCGGCGTGCCCGCCGGCCGCGCGGATGTCGGCCACCACGGCTTCGGCCTCCGCCGCCGCGGTCGCGTAATGCACGAGCACGTACGCGCCCTGGCGCGCGAGCGCGAGCGCCGTCGCGCGCCCGATGCCGCGCGATGCGCCGGTGACCAGCGCGGTCTTGTTGCCCAGATGGGATTTCATCGGCGATTCCTTCATCAGTGAACGGGAAGAGGGAGCGCGCACCGCGCGACAGGCACGCGGCACGCAACGTACGTGCAGGCTCAGCAGGCTGCGGCTGAAACCGCGATGCCGCTGGCCCGTGCGTCGGCGAGCAGCTGATTCGCGGCCAGTTGCGCGACGGTCAATACGGAAGGCTGAATGTTGACCGCGGGCACGTCGGGGATCACCGACGCGTCCACGACGCGCAGGTTCTGGATGCCCCATACGCGGAAGCGCGCATCGACCACGCTCGTCGCCGGATCGCGGCCGGCGGCGCAACTGCCGACGAAATGCAGGCCGGGCGCGGCGTTCTGGCGGATGAACGCGAGCTTGTCCGCCCGCGTCGCGAGCGGCGCGCCCGACTGCAGCCCGCCGTTGTACGGCGCGAGCGCGCGCGCCGCGCCGAGTTCCAGCGCGCGATCGAGCGCCGCGATCATCGTGTCGCGGTCGACCGGATCGGCCAGGTAATTCGGATCGAGCGCGAGCGGCTGGCGCGGATCCGCGCTGACGAGCCGGGCCGTGCCGCGGCTGCGCGGTTTCGCGAGGAACGGGATCAGCGTGTAGCCTTCTCCCGCGGCCAGCGGGCCGCCGAACGGGTACTGCATGCCGGCGACCTGGATGGGCGGCGCGCTGGCCGCCGTGCCGCCGTAGTACGCCATCGTCGACACGCCGTTCGACACCTGCGGTGCAATCGCCGTGCGCGCCTTGTACGTGACGCTCAGCAGCAGGTGGTCGTGGAAGTTGCGGCCGACCGCGGGCATGTCCTGCCGCACCTGGATGTTGAGCGGCGCGAGCTGGTCGAGCGGCCCGAGGCCGGACAGCATCAGCAATTGCGGCGACGCGGCCGTCCCGGCCGACACGATGGTCTCGCGGGTCGCGTGGATCGTCAGCGCGGACGAGCCGAGCCGCACCTCGACGCCCCGGCAGGTCGTCCCCTGCAGGATCAGCTTCGAGACCACGACGTTCGACAGGATCTTCAGGTTCGGCCGGCTCAGCGCAGGCGCCAGGAAGGCCTGCGCGGGCCCGACCCGCCGCCCGTCGGCAGTCGCGTTCACGTCGGTCACGCCGGTGCCGTCGAGCCGCCGCCCGGCATTCAGCTCGATCTGCCCGAGGCCCGTCGAGACGCCGGCCGCGAGATACGCGGCGGTGAGCGGATGCTGGTCGGCATACCGGCCGACCGTGATATGGCCGCCGCCGCCACCGCAGGGTCGCGATGCCTGCGTCACCTGCAGGTACGCACGGTTCAGTTCGGCCGGGTTCCATTCCGGCCCGACGAGCTGCTGCCACACGCGATAGTCGCGTGGATCGCCGCGCAGCCAGATCATCGCGTTGATGCTGCCCGAGCCGCCCCAGGTCCGGCCGGCCGGCGACGCCTGCGAGCGGCCGTCCAGCTGCGCCTGCGGCACGCTCGTGCGCGCCCAGTCGGTATCGCTGCCCAGATTGCGCAGCCAGTCGGCGACGAGCGCGACCTTCGGCTGGCCGAGCTGGTTGCTGCCCGCCTCGATCAGCAGGACCGACGCGCCCGACGCGGACAGCCGGTCGGCCAGCAGGCTCCCGGCCGACCCGGCGCCGACGATTACATAGTCGTAGCTGTCGCGCAGCGTCCCGGCCTGGCCGGCTTCGGCCGTGTCGATGAAGCCGCCGAATTCGCCGACGCCGGCCGCGCCCGCGCCCAGCGCCGCCAGTTTGCCGAGAAACGCGCGCCGGCTTCCCGGCCGGTCGTGGTGCAGGTCGTTCAGTTGCGGATAGTGCTCAGCCTCGTGACTCATGATGGTCCCGGCAGTGGGTGAATGGAATGGAAGGAGCGGGCGGCGCGGGCGCGCCGCCCGGTGAGCGAACGCTCAGGTGCGCGTGATCGACACGCCGCCTTCGACGAGCAGCGTCGTGCCCGTGACGAAGCTGGACAGGTCGGACGCGAGATACAGCGCCGACTTCGCGATCTCTTCCGGCTGGGCCATCCGCTTCAGCGCGTGAATGCTCTCGACGAACGCCTTCTGCTCCGGCGTGCTGGCCGCTTCGCGGCCCATCTCGGTGTCGGTCCCGCCCGGCATCAGCACGTTGACGCGCACGCCCGACGGGCCGTACTCGGCGGCGAGCGTCTTCGTCAGGCCGACGAGCCCCGCCTTGCTGGCGGCATACGCGGCCATCCCCGGAAAGCCGACCGTGTGACCGACGAACGACGACGTGAAGATCAGCGAGCCGCGCTTGCGCGCGAGCAGGGCCGGAATCTGGTACTTCGCGCCGAGGAAAGCGCTCGTCAGGTTGGTTTCGAGCGTGTCGCGCCAGCCGTCCGGCGTGATGTCGGTGACGCTGCCGAGCGCGCCCATCGTCGCCGCGTTGTTGAACGCCACGTCGAGCCCGCCGAACCGGCCGACGGCCAGCTCGACCGCTTCCTTCGCGCAGCGCTCGTCCTTCACGTCGCCGGCCAGCGCGACCGCCTTGCCGCCGAAGCTCGCGATCTCGTCGACCAGTGCATTGAGCTGCGCGGCACGGCGCGCCACCAGGACGACGCTCGCGCCTTCCTTCGCAAACAGCTTCGCGGCCTCGCGGCCGATACCCGAGCTGGCGCCGGTCACGATGGCGGTCTTGTCAGCGAGAAGATTCATGTTCTTTACCTTGATAAGCATGACGAATTGACAAGCCGCGCCGGGAAGCCCGGCGCGGCACTTTCCACTTACGAACCTTCGGCCGATTTGAACAGCCTGATCAGGCCCGGCAGGTTCTTGCCGAACGGCGCGACGCCTTCCTCGACTTTTTCGGCGTAGCTCCAGAAATCGGTGCTGAACATCATCCCGTACTCGCGCGCTTCGCTCACGGCCTTCAGCTGCACGATCGGATTGTTCAGCGCGCCCTTCACGCCGGGCAGAATCGGCTTCGCGATCGACGTGAAGTAATCGAGCAACGATTCGCCCGGTACGTCGGGCGTCCAGACCAGCTGCACGACGACGGTCTTGTCCGTCACGTTCAGAAAGCCGTGGATGTGATTGCGCGGGCCGAACACGAGGCTGCCCTTCTTCATCGGAATCATCCGGATCGTGTCGCGCCCGGAGATGTCGGGCGGTTGATCCAGGTCCCGGTATTTCTTCGTGCCCATCAGCATCACGATGCCGCCTTCCGGCGCGTAGAACCACTCGTCGGTCAGCGTATGCAGGTGCAGCGGCGGCCCCGATCCCGGCGGAATCTCGACCTTCGCCATCAGATACCGCTGGCCCGTGCTTTCGCCGGTGCGGACGAACTTGATCGACGCACCCTCCGGCTCGCCGTTGACGACCAGCGGCTCGGGGTCGTCGTCGACCAGCGCGAACGCGGCCGCGTTGTCCTGGGCGTCGTCCGCCCAGTCCGATTCGACGTCGTGCTCCACCCGGTGCCGCGGCAAGCCGGCGTGATCGGCCGGCTCGGTCGACGTTTGCGTTTCCTCCAGCATGTCACTCATGGTCGCTCCTCAGTTGAACTGCCGTGTTGAATCAGCGTGCCGCGTCGGCCACCGGATCGCGGGCTGCGTGATCCGCGCCTGGCGCTTGCCGTACGTGGCCGGCCGGTGAATCCGTCGCGTGCCCGGTCACGCGGTCGAGCAGCGCGCCTGCGTCACGCGGCACGACATCGCCGCGCCACGCGACATGCTGGTCGGGCCGGACCAGCACCAGGCGCCGTTCGTACAACGCCGGCGCCGCATCCGACTCGATCTCGACGATCGACAGCGGAATGGCCCGCTCGCGCGCCGCGTCGGCGAGCCGCTCCGCCTCGTCGCCGGGGGAGGGCGGCTCGGCCGCGCGCCGCACCCGCAACAGCGTGAACCCGGTGCCCAGCCGGTCGAAGACCGACCGGCGCACGCCGTCCGCGCCGGTCAGCCACAGATGCGGCAGGCGGCCGCCCGGCACGCTGCTCGGCCGGTAGATCAGCGGGTCGTCTTCCGGTGCCGCACCGTCCGGCCAGACGATCGCCGAGCCGTCGTAGCGTGCGCCCAGCTCCACGCCGATCGCGTCGAACTGCGCGCGAAAGGCCTGCAGCGCGTCGCCGAGCCGCGCGCGTGCGGCGTCGCCGTGCGCGCCCGGCGCCTCCACGTCCGCCGGCACCTGCACCTCGCCGACGCGCTGCGTCAGCCGCCGCGCCGCCGCCGTGTTGCGCAGCGCGATCGGCCGGCGTTCGGCTTCGTAGCTCGCGAGCAAGGCCGAGCCGGCCCAGCCCTGCACCGCACCGGCCAGCTTCCATGCGAGGTTCGCCGCATCGTCGATGCCGGTGTTCATGCCGAAACCGCCGGTCGGCGAGAACAGGTGGATGGCGTCGCCGCACAGGAACACGCGCCCGTCCGAATAGCGCTCGGCCACCAGTGCGACGCCGCCCTGCCACGACGCATGGGCGAGCACGTCGACGTCGACCGGCCGGCCCACGCCTTCGCGGATCCGGCCGATCACCGCTGCGTCGTCCGGCAGCGCATCGCCGTCGTCCGCTTTCGACATCAGCAGGAACTCGTCCGCGCCGTCGAGACTGATCAGCAGCATCCGCGAGCCGGGCGCCATCACGTTGTACATCCACGACTCGCGCCCCTTCAGCAGCTCGCCGTGCAGCGCGGGAATCCGGACGTGGCTCGAGATCATCCGGCCGCTGAGGAAGCCGTCGCTCGCGCCGCCCGGGCCGAGATAGGGGATGCCGAGCGCCCGCCGCACGAAGCTCTGCCCGCCGTCGCAGCCGACCAGGTACGCGGCCCGCCACCGCTCGGCCGTCGCCGGGCCGTCCACGGCCCGGGCGTCGAGCGTGACGCCCGTTGCGTCCTGTTCGAAGCGGCTCACGTTCCAGCCGAACCGCAGGTCGATGTTCGGCCGGGTGCGCGCATGGGCGAGCAGGAACCGCTCCACGTACATCTGGTTCGTGCGCAGCAGCGGTTCGGGCACCTGGTCGGTATCGTCGGCGGCGCGTGCCGCCTGCATCCGTTGGCACTCCGAACCCATCGCGAGCCGCGCCAGCTCCCAGCCGGCGAGCCGCGTGAAATACGCGATGTCGCGCGGATGGCCGGACGGCAAACCCTGCGCGCGCACCGCATCCGAGATGCCGAGGCGGCGGTAGTGCTCCATCGTCCGGGCGTTGTGCGTGCTGCCTTTTGGATGCCAGCGGCTGTCGGGCTCGCGGTTGAACACGATCGACGCCACGCCGTGACGGTCGAGGAACAGCGCGAGCAGCAACCCCACCGGGCCGCCGCCCACGATGGCCACCGGCCGTTCGCGCGTCGCGCCGGACCGGCGGCCTGCATCGAAGGCTAGGTTCGTCATGCGGGCTCCGGCGTCACGCCGCGCCGGCCACGGACAACTGCCGGCCCGGCCACAGCCGCAGGATGTCGTACCGGTGCGCGCCGGCGCCTTCGCCGAAGGCGGACGCCACGATCGTCGACGAATAGTCGTGTTCGGCGAGCAGCTCCGTCAGCGCCTGTTCGTCGCCGAGACTGCTGAAGCCGATCAGCAGCTCGCCGCCCGGCGTCAGGTGCTGCGCCGCCTCGCGCAGGAAGCGGCGGTGCGCGAGGTAGCCCGCGTCGCAGAACGCCTGCAGGATCGGCTGCTCGAACACGTAGTCCTCCGGCACGAACACGAAGTTCGAATTCCAGAAGATCTGGTCGAATCGCTCGCCGGGCTGCAACACGTCGAACAGGTCGCCGTGCCGCGTCGACACGTGCTCCGCCACGCCGTGCAACAGCACGTTGGCCCGCGTGTTGAGCACGGCCGCCTCGCTGATGTCGGCTGCAACGACTCGCGCGCAGCCGGCGAGGGCGGCCGTCACCGCCGTCACGCCCGCGCCGCAGCCGATCTCGAGGAAGCTGCCGCCGCGGCGGTACGGCAGGTGCCGGGTGAAGATGCCGGTCGACTGGAAATGCGTCGGCGGAAACACGCCCGCATGCACGTCGAAGCTGCGGCCATCGCATTCGTAGCGGGCGACGCCGTCCGCCTCGGCGGCGGCCAGCCTGCGCTGCACGGATGCGAACGCGTCGGATTGATAGTCTTGGTCGTTCATGTCTCGCGTTGCCTCCGGTTCAAACGCGCGCGGTCGATCCGCGCGTCACATACAGGACCTCGCGCGCACCGGGGGTGCCGTCTGCCGCACGACGCAGCAACGCTCCCGCCGAATCGCGCAACAGCCGCTTCAGCACCTTGCCGGTCGCGCCCACCGGCAGGAACGCCAGGCTGCGCACGATCGCCACGGCCACGCCGCGCTCCGGCAGCACGGCCCCGCATTCGGCGAGCAGCGCCTCGAGTACGCCGTCCGCCACGCCCGCCGGATCGCCGACGTGCCGGTCGGGCAGTACCAGTGCCAGCAGCGCCGGATCGTCGGCGGTGTCGCCGTCCACGCCGACCACGGCCACGTCGCACACGCCCGGCACCTGCTGGGCCACTTCCTCCAGCTGCAGCGTGTAGAGCCGGCCCGCGGGCGTTTCGACCACGTCGACCTCACGGTCGATCTGATAGAAGATGCCGTCCTCGCAGTACGCGACGTCGCCCGTCAGGAAATAGCCGCCCTGCCATGCGCCGGCCGTGCGCGCCGGCTGCTGCCAGTACCCGGACGTGATCGTCGGCGCGCGCACCGCGAGCAGGCCGCGCTGGCCCGGCGCGACTTCGTGGCCCGTCACCGGATCGAGGATCTTCGCGACAGCGATATCCACCGGCCGGCCGATCGCGCGCTGCGGTGCCAGCTCGGCTGCGGTCGATTCGCAGCGGAACAGCGCCATGCCCAGTTCGGAGCTGCCGAACGCGTCGATGAAGCGCGATTCCGGCGCACCGGCCAGCAGCCGGCGCGTATGACTCTGGTGCGCCGCGTCGCCCATGCTGAACCAGCGCCGCACCGAGTCGAATTCACGCTCGCCGACGCCGCCCTCGACCAGTTGCATGTAGCTCTTCGGGAACGCGACGACCGTGGTCGGGCGAAACGCGCGGATCGCCGCGCGCACCGCGTCGCCTTCCTGCGTGCCCATTACATAGGTCGGAATCGCGTGCAGCACCGCGGTTTCGAGATGGCTGATCGCGGCCGAATGCGACTGCGGCAGCGCCGTCAGCAGGCGTTCGTCCGGGCCTTCGGCGAAGCGCCCGATGCGGGCGCGCTTGCCCATGAAGAACTGGCGATGCTCGAAACGCACCGCTTTCGGGATCCCGGTCGTGCCCGACGTATGGCTCAGCATCACCAGCGTCGAATCCTCCGGCGCCACCGGCCACTCGGCGGGCATGTGCGGGTCGGGCCGCAGCGCCGCGCGCGACACGTCCACCAGCCGGTCCGGATGCGACGCGCCCCAGTGCTGCACGAACGCGCTCGCCGCCTGCGTATGCGTATCCGCGACCAGCCGGTCGAAGCCGTTCTCGCGCATGTACGCCGCGCCCACTTCAGCGGGCATTGCGGGGTTGATCAGCGCGATCGCGGCGCCGAGGCTCGTCAGCGCCAGGTAATGGAGAAACGGCGCAATGCCGTCTTCGACGCAGACGGCCACGACATCGCCGCGACCCACGCCCTGGCCGAGGTACCAGTCCGCCAGCGCCGCGCGATACTGGTGCAGCGTCACGAGGCTGAATGCGTGTACCGGCGCGCTATCGGCGCCCGTCACCGGCTTGTCCAGCTGCAGGAACGCGACGTCCTTCGCCGGATTCAGCGCAAGGCACAGATCGACGAAATTGCCGCTGCCGAGCGACGCATCCGCGCGCAGTGCCGCCAGCCCGGCTTCGGGCAGCCGCGCCTCCGCCTCCGGCGCGTCGTCGCCCGGATACGCGAGCAGGTCGCTCAGCATCGCCATCCGGCGCCGCACCATCTCCTCGCCGACCGCGATCACGCGCGCCCGCCGGTACGGCTTCTCGGCCAGCATCCGGTCGATGATCTCGCGCATCACGATCGCGTGCTGCTCGTCTTCCTCGACATGGATCCGGAAAAACCGCGTCGCCTGCTCCGGCGCATCGCGATGACGCATCGCGGCCAGGATCGGACCGTAGACGATCGGCACGATCGCCTCGGCGCCGAGGCACAACGCGGCCAGGCCGTCGAGCGGATCGGCGCCGCGGCAGTAGTGGAACATGACGTCGATCAGCGCGCGCGTGCTCGACAGCATCGGCAGGCTGCGCGGCAACGCCGACATCGCGTCCATCGACTGCAGATACAGTTCCGCGTGCGAGACCTGGTCCGTTCCGTCGCCGTGCAGTTCCTCGGTCAGGTTGTGCGACAGCGCCTTGAACTCGCCCGGCTCGGGCAGGCCGCCCATCATCGAGCACAGGTAGCGTGTGAAGTACTGCGAATAATACTGGTGCTGAATAAGGAAGCCGCGCAGCTGCGCATCGCTGACCGTGCCGTCGCGGCAGGCCGCGAGAAACGGGTTCGCGTTCAGTTCCTCGAGCAGCCCGGCCGGAAACATGTCCGCCCAAAGCTGCGACAGCTGCATGTGTCCGGGCAAGGCGTGTCCCGCCACCGGTTGATGGTTCATTGCATTCATCGAATGGGTTCTCCACGGCCGCACCCCCATGGCGCGGCGAACGGAATCACACGAGGTCGAGTTCGGGCACCTGCTCGGACCGACCTTTCACGCTCTCCGCCAGCCTTCGGAGCAGGGCCCGCGGCCGCGCGTGCTGGAACACGTTGCGGCCGACGCAGAGGCCGGTCGCGCCATGCCGGATCACCGCCTGCGACATCGCCACCAGCACATCTTCGTCGGCCTTTTCGCCGCCGGCGAAGAAGATCCGGATGTCGCGTCCATGCACGGAAGCCAGCTGCTCGATTTCGTCGGCCGACGCATACGCAAGCTTCACGGCGTCCGAACCCAGCTCGGTCACCACCCGCACGAGGTGATGCAGGCGCGCCAGGCGTTCCGCGGCGTTGGGCGTCTGCACCTTGTCGTACAGCATCGTCAGCAGCGGCAGCCCGGCGGCGTGCGCGGCGTCCGTCACCGCGCCGAGCATCGCGAAGTTGTGCGCGAAATTGCCGGCCGTGAAGTTCACCTGGATCGACACCGCATCCGCGCCGAGCCGCAATGCCGTGTCGATGTCGGCCACCATGACCTTCGTGTCCGCATCGGGCGACAGGCTCGCCATGCCGTTCAGGTGCACGATCACGCCCGTCGCCGGGTGCAGGCACTGCCGCACGATCAGGCGCTCGATCAGCCCCTTGTGACCGAGCACCGCGCTGAGGTCGCGGCTTCCGACCCAGCTTTCCAGTGCCTCCGTCGCCTGGATGCCGGCGATCGGACCGAGCGTCAGCCCGTGGTCCACCGGCACGATCAGCCCGCGCTGCGAATCCGGGAACAGGATCCGGCGCTCTCTCAGTTTTCTACCGACGTAGCCCATCGACGTCTCCTACTTTTCGATGATCGTCTCGTTGATCTTGATGCCCACGTGACGCCCCGGCTCCGTCACGTAGCCCAGTACCTTGTCGCCCGGCTTCAGCTCCGAGATGTTGAGCGGCTTCGCCGCATCGGAGAACACGCGCACGTGCCAGTCGTCCTGCATCAGGATGTTGACGCGCTCCTTGCCGGGGAACTCCACCTCGATCAGTCGCAGCGGACGCTGCTCGATCTTCATCCGGCCCACTGACGCGCGCCGCACCCGGCCTTTCGCGTTCACGATCATCACCGGCGAGCCGGCCTTCAGCTCGCTCATGTAGTCGGTGCGGTTGCCGGTATTGAAGACGTACGAGTGCACGGCGCCGGCGTTGACGCGGAACGGGCGCAGCTCCATGTACGGCAGGAAGAACACTTCCGGGCAGGCCAGCAGGCCGCCCTGCGACGTGCTGCCGATCAGCATCCCTTCGTCCGGCGCGAACAGCGTCGCCGTATCGATGCAGGCGCGGTAGCCCATGCCCACCGGGCGGCTCTCGATCACCGTGCCGGTCTGGATCTGCAGATTCTCGTGTTCCGCGTCCGACATCTGGTCGAGGAACGACGACATCACCCCATGGTCGCGCGGCGAGAAGATCACGCCTTCCGCGCCGTACTCCATCACGCCGTACGACACGATCGCGTCGTCGACGTTGGTCGGCTCGTTGATCTCCTTCATCAGGATCGTGCCCGTCGACTGCAGCGACGCGATCACCAGCTCCAGCGGAATGTTGGTCGGGTCGCGGAAGCGGATCCACAGATAGTCGAACGCGAGCCCGTCGTTGATGGCGCCGAGCAGGCTGTCGCGATCGTCCACGTAGCTCGTGTAGCAGGTCGCGATGCCGTCCGCGCCGAGCTGCCGCAGCGCGGCGAGATCCGGACACGCGACGGTGCGCCGGCGCTTGCCGTCACCCTGGAACTCGGCGTACAGCGGTCCTTCGCGGAACGCCTTGACATCGGCGGCATTGCGCAGGCGCAGCACGATCCGCATCCGGTCCGGAATGGCCGGCAGCAGGTTGGCCGCATTCTCCGGGTAGACCACCACGCCGCTGTACAGTGAATTGACGACCCGCACGAACATGCTGTCGTCCGGATGCGGCCTGGCCAGTTGCGCGGTGTCGTACCACACCAGTTGACCCTCCAGCGCCGTGCGCTTCGACTGGCCGCTCGCCGACACATTGGTCAGCTTCACCGACGTCCGCTTCGCGACCGTCTCCTGGCTCTCGAACGGGGCCGGCGCCACCGTCGCCGGTTCCTTCGGCGCCGGTGCTTCCTTGATCTTTGCTGTCACACTCGCATTGCTCATGCACATCCTCTCCAGGTGGAAAAACAAGGACACGGCGCGTCTGCGCGCGCCATGCAGCGGACTGTCGACGCTCAAGCCCGAATCGGCTCGCGACGCATCCCCGACAGCGATACACGGTCAATCTTGATATCCGAAATCAGTATTTCTTTCGGGGGCTCCTGTTTCAGGAAGTGACGCAGCGCGGTGATTGCCGCAGCCATGCGTCCGGGAGTAAAGCCAATTGGCTCGCCCGGATAACAGATGTAACTTTTGCAGCAACTGAAAAATATGTACCCGTAATTCGGAATATTCGACGAATCAAAAGATTCAACCACCCAGCGGATTTGCGGTGATTCATTCATCGTTGACTCGCCAGAAAAACGCACTCAATCGATACCGCGACCGAAGATTGTCCATTCGCAGTCGTCAATGCACAGCGAACCGGATGATTCAACTGCCAACGAATCCGCGGTGATTAATTCCTCGGCAATGCCCCTCCTGGCGCGGCACCAGCGCCGACCGGACAGGCCTGCCTTTCTCGTCTCACCATGCCGGCTCTCCCCGGCAGGTCGTCGTCATTCGTCAAACCCTGCATGCACGCATCGCTTCACGTGATGAAACAATGGCTTTTGTCGGTTACTAATTGCGCGATAATTCGATTGATTCATGGAACCGGTTTAAATCAACCATTCCATCGGTATTGCGTATTGATAATGCATCACTCGCCTGGGTTGATGACATTTTCAAGTTATCTGATCCGGCAAATTATTTACATTTCTTAAGCTTCAGCGGCATCGCGTCGCTAGTGTAAATGCAAGTTGCCTCGTAATTGAATATCAGAGCAAAAAAAATATCCGAATGAAAGAGCAAGAATGCTATTGACGCAGCACGGGATTGCCTGCTTCTGAAAAAAGCTGGCTTCGGGGGCGCAAACCGGGCGCGGAACGGGTGGCCTGCGGTGAAACTCGAGGGCCAGACCGTCGATGTGTCGGGGAGGGGGAACGCATGTCGGTGGGCAGGCGATGTGCGATCGGATACACCATATCGATCGTATTCCTAATCGAAATAAATGCGCTCGGGTGGGACGTTACTCGTCAGTTGGCTCGGGTGCGTTATCACGTAGATTTTGGCAGCCGCGATGAGGAGGGGCGGCAGGTGGCAAGCGATCTTGCGTCGGAAGGGAGAGGTCACGCCGGAGCTTTCCTCCAGCAATGGTCCGGTTTCAAGGCGAGCACGACCGAATTCCGGCCGTGCAGCAGGCATGGTTCAAGCCGCCGGAGCAGGGCGTCGCGACGACGCTGCGGTGCGCGACCCGCCCGATGCTGGACGGCGTATTGCCGTGGGCGATCGACGCTGCAGCGGCCGAGCGGTTGTGGGCACTGAGCGAGCAACTGACGGAGAGTCGCTGAAGCGCGACGTCGGCGCGGGCAGCGTCGGCGATCGCGCCATCCGGGCCGACCGTGACATCAATCTTCGGTCGACGCCGTCGCGACCGGTGCCGCATCGGGATGCTGGAGCGCGTAAAGCTGGCGGTTGCGCGCGATCTCCGCATGCGACGGCGGATAGTCGTTCCGGTTCGACGGCAGCAGGCCGTCGGCTTCGGCATCGATCAGCTGCTGGCGCACTTCGGCGCGCGTGACGGGTGCTTGCGTGGACTGCGCAAAGGCCTGCGTGCCGAACGGCAGGCTCAAGGTGGCAACGACGAAAGCGGCGACGAGTTTCATGGCGGACTCCTGGGTGGTTGAACGAAGGGGCGAGTGGGGTAGGCCCACATGTCCCATTCTGGTTTCCGCAGCCGTCACCACACTGACCCGCTGATTACAGTTTCGTAATCAGGCTCCCTCGCGCGAGCGCGGAGCGGCTCGCCCGGCCCGTTTCCCGGTAACATCGGCGCATGCCATCACCGAATGCGGCGGAGCCGATCATGCACATCCTGATAGTCGAAGACGAACCGAAGACCGGCGCGTACCTGAAGAAGGGGCTCGAGGAATCCGGCTTCAGCGTCGACCTCGCGAAGGACGGCGGCGAAGGGCTGACGCTCGCGCAGGAGGAAAGCTACGACGTGATCGTGCTCGACGTGATGCTGCCCGTGCTCGACGGCTGGAGCGTGCTGAAGCGGCTGCGCGACACGCACACGACGCCCGTGCTGTTCCTGACCGCGCGCGACGACGTGCAGGACCGCGTGCACGGCCTCGAACTCGGCGCCGACGACTACCTCGTGAAGCCGTTCGCGTTCGTCGAACTGCTCGCGCGGATCCGCACGCTCGCGCGTCGCGGGCCGCCGCGCGAGACGGAGCGCATCGCGGTGGGCGACCTCGAGATCGACGTCGTGCGCCGCCGCGTGAAACGCGGCACCGTGCGGATCGACCTGACGCCGCGTGAATTCTCGCTGCTGCAGCTGCTCGCGCGCCGGCAGGGCGAGGTGCTGAGCCGCACGCAGATCGCGTCGTACGTGTGGGACATGAATTTCGACAGCGACACCAACGTCGTCGAAGTCGCGATCCGGCGGCTGCGCGCGAAGATCGACGACGATTTCGCGGTCAAGCTGATCCACACGGTGCGCGGCGTCGGCTACGTGCTCGAACCGAAGGACGGCGCATGACGCTCGGGCGCTCGCTCGGCGCGACGCTCGCGCTCGCGTTCGGCGCGACCACCTTCGCCGCCTTCGCGCTCGTCGGCACGTATGTGTACACCGGCCTCGAACGGCAGGTCAGCACGCAGGACGACCTCGACATCGTGCTCGCCGCGCGGCACACGCGCCGGCTGGCGGGCGAACTCGATTCGCTCGACGCGGTGCGCACGCATGCGGACCGTCTGACGAGCCAGGTGCTCGGCAACGAGGCACTGTCGATGGCCGTCGTCGACGCGCAGGGTAACGTGCTCGCACGCAAGAACGTCGAGCGGACCGAAGTCGAGGATCCGCCGGGTGCCGCATCGGGTGTGGCGTCGCCCGCGTTACCCGATGCCGACCTGTTGCCGCCGCACGCGATGCCCGTGCCCGCGAGCGAACGGATCACGGCCGACCGGATCGCGACATGGACTGCCGACGGCGGCACGCCCGTGCGCGGCGTCGTCACCGAGGCCGAGCTGCGCGACCACGCGAAGATCCGGATCGCGGTCGCGCGCAACATGAGCGATCGCACCGAACTGCTCGACGGCTACCGCGACAGGCTGAAGATTGCCGGCGGCCTCGGCGCGCTGTTCGCGATGCTGCTCAGCTACGGGCTGATCCGCCGGTCGCTCGCACCGCTGCGCGAGATCGTCGCGAACACGGGCCGCATCACCGTCGACAAGCTCGATACACGGCTCGACGCGTCGCGCGCGCCGCGCGAGCTGACGGCGCTCGTCGACGCGCAGAACGCGATGCTCGGCCGCCTGCAGCAGGCGTTCGGGCACCTGTCGCAATTCAGCGCGGATCTCGCGCACGACTTGCGCACGCCGCTGAACAACATGCGCGGTGCGACCGAGGTCGCGCTCGCGCGGCCGCGTTCCGTCGACGAATACCAGGCGCTGCTCGAATCGAATCTCGAGGAATACGACCGCCTCGCGCGGATGATCGAGAACGTGCTGTTTCTCGCGCGCGCCGAACATCCCGGCTTCGTTACGCGGCAGCGTGCGTTCGACGTGCATGACGAGCTGGAGCGCATCGCCGGCTATTTCGAGGGGCTGGCCGACGAAGCCGGGTCGACGCTGCGCGTCGACGGTCACGGCCGGCTGACCGCCGATCTCGAACTGTTTCGCCGCGCGGTCAGCAACCTGCTCGCGAACGCGCTGCGCTACACGCCGGCAGGCGGCGTCATCTCACTGACAGTCGACGAAACGGCGGACGCGGTGCGCGTCGTCGTCGCGAACCCGGGCGAGCCGATCGATCCTGCATTGCTGCCGCGGATCTTCGACCGTTTCGTCCGCGGCGATCCCGCGCGCAGCGGCGGCGTGCCGGGCGGCACGGCCGGGCTCGGCCTCGCGATCGTGCGCTCGGTGATGGAGCTCCACGGCGGCACCGCCCGTGTCGAAAGCGACGCGGCCGGTACGCGCTTCATCCTCGCATTCGTCAGGACGCCGGCGGCGTAGCGGCCGCGTGCGCGTGCACGGCGGTCGTTGCGTCCGCACCTGGGGATGTGTTCCAGCGGCCGCCGAGCGCCGTCAGCAACCCGACCGCGGCCTCCATCCGGCGGGCGGCGATCTGGTCGGCCTGCCGCCGGTTCGTCAGCGCGATCGTCTGCGCGGTCACCACGTCGAGGTAGCTCACCGCGCCCGCGTTGAAGCGATTGGTCGTCAGCCGCAGCGACAGGTCGGCCGCATCGGTGGCGCGCTGCTGGCTGCCGGCTTCCGACGCGAGCGCATCGAGCGCCGACAACCGGTCCTCCACTTGCTGGAACGCGACCAGCACCGTCTGCCGATAGTCGGCGACCGCACCGTCGTATTGCGCATGGGCGCCACGCAGCGACGCGCTGCGGCGGCCGCCGTCGAACAGCGTGCCGACCAGTTGCGGGCCGATCGACCAGAACAGGCTCGGCGCGGTGAGCCATGGCGCGAAGAACGAACTTTCGAGCCCCGCGCTCGCCGACAGCACGAGATCGGGAAAGAACGCGGCGCGTGCCTCGCCGATCTGCGCATTCGCGGCCGCGACGCGGCGCTCGGCCGCCGCGATGTCGGGCCGCCGTTCGAGCAGTTGCGACGGCACGCCGGCCGGGATGGCCGGTACGTCGAACGCCTGCACGCGCGGCGGCAGCACGAAGGTCGATGCGCTTTCGCCGACGAGTGTCGCGAGCGCATGCTGAAGCTGGGCGCGCGAGGCGTCGATGTCGGTGTCCTGCGTCTGCGTCGATTCGAGCTGCGTCTCGGCCTGCGCGACGGCCGACGCGTCGATCGCACCGGCCGCGAGCTGCTGTTTCAGCAGTTTCAATGCATCCGCATACGCGTGCACGGTGTCGTCGAGCAGCCGCTTCTGCGTATCGAGCGAGCGCAACGCGAAATAATCGGTTGCGACCTCGGCCGTCACCGACAGCTTCACGGCCTGCAGGTCGGCCGCGCTTGCGTCGGCGTTCGCCTGCGCACCCGTCACCGCGTCACGTACGCGGCCGAACAGGTCGGGCTCCCAGCTGGCGGCCACGCCGGCCTGATAGTCGGGCGTCGTCTTGCCCGCCAGCGATGAGCCGAGCTTGTTCTGCGACACGCGCGAGCGGCTCTGCGCGAGACCGGCCGTGACGGTCGGCAGGAACCCGGCATGTTGATAGTCGACCATCGCGCGCGCTTGCTGGAGATCCGCGACGGCTTTCTTCACGGTCTGGTTCGAGATGTCGACGCGTGCTTCGAGCGCGTTCAGCGCATCGTCGTCGAAGACGGTCCACCACGGGCCGCGCGATGCGGTATCGGCGGGCGCCGCGACGTTCCAGCCGGGTCGGGACGAGACGACGCCCGCATAGTGCGCGGGTACCGCGACGGCGGGCGGCGAATAGGCGGGCAGCGTCGAGCACGCGGCCAGTGCGGCGGCGACGCCGAGCGCGACGACACGGCGGGCGAACGGGAGCGGACGGGGGAGGCGCATGGCTGGCATCTCGTGGGGGTGCGTGCGTGAGTTGATCAACCGCGGGCGGGCGTCGAAGCCGAAGCCGGCGTGGCGACCGCGGTAGGCCCGGAGGCTGCCGCGCGGGGCGCGGCCGGCGCAACCCCGCGCGCAACCGACATGATCTTCACGGCCTCGCCGGCGGCGATCGAATCGCCCGGGTTGTCGATCACGCGATCGCCCGCGTTGAGCCCCGACACGATCTCGACGCGCGTGCCGAAATCGCGCCCGATCTGCACGGTCTTCAGCGCGGTGGTGCCGTTCGCGGCGACGGTCGCGACCGTTACGCCGTTCGGCCGGAACAGCAGCGCGCTGACAGGCAGCTCGAACGCCGGCGCCGCGCTCGGCACGACCAGGTGCGCCTGCGCGTACGCGCCGGGCATCAGCGCGCCGTCGCCGTTGTCGACGTCGATCTCGACGCGCAGCGTGCGCGTGACGGGATCGATCGCGCCCGCGCTGCGCGCGACGCGCGCGGCGAAGCGCCGGCCAGGATACTGCTGCGTGGTGAGGAACACCGACGTGCCGGCCGTCACGCCTGCCGCGCTGTCCTGCGGCACGTCGACGAACACGCGCAGCGTGCCGGTCTGTTCGAGATGGAACAGCTCGCCGGACAGCCCGGGGCTGCCCGGCGTGCCGCCGGCGGTGACGAGCGTGCCGACGTCGACGTTGCGCGCGGTGATCACGCCGTCGAACGGCGCGGTGACCGATTCGTACGACACCAGCTCGGCCAGGTGCGCGACGTTCGCCTGCGCGGACGCCAGCATCGCGCGCTTCGCGTTCATGTCGGCAACCTTCGTGTCGGTGTCCTGCTGCGACACCGATTGCGTCTTCAGCATGTCCTGCCAGCGCTGCGCGGTCGATTTCGCGTAGTCGTAGTTCGCCTGCGCGGTCGCCGCGTCGGCGCGCGCCTGCCGCAACTGCGCGTCGAGGTCGGGCGCCGTGATCTGCGCGAGCGTCTGCCCGGCCTTCACGTGCGCGCCGATGTCGGCGCTCCAGTGCGCGATGTAGCCGCTCGTGCGCGCATAGATCGACGCCTCCGCGTACGGCATCACGGCGCCCGGCAGCGTCAAGGCCTGGTCGGCCGGTGCGCTGCCCGGCAGGATGACCGATACCGGCAGCGCCTGCTGCGCGGCCACCTGCACGCGCTGCGCGGCGCGCGCATCGATGCGCGGCACGATGCCGATGGCCAGCAGCGCGGCCGCCGCCGCGATCGCGACGAGCGGCACGGCCAGCGTGCGGCGGTGCCGAGGCGGGGCGGCAGTGGGCGTCGTGTCGCGTGCGATGGGCGGCACCGCGTCAGTTTCGGCGGCCGGCGGCGGGGCGAGGGGTTCGGTCGTGTCGTTCATGATCGGGTCGAAGTCGGGCGAGTCGAAGGGAATCGGAATGAAGCGGCGCTCAGGGCAGCGCCGGCGTGTCCTGCGCGCGGCGCGCGGCGGCCGCGTCGCGGCGCCGGTCGAGCCATGCATGGACGAAGCCGAACACGACGGGCACGAACAGCAGCGTCGACAGCGTGCCGAACGCGAGCCCGCCGATCACCGCGCGGCCGAGCGGCGCGTTCTGCTCGCCGCCGTCGCCGAGGCCGAGCGCCATCGGCAGCATGCCGATCAGCATCGCGAGCGCGGTCATCACGACCGGGCGGAAGCGGCTGAAACCCGCATCGAGCGCGGCCCGCCACGGTGGCGCGCCGCCTTCGATCAGCTCGCGCGCCGCGTTGACGACGAGGATGCTGTTCGCGGTCGCGATACCGATGCACAGGATCGTGCCGGTCAGCGCGGGCACCGACAGCGTCGTGCGCGTGACGAACAGCATCCACGCGATGCCGGCGAGCGACGCGGGCAGGCCGCCGACGATCACGAGCGGGTCGAGCCACGACTGGAAGTTCACGACCATCAGCAGGTAGACGAGCGCGATCGCGAGCGCGAGGCCGCCGAGCAGCCCGGCAAACGATTCGTGCATCGCCTGCACCTGGCCGCGCAGCACGATCGACGAGCCGGGCGGCAACTGCGCGCGCGCATCGTCGACGCGCTTCGTCACGTCGGCCGTCACGCCGCCGAGGTCGCGCCCCTGTACCGACGCAAAGATGTCGAGCACCGGCTGCACGTTGTAGTGCGATACGACGGCCTGCTGTGTCGCACGCGAGAAGCTGCCGAGCGCGCCGAGCAGGTTCTGCGCGGGCGCACCCGCGGCCGGGCCGCCGGCCGGCGTCTGCGGCGAACGGGCGGTGCCGGCCGGCAGCGGCACGTTCGCGAGCGCCTGCAGCGAATCGACCGCGTACTGCGGCGTCTGCACCATCAGCGGATAGCTGACGCCGTTACGCGGATCGAGCCAGAAGTTCGGCGTGGTCTGCGAACTGCCCGACAACGCGATCAGCAGGTTCTGCGCGACGTCGCGTTGTTCGAGGCCGGCCTGGATTGCCTTGGTGCGATCCACGTTCACGTCGATCGCAGGCTCATCGCCCGGCTGCTGGATGCGTGCGTCGACGAGGCCGCGCACGCCGCGCAGCTTCGCGAGCAGCGCGTTGGCAACCGCGCGGTTCTGGTCGAGCTTGTTGCCGACGATCTGGATGTCGATCGGCGCGGGCAGCCCGAAATTGAGGATCTGGCTGACGATGTCGGCCGGCAGGAACGCGAACGTCACGCCGGGGAACGACTGCGCGAGCAGGTTGCGCAGCTTCGCGACATACGCGGCCGTCGGCGCATGGTTCGGCTTCAGCGTGATCATCACGTCCGCATCCTCGGTGCCGATCGGGTCGGACGAGTCGTACGTGAGGTTGATCCCGCTCACCGGCACGCCGATGTTGTCGAGCACGCTGGCGATGTCGCTGGCCGGAATCACGTCGTGGATGCGGGCCTCCACCTCGTCGGTCAGGCGCGCGGTTTCCTCGATCCGCGTGCCGGTCGGCGCGCGCAGGTGCAGGCGGATCTCGCCGGTGTCGACCGCGGGGAAGAAGTCCTGGCCGGCGAACGCGAACAGCGCGGTCGATGCGGCGCACGCGAGCAGGAACGCCGCCGCGAACCGGCGCCGGCGCGCGATCGCTGCCGAGAGCAGCGCGCGATAGCGCAACCGCACGGCCTCGAAGCGATGTTCGAATGCGGCCTGGAACCGTGCGATCCGTGCGAACACGCCGCGCGGCGGCCGGCCCTGGCCTTTTGCGCGCATCAGCGCCATCGCGAGCGTCGGCACCAGCGTGCGCGAGAAGAAATACGACGCGACCATCGCGAAGATCACCGCTTCGGCCATCGGCACGAACAGGTAGCGCGCGACACCCGTCAGCAGGAACATCGGCACGAACACGATGCAGATCGACAGCGTCGACACGAAGGTCGGCACCGCGATTTCGCCCGAGCCGGTCAGGATCGCGTCTTCGAGCGGCGCGCCGCGCTCGAGATGGTGCGTGATGTTCTCGATCGCGACGGTCGCGTCGTCGACGAGAATCCCGACCGCGAGCGCGAGCCCGCCGAGCGTCATGATGTTGATCGTCTGGCCGAGCGCGGCCAGCGCGAGCAGCGACGTCAGCACCGCGAGCGGGATCGATACCGCGATGATCAGCGTCGCGCGCCAGCTGCCGAGGAACAGCAGGATCATCAGCGCGGTGAGGCATGCGGCGATCAGCGCCTCGCGCACGACGCCCTGGATCGCCGCTTTCACGAACACCGACTGATCGCCGAGCGCCGCGATGTGCAGCGCCTTCGGCAGGCCGGCGGCGATCTTCGGCAGCATCGCCTTGACCTGGTCGATGATCGTCAGCGTCGACGCGCTGCCCGTCTTCTCGACGGTCAGCAGCGCCGCGCGCTTGCCGTTCGCGCGCACGATGTTGGTCTGCGGTGCGTAGCCGTCGCGGACGTGCGCGACGTCCCGCACGTAGACGACGCTGCCGCCGATCGTCTTCACCGGCAGGTTGTTCAGCGCGGCGACCGTCTGCGTGCTGCCGTTCATCTGCACGTTGTATTCGCGCGTGCCGATCTTCGCGGTGCCGCCCGGCAGGATCAGGTTCTGCGCGTTGATCGCGTTCACGACGTCGATCGGCGCGAGCCCCTTCGCCTGCAGCGCGCGCGTGTCGAGATCGACGACGATCTGGCGGATCTTGCCGCCGAACGGCAGCGGCACGGCCGCGCCCTGGACGGTCGCGAGCTGCGTGCGGATGAAGCTGTTGCCGAGGTCGTACAGCTGCTGCTCGGCGAGCGTGTCGCTCGACAGCCCGAGCTGCAGGATCGGCACTGTCGACGCGTTGTACGTGATGATGTTCGGCGGCAGCGTGCCGGGCGGCAGGATCCGCAGGATCGACGCCGAGTTGCTCGCGGCTTCCGCGATCGCGCGATTGATGTCCGCGCCGGGGTGGAAGAAGATCTTCACGACCGACACGCCGTTCAGCGACTGCGATTCGATGTGCTCGATGTCGTCGACGTCGGACGTCAGCGCGCGCTCGTAGTTCGACGTGATCCGCTTGGCCATGTCTTCTGCCGAGAAGCCGTTGTACGACCACACGATGCTGACGACCGGAATGTCGATGTTCGGAAAGATGTCGGTCGGCGTGCGCAGGATCGCGAGCGGTCCCGCAATGAAGATCAGCAGCGCGAGCACGACGAACGTATAGGGCCTGCGCAACGCCAGCCGGACGATCCACATGATGTTGTTCCTCGAAGCAGGGCAGGGGCGCCGCATGCGATGCGACGAGGCTGCAGTCTGCTGTCGCCGCGTTGACCCGGCCCTGACTCGAAGATTACGAAGCTGTTATCTGCGCGCGATGCGGCAGATTTCAGGATTGTCATCCGGGCGTCAGCGCCGTGCCGGGTGCGATGACCAGAATGAATGCGTCAGGCGGCGAATCGCATCCGCGGTTCCGCCGGCGGCGCATCGACGATGCGTCCTCATCGAACCGTTCTGGGGAGTTTCATCATGAATCGCAGACTGATCGCAGCGACCGCGCTGCTCGCCCTCGCCATCGGCACGCCGGTTGCCGCTTTCGCCCAGTCGTCGTCGGGCCTGACCCGTGCCGACGTGATCGCCGATCTCGTCCAGGCGCAGCGCGACGGCACCGTGCCGACGTCGAACTGGGACTATCCGCCGAGCACGCAGACGGTCGCACGCAATCGCGAGCTCTATGCGATCGCGCACGGCGAGCCGGGCACCGCGACTGCGTCGGTATCCGTACCGGCCCCCAGCGCGCAGTAAGCGGGAGTCGGGCGATGAAAAGCCTTTCCCGACTGGCGATCGCCGCGCTGCTCGCGGCGGCGGTCGCGCCCGCGTTTGCACGCGGGCAGCCGCAATTGCCCAACGACGACGGCAGCCGCGCCAGCGTGCTGCAGGAACTGAACCCGGCGCGCGCGCATGACGGGTCGCGATGCCAGTCAGCCTCGGCCTCCGAACATCATGGCGGCAACGCAGGGGTGTCCGTGCGGAGCGGGAGGACGTGAGACCGGTCGTTCACGGACGAACGAGATGAAATGCTCGACCGGGCGCGCGACCGGACTCGCGAATTCGCGCCGTCTTGTCGGGCGATTCCTCGATCGAAACCGGTCGGTATACGGTGTGACGTCCGGCCCCGCCGCTCAACCGTTCCTCGACCGGCTGATCGACGAAGCGGGCAGCGAGTGGCCCATTTCCAATCGTGCTCTCCGAGTGACGAGGATCGACGGAAAATGCGCGTCACGCAGAAATGGCGGTGGCGATCGAATCCGAAATTTGTCTAGTCATCCTTGCGATTGAGCTGCGCGAATTGCACCAAATCCGTGCCTGAATTCTCTTCGATGGGGCGCGTCGGAGGCCTGAAATTAGGGGATTTCCCGCGTTTCCCGGGTTTTTTTTGATCACGCCTTGTCTCGCCGTTTTTCTTCTTGCATGCTTGTATAGACAAATTCCTGAGGCGGCTTGCTGCACCGAAGGGATGGCGAACTTCAACGCAAGGAGAAATCTCGTGAACGGCAAGCGCATCAAGTGGGCACTCAGGGCGATCGGCGTCATCACGGCTGCAGCGGCAACGCTCGCGGCTCCCGTACAGGCAAAGGAATGGAAGACGGTGACGGTCGCGCTCGAGGGCGGCTACGCACCGTGGAACCTCACGCTGCCCGGCGGCAAGCTGGGCGGTTTCGAACCGGAACTGCTCGCCAACGTGTGCGAGCGGATCAAGGTGCAGTGCAACATGGTCGCGCAGGACTGGGACGGGATGATCCCCGGCCTGCAGGCGGGCAAGTTCGACATCCTGATGGATGCGATTTCCATCACGCCGGAGCGCGAAAAGATCCTGCTGTTCTCGCGCCCGTATGCGGCGACGCCCGCGACGTTCGCCGTCACCGATACCAAGATCCTGCCGAAAGCCGCGCCCGGCGCACCGATCGTCAAGCTGTCGGGTGACGCGAGCGCGGACAAGCCCACCGTCGACGCCCTGCGCAAACAGCTGAAGGGCAAGACGATCGGCATCCAGTCGGGCACCGTCTATACGAAATTCATCAACGACAGCTTCAAGGACATCGCGTCGATTCGCGTGTACAAGACCTCGCCCGAGCGCGATCTCGACCTCGTCGCCGGGCGGATCGATGCATCGTTCGACGACGTCACGTACTACGCGGCGAACAACGCGAAGAAGGACAACGCGTCAATCGTGCTCGCGGGGCCGATGCTTGGCGGGCCGATCTGGGGGCCTGGCGAAGGGCTCGCGTTCCGCAAGCAGGACGCCGATCTGAAGACGAAGTTCGATACCGCGATCGGCGCGGCGCTCGCAGACGGCACGGTGAAGAAGCTTGCCGACAAGTGGTTCAAGACCGACGTCACGCCGTAAGCGCGCATTCGACCGCCGCCGCGTAAGCGCCTCGCGCGATGCGCGGCGGCAGGCATCCTGCAGATTCACTCAACGCTTGCCGGGAGGCACGCATGGCGATTCTTGAAATGCTCGGCTTCGGAACCGAAGGCTGGGGCGGCGTGCTGCTGCTCGCCGCACTGATGACGGTGGCGCTGACGCTCGCCGCGCTCGCGGTCGGCGCCGTGATCGGCGCGGCGATCGCGGCGGCAAAGCTGTCACGCTACCGCAGCGCCCGCCTGCTGGGTGACCTGTACACGACGGTGTTTCGCGGCGTGCCCGAACTGCTCGTCATCTATCTGTTCTACTTCGGCGGCTCGACGCTCGTCACGGCCGTCGGCCAGTGGTTCGGCGCGGAAGGCTTCATCGGCGTGCCGCCGTTCGTGATCGGCGCGCTCGCGGTCGGAATGATCTCGGGCGCCTACCAGGCGGAGGTGTATCGCGCGGCGGTGCTCGCGGTGTCGAAGGGCGAGCTCGAAGCGGCGCGCTCGATCGGCATGCCGAGCAGCATGGTGCTGCGCCGCATCCTGGTCCCGCAGGTGCTGCGCTTTGCGCTGCCCGGTATCGGCAACGTGTGGCAATTGAGCCTGAAGGACTCGGCACTGATCTCGGTCACCGGCCTCGCCGAGCTGCTGCGCACGAGCCAGATCGCTGCCAATTCGACCCATCAGTACTTCGTGTTCTTCGTCGCGGGCGGTGCGTTGTACCTGCTGATGACGGGCTTGTCGAACCGCGTGTTCAACCGGGCGGAAGCGATCGTCGGTCGGTCGTTCCGCCGCAATTTCGCGCGCAACTGACGGAGAACGAGCATGTCCATCGATTTCGACTTTCTCTTCGATACGCTGCGCCAGCTGCTCGCGGCCGTGCCGACCACGCTCGGGCTGTTCTTTGCATCGCTCGTGCTCGGCGGCCTGCTGTCGCTCGTGATCGTCACGATGCGCGTGTCGCCGCACTGGCTGCCGAACCGCTTTGCACGCGCCTACATCCTGGTATTTCGCGGCTCGCCACTGCTGATTCAGATGTTCCTCGTGTACTACGGGCTCGGCCAGTTCGGCGTGATCCGCGAAAGCTTCATGTGGCCGCTGTTGCGCGAGCCGTACGTGTGTGCGGTGCTGTCGCTCGCGCTGTGCACGGCAGGCTACACCGCCGAGATCCTGCGTGGCGGGCTGATGGCCGTGCCGGTCGGGCAGATCGAAGCCGGCTATTCGATCGGTCTGTCGGGTTTCGCGCTGCTGCGGCGCGTGATCGGCCCGATCGCGCTGCGCCAGTGCCTGCCCGCTTATTCGACCGAAGCCGTGCTGCTCGTCAAGTCGACCGCGCTGGCCAGCCTCGTCACGGTGTGGGAGGTGACCGGCGTCGCGCAGCAGATCATCCAGCAAACCTATCGGACGACCGAAGTGTTCGTCTGCGCGGCCGTCATCTATCTGGGCCTGAACTTCATCGTCGTGCGCCTGCTCGGCGCGCTCGAATGGCGGCTCTCGGGGCACCTGCGCGCGCCGAAGTCTTCCGGTGCGCCGGCCGCAGCGAACCGCAATGCCCAGCGCGTCGCATCCTGAGCGCGCCATTCCTTCCTGGAGAATTCGATGAACACCGCTGCTCCCGTTGCGCTGTCGGTCAAGAACATCCACAAGTCGTTCGGCGATCATCATGTGCTGAAGGGCATTTCGCTCGACGCGCATGAGGGCGACGTCATCTCGATCCTCGGCGCGAGCGGATCGGGCAAGAGCACGTTCCTGCGCTGCCTGAACCTGCTCGAGACCCCCGACGACGGCTCCGTCGCGCTCGCGGGCGAAGAACTGGCGATGAAGCGCGCGCGCGACGGCAAGCTGCACCCGAGCGACCGGCGCCAGGTGGACCGGATCCGCTCCCAGCTCGGGATGGTGTTCCAGAACTTCAACCTGTGGTCCCACATGACGGTGCTCGACAACCTCGTCGAAGGGCCGCTGCGCGTGCAAAAGCGCAGCCGCGCCGAAGCGGTCGAGGAGGCCGAGGCGCTGCTCGCGCGCGTCGGCCTCGCGGACAAGCGCGGCTACTATCCTGCCCACCTGTCGGGCGGTCAGCAACAGCGTGTCGCGATCGCCCGCGCCCTGGCGATGCATCCGAAAGTGATGCTGTTCGACGAACCGACGTCGGCGCTCGACCCCGAGCTGGTCGGCGAGGTGCTGCGCGTGATGCGCTCGCTCGCGGAAGAAGGCCGCACGATGCTGGTCGTCACGCACGAAATGGGCTTTGCGCGGCACGTGTCGAATCGCGTGATGTTCCTGCATCAGGGCGAAGTCGATACCGACGGGACGCCCGACGAGGTCTTCGGCGGTCAGACCTCCGGGCGCTTCCGGCAATTCGTGTCGAGCCACCACGATCGCGCCACGAACTGAGGCTGCCATGACCGTATTCCGTGCGGCACAGCCGCTTGACTGGCGACAGGTTGCGGCGGTGGCCGCCGGCGCGCCGCTTGCATTGACCGACGACGCCCGCGCGCGTGTCGTCGCCGCGCGCGAACTCGTCGACGAAATCGTCGCACGCGGCATTCGCGCGTACGGCGTCAACACGGGTGTCGGTGCGTTGTGCAATGTGATCGTGTCGCCCGCTCAACAGAGCGAGCTGTCGCGCAACATCCTGATGAGCCACGCGGTGGGCGTCGGCGTGCCGCTCGGTGCGGCGGAAACGCGCGCGATCATCGCAGCGGCGATCAACAATTACGTACACGGGTATTCGGGCGTGCGAGTCGATGTCGTCGAGCAGCTCGCCGCGTTGCTCGAGCACGATTGCCTGCCCGAAGTGCCGGCGCACGGCTCGGTCGGCTACCTGACCCACATGGCTCACGTCGCGCTCGTCTGTATTGGCCACGGTCATGCGCGCTATCGCGGCGAGCGCATTCGCGGCGACGAGGCGCTACGCCGTATCGGCCGTGAACCGCTCGTGCTCGGCGCGAAGGAGGGGTTGAGCCTCGTCAACGGGACGCCGTGCGTCACGGGCCTGGCCGCGCTCGCGCTCGCCCGTGCGGAACGGTTGCTCGACTGGGCCGACTGGATTGCGGCGATGAGCTTCGAGAACCTTGGCGGGCAACTCGCCGCGTTCGATCCGGATTCACTCGCGCTGCGGATTTCGCCCGGCATCGGGCAGGTCGGTGTCCGTTTGCGTGCGCTGCTGGCGGGCAGCGGAATGCTTTCCGCCGCGAGCGGCCGGCATACGCAGGACCCGCTCAGCCTGCGCACGATTCCGCACGTGCATGGCGCGGCGCGCGACGTATTCGTCGTCACGGCAGAGGTGGTCGATCGCGAACTCGCGTCCGTCACCGACAATCCGATCGTTGCCGGCACGCGGGAGGCGCCGGTCGCGCATTCGCAGGCACATGCGGTTGGCGCGGGCATCGCGCTCGCGATGGACAGCCTCGCGGCCGCGATGGCGCAGGTCGCCGCGATCGCCGAGCGGCGTCTCGACCGGCTCGTGAATCCGCTCGTCAGCGGGCTGCCGGCGTTTCTCGCGACGCCGGGCGGCAGCTGTTCGGGCTTCATGATCGCGCAGTACACGGCGGTCGCGCTGGTCGCGCAGAATCAGCGGCTCGCGGCACCGGCGAGCCTCGACGGCGGCATCACGTCGGGGCTGCAGGAAGATCACCTGTGCCACGCGACGCCGGCCGCGCTGAAGGCGCTCGACATCATCGAGAATACGACGCGCGTGCTCGCGATCGAGCTGCTGGCCGCCGCGCAGGCATACGATCTGCAGTCGGACGAAACGGGGCGCGCGGCGTCGACCGACGCGTTATGGCGGCATGTGCGCGAACGCGTGCCGGCATATCACGACGACCGGCCGCTCGCGGACGATATCGCGATTGCGGCAGGCATCGTCGCGGGCATGCCGCCTTCGTTGCAGTGACGATGGACGAGGGCGGCGAGTCATCCACCAATCATTCGGTCGAGGGCCCATGAACGAAACGGAACGCGAACTTTCCGCACGGCCGGCGCGGGCATCGGGCGACGCGGTGCCGGCGCGTGCACTGCCGGCCTATCAGCAGATCAAGCGCTACGTCGTCGAACGGATCGCGAAGGGCGACTGGAAGCCCGGTGGTGCGATTCCAACCGAGGCCGAACTGGTCAAGGAATTCGGCGTGGCGCGGATGACGGTCTCTCGCGCGCTGCGCGAACTGACGGCCGAGCGCGTGCTGACCCGCATCCAGGGGGCCGGCACGTTCGTCGAGCGCCGGCATTACGAATCGACGGTGCTGGAGATTCGCAACATTGCGGATGAAATTGCGGAGCGCGGTCACCGGCACAGTGCGCGGGTCCTGCTGATCGAACGCAGCGTCGACCCGGAAGCGATCGATGCGCTCGGACTGCGTTCGGGGCCCGTGTTTCATTCGCGCATCGTGCATTTCGAGGAAGACGAGCCGATCCAGTTCGAGGATCGCTACGTCAATCCGGTGTTGTTTCCCGCTTATCTTGAACAGGATTTCACGATCGAGACGCCGAATCACTACATGGTGCGACTGGCGCCGATTCAGCGTGCCGAGTTCAGGATCTACGCGGAGAAGCCGAATGCACAGGTGCGTCGGCACCTCGTAATGGAAATCGGCGAGCCGTGCCTGTTGCTGAGGCGCCGCACCTGGGTTGGCGATCACGTTGCAACGTCGGTGCGGCTTTGGCATCCGGCGTCGCGGTTTCACCTGGCGGGCCGCGTCTAGGCAGGCCCGGGCCGCCGGATGCCGGGGGGCCGGGATCGAATCACGTATTCGCGGACACCCCGGTTACCGAAGGCGCGGCCACCCCCACCGATTCATCGGCCAGCGCCCAGCGCTTCACGAGCGCCGCGATCACGAGCACGGCCACCGCGCCGGTCAGCGGCGCGACGGCCATCAGCGGGAGAATCTGACCGAGGCCCAGCCCCGCGCTCAGCAGGGACGCGCCGGCAAATGCGCTGCCGATCGCACCCAGCCGTCCGAACGCGTGCATCCAGCTCAGGCCGGTGGATCGCGCGACGGTCGGGTAGAAGCGCGCGGTCAGCGCGTTCATGCCGGTATTCGTGCCGGGAATGAACCAGCCCCACGCAAAGGCGAGAACCTGCAAGGCCCAGAACGTCGACTGCATCCCGTGCACGGCCCACAGCGACAGCGCGGCCAGGCAAAAACTCGCGGCGATCACCCGGTAGCGATCGAAGCGATCCATCAGCCAGCCGATCGCGACCGAGCCCAGCGTGCCGCCCCAGTTCAGGAAGCCGACCATGATCGCGCCCTGCGCGCTCGTGTAGCCGGCGTCCTTCGCCATCGTCGGCAGCCAGTTGTACAGCAGGTAAAGGACGAACAGCCCGACGAAATAGCACAGCCAGATCAGGACCGTGCCCGCGATATAGCGTGCCGACAGGATCGTGCCGATCGCGCCGCCTTTCACCTTCGGTTGCGCGGGCAGGAAGAAGGCCGTATCGGCCGCCACGCGCGTGCGGCCGATCGCGGAAAGGATCTTCGCAATCAGGTCGGGACGCCTGTTCTGAACCGTCAGGAATGCGACCGATTCGGGCAGCCACAGCATGAGAAGCGGCACGCATGCGACGGCCAGCGCACCGCCCACCGTCAGCATCGCACGCCATCCGTAGCTCGGGATGATCCACGCCGCGATGAACCCGCACAGCGCGGCGCCGACCGTGAACCCGCTGTACACGACCGTCACGAGGAACGAGCGCCGGCGTTCCGGCACGTACTCGGACCACAGCGTCACGACGTTCGGCATCACGGCGCCGAGGCCGAGCCCGGTGATGAAGCGGATCGGCAGCATCATCGCGAGCGACGTCGCGTGCGCGGTGGCCAGCGTCCCGACGCCGATGATCAGCACGCTCGTGACCAGCACGCGCTTGCGCCCGAACCGGTCGGCGATCGGCCCGCCCAACAGCGCGCCGGCCGCCAGGCCGAACAACGCGGCGCTGAGCACCGGCGCCAGTGCGCTCTTCGTGACGCCCCATTCCTTGATGAGCTCCGGCACGACGAAGCCGATGATGACGGTATCCCAGCCGTCCAGCGAGATCACGACGAACGTGAGCAGCCCCACCAGCCACTGAAACGGGCTGACGGGGCGTTCGTCGATGAATTCCCGGACGTTGATGGATGTTCCTGTTGCCGGCATGGGTGTCTCCTGCGGTGGGGCCCCGGGCCCTTGCATGGGCGTCAGTGCGTACCTGACGCGATGCCCCGCAGTGTTCGTGCGCCGAAAATCCGCGTCCAACAAGAAATTCCGTTCGCCGCGACAACGAAACGTTATCGGTCGGCCGCAGGCTCCGGGTACCCTGGGATCCCCTGACCGAGCTTCTCCAGCAGAAACTCGGCGACGACCGTGACCGCGGGCGGCAGCGGCGGGCGGCTCGTATAGACGAGCTGCAACCCGAGGCCGGTGCTCGAGCGCCGATAGGACGGCAGCACGCGCACCAGCTTGCCCTGCTCGGTCGCCGGCGCGACGAGCAGCTCCGGCACCAGCGCGATGCCGAGCCCGGCGATGCACGCCTGCACGACCACGCGCATGTCGTTGACCGAGAAACGGCCGTCGATCGAGATCTCCTGCGTGCCGCGCGGCCCCTGCAGGCGCCACATGCTGCGCCCCTGGCGGCTGGACACCGTCAGGCAATCGTGGTCGGCCAGCTCGCGCGGCGTGCGCGGCGTGCCGCGTTGCTCGAGATAGGCGGGGCTCGCGGCGAGGATCATCGTGCCCGGTGCGATCCGGCGCACGCGGAAGCTGCTGCCGGTCTCGACGCCGATACGCAGCGCGAGGTCGATGCGCTCGGCGATCAGGTCGGACGGCGTGTCGTCGAGCAGGAAGTCGATGCTGATCTGCGGATAGCGCGCATAGAACTCGGCCAGCCATTCCAGCTTGAAAAATTCGAACAGGCCGGCCATCGCCGTTACGCGCACCTTGCCGGCCGGTTCCTGCCCGTCCGCATGCTGCCGCTCGATCTCGAAGATCCGGTCGAGCGCCGGCGCATAGCGCTCGAACAGCGCCTGGCCTTCGGTGCTCGGCGCGAGCTTGCGGGTCGAGCGATGCAGCAGGCGCGTGCCGATCTGCCCCTCGAGCTGGTCGATGCGCCGGCTCAGCGTATTGGCGGGCATGCGCAGGCGCCGCGCGGCCTCCGAGAAGCTGCCGGCCCGGACGACCTGGACGAACAGCGCGAGATCATTCAGATCGAGCATCGGATTCCTCCAAAAATGGATTAATCAAATCCTATTTATCCGTCTAGTGTAAAGCAGCTTCCATCTCCATACTGGTCTCACGCTACAAACGAACCCCTGAAGTCTCAAGGAGATTGAATTGAACAAGACCCTGACGATCGCCGCCGGCGCACTCGCCGCATCGTTGTCGTTCTCCGCATTCGCCGCCGCATCGACGTACCAGCTCGATCCGGACCACACGTACCCGAGCTTCGAGGCCGATCACATCGGCGGCCTGTCGGTCTGGCGCGGCAAGTTCGACAAGTCGAGCGGCACCGTGACGCTCGACCGCGCGGCGAAGACCGGCACCGTCGACGTGACGACGGCGATCGCATCGGTTCACACGGGCAGCACCAAGCTCGACCAGGACCTGCAGTCGAACCAGTTCTTCGACGCGTCGAAGTTCCCGGAAGCGACCTACAAGGGTGCGATCACGTTCAACGGCGACAAGCCGGCGACGGTGGTCGGCAATCTCACGATGCACGGCGTGACGCGTCCGCTCACGCTGAAGATCGATTCGTTCAAGTGCATGCCGCATCCGATGCTCAAGCGCGAAGTGTGCGGCGTCGATGCGGTGGGTGAGTTCGACCGCAGCGAATTCGGCGTCGATTTCGGCAAGGCGTACGGCTTCAACATGAAGACGCGCCTGCTGATCACCGCCGAAGCCCTCAAGCAGTAATCCCGTCATCCCGTTCGGAGAATCCTCATGAAACTGCTGCACATCGATTCCAGCATCCTCGGCCAAGGCTCGGTGAGCCGCGAACTGTCGGCCGAGATCGTCGCCAACTTCCGCGCCCGCGATCCGGGCCTCGCGGTGACGCGCCTCGACCTCGCCGCGACGCCGATCGGCCATCTGACGGCCGATCACCTCGCCGCCGCGCAAGGCGCGCCGGTGAGCGACGCGCTGAAGGCGGACGTCGAGATCGGCCAGCGCGCGCTCGACGCGTTCCTCGCGACCGACATCGTGGTCATCGGCGCACCGATGTACAACTTCGGCATCGCGTCGCAACTGAAGGCGTGGATCGACCGCATCTCGGTAGCCGGCAAGACGTTCCGCTACACCGAGAACGGGCCGGTCGGGCTGTCCGGCGGCAAGAAGCTGGTTATCGCGTCGTCGCGCGGCGGCGTGTACAGCGCCGGGTCGCCGGTCGCGTCGTTCGATCATCAGGAAACCTATCTGAGAGATGCGTTCGGTTTTCTCGGCATCACGGACATCACGTTCATTCGCGCGGAAGGCGTCGCGATGGGGCCGGACAAGCGCAGTGACGCCATTGCATCGGCGAAGGAAGCGGCATCGGCCCTCGCGGCCTGACGCAACGGGCCCGATCGCGGCCACAGGAGAACCATCATGTTGAATGCCGTCGAACCTGTCCGGCGGAGCACCGCCGCCGGCCGTCGCGTCGTGTTCCGAACGCACGGCCACGCGCACGGGCCGGTCGTCCGGATGGTCAGCCCGTCCGACATCGGCGAGATCATCAAGCCGTTCGTCTTTCTCGACCTGATCGACACGCAGGCGCCGATCGGGCAGCCGGCCTTCGGCTGGCATCCGCATTCGGGCATCGCGACGCTGACGCTGGCGATCGACGGACGCGGCACCTACGCGGAATCCACCGGCCATGAAGGCACGATGGAGCCGGGCGACATCGAATGGATGAGCGCCGGGCGCGGCGTCTGGCACACCGGTTCCGTCACGCCGCCGGTCAAGGCGTTCCAGCTGTGGGTCGCGTTGCCGCCGGAGCGCGAGCTGGCGCCGGCGTTCAGCCAGCACCTGTCGATCGACGACATCCCGACCGACGGCCCGGCGCGCGTGCTGCTCGGCCGTCATGGCGACGCGGTCAGCCCGATCGATGCGCCGCCTGGCATCAACTACCTGGTCGTGCAGCTGAAGGCCGGCGAGCGCTGGACCTGCCGGCCGCCGCGGGGCCACCGGGTCGGCTGGACGGCCGTGATGGACGGCAGCCTGCGCACGCCCGATCCCGTCGGCCAGGGCGAGCTGGTCGTGTTCGAGACGTCCGACGCCGCGATTGAATTCGAAGCCGTGACCGACGTGCGCTTCGTGGTCGGCACCGCGATTCCGCATCCGCACGATCTCCACCTGGGCTACTACTCGGTGCATACGAGCGCCGCCGCGCTGGTGGAAGGCGAACGCGAAATCGTGCGCATCGGTCACGAACTGCGCGCCAAGGGCGCGATGCGCTGATCCGACAGGAGCCGCTTCATGACGACGCACGGGATCGACGAACGCAACCGCTGGCTGGCGCTGGTCGTGCTCTGCCTGGGCATGCTGATGATCGTGCTGGACACGACCATCGTAAACGTCGCGCTGCCGTCCATCCGGACCGACCTCGGCTTTGCCGAAACGTCGCTCGTGTGGGTGGTGAACGCGTACATGCTGACGTTCGGCGGGTTCCTGCTGCTCGGCGGGCGGCTCGGCGACCTGTACGGCCATCGCCGGCTGTTCCTGCGCGGCATCGCGCTGTTCACGCTCGCGTCGGTCGCATGCGGGCTCGCGAACACGCAGGGGCTGCTGATCGCGGCGCGCGCGGTGCAGGGGCTCGGCGGCGCGCTGGTGTCGGCCGTGTCGCTGTCGATCATCATGAACCTGTTTACGTCGCCGGCCGACCGCGCGAAGGCGATGGGCGTGTACGGGTTCGTCGCCGCGAGCGGCGGCAGCCTCGGCGTGCTGCTCGGCGGCGTGCTGACCAGTGCGTTGAGCTGGCACTGGATCTTCCTGGTCAACCTGCCGATCGGCGCGGCCGTGTATGCCGCATGCGCGGCGCTGCTGCCGGCGCGCCAGCCGCCGGCCGAACGTGCTCCGCTCGACGTGGCCGGCGCGGTGACCGTCACGGTGTCGCTGATGCTGGCCGTCTACGCGATCGTGCACGGCAATGCGGCAGGCTGGACGTCCGCGCAGACGCTCGTCCAGCTCGGTGTCGCGGTCGTGCTCGCGATCGCGTTCGTCGTCATCGAATCGCGCGTGCCGCATCCGCTGATGCCGCTGCGCCTGTTCGCGCGTCGCAACGTGGCCGGCGCCAACGCGGTGGGCGTGCTGTGGGCGGCCGCGATGTTCGCGTGGTCGTTCATTTCCGCGCTGTACCTGCAGCGCGTGCTGCACTACGGCCCGATGCAGGTCGGGCTCGCGTTCCTGCCGGCCAGCGTCGTCATGGCCGGTTTTTCGCTGGGCCTGTCGCCGAAGCTGGTGATGCGGTTCGGGATTCGCGCGACGCTGTCGTCCGGCCTGCTGGTCGCGGCGACCGGCCTGGCGCTGCTGGCGCGTGCACCGGCCGAGGGTCGCTTCGTGACGGACGTGCTGCCCGGCATGCTGCTGATGGGCCTCGGGGCCGGCGCGGTCTTCAACCCGGTGATGCTTGCCGCGATGAGCGACGTGACACCGGACGAGTCGGGCCTCGCATCGGGCGCCGTCAACACCTCGTTCATGATGGGCGGCGCACTCGGGCTGGCGATCCTGGCGAGTCTGGCGGCCGGCGGCGACGCCGTTGCCGCGCTCAATCGTGGCTACCACCTCGCGTTCCTGCTGGGCGCCGGCGCAGCGGTCGCGGCGTCGCTGCTGGCCTGGGTATTCATCCGGGCGCGCATGCCGGCGCCGGTGCCCGGCGACGCGCCGTCCGCCGCGTCGATCTGACGCCGGCCGCTCGTTCCGTCTCGATCTCCTCCCGCTGAACCCCGACGCGGCCGGCGCATTCCCGCCTGCGCCGGTCTTTGCGCGTTTAGGTGTTTATACGTATGCCGATTTCGATATCGGCTCAATCCAATATTTCATTGGAAGGTTATCGGGCTTGTTCCTAGACTGATGCGGGGCAGGCAGACCGGGCCGGCCGCACGCGCCGGCCGGCGTTGCCCCGATCCGCGCCAGCGCCACGCAGAAACAGAACAGCGCCGCGGCAGACAACGACATCATCGGAGACGGACCATGACATTCATCAGGAAGCTGGCGGCCGGTGCGCTCGTCGCCGCGGCGACGGTATGGGCGCCCGGCGCGTTCGCGCAGCAAAAGCCGATCACGCTCGGGTTCTCGCAGGTCGGCGCGGAAAGCGCGTGGCGCACCGCGAACACCGTGTCGGTGAAGGGCGCGGCGAAGGACGCCGGCATCAACCTGAAGTTCTCCGATGCGCAGCAGAAGCAGGAGAACCAGATCCGCGCGATCCGCTCGTTCATCGCGCAGAAGGTCGACGTGATCGCGTTCTCGCCGGTCGTCGAATCGGGCTGGGAGCCCGTGCTGGCCGAAGCGAAGGCCGCGCACATCCCGGTGATCCTGACCGACCGCGCGGTCGACGTGAAGGACCCGTCGCTGTACGTGACGATGATCGGCTCGGACTTCCTCGAGGAAGGGCGCCGCGCGGGCCACTGGATGGACGAGCACTACAAGAACGATGCCGGCCCGGTCAACATCGTCGAGTTGCAGGGCACGGTCGGTTCCGCGCCGGCCAACGATCGCCGCGCGGGCCTGCTCGAAGTGATCAGGAGCAATCCGAAATTCAAGGTGATCGCGTCGCAGAGCGGCGACTTCACGCTCGCCGGCGGCAAGCAGGTGATGGAAGCGTTCGCGAAGACCTACGGCAAGCAGATCAACGTGGTCTATGCGCACAACGACGACATGGCGCTCGGCGCGATCCAGGCGATGGAGGAAGCGGGGATCAAGCCCGGCAAGGACGTGAGCGTCGTGTCGTTCGACGCGACGAAGGGCGGCTTCCAGGCGATGGTCGCCGGCAAGATCAACGTCGATGTCGAATGCAGCCCGCTGCTCGGCCCGCAGCTGATGAGCGCGGTGAAGGACGTCGTCGCCGGCAAGTCGCTGCCCAAGCGCATCGTGACCAACGAGACCGTGTTCCCGATGAGCGTCGCGGCGCAGGTGATGCCGACCCGCAAGTACTGACCGGTCTTGCAAAGGGTGGGCCGCGTCGCGGCCGCCCGGATGAGCGGGGAACCGCTTCGAGGGAGGAGGCATGGAGCGTCCGCCGGTGGTCGAGATGATCGGCATCGACAAGTCGTTTCCGGGTGTGAGCGCGCTGCAGCGCGTGAACTTCCGGCTGTTTCCGGGTGAAATCCATGCGCTGATGGGCCAGAACGGCGCGGGCAAGTCGACGCTGATCAACGTGCTCACCGGCGTGCATGCGCACGACGCGGGCGAGATTCACGTCGGCGGCCGGCCGGTGCGCTTCGCCGCGCCGCGCGAGGCCGAGGCGGCGGGGATCCAGACGCTCTACCAGGAAGTGAACCTGTGCGCGAACCTGTCGGTCGCCGAGAACATCTTCGCGGGCCGGCAGCCGATGCGGCGCGGCGCGATCGACTGGAACGCGATCCACGCGCGCTCGCGCGCGGCGCTGGCCGAACTCGACCTGACGCTCGACGTCACGCGCTCGCTCGATGCGTATCCGATCGCCGTGCAGCAGATGGTCGCGATCGCGCGCGCCGTGTCCGTCGACGCGCGCGTGCTGATTCTCGACGAGCCGACGTCGAGCCTCGATGACGGCGAAGTCGCGCGGCTGTTCGACGTGCTGCGCCGGCTGAAGGCGTCGGGCATCGCGATCCTGTTCGTCACGCACTTTCTCGAGCAGACCTATGCGGTGTCCGACCGGATCACCGTGATGCGCAACGGCGAGCGCGAAGGCGAGTATCTGGCGCGCGACCTGCCGGTCGACGCGCTGGTCGCGAAGATGACCGGCCGCGAACGGATGCCGGACACGCTGCAGGCCGGTGCGCCGGCCGTCGTGCGTACGGCCGGCGACGCCGCGCCGTTCCTGTCGATGCAGCAGGTCGGCCGGCGCGGGATGATGAGTGCGCTCGATCTCGACGTGCGCCCAGGCGAGATCGTCGGGCTGGCCGGGCTGCTCGGCTCGGGGCGCACGGAGACCGCGCAGCTCGCATTCGCCGCCGCGCGCCCGGACACCGGCGCGATCGAGATCGACGGCGCGCGCACGCGGCTCGCGTCGCCGCACGATGCGGTCCGGCACGGGATCGCGTACTGCCCGGAGGATCGCAAGAAGGAGGGCATCGTCGCCGCGCTGTCGATCCGCGAGAACATCGTCCTCGCGCTGCAGGCGCGACGCGGCGGGTGGCGGCTGATCGGGCGCGCGCGCCAGCGCGAGATTGCCGATACGTATATCGCGCGGCTCGGCATCAAGGCGCGCGACGCGGAGCAGCCGATCGGGCTGCTGTCGGGCGGCAACCAGCAGAAGGTGCTGCTCGCGCGCTGGCTCGCGACGGACCCGAAGCTGCTGATTCTCGACGAGCCGACGCGCGGCATCGACGTCGCCGCGAAGTTCGACATCATGGAGCGCGTGCTCGCGCTGTGCGCGACCGGCCTCGCGATCCTGTTCATCTCGTCGGAGATCGGCGAGGTCGTGCGCGTGAGCCACCGGATCGCGGTGCTGCGCGACCGGCGCAAGGTCGCCGAACTGACCGGCGCCGACGCCTCCGAGGCGCAGGTGTACCGGCTGATCGCGGGAGGCCAGTCATGACGCGGCTGCGCTCGCTGTTTCGTCATCCGCTCGCGTGGCCGGCGCTGACGCTCGTGCTGCTGTTCGCGCTCGACGTCGCGCATCGCCCGGGCTTCCTGTCGATCGCGCTGCTCGACGGCCACCTGTTCGGCGCGCCGGTCGACATCCTGAACCGTGCGGCGCCGCTCGTGATCGTGTCGCTCGGGATGACGCTCGTGATCGCGACGCGCGGGATCGACATCTCGGTCGGTGCGATCGTCGCGATTGCCGGCGCGGCCGCGGCGATCGTGCTCGACGCGGACCCGTCGCGGGTCGGCACGGCGCTCGCGGCCGCGCTCGGCGTCGGGCTGCTGGCCGGCGCATGGAACGGCCTGCTCGTCGCGTTCGTCGGGATGCAGCCGATCATCGCGACGCTGATCCTGATGGTGGCCGGGCGCGGCGTCGCGCAACTGCTGACGGGCGGCCAGATCATCCCGATCGGCGCGCCCGGCTACCTCGCGCTGGGCGGCGGCTATCTCGCGACCGTCCCGTGCGCGGTGTGGATCGCGGTCGCGACGATCGCCGCGACCGCGCTGCTGGTGAATCGCACCGCGCTCGGGCTGTTCATCCGTGCGATCGGCGTGAACCCGGTCGCGACGCGGCTCGTCGGGCTGCGTTCGGGCGCGGTCGTGTTCGGCGTGTATCTGTGTTCGGGCGTGATGTCGGCGCTCGCGGGCATCCTCGCGAGCTCGAACGTGCGCAGCGCCGACGGCAACAACGCGGGGCTGCTGCTCGAACTCGACGCGATCCTCGCGGTGACGCTCGGCGGCACGTCGCTGCTCGGCGGCCGTTTCAGCCTCGCGGGCTCGGTGCTCGGCGCGCTGATCATCCAGACACTCACGTACACGACCTATTCGATCGGCGTGCCGCCGGAGGCGACGCTCGTCGTCAAGGCGGTCGTCGTGATCGTCGTGACGCTGATCCAGTCGGACGCGGCGCGTGCGCTGATCGTCCGGCATGCGTCGCGGCTGCGGCCTGCCGCGCGTTCGCGCACGACCACCGGAGCGACGCCGCGATGACCCGTTTCCTTGTCCGGCTCGCCGACCCGCGCACGCTGCCGATTGTCGTGACGATCGTGCTGTTCGCCGCGCTGTTCGGCTTCGGGTCCGTGATGTACACGGGCTTCTTCTCGATGCAGGTGCTGACCGGGCTGCTCGTCGACAACGCGTTCCTGCTGATCGTCGCGACCGGGATGACGTTCGTGATCGTGTCGGGCGGCATCGACCTGTCGGTCGGCTCGGTCGTGGCGCTGACGACGATCTTCTGCGCGGTCGGCGCCGAGCGGCTGCACTGGCCCGTGTGGGTGATCGTGCCGCTCGTGCTCGCGTTCGGCGCGCTGTACGGCGCGGCGATGGGCGCGCTGATCCACTGTTTCCGGCTGCAGCCGTTCATCGTCACGCTGGCCGGGATGTTTCTCGCGCGCGGCGCGTGCTTCCTGATCACGACGCAGTCGATCACGATCAACGAGCCGGTGTTTCATGCGATCGCGGGCCTCAGCGTGCCGGTCGGCGGCGGCATGCTGAGCGCGGGCGCGCTGATCGCGCTCGCGACGCTGGCCGGCGCGATCTACGTCGCGCATTTCACGCGATTCGGCCGCAACGTGTATGCGATCGGCGGCAACGAGCGCTCGGCGCTGCTGATGGGGCTGCTGGTCGCGCGCACGAAGATCGGCGTCTACGCGCTGAGCGGCTTCTGTTCGGCGCTCGGCGGCGTGGTGTTCACGCTGTACGTGCTGTCGGGCTATGGATTGCAGGCGCAGGGGATGGAGCTCGACGCGATCGCCGCGACCGTGATCGGCGGCACGCTGCTGACGGGCGGCGTGGGCTACGTGGTCGGCTCGGTGTTCGGCGTCGGCATCCTCGGCACGATCCAGGTGCTGATCACGTTCGACGGCACGTTGAGTTCGTGGTGGACGCGGATCGTGATCGGCGCGCTGCTGTGCGTGTTCTGCGTGCTGCAGCGGGTCATCGAGCGGCACGCGACGCGGCGGCGCACGGGCGGCACGGGGCTCGGCGCGCGGCGGCCGGCGCGCGACACTGCGCCCGCGCGGCGGGCGCCGCCGGAAGAGGACACGGCGCGGGTTGCGACGATGCGGCGGTTGCAGGGCGACCGGCCGTGATGCAGCGAGTAGGGCGGCATGACGCGCAATGATGTGACGGCGGGCGGTGCGGATACGCTGGCCGTCGCGCCGGTGTTCACGCTGTCAGGCCTGGTCGGCTGCGTCTGCTTCGGTATCGAATGACGCATCCGCGACGCGTGTGCGTTTCAGCGCGCCGGCCAGTTTCTCGATCGCGGGCAGGTCCGGCGCATCGAGGTGTTCGCGCACGTGCTGCACGAACGTCGCATGATCCGGCGCGTCCGCAACCGGGCCGAGCCATGCCTCGATATCGGTGAGCCGCCCGTCGCGGGCCAGCAGGATCAACTCGTCGAGCGCCTCGTCGGGCGGGTCGTCCATCGCGGGCGCGACGCGTTCCGGCGCGGCCTCGTCGCCCGGATGAAACCGCCGGACGAGTTCCGACGCGGGCACGAGCGCATGCCCGGCGGCCGGCGCGACGACCGCGAACGAGAACGCGGTGCCGACGCCCGGCTCGCTCGCGACGGCCAGTTCTCCGCCCATCGCGCCGACGATGCGCTGCGCGATGAACAGGCCGAGCCCGGTTCCGCCGTTGACGGCCTGCACCTGCTGGTAGGCACGGACGATGTCGCGGGCGCCGCTGACATCGATCCCGATGCCCGTATCGGCGACCTCGAACCGCAGGCGCCACGCATCGCCTTCGCGCGCCGCATGCACCGACAGCGTGACCGTGCCGTCGCGCGTGAACTTCGACGCGTTCGACAGCAGGTTCAGCAGCACCTGCTGCAGCCGCATCCCGTCGATCGATACCGTGCGCGGCAGCATCGCGCTCGGCGCCGGCTCGGTGTCCGACCGTGCGACGGTGCCGGCATCCGGAACGATCCGCAACGGCAGCGCGCCGTTTCCCTTCCATTCAGACAATGGCAAACATGAACGCAAATCTTGCAAAGTTCGCGGCCGCGGCACGGGTCGCCGCCGCCGGCCTGATCGGATGCGCCACGCAGCAGGGCGATCCGCCGTTCCCGTCGCCCGACACGGCCACGTTGCCCGAAGGCACGTATCCGAATCTCGCGAACCTGGCGCAGGTGCAGCCGGGCGTGACGAAGAACCCGCTGTACGCGCTGCTCGGCCCGCCGCATTTCCACGAGTGGATCTTTCACGTACGGACGTGGAACTACCTGTTCCAGTTCCGTGATGCCGGGCAGGTCGCGACCTGCCAGTACCAGGTGCAGTTCGATTCGGATAACCGCGTGGTGAAGACGCGGTGGGGCAAGCCGGAGTGCGAGGCTTTTGGCGGGAAGGGGGCGGCCGGCCAGGCAGGCTGACGCTGCATGACCGGCTTTCGGGCCGGCATGCGGGTGCCGATGGCGTGGGCCCATCGGCGCCTACAGGTTGCGCAAGAACTCGATTAAGGTGCGGTTGACATCGTCGGCGGCTTCCTGTTGCAGCCAGTGGCCCGCTCGCGGAATGATTCGGGAATCGCGAAGATCGGGCACAAGCTTCGGCATGGCATCGATGATGTCGCGCATGCCCGGGATTGCCATCCCGGGATCGTGCTCGCCAACGAGATACAGGGCTGGAATTCGGACGAGAAGACCGCCGAAGGCCGCCTGCAGATCCCAGTTGCGATCCAGATTACGGTAGTAGTTCAGGCCACCGCGAAAACCCGACGCCTTGAACGCGCTCACCACAGTATCGAAGTCGGCGTCGTCGAGCCAACTGGGTAGTGACGCGGGGTCGGGCAAAGCGTCGAGAAGCCCCGCCTCGCGCGAAACAAGCCCGAACGGATTGGGGGTCGTGTCATCACGCGGGCCGGCCTCGCCTGATGCCCAAAAATAGACTTTTCGTAGCGTAGCGGCGACATCACGCTCGAATTCGCTCTCGGCCCGCCCCGCCTCGGAAAAGTAATGCGTGTAAAACCATGCCTGCTCGGTTAGTGGGAAAAGCCGGCTCGGTGCTATCGGGGCCCGGCCCATCATGGGCACGCCGAGGGCGACAACAGCGCGAAAGCGGTCGGGGCGCAGCTGTGCGGCTTGCCATGCGATGGTTGCCCCCCAATCGTTTCCGACCACCACCGCGTCGGATTCTCCGAGCGTGTCCAAGATCCCCACGAGGTCGCCGACGATGTCCAGTGTCGTGTACTGCTGTGGATTCATCGGGCAATCGCTGACGCCGAAGCCGCGCAGATCCGGTGCAACAGCGTGAAACCCTGCACGCGACAAGGCCGCCAGTTGGTGCCGCCAGGCGTACGACGTCTCGGGGAACCCGTGAAGCAGCAATACCAGTGGTCCGGCGCCCTGGGCAGCGACGCTCAAGCGAATGCCGTTGGTTTCGATGAAGGTCCGAGTGAATGCAGACATGATCGCGCTCCGATGTTTGCTTAAAGTCACGCGAAATCGTAACATTAAATGTCACGAATTTCCTCCTTCATGAATATGCAACGAGATACGCGGCTAGCCCGGCTTCTTCATGTGCTCATTCACATGCATCTGCGCGGCGGTACGACCACCTCCGAAACGATCGCGCAAATGCTGCACACCCAGCCGTCACTCGTTCGGCGCACCATGGCCGCGTTGCGTGAAGCCGGTTATGTCGAGTCGATTGCCGGCCCCAAGGGGGGCTGGGCTCTTCGGCGTGAACTCGGTGATCTGACGGTGCGAGACATCTACGCCGCGATTGCGTACAAGAGTCCGTTTGCGATCGGTGCGGCGAACGACAATCCAGCCTGCCCAGTAGAAGCCGCTGTCAGCCAGGTTCTCGACGATTCGCTGAGTTCGGCAGAGGAGGCGCTGCTCCGGCGTCTTGCGAAAGTGCGACTTTCAGATATCGCTCGACACGTGAAGGCGCCAACAGGCTGAGGGACGTCCGCTTTGGGCGTGTCGGCAGTCGTTTGCCTTCAGGCCGTGAACGACAGCTCCTGGCCGCTGCCTGCCTGTCGAGCCCATGCGTTTGATTCGACGCAAGCGCGTCACCATGGAGGGTCGCGTGTTCGCAATGGGCGAGTACACTGAAAATGCCCTAGAAACAGGAGAATGCGATGATCGACGCTGGCCCCCAAAGCACCTTCCGAGGGTTGCCGCTGACCATGGAGCAGGACGCGGAGGTGCGGCACTACATCAAGGACCGGACTCGGCGCGGGCTGCCATGGGATACGTCGGAGTTGAGCGCGATGCTCAAGGACATGCTGCATCCCCCGGGCGATGGCGACAGTGATGGCGATGGTGATGCCGCCTCCGCGGCAGACGAAACCAGGGCCGCCGCCGAGCGCGCGACGGCTTCGGTTGACGAAGCGATGGACCCCGTCGAGGCGAGCGAGGAATGGAATGCGGCCATGGAGTCGGAGGGCATGAAAGGGCCCAGACGATAAAAGCGGAGCAACGACGCTCCGATTCCCGGTCGCGCCGCATACGGGGGGGCGCGTCGGACGCCGCGCGTTTCAGGAATGGCGACAGCGAAACTGCGAGCGGCATCGCCTCGCCGGGCGCCCGGCAGCGGGCGCGATGTCAGTGTCTGAGCACGCACACGGCCACGATTTCGTATCCGGGGTCGGCATGCACGTGCGCGGCCTTTTCCGCTTCCTCATACGAACGAAACGACGTGGCATCTTCAACGGCCGGTGCCATGCCGATATCGCCATCCTCGGCGGTGCAGAGGAACTGCTCGCCGGTTCTCACGACGTAGACGGACAACATGATTCCCTCCATCGTTTGCAGGGGGGAATTCCAGTCTAGCAGGCCAGAAAAGGGGCGCAGGCGGTTTGCAGCGTCCTGTTCGCGAAGTCGTTGCGGACGGGGTTGCCGCGCGTCGCATCGGCCCGGCACGCGACCGGCGCGAAAAGCCGTGCACAATACCCGCATGCAAACCCCAGACCTCGAACACCTCGTCACCGTCACCATGCCCTTTGGAAAATACAAGGGCCGACTCATTGCCGATCTTCCGGGGCCGTACCTCAACTGGCTCGCCCGCGAAGGCTTCCCGCGCGGCGAAATCGGTCGGCAGCTCGCGCTGATGCACGAGATCGATCACAACGGCCTGCGGGACCTGCTGGCGCCGTTGCGAAAACGCGGATAGCGCCAATCGGGGGCGAATGCCACGCGTGGTGAAGGCACGCGTGCGGCCCCGGCGCTGGCACACGCGCACCTGGCGCGTCGCCGATGCTGACATAAAATAGAAAACAGTCCGTTGAGGACGACTTGATGGCAAGAAAAGGGGTGCCAACATGAGACGCCTTTATTTCCTCGTACCCGATACGCAGATGGCCAAGGCCATCGTCGACGACCTATTGCGCGCACGCATCATCTGGCGCCATATCCACGTTCTCGCCGATCACAGCGTCACACTCGATCAGTTGCCCGAAGCATCGTTGCTGCAAAGCAGCGATGTCGTGCATGCGCTCGAGCGCGGCGTCGCGCTCGGCGGCGCGGCGGGTGCGCTGATCGGCCTCGTCGCGCTGGTATTTCCCCCGGCGGAGCTCGTGATCGCAGGTGGCGCCGTCGTCGGGTTGACGTTGGCCGGAGCGGGTTTCGGGGCGTGGACCGCCGCGATGATCGGCATCGCCGAGCCGAACGCGCGACTCCAGCGATTTCGCGAGGCCATACAGGAGGGCCAGATCCTGATCATGGCCGACGTGCCGGCATTGCGAGAACAGGAAATCGAAGAGATGGTCGCCCAGCATTTTCCGAAGGCGGACCTGGAAGGCGCCGAGCCTACGACACCGATCTTTCCCTGACAGGCGACAGCAAGCCGGCCCGCCCGATACCCGGGTTCATCGACGCATTTCGTCGAGCGCACGGCCGCGGGCCGCGCGCGGCGGGGGGCGTTCGCACGTTGCGCAGGCAACCCGGTCCGCCCTTCCGAATCGCGCCCGAATCGCGCAAGAGACGCAGGCCCGACGTGCGTGGCGCCCTCGGAATCGAAGCGCCGACGTCGAACCGTCGGCAAGGAGGTCGTATGGAACTGCACATTCAATCGCACCATTGGGAGCGTCGTACGCCAGACTGGGTTGCCGCTGCCGTGGCCGGTCTCGCAGGCGGTGCGCTGGTGATCGCGCTGGAATTTGTCTGGTCGACACTCGTGCTCGGCTCCAGCCCGTGGCAACCGACACACAAGATCGCGGCGATGGTGATGGGCCGCAGCGCGCTCGGCCAGATGACGCAATTCAACCTTGAAATCGTGGCGATGGCGCTGCTGCTGCACTACGTGCTCGGCGCGATCATGGGGATGATGCTCGCCGCGATCATGGCGCCATTCCGCTTGGATTCGAGCGTGGGCATGGAAGCCGCCATCGGGCTGGCGTTCGGGATCGTCGCGTACGGGTGGAACTTCTACGTCATGACGGCCGTGTTCCCGTGGTTCGTCTCCGAGCGGGGTTCCGGGCCCTTGCTGGCCAACCTGTTATTCGGCGTGGTGGCGGCCATCACCTACGGCAGGCTGGAGCGATTGCGCAAGCGGAGCGTGTACGACTGACACATCGCGTTTCCCGCCGCGCGGAGCTTGACCACGCAGCGTTCGCGGGAGACACGGAACCGGGTGTCGGCGGCTCCGGCGAGTGACACCCAGCGAGGCGGCCCATGGCCCTTGCGATTGCCCTGATCCTGATCGTCATGCTGGCGGTGGGGTTTCACTTTGCCAGTCCGTGGTGGATCACGCCGATTGCGTCGAACTGGGTGCGCATGGACGACATGCTGACGATCACGCTCGTCATTACCGGCGTGTTCTTCATCGCGATCAACCTGTTCATCGCGATCGCACTGGTGCGCTACCGCCATCGCAGCGGGCATCGCGCGGCCTACGAGCCGCACAACAGGCGGCTCGAATGGTGGCTGATCGGCCTGACCGCCGTCGGTGTGGCGGCGTTGCTGGCACCGGGCCTGTTCGTCTACGCGGACTACATCCGGGCGCCGCGCAACGCGTTGCAGATGGAAGTGCTCGGCCAGCAGTGGCAATGGCGCTTTCGCTTCGCGGGCCCCGGCGGCAAGCTGGGCACGACCGACGTGCGCTACATCAGCAACGACAACCCGTTCGGCCTGAACCCTGCCGACCCCAACGGCCGCGACAACTACCTGATCGAGAATCCGGAGGTGCACCTGCCGCTCAACCGGCCGATCCAGGTGCTGACACGGTCGCGCGACGTGCTGCACGACTTCTACGTCCCGCCGTTCCGGGCACGCATGAACATGGTGCCCGGCATGGTGACCACCTTCTGGTTCACGCCGACCAGGGCCGGGCGCTACGACATCCTGTGCGCGCAGCTCTGCGGCATCGGACACTCGAGCATGCGCGGCGTGGTGGTGGTGGAGGACGAAGCATCGTTCGCGCGCTGGCTGGCGCAGCAGACCACGTTCGCGCAACGGCAGCAGGCCCGCGTGCAGGCAGCGCCCGCCGCTGCCGGCGGCAGCGCCCAGGCGCTTGCCGACCTGGGCAGGACGCTCGCGGCGGCCAAGGGCTGCGTCGCGTGCCATACCGTGGACGGCAGCCCGCGCGTGGGCCCGACCTGGAAGGGCCTGTACGGCAAGACCGAAACGATGGCCGACGGCAGCACCGCGAAGGTGGACGAAGCGTATCTGCGCGCGTTCATCCGCGACCCGACGGCCCGCGTCGTGAAGGGCTACTCGCCGATCATGCCGCACTTCGACCTGAGCGAGCAGGAACTGACTGCGCTGGTCGCCTATATCAAGGCGCAAGGCGGGCAGCCTGCCGGCACCGCGGCCCAGCCCTGATGGAGCAGACGTCATGTCCTACGCACATCACGACCACGTCCCGCGCAGCTTCTGGACACGCTATGTCTGGAGCCAGGACCACAAGGTCATCGCGGTGCAGTATGCGCTGACGGCCATCGCCGTCGGCCTGGTCGGCCTCGTGTTGTCGGACCTGATGCGGTTGCAGCTCGGGTTCCCGGGCAAGTTCGCGTTCATCGACGCCAACCACTACTACCAGTTCGTCACCATGCACGGGATGATCATGGTGATCTACCTGCTGACGGCGCTGTTCCTGGGCGGCTTCGGCAACTACCTGATCCCGCTGATGCTGGGCGCGCGCGACATGGTGTTCCCGTTTCTCAACATGTTGAGCTACTGGGTCTACCTGCTGGCCGTGCTGGTGCTGCTGGCGAGCTTCTTCGTGCCGGGCGGGCCGACCGGCGCGGGCTGGACGCTGTATCCGCCGCAGGCGATCCTGCCGGGCACGCCGGGCGTGGAGTGGGGCATCGTGCTGATGCTCGTGTCGCTGGCGATCTTCATCGTCGCGGCAACGATGGGCGGCCTGAACTACGTCACCACCACGCTACAGGCGCGCACGCGCGGCATGACGCTGATGCGCATGCCGCTCACGGTGTGGGGCATCTTCATTGCGACCATCATGGCGCTGCTGGCGTTTCCGGCGCTGTTCGTGTCGGCGGTGATGATGCTGCTCGACCGGACGCTCGGCACCAGTTTCTTCATACCGGCCGTGGTGTCGATGGGGCAGACGCTCAAGCACGCCGGCGGCAGCCCGCTGCTGTTCCAGCACCTGTTCTGGTTCTTCGGGCATCCGGAGGTCTACATCGTCGCGCTGCCGGCGTTCGGCATCGCGTCGGACCTCATCAGCACGCACGCGCGCAAGAGCATCTTCGGCTACCGGATGATGGTGTGGGCGATCGTGATCATCGGCGCGCTGAGCTTCGTGGTCTGGGCGCACCACATGTTCATCGCCGGCATGAATCCGTATTTCGGCTTCTTCTTCGCGACCACGACGCTGATCATCGCCGTCCCGACCGCCCTCAAGGTCTACAACTGGGTGCTGACGCTGTGGCGCGGCGACATCCACCTGACCGTGCCGATGCTGTTCGCCATCGGCTTCATCAGCACGTTCGTGCTGGGCGGGCTGACCGGGCTCTACCTCGGCAACGTGAGCGTGGACATTCCGCTGTCGAACACGTACTTCGTGGTCGCGCACTTCCACATGGTGATGGCCGTGTCGCCGATCCTGGTGGTGTTCGGCGGCCTCTACCACTGGTACCCGAAGGTGACGGGCCGCATGCTCGACGACACGCTCGGGCGCGCGCATTTCTGGATCACCTTCGTCGGCACCTATGCGATCTACTTCCCGATGCACTATCTCGGCATCCTGGGCATGCCGCGCCGGTATTACGCGTATCAGGGCTACAGCTTCATTCCGCATTCGGCGCAGACGCTCAACACCTTCATTACCGTCGTTGCGCTGATCGTGGCGGCGGCGCAGTTGCTGTTCCTGTTCAACCTGGCGTGGAGCCTCGCGCACGGCAAGCGTGCCGACGGCAATCCGTGGCGGGCCACGACGCTGGAGTGGCAGACGCCGCAAACACCGCCCGCGCACGGTAACTGGGGCGCCGCGCCGCCCGTGGTTTACCGCGGGGCATACGAATACAGTCCGCCGGGGCAGGCGGAAGATTTCGTCCCGCAGAACCAGCCGCCCGCGGCGTCGCCCGAACCGGCCCGCCCGACGCTTCAACCCGGCGAGGCGCGCGAATGACCACGCTGCCGCGCCCGATCGTTCCCGATGCGCGACCCGGCTTGCCGGACGCGGGCCGCGTCGGCCTGATGGTCTTCATGGCGGTCGCCACGACGCTGTTTTCGCTGCTGCTGCTCGCCTATGCGATGCGCATGCGCGAACCCGACTGGCAGCCGGTTCCGCATCCTGCGCTGCTCGCGTGGAACACCGTTGCGCTGGCGCTGGCGAGCGTCGCGATGCAGCGTGCCCGCCGACCGGCCGTGCACCGCACGGCGTGGCTGGTGTGCGGCGGCGTGCTGGCGGCCGTATTCGTGGCCGGGCAACTGGCCGCCTGGCGCCTGCTGTCGGCGGCCGGGCAGACCGTCGTCGCCAATCCGTCCGACAGCTTCCTGTACCTGCTGACCGGGCTGCACGGGCTGCATGTGCTGGGCGGGCTGGTGGCCTGGGCCATGACGCTGTCGATTCTCCGGCGCGCCGACCCGTTCCGGGTGCAGCGCGCCGTCGCGCTGTGCGCGCTCTATTGGCATTTCCTGCTGGCTGTCTGGCTCGTGCTGCTGGCGGCAATGTGGTGGCTCACCCCGGGGATCGTCGCGGCCATCTGCGGGCCGCTGTATGGAGCCGCGCCGTGACCTCGCCCTCGCTTCCCCCCGAATCCGCGAGTCCCGCGGCAGACGCCGCCGGGCCCGACGGCTGGCGCGGCATCGTCACGGACTGGTCGGCCGATCGCGAAGCGTTCAAGGTGCCGTGGGGCAAGGCGATGATGTGGATCTTCCTGCTGTCGGATACCTTCGTCTTCAGCAGCTTCCTGATCGGCTACATGACGGTGCGCATGTCGACCACGGCGCCGTGGCCCGACACGTCGAAGGTGTTCGGGCTCACGGTGGGCGGCCTGGATGTGCCGTTGCTGCTGATCGCGATCATGACGTTCATCCTGATCACCAGCAGCGGCACCATGGCGATGGCCGTCAACTTCGGCTACCGGCGCAACGCCCGGCGCGCCGGCCTGCTGTTGCTCGCGACCGCGCTGCTGGGCGCGGCGTTCGTGTCGATGCAGGCGCTCGAATGGACCAAGCTGATCGTCCATGAAGGTATCCGGCCGTGGGGCAACCCGCTGGGCGCGGCGCAGTTCGGCGCGTGCTTCTTCACGATCACCGGGTTCCACGGCTTTCACGTGACCTGCGGCGTGATCTACCTGCTGCTGGTCGCCCGCAAGATCCTGCAGCCGGGGTTCAGCGAGCACGGCAACTTCCAGATCGTCGAGATCGCCGGCCTGTACTGGCACTTCGTCGACCTGGTGTGGGTGTTCATCTTCGCGCTGTTCTATTTGTGGTGAGGCAGCCCATGGACCACACCGATCCCGCCGATCGACCCGGCGCCGCGCACGGCCAGCAGCATCCGGTCGGCCTCTACGTGAAGATCTGGGGCCTGCTGTTCCTGCTGAGCACGATGTCGTACCTGGTCGATTATTTCCGCGTGCAGGGCCTGCTGCGCTGGGTGCTGATCGTCGCGCTGATGATCGCCAAGGCCGGGCTGATCGTGTCGATCTTCATGCACATGATGTGGGAGCGGCTGGCGCTGGTGTACGCGATCCTGATCCCGCCCCTGTGCCTGCTGGTGCTCATGGTGCTGATGGCCGCCGAAGCGCATCACACGTTCGGCATGCGGGCACTCTTCTTCCACTGATTCCGTTGCCGGCCGTTCGCCGGCCGCCTGCCCATGACGTCCGCAGGGTCGTCATGGAAAACTGTATGAATATACAGTATAGTACCCGTCGAACTCGAGCCGCACAGGTGCAACCCTTGCGGCACGTGCGCCGCGCCTGCGGGTATCCGCCGCAGCGTTCCGGCACCGTGAATTCCGGCCAACTCATTCAGACGGGCAGGCAAATTGTCATCCAGCAATCTGATCCGCATTCGCGGAGCACGTCAGCACAACCTCAAGAATCTCGATCTCGACCTGCGCACTGGCGAAATGACGGTCGTCACCGGCCCGTCGGGCTCGGGCAAGTCGAGTCTCGTGTTCGACACGCTGTACGCGGAAGGGCAGCGGCGCTACGTCGAGACCTTCAGCGCGTACGCACGCCAGTTCCTCGACCGGATGGACCGCCCGCAGGTCGAGCGCGTCGACGGCGTGCCGCCCGCGATCGCGATCGACCAGACCAACCCGGTCCGCAGTTCGCGTTCGACCGTCGGCACGATGACCGAGCTGAACGACCACCTGAAGCTGCTGTACGCGCGCGCGGCCGAGCTGTTCGACCGCCAGACCGCGCGGCAGGTGCGGCACGACACGCCGGAAACGATCTACGCGGATCTCGTCGCGCGCACGCAGGCGGGCGATCCGCGCGTCGTCGTCACGTTCCCGGTCGAGTTGCCGGAAGCGGTGTCCGATGAAGAAATCGCGCAGTGGCTGTCCGCGAGCGGCTACACGCGCGTGCAGGCGCAGCGCGAAGTCGCGTCGGCCACCGGGCCGCGCAAGGTGCTCGACGTGGTGGCCGACCGCTTCCGCGTGCAGCAGGCCGACAAGGTACGCGTGGTCGAGGCGATCGAGGCATCGCTGAAGCGCGGCGGCGGCCGCGTGAACGTGTACGTGCTGGCACCGGAGGCGGAAAACGCGATTGCCGAGCCGCAGGTGTGGCGCTTCTCCACCGGGCTGCATGATCCCGACAGCGACCTGCGCTACGCGGAGCCGCAGGCGGCGATGTTCTCGTTCAACTCGGCGTACGGCGCGTGCGAAACCTGCCGCGGCTTCGGTCGCGTGATCGGCGTCGATCTCGGCCTCGTGATTCCGGACGCGCGCAAGACGCTGCGCGGCGGCGCGATCAAGCCGATGCAGACGCCCGCATGGAAAGAGTGCCAGGACGACCTGATGCGCTACGCGGCGAAGGCCGGCATCCGCCGCGACGTGGCGTGGTCCGAGCTGACCGACGCCGAGCGCGACTGGGTCGTCAACGGCTCGCCGGACTGGAACGGCAAGTGGCAGAGCCAGTGGTACGGCGTGAAGCGCTTCTTCGGCTACCTCGAATCGAAAGCGTACAAGATGCACATCCGCGTGCTGCTGTCGAAATACCGCAGCTACACGCCGTGCGATGTGTGCGGCGGCGCGCGCCTGAAGACGGAATCGCTGCAGTGGCGGCTCGGCTCGAAAGAGAACGCCGACGGCGTGCTCGCGCCGGCCGGTCGCTTCATGCCGCGCGGCGTCGACTGGAGCCGCGCGCAGCTCGAAGCGCTGCCGGGCCTGACCGTGCACGACCTGATGCTGCTGCCGATCGAGCGCATCCGGCGCTTCTTCGACGACATCAGCCTGCCGAGCGCGCTGCTCGACGATGCGCTGAAGCTGCTGCTCGCCGAAGTGCGCACGCGCCTGAAGTACCTGTGCGACGTGGGGCTCGGCTACCTGACGCTCGACCGGCAAAGCCGCACGCTGTCGGGCGGCGAGGTGCAGCGGATCAACCTGACGACCGCGCTCGGCACGTCGCTGACCAAAACCCTGTTCGTGCTCGATGAACCGAGCATCGGGCTGCATCCGCGCGACCTGACGCGGATCGTCGAGGCGATGCAGCGGCTGCGCGATGCAGGCAATACGCTGGTCGTCGTCGAGCACGATCCGTCGGTGATGCTCGCGGCCGACCGGCTGATCGACATGGGCCCGGGCCCCGGCGAGCGTGGCGGCACGATCGTCTACGACGGCACGCCGGCCGACATCCGTTCGGCGCACACGCTGACGGGCGAGTATCTCGGCGGCCGCAAGCAGGTCGCGCATGCGTCGAACTGGGCGCGCCGCCTGGTCGACGCGAATACGCCGCGCATCGTGCTCGAGGGTGCGAGCGAACACAACCTGCGCGACGTGACGGTCGAGATTCCGCTGCAGCGGCTCGTCTGCGTGACGGGCGTGTCGGGTTCCGGCAAGTCGACGCTGCTGCAGGACGTGCTGTATCCGGCGATGGCGCGGCACCACGGCAAGGCGACCGAGTCGCCGGGCGCGTACCGCAGCCTCACGGGTGCCGACCAGGTCGGCGACGTCGTGTTCGTCGACCAGTCGCCGATCGGCAAGACCACGCGTTCGAACCCGGCGAGCTACGTCGGCGCGTTCGACGAGATCCGCAAGCTGTTCGCGAAGGCGCCGCTCGCGTTGCAGCGCGGCTACGGCGCCGGCACGTTCAGCTTCAACTCGGGCGACGGCCGTTGCCCGACCTGCGGCGGCTCGGGCTTCGAGCACATCGAGATGCAGTTCCTGAGCGACGTCTACCTGCGCTGTCCGGATTGCGACGGCAGCCGCTATCGCGCCGAGATTCTCGAAGTGCGCATCGAGCGCAACGGCCGCGCGCTGAACATCGCCGACGTGCTTGACCTGACCGTCAGCGAAGCGGCCGCGTTTTTCGCGACCGACGCCGAGGTGCTGCGCGTGCTGCAGCCGATCGTCGACGTCGGCCTCGAATACGTGAAGCTCGGCCAGCCGGTGCCGACGCTGTCGGGCGGCGAGGCGCAGCGCCTGAAGCTCGCCGGCTTCCTCGCTGAATCCGCGGCGGCGGCCAACGGGCGCCGGGTCGCGACGGAAGAGGCGCGCATCGCGCGCGCGAAGCTGTTCATGTTTGACGAACCGACCACCGGGCTGCACTTCGACGACATCGCGAAGCTGATGCAGGCGTTCGGCAAGCTGCTCGCGGCCGGCCATTCGCTGATCGTGATCGAGCACAACCTCGACGTGATCCGCGCGGCCGACTGGCTGATCGATCTCGGCCCGGAAGGCGGCGACGGCGGCGGCCTCGTGCTGTGCGCGGGCACGCCCGACGACGTGAAGGCCTGCGCCGAATCGCACACGGGCGTGGCGCTGCTGCAGTACGACCGCGCGATGGATGCCGAAGCGGCGCTTGCCGACGAAGGCGTGCCGCTGCAGGCCGTGCTGAACGCCGCGCGCGAGCGCCGTGCGATCGAGGGCGAGGACGTCGTGCGGATCGTCAACGCGCGCGAGCACAACCTGAAGGCGCTCGACGTCGACATTCCGCACGGCAAGTTCAACGTGATCACCGGCGTGTCGGGGTCCGGCAAGTCGACGCTCGCGTTCGACATCCTGTTCCACGAAGGCCAGCGCCGCTACCTCGAATCGCTGAACGCGTATGCGCGCTCGATCGTGCAGCCGGCCGGGCGCCCCGAAGTCGACGCGGTATACGGCATTCCGCCGACCGTCGCGATCGAGCAGCGGCTGTCGCGCGGCGGGCGCAAGAGTACGGTCGCGACCACGTCCGAAGTGTGGCACTTCCTGCGGCTGCTGTATGTGAAGCTCGGCCTGCAGCATTGCATCCACGACGGCACGCCGGTCACGTCGCAATCGGTCGAATCGATTGCCGCGCAGCTGCTGCGCGACCATCGCGGCGAACACGTCGGGCTGCTCGCACCGCTCGTCGTCAATCGCAAGGGCGTGTACACGGATCTCGCGAAGTGGGCGAAGGCGCGCGGCAGCACGCATCTGCGTGTCGACGGCGAATTCGTGCCGGTCGATCCGTGGCCGAAGCTCGACCGCTTTCGCGAGCATACGATCGAATTGCCGGTCGCCGATCTTGTCGTGTCGCCGGACAACGAGGCCGAATTGCGGCGCAGGCTCGACGAGACGCTCGAGCTCGGCAAGGGCGTGATGCACCTGCTCGCGCCGCTCGACGGGTTGCACGATGCGATGCAGGGCGATCGGTCGACCGCGCGCGTCGGCACGGTCAAGGTGCTGTCGGTCAAGCGTGCGTGCCCGGTATGCGGCACGAGCTATCCGGAGCTGGACCCGCGGATGTTCTCGTACAACAGCAAGCACGGCTGGTGCACGACCTGCGTCGGCACCGGCGTCACGCTCACGCGCGAACAGCGCGCCGCGTACGACGACACGGTGCTCGCCGAGGACGGCCGCGGCCGCGAGCAGACGCTGCCGTCGGACGAACAGGAACCGGAAGGTGTCGGCAACGAGCCGTGCCCGGATTGCCACGGCACGCGGCTGAACCCGTCCGCGCGCGCGGTCACGTTCGACGCGCATCCGATCGTCGAGGTCGCGCAGTGGACGGTGTCGGACACGCGCCGCTGGATCGACGCGCTTGAACTCACCGGGCGCGATGCGCAGATCGCGCGCGACATCGTCAGCGAGATCGGCAGCCGCCTCGCGTTTCTCGAGGAAGTCGGGCTCGGCTACCTGAGCCTCGACCGTGCGGCGCCGAGCCTGTCGGGCGGCGAAGCGCAGCGCATCCGGCTCGCCGCGCAGCTCGGCAGCAACCTGCAGGGTGTCTGCTACGTGCTCGACGAGCCGACGATCGGCCTGCATCCGCGCGACAACCAGATCCTGCTGGACGCGCTGCGCAAGCTCGGCGACAAGGGCAATACGCTCGTCGTCGTCGAGCATGACGAGGACACGATCCGCCGCGCCGATCACATCATCGACGTCGGTCCGGGCGCCGGCAAGCGCGGCGGCACGCTGGTCGCGCAGGGCGCGGTCGCCGATCTCGCCGCGCAGGCCGATTCGGTCACGGGCCGGCTGCTCGCGCAGCCGATGACGCACCCGCTGCAGCCGCGCCGCAGCGTGAGCCTGCCGGGCAAGAAGGGCGGTGCGGCCGTGCCGGAAGCCTGGCTGACCGTGCACGGCGCACGGCTGCACAACCTGCGCGATGTCACGGTCGGCATTCCGCTCGCGCGGCTCGTCGCGGTGACGGGTGTCAGCGGCTCGGGCAAGTCCACGCTCGCACGCGACGTGCTGATGACGAACCTGCTCGACGCGGTCGGCCGCTCGGTGCTGTCGTCGCCGGCCACGCGGCGCGCGCGCAAGGCCGCGCAGCAGGACGCGCCGGCCGCCAACCGCCGGTCGAGCGTGCTCGCGCGCAGCGCGCCGCGGCCGTCGCTGAACGTCACGCATGCGTGGCAGGGCTGCGAGTCGCTGAGCGGCTGGGAGCAGATCGATCGCGTGCTCGAAGTCGACCAGACACCGATCGGCAAGACGCCGCGCTCGTGTCCGGCCACCTACATCGGCGTATGGGACACGATCCGCAAGCTGTTCGCGGATACGCTGGAGGCGCGTGCGCGCGGCTACACGGCGTCGCGGTTCTCGTTCAATACCGGCGACGGGCGCTGCCCCGCGTGCGAGGGGCAAGGCGTGCGCACGATCGGGATGAGCTTCCTGCCCGACGTGAAGGTGCCGTGCGACGTGTGCCACGGGCAGCGCTTCAACCCGGAGACGCTCGCCGTCACGTGGCGCGGCCGGAACATCGGCGACGTGCTGACGATGGAGATCGACGAGGCCGTGGAGTTCTTCGCGCCGATCTCGAACATCGCGCATCCGCTGCAGCTGATGAAGGATGTCGGGCTCGGTTACCTGACGCTCGGCCAGCCGTCGCCGACGTTGTCCGGCGGCGAGGCGCAGCGCATCAAGCTCGTCACCGAGCTGACGAAGGTGCGCGACGACATCACGCGGCGCGGGCAGAAGGCGCCGCATACGCTGTACGTACTCGACGAACCGACGGTCGGCCTGCACATGGCCGACGTCGCGAAGCTGATCCGCGTGCTGCACCGGCTCGTCGATGCAGGGCATAGCGTCGTCGTGATCGAGCATGATCTCGACGTGATCGCGGAAGCCGACTGGATCATCGATCTCGGGCCGGAAGGCGGCGTGGGCGGCGGCACGATCGTCGCGGCGGCGCCGCCCGAAGTGCTCGTGAAGGTGAGCGCGAGCCATACGGGGCAGGCGCTGAAGCCGGTGCTGGCGCGTACGGGTACGGATGAGGGTGAAGCCGAGCGCGAGGGAGAAGCGCGCGTCGGTTGAGCGCGGGGCTTCCGTTCAGTCTACGGCCGCGGTGTCTCGCCAGACATGAGCTGACCCCCAAGAGTTGGACATCATTCCAACCCTTGGGGGTTTTTCATGACGAAGTATGACCAGTCGTTCAAGCAACAGATGGTCGAGAAGTATCTGAACGGCGAAGGCAGTTGC
>JAIRVP010000006.1 GCA_031253835.1 Burkholderia sp. | reverse complement strand
CCCGACTCGACCCGCTCGACGCTCGCGCCGATCAGCGTCTTGATCTCCTTCGCCGCATTCGCGCTGCGCTGCGCGAGCGCGCGCACCTCGCCCGCGACCACCGCGAAGCCGCGCCCCTGCTCGCCCGCACGCGCAGCTTCGACCGCTGCGTTCAGCGCAAGGATGTTGGTCTGGAATGCAATGCCGTCGATCACGCCGATGATGTCGGCGATCCTGCGCGAGCTGTCGGTGATCTCGCTCATCGTCGTGACGACTTCGCTGACCGCCTGCCCGCCGCGCTCGGCCGCGTCGCTCGCCGACACCGACAGCTGGTTCGCCTGCAGCGCCGTCTCCGCATTGCTCGACACGGTCGCCGTCATCTCGGCCATCGATGCGGCCGTCTCCTGCACGCTCGACGCGGCCTGTTCGGTGCGCGCGCTCAGGTCGTTGTTGCCCTGCGCGATCTCGTTGCTCGCGCGCTGCACGTTGTGCACCTGCTCGCTGACGTCGTCGACGAGCCAGCGGAACATCAACCCGAGCTGGTTGATCGTGCGCAGCGTCATGCCGATCTCGTCGACGCGATTCATTCGCACGCCGCGCCGGCTTTCACCGGTCGCGACGTTCAACGCCTGCTCGTGCAGCCGCTTCAGCGGTTGCACGATCTGCGCATCGAGCCACCAGCCGGCCGCGGCCGCCACGCCGACCGCCGCGCCGGCAAACGCCGCAAGCCCGCCGCCGGTCAGCCCGCATGCCCAGCCCGCGCCGACGACCGCCGGCACCAGCACGCACAGCGCCGAATGCACGCGCGCGCGCACCGACATCGTCTGCGGCAGCGACGCGACGCGCAGCAGCCCCGTGCGGATCACGAGCCCCTTGTGGAACCGGCGCTGGCCGGCCTTGCCTTCACGAAACGCGCGATACAGCGCGTCGGCAGCCGCGGTTTCGTCGCTCGGCGCCTTCGTGCGCACCGACATGTAGCCCTGCGGCTCGCCGTTGCGCATCACCGGAATCGCGTTCGCGCGCACCCAGTAGTGATCGCCGTTCTTGCGGCGGTTCTTCACGAGCGCGGTCCACGGCTCGCCGCGCTTGAGCGTCGCCCACATGTCGGCGAACGCCTCGCGCGGCATGTCCGGGTGGCGCACGGCATTGTGCGGCTGGCCGACGAGTTCCTCGTTCGAGAAACCGCTCACCTGCGAGAACGTCGTGTTCGCGTAGGTGATATGGCTGTCGGCATCGGTCGTCGACATCAGCGTGACGTCGTCGGGAAAATCGAATTCCTGTTGGGTAACGGGCTGGTTATTGCGCATGCAAGGCTCCGAAAGGCGGATCTGTTGTCCGCGCCGCGCTGAATTCACGCTCAGTAGCCGAAAAACGGTTGATCGCTTTACGACACTCTCGTCCCTACTGTCGGCAATTCGGTGGAAAACCTTAATCCTGCTGCGCATAAAATATGCAATCGGGCCATTGCCATGATTTCGATCAAATAATCCGGCGATAATCGCCGCGCGCGTTTATTCGCCTGTCACAACGCGCCGTCCGGTGTGCCAATGCCGGCATCCGTTGCGCACGGCGAAACGATTTGGCCTATCCTGCTCCATTCCACCGAAATTCGAATTCGATGAAAAAGGCATTGCACGAACTGAATCGGCTATCCTGGAATACGGCGACGGTCGCGCATGACAGCCATGAAGGCGATCAGGCCGCGTTTTTCCGTCATGGCGGCTCGACGCTGTTTCCGGAAAAACGCGAACTGCCCGGCGATCTCGCGGGCGTGCGGCTCCTGCACCTGCAACGCAACGCGGGACAGGACACGCCGAGCCTCGTGCGCGAAGGCGCGCACCGGGCGGCCGCATGACGCGCCGCACCGCCGCCGAGCGCGACGCGCTGTCCGCCCGCCTGCTTGCACGCGACGACGTGCCGCTCGTGTGGACCATCGACCGGCGCGAGATCATCGAGCACCTGTACGTGCTGCGCGACGGCACGCTGCACCGCGTGCCCGAGTTCTACGATGTAGCCGGCTGGCCCGATGGCGAAGCCGACCACTACACGCCGATCCTGCTCGACTGCCACGATCGCGGCGGCTGGTTTCTCGGCACGTTCGATGGTGCGCGGCTCGTCGCGGCGGTGATCGTCGACAGCCGGCCGCTCGGCCCGCACCACGACATGCGGCAGCTGAAATTCCTGCACGTGAGCCGCGACTGGCGCGGTTGCGGGCTCGGCGAGCAGCTCTACCGCGCGGCCCAGGTGCAGGCCCGGGCGATGGGCGCCGAGCGCCTGTATGTGTCGGCCACACCGTCGCAGCACACCATCGACTTCTACCTGCGGCTCGGCTTCACGCTCAGCCCGTCGCCCGACCCCGAGCTTTACGCGCTCGAACCCGAGGACCTTCATCTGGAAGGGCCGGCGGCCTGACGATCCGGCGCGCGGGCGAAGCGTAGAATTTCCCGCTCTGCCACAACCGCCATCAGCCGCCACGGAGCGCGACCTTGAAGAACGACCCGCAACCGCAAGCCACGCCGAAGATCCTCGTCAGCATGTGCGTGGTCGGCCATCCGGTCCGTTACAACGGCTCGGCAAAGACCGCCGCGCATGAAGCACTCGAGCGGTGGCAGCGCGAAGGGCGTCTCGTGCCCGTTTGCCCGGAACTCGCGGGCGGCTTCAGCGTGCCGCGCCCGCCCGCCGAAATCGCCGGCGGCGAATCGGGACAGCAGGTGTTGTCGGGTACCGCACGCATCGTCGACGTGAACGGCACCGACGTGACGGCGCCGTTCGTTGCCGGCGCGCACACCGCGCTGGCCGTCGCGCAGGCACACGATTGCCGCTTCGCGATCCTCGCCGACGGCAGCCCGTCGTGCGGCAGCACGTTCATTTACGACGGAAGTTTCGCGAACCGGCGGCATGCGGGCGCCGGGGTCACGGCGGCTTTGCTGCGCGAGCATGGCATCGAGGTGTTCGCGGACACCGAGATCGACGCGCTCGACGCGCGCCTCAAGCAGTTGTCGGAAGCCGGTTAACGACGAAGGGCGGCACGAGCATCCTCGTGCCGCCCTTCGTTGCAAAACAGGGCAGCAGTGAAGCGGCACATGTCCGGCCGCTTCACCCCGTCACACAGATCAGACGCGTTCGATCGCGATCGCGATGCCCTGGCCGACGCCGATGCACATCGTGCACAGCGCAAAGCGGCCGTTCGTGCGATGCAGCTGGTACATCGCGGTCGTCACGAGACGCGCGCCCGATGCGCCGAGCGGATGGCCCAGTGCAATCGCGCCGCCGTTCGGGTTCACGCGGGGATCGTCGTCGGCAACACCGAGCATGCGCAGCACCGCGAGGCCCTGCGACGCGAACGCCTCGTTCAGCTCGATCACGTCGAACTGGTCGATCGTCATCCCGAGCCGCGCGAGCAGCTTCTGCGTGGCCGGTGCCGGGCCGATGCCCATCACGCGCGGCGCGACGCCGGCCGTCGCGATGCCGAGCACGCGTGCGCGCGGCGTCAGGCCGAAGCGCTTCGCGGTTTCCTCGTTCGCGAGCAGCAGCGCGGCGGCGCCGTCGTTGACGCCCGACGCGTTGCCGGCCGTCACCGAGCCGTCCGGGCGCACGACGCCCTTCAGCTTCGCGAGCGTCTCGAGCGACGTCTCGCGCGGATGTTCGTCGCGCGACACGACCAGCGGATCGCCCTTCTTCTGCGCAATCGTGACCGACACGATTTCCTCGGCCAGCGTGCCGTCCTGCTGCGCCCGCGCGGCCTTCTGCTGGCTGCGCAGCGCGAACAGGTCCTGGTCGGCGCGGCTGATGTTGTAGTCGACCGCGACGTTCTCGGCCGTCTCCGG
>JAIRVP010000046.1 GCA_031253835.1 Burkholderia sp. | reverse complement strand
CAGCTCGCTGCCATCAAGCGCCCACACTTATCGGCTGTTAATTTTTAAAGAGCATTTCTGCGAGGAACTTCGTGGTTCCCGGCAGCGCTGCGTTTTCAGCAGCAGAGAAGCGAGATTATGAACCGTGTTTCGCAGTTCGTCAACAACTTTTTACACTACATCGTTGCGACTGCGGGGCTCAACTTCCGTACCGCTGAGGCCTGCTACCACCAGGCTCCAACCGCACTGCTTCCCTTCCTCCCGCGCCGCGTTTCCGTTAGCGCGAAAGAGGCGTGATTCTATGCAGCCGCCCCGATCTGCGCAAGCCCCTTTGTGAAAAATATTTGAAAAAGCCCCCGTGCGCTGCCGCGCACGGGGGCTTCGGGCTCGGCAGGCCAAATGACCGCACTGACAGCAGGCGCCAGACAGCCGCTGGGCACCTGCCGTCGCCCAGCCCGATCAGCGGTTCTTGAACTCCGGCTTGCGCTTCTCGACGAACGCCGCCATCCCTTCCTTCTGGTCTTCGGTCGCGAACAGCGAATGGAACAGCCGGCGCTCGAAGTGGACACCCTCGGCCAGCGTCGTCTCGTACGCACGGTTCACCGACTCCTTGACCATCATGACCGCCGGCAGCGAGAACTCGGCAATCGTCGCCGCGGCGGCAAGCGCCTCGTCGAGCAGCTTGTCGGCCGGCAGCACGCGCGACACGAGCCCGGCACGCTCGGCTTCGGCGGCATCCATGAAGCGTGCGGTCAGGCACATGTCCATCGCCTTCGCTTTCGACACCGCGCGCGGCAGCCGCTGCGTGCCGCCAGCACCCGGCATGATGCCCAGCTTGATCTCCGGCTGACCGAACTTGGCCGTATCCGCCGCGAAGATGATGTCGCACATCATGGCGAGCTCGCAGCCGCCGCCCAGCGCAAAACCCGAAACCGCTGCAATGATCGGCTTGCGGATCTCGCGGACCGTCTCCCAGTTGCGCGTGATGTAGTCGCCCCGGTAAACATCCATATAGGAGTAGGTCGCCATCATGCCGATGTCCGCGCCGGCCGCGAACGCCTTCTCGCTCCCCGTCACGACGATCGCGCCGATGTCGTCGTCCGCATCGAACGCCTTCAGCGCGGCGCCCAACTCGTCCATCAGCGCATCGTTCAGCGCATTCAGCGCCTTCGGGCGGTTCAGCGTAACCAGCCCGACACGCCCCCGGGTCTCCACCAGGATGTTCTCGTAAGCCATCTATTTCTCCTCGATCAATGAAATGAGAAACGCCTCGCACATGCGAATAGTTTGATGCTACCATTCTCCGACCAACCGGTCGGTTAATTAATCGATCCAATCCCTCTCAACGTTCATCAGGCTGCCGCCATGACCCATGCACTGTTCACGAAGCACGAAGACACGCTGAAGCACGCACTCGCCGCCATCGAGAGCCGCGGGTACTGGAGCCCGTTTGCCGAAATGCCGAGTCCCAAAGTGTACGGGGAAAGCGCGAACGCCGATGGCGAGGCCGCGTTCAAGTCGCACCTCGACAAGACGTTCGAGCTCGACCAGCTGGCGTCCGGCGAAACGGTCGGTGCGGAGCAGTCGCCGTATGGCATTGCGCTCGGCATCCGGTATCCGAAATCGACGCCCGACGCACTGATCGCCGCCGCGGCCGACGCGCAACGCACGTGGCGCGAAGCTGGCCCGAGCGCCTGGATCGGCGTCAGTCTCGAAATCCTCGCGCGCCTGAACCGCGCGAGCTTCGAGATCGCCTACAGCGTGATGCACACCACCGGGCAGGCATTCATGATGGCGTTCCAGGCCGGCGGCCCGCACGCGCAGGATCGCGCGCTCGAGGCAGTCGCCTATGCATGGGACGAACTGCGCCGCATCCCCGCCGACGCGCACTGGGAAAAGCCGCAAGGCAAGAACCCGCCGCTCGCGATGCACAAGCGCTACACGATCGTCCCGCGCGGCACGGGCCTCGTGCTCGGCTGCTGCACATTCCCGACCTGGAACGGCTACCCGGGCCTGTTCGCCGACCTCGCAACCGGCAACACCGTGATCGTCAAACCGCATCCGGGCGCGATCCTGCCGCTCGCAGTCACGGTCCGGATCGCCCGCGACGTGCTGCGCGAGGCCGGATTCGATCCGAACGTCGTCACGCTCCTCGCGACGGAGCCGAACGATGGCGCCCTCGTGCAGGACCTCGCGCAACGCCCCGAGATCAAGCTGATCGACTTCACCGGCAGCACGCAGAACGGCACGTGGCTCGAACGCCATGCCCACCAGGCGCAGGTCTACACCGAGAAGGCAGGCGTCAACCAGATCGTGATCGACTCGACCGACGACCTGAAGGCCGCCGCCAAGAACATCGCGTTCTCGCTGGCGCTGTACTCCGGCCAGATGTGCACGGCACCGCAGAACATCTACGTGCCGCGCGACGGTATCCGGACGGCGGACGGTCATGCGAGCTTCGACGAGGTTGCACAGGCCATCGCCGTTTCCGTGCAAAAACTCACCGGCGACCCGGCACGCTCGGTCGAACTGATCGGCGCGATCCAGAACGAAGGCGTGACCGCGCGTATCGACGACGCCCGCCAGCTCGGCCGCGTGCTCGCCGACAGCCTGACGCTCCAGCACCCCGCCTTCCCCGATGCCCGCGTACGCACGCCGCTCGTGCTGCAGCTCGACGTGGCCGATCGCGCGAAATTCACGCAGGAGTGGTTCGGCCCGATCTCGTTCGTGATTGCAACCGACTCGACCGCGCAGTCGCTCGATCTCGCCGGTGAAATCGCGGCGGAACATGGCGCACTGACGCTCTCCGTCTACAGCACCGACGACGCGATCGTCGACGCCGCGCACGACGCAGCGGTACGCGGCGGTGTCGCGCTGTCGATCAACCTGACGGGCGGCGTATTCGTCAACCAGTCGGCCGCGTTCTCCGATTTCCACGGCACCGGCGCGAACCCGGCAGCCAACGCGGCACTGGCCGATCCGGCGTTCGTCGCCAACCGCTTCCGCGTGGTGCAAAGCCGCGTCCATGTTGCGCCGAAGGCAGTCCCCGCGGAAGCCGGTCAGACGGCATAACCCGAATGGCCGACGTGCAAACGCCGCCACGTTCTCTACCATGAACGAATCCGCCACCCGGCGGGTTCGTTGCTCATCGATACGCCCATGACAGACGCCTACATCTGCGACGCGATTCGCACCCCCATCGGCCGCTACGGCGGCGCCCTGAAAGATGTCCGCGCCGACGACCTCGGCGCGGTGCCGCTGAAGGCGCTCGTCGAACGCAACCGGAACGTCGACTGGTCGGCGATCGATGACGTGATCTACGGCTGTGCAAACCAGGCCGGCGAGGACAACCGCAACGTCGCGCGCATGTCGGCGCTGCTCGCGGGCTTGCCGACCGACGTGCCGGGCACGACGCTGAACCGGCTGTGCGGCTCCGGGATGGACGCGGTCGGCACGGCCGCACGCGCGATCAAGGCCGGTGAAGCGCGCCTGATGATCGCGGGCGGCGTCGAGAGCATGACGCGCGCGCCGTTCGTGATGGGCAAGGCTGCCAGCGCATTCGCGCGCCAGGCCGACATCTTCGATACGACGATCGGCTGGCGCTTCGTCAATCCGCTGATGAAACAGCTGCACGGTGTCGACTCGATGCCGGAGACGGCCGAGAACGTCGCGGTCGACTACAACATCAGCCGCGCCGACCAGGACCTGTTCGCGCTGCGCAGCCAGCAGAAGGCCGCGCGGGCGCAGCAGGACGGCACGCT
>JAIRVP010000056.1 GCA_031253835.1 Burkholderia sp. | reverse complement strand
AACGAGCACGCGCAGCAGCGACGTTTCGACCTGTCGGACCTGCGTTACAAGAACGGCGTCGACAGCTACCTGTCGGTGCTGACCGCGCAGACGGACCTGTACTCGGCACAGCAGACGCTCATCAGCGCGCGTCTGGCGCGCTGGACGAACCTGGTCGACCTGTACCGCGCACTGGGCGGCGGCTGGATCCAGCGGGCAGGCGAAACGCCGCGCGCGCCGGATGCACCGGTCGACTACGACAAGGCGGCCGCTCCGGCGGCTGCGTCGGCAGCGGCGACGAACGGGTAAGCGCAACGAAGGGCAGGCGCGGCTTGGCGCGCTTGTCCTTCTACCCGGCTGTACGCGGAAACGGAAACGCCACGGACGAACGTCCGTGGCGTTTTCTTTTGTGCAGTCGAATTGCGTGGTGCGAAGACGGCTGGCGTGACGACGACAGCATCGGGCTTCGGTGACATTGAGCACACGGGCCACGTCGCCCTGCGTGGCCCGTCCGCATTCCGCGGAGTACCTTCGCCGGCCTCGCCTCGAGGCGCGACGCGTGTTCGCCCTGAACGCGCCCGCTGGTCCGGCACCTCCCACGAAAAACGCCACGGCATGCCGTGGCGTCTTGCGTTACCGCTTCGCGCCGTCGTCCGGCGCGGGGCGATCAGTGGTGCACGTCGGCGGGACGCCCGTCGAAGTCGTGCCCGGCGCGGCGAATGTCGCAGCGCGCATCCTTTTCGCCTTTCACGCCGTTGAACACGATGTTCAGGATCACGGCCGTGGCCGATGCCAGCAGGATGCCGCTGTGCAGGATCGGCGCGAGTGCCGGCGGCAGCTTCGAGAAGAAGTGCGGCGACACGACCGGCACGAGGCCCATGCCGACGCTCACGGCGACGATGAACAGGTTGTGCGAGTTGTTCACGAAGTCGACCTTCGACAGCACCTTGATGCCGTTCGCGGCGACCATCCCGAACATCACGATGCCTGCGCCGCCGAGCACGAACGGCGGCACCGACGCGACGACCTGCGCCATCTTCGGGAACAGGCCGAGCAGCACGAGGATCACGCCGCCCGTCGCACACACGAACCGGCTCTTCACGCCCGTCACGCCGATCAGGCCGACGTTCTGCGAGAACGACGTATGCGGGAACGAGTTGAAGATGCCGCCGATCAGCGTGCCGAGGCCGTCGACGCGCAGGCCGCGCACCAGGCGCTCCTGGTTGACCGGACGATCGACCATGTCGCCGACCGCGAGGAACATGCCGGTCGATTCGATGAACGTGACGAACATCACCGTGACCATCGTCACGATCGACAGCGGGTCGAAGTGCGGCAGGCCGAAGTGGAACGGCATCACGATGCCGACCCACGGTGCGTGCGCGACGCCGTCGGTATTCACGCGGCCGATCGCGAACGCGATCGCGAAGCCGGCGACGATGCCGAGCAGCACCGAGATGTTCGCGATGAAGCCGCGGCCGAACTTGTTGATCATCAGGATCAGCGTCAGCACGAGCAGCGACAGGCCGAGATAGACGGGGCTGCCGTACTCGGGGTTGCCGACGCCGCCGGCCGCCCAGTTGATGCCCACTTCCATCAGCGACAGCCCGATCACCGCGATCACGGTGCCGACAACCACCGGCGGGAAGAACCGCAACAGCTTGCCGATCATCGGCGCGAGCACGATGCCGATGATGCCGGCCGCGATCGTTGAACCGAAGATGTCGAGAATGCCGAGGCCGGGGTTGGTGCCGATCGCGATCATCGGGCCGACGGCCGCGAACGTGCAGCCCATGATGACGGGCAGGCGGATCCCGAAGATCCACAGGCCCAGCGTCTGGATCAGCGTGGCGATGCCGCACGAAAACAGATCGGCGCTGATCAGGAACGCGATCTGGTCTTTCGGCAGCTTGAGCGCGGCGCCTACGATAAGCGGCACGGCGACAGCGCCGGCGTACATGACGAGGACGTGTTGCAGACCCAGCGTTACCAGCTTGCCGGTCGGCAGCACCTCATCGCACGGATGGACCGTGTTCGATTGCATCTGTCTCACTCCATGATCTTGTTTTCGGGGTGATACGAAGTTATTCGGAATGAATCCACGCAACAAGAGCGCTGGGTACTATTCCGTTCTTTGCTGGTTCGATATGCCGATTCGGCATGGAACAGGGTGTCGATCATCGGGAAACTGCCGCAGGAGTGAGGTTCCCCGGTTTTATAGCCCTTCAAAATAGCGCGGGCCCCCATGTCAAATATAGGCCGCTTTATGGTGTGTATCGGGCGATGCGCATAGTGGCAAAAAGGGGTGTCGAAAAATCGGGCCGGGTTAACCCGCGAACGGCCGCTTTTGCCCGCAAGGTGCAGCCCGGTGAAACCCCGGTTTCGAGCGCGCATCCGGTGCGTCGAGCCGGCGGCAAAAACCGGGGCACACATCGCGATCCCGTTATCATCGAGATCCGTTCATACGAATTCGCCTACCCGTCATGCGCCTGCTCGGAATCGACCTCGGCACCGGCTCCGTCAAACTCGTCACGCTCGATGCCGATGGCGTCGAGCGGGCAGTCGCGAGCGAACCCTATGCGCTGTCGTCGCCGCAGCCCGGCTGGGCCGAGATCGCGCCCGATACGTGGTGGCAGGCGCTCGTGCGCGCGGCCGCGCGGCTGCCGGCCTGCGAGCGCGCGCAGGTCGCGGCAATCGGGTTCTCGGGCCAGATGCACGGTGTCGTGCTGATCGACGCGGCCGGACAGCCGGTGCGGCCCGCGCTGCTGTGGCCCGACACGCGCGCGGTGCGCGAAGCGGACGCGACCGGCTGGTCCGCCGCCGGTTTGCCCATCGCACCGAACCCCGTCGCGCCGGGCATGGCCGGCCCGCTGCTGCGCTGGCTGGCCGCGCACGAACCCGGTGCGCTGCGCGCCGCGCGCCGTGCCGTGCAGCCGAAGGACTGGCTGCGCATCGCGCTCGGCGGCGACGTCGCGGCCGATCCGAGCGACGCGTGCGCAACCGCGCTGGCGACGCCCGACGGCGCGTGGGATCTCGCGTTGATCGACATGCTCGGCTTGCCGGCCGACCGCTTCGCGCCGGTGCTTGCGTCGACCGCGCGCTGCGGCGTGCTCGGCGCGCAGGCGGCCGCCGCGCTCGGGCTGCCGGCCGGCGTGCCGCTCGCGACGGGGGCGGCCGACACCGCCTGCGCGGCGCTCGGCAGCGGGCTGGTTGCCGCCGGTGACGCGCTGCTGACGACCGGCAGCGGCGGCCAGATCGTCGTGCTCGCGGATGCGCTGCCGCCCGCGCGGCGCGGGCTGCATCGCTATCGCACCGCGGCCGGGGGCGGCTACTACACGATGGCCGCGATGCAGAACGTCGGGCTCGCGCTCGAAGCCGTGCGCGGCTGGCTCGGCTATGCGGGATGGGCCGACGCGTATGACGATGCGTTCGCGCAGCCGGCGTCCGAGCGGCTGTGCTTCCTGCCGTACCTGACGGGCGAGCGTTCGCCGTGGATGAACCCCGATGCGCGCGGCGGCTGGCTCGGCCTCGGGCTCGGCGATACGCGCGGCGCGATGATGCGCGCGGCGTTCGAAGGCGTCGCGTTCGCGTTGCGCGCGGGGCTCGACGCAATCCGCGATGCCGATCGCCGCGACCCGGTGACGACGCTGCGTCTCGCGGGCGGCGGCTCGGTCGATCCGCGCTGGCGCCAGCTGCTGGCCGATGCGCTCGGCGCATCGCTGCACGCGATCGACTGCCCGAATGCCGCGACGCGCGGCGCCGCGCTGCTCGCGGGCGTCGCGATCGGGCACTGGCGCGAAGACGCGTTGCGGGCGCTGGCGCCGGCCGCGTCGCCGGTCGCCGCACCGCGCGACGACCGTTCGCTGGCCGCACGCCATGCACGCTTCATCGATCTGTACGCGCGCACGGATGCATGGTTCACGACGGGCGTTTAAACTCGAACACTTGTTCTTTTGCGTCAGCGATGACGCATCGTGGCAAGCCGGCGACCGTTTCCCGCACGCGGTGCGTGGCGGGACCGGCCATCATGGCGAGCACGGGATTCCGTTGCCATGTCGCGCGCGCCGCCGCGCGGCACGGCTTCGACAGCTTTGCATGGACCCCGGCGGGCGCCGAAGCGCGCGCGCGGGCCGATCTCACAGACACAGAGGAGTGACACGATGAAAACGAAAGCCGCGATTGCATGGAAGGCGGGTGCGCCGCTGACGATCGAGGAAGTCGATCTCGAAGGGCCGCGCGCAGGCGAAGTGCTGATCGAAGTGAAGGCGACGGGCATCTGCCACACCGACTACTACACGCTGTCGGGCGCCGATCCGGAAGGGATCTTCCCGGCGATCCTCGGCCATGAGGGCGCGGGCGTGGTGGTCGACGTCGGCCCCGGCGTCGGCACCTTGCGCAAGGGCGATCACGTGATTCCGCTCTACACGCCCGAATGCCGCGAGTGCAAGTTCTGCCTGTCGCGCAAGACCAACCTGTGCCAGAAGATCCGCGCGACGCAGGGCAAGGGCCTGATGCCCGACGCGACGTCGCGCTTCTCGCTCGACGGCAAGCCGCTGTTCCACTACATGGGGACGTCGACGTTCTCGAACTACATCGTCGTGCCGGAAATCGCGGTCGCGAAGGTGCGCGAGGACGCGCCGTTCGACAAGATCTGCTACATCGGCTGCGGCGTGACGACGGGCGTCGGCGCGGTTGTGTACTCGGCGAAGGTCGAGGCGGGCGCGAACGTCGTCGTGTTCGGCCTCGGCGGGATCGGCCTGAACGTGATCCAGGGCGCGAAGATGGTTGGTGCCGACAAGATCATCGGCGTCGACATCAACCCGAAGCGCGTCGAGCTCGCGAAGAAGTTCGGGATGACGCACTTCATCAACCCGAACGAAGTCGAGAACGTTGTCGACCACATCGTGCAGCTGACCGACGGCGGCGCCGACTACTCGTTCGAGTGCGTCGGCAACGTGAAGCTGATGCGCCAGGCGCTCGAGTGCACGCACAAGGGCTGGGGCCAGTCGTTCATCATCGGCGTGGCGGCAGCGGGCGAGGAAATCAGCACGCGCCCGTTCCAGCTGGTGACGGGCCGCGAGTGGAAGGGCTCGGCGTTCGGCGGCGCGCGCGGCCGCACCGACGTGCCGAAGATCGTCGACTGGTACATGGAAGGCAAGATCAACATCGACGACCTGATCACGCACACGCTGCCGCTCGAGCGGATCAACGAAGGCTTCGACCTGATGAAGGCCGGCGAGTCGATCCGTTCGGTCGTGCTGTACTGACCGGGAGCGCACCGTCATGCTCGAACTCGTTTCCTCGCATGCGTGCCACGGCGGCGAGCAGCGCTTCTACCGTCACGATTCGGCGGCCATCGGCCTGCCGATGAAGTTCTCGGTGTACCTGCCGCCGCAGGCGGCGCACGGCCGCGTGCCGGCGCTGTTCTATCTCGCGGGGCTCACGTGCACCGACGAGACGTTCGCGATCAAGGGCGGCGCGCAGCAATACGCGGCGCAGCACGGCATCGCGCTCGTGATGCCGGACACGAGCCCGCGCGGCGCGGGCGTGCCGGGTGAAACCGATGCGTGGGATTTCGGCGTCGGCGCGGGCTTCTATGTCGACGCGACCGAGGCGCCGTGGTCCACGCATTACCGGATGGAGTCGTACGTGACGGGCGAGCTGCGCGAGCGTGTCGCGGCCGAGCTGCCGATCGACGGCGCGCGGCTCGGGATCTTCGGCCACTCGATGGGCGGGCACGGCGCGCTGACGCTCGCGCTGCGCCATCCGGGCCTGTACCGGTCGGTGTCGGCGTTCGCGCCGATCGCCGCACCGACGCGCTGCCCGTGGGGCGAGAAGGCGTTCTCGGGCTACCTCGGCGACGATCGCGACGCATGGAAGGCGCACGACGCGAGCGAACTCGTCGCGCGCGCGGATGCGCCGAAGTTCGCGGACGGCATCCTCGTCGACCAGGGGCTGGCCGATCAATTTCTCGCGAACCAGCTGTACCCCGACGTGTTCGAGGCCGCCTGCGCGAAAGCCGGTCAGCCGCTGACGCTGCGCCGTCATCCGGGCTACGATCACGGTTACTACTTCATCTCGACGTTCATCGCCGATCACATTGCGCATCATGCGCGCGTGCTGGCTCGGTGAACGGGAAGGGAAGCCGGTAACGCATACGACGTTCCGCGCGAACGAAAAAACGCCGGCGCTGCCCTCGGGCACGCCGGCGTTTTTATTTGCGTCGGGCGGCGATCCGTCGAACGGCGATCAGTTGCGCCGCAACAGGCTCACACCGTACACGAGCGCCGACAGCGCGGTGATCCAGAAGCTCGTCGGCCAGTCGGTGTGATACGCGAGCACGATGCCGGCCCACGCCTCGAACAGCGCGAACAGCGCGGCGAGCAGCACGCCCGTCGACAGCCGCGTCGACACGTTCTGCGCGGCCGCAGCCGGCCCGACCAGCAGCGTGAACACGAGCAGCACACCGACGATCTGCGTCGCCGCGGCCACCGCGAGCGCGCACACCGCGAGGAACAGCATCGACACCGCGCGCAGCGACACGCCCTTCGCTTCGGCCAGCTCGGGCTGCAGCGACGCGAACAGCAGCGGCCGTGCGATCAGCGCGAGCGCGGCGAGGCTTACCGCGCCGATGCCTGCGAGCACCGCGAGCGTGTCGTGGCTCACCGCGAGCACGTTGCCGAACAGCAGCGCGGTGACCTGCGTCGCGAACGACGTATAGAAATGCAGGAACAGCAGCCCGAAGCCGAGCGCGCCCGACAGGATCACGCCGATCGCGACGTCGCGGCCCGCGAGCTTTTCGCCGAGCGCGCCCATCCCGATCCCGGCCGCGAGCGTGAAGCCGACCATTCCCCAGATCGGCGAGATGCCGAGCAGCACCGCGCCCGTCGCGCCGGTGAAGCCGACGTGCGACAGCGCGTGGCCGGCGAAGGTCTGCCCGCGCAGCACCAGGAAGTAGCCGACGATGCCCGCGAGCACCGCGACGATCCCCGACGCCGCGAAGGCGTTGATCATGAAGTCGTATTCAAACATCGTGCGAATGCCCGGGATGAGCGTGTCCGTGGTGGTGATGGCCGTGGCCGCCGCCACCGCCGTGCGAGTGACCGTCGTCGTCCTCGTGTTCGTGGTCGTGCTTCTCGATCTCGACGTCGCCCGACATCACGAAGATCTTGCCGTTCACGCGCATCACGTCGATCGGCGATCCGTAGAGCCGCGACAGCACCGGCTTCGTGATCACCTCGTCGACGGTGCCGAGCGCCGCGACGCCGTTGCCGAGATACAGCACGCGGTCGAGCGCGTTCAGCAGCGGATTCAGTTCGTGCGCGGAGAACAGCACGGTGATGCCGAGCTCGCGCTGCACGTTGCGCACGAGTTCGACGACGCCGCGCTGGTGGTTCGGGTCGAGGCTGATCAGCGGCTCGTCGAGCAGCAGCAGCTTCGGACTGCCGAGCAGGCACTGTGCGAGCAGCAGGCGCTGGCGTTCGCCGCCCGACAGCTCGGACAGCGGCCGGCGCGCGAGCGTCGGGCCGCCGACGAGATCGAGCACGCGGTCGACGTCGCGGCGCGTGGCTGCGTTCGTGTGCGGCAGCCCCCAGCGGTGGCCGTCGGCGGCCATCGCGACGAAGTCGTAGCCGCGCATCCGGCGGTTCGCGAGCCCGCTGCGGATCTGCGGCATGTAGCCGATCGATGGGTTGCCGCGTACGACCGGCACGCCGCCGACGGACAGCGTGCCGGCCGACACGGGCACGAGCCCGAGCACCGCGCGCATCAGCGTCGTCTTGCCCGCGCCGTTCGGCCCGAGCACGCCGACGAATTCGCCGGGTTCGATCGAGAAGCTGACATCGCGCAGGATCGTGCGCCCGCCCAGTTCGAGCGTGACGCGATCGACGGCGAGTGCGTGGGGAGTGGCGGTCATGTCGTTACGTTTGTTTGTTACTTGCCGGCCGACAGCGCGGTGCCGAGCGCGTCGAGCTGGCCGGCCATCCATTGCTGGAAGGTCTTGCCGGCCGGCTGCGTCTCGGTGACGCTGACGGTCGGCACGCCGCCGTCGCGCGCGATCTTCAGCATGCGCTTGGTCATCGGTTCTTCGGCCTGGCTGTTGTAGATCAGTACGCGCACCTGCTTCTTGCGCAGGTCGTTCTCGAACGCGGCGACGTCCTGCGCGCTGGCTTCGGTGTCGTTCATCGTCGCGAGCTGGAAGCGCTGGTTGCGCATGTCGAGGCCGATCGCGTCGGACATGTAGCCGAACACGGGCTCGGTGGCCGTCACCGGCACGCCCTTGTACTTCGCGCGCAGCGCGGCGACCTTGTCGTCGACGGGCTTCAGCGACGCGACGAACTTCTGCAGGTTCGCATCGTACTCGGCCTTGTTCGCCGGGTCGGCGCGGCCGAGCTCGGTGGCGATCGCGCGCGCGGCGGCCGGCATCGTCGCCGGGTCGTACCACAGGTGCGGGTTGTCGCCGGCCTTCTTGCCGACGAGATCGGCGACGACGATCGTCGCGCGCTTCGCCTGCTTCGACGCGCCGAGCAGCTTGCCCATCCACGGATCGTAGTCGGCGCCGTTGTAGATCACGACCTGTGCATGCTGGAGCGCGCGGGCCGTCTTCGGGCTCGCTTCGAACAGGTGAGGATCCTGGTCGGGATTGCTGAGGATGCTCGTGACCGCGACGCGGCTGCCGCCGATCTGCGTCGCGACGTCGCCGTAGAAATTCTCGGCAGCCACGACGTTGACGGTCGCGGCCTGCGCGAACGCGGGCGCCGCGAGCGACAGCGCGGCAACGGCGGCGGCGAGCCAGCGAACAGGCGACAGGGCACGCCGCGGCGCGCGCTTCAGGGCAATGGACATGAAACTCCTCGTTGGAAGGGGCGGTGCGTGCGCCGCGCGATTCGGCGTCAGCGTTGCGCGGGCTTGCGCTTGCAGTGCCCGCACAGGCCGCTCAGCTCGACGACCTGGTGGTGGACTTCGAAACCGTGCGCGGGCTCGCTCGCGGACAGCTGCTTCGCGAGGTCGCCGCCGGGAATCTCGACGGTGTCGCCGCACGAATCGCAGATCAGGAACTGGCCTTCGTGCGGCACGCCGATCTCGCAGCACGCGAAGAACGCGTTCTTCGATTCGATCCGGTGGATGAAGCCGTGCTCGACGAGGAAATCCAGCGCGCGATAGACGGTCGTCGGCGGCACGCGGCCGCGCTGCGGCTCGAGTTCGGCGAGCAGGTCGTACGCGCCGATCGGGCGCTGCGCGGCCAGTACGCGTTCGTAGACCTGGCGGCGCAGCGGCGTCCACGCGAGCCCGTGCTCGGCGGCGAATGCGTCGGCCCGGGACAGCCGGGCGTCAATGGACGATGAGGTAGCCATGGCGTGAAGCAGCGCGATGAAACACAGTACGGCGATGATATAACGTATCGCCGCGCCGTGCAGCGCGAATTCCCGTTTCCGTCCTCGCTCCGTCCCCTTCACCGTCGATTCCACTGCGCCGCACCGCGCGCCGCGCGCCTTGCCGGGCGCGTGCGACGGGCCGTCGCCATGCGCCGTTGTGCCGCAGCGCGTCATAGAAAGCCGTCATGTCGCCTTGACAGCGCGAATCGCGTATCCGATCATTCGATCACTAACAGAGCAATTGATCGGTCAGCGAGCGTTCGCTCATCTCGCGGCCGTCGTACAGCAGAACGAACCGGAGACAGCCAGTGAGACTGGAAGACAAGGTCGCGATCCTGACGGGCGCCGCAAGCGGCATCGGCGAGGCGGTCGCGCAACGCTATCTGGACGAGGGCGCACGCTGCGTACTCGTCGACCTGAAGCCGGCCGGCGGCTCGCTCGCGCGGCTGATCGAGGCGAACCCCGGCCGCGCGGTGGCCGTTACCGCCGACGTCACGCGCCGCGACGACATCGAGCGGATCGTCGCCACGGCGGTTGAGCGCTTCGGCGGCGTCGACATCCTGTTCAACAATGCGGCGCTGTTCGACATGCGGCCGATCCTCGACGAATCGTGGGACGTGTTCGACCGCTTGTTCGCGGTCAACGTGAAGGGGCTGTTCTTCCTGATGCAGGCCGTCGCGCAGCGGATGGTCGAGCAGGGGCGCGGCGGCAAGATCGTCAACATGTCGTCGCAGGCCGGCCGTCGCGGTGAGGCACTCGTTTCGCACTACTGCGCGACCAAGGCCGCGGTGATCAGCTATACGCAGTCGGCCGCGCTCGCGCTCGCGCCGCACCGGATCAACGTGAACGGGATCGCGCCGGGCGTCGTCGACACGCCGATGTGGGAGCAGGTCGACGCGCTGTTCGCGCGCTACGAGAACCGGCCGCTCGGCGAGAAGAAGCGGCTCGTCGGCGAAGCCGTGCCGCTCGGCCGCATGGGCGTGCCGGGCGACCTGACGGGCGCCGCGCTGTTCCTCTCGTCGGCCGACGCCGACTACATCACCGCCCAGACGCTGAACGTCGACGGCGGCAACTGGATGAGCTGACCTGATGCCGCTCGCACGCGCAACCTGCCGGCCGGCCCGCGACGACGCAGCCGCCGTCGAACGAGGAGGGCACGCCTGATGGCCGAGATCGTCGTCGCCGGCGAACTGCTCGCCGAATTCGTCGCCGCCGAGCGCGGCCAGGGTTTCGATACGCCGGGCCTGTTCGCCGGGCCATTCCCGAGCGGCGCGCCGGCGATCTTCGCCGACCAGGCCGCGCGGCTCGGCGCGCGCGTCGCGTATGCGGGCTGCGTCGGCCGCGATGCGTTCGGCGACGCGATCGTCGCACGGCTCGAACGCGACGGCGTCGAGGTCGCGCGCATCCGCCGCGTCGCGCGCCCGACCGGCACCGCGTTCGTCGCGTATCGCGACGACGGTTCGCGCAGTTTCGTGTTTACGCTGTCCACCAGCGCGGCCGCGTGCGTCGGTGCATCGGACGTCGATCCCGCGATGTTCGACGGCTGCCGCTATTTCCACGTGATGGGCTCGTCGCTGACGAGCGAATCGGCGATCGCGGCCGTGCAGCGCGGCGTGATCGAGGCCGCGCGCGCCGGCGCGAAGGTGTCGTTCGATCCGAACGTGCGCCCCGAGATGCTGAGCTTTCGCCCGATGCGCGCGGCGCTCGACGAGATGCTCGCCGCGTGCCACCTGTTCATGCCGAGCGAGGCCGACCTGCCGTTCTTCTGCGGGCCGCAGCCCGCCGAACGCGCGATCGCGGGCCTGCTCGCGACGCATCCGCTGCTCGAGCGCGTCGTGCTGAAGCGCGGCGCGGCAGGCAGCGTCGCGTTCGACCGCGCGAATCGTGTCGACGCATCGGCCTTTCCGGTCGAAGAAGTCGACCCGACCGGCGCCGGCGACTGCTTCGGCGGCACGCTGGTCGCGAGCCTCGTCGCGGGCGTGCCGATCGATGCCGCATTGCGCCGCGCGAATGCGGCCGGCGCGATCGCGGTCACGCGACGCGGCCCGATGGAAGGCAACAGCAGCGCGGCCGAGATCGGCCGCTTCCTGACCGAACGAGGTATCGCATGTCCGGCCTGACGACCTTCGCCGAACGCCCGCGCACCGCCCATGCGGACGCGGTGCTGCGGATGATCTTCGACGCGAACCGCGCCGACGCGCAGCGCGGCATCTATTCGGTCTGCAGCGCGCACCGGCTGGTGCTGGAGGCCGCCTGCGAAGCCGCGCGCGCGGACGGCTCGCCGCTGCTGATCGAGGCGACCTGCAACCAGGTGAATCATCTCGGCGGCTACACGGGCATGACGCCTGCCGATTTCCGGCGCGACGTCGATGCGATCGCGCAGCGCTGCGGGCTCGCGCCGTCGGCGCTCGTGCTCGGCGGCGATCACCTCGGCCCGAACCCGTGGCGGCATCGTCGCGCGGCCGACGCGATGCGCGAGGCCGTCGCGATGGTCGCCGCGTATGTCGAAGCCGGCTTCGAGAAGATCCACCTCGATGCGAGCATGGCGTGCGCGGACGATCCGGTGCGGCTCGACGACCGCACGATCGCCGCGCGCGCGGCCGAACTGTGCCGCGCCGCGGAAGACGCGGCGCAGCGCGCCGGGATCGCGCCCGTCTACGTGATCGGCACCGAGGTGCCGACACCGGGCGGCGAAGTGAGCGGCAGCGCGAACGACGGGGACGATGCGGCGATTTCGCAGATCGCGGTCACGCGCAGCGACAGCATCGCGGCGACGCTCGACGCGCACCGCCGCGCGTTCGCGGCAGCCGGGCTCGACGACGCGTGGGCGCGCGTCGTCGCGATCGTCGCGCAGCCTGGCGTCGACTTCGACGATCGCCACGTGCTCGACTACGACAGCGCGAAGGCGGCGTCGCTCGGCGCGAGTATCCTGCAGACACCGCGCCTCGTGTTCGAGGCGCATTCGACCGATTACCAGACCGAAGGCGCGCTCGCCGCGCTCGTGCGCGACCACTTCGCGGTGCTGAAGGTCGGCCCCGCGCTGACGTTCGCGCTGCGCGAGGCGCTGTTCGCGCTGACGTTCATCGAGGATGCGCTGATCGACGACGTCGCGCAGCGCTCGCGGCTGCGCGAGGTCGTCGACACCGCGATGCGCGCGCAGCCCGAACACTGGGCGCCGTACTACCGCGGCGACGAGACCGAGCAGCGGCTCGCGCGCCAGTTCAGCTACAGCGACCGCATCCGCTATTACTGGCTGCAGCCGGCCGTCGCGGCCGCGGTCGAGCAGCTGTTCGGCAACCTCGCGCGGCAGCCGGTGCCGGAGACGCTCGTCGCGCAGTGGCTGCCGGATGTCTACGCGGCGTGCCGCGCGGGCGGGCTCGCGAAGGAGCCGCGTGCATGGGTGCGCCACCGGATACGCGACGTGATCGCGCACTATGCGCGCGCGTGCGGAATGCAGCGGCCGGCGTGACGGGCCGCGAAGGAAACGACGCAAGACCGACGACACTTCGAACAAACACAGGAGACATGCCATGCAACGAAAGATGCTCGACGCCGCCGCACGCTGCTTCGCCGGAGCCGCGCTCGCGACGGCGGCCTGCGCCGCGTCCGCCGGCACGCTGACGATCGCGACGCTGAACAACCCCGACATGATCGAGCTGAAGAAGCTGTCGCCGGCGTTCGAGAAGGCGAACCCCGACATCAAGCTGAACTGGGTGATCCTCGAGGAGAACGTGCTGCGCCAGCGCGCGACGACCGACATCACGACCGGCAGCGGCCAGTTCGACGTGATGGCGATCGGCACCTACGAGACGCCGCAGTGGGGCAAGCGCGGCTGGCTCGCGCCGATGACGGGCCTGCCGGCCGACTACGACCTGAACGACATCGTGAAGACCGCGCGCGACAGCCTGTCGTACAACGGCCAGCTCTACGCGCTGCCGTTCTACGTCGAAAGCTCGATGACGTTCTACCGCAAGGACCTGTTCGCGGCGAAAGGGCTGAAGATGCCCGACCAGCCGACCTACGACCAGATCGCCGAATTCGCGGACAAGCTCACCGACAAGTCGAAGGGCACCTACGGGATCTGCCTGCGCGGCAAGGCCGGCTGGGGCGAGAACATGGCGTTCGTGTCGACGGTCGTGAACACGTTCGGCGGGCGCTGGTTCGACGAGAACTGGAACGCGCAGCTCACGTCGCCCGAATGGAAGAAGGCGATCACGTTCTACGTGAACCTGCTGAAGAAAGACGGCCCGCCGGGAGCGAGCTCGAACGGCTTCAACGAGAACCTGACGCTGACCGCGTCGGGCAAGTGCGCGATGTGGATCGACGCGACGGTCGCGGCCGGGATGCTCTACAACAAGCAGCAGTCGCAGGTGGCCGACAAGATCGGCTTCGCGGCCGCGCCGGTCGCTGCCACCCCGAAGGGTTCGCACTGGCTGTGGGCGTGGGCGCTGGCCGTGCCGAAGACGTCGAAGCAGCAGGACGCCGCGCGCAAGTTCATCGCGTGGGCGACGTCGAAGCAGTACATCGAGATGGTCGGCAAGGACGAAGGCTGGGCATCGGTGCCGCCGGGCACGCGCACGTCGACCTATCAGCGCCCCGAATACAAGGCTGCCGCGCCGTTCTCGGACTTCGTGCTGAAGGCGATCGAGACGGCCGACCCGAACGATCCGTCGCTGAAGAAGGTGCCGTACACGGGCGTGCAATACGTCGGGATTCCTGAATTCCAGTCGTTCGGCACGGTGGTCGGCCAGTCGATCGCCGGTGCGGTCGCGGGCCAGATGACGGTCGACCAGGCACTCGCCGCGGGCCAGGCCGCCGCCGACCGCGCGGTGCGGCAGGCCGGCTACAAGAAGTAACGCGCAAGCCGTCGCTCGACCCGCAGCGTGCGCCGTCGCACACGCTGCGGGCCGGCGAAGCTGACAGGCGGGCAGGCCGTTCGCGCCCGCGCATCAACCGGAGGGACCCCGATCATGCGTCACCTGCGTCTTCCCCTGAGTCACGCTCACGCGCCGTCGGTCGGCGACGCGTCGTCGCCGCCGGGCGCACCGCGCCGCGCGCGCGGCGGCGCGAGCTGGCTCGTGTCGCCGTCCGTCGCGGTGCTGCTGCTGTGGATGTCGATTCCGCTCGCGATGACGATCTGGTATTCGTTCTCGCGCTACAACCTGCTGAACCCCGACGTGAAGGGTTTCGCCGGGTTCGACAACTACCGCTTCCTCGCGACCGATCCGTCGTTCCTGCCCGCGATCTGGCACACGCTCGTGCTGATCGGCGCGGTGCTCGCGATCACGGTGGTCGGCGGCGTGCTGATGGCCGTGCTGTTCGACCGCAAGTTCTACGGGCAGGGCGTCGCGCGCCTGCTCGCGATCGCGCCGTTCTTCGTGATGCCGACGGTGTCCGCGCTGATCTGGAAGAACATGATCCTGCACCCGGTGTACGGGCTCGTCGCGAACGCGATGCGCGCGCTCGGGATGACGCCGATCGACTGGTTCGCCGACTACCCGCTCACGGCCGTGATCATCATCGTCGCGTGGCAGTGGCTGCCGTTCGCGTTCCTGATCCTGTTCACCGCGATCCAGTCGCTCGACCAGGAGCAGAAGGAAGCCGCGCGCATCGACGGCGCGGGCCCGATCGCGATGTTCTTCTACATCACGCTGCCGCACCTGAAGCGCGCGATCGCCGTGGTCGTGATGATGGAGACGATCTTCCTGCTGTCGATCTTCGCGGAAATCTACACGACGACCGGCGGCGGCCCCGGCGACGCGACGACCAACCTGTCCTACCTGATCTATGCGCTCGGCCTGCAGCAGTTCGACGTCGGCCTCGCGTCCGCGGGCGGCATCATCGCCGTGGTGGTCGCGAACGTCGTGTCGTTCTTCCTCGTGAGGATGCTCGCGCGCAACCTGAAGGGAGAGTACGAAAAATGAGCGACCTGACCTTCGAAGGCCGGCGCGTGCCGGCCGTATTCGACCTCGTGCGGCGCGCGCTGCCCGGCACGCTCGCGTGGCTGATCGCGCTGCTGCTGTTCTTTCCGATCTTCTGGATGGCGATCACCGCGTTCAAGACCGAGCAGCAGGCGTATGCGTCGACGCTGTTCTTCGTGCCGACGCTCGACAGCTTCCGCGAGGTGTTCGCGCGCAGCAACTACTTCGCGTTCGCGTGGAATTCGGTGCTGATCTCGGCGGGCGTCACGGTGATCTCGCTGCTGTTCGCGGTGCCGGCCGCGTACGCGATGGCGTTCTTCCCGAACCACCGCACGCAGAAGGTGCTGCTGTGGATGCTGTCGACGAAGATGATGCCGTCGGTCGGCGTGCTGGTGCCGATCTACCTGCTGTGGAAGAACGCGGGGCTGCTCGACACGGTGTCCGGGCTCGTGATCGTCTACACGCTGATCAACCTGCCGATCGCGGTGTGGATGACCTTCACGTACTTCAACGAGATCCCGAAGGACATCCTGGAAGCCGGGCGCATCGACGGCGCGTCGACGTGGCAGGAGATCGTCTACCTGCTGATGCCGATGGCGCTGCCGGGGCTCGCGTCGACCGCGCTGCTGCTCGTGATCCTGTCGTGGAACGAGGCGTTCTGGAGCATCAACCTGTCGAGCTCGAACGCCGCGCCGCTGACCGTGTTCATCGCGTCGTACTCGAGCCCCGAAGGGTTGTTCTGGGCGAAGCTGTCCGCCGCGTCGCTGCTTGCGGTCGCGCCGATCCTCATCGTCGGCTGGCTGTCGCAGAAGCAGCTCGTGCGCGGGCTGACGTTCGGGGCCGTCAAATGAGTGCTACCGGCGAAGGCGCGAATGTGCTGATCTGCGATTGCGACGGCGTGCTGATCGACAGCGAGGCCGTGGCCGCCGACGTGATCGTGCGCGAACTCGATGCGCGCTGGCCGGGCGTCGATGCGCGGCCGGCCGTGATGCCGCTGCTCGGGCTGCGCATCGAGCGTGTGCTGGCCGGCGCCGGCGAAGCCGTCGGCCGCACGCTGTCGGCCGCCGACGTCGACGCGATCCGCCGGGCGGTCGAGGCGGCGGCCGTGAATGCGCCGATGGTCGAAGGCATCGACACGGCGCTGGCTGCGATCCCGTTGACGACGGCCTGCGCGAGCAACAGCTATCGCGCGTACGTCGAGGCGGCGCTCGCACGCACGGGCCTCGCGCGCTTCTTCGGCGACCGGCTGTTCTGCGCGGATGCCGTCGCGCGGCCGAAGCCGGCGCCCGACGTGTACCTCGCGGCCGCGCGCACGCTCGGCGCGGCGCCCGCGCACTGCCTCGTCGTCGAGGACAGCGTGACGGGCATCACCGCGGCGGCGGCGGCCGGCATGACCGTGCTCGGCTTCGTCGGCGGCGGGCATGCGTCGGCGGCGCAAATCGACGCGCTGCGCGGAATCGGCGCGCGTCACGTATTCGACGACATGCACGAGCTGCCCGGCTACGTCGCGCGCTGGCAGGCGACGGGCGCGGTGCTGCCGAACTAGCAACGATCAAGCGCTGCCGGCAAGGCGGCGCATCACGAACGAACGGAGACAGATCATGGCAAGCGTGCTCCTGCGCAACATCGCGAAGCGCTACGACGACACCGAAGTGCTGCGCAACGTGAACCTCGACATCGCCGACGGCGAATTCGTCGTGTTCGTCGGGCCGAGCGGCTGCGGCAAATCCACGCTGATGCGGATGATCGCGGGCCTCGAGGATATTTCGAACGGCGAGCTGCTGATCGACGGCGCGAAGGTCAACGACGTGCCGAGCGCGAAGCGCGGCATCGCGATGGTGTTCCAGTCGTATGCGCTGTATCCGCACATGACGCTGTACGACAACATGGCGTTCGGCCTCAAGCTCGCGGGTGCAAAGAAGCCCGAGATCGACCAGGCCGTGAAGCAGGCCGCGAAGATCCTGCACATCGATCACCTGCTCGATCGCAAGCCGAAGCAGCTGTCGGGCGGCCAGCGGCAGCGCGTCGCGATCGGCCGCGCGATCACGCGCAAGCCGAAGGTGTTTCTCTTCGACGAACCGCTGTCGAACCTCGACGCCGCGCTGCGCGTGAAGATGCGGCTGGAATTCGCGCGGCTGCACGACGAGCTGAAGACGACGATGATCTACGTGACGCACGACCAGGTCGAGGCGATGACACTCGCGGACAAGATCGTCGTGCTGTCCGGCGGCGCGGTGCAGCAGGTCGGCACGCCGAACGAGCTGTATCACGCGCCGGCGAACCAGTTCGTCGCGGGCTTCATCGGCTCGCCGAAGATGAACTTCCTGAAGGGCACGGTCGAATCGGTCGATGCGGGCGGCGTGCTCGTGCGCTTCGACAGCGGCGAGACGCAACGTGTCGCGGTGGAAGCGGCGGGGCTGCAGCGCGGTGCCGCGGTGACCGTCGGCGTGCGGCCCGAGCACCTGCTGGTCGACGCGGGCGCCACCGGTGTTGCTGCACGGACGATGGCCGTCGAATCGCTCGGCGATGCCGCGTACCTGTATGCGGAGTCGGCCGTCGCGCCGGACGGGTTGATCGCGCGGATTCCGCCGCTCGACACGTACCGCACCGGCGAGGCGCTGCGCGTGCATGCGCAGGCCGAGCACTGCCATCTGTTCGACGAGCAAGGCCAGGCGTTCCGCCGGCTGAGCGCGCACGCGAAGGCGGCGTGACGATCGGCGCCTGCGCCGCTCAAATGCGCAGGTGTTCGGCCATGTAGTCGACGAACGCGCGCAGCTTCGGCGTCGGGTGGCGGCCCGACGGCCACAGCACGTAGACCGGCGTGCAGCTCGCGACGTGTTCGTCGAGCACCGCGTGCAGCGTGCCGTCCGCGAGCGCGTCGCGCACGAAGAAGATGGGCAGGCACGCGATGCCGAGCCCGCGCAGCGCGAAGCACAGGCGTGCTTCCGCGCTGTTGCTGACCATCGCGACCGGCACCTCGGGCAGCGTGCCCGCGCGCGGTACGCGCAGCGGCCAGGTCTCGAGCTTGCCGCTGGTCGGGAAGCGGTAGTGCAGGCAGCGGTGCTGCGCGAGGTCGGCCGGCGTGCGCGGCGTGCCGTGCCGGTCGAGATAGTCGGGCGACGCGACGAGGTGCTGGCGGAAATGGCCGAGCAGCCGCGACGACAGCCGTGAATCCGACGGCTGGCCGGTGCGCAGCACCGCGTCGAACCCTTCGTCGACGACGTCGACGAGCCGGTCGCTGAAATCGATGTCGAGCTCGATCTCCGGATACGCGGCCATGAAATCGGCGAGCACCGGCAGCAGCAGCGTGCCGATCGTCGGCAGGCTCACGCGCAGCCGCCCGCGCGGCGCTTCGGCGCTGTGCGTCAGTTCCTGCTCGGCCGCATCGATCTCGGCGATCACGCGCCGGCACCGTTCGAGAAAGCGCGTGCCTTCGGCCGTCAGCGTGATGCTGCGCGTGCTGCGGTGAAAGAGCCGCACGTTCAGGCGTGCCTCGAGCCGCGCGATGCGCTTGCCGATCGCCGATGCCGACAGCCCGAGCGCGCGGCCGGCCGCGACGAAACTGCGCGTTTCCGCGACCTGCACGAACACGACGAAGCCGCCCAGATTTTCCATGCGAGATCCCGATTGCGGACACCGGCGTCCGGATTGTCCGGAACTCTACCCCGGTTTTTCTTCTCGCGCCGGCTCCCTACGATGGGCGTTCCTTCACTGTTCGAGGTCACGCCATGTCATTCCTGCCTGTCATCGCCCGTCGCGTCGAAGCCGGGAGCGCATCATGAGCGATTGCCCGTCGATGGACGGCCGCGTGGCCGGCCAGCCGGCGCAGGCGGCCGTACGCCTGCCCGTTGCGAACCTGCTGGCGCTCGCGACGGCCGCGTTCATCACGATCCTCACCGAAGCGTTGCCGGCCGGCCTGCTGCCGTTGATGAGCGCCGACCTGCGCGTGCCCGAGGCGCTGATCGGCCAGCTCGTGACCGTGTATGCGCTGGGCTCGATCGTCGCGGCGATTCCGCTCGTCGCCGCCACCCGGGCGATGCGCCGGCGCGGCCTGCTGCTCGCGGCGCTGGCCGGCTTCGTGGTGTCGAATGCGGTGACGGCCGTGTCGCCGTACTACGCGCTCACGCTCGTCGCGCGCTTCGTCGCCGGGATGGCGGCCGGGCTGCTGTGGGCGCTGCTGGCCGGCTACGCGAGCCGGATGGTCGACGCGTCGCTGCGCGGCCGGGCGATCGCGGTCGCGATGCTCGGCGCGCCGGTCGCGATGTCGATCGGCATTCCGGCCGGCACCGCGCTCGGTGCGGCGCTCGGCTGGCGCGTCGCGTTCGCGTTGATCACGCTGGCGGCGCTCGCGCTGATCGGCTGGATCCGCCTGCGCGTGCCCGATTACGCGGGGCAGCCCGCCGGCGCGCGCGAGCCGGTGCTCGGCGTGATGACGCTGCCCGGCGTGCGGCCGGTGCTGACCGTGATGTTCGCGTACGTGCTCGCGCACAACATGCTGTACACGTACGTCGCGCCGTTCCTGGCAGGCGTGCGGATGGGCGCGCAGGTCGATGTGGTGCTGTTCGTGTTCGGCGTCGCGTCGCTGGCCGGCATCGCGCTGACGGGTGCATGGATCGGCGCCGCGCAGCGGCAGCTGACGCTCGCCAGCATCGCGCTGTTCGCGCTCGCGGCGCTGATGCTCGGCGCCGGCACCGGGATGGCGATCGTCTACGCGGGCGTCGCGCTGTGGGGGCTCGCGTTCGGCGGCGCGCCGACGTTGTTCCAGACGGCCGCCGCGAACGCGGCGGGGGAGTCGGCCGACGTCGCGCAGTCGATGCTCGTGACGGTGTGGAACCTCGCGATCGCCGGTGGCGGCATCGCGGGCGGGATGCTGCTCGGCGCGACGGGCGCCGGCGCGATTCCGTGGGTGCTGGTCGCGCTGCTGGCGGCCGCGTGGCTCGGCGCGTGGCGCGCGCGCCGGCATGCGTTCCCGGCGCCGCGCGCGGCCTGAGCGGGCGGTGCCGGCGGCGTCAGGCCGCTTTCGCGGCGAGTGCGGCGCGTGCGCAGGTTTCGTCGGTGACGAGCCCCGACAGCCAGCCGCCGCGCAGCGCGGCGATCACCGCGTCGTGTTTCTTCGGGCCGCCGGCGAACGCGATCGTCGGCAGCTTCGGCGGCGTCGCGAGCGACACGCTCGTCACGCGCGCGCTGGTCGACACGGCGATCTGCGTGCCTTGCGCGTCGATCGGCACGCCGAGCAGTTCGGCCACCGCACCGAGCGCGGTCATCTCGTCGCGCTCCTGTTCGGTGATGAAGCCGTCTTCGTAAAGCGGGCAGTGCGGGCCGATGTTGCCGATCCCGACGAACGCGACGTCGGCCTTGCCCGACAGCGTCTCGACGATCCGGTACAGCCGGTGGTTGCACCACTGCGCGCGTTCGGCGGCGCTGTCGGCGAACAGCGGTGCGGGCAGCAGGAAGTGCTTGCTGCCGGTTTTTTCGGAGATGTACTGCGCGACGTCGTAGCGGTTCGACGAACCGTCGGCCGCGATCGCGCCGACCATCGACACGAGCCGGTGCTGCGGGCGGTCGATCTGCGCGATCTGCGCGACCGCGGCCTTCAGCGTCCGGCCGCTGCTAACCGCGATCACCATCGGCCGCGTTTCGTTCAGGTAGCGCTCCATCACCTGCGCGCCGGCGACCGCGAGCTTGCGGTCGATCGCGTCAGGCGCATCGGCATCGACGGGCACGACTTCGCACATCGCGAGGCCGTAGCGTTTCGACAGCTGCGCGCCGAGATCGAGGCAGTCGGCGAGCTGGTGATCGACGCGCACGCGGATCAGGTTCTTCTCGACCGCGAACGCGACGAGGCGCTGCGCGACCGGGCGCGAGACCTGCAGCTTCTCGGCGATTTCGTTCTGCGTGTCGCCCGCGACGTAGTAGAGCCACGCGGCGCGCGTGGCGAGATCGAGTTTTTCTGAGGACTTGGACACGATAGCGATTCGGTTCGGATCAGGGGGCCGCCCCGCGGGCCGGCCGGCAGGCCGCACGGCGGCGTCCACTGTAACGCATGTCGTGCGCGCTGCCCCGCAGTCACGCCTACGCAAGCCGCGTGCGCGACGGTTCGTACAGCGGCTGGACGTGACGATACAGCGAGCGGAACGCGTCGAGGCGTTCGCGCAGCCGCGCATGGCGGGCGGCGTCCGGCGCGTATTCGGCGCGCACCGGCGGCTTGGTCAGCACCGCGTGCGGATCGCCGCCGACGGCCAGCCAGCCGAGCCGTGCCGCGCCGAGCGCCGCGCCCGTTTCGCCGCCGCCGATCTGGCGCGTGCGCACGTTCAGCGCGTCGGCGATCAGTTGCGCCCAGAACGCGCTGCGCGCGCCGCCGCCGATCAGCGACAGCTGGTCGGTTTCGACACCGGCCGCATGGAGTGCGTCGAGGCCGTCGGCGAGGCCGAGCGTCACGCCTTCGAGCACCGCGTAGCCGAGATGCGCGCGCTCGGTCGCATGCGTCATCCCGAAGAACACGCCTTGCGCGTACGGGTCGTTGTGCGGCGTGCGTTCGCCGGACAGGTAGGGCAGGAACAGCGGCGCGGTGGCGAGCGCGTCGGCGTCGAGCGCCTCGACTTCGGCGAGCAGCGCGGGCTCGTCGGTGCCGGTCAGCTTGCAGACCCAGCGCAGGCAGCTCGCGGCCGACAGCACGACGCTCATCAGTTGCCAGCGATCGGGAATCGCGTGGCAGAACGCATGGACAGCCGATGCGGGGTTCGGCATGAAGCGGTCGCCGACCACGCTCAGCACGCCCGACGTGCCGAGCGACACGAAGCCGTCGCCCGCGTGGATCGCGCCGATGCCGAGCGCGCTCGTCGCGTTGTCGCCGCCGCCGCCCGCGACCACGACGGCCTCCGACAGCCCGAGCTCGCGTGCGACGTCCGCGCGCAGCGTGCCGGACGGCGCGTTGCCCTCGACGATGCGGGGCATCTGGTCGCGCGTCATGTCGCACGCGGCGAGCAGCGCGTCGGACCAGTCGCGGCGCGCGACGTCGAGCCACAGCGTGCCGGCCGCGTCCGACGGGTCGGACACTTTCGCGCCGGTCATCCGGAACCGCAGGTAGTCCTTCGGCATCAGCACGCAGGCGGTGGCCGCGAACACGTCGGGTTCGTGCTTCGCGACCCACAGCAGTTTCGGCGCGGTGAAGCCCGGCATCGCGAGATTACCGGCGAGCGCATGGAGATCGGGCGCGCGTTCGGTGAGCAGCGCGCATTCGTCGGCGCTGCGCATGTCGTTCCACAGGATCGCGGGGCGCAGCACGCGGTCGTCGCGGCCGAGCAGCACGGCGCCGTGCATCTGCCCCGACAGGCCGATGCCGCGCACCTGCGCGAACGCGTGCGGATGCCGCTCGCGCAAGGTTGCGAGCGCGGCGAGCGTGCCTTGCCACCAGTCGTCCGGATGCTGTTCGGCCCAGCGCGGATGCGGCCGCGACACGGTGAACGGCGTACCGGCCGTGCCGACGACCGTGCCGTCGGGGGCCAGCAGCAATACCTTCACTTCCGAGGTGCCGAGGTCGATGCCGAGATACATGAGCGATACGTTCCGTCAGGGGGGAGTCGCTACTTTAGCCGCGCGGCAGCGCACGTGCCAAGGCAGGTTCGCCCGGATGCGCGTCAGCGCTGCGCCAGCCATGCGTCGACCCGCGCGAGCGCGCCGCGCAGCGCCTCGAACAGCGCCGCGTTGCCGGCGAGCGAGCCCCACAGCGCGCGGCTCGCGCACAGCGCGACGACCGGGTCGTCGGCGTCGACGATCGCCCGCGCGGCGCTTTCGTCCATCACGCCGTCCTGGTACGCATACGGCAGCAGGCCGCGCGCCCAGCGTTCGAGAAAACGCAGGAACAGCGCGGGCAGCACGGCGGTGGCGACCGGCGCCGCGCCGCGCGCGAACGATTCGACGAGCGTCGGCGCGATGAAGCCGGGGATCTTCGAGAAGCCGTCGGCCGCGACGCGCTGGTTCGTGTCGAGCACGTACGGGTTGCCGAAGCGCTCGAGCACGACGTCGCGGTAGCGCGCGAGATCGAGCGGGCTCGGCGTCAGGCACGGGATCACGTCCTGCGTCACGTAGTCGTGCGCGAAGCGGCGGATCGCCGCGTCGTGCGTGCCTTCGTGGATGTAGGTGTGGCCCGCGAGCGTGCCGGCCCACGCGATGCAGCTGTGCGTCGCGTTGAGGATGCGGATCTTCGCTTCCTCGTACGGATGCACGTCGTCGACGAGCTCGGCGCCGGCCAGCTCCCAGCGCGGCCGGCCGGCCGCGAAGCGGTCCTCGATCACCCACTGGATGAACGATTCGCCCATCACCGGGCACGCATCGTCGAAGCCGGTAGCCGCGCGTACGCGTTCGCGCACGTCGGCGGTCGGGCGCGGCGTGATGCGGTCGACCATCGCGCTCGGCGTCGCGACGTGCGCGTCGAACCACGCGAGGAGGGCGGTTTCACCGCGCCGTTCGAGGAATTCGCGCATCCCGGCGCGAAAGCGCGCGCCGTTGTTGCGCAGGTTGTCGCAGCTCTGCAGCGTGAGCGGGCCCGCGCCGCGCTTCATGCGTTCGGCGAGCAGCGCCGCGAGCGCGCCGTACAGCGTCGTGCGCGCGCCCTGCAGGTCGGCCGCCAGATCGGCGTTCGCGATGTCGAGCCGGTTGTGTTCGTCGAGGGAGTAGCCGCCTTCGGTGACGGTGAACGACACGATCCGGCAGGCCGGATCGGCGCCGGCGTCGATCAGCGCGGCGAGGTCGATCGACCACGGCAGCACGCGCGTGATCGCGCGGATCGTCTCGTAGGCGCGCTCGCCTTGCGGCGTGACGGTTTCGAGCGTGTATTCACCGTGCTGCGCGGCGAGCGCATCCATCGTCGTGCGCATGTCGTCGCGGATGTTGCCGACGGTCAGCGACCAGCGTTCGTCGGCCGGTACGGCCGCGTTCACGCGATGCAGATACCACGCCTGGTGCGCGCGGTGAAACGAGCCGGCGCCGATGTGCAGCAGCACGGGCGCGCGGGCGGAGGGCGATTCGCTCATCCGGTGTCTCCTGTTCGTGCCTGTCTTTCCAGTCGGTTCGATCATTTGCTCTTTGTGTGAGCGAATGATCGTATTCGGGCGAGCGAAAGTCAAGGCGGGGAAACGGCATTTCGATGGTGCGCTGCGGCGGCGCGCGGGCAGGGCAGGCGCGCGCGCCGGCAGGAAAAAGGCGTCAGCGCCCTTCGCGGGTGAGTGCGACGAGTTCGTCGAGCAGCTTGCCGGCCGGCCCCGGCAGGATCCCGTGGCGGCGCCGGAACGCGGTGAGCGTGCGCACCGCGACGACCTCGCGCACGGGCAGCGTGTCGATCGTGCCGGCGCGCTGCTCGGCGCCGACCATCGGCTCGGCCATCCAGCTGAGGAAGCCGGCATGCGCGACGAGGCTCTTCAGCGTCGTGACGGAACGCGTCTCGACCGCGATGTCGGGCAGCGCGAGCCCGTGCGCGTCGAAGGTCGCGCGCATGTGGTCGAACGGCGCGGTGCCGCGCGGCGGAATCGCCCAGCGCGCGTGCAGCGTATCGGCGAGCGTCGGCGCGCGGCCGAGCGAGCGTAGCGGATGGTGCGGCGCCGCAACGATATGGCTGCGATCTTCCCAGCGGCACTCGGGAATCGCGACGATCTCGTCGGTGTCGGGCCCGTGCGCGGACAGCGCGAGATCGATCTCGTGCTTGTTCAGCCCTTCCGCGAGCCGGTCCCACACGCCTTCGATGATCTCGACGCGCAGGTTCGGCCAGCGGTCGAGCACACGGCCGACCGCGACCGGCAGCACGAGGCTCGCGATGCTGCCCACCGCGCCGACCTTGATCGTGCCCTTCGCGAACCCGCGCATCGCGTCCAGCTCCTCGCGCGCATGCTCGGCCTCGTGCTGCAGCAGCGTCGCGTGCGGCAGCAGCGCTTCGCCGAACGCGGTGAGCTGCACGCCCTTCGAGTGGCGCTCGAACAGCGGCGCGCCGACCTGGTCCTCGAGCCGCTTCAGGATCCGGCTCAGTGCCGGCTGCGTCACATGCAGCGCGTCGGCCGCGCGGCCGAGACTGCCGCACGCGACGATCGTCGTGAAGGCGCGCAATTGTCGGAGATCGAAAGTCATGCCGTTGTGTAATGGCTTATCACAAAAAATACAGTATCCGAGAATGGCTTGCACTTCGATACTGTGGAAACCGCCAAGCCATCGAGGAGCGCCGAGCATGTCCGGCCATTCGCCCTTTTCCGCCGCACCGATCACCGTTCGCGATGCAGTGATCGACCTGCTTCGCCAGTTCGGCATCGACCGCGTGTTCGGCAATCCCGGCTCGACCGAGCTGCCGATGTTCCGCGACTTCCCGGACGATTTCCGCTACGTGCTCGGCTTGCACGAGGCTGTCGTGGTCGGGATGGCCGACGGCCATGCGCAGGCCACCGGCAACGCGGCGGTCGTCAACCTGCATTCGGCGGCGGGCACCGGCAACGCAATGGGCAACCTGTTCACCGCATTCAGGAACCGCACGCCGCTGATCGTCACCGCGGGCCAGCAGGCGCGCGCGATTCTGCCGTTCGACCCGTTCCTCGGCGCGACGCAGGCGGCCGAGCTGCCGAAGCCGTACGTGAAATGGAGCATCGAGCCGGCGCGCGCGCAGGACGTGCCGGCCGCGATCGCGCGGGCGTACCGCATCGCGATGCAGGAGCCGCGCGGCCCCGTGTTCGTGTCGATTCCGGTCGACGACTGGGACCAGCCGGCCGAGCTGCTGCCGCGCCGCGACGTCAGCAGCGTCGTGCGGCCCGATCCCGATGCGCTCGCGCGGCTCGGCGACGCGCTCGACGCCGCGCGGCGTCCCGCGTTGGTGGTCGGCGCGGCCGTCGATCGCGCGGGTGCATGGGACGACGTCGTGCGGCTCGCCGAGCGGCACCGTGCGCGCGTGTACGTCGCGCCGATGTCCGGGCGCTGCAGCTTCCCCGAGGACCATCCGCTGTTCGCCGGCTTCCTGCCCGCGATCCGCGAGAAGATCGTCGCGCGGCTCGACGGGCACGACCTCGTGTTCGCGTTCGGCGCACCCGCGTTCACCTACCACATCGAAGGCTTCGGCCCGCACGTGCCGCCGGGCGCGACGCTCGTGCAGCTCGTCGACGATCCGGGCATCGCCGCGTGGACGCCGTCGGGCGACGCGGTTGTCGGCAACCTGCGGCTCGCCGCGCGCGACCTGCTGGCGCGCCCGGCGCCGCCCGAGCGGCCGATGCCCGCGCCGCGTGCGCCGCGCGGGCGCGTCGACGCGCCGGCTGCCGGCGAGCGCATGTCGGTCGCATTCGCGCTGCAGACGCTCGCCGACGTGCGCGACGCACACGACATCGTCGTCGAGGAAGCGCCGAGCGCGCGGCCGGTGATGCAGGAACACCTGCCGTTCACGCGCAGCGGCACGTTCTACACGATGGACAGCGGCGGGCTCGGCTACGGGATGCCGGCCGCCGTCGGCGTCGCGCTCGCGCACCCCGAGCGGCGTGTGATCGGGCTGATCGGCGACGGCTCGAGTTTGTATTCGATCCAGGCACTGTGGAGCGCCGCGCAGCTGAAGCTGCCGATCACGTTCGTGATCCTGAACAATCGCCGGTACGCGGCGCTGCAGGATTTCGCGCCCGTGTTCGGCTTCGGCCCGGACGACCCCGTGCAGGGCACCGACCTGCCGGACCTGGATTTCGTCGCGCTCGCGCAAGGGATGGGCTGTCGCGGCGTGCGCGTGGCCGATGCGGCGCAGCTGCGCGACACGCTGACCGACGCGCTGCGTGCGGCGGCGCCGGTCGTCGTCGAAGTCGAGATTGCCTGACGCGCGGTGCGCGCCTTTCCGGAGAATTCATGCAAACCGTATCGATGCTGATCGGCGGCGAACGCCGCCAATCGTCCAGCGGCGCGACCTTCGTGCGCCGCAACCCGCTCGACGGCGCAGTCGCGTCCGAAGCGCCCGCGTGCACCGTCGACGACGCGCGTGCGGCGGCCGACGCGGCCGCCCGCGCGTTTCCCGGCTGGGCCGTGCTCGGCCCCGGCGCGCGGCGCGCGTTGCTGCTGAAGGCGGCCGCCGCGCTCGAAGCGAAGCACGAGCAGTTCGTCGCCGCGATGGCGGCCGAGACGGGCGCGTCCGCGCTGTGGGCCGGCTTCAACGTGCATCTCGCCGCGAGCGGGCTCGTCGAGGCCGCGTCGCTCACCACGCAGGTCGGCGGCGAACTGATTCCGTCCGATGTGCCGGGCTCGCTCGCGATGGGCGTGCGGCAACCGGCCGGCGTCGTGCTCGGCATCGCGCCGTGGAATGCGCCGGTGATTCTCGCGACGCGCGCGCTCGCGTTGCCGCTCGCTTGCGGCAACACGGTCGTGCTGAAGGGGTCGGAGCTGTGTCCCGTCACGCACGGGCTGATCGTCGAGGCATTGCAGGAAGCCGGGCTGCCGCCGGGCGTCGTCAATTTCGTGACGAACGCGCCGGAGGATGCGGGCGCCGTCGTCGACGCGCTGATCGCGCATCCGGCCGTGCGCCGCGTGAATTTCACGGGCTCGACGCGGGTCGGGCGGATCGTCGCCGAAGCGTGCGCGCGTCACCTGAAGCCGTCGGTGCTGGAACTTGGCGGCAAGGCGCCGTTCGTCGTGCTCGACGATGCCGACATCGATGCGGCCGTCGCGGCGGCCGCGTTCGGCGCATTCGCGAATTCCGGGCAGATCTGCATGTCGACCGAGCGCATCGTCGTCGACGCGTCGATTGCCGATGCGTTCGCCGCGAAGCTCGCCGACAAGGCCGCGTCGCTGCCGCTCGGCGATCCGCGCAACGGGCCCGTCGTGCTCGGTTCGCTGATCGACATGAAGGCCGTCGAGCGCTGCAACGCGCTGATCGACGATGCGCTCGCGCATGGTGCGACGCTGCTGTGCGGCGGCAAGGCCGGCAGCACGCTGTTTCCCGCGACGCTGCTCGACCATGTGACGCCGGCGATGCGCATTTACGCGGAAGAGTCGTTCGGCCCGGTGAAGGGCATCGTGCGCGTCGATGGCGAGGAAGCCGCGATCCGCTGCGCGAACGACAACGCGTTCGGGCTGTCGTCGGCCGTGTTCAGCCGCGACGTCGCACGCGCGCTGCGCGTCGCGGCACGTATCGAATCGGGCATCTGCCACGTGAACGGCCCGACCGTGCACGACGAGGCGCAGATGCCGTTCGGCGGCGTGAAGGACAGCGGCTTCGGCCACTTCGGCGGCAAGGCCGGCATCGCCGCGTTCACGGACCTGCGCTGGATCACCGTGCAGACCGCACCGCGCCACTATCCGTTCTGACGAGGCCGCCGACGATGAGGATCGCGATTCTGGGGGCCGGCGCGATGGGCTCGCTGTTCGGCGGGCTGCTCGCCGAAAGCGGTGAAGCCGTCACGCTGATCGACGTGAACGACGCGCATCTCGACGCGATCCGCCGCGACGGGCTGCGCATCGACGACGATCGCGGCGAGCGGCGCATCCGCGCATTGCAGGCCGTCCGGCCCGAAGTGGCGAATGCCGACGCGCTGGCCGCGCCCGACACACCGTTCGACCTGCTGATCGTCTTCACGAAGTCGCTGCATACGCGTACCGCGCTCGACGGCGTGCGCGCGCTGCTGTCGCCGGACACCGGCGTGCTGACGCTGCAGAACGGGCTCGGCAACGTCGAGACGCTCAATGCCTTCGTGCCGCTCGAACGCATCCTGGTCGGCGTGACGACGTGGCCGGCCGATGCGGCCGGGCCTGCCCACGTGCGCTCGCATGGCGCGGGCACGATCCGCATGATGACGGCCGACGGCGCGGCGCGCCCGTTCGCCGCGACCGTGGCCGATGCGCTGTCGCGCGCGGGGCTTGCGTGCGTGCTCGACGCCGACGTGTGGGCCGCGATCTGGGAGAAGGTCGCGTTCAACGCGGCGCTCAACACGCTGTGCGCGGCAACGGGCTGCACGGTCGACCAGCTCGGCCATCATCACGACGGGCCGCGGCTCGCGCTCGCGATCGCCGCCGAGACGGCCGCCGTCGCCCGCGCGAAGGGCATCGCGGTCGATGGCGAGCGCATTGCACGCAACGTCGAGCATGCGATCCGCGAGCATCGCGGCCATCGCCCGTCGATGTTGCAGGACGTGCTGGCAGGCCGCCGCACCGAAATCGACGCGATCAGCGGCAAGGTCGTCGCGGCCGCGCGCGAAGCGGGCGTCGCGGTGCCGCATGCGGAGACGCTGCTCGCACTCGTCCGGCTGATCGACGCACGGATGAACTGAGCATCGGGCCGGCGGCCGGCTGGCGCCGCACGACGAGACGCGCGCACGACGGACAGCCGACGGCGCCGGATCGGCACGGATGGGACACAGCGCGGGCACCGTCGCATCGACGCCGGACAACCGCGCAGCAAGCGATCCGGGCACGCGCGTGCGCGCCAGCCCGGACAACCGGAGACGCCATGAAAGCCATCGAATGCCGTTGTCTTGCCGCGCGCCGTTCGCGCACGTTGCCGCCGATGGGCGGTGCACGGGAGGCCGCATGAGCACGCGCGACGGATTGCCGCCGCCGTCGGTCGACATCGGCGCGACGCTCGACGATGGACCGTTCACGACGATGCAGCGCTGCGTGGTGCTGCTCGCCGCGCTCGCGATCGTGCTCGACGGCTTCGACGGCCAGTTGATCGGCTTCGCGATTCCGGTGCTGATCCGCGAATGGGGCATCACGCGCGGCGCGTTCGCACCGGCCGTCGCGGCCGGGCTGATCGGGATGGGCATCGGCAGCGCGTGCGCGGGGATCGTCGCGGACCGCTTCGGCCGCCGCCAGGCCGTGATCGGCAGCGTGTTCCTGTTCGGTATCGCGACCTGCGCGATCGGCTTCGCGCCCGACGTCGCGGCGATCGCGATACTGCGTTTCTTCGCGGGGCTCGGGATCGGCGGTGCGCTGCCGACGGCCACGACGATGACGGCCGAATACACGCCGGCGCGGCGCCGCACGATGATGGTGACGGCGACGATCGTCTGCGTGCCGCTCGGCGGGATGCTGGCCGGCCTGTTCGCGCACGAGGTGCTGCCGCGCTACGGCTGGCGCGGGCTGTTCTTCGCGGGCGGCGCGCTGCCGCTCGTGCTCGGCTTCGTGCTCGTGCGCGCGCTGCCGGAATCGCCGCGCTATCTCGCGCGGCGCCCCGCGCGCTGGCCGGAACTCGGCGCGCTGCTCGCCAGGATGCAGCGGCCGGTTGCGCCGGGCACCGTGTTCACCGACGTGAAGGACGCGCGCGCGGCCGGCGGGCGCAGCGGCTTCGGCGCGTTGTTCGCGAGCGGCCAGGCGCGCGACACGATCGCGCTGTGGTGCGCGTTCTTCATGTGCCTGCTCGCCGTGTACGCGGCGTTCAGCTGGCTGCCGACGATGCTTGCGGCGAGCGGGTTGAGCGTGTCGGTCGCGGGAGCGGGACTCACCGCGTACAACCTCGGCGGCGTGATCGGCGCGCTGCTGTGCGCATGGGCAATCGCGCATGCGGGGTCGCGCTGGCCGCTCGCGCTGTGCAGCATCGGCGGTGCGGCGAGTGCGGTGTGGCTGATGGGGGTCGATGCCAGCCGCCATACGGGCTGGCTGATCGTCGGGCTCGGCCTGCACGGGCTGTTCGTCAACGCGGTGCAGTCGACGATGTATGCGCTCTGCGCGTACATCTACCCGACGGCCGTGCGCGCGACGGGCACCGCGAGCGCGCTCGCGTTCGGCCGGCTCGGCGCGATCCTCAGCGCGTTCGCGGGCGCCATCGTGATCACGACGGGCGGCGCGGGCGCGTACCTGACGATGCTGGCCGTCGCGATGGGTGTCGTGTGCATCGCGCTGCTTGCGGTGCGGCGGCACATTCCGCGGCTGTTGCGCGTGCAGGCGGCGCCGCGCGAAGGGGAGGAGCTGGCCCGCACGTCGTCGTGACGGCGGGCGCATGACGTGCGTTACAGCGTGGTGCGCACGTGCCAGAGCTCGGGGAACAGCACGACGTCGAGCATCTTGCGCAGATACGGCGCGCCGCTCGTGCCGCCCGTGCCCTGCTTGAAGCCGATGATGCGCTCGACGGTCGTCACGTGACGGAAGCGCCACTGGCGGAACGCGTCTTCGAGATCGACCAGTTCCTCGGCCATCTCGTACAGCTCCCAGTGCTGCTGCGGGTGGCGATACACCTCGAGCCACGCGGCTTCGACCGTCTCGTCGTGCCGCGTCGGCTGCGTCCAGTCGCGCTCGAGCCGCTCCGGCGCGATCGGGAACCCGCGCCGCGCGAGCAGGCGCACGACTTCGTCGTAGAACGACGGCGCTTCGAGCGTCGCACGCACCTGTTCGAGGATGTCGGGCCGGTGCGCGTGCGGCTGCAGCATCTGCACGTTCTTGTTGCCGAGCAGGAATTCGAGCTGGCGATACTGGTACGACTGGAAGCCCGACGACTGGCCGAGATACGGCCGCATCGCCGAATATTCGGACGGCGTCATCGTCGACAGCACGCTCCACGCCTGCACCAGCTGCTCGAGGATGCGCGACACGCGCGCGAGCATCTTGAACGCGGACGGCAGCGCGTCGGTGCGCACCGCGTCGAGCGCGCCGCGCAGTTCGAACAGCGCGAGCTTCATCCACAGCTCGCTCGTCTGGTGCTGGATGATGAACAGCATCTCGTTGTGATCGGGCGACAGCGGATGCTGCGCGTCGAGGATCGAATTCAGCGACAGGTAGTCGCCATAGCTCATCGACTTCGAAAAATCGAGCTGCGCGTTGTGCCAGCCGGCATCGCCGGGCACGTGCGGCGCTTCGTGCGCGGCCTGCGCCGGTTGTGCGGCGCGTGCGCCCGAGAACGGGCAGCCCGCCGGCGCGTCGTCGCCGGGTGGCTGCATATGACCAGAATTCACGACTCTCTCCAGATTTGAATGACGGGGGCGCGGCGCGCGCGCCGGGCCGGACCGGTCAGGTCACCGCGCCGCGTTCGGCGAACTCGGGCGCCTTCCACGCGTCGGTGGCGAGGATGTCGCGCAGCGTCTCGACGGCATCCCACACGTCGGCGAAGCGCGTATAGAGCGGCGTGAAGCCGAAGCGCAGCACGTACGGCTCGCGGTAGTCGCCGATCACGCCGCGCGCGATCAGCGCCTGCATCACTTCGTAGCCGTGCGGATGCTCGAAGCTCGCCTGCGAGCCGCGCTGGTGATGCGCGCGCGGCGTGACGAGCTTCAGCGACAGGCCCGCGCAGCGTGCTTCGACGAGCGCGATGAACGCGTCGGTCAGCGCGAGCGACTTGCGGCGGATCGCGTGCATGTCGGTCTGCAGGAACACGTCGAGCCCGCATTCGACCATCGACATCGACACGATCGGCTGCGTGCCGCACAGGAAGCGCGCGATGCCCGGATCGGGCGCGAAGGCCGGCTGCATCGCGAACGGCGCGCGGTGGCCCCACCAGCCGGACAGCGGCTGCGAGAAATGCGCGAGATGGCGCTGCGGCACCCACACGAACGCGGGCGAGCCGGGGCCGCCGTTCAGGTACTTGTACGTGCAGCCGACCGCGCCGTCCGCGCGTGCGCCGTTCAGGTCGACCGGCACCGCGCCGGCCGAGTGCGCGAGATCCCACAGCATCAGCGCGCCCGCGTCGTGCACGAGCTGCGTGACGGCCGGCATGTCGTGCATGAAGCCGGTGCGGTAGTTCACGTGCGTGATCATCGCGACGGCCGTGTCCGCGCCGAGCGCGCCCGGCAGGTCGGCCGGATCGTCGATCAGGCGCAGTTCGTAGTCGCCGCCGAGCTGTTCGATCAGCCCCTGCGCGATATACAGGTCGGTCGGGAAGTTCGAGCGTTCCGACACGATCACGCGGCGCTCCGGTGCGCGCTCGGCCTGGTGGCGCAGCATCGCCGACAGCAGCTTGAACAGGTTGATCGAGATCGTATCGGTGACGACCGTTTCGCCGGGTGCGCCGCCGATCAGCGTCGCGAGCTTGTCGCCGAGACGGCGCGGCAGTGCGAACCAGCCGGCCGTGTTCCAGCTGCGGATCAGGCCTTCGCCCCATTCGGCGCCGATCACCTGCTGCGCGCGTGCGGCCGATGCGCGCGGCTGCGCGCCGAGCGAATTGCCGTCGAGGTAGATCACGCCGTCGGGCAGCGAGAACTGGTCGCGCAGCGGGGCAAGCGGGTCGTCGCGGTCGAGCGCGAGCGCGTCTTCACGGGTCTTGATCATGATGTGGGGTCGTGGGTCGGAGTCATCAGGAAGCACGCGCGGGCAGCGCACGCAGCACCGCGCGCACGGGGCTCGCGTCGAGCGTCGCGAATTTCAGCGGCAGTGCGATCAGTTCGTAGTCGCCGGGCGGCACGTCGTCGAGCACGATGCCTTCGAGGATCGCCATCCGGTGTGCGCGCACACGGTGATGCGCATCCATCGTCTTCGATTCCTGCGGGTCGAGCGACGGCGTATCGATGCCGATCAGCTTCACGCCATGCGCGGCGAGCAGGTCGACGGTCTCGGGCGCGACCGCGCAGAAATCGCTGTCCCACTGTTCGACGCTGGCGCGCGCATAGGTGCGCAGCAGCACGCGCGGCGGCACGCCGTCGAGCGCGGCCGCGAGGTCGGCCGGCTGCACGACGGGCGACGCGCCGATGCAATGGATCACGCGGCACGGGCCGAGATAGGTGTCGAGCGGCACGGCGCCGATCGGCGCGCCGTCGGCGTCGTAATGCAGCGGTGCATCGCAATGCGCGCCGGTGTGCGGCGACAGCGTCAGGCGTGCGACGTTGACCGGCGAGCCGGCCTCCATCCGCCACACGCGTTCGACGGAAACCGGCGTGTCGCCCGGCCACACGGGGGTGGCGGGGCTGACAGGCGGCGAGATGTCCCAGAGTGTGTCCATGGCGTGACGAATCGGTGAGTCGATCCTTCGAATGATAGGTGGACGCTCGCAGAAAGTGCTTGCGAAATAAACATGGACAATCGGCCGGATTGGCAGATAATTCGACTCAGAGGGAAAACGGGGACCAAAAATGCACGCGATCACGCTCGATGCCACCGACTGCCGGATTCTGGCGGTACTGCAGGAGGAGGGCAGAATCAGCAATCTCGACCTGGCGGAACGCATTTCGCTTTCGCCATCCGCCTGCCTGCGCCGCATGCGCCTGCTCGAGGAGCAGGGCGTGATCGAGCACTATCGCGCATGCCTGAGCCGCGAGAAGCTCGGCTTCGAGCTCGAGGCTTTCGTCCAGGTGTCGATGCGCAACGAAGAGAATCAATGGCACGAGCGCTTCGCTGAAGCGCTGCGCGAATGGCCGGAGGTGGTCGGCGCGTTCGTCGTGACGGGCGAGAGCCACTATCTGCTGCGCGTGCTCGCGCACAACCTCAAGCACTATTCGGATTTCGTGCTGAACCGGCTCTACAAGGCGCCGGGCGTGATGGACATCCGTTCGAACATCGTGCTGCAGACGCTGAAGGATGAAGCCGGCGCGCCGGTCGGGCTGGCGCGCACGGGAGCGATCAAAGCGGTGTGAGGCCGTGGAAGCCGCCGCCGTGGAACACGAGCGGCGGGGCCGTGTCCGATGCCGCGCGCACGCCGCAGCGTTCGACTTCGCCGACGAAGATCACGTGGTCGCCTTCGTCGTAGCGGCTGCGGTTGTGGCATTCGAACCACGCGAGCGCGCCGTCGAGCACGGGCATCCCCGAGTTGCCGGCCGCATGCGCGATCCCTTCGAAGCGGTCGCCCTTGTAGGTCGAGAAGCGCTTGCACAGGTCGAGCTGCGACGCCGCGAGCACGTTCACCACGTAATGGCTGTTGCCGCGGAACACGGGCGTCGACGCCGACTTGTGCGCGAGGCTCCACAGCACGAGCGGCGGATCGAGCGAAACCGAGTTGAACGAGCTGGCGGTGATGCCGATCAACTGCCCGGACGGCGCGCGCGTCGTGATCACCGTCACGCCCGTCGCGAACTGGCCGAGTGCCTGCCGGAAGGCGGACGCGTCGAAATCCGGCGGATTGGCGCGGCTCATCGGGCCACCATCCGGAACGAGACGGGCAGGCGCGGCGCGACGCGGGTGGGGCGGGCACGGCGGACGAAAGGCGACAACACGGTCGATTGGGAAGGGGTGCGCATGGCCCGATTTTAGCGGAATCGGGGCGGTCGAGCCCGGCCGGACGGCGCATCGCGGGGGCAGGGTGGCGTAGCGAACACTGCGGCGCGCTGCCGGATGCGCGACGACGTGTGGCCGGCGCCGCCGTTCTGTCGCGTTTTTGGTGCGGCGCTGCCGCCCGGCCCGGCGACGCTGCACCGCACCGGCCATCGATTCCCGCGCTATCGCGCCGCTGCCAGCCCGAGCGACAGCGCGCCCGTCACGATCAGGCTCGATGCCCACACCGCATCGAGATTGAACCAGCTCCGCGACACGAATTTCAGCCCGAGATAGCGGTACACCAGCCACGCGAGCCCGCCGCCGGCGGCGATCATCGCGGCCGCGTGCACGGCCGCGACGACGAGCGCCATCCCGAGATGCGCATCGACGAGCATGGCCGCCGCGCGGTGGCCGGCGTCGCGGTCGAGCCCGCACAGACCGAGGTAGATCGGCACCAGCATCAGCCCCGCGCCGTGCGCGATCGCGACCGCGAACGACCACAGGCCGAGCCGCGCCGGCGGGATCCGCGCGAGCGCACGCGGATGCCGGCGCCGGATCAGCAGCACGGCGCCGAAGCCGATCACGAGCGCGCTCGCGCCGATCCGGATCGCCGACTGCCATGCGAGCAGCGCGGCGAGCAGCCCGAACGGCAGCATCACCGCGAACACCGCGAGCGCATGGCCGAGCGCGAGATAGCCGAGCGCCGCGACGAGCGCGGTGCCGCGGCGCGTCATCAGCGCGTTCGACACCGCGAGCGGCCAGCCCATCGCGGGATTGAGCCCGTGATAGACGCCGCTCGCGAGCACGGCCGCCCACAGGGCGGCCTGCGCGTGCAGGCCGGCGCTCAACGCTTGACCGACGGATAGCAGAACGAATCGGTCGAGCAGTCGCCGCCTTCGAGCCGGATCTGGTGCGCGCGGTAGCCGTCGGGGAATTCGACCCAGTAGTCGTCGGCGAGCGTCAGCCCGCCTTCCGGCCCCGCATGCGCGAGCACCTGCGCGCCCGGCACGCCGTCCGGATAGAACTGGTCGTCCCACGTCGAATACAGCGAGTTGGTCCAGTACACGCGCCGGCCGTCGCGGCTGATCTCGACCATCTGCGGGCCGCCCGCGAACGTACGGCCGTTCGTGTGCGGCGCACGGCGCGCGATGCCGCCGATCCGGACCGACCCCGCGAGCACCGGGTTGTGCGGATCCGACACGTCGTACTGGCGCATCTCGCCGGTGCCCCAGCACGACACGTACAGGAAGCGGTCGTCGAGCGACAGGTCGATGTCGGTCACGAGCGGTGGCACCGCGCCGAACGATTTCAGCAGCGGCGGCAGTTCGTCGGCCGAGGCAGGCTCGGCCGGGATCGTCGCCGTCTTCTTCACATGGAACTTGCCGCCTTCGCGCCACCAGGTCCAGATCGAGCCTTCGAGATTCGTCGTGTCGACGACGACGCCGACGAACCCGTATTCGCGCGCCGGGTCGTGCGCGGGCCGCACTTCCAGCGCCATCTGGTGCTGCGCGCCGAGATCGATCGTCTGCACGTTGCGCCGCGCGCGCAAATCCCAGAAATGCAGCCGGTGCCCGTACTTGTTCGCGAGCAGGTCCTCGGGGACGATACCGTTCTCGAACTGCGGCGGCAGCGCCCATTCGCTCGACACCATGTAGTCGCGCGGCAGGTTCCACCAGAAGTCGTAGTGCTTGTCCTGCGAGCCGCGGTCGATCTCCCAGCGGCCGAGCACGTCGAAGGTCTCGCAATCCATGATGAAGATGCCGGGCGCGCCGTCGGTGCCGTCCTTGCCTGCGCCGCCGAGCGTGCTCACGTAGATGCCCTCGGGGCCGCAGTGCACGGTGTGCGGGCGCGAATAGCCGGTCTTCGCGAAGACTTCGTCGGGTTCGATGATCTTGTGGATGCGCGCCTGCGTCGCGTGCGGCTTCGTGTCGATCACGTAGATGCGCGACGAGCGCAGGCCGGGGATGATCAGGAAGCGGCGTTCGAGGAACGCATGGCCGGTCAGCGGCGACAGCGACGACGAGCACGCATTCCAGCCGAAGTGGTGAAACTCGTCGCCGGTGCTCGGCATCGTCACCGTGTGCACGATTTTTCCGTAGGTCGGCGAACCGGGCTTCACGTCGATCACGGCGAGCGCGTCGGGTCTGGAAAAATCGGGGCTCAGCAACAACGTATAGGCATATTCTTCCGCCGGCGCCTGCATCGCAAGCTCGGGTGAAGCGTGAAACGTCGGGTCAGGCCGCATGCTCATGGTGATGCCCTCTCGATGGGTTGGGATCGTGAACGCACGGCCGTTCGTTGCGGGCGTGCGGGTCCGGATGGCCGCGCGGCGTGCATCGTGCCGGCGGAAGCGATCGACGAGCGGACGCACGTGCCGGTGCCACGTGCGGTGCCGTGCATCAGATCGTGAAAGCGGGGAAAGACGATGGGCCGGACCGCCGCGCCGGGGGCGGGACGGATGCGCGGCGACGTGATGAAGCAGTCGAAGCAGCGGCCCGCGACGCGGCAGCGGCCGGGCGGGTGATGCGGGCGAATTCTGTCAAGGCATGCATAGCGATGTTCCGGCAGATGATGTTTGCATCAGGGTCGGGCATGCATCGGACGCTGCGCGCGGGGCGGCGGGTTGGCCGCCGCTCGCGCGTGCCTAAGTGTAGACGAGAAACGGGCGGGCGAGTCGGGCGCGGCACCTGGGCAATCTGCCAGGTTCGCGCGCGAGTGAGATACTTGCCGGAGTGCCGCGGCAGCTCGCACCACGGGCGCGCAGCGGCGGGATGGAACGGTGGCAGCCGGCACAGGCGTGCCGCTGCCGTCATCAACGAGGGTCTGAATTCATGGGGAACGAGATGCTTGAAACCGCGACTTTGGGAGGCGGGTGTTTCTGGTGCACGGAGGCCGTGTTTCTCGACGTCGACGGCGTGACGGCCGTCCAGTCGGGTTACGCGGGCGGCCATACGCGCAATCCCGGCTACCGCGACATTTGCGAAGGCGATACCGGCCACGCGGAAGTCGTCAACGTGACGTTCGATCCGGCGCGCATCGGCTATCGCGAGATCCTCGAGATCTTCTTCGCGACGCACGATCCGACCACGCTGAACCGGCAGGGCAACGACACCGGCACGCAGTACCGGTCGGTCGTGTTCACGCATTCGGATGCACAGCGCGACACGGCGCTCGACGTGATCCGCGAGTTCGAGCGCGAGCAGGTGTTCGGCCAGCCGATCGTCACGCAGGTCGTGCCGCTCGACGGCAACTACTGGCCGGCCGAGGACTATCACCAGAACTATTACGCGCGGAACCCGGGGCAGGGCTACTGCTCGGTCGTGATCGGGCCGAAGCTCGCGAAATTCCGGCAGAAGTTCTCGCACCGGCTGAAGTCGCTGCGCGGCGCGTAAGCGCGTCACCGGCGCAAGCCGGCGAAAACAGGCGTTACGCCGCCTCGTTGCGCCACTGCGCGCACGCGGCGGCAATCTCGCGCGCGAGCGCGATGCACGACAGCGGCGCGGAGCCTTCCGCCTTGTTGTTGATCGTGATGATCACCGGCTGCCCGGCCAGCGCGTAGCGCGCGGCCAGTTCGGCGAGCGCCGAGCGCGTGGCCGGATCCTCGTCGACGAGCTTGTCGAACGGCTCGTATTTCGCTTTCGCCTGTTCGTACTTGAAGCCGCCGTGCAGGCTCCAGCGCACGATCAGCGGGCCCGGCGTGTCGCCGTCGAGCAGCGCGAGCGCGGCGGCCTGGCGCAGCGGGTCGGGCATCCGCGCATGCAGCCCGACGCAGTAGCGCACGCCGAGCGCGGCGAGCGCGCGGATGAAGCGCGGCGTGAGCAGGCTCGCGTCGCGGATCTCGATCGCGTAGCGCGTGCCGTCGCCTTCCGGCGTGAGCGGCGGCAGCGCCGCGAAGAACGCGGTCAGCCGGTCGATCAGCGCGGCCGGTTCGGCCAGCAGCTGGTCGGGCAGCGGCGAGAACTGGAACACGAGCACGCCGGCTTTCCGGCCGAGCCCTTCGAGGCACGGCTGCACGAATTCGCGAGTCGCGAGCGATGCGTCGAGGAAGGTCGCGTTCGGCCCCGACGGCTCGCCGCGGCGGCCGCGGATCACCGCATCGGTCACCGATGCCGGCGCCTTCACGACGAAGCGGAAGTCGTCGGGCACCTGCTGCGCGTAGCGCAGGTAGTCGGCCACCGACAGCGGGCCGTAGAACGACCGGTCGAGGCTCACGCTCTTCAGCAGCGGATGCGCGCCGTACGCTTCGAGCCCTTCGCGCGACAGCTTCGTCTGCGCGAAATCGCCGTCGTAGACGATGCCGTTCCAGCCGGGGAAGTACCACGACGACGTGCCGAGCCGGACGTTCGGCGGCAGGCCGGCCGCGGCGTCGGCGACGTCTGCCGCGATCGGCGCAGGCAGTACGCCGCGCTTGCGCCGGCCCTTCTTCTGCGGCGCGGCGGACGGCTGCGGTTCGTCCCACAGCAGGCCGGAGGCAGGTGCCGGTTCGTCGTCGGCAGGGCGGGAGGAGGCAGGAGCGGGCGGCGCGCCGTCCTGCGCGTGCGGCGTCACGTGTTCATCGGGGCTGGCGGGGCGGCCGTTGTCCGCGGGCGTCGGCGCTGGCGGCACGCGTGCGGCGTCCGCCGGCACGCCGAACAGGTCGAATTGTCCGTCGGCGTGCGACGGGTCCGTGTCGTCGCGCTGCTGTCGTTCCGGCGGCGCCTTGCGCCGCGTCCTGCCGTCACCCATGCATGCCCAGCGTGATGCGCTGCCTAGCGCGGCAGCGCGTGTTCGTACATATAGCGCCGCGACCACGGCAGCGTTTTCGCGCTGCGTCCGGCCTTGCGGCAAACGATCTGGAAGATCGACACGTCGTCGTGCTCGAATGCATACGCGCAGCCGGCAAGATACACGCGCCAGATGCGGAATTTTTCGTCGTCGACGAGCGCTTTCGCCTGGTCGGCCTTCGCCTCGAAGTTTTCCGTCCAGATCTCGAGCGTGCGCGCATAGTGCCGCCGCAGGCTTTCGACGTCAACCGCCTCGAGTCCGCCGCGCTGCGCCGCTTCGAGCGCGAGGCTAATGTGCGGCAGCTCGCCGTCCGGGAACACGTAGCGGTCGATGAATTCGCCGCCGCCGAGCGCCGTCTCGCCGCTTTCCGCGTCGGTCGACGTGATTCCGTGGTTCATCGCGATGCCGTCGTCGGCGAGCAGGTCATGCACGCGCGAGAAGTAGAGCGGGAGGTTCTTGCGGCCGACGTGCTCGAACATCCCGACGCTCGTGATGCGGTCGAACTGGCCGTCGATCTCGCGGTAGTCCTGCAGGCGGATCTCGATTTTGTCCTCGAGCCCCGCGGCCTTCACGCGCGCGGTCGCGAGGTCGAACTGGTTCTGCGACAGCGTCACGCCGAGGCACGTCGCGCCGAACTTCTGCGCGGCGCGCAGCACGAGCGCCCCCCAGCCGCAGCCGATGTCGAGCAGGCGCTGGCCGGGCTCGAGCTGGATCTTCGTCAGGATGTGATCGATCTTCTTGATCTGCGCGGTGGCGAGATCCTCGTCGCCGTTCTCGAAGTACGCGCACGAGTACACCATGTTCTCGTCGAGCCACAGCTGGTAGAACTCGTTCGACACGTCGTAGTGGTACTGGATCGCCTTCTTGTCGGTGCTCTTCGAGTGATTGAAGTAGCGCTTCACGCGCGCGAGCTTGCTCGCGCTCGTCACGGTGCTGCGCGCGAGCGAGTAGCTGATGTTGATGATGTCCGACAGCCTGCCTTCGATGTCGATCTTGCCCTTCACGTAAGCCTCGCCGAGATTGTCGAGGCTCGGATCGAGCAGCAGCGGCAACGCCGACGCGCTGTTCACCTTCAGCGTGACCTGCGGTGCGCTGAAGGTGCCGAAATCGAGTTGATCGCCGTTCCACAGCACGAGGCGCGCCGGTATGTTCGCTTTCGCCCGTACTTCGTCCGCCCACTGTGCCAGCTTCTTTTCCCAGAACATTTGGATTCTCCGTTTGTTCGTTGAATCGAATACAGCCAAGTATCTTGACCGGCGCCCGCCGCTTGCGAGGCGGGCGCCCGGATGCAACACGAGACACGACCGGCGTGCGCCGGCGCCGCGCTTACGGCGACAGGCGCGAGATCGTCCAGCCCGGCGACGCTGCGGCGTCGCGCGTATAGAGCAGGCGGTCGTGCAGCCGCGACGGGCGTCCTTGCCAGAACTCGATCGCGTCGGGCACGAGGCGGTAGCCGCCCCAGTGCGGCGGACGCGGCGGGTTGTCGCCGTAGCGTTCGCTGATGGCCTTTTCGCGCGCTTCGAGCGTCGCGCGGCTGTCGATCACGGCGCTCTGCTCCGACGCCCATGCGCCGATGCGCGAGCCGAGCGGGCGTGACGCGAAATAGCGGTCGCTTTCTTCGGCGCTGGTTTTCTCTATCCGGCCCTCGATGCGCACCTGGCGCTCGAGTTCGATCCAGTAGAACAGCAGCGCGGCTTGCGGATGCACGGCGAGATCGTGACCCTTGCGGCTTTCGTAATTGGTGAAGAAGACGAACCCGCGTTCGTCGACGCCCTTGATGAGCACGATCCGGGCCGACGGCCGGCCGTCGTCGCCGACGGTCGCGAGCGTCATCGTGTTCGGCTCGGGCAGTTTGGCGGCGAGCGCCTCCTTGAACCAGCGATCGAACTGGGCGAGGGGGTCGGGGGCGGCATCGGCTTCGTCGAGCGAAGCACGTGAATAGTTGATGCGGAGATCGGCGAGAGTCGTCATGTTATGCAAACGCTTCAATCTGGGGCCAGTATAGCGAACGCGCAAGAATCGTGCGTGCACAGTGGCGCGTGCGAGCGGGGAGTTCAGGCAAAATAGAAGGCTGCACGACTTACGTTTTCCTTGCTGCCATGTCCACTGCCGACGCTGCCCCGCCCAGTTCTTCTGATCTTACCCCGACCCCGGAAATCCAGCTTGACGTGGATCGCACGCGGCGCTTCGGCGGCGTCGCGCGCCGGTACGGCGCGCCGGCGGCCGCCGCGTTCGAGCGTGCGCACGTCGCGGTGATCGGGATCGGCGGCGTCGGGTCGTGGGTGGCCGAGGCGCTCGCCCGCAACGCGGTCGGCACGCTGACGCTGATCGATCTCGACAACGTCGCGGAAAGCAATACGAACCGGCAGATCCACGCACTCGACGGCAATTTCGGCAAGCCGAAGGTCGACGCGATGGCCGAGCGGATCGCGCTGATCGATCCCGCGTGCCGCGTGAACCGGATCGAGGATTTCGTCGAGCCCGACAACTTCGACGCGCTGCTCGGCGGCGGCTTCGACTACGTGATCGATGCGATCGACAGCGTGCGCACGAAGGTCGCGCTGATCGCGTGGTGCGTCGCGAAGCGGCAGCCGCTGATCGTCGTCGGCGGCGCGGGCGGCCAGCTCGACCCGACGCGCATCCGCATCGACGATCTCGCGCTGACGATCCAGGATCCGCTGCTGTCGAAGGTGCGCGCGCAGTTGCGCAAGCAGCACGGCTTTCCGCGCGGGCCGAAGGCGCGTTTCAAGGTCAGCGCCGTGTATTCGGACGAGCCGCTGATCTACCCGGAAGCCGCCGCGTGCGACCTCGAGGACGGCGCCGAGCCGTCCGCGGCCGCGCATGTCGCGGGGCTCAACTGCGCGGGATTCGGTTCGAGCGTGTGCGTGACCGCGAGCTTCGGGTTCGCGGCCGCCGCGCATGCGCTGCGCGCGATTGCAGCGCAGGCTGCCGGCTGAGCCCGCGACGCGCGGGCATGGAGAGACGAGGCTGCGGCGCGGGTAGTGCGCCGCAAGCGTGACGGCGATCCGGCCGGGCCGTTGCGGCCCGGCACGTCACGCGTCAGTTGAGCGCCATGCTCAGCTTGCGTCGCCACCCGGCGACGAGGTCGGGGCGATCGCCGGCCAGCTCGAACACCGAGATCAACGTGCGGCGGCCGAGATCGTCGCCGTACGCGCGGTCGCGCGTGACGATTTCCAGCAACTGCTCCACCGCGCCTTCGTACGCGCGCCGCGCGATCAGGCTCTGCGCGAGGTCGAAGCGCGCATCGAGATCGGCCGGGTTCGCCGCGATGCGTGCTTCGAGCGCGTCGGTCGGCGGCAGGTCGGCCGTCGCTTCGAGCGCATCGAAACGCGTCTTGATCGCCTGGTAGCGCGGATCGCCGCTTTGCACGGTCTGCGGCGACAGGCGCTCGGTCTCGGCGCGCGCGGCGTCGACCTGGTTGCTTGCAAGCAGCAGCTCGATCAGGTCGAGGCGTGCGTCGTCGAAGCCGGGGTTCAGCGCGAGCGCCGCCTCGAGGTGCGTGAGCGCATCGTCGTAGCGCTGCTCGGCCATCGCGTACTGCGCGGCGCGGCGCTCGGCTTCCTCGGGGGCCGGCAGCAGCCGGTCGAGGAACGCGCGCAACTGGCCTTCGGGCAGCACGCCGACGAACTGGTCGACCGGGCGGCCGTCGGCGAATGCGATCACGTGCGGGATGCTGCGGGTCTGGAAGTGCGCGGCCAGTTCCTGGTTCTCGTCGACGTTGACCTTCACGAGCTTCCAGCGGCCTTCGTAGTCGGCTTCGAGCTTTTCCAGCAGCGGGCCGAGCGTCTTGCAGGGGCCGCACCACGGCGCCCAGAAGTCGACCAGCACGGGCGTGTCCAGCGACGCCTCGATGACGTCTTTCTCGAAAGTGGCAAGCGTGGTGTCCATGTCGTTCTCTTCGGTTCGAATATCGTCAGGATGGGGGCAGCGCGCCCCTTTTTCAACGCGGCTTCGACTCGGGCAACGGAATCCACTCGGTCTCGCCCGGCACCTTGCCCATTTCCTGGCGCGTCCAGGCCGCTTTCGCGCGCTCGATCGCGTCGCGGCTGCTGGCGACGAAATTCCATTCGATGAAGCGTTCGCCGTCGATCTTGTCGCCGCCGAGCAGCATCGCGCGCGCGCCGCTGCCGCTCGTCAGCGTGACGGCCGCGCCCGGCGCGAGCACGGCCATCTGTTCGGCCGGCACCGGCGTGCCGTCGATCGCGAGCTCGCCGTCGACCACGTAGACCGCGCGCTCCTCGTGCGACGCGTCGAGTTCGATCCGCCCGCCGGCCGCGAATTCGGCCGCGACGTACAGCGTGCGCGAGAACGTCGTGACGGGCGAGCGCAGCCCGAACGCGTCGCCGGCGATCACCGTCAGCGATACGCCGTCTTCGTTGCGCTTGGGCAGCGTGTCGGCCGGATGGTGCTCGAACGACGGCTCGGTCGTCTCGTGCGCTTGCGGCAGCGCGACCCTGGTCTGGATCCCGTGCACGGTATGGCCGCTGGCGCGCTGTGCGTCGGGCGTGCGCTCGGAGTGGACGATCCCGCGGCCGGCCGTCATCCAGTTCACGTCGCCCGGCACGATGGCCTGCAGCGAGCCGAGGCTGTCGCGGTGCAGGATCGCGCCGTCGAACAGGTAGGTGACGGTCGCGAGCCCGATGTGCGGATGCGGGCGCACGTCGAGGCCCGTGCCGGCCGGCAGCGTGGCGGGACCCATGTGATCGAAGAAGATGAACGGGCCGACGAGGCGCGCGGCGAGCGCGGGCAGCGTGCGGCGCACCTGCAGGTTGCCGATGTCGCGCACGTGCGGCTTCAGCAGGGCTTTGATCGAGTCGGTCATGGCGGCTCCAGTGGGGCGGCGGGGGGATGCCGGTCATTGTACTGGCCGCCCGCCGCCGATTCCATGCGCGCCGCGCGGGTATCGGGCCGCCCGGCGAAACCCGGTAGACTGACGCGCTTCAGAACGACGATTCGAATCGAGGAGACGCCGATGATGGCCCCGAAGGACTTGCTGCTCGCGCTGGTCGTGATCCTGGCGTGGGGCGTGAACTTCGTCGTGATCAAGGTCGGCCTGCACGGAATGCCGCCGATGCTGCTCGGCGCGCTGCGCTTCACGCTCGCGGCCGTGCCCGCGGTGTTCTTCGTGCGCCGGCCGCAGATTCCGTGGCGCCTGCTGGTGCTGTACGGCGCGACGATCCAGCTCGGCCAGTTCGTGTTCCTGTTCACCGGCATGTACGTCGGCATGCCGGCCGGCCTCGCGTCGCTCGTGCTGCAGTCGCAGGCGTTCTTCACGCTCGTGTTCGCGATGCTGTTCCTCGGCGAGCGGCTGCGCGTGCAGAACCTGATCGGGCTCGCGATCGCCGCGGGCGGGCTCGTCGTGATCGCCGCGCAGGGCGGCCGTGCGATGACGCTCGCGGGTTTCCTGCTGACGATCTGCTCGGCCGCGATGTGGGCGTTCGGCAATATCGTCACGAAGAAGGTCGGGAAGGCGAACCTCGTGTCGCTCGTCGTGTGGGCAAGCCTCGTGCCGCCCGTGCCGTTCTTCCTGCTGTCGCTGTGGTTCGAGGGGCCGCAGCGCATCGCGACCGCGCTCGCCGGGCTCAACGGCGCGTCGATCTTCGCGGTCGTCTATCTCGCGTTCGTCGCGACGCTGCTCGGCTACGGGCTGTGGAGCCGCCTGCTGTCGCGCTATCCGGCCGCGCAGGTTGCGCAGTTCTCGCTGCTGGTGCCGGTCGTCGGGCTCGCGTCGTCGGCGCTGCTGCTCGACGAACACCTGACGCAGGCGCAGCTGATCGGCACCGCGCTCGTGATGGGCGGGCTTGCGGTGAACGTGCTCGGCGGGAAACTGCTGAGCCGCTTCGCGGTGTCGTGACGCGCCGGCACGCAGCGCGTGCCGGCGGCAGGGAAGGGGCGGCCGTCACGCCATCCGGTTCTTCGCGAGCGGCGGATTCGCGGCGAAGTAACGCTTGATGCCGCGGAAGATCGCGTCGGCCATCTCGTCGCGATAGCTGTCGTCGTTGAGCCGGCGCTCTTCGTCGGGGTTGCTGATGAACGCGGTCTCGACGAGGATCGACGGAATGTCGGGCGCCTTCAGCACCGCGAACCCGGCCTGCTCGACCGAGCCCTTGTGCAGCTTGTTGATGCCGCCGACTTCCTTCAGCACGTAGTTGCCGTAGCGCAGCGAGTCGCGGATCTGCGCGGTCGTCGACATGTCGAACAGCGCGCGGTTCACGGCCGCGTCCGCCGTCTTGATGTTGATCCCGCCGATCAGGTCCGACGAATTCTCCTTGTTCGCCATCCAGCGCGCCGCGGCGCTCGTCGCGCCGTGGTCCGACAGCGCGAACACCGACGAGCCGCGCGCGGACGGCGTCGTGAACGCGTCCGCGTGGATCGACACGAACAGGTCGGCGCCGACGCGGCGCGCCTTCTGCACGCGCACGTTCAGCGGTACGAAGAAGTCGGCGTCGCGCGTCATCATCGCGCGCATGTTCGGCGCGCCGTCGATCTTCGCGCGCAGCTTCTTCGCGATGTCGAGCGCGATGTGCTTCTCGTACGTGCCGCCGCCGCCGATCGCGCCCGGATCCTCGCCGCCGTGGCCCGGATCGATCGCGACCGTCAGCAGGCGTACCGTGCCGCCCTTGCCGGATTTCGGCGCGGTGAACTTGTAGGTGTCGCCGTCGTCGTCGCTGTCGTCGCGGCGCGCGATGACGGGCGGCGGCTTGACGGCCGGCTTCGCGGGCGTCGAAGGCGTGCCGGCAGCCGGCGGCGTGCGCGGCGTGGCCGGCGTGTTCTGCGCGAAGCGCTGGAAGAACGCGTCGCTGTTGTCGCCCGCGCCGGGCGGCGGTGTGCCCGGGCCGGCCAGCGTGGTCGGCGGCTGCATCTGCTGCGCGCGCGCCGTGTCGTTGAGCGCCTGCTCCTTGCGCTCCGTCTGCGCGATCAGGTCGGACAGCGGATCGGGCGCGACGGCCGGATACAGGTCGAACACGAGCCGGTACTTGTAGGTGCCGACCGGCGGCAGCGTGAACACCTGCGGCTTCACCGAGCCTTTCAGGTCGAACACCATCCGCACGACGTGCGGCTGATACTGGCCGACCCGCACCGACTGGATCTGCGGGTCGTTCGGCGCGATCTTCGACACGAGGTCGCGCAGCGCCTGGTCGAGATCGAGGCCGGTCAAGTCGACGACGAGACGGTCGGGACCCTGCAGCAGTTGTTGGCTATTCTGCAGCGGCTGGTCGGATTCGATCGTGACGCGCGTGTAATCGCGCGCCGGCCACACGCGCACGCCGAGTACCGACGACGCGTGTGCGAGCCGCGGCGCGACGAGACCGAGTACCAGCGTCGACGCCCCCGCGCACAGGATCTGGCGGCGCCGCCAGTTGTGCGTCGCGGTGGCCGCCGATTCGATCGAGCGGAACGGTTTGATCAACATCTTTCGAGACATGCCTTTCCTGAAGCGCTATACGCCCGGACGGTGAGGGCGCGGCCGTCGCCGTCCACGTCGAGCGAGAAAACCAGATCGGGCACGCCGAGCAGGGCGCCCGCCTGTTGCGGCCATTCGACGAGGCAGATCGCGCTGGAATTGAAATATTCGCGAAAGCCTGCATCGGACCATTCGGCCGGATCGTTGAATCGATACAGATCGAAGTGATAGACCTCGAGTTCCCCATCGCTGCGTTCGAGCGCGTACGGCTCGACGAGCGTGTAGGTCGGGCTGCGCACGCGGCCCGGGTGGCCGAGGCCGCGCAGGATCGCGCGCACGAGGGTCGTCTTGCCCGCGCCGAGATCGCCGACCAGCTGGATCTGCAGCCCGTCGAACGCGTGTGCGCGGGTGAGTTCGATGCGCGCCGCGTCGAGCGCGTGCGCGAAGCGGGTGCCGAAGGCCTCGGTCGCCGCTTCGTCGGCGAGCGCGATCACGCGCTCCGCGGACGGGGCGGGCAGCATGGCGTCATGAGGCGATTGGCTGGACGTGGCTGGCATTCTCGTAAAATAGTGCGATGAACCGATTACCGGAACTCGCCGCATCCGACAGGCCTTCGACTCATGCCGAAGGCGCGGCGCCGTGCGCGCTCGATGATGCGGCGTTGACTGCGCTCGCCGCGCGCATCAGGGCGTGGGGGCGCGAATTGGGTTTCGGGGCGATCGGCATCAGCGATACCGATCTCTCGGATGCCGAAGCAGGCCTCGCCGCCTGGCTGGAAGCCGGATACCACGGCGAAATGGATTATATGGCGAAACATGGGATGAAACGCGCGCGCCCGGCCGAACTTGTGGCCGGTACGCGACGCGTGATTTCCGTGCGGCTCGCCTATTTGCCGGCCCAAACGCTTGCTGGCGACGCGCCCGGCGGCGAGCCCGGCGCGCTCGTGCCGCACGACTGGCGCGCACGCGAACGCGCACGGCTCGACGATCCGCAGGCGGCCGTCGTGTCGATCTATGCACGCGGCCGCGATTATCACAAGGTGCTGCGCAACCGGCTGCAGACGCTCGCGGAGCGCATCGAGCACGAGATCGGCGCATTCGGCTACCGCGTGTTCACCGATTCGGCGCCCGTGCTCGAGGTCGAGCTTGCGCAGAAGGCCGGCGTCGGCTGGCGCGGCAAGCACACGCTGCTGCTGCAGCGCGATGCCGGCTCGCTGTTCTTCCTCGGCGAGATCTACGTCGACCTGCCGCTGCCGACCGACGCGCACGCGTCGCCCGACACCGCGCCCGAGACACCCGGCGCGCACTGCGGCAGCTGCACGCGCTGCATCGACGCGTGCCCGACCGGCGCGATCGTCGAGCCCTATCGCGTCGATGCGCGCCGCTGCATCTCGTACCTGACGATCGAACTGAAAGGCAGCATCCCCGAAGCGCTGCGGCCGATGATCGGCAATCGCGTGTACGGCTGCGACGACTGCCAGCTCGTGTGCCCGTGGAACAAGTTCGCGCAGGCCGCGCCCGTCGCCGATTTCGACGTGCGGCACGGCCTCGACCGCGCGACGCTCGTCGAGCTGTTCGCGTGGGATGCCGACACGTTCGATACGCGGATGCAGGGCAGTGCGATCCGGCGCATCGGCCATGAAAGCTGGCTGCGCAATCTCGCGGTCGGCCTCGGCAACGCGCTGCGCGCGGACGCGGACCGGCTCGCGCCGCAGGCGCGCGACGCGATCGTCGCCGCGTTGCGCGCACGGGCCGACGATCCGTCGCCGGTCGTGCGCGAGCATGTCGAATGGGCGCTGCGTGCCGCATGAAGGCGGCGTAAAGTGTCGTCGGCGCGCGGCAGCGAGCGCGCATCCATCGGTCAGGAGAAGGCAATGTTCAACGCAGTCATCGATGCGCCGTTCGGCAAGGTCGGCATCCGCACGGATGCCGCGGTGGTGCGCGAGATCGTCTATCTGCCCGAATCGGTGAAGTCGGTCGATCCGGATTCGCCGCTCGCGAAGCGTGCGGTCAGGCAGATCGAACGGTATTTCGAGCGCGCGTCGGCGCGCTTCGACCTGCCGCTCGCGGAAGTCGGCAGCGCGTTCCAGCACCGCGTGTGGGACGTGATCAGCGATATCCCGCCCGGCACGGTGCTGACCTATGGCCAGGTCGCGAAGCGGATCGGCAGCGCGCCGCGCGCGGTCGGCCAGGCGTGCGGCGCGAACTATTTCCCGCTCGTGATCCCGTGCCATCGCGTCGTCGCGGCCGGCGGCCTCGGCGGCTTCGCGAACCACGACGACAACGGCTATTACCAGAAAGTGAAGCGCTGGCTGCTGGCGCACGAAGGCGTGCCGTACCGATGAGTGAACCCTTGATGACCCCGGAAGCCGACGGCGATGCCGCCGCGGCCTCGCCCGCGCTGCTCGCGAGCCGCGCGTCGATCGACGTGTTCTGCGATGCGCTGTGGCTCGAGCACGGGCTCGCGCGCAACACGCTCGACGCCTACCGGCGCGATCTGGCGCTGTTTTCCCAATGGCTGGCCGATACGCACGACGCGCCGCTCGATGCGGCCGATGAGGCGATGGTGACGGGCTACATCGCCGCGCGCAGCGACGGCAAGGCGACGTCGTCGAACCGGCGGCTGTCGGTGTTCCGTCGCTATTACGGCTGGGCCGTGCGCGAGCATCGCGCGAGCGCCGACCCGACACTGCGGATCACGTCCGCGAAACAGGCCGCGCGGTTCCCGTCGACGTTGTCGGAGGCACAGGTCGAGGCGCTGCTCGGCGCACCCGACGTCGGCACGCCGCTCGGGCTGCGCGATCGCACGATGCTCGAGCTGATGTACGCGAGCGGGTTGCGCGTGAGCGAGCTCGTGACGCTGAAGACAGTCGAGGTCGGCCTGAACGAAGGCGTCGTGCGCGTGATGGGCAAGGGGTCGAAGGAGCGGCTCGTGCCGTTCGGCGAAGTCGCGCACGGCTGGATCGAGCGCTACCTGCGCGACGCGCGGCCGGCGCTGCTCGGCGCGCGCGCGGCCGATGCGCTGTTCGTGACCGCGCGCGGCGACGGGATGACGCGCCAGCAGTTCTGGAACATCATCAAGCGCCACGCGCAGCAGGCCGACGTGCGTGCGCACCTGTCGCCGCACACGCTGCGGCATGCGTTCGCGACGCACCTGCTGAACCACGGCGCCGACCTGCGCGTCGTGCAGATGCTGCTCGGCCACAGCGACATCTCGACCACGCAGATCTACACGCACGTCGCGCGCGAGCGGCTGAAGACGCTGCACGCGCAGCACCACCCGCGCGGCTAGCCCATGCGGCGCGCGCTGCCGTGCGCGCCGGCCGGCGTCAGACCAGGTCGCGCAGCTTGTGTTTCAGCACCTTGCCGGTCGACGCGGCCGGCAGCGCGTCGAGCACGCGGATGTGCGCCGGGCGCTTGTAAGGCGTGAGCCGCTCCGCGCACCACGCATGCAATGCCGTTTCGTCCACCGTCGCGCCCGGCACCAGCTCGACGAACGCGAGCACTTCCTCGTTGCCTTCGACCGCGCGGCCGATCACGGCCGCCTGCACGACGTCCGGATGCGCGTTCAGCACCTGCTCGACTTCGACCGGATACACGTTGAACCCCGACCGGATGATCAGTTCCTTGCTGCGGCCGGCGATCGTCACCGCGCCGTCCGCTTCCTGCCGCGCGAGATCGCCGGTGCTCAGCCAGCCGTCCGGCGACACGGCCGCGCGCGTCGCATCCGCGTTGCGGTAGTAGCCGAGCATCACGTTCGGCCCGCGCACGCGGATCTCGCCGACTTCGCCCGGCGGCACGTCGGCACCGTCCGGCGCGACGATCCGCATGTCGACGCCCGGAATCGGCACGCCGACCGAACTGTCGGCGCGCGGTGCGTCGAGTGGCGTCTGCGTGATCGTCGGGCTGCTTTCGGTCATCCCGTAGCCGTTGTGCAGCGGCACGCCGTACTGGCGTTCGACGCGCGCCTTCAGGTTCGCGTCGAGCGGCGAGCCGCCCGAATACGCGAAGCGCAGGCGCGGCGCGTGCCACGCGTGGCCGTGCGTGTGCAGGTGTTCGAGCAGCTTCGCGTGCATTGCGGGCACGCCCTGGAAGATCGTGACGCCTTCGTCGGCGAGCGCGACGCGCACGGCTTCCGGCGAGAAGCGCGGCGCGAGCCGCAGCGTCGCGCCGGCGTACAGGCTGCCGAGGCAGACCGACGCGAGCCCGTACACGTGCGACACGGGCAGCACCGTGTAGACGACGTCGTCGGGCGACACGCGGCGCAGCGTGCTCGACGTCGCCGCGATGAACAGCAGGTTGCGGTGCGACAGCATCACGCCCTTCGGCGTGCCGGTCGTGCCGGTCGTGTAGATCAGCGCCGCGCATTGCGCGGCGCCGTCTGCCGTGACCGGTTCGGTGGGCGCGCTCGCGTCGACGCGATACGACCACGCGCCGATGTCGACCGGCAGCGCGCCGGCGGGCGTTGCGCCGAGCCGCGCGGCATGCGCGCGCGCGTCGGGCGATGCGTCCGTCGCGAATGCGACCAGCTTCGGTTGCGCATGCGCGGCGATCGCATCGAGTTCGCCGGCCGACAGCCGCGCGTTCGACACGAGCGCCCACGCGTCGAGGCGGGCCGCCGCGAACAGCAGCACGATCTGCGCGACGCAGTTTTCCGCGACGATCATCACGCGGTCGCCGCCTTGCACGCCGAGGCTCGCGAGCCGCGCGGCGGCCGCATCGACGGCCTGCGCCAGCTCGCCGTACGACAGGCGGCGCGCATCTTCGATCAGCGCCGGGTGTGCGGGCGCCTGCGCGGCCCAGCGCGCGGGCACGTCGGCGATGCGGCGCGGCAGCGCGGCGAGCAGGGCGTCGACGTCGAGCGACTCGGATGAACGGATGGGCGAGGGCATGGCGTCTCCAGAAAAGGGGGCCGGGCGGCTGTGTGACGATGTTTGCGAACGATCGTGCCATGATGGCGCGCGCGCCACAATCGGCCAATCGGGCAATAGCACTTCGCGATGTCCGCAATGATGACGGGCGGAATCGGGGCGGCGGCGCAGGCGGCCGTCCGGCGGAAAACGGGCCGCGAGTATACCGCCGGCCCGTGCACGTCGCCGCCCGCCTGCCGGTCGTTCGCCATTAAAATGCCGCCATGAGCAAATCCAGACACGTGTCCGAAACCCCCGCGACCCAGCTGTTGCGCCGCCATGGCGTGACGTTCGGCGAGCATCCGTACGACTACGTCGAGCACGGCGGCACCGGCGAATCGGCGCGCCAGCTCGGCGCGGACGAGCACTGCGTCGTGAAGACGCTCGTGATGGAAGACGAGCACGCGAAGCCGCTGATCGTGCTGATGCACGGCGACCGCACCGTGTCGACCAAGAACCTCGCGCGGCAGATCGGCGCGAAGCGCGTCGAGCCGTGCAAGCCCGAGGTCGCGAACCGCCATTCGGGCTATCTCGTCGGCGGCACGTCGCCGTTCGGCACGCGCAAGACGATGCCCGTCTACGTCGAGGCGACGATCCTCGAATTGCCGACGATCTACCTGAACGGCGGCCGCCGCGGCTACCTCGTCAGCCTCGCGCCGGCGGTACTCGTGTCGCTGCTCGGCGCGCAGCCCGTGCAGTGCGCGAGTGTCGACTGAGGGTTTCACCTTCGTGGCACCCCGCGCCCGTTCGGTAGAATGGGCGCCGTTTCGGCCTGCCGGCTTGCCGCGCACGGCCGTCCCTTTACCGATACGTTGAAAGAAGAGTCCTCCGCATGCAGATCCTGCTCGCCGCCCTCGTTGCCTACCTGATCGGTTCGGTGTCGTTCGCCGTCGTCGTCAGTTCCGCGATGGGCCTGGCCGACCCGCGTTCGTACGGGTCGAAGAATCCCGGCGCGACCAACGTGCTGCGCAGCGGCAACAAGAAGGCCGCGATCCTGACGCTCGTCGGCGATGCATTCAAGGGCTGGATTGCCGTCTGGCTCGCGCGGCGCCTGGGCCTGCCCGACGTCGCGGTCGCGTGGGTCGCGATCGCCGTGTTCCTCGGCCACCTGTATCCGGTGTTCTTCCGCTTCCAGGGCGGCAAGGGCGTCGCGACCGCGGCCGGCGTGCTGCTCGCCGTGCACCCGGTGCTCGGGCTCGCGACCGCGCTGACCTGGCTGATCGTCGCGTTCTTCTTCCGCTACTCGTCGCTCGCGGCGCTGGTGGCGGCCGTGTTCGCACCGGTGTTCGACGTGTTCCTGTTCGGCACGGGCCACAACCCGGTCGCGTGGGCCGTGCTCGCGATGAGCGTGCTGCTCGTGTGGCGTCACCGCGGCAACATTTCGAAGCTGCTCGCGGGGCAGGAGAGCCGGATCGGCGACAAGAAGAAGGCGGCCGCGGACGGCGGCGCGCAGGACGGCGGGAAAGCCTGAGAACGCGCGGCGCTTGCCGCGCGCCGGGCGCGCCGCGTGTGCGGGGCCCGGCGGGGTGACGCGACGGATCGGCGGGCGATCAGTCGCGGAAGTTGTTGAAGTCGAGCGGCGTGTCGGTCACGTCCTTGCGCAGCATCGCGATCACGTTCTGCAGGTCGTCGCGCTTCGTGCCGGCCACGCGCACCGCGTCGCCCTGGATGCTTGCCTGCACCTTGATCTTGCTGTCCTTCACGAGGCGCACGATCTTCTTTGCGAGATCGCCGCTCACGCCCTTCTTCACGGTGACGATCTGCTTGACCTTGTCGCCGCCGATCTTCTCGACCTTGCCGTAGTCGAGGAAGCGCACGTCGACGTTGCGCTTGGCCAGCTTGCTGATCAGCACGTCCTTGACCTGGCCGAGCTTGAAATCGTCGTCGGCGAACAGCGTCAGCTCGCGTTCCTTCTGCTCGACGCGCGCGTCGGAGCCCTTGAAGTCGAAGCGCGTCGAAATTTCCTTGTTCGACTGCTCGATGGCGTTCTTCACTTCGATCATGTTCGCTTCGGAAACGACGTCGAACGATGGCATGGCATTCTCCCTTGAGATGCGGGCACCCGGCTCGCGCGCGGGCACTCGCTATAATTGCGGACTGTTTGCCATTTTACCGATGCCCCTCCGTTTGCCCAAGACCGGCTATCTGCCGGCCCGGGTCGACGTGACCGCGAATGCCGATGCCTCCTGACGATTCCGCCCTGTCGCTGCTTCCCGACCATCCGCTCGCCGTGCACAACACGTTCGGCATTGCCGCGAACGCGCGCTTTGCCGCGCGCATCACGCATGCGTCGCAGTTCGAGGCGCTGCACCGTGACGCGCGCGTCGCGCACCTGCCGCAGCTGGTGCTCGGCGGCGGCAGCAACGTCGTGTTCACGCGCGATTTCGACGGCGTCGTGCTGCTCGACGAGATCGCCGGCCGCCGCGTCGTGCGCGAGGACGACGACGCATGGTACGTCGAGGCCGGCGGCGGCGAGAACTGGCACGCATTCGTCGCGTGGACGCTCGAGCACGGAATGCCGGGCCTCGAGAACCTCGCGCTGATCCCCGGCACCGTCGGCGCCGCGCCGATCCAGAACATCGGCGCGTACGGCCTCGAGATGAAGGCGTATTTCGACTCGCTGGTCGCGGTCGAGCTGGCGACGGGGCGCAGCGAGCGCTTCGACGCCGCGCGCTGCGCGTTCGGCTACCGCGACAGCTTCTTCAAGCGGGACGGGCGCGGCCGGTTCGCGATCGTGTCGGTGACGTTCCGATTGCCGAAGCAGTGGGCGCCGCGGCTCGGCTACGCGGACGTCACGCGCGAGCTCGACGGGCGCGGCATCGCGCCCGATGCGGCGACGCCGCGCGACGTGTTCGACGCGGTCGTCGCGATCCGCCGTGCGAAGCTGCCCGATCCGCTCGTGCTCGGCAACGCAGGCAGTTTCTTCAAGAATCCGGTGATCGACGCCGCGCAGTTCGACGCGCTGCGTGCCCGCGCACCCGAGGTCGTGTCGTATCCGCAGCCGGATGGGCACGTGAAGCTCGCGGCCGGCTGGCTGATCGACCGCTGCGGCTGGAAGGGCCGCGCACTCGGTGCGGCGGCCGTGCACGACCGCCAGGCGCTCGTGCTCGTCAATCGCGGCGGCGCGACGGGCGCCGACGTGCTCGCGCTGGCGCAGGCGATCCAGGCCGACGTGCGTGCGCAATTCGGCGTCGAGCTGGAGGCGGAACCGGTCTGCCTGTAACGCGGGCGCGGCACCGTTTTCCGCGCGGCCAAACAAAAAGCGCCGATCGACGATCGGCGCTTTTTTTTACGCGTATGCGTTCCGGCGTATCAGTGCTTGAGGCGGCCGAGCAGCAGGAACTCCATCAGCGCCTTCTGCACGTGCAGGCGGTTTTCCGCCTCGTCCCACACGACGCTCTGCGGGCCGTCGATCACGCCGGCCGTCACTTCCTCGCCGCGGTGCGCGGGCAGGCAGTGCATGAAGAGCGCATCCGGGTTCGCGTGGCCCATCATTTCCTCGTCGACGCACCAGTCGGCGAACGCCTGCTTGCGCGCCTCGTTCTCGGCTTCGAAGCCCATGCTCGTCCACACGTCGGTGGTGACGAGATCGGCGCCCTTGCACGCTTCGTTCGGATCGTCGAACACCTCGTAGAACGGCGCGCTGCCGGGCGACACGAGCTTCATGTCGAGCGCGTAGCCGGGCGGCGTGGACAGGCGCAGCTTGAAGCCGAGGATCTGCGCGGCTTCGATCCACGTGTAGAGCATGTTGTTCGCGTCGCCGACCCATGCGACGGTCTTGCCGGCGATCGGGCCGCGGTGCTCGTAGTACGTGAAGATGTCGGCGAGCACCTGGCACGGGTGGTAATCGTTCGTCAGGCCGTTGATCACCGGCACGCGCGAGTTTTCCGCGAAGCGTGTGATGACGTCCTGCTCGAACGTGCGGATCATGATGATGTCGACCATCCGCGAGATGACCTGCGCGGAATCCTCGACGGGTTCGCCGCGGCCGAGCTGCGTGTCGCGCGTGCTCATGAACACGGCGTGGCCGCCGAGCTGGAAGATCCCGGCCTCGAACGACAGGCGCGTGCGCGTCGAGCTCTTCTCGAAGATCATCGCGAGCGTGCGGTCGTGCAGCGGGTGATAGGTCTCGTAGTTCTTGAACTTGCGCTTCAGGATACCCGTGCGTTCGAGCACGTACTCGTAGTCTTCCAGCGAGAAATCCTTGAACTGCAGGTAGTGACGAATGGTTTTGGCGGTCATGAAGCGAAATACGGCGGGTTTCACCCGGCAGCGAGGCCGGACGGCGCCGCCGTCGGGTGTGGATAACTCAAAGCAGCATAAAGGATTTTCTGTGCTTTGACGAGCCGTGGAGCGAAGCGGGGCACGATCGCGGCAGGCGGCGGACGGCGCGGGAAGGAGGCCGTCGGGACGACGCGCGATGGCGCGCTGCGGTATAATTCGAAAGTTTTCTCCAGCCCGGCAGGCAAGGCTTTTCGCGCTCTGCCGGACACAAGCCGTGCGCTGCACAAATCCGGTGCAGTCTACCGGCGGCGCGCATCGACGTCCCGTTTTCGGGATATCGGAATGCTTGTGCCGCCGTCCGTTCCAGCTTTGTGTTCGCGTATCCAGGCGCCGTTGCCTGGGCATCGCCGGGCCGTCACTTGGGTAACCACATGGCTGAAACCCCTCCGACCGAATTCTTCATCCAGGGCATCACGAAAGACGGGAAAAAGTTTCGCCCGAGCGACTGGTCGGAACGTCTGGCCGGTGTGATGGCCTGCTTCGGGCCGGGGGCGAGCGGGCCGAATGCGCGTCTCAAGTATTCGCTGTACGTGCGCCCGACGATGCTCGGCGACCTGAAATGCGTGATCCTCGATTCGCGGCTGCGCGACATCGAACCGATGGCTTTCGATTTCGTGCTGAATTTCGCGAAGGACAACAACCTCGTCGTCACCGAGGCGTGCGAATTGCCGGACTACGGCGCGAAGAAGTGAAGCCGGCAGGCGAGGGCGCAGGCGCTCGCCGCGGCAAAACCCGTCGCCCCGCGTGATGCGCAGGCGACAGGCAACAAAAAAGCCCGCCTAGGCGGGCTTTTTTGCGATCGCAGGAAACAGGAACGCCCGCGCGAGCGGGCGCACCGGATTTACGCTGCTGCCTGCAGGCCCTTGACGGCTGCGGCCAGGCGGCTCTTGCTGCGAGCGGCCTTGTTCTTGTGAACGATCTTCTTGTCGGCGATCGTGTCGATCGTCTTCACGGCAGCCTTGAACAGCTCGGCAGCCTTTGCTTGGTCGCCGGCTTCAACAGCCTTGCGAACCGACTTGATCGCGGTACGGAATTTCGAGCGCAGCGCCGAGTTGTGCGAGTTTGCCTTCGCGGCCTGGCGGGCGCGCTTGCGTGCTTGTGCGGAGTTAGCCATGACGGTTCCTTATCCTGTCCTGTTTCCAGAGCTTGGAGCCTGACGGCCAAGCGCTGCTTTTCGATCCGTCCCCTGAGAACGATTGCCCAGGGGCGCATAAAAAAACGGTGATTTTAACCGAGGCAGGGACATGAAAACGGCGGTTGCCGTGCATGTACGAGCCCAGAAACCGGCGATTATAGCAACAAAATCAAGCGAGTGGCAAGTTCGAAGTGACATTGGCTGGACGGGGCACCGGCGGCGTGTGCGCTTTTCGGCATCACGCCGCTGGCCGGGTCGCGCAACGTCCGTATAATAAGCGCCCCATGAATCTATTCCGAGCCCTGCTGACGGTCAGCGGCTTCACGCTGCTGTCGCGCGTGACCGGACTGGCCCGCGAGACGCTGATCGCCCGTGCGTTCGGCGCCAGTCAATACACCGACGCGTTCTACGTCGCCTTCCGCATACCGAACCTGCTGCGCCGCCTGTCCGCCGAAGGCGCGTTCTCGCAGGCGTTCGTGCCGATCCTCGCCGAGTTCAAGAACCAGCAGGGGCACGACGCGACGAAGGCGCTCGTCGACGCGATGTCCACCGTGCTCGCGTGGGCGCTTGCGGTGTTGTCGGTCGCCGGGATCGCCGGCGCGTCGTGGGTCGTGTTCGCGGTCGCGTCCGGCCTGCACAAGGACGGCCAGGCGTTCCCGCTCGCGGTCACGATGACGCAGATCATGTTCCCGTACATCGTGTTCATCTCGCTGACGACGCTCGCGTCCGGCGTGCTCAACACGTACAAGAGCTTCTCGCTGCCCGCGTTCGCGCCGGTGCTGCTCAACGTCGCGTTCATCGGCGCGGCCGTGTTCGTCGCGCCGCACCTGAAGGTGCCGGTCTACGCGCTCGCGTGGGCCGTCATCGTCGGCGGCGTGCTGCAGTTCCTCGTGCAATTGCCGGGGCTGAAGAAGATCGACATGGTGCCGCTGATCGGCCTGAACCCGCTGCGCGCGCTGCGCCACCCGGGCGTGAAGCGCGTGCTCGCGAAGATGGTGCCCGCGACGTTCGCGGTGTCGGTCGCGCAGCTGTCGCTGATCATCAACACCAACATCGCGTCGCGGCTCGGGCAGGGCGCCGTGTCGTGGATCAACTACGCCGACCGCCTGATGGAATTCCCGACGGCGCTGCTCGGCGTCGCGCTCGGCACGATCCTGCTGCCGAGCCTGTCGAAGGCGCACGTCGACGCCGATTCGCATGAATATTCGGCGCTGCTCGACTGGGGGCTGCGCGTCACGTTCCTGCTCGCGGCGCCGAGCGCGCTCGCGCTGTTCTTCTTCGCGACGCCGCTCACCGCGACGCTGTTCAACTACGGCAAGTTCGACGCGCATACCGTCACGATGGTCGCGCGCGCGCTCGCCACCTACGGGATCGGCCTCGTCGGCATCATCCTGATCAAGATCCTCGCGCCGGGCTTCTACGCGAAGCAGGACATCAAGACGCCCGTGAAGATCGCGATCGGCGTGCTGATCGTCACGCAGATCTCGAACTACGTGTTCGTGCCGCTGATCGGCCACGCGGGCCTCACGCTGAGCATCGGCGTCGGCGCGTGCCTGAACTCGCTGCTGCTGTTCATCGGGCTGCGCAAGCGCGGCATCTACCAGCCGTCGCCGGGCTGGCTGCGCTTCTTCGTGCAGCTCGTCGGCGCGACGCTCGTGCTCGCGGGCCTGATGCACTGGTGCGCGATCAGCTTCGACTGGACCGGGATGCGCACGCAGCCGCTCGACCGCATTGCGCTGATGGCGGCGTGCCTCGTGCTGTTCGCTGCACTATATTTCGGTATGTTGTGGGTGATGGGCTTCAAATACGCTTACTTCAGAAGGCGCGCCAAGTGACGACCGCAATGACCCGCGTCCTCGACTACTTCAGCACGCTCGTGGCGGACGACGACAGTCTGCCCGTCACGGAAACCGCGCTGTCGCTGGCGCAGGACGCGTATCCCGACCTCGACCTGCAGGGCACGCTGGCCGAACTCGACATGCTGGCGGCGCGGCTGCGCCGGCGGTTCGCCGACGATGCGGACCTGAAGGGCCGCGTCGCCGCGCTGAACGACTTCTTCTTCCGCGAACTCGGCTTCTCGTGCAATCACAACGATTACTACGACCCCGATAACAGCCACCTGAACGCCGTGCTGAAGCGGCGGCGCGGGATCCCGATCTCGCTGTCGGTGCTGTACCTGGAGCTCGCCGAGCAGATCGGCGTGCCGGCGCGCGGCGTGTCGTTCCCCGGCCATTTCCTGCTGCGCGTCACGCTGCCGGACGGCGACCTGATCATCGATCCGACCAACGGCCATTCGCTGTCCGAAGCCGAGATGGTCGAGATGCTCGAGCCGTACGTCGCGCGCGCGGCCGGTGCGGTCGACAGCGCGTTGCGCGCGCTGCTGCAACCGGCGACGAGCCGCGAGATCATCGCGCGGATGCTGCGCAACCTGAAGACGATCTATCTGCAGACGGAACGCTGGCAGCGGCTGCTCGCGGTGCAGCAGCGGCTCGTGATCCTGTTGCCCGAGCAGCTCGACGAGGTGCGCGACCGCGGCTTCGCGTATGCGCGGCTCGACTACCTGCGCCCCGCGCTCGAGGATCTCGAGCAGTATCTCGGCGAGCGGCCCGAGGCGGACGACGCGACCGTCGTCGAATCGCAGGTCACCGAATTGCGGCAGCGGATGCAGCGCGACGGCGAGGACTGAGCCGCCATCGCGCCGTTGCCGGAACAAGACAACACGCCCGCATCGCGGGCGTTTTTCATGGGCGCTTACTTCGGCTGCATCCGGATCGCACCGTCGAGGCGGATCACTTCGCCGTTGAGCATCGGGTTCTCGACGATCTGGCGCACCAGCATCGCGTATTCGGCCGGCTTGCCGAGCCGCGGCGGGAACGGCACCATCGCGCCGAGCGCGTCCTGCACGTCCTGCGGCATGCCGAGCAGCATCGGCGTCTCGAACAGGCCGGGCGCGATCGTCATCACGCGGATGCCGCTGCGCGACAGGTCGCGCGCGATCGGCAGCGTCATGCCCGCGACGCCGGCCTTCGACGCCGCGTAGGCGGCCTGGCCGATCTGCCCGTCGAAGGCGGCGACCGACGCGGTGCTGACGATCACGCCGCGCTCGCCTTCCGCGGTCGGCGCGGTCGCGGCCATCGCGGCAGCCGCGAGCCGGATCATGTTGAACGTACCGACCAGGTTCACGTTGATCGTCTTCGCGAACACGTCGAGCGGGTGCGCGCCGTCCTTGCCGACGGTTTTTGCGGCCGGTGCGATGCCCGCGCAGTTCACGAGGCCGCGCAGCGTGCCCGCGCGCGTCGCCGCGTCGACGGCTGCCTGCGCGTCGGCCTCGCCCGACACGTCGCAGCGCACGAATACGCCGCCCAGTTCGGCCGCGAGCGCGGCGCCTGCCGCTTCGTTCAGGTCGGCGAGCACGACCGTGCCGCCGGCCTGCGCGAGCATTCGCGCGGTGCCGGCGCCGAGGCCCGATGCCCCGCCCGTGATCAGAAACACGTTGCCGCGAATGTCCATGACTGTCTCCCAGGTTCTGTCCGATGCGGATCCATCGGCCGAAAGGCCGGTGCGCCGCGAGTGGGCGGGGCACGCGTTCGACCGATTGTACGGGGCGTCGTCGCGCGGAGGCGATACACGCACGGTCGTGCGAATCCCGGCCGGGCGAAAAAAAACCGCCCGGAACGGGCGGTTTTTTGCGGGTGCGCGACGCGCTGCTTACTTCAGTGCGTCAAACGCGCGCTCGCGGATTGCCTCGACGGCGCCGAGACCCGAGATCTTGCGATACTGCGGCGCCTTCAGGCCGTTTTCCTCGCCGCGCTGCGCCCAGTCGCCGTAGTACGTGATCAGCGGCTTGGTCTGCGCTTCGTACACTTCGAGACGCTTCTTGACGGTTTCTTCCTTGTCGTCGTCGCGCTGGATCAGCGGTTCGCCCGTCACGTCGTCGTGGCCCTCGACCTTCGGCGGGTTGAACTTGACGTGGTACGTGCGGCCCGATGCCGGGTGCGTGCGGCGGCCGCTCATGCGCTCGATGATTTCCGAGAACGGGACGTCGATCTCGAGCACGTAGTCGATCGCGACGCCGGCGTCCTTCATCGCGTCAGCCTGCGCGATCGTGCGCGGGAAACCGTCGAACAGATAGCCGTTCGCGCAGTCGGATTCCTTCAGGCGCTCCTTGACGAGGCCGATGATCAGCGCGTCCGGCACGAGCTTGCCGGCGTCCATGTAGCCCTTCGCCTCGACGCCGAGCGGCGTGCCGGCCTTCACGGCCGCACGCAGCATGTCGCCCGTCGAGATTTGCGGGATGCCGAACTTTTCCTTGATGAAATTTGCCTGGGTGCCCTTTCCCGCGCCGGGCGCGCCCAACAGGATCAAACGCATGGTGATATCTCCAAGTATGTAGATTCGTGTGGCGAGCCTCGAAGGCGTCGGCGACAGCAGGCGCGGGGCTTGCCTGGCGCGCGGCGGACCGGTCTGATGCGGCGCGTCGACGTGGGTGACGCGCGGCTGCCGGCAGGGCCGCGGGCGGGGTCAAGCGAGGACGCGCTGGTCGCGGACGGCTCGCACAATCGCCTGATTATGCCACGGGTTATTTTGAACCCGGCTGAAAAAGGGCCTGCACGCGCGCGAGATCGGCCGGCGTGTCGATCCCGGCTTCGGGCGCGGACTCGGTGATCAGCACTGCGATGCGCTCGCCGTGCCACAGCGCGCGCAGCTGTTCGAGCTGCTCGGCCTGTTCGATCGGCGCCTGCGCGAGCGACGGATAGGTGCGCAGGAAACGCGCGCGATACGCATAGAGGCCGATGTGCCGATACACCGGGAAAGCCGGTGCCGGCATGGCCGCGACGTCCGGCCAGTGCGGCTGGTACGCGTCGCGGCTCCATGGAATCGGCGCGCGCGAGAAGTACAGCGCGACGCTCTGCGCGTCGAGCGCGACCTTCACGACGTTCGGGTTGAACACGTCGGCCGCGTCGTGGATCGGGTGGGCGGCGGTCGCGATCGCGCAGGCGGGATGCGCGGCGAGGTGCGACGCCACGTCGCGCACGAGCACGGGGTCGATCAGCGGCTCGTCGCCCTGCACGTTGACGACGACGGTGTCGTCGCTCCACCCGAAAGTCGCCGCGACTTCCGCGAGCCGGTCGGTGCCGGACGGATGGTCGGCGCGCGTCAGCACCGCTTCGAAGCCGTGGTCGCGCGCCGCGTCGAGCACGCTCTGCGCGTCGGACGCGACGAGCACTTGCTGCGCGCCCGCTTCGCGCGCGCGCTCCGCGACGCGCACGACCATCGGCTTGCCGCCGAGATCGGCGAGCGGCTTGTTCGGGAGGCGCGACGACGCGAGCCGGGCGGGAATGACGGCGATGAAGGGTTGCGGGTGAGTCATCGGGGATGAGCGGTGAGGAGAACGGGGCAGGCGGCGCGTCCGGAGCCGGTCGGCCGGCAGGGTTCGGCGCGCCGGCCGAGGCCGGCGCGCCGTCGGGCGGCTTAGCGGCCGGCCGGATCGACCGGCGTGCCTTCGACGGTCTGGCGCGCTTCGTCGACGAGCATCACGGGGATGCCGTCGCGGATCGGGTACGCGAGCTTGTCCGCGTTGCAGATCAGCTCCTGCGCGGCGCGGTCGTAGTGGAGCGGGCCTTTGCAGATAGGGCACACAATGATTTCAAGCAGGCGAGCGTCCACGGAGTTTCTCCACAACGAGGGCAATGAGGCGAGGGTCGAGCGCGGCTTCGACGGGGACCACCCACAGTCGAGCGTCGCGCCAGGAAGCGCCCAATTTTACTGCATCCTTCTCGGTAATCAGGATTGCATCGACGGCATCGTCGACGAACGGATTGTCCGCGAACGCGTAGTGGTCGGGCAGCGCGCGCGTCGCCGGCGCGAGACCGGCCGCCCGCAGCGTCGCGAAGAAGCGTTCCGGCGCGCCGATGCCGGCCGCGGCGAGCACGCGCTCGTTCGCGAACTGCGACAGCGGGCGGCGCAGCGCCGGCTGGTCGAGGTGCCACGCGGCGCCCGGCGTCAGCGCGAGCGCGTAGGTGTCGGGCCATGGCGGCAGCGCGCCGCTGTACGGATCGTTGACGAGCGTCGCGTCGCGGTGCCGCGACAGCGGCTCGCGCAGCGGCCCGGCCGGCAGCAGGAAGCCGTTGCCGCCGAGCCGGTGGTCGAACACGACGAGCTCGACCGTGCGCGCGAGGCGGTAGTGCTGCAGGCCGTCGTCGCTGACGATCACGTCGACGTCCGGATGCGCGGCGCGCAATGCCTGCGCGGCCGCGACGCGGTCGGGGCACACCCACACGGGCGCGCCGGTGCGGCGCGCGATCAGCAGCGGTTCGTCGCCGCCGACGCGGGCGCGCGATGCGGGCGTGACGGCCGTCGGCGCCTGCACGTTCGCGCCGTAGCCGCGCGACACGACGCCGGGCGTGAAGCCGGCCGCGCGCAGCGCGTCGACGAGCGCGATCACGGTCGGCGTCTTGCCGGTGCCGCCGACGGTCACGTTGCCGACCACGACGACGGGCACGCCGACGTCGACCGGCTGTTTCCAGCCCTGCGTGTAAGCGGTGCGTCGCAGCGCCGCGCACAGGCCGAACACGCAGGCGAACGGCGTGAGCGCCCAGGCGAGCGCGCCGCGCCGCTGCCATTCGCGTGTCAGGTGCGCTTCGAGCCGCGCGAGCAGGCCGCCGGGCGCGCTCATCGGGCCGGGCGCGGCGCGTCGTGCGCTGCGGCGTGGGACGGATTCGTCAAGGCGGGTTCTCCGTTGGGCGGCACATGCCGCGGGATCTGCGGAAGGCGGCACTCTAGCGCGCCGCACGCCGGCGCGGCAAGCGCGACCGGCCGACGCAGCCGGCGGGGCCGGATCGCGGCAGCCTGTGGATAACTCTGTGAAAAACTCCCCGGTCGATCACCTCAAACGCCCGCCGGGTGGGCATCGAATCGGATGAGAATCATTTCGAAAGATTTAAAAATCTATAAAAATCAATGTGTTACCGTGAATCGTCTGGGTTTTTCAGCGGTTTTAATGCGTTTTAGGCGGAAGATTGCCAAAGTGTGGACACCTTCCGCGTGCCGTGCCGAATGCGGCCGGCGCTGGACGTCGCGCGCGTGTCGGACTATCGTGTCGCCGCCAGCATTCATCTGACCGCCCATGCTTTCCGACTCCCCTTTTTCCGCACCCGGCGCGACGCGCGGCGGCGACGAAGTGATTCCCGTTTCGGCGCTCAATCGCGCGATTTCGACGATGCTCGAGCGTTCGTTTCCGCTGCTGTGGATTTCGGGCGAAGTGTCGAATTTCACGCGTGCCGCGAGCGGCCACTGGTATTTCTCGATCAAGGACCAGCAGGCGCAGATGCGCTGCGTGATGTTCCGCGGCCGTGCGCAATACGCGGAATTCACGCCGCGCGAAGGCGACCGGATCGAGGTGCGCGCGGTCGTCACGATGTACGAGCCGCGCGGCGAAGTGCAGCTCAACGTCGAGGCCGTGCGGCGTACCGGGCAGGGGCGCCTGTACGAGGCGTTCCTGCGGCTGAAGGCCCAGCTCGAAGGCGAGGGCCTGTTCGCCGCCGAGCGCAAGCGGCCGCTGCCGGCCCACCCGCGCGCGATCGGCATCGTCACGTCGCTGCAGGCCGCCGCGCTGCGCGACGTGCTGACCACGCTCGCACGCCGCGCGCCGCACATTCCGGTGATCGTCTATCCGGCGCCGGTGCAAGGCGCCGGTTCCGCCGAGAAGCTCGTCGCGGCCGTCGAGGCCGCGAATGCGCGCCGCGAGGTCGACGTGCTGCTGGTCTGCCGCGGCGGCGGCTCGATCGAGGATCTGTGGTCGTTCAACGACGAAGCGCTGGCGCGCGCGATCGTGGCGAGCGAGGTGCCGGTCGTCAGCGGCGTCGGGCACGAAACCGATTTCACGATCGCGGATTTCGCGGCCGACGTGCGTGCGCCGACGCCCACCGGCGCGGCCGAGCTCGCGAGCCCGCAGCGTGCGCTGCTGCTGCGCGAGGTCGACGACCGCCAGCGCGCGCTCGCGCGCGGCATGGCGCGCCGGCTCGAACAGCGCGCGCAGCAGCTCGACTGGCTCTCGCGCCGGCTCGTGAGCCCGGCCGAGCGGCTGCAGCGCCAGCGCACGCACGTCGAGCAGCTGGCGGTGCGGCTCGCGTCGGCGGCGTCGCGGCCGGTGCGCGATGCGCGTGCGCGCTTCGCGCTCGTGCAGCTGCGCTGGCAGCGTGCGCGGCCCGATCCGACGCAGGCGCGCCAGGCGCTCGCGGGGCTGTCGCACCGTCTCGCGGTTGCATTGCAGCGCCGTCACGAACGCGACACGGCGCGTGTGTCAGCCTGTGCGGCACGGCTCGAGGTGCTGAGCCCGCAGCGCACGCTCGAGCGCGGCTATGCGGCGCTGATCGATGCGCAGACGGGGCGTGCGGTGCGTGCACCGAACGCGCTGAAGCCGCAGCGGCGCCTGACCGTGCATCTTGCGGAAGGCTCGGCCGACGTGTCGCTCGCCGACGTGCAGCCGCGGCTGACCGATACGATCTGACGTAACCGCCGCAAGCGGAGCGAAGGTGCCGCAACGGACGCGCTGCGCACGGGAACGGATGCCGCGCATCGCCGGTTCGTCCGGCCGGACGATGCGCCAACATCGCTTTTCCGCATACCGCGGATAAATGGCCCGTGAGTTTGCGGGGTTATTCGTCCTCGCCTACAATCGGACGCTCGGCAGCATCCAACACAGCCTCCCTACATACTCAACGAAGGAATCGCCATGGCTCATACGCTCCCGCCGCTCCCGTACGCTGAAGACGCACTCGCGCCGACCATCTCGCTCGAGACGATCCAGTATCACTACGGCAAGCACCATCAGGCTTATGTGACGAACCTGAACAATCTGATCCCGGGCACGGAATTCGAAAACCTGTCGCTGGAAGAGATCGTCAAGAAGTCGTCGGGCGGCATCTTCAACAACGCCGCGCAAATCTGGAACCACACGTTCTTCTGGAACAGCCTGTCGCCGAACGGCGGCGGCGCACCGACGGGCGCGCTGGGCGACGCGATCAACGCGAAGTGGGGTTCGTACGACGCGTTCAAGGAAGCGTTCACGAAGGCCGCGGTCGGCACGTTCGGTTCGGGCTGGGCATGGCTCGTGAAGAAGGCTGACGGTTCGCTCGACATCGTGTCGACGAGCAACGCAGCGACGCCGCTGACGACCGCCGACAAGGCACTGCTGACGATCGACGTGTGGGAACACGCGTACTACATCGACTACCGCAACGCACGTCCGAAGTTCGTCGAAGCGTTCTGGAACATCGTGAACTGGGACTTCGCAGCGAAGAACTTCGCGTAAGTCCGGCGCCGGCGCGCCGCCACGGCGCGCGGCACCCCAAAAAAAGCCCTCGTTTCGAGGGCTTTTTTGTTTTTGTCGCGCGGGAAAGCGGCGCACCTGCCGGCTCAGGTGGCCAGGCCGAGCGCCGCGCTCGCGATCACGACGGCCCACGGCGGTACGCGCCAGAACACCAGCGCGACGTAGGCGACGAGCGCGGCGGCGGCAGGGCAACGTATGACGGTGCGGTGCGCGTCGCTCAGCGCGTGCCGTCGCCCAGCCCGCTCGCGCGGCGCAGCGCGTCGATGTCGACGAGCTCGATTTCGCCGACATGCAGCCGCACGACGCCGTCAGCCTGCAGCGCCTTCAGCAACTGGTTGGTGGTCTGCCGCGTGATCGACAGCATCGATGCGAGCGTTTCCTGCGACAGCCGCACGCGCGTGCGCCCGGCGCTGATGCCGCCATAGCCGTCGGCGATCATCAGCAGGCGCGCGGCGAGCCGTTGCGCGGCCGGCATCACGCTCATCGATTCGACGGTCAGGAAGCTCAGGCGCAGCTTCTGCGCCATCAACAGCGCGAACTGCCGCCAGTATTGCGGCGTCGCATCGAGGATCGCGAGCAGCTCGGCTTGCGGGACATGCAGCAGCAGCGCATCGTCGAGCGCGATCGCGTCGTGCGTGCGCGGCTGGCCGTCGAACAGCGCGATTTCGCCGAACCACGTGACGGGCTCGGCCACCGTCAGCAGCGCTTCCTTGCCCTGCGGGTCGACCGCACCTATCGTGAGTGAACCGGCCAGCACCGCGTACAGCCCGCACGGCGGATCGCCGCGCCGGAACAGCGCGTGGCCGGCCGGCAGGCGGCGCAGCACCGCGCCGGCGAGCAGGTCCGCGCGCAACGCGGGCGGCAGCGCGGCGAACCACGAGTTCGCTTCGATCTGCGGCAGGTACGGGGCGAGCGAGGAGGACATGGGCACGCGATGTCGGGTAGCTGACAGAGGTTCTCGGGCGTGACGCGCATCATAGCGTTCAATAACCGACCAGGAGACGCGATGAAGACGCTCGAAGACCATCTTTCGCAGTATGCGGCCTACCACCGCGACGCGCGCAACATCGCGACGCACCTGGTCGGGATCCCGATGATCGTGTTCGCGGTCGAGGTGCTGCTGTCGCGGCCGGCGGTCGGGATGCTGGCCGGCATCGCGCTGTCGCCGGCGCTGCTGCTCGCGGTCGCGTCCGTCGTGTTCTACCTGCGTCTCGACCTGCGGTTCGGGATCGTGATGACCGCGCTGTTCGCGCTCGGCCTGTGGGCCGCGCAGTCGCTCGCATTGCTGCCGACCGCGCAATGGCTCGCGATCGGCATCGGCGCGTTCGTCGTCGGCTGGATCGTGCAGTTCGTCGGGCACTGGTTCGAAGGGCGCAAGCCTGCGTTCATCGACGATCTGGTCGGCCTGATGGTCGGGCCGCTGTTCGTCGTGGCCGAAGTCGCGTTTTTCGCGGGGCTGCGCGGCGACGTGCGCCGCGAAGTCGAGCGGCGTGCCGGCCCCGTACACGGCGGCGCGCACTCGCATGTCTGACGCACCAGTCTGCGTGTTCGGCGCAGGCGCCGTCGGCTGCTATCTCGGCGGCCGGCTCGCGGCCGGCGGCGCGCACGTGACGCTCGTCGGCCGTGCGCGGATCGGTGAGGCGATACACCTGCACGGACTCACGCTGACCGACCAGCGCGGCTATCGTGCGACGCTCGCACCGGCCGATGTCGCGTTCACGACCGATCCGGCCGCCGCGGCCGACGCGCGGCTCGTGCTCGTCACGGTGAAATCGGCCGCAACGCGTGACGCGGCCGCGCAGCTGGCTGGCGTGCTGCGGCCCGGCACGATCGTGATCAGCTTCCAGAACGGCCTGCACAACGCCGACGTGCTGCGCGATGCGCTGCCGCAAGCGACCGTGCTGGCCGGCATGGTGCCGTTCAACGTGATCGAGCGCGGGCCCGGCGCGTTTCACCAGGGTTCGGCCGGTGCGCTCGCGGCCGACGCGTCACCCGCGCTGCAGCCGTTCGCCGGCGCATTCGCGCGTGCCGGGCTGCCGCTCGCGCTGCATCGCGACATGCGCGCCGTGCAGTGGGCGAAGCTGCTGCTCAACCTGAACAACGCGGTGAATGCGCTCGCGAACCTGCCGCTGCGCGACGAACTCGCGCAACGCGCGTATCGCCGCTGCGTCGCGCTGGCCCAGCGCGAGGCGCTGCACTGGCTGGCGCGGGCCGCGATCCGCCCGGCGCGGCTGACGCCGCTGCCGGCCGGCTGGCTTCCTGCCGTGCTCGATCTGCCCGATGCGGCTTTTCGGGTGCTCGGCGGCCGGATGCTCGCGATCGACCCGCTTGCGCGCTCGTCGATGTCCGACGATCTCGCGGCGCGCCGCGCGACGGAAGTCGAGTGGATCAACGGCGAGATCGTGCGGCTGGCCGCGCGCTTCGGCGCACCGGCGCCCGTCAATGCGCGACTGTGCGCGCTCGTCCACGGCGCGGAAGGCGCGGCCGTGCGCCCGGCGTGGCGCGGCGATGCGCTGTGGACCGAGCTGACCGCGCAGGCGCCCGACGTGCGGGCTGCGTAGCCCGGCTTCCGGCGATCCGCCGGTGCGGGCCCCGTGCGCGGCACCACAGGCGGGGCGCAACGGCTAAGATGCGGGGTGCGTCATACGACGCCTATGCGGAGCACTCACCATGGTGGATCGCCCGACACTCGACGCGTACGACGCGCATGCCGCGCAATATGCGCAGGACTGGCTCGACCAGGCCGCGCCCGACGACATGTACGCGCTGCTCGAACAGCATTTCTCGCCGGGGCCGACCGCCGACGTCGGCTGCGGTGCGGGCCGCGACACGGCCTGGCTCGCGTCGCGCGGCTTCGACGTGCGCGGCTACGACGCGAGCGCCGCGCTGCTCGACGAGGCGCGTCGGCACCATCCAGACCTGAGCTTCGAACTCGCCGCGCTGCCGGCGCTGGCCGGCGTGCCGTCCGGCGCGTTTCGCAATGTGCTGTGCGAGACGGTCGTCATGCACCTCGAACAGGCCGATGCGGCGGCGGCCGCCGCACGGCTGGCCGATCTGCTGATGCCGGGCGGCACGTTGTACCTGAGCTGGCGGGTGGCCGGAAACGGCACGTTGCGCGACGAGCGCGGCCGCCTCTATACGGCGCTGGATTCGGCGCGGATGCATGCGGCGCTCGGCGCCGGCATGCACGTGATCGACGAGCACGAGGTAGTCAGCGCATCGTCCGGCAAGCGCGTGCACCGGCTGATCGTGCGCAAGGCGGCCGGCGCCGCGTGAAGGCGGCGCGCGGTCGCGCTTACTCGCGGTTGAGCGCCGCTTCCCAGTTGATGTCGACGCAGAGCACCTGCATGCCGGTCGCCGCGGGCGCGGCGATCGATGCGGTCACGCACAGGTGCGCCTCGTTGATCGACAGGTAGGGCGGCGTCAGGTGCACGCGGCCCGGCGCGCGCATCGCGTCGATGAAGTACGGACGGCGCTCCCAGCTGGCTCCTTCCGAATGCAGCAGCGGCCGGAAGCGCTTCGCACGCTGCGATACGCTGCCGCGCGCGAGCACGTTGTCGCCGATCTGGCGCCCCGAGGCATCGAGCAGGAAGCAGCGCGCGGTCTCGGGCAACCCGAGCACGGCGGCCGCTGCGTCGATGAGCGATTCTCCCGCGACGAGCTTCCGGCTCGCTTCCTCAAGCGCGGCGACGTACGGCGCGAGCCGTTCCGCCTGCGTGCGCTCGCGCTGCGCGACGCGCAGCCGCAGCGCGGCCGACAGCGTATCCATGCAGCCCGCGGCGGCCTGCGGCTGCACGGGATCGACGCTCGGCCCCGCGAAGTACTGGCCCTGCACGAAATCGACGTCGCATTCGAGCGCGATCAGCGCGTCGCGTTCGGTCGACAGGCCGCCCATCAGCACGAGCTGGCCGGATTCGTGCAGCAGCGACACGAGCCCCGGCAGCACGCGTTCGAGGTGCGAGTGCTCGCTCGCCTGCGCGAGGATGCCGCGGTCGAGCGTGACGATGTCGGGATGCAGGTGCCACACGCGATCGATGTTCGAATGCTTCGCGCCGAACCCGACCAGCGCGATCAGGAAGCCGGCCTTGCGCAGCCCGTCGACGATCGCCGCGTAGCGCGGTGTTTCGCCGCCCGCCTGCTCGGGCACCTCGAGCACCACGCGGTGCGGCGGCAGCCCGAGCGCCTTCAGGTTCGCGAGCAGCGCGTCGCCGTAGATGGTGTCCATCAGCGCGGCCGGGTGCAGGCTCAGGAAGAGCCATTCGTCGTGACTGTCGAACGCGTGGAAGTTACCGAGATGCAACGATTCGGCGAGCCGGCCGAGTTCGAGCAGGTCGCCGCGGCGCGCCGCCTGCGTGAACACTTCGTGCGACGCCACCTGGCGGCTTTCCTCGTCGTGCGCGCGCAGCGACGCGTGATAGCCGATCGCGCGACGGTGCGACACGGAGAAAACGGGCTGGAACACGCTGAACACGGTGTAGCCGCCGTACAGCACGGTGCGCCGGTTCCCGTCGTCGCCGGCGACGGGGCGGGGCGGCTGAAAGCCGGGGGGATCGATTTCGATCATGCTCATGATGTCGGCCGAAGGAAGACTGCCAGTTTACCTAGAGAATAGGTGAGCAAGAAGCATGCACGGCATCGCGTCGCGTGCGGCCGCCCGTCGCGGCCGGGAAAGGGCGCCTCGACGCGCGCGTCGCCGGGGCGATTTGCACCACAATGGTGCGTGCGATGGCGGCGCGGCCCCCGAAACGGCGCGCGCCGCGCGTCACGCGCGCTCGGACGGGTCGGTCTTGCGCGCGGTGCTGCGGATCTCGGGCGCGAGCTGCGCGAAGATCCACGCCGACGCGGCCGTGATGATCCCGACGCAGATGAAGGTCGCGTGGAACGCCGGCAGCGTGTTGCTCGGCGTCACGGTGCGCAGCATGCCCGTGAACGTCGCGAGCAGCGCGCCCGCGACCGTGACGCCGAGGCTCATCGACAGCATCTGCACGAGCGAGAACAGGCTGTTGCCGCTGCTCGCGCCGCCCGTGCCGAGATCCTTCAGCGTCAGCGTGTTCATCGCGGTGAACTGCATCGAGTTGAAGCCGCCGAACAGCGCGAGATGCACGACCTTCACCCACACCGGCACCGAGTCGCGCATCAGCGCGAAGCTCGCCATCATCACGCCGACCATGATCGTGTTCGCGAGCAGCACCTTGCGGTAGCCGTGCTGCGTGATCAGCCGCGTGATGATCCGCTTCGAGAACATCCCGGCCGCCGCGACCGGCAGCATCATCAGCCCGGCCTCGAACGCCGAGTAGCCGAGGCTCACCTGCAGCAGCAGCGGGATCAGGTACGGCATCGCGCCGCTGCCGATCCGCGCGAACAGGTTGCCGAGCAGCCCGACGCTGAACGTGTGGATCCGGAACAGCTCGAGCGAGAAGATCGGCTGCGGCGCGCGCACCGCGTACAGCCCGTACGCGACGAAGCACGCGAGGCTCAGGATCAGCAGCACGAGCACGGCCGCGTGCTGCATGCCGAGATCGGCGAGCCCGTCGAGCGACAGCGAGATCGCGACCATGCCGATCGTCAGCAGCAGATAGCCTTTCAGGTCGAAGCGGCCGACGGCCGGGTTGCGCGAATCGGGCATCGAGTAGAAGGTCGCGATGCAGCCCGCGACGCCGACCGGCACGTTGATCAGGAAGATCCAGTGCCACGACGCGATCTTCACGAGCCAGCCGCCGAGCGTCGGCCCGATCAGCGGGCCGATCAGGCCGGGAATCGCGACGAACGACAGCGCGGGCAGGTAGCGCTCGGCGGGAAAGGTGCGCAGCACCGCGAGCCGCCCGACCGGCAGCAGCATCGCGCCGCCGACCCCCTGCACGACGCGGAACGCGACGAGCTGCGTGAGCGTATGCGCATTCGCGCACAGCAGCGAGCCGAGCGAAAACACCAGGATCGCGCTGAAGAACACGCGCCGCGTGCCGAACGTGTCGGCGAGCCAGCCCGACACGGGGATCATCACCGCCATCGTCAGCGAATACGCGATCACGACCGACTGCATCCGCAGCGGCGATTCGCCGAGGCTCGCGGCCATCGACGGCAGCGCCGTGTTGACGATCGTCGAATCGAGCGTCTGCATGAAGAAGCCCGTCGCAACGAGCCAGAGCATCACGGTGAGGTTCTTTTCGCCGGGGGCGACGGCAGGCGGACGCTGGAACATGAGGGCGGGGCGGTGGCGCGGGACAGCCGACATTGTAGGGAAAGCCGGTGGGCCGTGCAGGTTCGGCACCCGGTGCGATGCGAAATCCGGCCGGCGGGGATGGCCGTCCCCGTCGTCCGACCAGTACAGTTCAGTCAAAAGTGTCTGCAGCCGTATCTGTCCGCGTGCCGCCACTGTCCGAAATACTGGTGCCATCGAACCCGTGCGACCAGGAGGCTGCCATGCGCGAACTGCGACTTTACGTGATCGACGGCGACGAGCCGGCCGGCCGCTGGCGGATCGTCGATCGCACCGCACTGCAGGTGGCCGACGGCGACGTGTGGGTGACGGTCGAGGGCCGGCTCGACGACCACTGGCTCGGCGCCGGCGATTCGCTGACGTTCGAGCCCGGCATGCGCGTGTGGGTCAGCGCGGGGCCGCAAGGCGCGACGTTCGCGTTCGGGCCGCACGCGGCGCCGGTCGTGCGTGCCGAGCACGCGTGGTGGCGGCCGCTCGTCGGGTGGCGCGACGGCCGGCGCCACGCGGCTGCGTCGCTGCCGACCTAGCGTACGCGGGCGCTTGCGCGAACACGGAGGATGGCGGCGGACGTCGTGCGCGATCTCGCCGGTCGGGCCGCATGAAGCGCGTCCGCGCATGGAGGCGCGCAATCAGGATTGATTGCGGCGGGCGCGAATTCTAGACTCGATTCCGTGTCTTCCTTTGCGCCTTGTTCACCATGACGCCTGAACTCGCATTGACGCATCTGTGGCAACTCGCGCGCGGCGATCGCGACGCGCTGGCCCGCGCAACCGTGACGGGGCAGGACCCGACGCTGCCGTCGACGTTCCATGTCGGCACGCTCGCGGCAGCGACGATCGCGGCAGCCGGGCTCGCGGCGGCCGAATGCCACCGGCTTCGCACGGGCGTCGCGCAATCTGTCGACGTATCGGTGCGTGATGCGCTGATCGCGTTCCGCAGTGAACGCTACCTGCGCGTGGACGACGGCCCGCCACCCGAGTTGCGTCATCCGGTGACGGGCTTCTTCGAGACGGGCGACGGACGCTGGATCCAGCTGCATGCGAACTTCCCGCATCACCTGCGCGGAATCCTTGGCGTACTCGGTTGCGGCGAGCAGCGGGCCGACGTCGCCGCGGCGATCCGCACCTGGGGCGGCGCGGCGCTCGATACCGCGCTGGCCGAGGCCGGTCTGTGCGCGGCATTGATCAGAACACCTGACGAATGGACGGCGCACGAGCAGGCGCATGCGATCGCATCGCTGCCGCTGTTCGAGATCCAGCGGATCGGCGACGCGCCGGTCGAACCGATCGGCTGCGGCGAATCCGGGCAGCCGCTCGCGGGCGTGCGCGTGCTCGACCTCACGCGCATCATCGCGGGGCCGGTCGCGGGCCGCACGCTGGCGTCGCATGGTGCGCAGACGCTGCTCGTCAACGGGCCGCACCTGCCGAACATCGCACCGCTCTTGATCGACAACGGGCGCGGCAAGCGTTCGGCGTGGGTCGATCTGCGCGATGCGGCGGGCGTCGATACGCTGCACGCGCTCGTGCGCGATGCGGACGTGTTCCTGCAGGCGTACCGGCCCGGCGCGCTCGCGGCCCGCGGCTTCGCGCCGCAGGCGCTGGCGGCGCGGCGGCCCGGCATCGTGTGCGTGTCGATCTCGGCGTACGGACATGCAGGACCGTGGGCGGAACGTCGCGGCTTCGACAGTCTCGTGCAGTCGGCGAGCGGGATCGCGTGGCAGGAACAGCACGCCGCGCAGGCGGAAGCGCCGCGCCATTTGCCGTGCCAGGCACTCGATCATGCGACGGGGTATCTCGCGGCGTTCGGCGCGATGATCGCGCTCGCGCGGCGGGCGCGCGAAGGGGGAAGCTGGCACGTGCGGATGTCGCTCGCGCAGACGGGGCGCTGGCTGCAGTCGTTCGGCAACGTGCCGGACGGCCTGCATGCCCCCGATCTCGCGGCCGCCGACGTGCGCGACCGGATCGATCGCATCGTGTCGCCGTTCGGCATGCTCGATACCGTGCGACCGGCCGAGCGCCTGTCGGCCACGCCGCCGGCGTTCGCGCGGCCGCCCGTGCCGCCCGGCACCGACGATGCGCGCTGGCTGTAGGCGCCGGCCGTGCGGCCGACGTTACTTGCGCAACTCGACGACGAAGTCGTAGTAGTCGTTGCGGCAGTAGGTATCGGTCAGTTCGATCGCGCGCTGATCGGACGTATAGCCGATCCGCGTGATCAGCAGCAGCGCGTCGTGCGGCGCGATGCCCATCTGTTCGGCGATCTCGTCGGTCGCGTTGACCGCGCGGAAATGCTGCAGCGCGCGCACGATCGGCGTGCCGCGCGCTTCGAGATAGCTGTACAGCGAACCGCCGATCGCCTGCGGATCGGGAATCAGCGTCGCGGGGAACGTCGAGTTCTCGACGGCCATCACGATGCCGTCGGCGAGGCGCAGGCGTTTCAGCCGTGTAACGGATGCGGCCGGCGACAGTCCGAGCTGGATCACTTCGTCGCGGTTCGCCGGCTGGATTTCGCGCGCGAGCCACTGCGAACTCGGCTTGAAGCCGCGGCGTTCGAGCATTTCGCTGAAGCTCGACAGGCGCGACAGCGGATCCTCGTAGCGCGGCTGGATGAAATTGCCCGCGCCCTGCGTGCGGCGGATCAGGCCCTGCTCGACGAGCAGCGCGATCGCCTTGCGCGCGGTGATGCGCGACACGCCGAGCGCATCGGACAGCACGCGCTCCGAAGGCAGGGCCTCACCGGCCGTCCAGCGGTTGTCGTGGATCGCGTCGCCGAGCTTGCGGGCGAGCTGCAGGTACAGCGGCGTGTCGTTGTCGGGGTCGGGGCGCAGGTCCTGCCACCGGTCGTCCGTGGGTGCCTTCATGGAATGGGTATCGATCAGGTTGCGGCCATTCTAAGTCATCATGCGGCGCCGTTATAGCCGGTTTTTGCCGTGCAATAGGCCGTCGGTGCGCCGATTGACTACACTGATGCGTCGTATTCCACGCTTCGGCCGCGGTGCGCGGCCACGAATCCGCAACGAGGAACGCATGACAGACACGATCGCCACGGTCGTCCTGCCGGACGGCGAGACGATTCCGAAGCTCGGCCAGGGCACCTGGGATATGGGCGAGCGGCCGGCCCGCCGTGCGGACGAGATCGCCGCGCTGCGCGAAGGCGTCGAACTCGGGATGACGCTGGTCGATACGGCCGAGATGTACGGCGACGGCGCGACCGAGGAACTGGTCGGAGAAGCGCTGGCGGGCCTGCGCGACGACGTGTTCCTCGTCAGCAAGGTCTATCCGCACCATGCGAGCCGGCGCGGTGTCGTCGCCGCGTGCGACGCGAGCCTCAAGCGCCTGCGCACCGATCGCCTCGATCTGTACCTGCTGCACTGGCGCGGCTCGGTGCCGCTCGAGGAGACGGTCGAAGGCTTCGAGGCGCTGCAGCGCGCGGGCAAGATTCGTCGCTGGGGCGTGAGCAACTTCGATACGGCCGACATGGAAGAGCTCGTCGACGAGGCGGGCGGCGGTGCCTGCGCGACCAACCAGATCCTCTACAACATCGCGCGGCGCGGCCCGGAATTCGACCTGCTGCCGTGGCTCGCCGATCACCGGATGCCGGCGATGGCATACAGCCCGGTCGACCACGGGCGGCTGCCGAAGCGTTCGCCGCTCGACGAGATCGCACGGCTGCGCGGCGTGTCGGTGATGCGCGTCGCGCTGGCATGGGTGCTTGCGCAGCCGGGCGTATTCGCGATTCCGAAGGCGTCGAGGATCGAGCACGTGCGCGACAATCGCGCCGCACTCGATTTCGTGTTGAGCGATGACGAGCGCGCGCAGCTTGACGCGTATTTCCGTCCGCCGCGCAGCAAGCGCGCGCTCGAGATGCTCTGACGGCACGAGGCCGGGCAACGCTTCCGGTCAGTGGTTGCCGCCGGACGATCCGCCGTTGCCGTGACCGCCGCCATTGCCGTTGCCGGCACCGTGGCCATTGCCGACACCGTTGGCTCCGCCATTGCCGGCGCCACCACTGCCGTTGCCATTGCCGTTGCCGCCGCCATTGCCGTGGCCGCCGTTGCCCGAGCTGCCGTTGCCACCGCCGTTGCCGTGACCACCGTTGCCGCCGCCATTGCCGGAGCCGCCGTTGCCACCGCCGTTTCCGTTGCCACCGCCGCCGTTGCCACCGCCATTGCCGTGACCACCGTTGCCGTGACCACCACCATCGCCATGGCCGCCGCCGTTGCCGTGACCACCACCGTCACCGTCGCCGCCACCTCCGTGTCCGCCGTGGCCTCCGCTACCCGATGTGCCGCCACCGGAAGTACCGCCACCGGAAGTACCGCCACCGGAAGTGCCGCCACCGGAAGTGCCGCCACCGGAAGTGCCGCCACCGGAAGTGCCACCACCGGAAGTGCCACCACCGGAAGTGCCGCCACCCGAAGTACCGCCACCGGAGGTACCGCCACCGGAAGTACCGCCACCGGAAGTGCCACCACCGGAAGTGCCACCACCGGAAGTGCCACCACCGGAAGTGCCGCCACCTGAACTACCGTTACCCCCGTTGCCGGACGCATTGGCTCCGCGGCCTGTGCCGCTCATCCCGCCGGATGTTCCGCCTGTCGTTCCACCGGTACCGGCCGGTCCGACGGCACCGTTGCCGTTGTTTCCACCGCTACCGCTACCGCTACCGCTACCGCTACCGTTTCCGTTTCCGCTTCCGCTTCCGTTTCCGCTTCCGCTTCCGTTGCCCGGTCCAGGACTACCGCTGCCACTGCTGCTCGGGCCGGCACCGTTACCGCCGATACCACGACCGGCATAGACCTGTACCGCACATGCAGCCGGATTGGCCGCACATGAAGAAGCGTCCGCGACCAGCGTCATGATGGTGTCCGCGCTGGCGGTCGCGTCGGGCGCGGAGTCAGGCGTGGTGGTTTGTGCGACGGCATACGAGCAGCAGCACGCCAACGCGGCTGCGGCCAGCAAGGTTGCACGAGGGCGCCGTCCCGCCGGGCGGGACGGTTGTTTCGTCTTATGCATCATGGCCTCCCCATGCGCGCGATGCCTCGTTGCCGCGCGGCTATTTACGTGTGGTGCAGGGGGCCAGCAAAGATTCGTTGTCCTGTCGGCGGCCGATTGCCTTCGGACCGGCGCTTGACGCCAGCCGCGAACGCGGATCGGCACGCGGGCCCGCCGTGCGAATCCCTATCTGCGAGATTCGTGCCATCGGCCGCTGGTGCCCGTCGCGCAACGCGCGCGCGGGCAAGCGACGGGCGCATGCAACGTCGTCGGGGGAGTTTTGTTTCCGGAATGAAACGTCTGAGCGTTGGCGCGCGGCTCAGCGCGCCGGCGCGTCGGCGGCGCGCTGCCAGCGGTGGAACAGGATCGACGCGATCCAGCAGACGAGGAACAGCGCGACGATGCCGTAGCCGATCGACCCGAAGCGTTCGCCGAGCGCATCGAGCGCGTCACGCACGGGGCCCGTCAGCGACAGCTTGTCGGCCAGCAGGCCGGCCGCCTCGATCCCGCCGATCGCCAGTGCGACGGCCGCCGACACGAACGTGATGCTCGCGTTGTAGAGCAGCTTGCGCTGCGGATCGTCCATCGCCCAGCCGTAGGCGTGAATCATCAGCACGTTGTCGGTCGAGTCGATCAGCGTCATGCCGGCGGTGAACAGCGCGGGAAACAGCATGACCGTGTAGACCGGCAACCCCTGGCTCGCCTGCGCGGTGGCGATCGCGAGCAGGCCGATTTCCGTTGCAGTATCGAAACCTAGCCCGAACAGCACGCCGACCGGATACATGTGCCAGCTCTTCGACACGAACCGGAACAGCGGGCGCAGCAGTCGCGAGACGAGCCCGGCCGGGCGGTGCACGTGTCCGTCGTCGTGCGCGTGCCCGGGGGCGCGGCGATAACGCCGCCATACGTCGCGCAGGATCATCAGGTTCACGCACGCGAGCACGAGCAGGAAGGTGGCCGATACGGCCGTGCCGATCGTGCCGCCGATCTCGCGGAACGCATCGAACCGGTCGCGCAGCGCGAACGCGGTCAGCGCGATGCCGAGCGTCGCCGCGATCACGATCGTCGAATGACCGAGCGAGAAGAACAGCCCGACGCTCACCGGACGCTGGCCGTCCTGCATCAGCTTGCGCGTCGCGACGTCGATCGCGGCGATGTGATCGGCGTCGACCGCGTGACGCAGCCCGAGCCCGTACGCGATCGCCGCGGTGCCGAGCAGCAGCGGATGGTCGCGCAGCACCGCGAGCGCCCACAGCCACACGGCGATGTTCGCGGCGATCAGGCCGGCGTAGAGCATCAGCAGGCGGCGCAGGGCAGGGGTGGGCGGCATCGGGCGGGTTCCATCTGATGAATCGCGATGCATTGTGGCATGCGAAAAAAATGCCTGGCGTGCCGATCAATAAGCCGCGAACGCAGCGCGCGCCGGATAAAAAAAAGCCCGTCCGGAACCGGACGGGCCTTGCGTGCATGCGACAGGGCGCGCGCCCCCGGCGCTTACTTCGCCTTCGCGCTGATCACGCCTTCCGATACGTTGGCCGGCGTTTCCGCGTACTGCTTGAACTCCATCGTGTAGGTCGCGCGGCCCTGCGTCGCCGAACGCAGCGACGTCGAGTAGCCGAACATCTCCGCGAGCGGAACCTCGGCGCGCACGAGCTTGCCGCCGCCGCCGGCGATGTCTTCCATCCCCTGCACGATGCCGCGACGGCTCGACAGATCGCCCATCACGTTGCCCATGAAGTCCTCGGGCGTTTCCACCTCGACGGCCATCATCGGCTCGAGCAGCACGGGCTTCGCCTTGCGCATCGCTTCCTTGAACGCCATCGAGCCGGCCATCCGGAACGCGTTTTCGTTCGAGTCGACGTCATGGTAAGAACCGAACGTCAGCGTGACCTTCACGTCGACGACCGGATAGCCCGCCAGCACGCCGCTCTTCAGCGTTTCCTGGATGCCCTTGTCGACCGACGGAATGTATTCGCGCGGAATCACGCCGCCCTTGATCGCGTCGACGAACTCGTAGCCCTTGCCGGGGTTCGGCTCGAGCGTGATCACTGCGTGGCCGTACTGGCCGCGGCCGCCCGACTGCTTGACGAACTTGCCCTCGACGTCCTTCGCGGGCGTACGCACCGTCTCGCGATACGCGACCTGCGGCTTGCCGACCGTCGCCTCCACGCCGAACTCGCGCTTCATCCGGTCGACCAGGATTTCGAGGTGGAGCTCGCCCATCCCGGAAATGATCGTCTGCCCCGATTCTTCGTCGGTCTGCACGCGGAACGACGGATCTTCCTGGGCCAGTCGGTTGAGCGCCAGGCCCATCTTTTCCTGGTCGGCCTTCGTCTTCGGCTCGACGGCCTGCGAGATCACCGGCTCGGGGAAGATCATGCGCTCGAGCACGATCGGATGCGCGGGATCGCACAGCGTGTCGCCGGTGGTCGCTTCCTTCAGGCCGACGGCCGCCGCGATGTCGCCCGCGCGCACTTCCTTGATTTCCTTGCGCTCGTTCGCGTGCATCTGCAGGATCCGGCCGAGCCGCTCCTTCTTGTCCTTCGTCGCGTTCAGCACCGTGTCGCCCGATTCGACCACACCCGAATACACGCGGAAGAAGATCAGCTGGCCGACGAACGGGTCGGTCATGATCTTGAACGCGAGCGACGAGAACGGATCCTCGTCGTTCGGATGACGTTCCGCTTCCTTGTCGTGCAGGTCGTGGCCGAGAATCGCCGGTACGTCTGCCGGCGACGGCAGGTAGTCGATCACCGCGTCGAGCATCGCCTGCACGCCCTTGTTCTTGAACGCGCTGCCGCACAGCATCGGCACGATCTCGTTCGCGATCGTGCGCTTGCGCAGCGCGGCCTTGATCTCGTCCTCGGTCAGCGACTCGTGGTCGTGCAGGTATTTCTCGAGCAGTTCCTCGCTCGCCTCGGCAGCGGCCTCGACCATCTTCTCGCGCCATTCGTGCGCGAGCTCGACGAGGTTCGCGGGGATGTCCTCGTACGTGAACTTCACGCCCTGGCTTTCGTCGTCCCACACGATCGCCTTCATCTTCACGAGATCGACGACGCCCTGGAAATGATCTTCCGCGCCGACCGGAATCTGGATCGGCACGGCGACGCCCTTCAGGCGCTCGCCGATCTGCTTCTGCACGCGGAAGAAGTCGGCGCCGATGCGGTCCATCTTGTTGACGAACGCGATGCGCGGTACCTTGTACTTGTTCGCCTGGCGCCACACGGTTTCGGACTGCGGCTGCACGCCGCCGACCGAGTCGTAGACCATGCACGCGCCGTCGAGCACGCGCATCGAGCGTTCGACCTCGATCGTGAAGTCGACGTGTCCGGGCGTGTCGATGATGTTGATGCGGTGTTCCGGATAGTTGCCGGCCATGCCTTTCCAGAAGGCCGTGGTCGCCGCCGACGTGATCGTGATGCCGCGTTCCTGCTCCTGCTCCATCCAGTCCATCGTGGCCGCGCCGTCGTGCACTTCACCGATCTTGTGGCTCACGCCGGTGTAAAACAGGATGCGCTCGGTCGTCGTGGTCTTGCCGGCATCGATGTGAGCGCTGATCCCGATATTGCGATAGCGCTCGATGGGGGTTTTGCGGGGCACGTGAACCTCCTGGTGGTTCGGATCGTAAGCGGGCCGGCTGGGCCGGTCCGGGTTGGAACAAGCGAGACTTAAAGCATAGCGCTTGCGCGTGGCTTTTGCAGATGCGGCCAGCACCGGCGGAATCAAGCGGGTCGACACTGCCGACCGGCGAAAAAAAAGCCGGCGCGCAACGGGCGGCCGGCTTCGGTCGATGCGCGGCGCGACGCCGCGGCAAGGGCCGTTACTGGGCCTTCGGCAGGCCGTCGAGCTTCATGCCGGGCTTGATGCCCTTCGCCGCGAACCAGCCCTTGCTCATCTCGAGCGCATAGACGCCGTTGTTGCGCGGGCAGTGGTTGTCGGTCGTCTCCGCCCGCATCTCGTCGATGTCGGTGATCGTGCCGTCCGCGCGGATGAACGCGATCGACAGCGGGATCAGCGTGTTCTTCATCCAGAAGCAGTGCACGGCGTTCTCGTTGAAGACGAACAGCATGCCTTCGTTCGGCGCGAGCTGCGAACGGTACATCAGCCCCTGTTCGCGGTCGGCGTCGTTCGCGGCGACGGCCGCGTCGATCACGTACATGCCGGCGCGCAGCTTCACGTGCGGGAACTCGCTCGGCTGCTTGGCGCCGGGCGGCATCTGCGCGCTGGCGGCCTGCATGCCGAGCGCGAAGATGGCGAGTGCGGCGGGAAACACTGTGGCGCGCGCTAGGCGGCCGAGCGACGAGCGCAGGGAGAATTGCACAGCATGGCTCCTGTCTGGAAAACGAGACCCGCATGGTACGCGATGCGCGCCGGCGGGCACAAAAAAGAAAAAGGCAGATCGCCTTGCGGTGATCTGCCTTTCAACGCCGTAAGAACGGCAAGACTGCGTGTTCTTGACTGCGTTATTACAGCCAGCTTACTTAGTTCGAAGCAGCTGCCGGTGCTGCTGCGTCGCTTGCTGCAGCCTTCTTCGATGCCTTGTGGTGCTTCTTCGCTGCGTGGTGCTTCTTGGCAGCGTGCTTAGCCGGTGCCGAAGCAGCTTCTGCAGCAGCCGGAGCTGCCGGAGCGGCTTCCGGAGCCGAAGCTTGTGCGAAAGCAGCCGTTGCGAAGAGGCCAGCGACCAGAGCGGCGATCAGTTTGTTCATGTTGTGTTCCTCAGCTTTAGTTAATTAACCAAATGACCCGGCAATAGGAGTCATGTCGTCTAACGGTGCCATCCACCTTTCGGTTGACAGACGCTTCGAGAAATTTCTCATTGCGCTGCGGGCGCCGAATCGTATTCGAGAAAAACGTCGCTTTCGTGACGCAAACCCGGGTTCGGCTGCCAATGCCGGATAGCTAAGGTTGGCATCTGCGTGGTTTAACGCATGATCTTCGCAAGCGGTTGACGAAAAAGATGACGAAAAATGCGCGCATCCCGAATTCGTCATCCGGCGGGTGCGAAACCGTCCCATGGCGCGCGTGGCGGCAGCGCAATTGTTTCGCCCGGCGCAATGCCGAGCGCAAATATATCCAGCGCGCCGATGCCGACGCGCACCAGGCGCAACGTCGGGAAGCCGACGGCTGCGGTCATCCGGCGCACCTGCCGATTCTTGCCTTCGGTGATCGCGAGCTCGATCCACGTGGTCGGGATCGCGGCGCGGTAGCGGATCGGCGGATTGCGCGGCCACAGCGTGTCGGGCGGTTCGATGAATTCGGCGCGGCACGGGCGCGTCACGTAGTCGCCGAGATCGACGCCGCGCGCGAGCGCCTTCAGGTCGGCCGGGCCGGGCGCGCCCTCGACCTGCGCCCAGTAGCGCTTCACGAGCTTGTGGCGCGGCTCCGCGATGCGCGCCTGCAGCGTGCCGTCGTCGGTGAGCAGCAGCAAGCCTTCGCTGTCCGCGTCCAGCCGGCCGGCCGCATAGACGCCGGGCGTTTTTACCCAGTCGCCGAGCGACGGGCGCGTCTCGTGCGCGGAAAACTGGCAAATCGTGCCGAACGGCTTGTTGAGGGCGATCAGGTTCATGGCGGGGCGCCCGCGCGGCCTGCCGCGGGAAGCGGGGGCGGGCGGTCTATGGCAAATGGCGGAATCTTAATGCATAATACGGAACGGCAAGTCCTCTGTCTTATATAAGACATAAGTGAGGTCTTGATACGCAGTGCCGCGGTTCACGCCGAAGTGCCCGGTTGGGGCGCTAGAATAGCGGCTCGCTGTTGCCGTCACGGGGTGGCCATGCCGCGCCCCCGCCGCGCGCGCAGTTTCGACCAGCATCACCTGCTCAGCCACGTCACTGGAGTCGATCATGCCGTATCAGCACATCAAGGTTCCGGAAGGCGGTGACAAGATCACCGTCAACAAGGACTTCTCGCTCAACGTTTCCGATCAGCCGATCATTCCCTATATCGAAGGCGACGGTACGGGCTTCGATATCACGCCGGTCATGATCAAGGTCGTCGACGCGGCGGTCGCGCATGCCTACAAGGGCAAGCGCAAGATCCACTGGATGGAGATCTTCGCGGGCGAGAAGGCGACGAAGGTGTACGGTCCGGACGTGTGGCTCCCGGAAGAAACGCTGCAGGTGCTCAAGGAATACGTGGTGTCGATCAAGGGGCCGCTCACGACCCCGGTCGGCGGCGGCATCCGTTCGCTGAACGTGGCGCTGCGCCAGGAACTCGATCTCTACGTGTGCCTGCGCCCGGTCCAGTACTTCAAGGGCGTGCCGTCGCCGGTGCGCGAGCCGCAGAAGATCGACATGGTGATCTTCCGCGAGAACTCGGAAGACATCTACGCGGGCATCGAATGGGCCGCGGGTTCCGAGCAGGCGAAGAAGGTCATCAAGTTCCTGCAGGACGAGATGGGCGTGAAGAAGATCCGCTTCCCGGAAACCTCGGGGATCGGCGTCAAGCCCGTGTCGACCGAAGGCACCGAGCGTCTCGTGCGCAAGGCGATCCAGTACGCGATCGACAACGATCGCAAGTCGGTCACGCTGGTGCACAAGGGCAACATCATGAAGTTCACGGAAGGCCTGTTCCGTGACGCCGGCTACGCGCTCGCGCAGAAGGAATTCGGCGGCGAGTTGATCGACGGCGGCCCGTGGATGCGCGTGAAGAACCCGAAGACGGGCAACGAGATCGTGATCAAGGATTCGATCGCCGACGCATTCCTGCAGCAGATCCTGCTGCGCCCGGCCGAATACGACGTGATCGCGACGCTGAACCTGAACGGCGACTACATCTCCGACGCACTGGCCGCGCAGGTCGGCGGCATCGGGATCGCGCCGGGCGCGAACCTGTCGGATTCGGTCGCGATGTTCGAGGCGACGCACGGCACGGCACCGAAGTATGCAGGCAAGGATTACGTGAACCCCGGTTCCGAGATCCTGTCGGCGGAAATGATGCTGCGCCACCTCGGCTGGACGGAAGCGGCCGACACGATCATTGCCTCGATGGAGAAGTCGATCCTGCAGAAGCGCGTCACGTACGACTTCGCGCGCCTGATGGAAGGCGCGACGCAGGTGTCGTGCTCCGGCTTCGGCGAAGTGCTGATCGAGAACATGTAAGACCCCTTCCGGGGTGGGCCGGCAGGTTGCCGGCCGCCCCGGCGCTGACTGCCGGCGCCGGAGCGTTTCGTGGATGGCAGGTTTGTTGGCAGGGCGGTCCGGCATGCGGGCCGCGGCGCCGCGATGCGGCCCGGAGGCCCTGCAAGGTAGAACATGACGGCCCTCGCAACACCACCGCCCGGCTGAGCCGGCGCGCCCCTTTCGCGACCGACCCGGTCGCTCCCCGCCGGTTACCGCCGGCGCTCCTCAGTCCAAAATTTTCACGTAGCAACGCATCGACCATGTCCACTTCGCCCAAGATCATCTACACCCTCACCGACGAAGCGCCCGCGCTCGCGACCTATTCGCTGCTGCCGATCGTCAAGGCCTTCACGCGTTCGTCCGGCGTCGCCGTCGAAACGCGCGACATCTCGCTCGCCGGCCGCATCATCGCGGCATTCGCAGACATCCTGCCGCCGGAGCAGAAGGGTTCCGACGATCTGGCCGAGCTGGGCCAGCTCACGCTGAAGCCGGAAGCGAACATCATCAAGCTGCCGAACATCAGCGCATCGGTGCCGCAACTGAAGGCCGCGATCGCCGAACTGCAGGCGCAGGGCTACAAGCTGCCGGCCTACCCGGAAGATCCGTCGACGGACGAAGAGAAGTCGGTCAAGGCCCGCTACGACAAGATCAAGGGCAGCGCCGTGAACCCGGTGCTGCGCGAAGGCAATTCCGACCGCCGCGCGCCGCTGTCGGTCAAGAACTACGCACGCAAGCATCCGCACAAGATGGGCGCGTGGAAGGCCACGTCGAAGGCGCACGTCGCGCACATGAGCGAGGGCGATTTCTACGGCAGCGAGAAGTCGGCGCTGATCGCCGATGCCGGCAGCGTGAAGATCGAACTCACGACGACCGACGGCGCGAAGAAGGTGCTGAAGGAAAAGACGGCCGTGAAGGCCGGTGAAGTCATCGACGCATCGGTGATGAGCCGCAACGCGCTGCGCAGCTTCATCGACGCGCAGATCGCCGACGCGAAGGCGCAGGACGTGCTGTTCTCGGTGCACCTGAAGGCGACCATGATGAAGGTCTCGGACCCGATCCTGTTCGGTCACTTCGTGTCGGTGTTCTACCGCGACGCGCTCGCGAAGCACGCGGACGTGCTGGCGCAGGCCGGCTTCAACCCGAACAACGGCATTGGCGACCTGTACGCGCGCCTGAAGGACCTGCCGGCCGACACGCGCGAAGCGATCGAAGCCGACATCAAGGCCGAATACGCGGTGCGCCCGCGCCTCGCGATGGTCAACTCGGACAAGGGCATCACGAACCTGCACGTGCCGAGCGACGTGATCGTCGACGCGTCGATGCCGGCGATGATCCGCGATTCGGGCGGCATGTGGGGCCCGGACGGCGCACTGTCCGACGCGAAGGCCGTGATTCCGGACCGCTGCTACGCAGGCGTCTACCAGGCCGTGATCGAGGACTGCAAGCAGCATGGCGCATTCGATCCGGTCACGATGGGCAGCGTGCCGAACGTCGGCCTGATGGCGCAGGCGGCCGAAGAATACGGTTCGCACGACAAGACGTTCCAGATCCCGGCGGACGGCGTCGTGCGCGTCACCGACGAAGCCGGCAACGTGCTGCTCGAGCACGCGGTCGAGTCGGGCGACATCTGGCGCATGTGCCAGACGAAGGACGCACCGGTGCAGGACTGGGTCAAGCTCGCGGTGAACCGCGCGCGCGCGACCGGCGTACCGGCCGTGTTCTGGCTCGACCCGGCGCGTGCGCACGATGCGCAGATCATCGCGAAGGTCGAACGCTACCTGAAGGATCACGACACGAACGGCCTCGACATCCGCGTGATGACGCCGGTCGACGCGACGCGTTTCTCGCTCGAGCGCATCCGCGCGGGCCAGGACACGATCTCGGTCACCGGCAACGTGCTGCGCGACTACCTGACCGACCTGTTCCCGATCATGGAACTCGGCACCAGCGCGAAGATGCTGTCGATCGTGCCGCTGATGGCCGGCGGCGGGATGTTCGAAACGGGTGCGGGTGGCTCGGCGCCGAAGCACGTGCAGCAGTTCGTCGAGGAAGGCTTCCTGCGCTGGGATTCGCTCGGCGAATTCCTCGCGCTGGCCGCGTCGCTCGAACACCTCGGCAACGCGTACCAGAACCCGAAGGCGGTCGTGCTCGCGAAGACGCTCGACCAGGCGACCGGCAAGTTCCTGGACGAGAACAAGTCGCCGGCGCGCAAGGTCGGCGGTCTCGACAACCGCGGCAGCCACTTCTACCTGTGCCTGTACTGGGCGCAGGCGCTGGCCGAGCAGACCGAGGACGCCGCGCTGAAGGCGCAGTTCGAAGGTGTCGCGAAGGCGCTGTCCGACAGCGAAGCGCGCATCCTGGAAGAACTGGCGGCCGCGCAAGGCAGCGCGCAGGCGATCGGCGGCTACTACCGTCCGAACGTCGAGCTGACGAGCCAGGCAATGCGCCCGAGCGCGACGTTGAACGGCATCGTCGACGCGGTCGCCTGACGCGGGCCGCGCCATCGCGCGAGCCAATGCGTGTGTCGATGCGGCGCGGCTAGCCGCGCGCCGTCCGGCACCCAATGAAAACGCCCCGGTCGCCCGGGGCGTTTTTCGTTGCAGGCTTGCCATTCAGACGTGAACGATTTCCCATTCGGCGATTTCGTGCGGCACTTCGAGCGTCGCCGTGTCGAGTTCGGACAGTTGCTCGCAGTCGCCGCGGGAGATGTGGTCGGCCGCCACTTCGGGGCACGAGAATGCGCCGAGCAGGGCGTTGCCGAACGTCGCTTCCCAGCCGCCGTTACCCGGCAGGATGTAGAACGACCCGAGCGCTGAACCAAAGCGAAATCCCTTCATTTCCGTTCTCCCTTTCTGATCACAAGCGATTCTGGTGTGCCGCCTGCCGGCCCGGCCGGCTGTGGCCCGACTGGCTGCCTGCGCCGGGTTCCGTATCGAACGTCGTGGCGAAGCGTCAGTGCATGGGACAAAGTCTACGTCCGCGACCTGATCGGATGGTGCATGTAGAACGGCTTCTCGAAACAAAAATTCCTATTTAAAAACAAATAATTATTTTCGACGTTTTGTATTGCGGAACGTTTTTTGGCATCGCGAAACGGGAAATTTGTGCCCTGCACCACGAATTTTTACAACGCAGGGACTTGTTCCACATCGTGAAAAATTGGCGGTTTCGCCGAAGGATGGCGCAACGCGTGCCGACGAGGTGGCGAACGGCAGGCGCAAAACGGGCGGCTGGATGCGGCGGCGGGCGTGGTTCAGGCGGGGAGTGATGGCCGGCGAAGGGCGGTGCAACGCCGCGCTGCGGCGTATCGCCGCCCGACCGGTGGCGGCGATGTTCGACCGGGGCAAGCGGTTATGATGACGCGGGCATCAGGTTTCGCGTCGCGCACCGGCGGTCCGGCCGGCCGGCGCACGCGTCGCGGCTGTCGCGCGACGCTGCATGGATAACGAGGATCGATTGATGATACGGAGAACCTTCCTGTCGCGCGCCATCGGTGTCGCGGCCGCGTCGCTGTTCGCGCGCACCGCGTGGGCGCAGCATGCCGGTCACGCGGGCATGGCCGGCATGGATTCGATGGACGACATGCCAGGCATGTCGGGTATGTCAGGGATGTCCGGCATGTCGGGGCACGCGCAGCACGGCAAGCCCGCACCGGCCGCGCTCGCGGCCGCCGACGCGCTGCCGGCCGGCGCGCCGCTCGCGACGTTGCGCACGCTCGCGAACGAGAGCCGCGAGCCCGGTACGTTCCGGGCCACGCTGGTCGCGCAGCCCGTCGCGCGCCCGATGCTGCGCGGCGCGCGGCCGACCGCGTTCTGGCAGTTCGGCGCGGGCACGCAAGGCCCCGTCGTCGGCCCGCTGATCGACGTGCGCGAGGGCGACACGGTCGAGATCAAGTTCGTGAACAAGCTGCCGCAGCCGTCGACGATCCACTGGCACGGCCTGCCCGTGCCGCCCGACCAGGACGGCAATCCGTCCGATCCCGTCGCGCCCGGCGCGTCGCGCGTCTACCGCTTCACGTTGCCGAAGGGCAGCGCCGGCACCTACTGGTACCACCCGCATCCGCACATGATGACGGCCGAGCAGGTGTTTCGCGGGCTGGCCGGCCCGTTCATCGTGCGCGCCGCGGACGATCCGCTCGCCGGCTGGCCCGAGCGCAACCTGTTCGTGTCGGACCTGAAGCTTGCGCGCGACGGCACGATTGCGCCGAACGACATGATGGACTGGATGAACGGCCGCGAAGGCCAGTTCGTGCTGGTCAACGGCGCGCGCCGGCCGCGCATCGACGTCGCGGGCGACGAGCGCTGGCGCGTGTGGAACGCGTGCAGCGCGCGCTACCTGCGCGTCGCGTTCGACGACGGCCGCGCGTTCGAGCACGCGGGTACCGACGGCGGGCTGTTCGATGCGCCGCGCCGCGTGACGTCGCTGCTGATCGCGCCAGGCGAGCGCGCGGAGCTGCTGGTACGCGCTGGCGACCGTGCGTCGCGCGCGGTGCTGCAGGCGGCCGAGTACGACCGCCGCAAGATGGCGATGTCGCACGACGACGGCCACGGCAGCCTGCCGCCCGATCTGGCGCTGGCGCTGGCCGATGTCGCGTTTGCGCCCGCCGCCGCGCGCGCGTTGCCGGCCACGCTGCGCGCGGTGCGGCCGCTGGGCGAGCCGGTTGCGCACAAGACGGTCGCGTTCGGCGAGGAAATGGACATGGACGCGATGATGAAGGGCGCGGCACACGGCCGTCCGGCCGGCATGCGCTTCACGATCAACGGCGAGACCTACGCCGCGCACCGTGCGACGCTGACGAGCCGCCGCGGCGACATCGAGCGCTGGGAGATCCGCAATACGACGGACATGGATCACCCGTTCCACCTGCACGGCACGCAGTTCCAGGTGATCGAGCGCGCGTCGGGCGGTGCGCGCACGACCGAGCCGTTCCGCGCATGGCGCGATACCGTGAACGTGCGCAGCGGTGAAACCGTGACGATTCTCGTCACGCAAGACATGCCCGGAGAGCGCATGTTTCATTGTCACATTCTCGAACACGAGGATCTCGGCATGATGGGCACGCTGAAGGTCGTGTAACGAAGTCGTGAATGTGTTTCACGTGCAGGTCGATATCCGATCTGCATGTGTGACAAGACAATGTGTGTTCAATTATCGGGATTGAACGAAAAGGCCGGCCAATCGATTATCGATTGGCCGGCCTCAAAAAAAGAAACCCGGCGCAATGCGCCGGGTTTCTTCGTCCGATATCCGATGCCTTTATGCGGCCTGGATGTTCGACGCTTGCTTGCCCTTCGGTCCTTGAACGACGTCAAAGCTCACCTTCTGGCCTTCCTTCAGCGTCTTGAAGCCATTCATGGTGATAGCCGAGAAGTGCGCAAACAGATCCTCACCGCCCTCGTCGGGAGTGATGAAACCGAAGCCCTTCGCGTCGTTGAACCACTTAACGATACCAGTTGCCATTTTCCTACTTCCCCTGTCACACAGTCGCTGCTACTTACCACGAGCACGCTCGAAAAGCTAAACGACTGGAAAATGCAGTCGTTCCCCCCTCACAAGCTCACCTCGGCCTCTTTCATTTCGCCAACCGGCAAATTGAAAAAAGTGCCAGCTTGATTGTTGGCGCTCTTTATTGGAGTGTCAAGTGGAATTTTTAGACGTTTAGAGGGTCGTTGTAAAGAACCCATTTTCAGGGTTTTTCCGGCTTTGCTTTGCAGCATCCCGCCAAGCGCGGGGTCTTGAAAAGCCGCATAATCGGCTCATATACCAGGCTCGAGTGACACGCGTTCGAGTCGTCCCGGCTTGTGGGATACTGGATGCGGACACGACGGTCCGGTGCAGTTGCCCCTGACGGTTCGTGTTCCGCGCCACGCGTGAAAGCCGGCACCGCAGCCGGCTTTCGTATGGCACGAAGAAGATCGCGTGTTCCGGGATACCGGGGAGGGCGCCGGCCGGTCGGTCGGGTTATGGCAGGATTGCGGGCCTGTCCGAGTTGTTTAGAATGGGTGTATGGCGATTATCCCGGACAAGCAGGACAGTACCGTCCTGGAACGCAAGCAGCAGAAGCTCAAGCCGCCTTCGATGTACAAGGTGGTGCTGCTGAACGACGACTTCACGCCGATGGAATTCGTCGTGATGGTGGTCCAGGAGTATTTCAAGAAGGATCGCGAGACGGCCACGCAGATCATGCTGAAGGTCCATCGCGAAGGGCGAGGGGTTTGTGGGGTCTATACGCGGGACATCGCGTCGACCAAGGTTGAGCAAGTCGTTACCCATGCGCGGCAGGCCGGGCATCCGCTGCAGTGCGTGATGGAGGAAGCATGATTGCCCAGGAATTGGAAGTCAGCCTGCACATGGCGTTCATGGAAGCACGCCAGGCGCGCCATGAGTTCATTACGGTCGAGCATCTGCTGCTGGCCCTGCTGGATAATCCGACGGCAGCCGAGGTGTTGCGCGCGTGCGCGGCCAACATCGAGGACTTGCGTCAGAACCTGCGCAATTTCATCCACGACAACACACCTACCGTCCCCGGTACCGACGATGTCGATACCCAGCCGACGCTCGGTTTCCAGCGCGTGATCCAGCGCGCGATCATGCACGTCCAGTCGACGTCGAACGGCAAGAAGGAGGTCACCGGCGCGAACGTGCTGGTCGCGATCTTCGGCGAGAAGGATTCGCATGCCGTGTACTACCTGCAGCAGCAGGGCGTCACGCGCCTCGACGTGGTGAACTTCATTTCGCACGGCATCGCGAAGACGAACAACGGCGAAGCCGCGAAGTCGACCGATGCGAATGCGGAAAGCGAAGACGCGAACGCGCAGAAGGAAACGCCGCTCGCGCAGTTCACGCAGAACCTGAACCAGATGGCGAAGGACGGCCGCATCGATCCGCTGATCGGGCGCGAGCCCGAGGTCGAGCGCGTCGTGCAGGTGCTGTGCCGCCGCCGCAAGAACAACCCGCTGCTCGTCGGCGAGGCTGGCGTGGGCAAGACCGCGATCGCGGAAGGGCTCGCGTATCGCATCACGCGCGGCGAAGTGCCGGACATCCTCGCGAACGCACAGGTCTATTCGCTCGACATGGGCGCACTGCTCGCGGGCACCAAGTATCGCGGCGACTTCGAGCAGCGTCTGAAGACGGTGCTGAAGGAACTGAAGGAGCGCCCGCACGCGATCCTGTTCATCGACGAGATCCATACGCTGATCGGCGCGGGCGCCGCGTCGGGCGGCACGCTCGATGCGTCGAACCTGCTGAAGCCGGCGCTGTCGTCGGGCACGCTCAAGTGCATCGGCGCGACGACGTTCACCGAGTATCGCGGCATCTTCGAGAAGGATGCGGCGCTGTCGCGGCGCTTCCAGAAGGTCGACGTGACGGAGCCGACCGTCGAGCAGACGGTCGCGATCCTGCGCGGGCTGAAGTCGCGCTTCGAGGAGCATCACGGCGTCAAGTATTCGTCGGGTGCGCTGTCGGCCGCGGCCGAGCTGTCGGCGCGCTTCATCACCGACCGCCACCTGCCGGACAAGGCGATCGACGTGATCGACGAAGCCGGTGCCGCGCAGCGCATCCTGCCGAAGTCGAAGCAGAAGAAGACGATCGGCAAGAGCGAGATCGAGGAAATCATCTCGAAGATCGCACGCGTGCCGGCGCAAAGCGTGTCGCAGGACGATCGCAGCAAGCTGCAGACGCTCGATCGCGACCTGAAGAGCGTCGTGTTCGGCCAGGATCCGGCGATCGACGCGCTCGCGGCGTCGATCAAGATGGCGCGCGCGGGCCTCGGCAAGATGGACAAGCCGATTGGCGCGTTCCTGTTCTCCGGCCCGACGGGCGTCGGCAAGACCGAAGTGGCGCGCCAGCTCGCGTTCACGCTCGGCATCGAGCTGATCCGCTTCGACATGTCGGAATACATGGAGCGTCATGCGGTGAGCCGGCTGATCGGCGCGCCGCCGGGCTACGTCGGATTCGACCAGGGCGGCCTGCTGACCGAAGCCGTCACGAAGAAGCCGCACTGCGTGCTGCTGCTCGACGAAATCGAGAAGGCGCATCCGGACATCTACAACGTGCTGCTGCAGGTGATGGACCACGGCACGCTGACGGACAACAACGGCCGCAAGGCGGATTTCCGCAACGTCATCATCATCATGACGACGAACGCGGGCGCCGAGTCGATGCAGAAGGCGACGATCGGCTTCACGACGCGCCGCGAGACGGGCGACGAGATGACCGACATCAAGCGCCTGTTCACGCCGGAGTTCCGCAACCGCCTGGATTCGATCATCAGCTTCCGCTCGCTCGATGAGGAAATCATCATGCGCGTGGTCGACAAGTTCCTGATCCAGCTCGAGGAACAGCTGCACGAGAAGAAGGTCGACGCGCTCTTCACCGACGCGTTGCGCAAGCATCTCGCGAAGCACGGCTTCGACCCGCTGATGGGCGCGCGGCCGATGCAGCGGCTGATCCAGGACACGATCCGGCGCGCGCTGGCCGACGAACTGCTGTTCGGCAAGCTCGTCAACGGCGGTCACGTGACGGTCGACGTCGACGAAAACGACAAGGTGCTGTTGTCGTTCGACAAGCTGGCGAATCCGCCGCACAAGCCGAACGAAGAGACGGTCGAAGTCGAGTAAGCGATAATTCGTTGTTCATGCGAACGGCGCGGGAAGTTTTCCGCGCCGTTTCGTTTTATCCGGCGCCGGCGGCGCGATGGTGGTGCAGGGGAGTGGTAACGCAGTGACACAACAACAACGGTCGTTCGACGCTATCGTCGCGCGCGAACAAGGGTTGCGCCACGCGCTGACGTCGGGGCAGATGGCGATGATCGCGATCGGCGGCGCGATCGGCACGGGGCTGTTCCTCGGCAGCGGGTTCGCGATCGGGCTCGCAGGCCCGAGCGTGCTCGTGTCCTATGCGATCGGTGCGCTGATCGCGCTGCTGCTGATGGGCGCGCTCGCGGAAATGACCGTCGCGCATCCGACGGCCGGCTCGTTCGGCGCGTATGCCGAGCACTACGTCGGCCCGCTGGCGGGCTTCCTGGTGCGTTATGCGTACTGGTTCGCGGTCGTGTTCGCGATCGGCACCGAGATCAGCGCGATCGCCGTGTTCATGAAGTACTGGTTTCCGGCCGTGCCCGGCTGGTACTGGGTGATCGGTTTCTCCGCGCTGTTGATCGCCGTGAACCTCGCCAGCGTGACGCTGTACGGCACGGTCGAATATGCGTTCTCGCTGCTGAAGATCGCGGCGATCGTCGTGTTCATCGTGCTCGGCGCGTATCTGGTCTGGTCGGCGCCGGCCGCATCGGGCGTCGGCTTCGCGAACTACACCGCGCACGGCGGCTTCATGCCGAAGGGGCCGTGGGGCACCTGGGTCGCGGTGATCGTCGCGATCTTCAGCTACATGAGCATCGAAGCCGTCGCGATCGCGGCCGGCGAGGCGCGCGATCCGCAGCACGCGGTCACGCGCGCGTTCCGCTCGACCGTGTTCCGGCTCGTGCTGTTCTACCTGCTGACGCTGTCGCTGATGCTCGCGATCGTGCCGTGGACGGCGGCCGGCACCGACGAAAGCCCGTTCGTGAAGGTGATGGCCGCGACCCACGTGCCGTACGCGGCCGGCGTGATCAACTTCGTGCTGCTGATCGCGGCGCTGTCGGCGATGAACAGCCAGCTCTACGTGACGACGCGGATGATGTTCAGCCTGTCGCGCGCGCGCCTCGCGCCGGCGGTGTTCGGCCGGCTCGGCACGAACGGCGTGCCGCGTGCGGCGCTGTGGATCTCGACCAGCGGCGTCGCGGTCGCGGCCGTGCTGGTCGCGCTCGCGCCCGACACCGCGTTCACCGTGATGATGGCGATCGCGATGTTCGGTGCGCTGTTCACGTGGCTGATGATCTTCGTCACGCACCTGCGCTTCCGGTCGCAATATCGCGGCCCGGCGCTCGCGTTCCGGATGTGGGGCCATCCGTTCGGCAGCCTGCTCGGTGCAGCGCTCGTCGCGGCGATCCTGTTCACGACCGCGTTCACGCGCGAATTCCGGATGACGATGGTGGTCGGCGTCGTGTTCGTCGTGCTGCTGACGCTCGCGTACGCACTGCATTACCGGCACGAACACGCACGCTGACCGCGCCGGCGTACCCCACCCGTTTCGTTTTTCCCGTTCGCTAAGGTTCCGTTAAGCCGGCGGCGACTACATTCGATCCTGTCCGCAAGGCGGGCCGGCACGCGCCGGCTCGCCGCTTCCTGCAAATGGGGTTCGAATGAACAAACTTCCCGAAATCACGCTCGCGTTCTGGATCATGAAGATCTGCGCGACGACGCTCGGCGAAACCGGCGGCGACCTGCTGTCGATGACGCTGAACGTCGGCTACGCGGTGAGCTCGATCCTGCTGTTCGGTTTCTTTCTCGTGACACTGGGCGCGCAGCTCAGGACGACGCGCTATCGCCCGGCGATCTACTGGGCCGTGATCGTCGCGACGAGCACGGCCGGCACGACGATGTCCGACTTCATGGACCGCACGCTCGGCCTCGGCTATGCAGCCGGGTCGTCGATCCTCGTCGCGATCCTGCTGGCGATCTTCGCGGTCTGGCGCCTGAGCGGCGAATCGCTGTCGGTCGACCTGATCCGCACGCGCAAGGTCGAACTGCTGTACTGGATCGCGATCCTGTTCTCGAACACGCTCGGCACCGCGCTCGGCGACTTTCTCGCGGACAGCTCGGGGCTCGGCTTCGGCGGCGGCGCGCTGCTGATCGGCGGGCTGCTGGCGGTGATCGTGCTCGCGCACTACTTCACGCGGATCTCCGGCGTGCTGCTGTTCTGGGCCGCGTTCGTGCTCACGCGTCCGTTCGGCGCGACGGTCGGCGACCTGCTGACGAAGCCGGTCGCGAAGGGCGGCCTCGCGCTCGGCACGGTCGGGTCGTCGGCCGTGCTGCTCGGCGTGCTGGTCGCGATGGTGATCTATGCAAGCATCGCGCAGGCGCGGCGACGCGAACCGGTGCCCGCGCGGATTGCGCAGCCGGTCAGCGAATGACTTTGATCGGAAAAAGAAAAGGGGCCGCGAGGCCCCTTTTTTCGTGCAGTGCCGCTCAGTGGCGGCCGGTGCTGCCGAAGCCGCCTTCGCCGCGATCGCTCTCGGCGAAATCGTCGACGATGTTGAACTGCGCCTGCACGACCGGCACGATCACGAGTTGCGCGAGCCGTTCGAACGGGTTCAGCACGAACTCGGTCTGGCCGCGGTTCCACGTCGAGACCATCAGCTGGCCCTGGTAGTCGGAGTCGATCAGGCCGACCAGGTTGCCGAGCACGATCCCGTGCTTGTGGCCGAGGCCCGAGCGCGGCAGGATCAGCGCCGCATAGCCGGGATCGGCGAGATGGATCGCGAGGCCCGTCGGCACGAGCGTCGTTTCGCCCGGCTGCAGCGTGACCGGTGCGTCGAGGCACGCGCGCAGGTCGAGGCCCGCGCTGCCGGTGGTCGCGTAGGCGGGCAGGTAGTCGCGCATGCGCGCGTCGAGAATCTTCAGGTCGAGTTTCATGCGGTCGTCGAATCGGTCGGGAAGGGCGCGGCGGCAAGCGCCGCCGCGCGGGTGATCAGATCAGGCGGTTGTCGGGCAGGCGCTTCGCGATTTCCGCGACGAGCACATGCGCGAGTTCGTCCTTCGGGGCGCGCGGCAGGCGCGTGAGGCCGGCCGCTTCGAACAGCACGACTTCGTTGTCGTCGCGGCCGAACGTCAGCGGGCCGAGGTTGCCGACGAGCAGCGGCACGTTCTTGCGCTTGCGCTTCTCGTCGCCGTGCACGTCGAGGTCGCCGCTTTCGGCCGCGAAGCCGACGCAGAACGGCGGATCGGGCAGCGCCGCGACCGATGCGAGGATGTCCGGGTTCTCGACGAACGCGAGCGCCGGCATCTTGCGGTCGGCCGTCTTCTTCATCTTGTGCTCGGCCGGCTGGTCGACCCGCCAGTCGGCGACCGCGGCCACCGCGATGAAGATGTCGGCATCGTTGACCGCATGCATCACCGCGTCGTACATCTGCTGCGCGGTCTGCACGTCCTGGCGGTACACGCCCCACGGCGTGTCGAGCGCGACCGGCCCCGCGACGAGATGCACGTCGGCGCCGGCCTGTTGCGCGGCGCGTGCGAGCGCGAAGCCCATCTTGCCGCTCGAGCGGTTCGTGAGGCCGCGCACGGGGTCGAGCGGTTCGAACGTCGGCCCGGCCGTGATCAGTACGCGCCGGTGCGCGAGCACCTTCGGCGCGAAGTGCGCGACGATCGCTTCATAGATCGCCTCGGGCTCGAGCATGCGGCCGTCGCCGACTTCGCCGCACGCCTGCGCGCCCGAATCCGGGCCGAGCACGGATACACCATCTGCGCGCAGTTGCGCGGCGTTGCGCTGCGTGGCCGGGTTCTGCCACATCTGGCGGTTCATGGCGGGGACGACGAGCAGCGGGCAGTCGCGTGCGACGCACAGCGTCGACAGCAGATCGTCCGCGAACCCGTGCGCGAGCTTCGCGAGGAAGTCCGTCGACGCGGGCGCGATCACGATCGCGTCGGCTTCGCGCGACAGGTCGATGTGCGCCATGTTGTTGTCGACGCGTGCGTCCCACTGGCTCGTATAGACCGGCCGGCCCGACAGCGCCTGCATCGTGACAGGCGTGATGAACTGCGTGGCCGCTTCGGTCATCGCGACCTGCACGGTCGCGCCGGCCTTCACGAGCAGCCGCGTGAGCTCGGCGATCTTGTAGCAGGCGATGCCGCCCGTCAGGCCGAGAACGAGGTGTTTTCCTGCGAGTTCTGCGTGTGCCAACTCAGGCCTCCAAGGGTCAAACGGAACGGCCGGCGCGAAGCCGGCCGTCGACGCCGAGTATGCGCGCTTAGCGCGAGCCGCGCACGCGACGCAGTTCGTCGTAGATCAGCAGCACCGCACCGACCGTGATCGCGGAATCGGCGAGGTTGAACGCCGGGAAGTGCCAGGCGCCGAGGTGGAAATCGAGGAAGTCGATCACGTGGCCGTAGACGAGCCGGTCGATCACGTTGCCGAGCGCGCCGCCGAGGATCATCGCGAGCGACAGGCTGAACAGCCGCTGCTGGCCGTGGCGCTTCAGCAGGAAGCAGATCACGAGCGTGGCGGCGATGCCGAGCGCGGTGAACGCCCAGCGCTGCCAGCCGCCGGCGGTCGACAGGAAGCCGAACGCGGCGCCGCGGTTGTACACCAGCACGAGGTTGAAGAACGACGTCAGCTCGTGCTGCGCGCCGTACGCGAACGTCTTCAGGATCGCGATTTTCGACAGCTGGTCGAACAGGATCACGATCAGCGAAATGCCGAGCCAGGGCGCAAGCGCGCCGCTGGCCGGTTTCGACAGGGTTTTCGCCATAGTTAAGCAGCGCTCCGGATTTCGCCGTTTTCGAACAGGTTGGAGAAGCAGCGGCCGCACAGCGTCGGATGATCGGCGTGCGCGCCGACATCTTCGCGGTAGTGCCAGCAGCGTTCGCACTTCTGGTACTTCGAGGCGGCCACGTCGACGCTTTCCTGTGCTTCGTCGTCGACCTTGACGACCGTCGCGGCCGACGTGATCAGCACGAACTTCAGGTCGTCGCCGAGGCTCGTGAGCGCGTTGTAACGCGCGCCGCTCGCGTGCACGGTGACTTCGGCCTGCAGCGACGAACCGATGCGGTTCGCGGTGCGTGCTTCCTCGAGTGCCTTCGTCACGTTGCCGCGCACCTCGCGCAGCAGCGCCCACTTCTCGATCAGCGCGGTCGAGCCGGCGACTTCCGGATACGCGTAGTAGGTTTCCGTGAAGATCGTGTCGCTGGCCGGCTGGAACACCTTCCACGCTTCTTCCGCCGTGAACGACAGGAACGGCGCGAGCACGCGCAGCAGGCCGTGCGTCAGGTGGTACAGCGCCGTTTGCGCGGAACGGCGCGCGCGCGAATCGGCCGCGCTCGTGTACAGGCGGTCCTTCAGCACGTCGAGGTAGAAGCCGCCGAGATCTTCCGAGCAGTACGTCTGCAGCTTCGCGACGACCGGGTGGAATTCGTACTTCTCGTAGTGGCCGAGCAGCTCCGTCTGCAGCTGCTGCGAGAACGCGACCGCGTAGCGGTCGATCTCGAGCCATTCTTCAGCCGGCACCGCGTGCTGCGCGAAGTCGAAGTCCGACAGGTTCGCGAGCAGGAAGCGCAGCGTGTTGCGGATGCGGCGATAGCCTTCGGTCACGCGCTTCAGGATCTCCTCGGAGATCGCGAGCTCGCCCGAGTAGTCGGTCGACGCGATCCACAGGCGGATGATTTCCGCGCCGAGGCGGTTCGCGACTTCATGCGGGTCGATGCCGTTGCCGAGCGACTTGCTCATCTTGCGGCCTTCGCCGTCGACCGTGAAGCCGTGCGTGAGCAGGCCCTTGTACGGCGCGCGGCCGTCGATCATCGACGCGGTCAGCAGCGACGAGTGGAACCAGCCGCGATGCTGGTCCGAGCCTTCGAGGTACAGGTCGGCCGGGAATTGCAGCTGATCCTTGTGCGAGCCGCGCAGCACGTGCCAGTGCGTCGTGCCCGAGTCGAACCACACGTCGAGCGTGTCGCGGTTCTTTTCGTACAGGTTCGCGTCGTCGCCGATCAGCTCGCGCGGGTCGAGCGACTGCCATGCCTCGATGCCCGACTGCTCGACGCGCTTCGCGACTTCCTCGAGCAGCTCCAGCGTGCGCGGGTGCAGCTCGCCGGTTTCCTTGTGCACGAAGAACGCCATCGGCACGCCCCACTGGCGCTGGCGCGACAGCGTCCAGTCGGGACGGTTCGCGATCATGCTGAACAGGCGCTGCTTGCCCCACGACGGGTAGAACGCGGTTGCGTCGACGCCTTCGAGTGCCGTTTCGCGCAGCGTCTTGCCGCCGTCGTTCGGCGTGACATCCATGCCGGCGAACCACTGCGACGTCGCGCGGTAGATGATCGGCGTCTTGTGGCGCCAGCAGTGCATGTAGCTGTGCGTGTACTTCTCGCTGCGCAGCAGCGAGCCGGCCGCGTTCAGTGCTTCGACGATCTTCGGGTTCGCGTCCCAGATCGACAGGCCGCCGAACAGCGGCAGCGATTCGATGTAGCGGCCGTCGCCCATCACCGGGTTGATGAAGTCCGAGTCGGTCATCCCGTGCGCCTTGCACGACATGAAGTCCTCGATACCGTAGGCGGGCGACGAGTGCACGACGCCGGTACCCGTGTCGGTCGTCACGTAGTCGCCGAGGTAGACGGGCGCCGTACGCTTGTAGCCGGGGTGGGCCGACGCGAGCGGGTGGTGGAAGCGCAGGTTCGCGAGCTTCACGCCCGGCGCGGTCGCGACGACGCGGCCCGTCAGCTTGAAGTCGGTCATGCAGGCTTCGACGCGCTCTTCCGCGATGATCAGCAGCCCGCGCTCGGTGTCGACCAGCGCGTAGACGATTTCCGGATGGAGGTTCAGCGCCTGGTTGGCGGGGATCGTCCACGGCGTGGTGGTCCAGATCACGATGCCGCCCTCGGCACGCGGCAGCGCCGGCAGGCCGAACGCCTGCGCGGTCTTTTCCGGTTCCGCGAACGCGAACATCACGTCGATCGTCGGATCGGTGCGGTCCTTGTACTCGACTTCCGCTTCGGCGAGCGCCGAGCCGCAGTCGAAGCACCAGTTCACCGGCTTCAGCCCGCGGTACACGTAGCCCTTCTCGATGATCTTGCCGAGCGCGCGAATTTCTTCCGCCTCGTTCACGAAGTTCATCGTCTTGTACGGGTTGCCCCAGTCGCCGAGCACGCCGAGGCGCTTGAAGCCGACTTTCTGCTTCTCGATCTGCTCGGTCGCGTACGCACGCGCCTTGCTCATCACTTCGGCCGCCGGCAGCGACTTGCCGAACTGCTTCTCGATCTGGATCTCGATCGGCATCCCGTGGCAATCCCAGCCCGGCACGTACGGCGCGTCGAAGCCGGCCATGTTGCGCGACTTGACGACGATGTCCTTCAGGATCTTGTTGACCGCGTGGCCGAGGTGGATGTCGCCGTTCGCATACGGCGGGCCGTCGTGCAGGATGAACTTCGGCCGGCCCTTGCTGGCCGCGCGGATCTTCTCGTAGAGGCCGCGCTCTTCCCATTCCTTGACCCACTGCGGCTCGCGCTTGGGCAGGTCGCCGCGCATCGGGAACGGCGTGTCGAGCAGGTTGACCGGATACTTGGCCTGCGGTTTCGAATCGGCTTTCTTGTTGCTCATGATGGGATCGCTATCTAAATCGGGAGACGCTCGGGCGTCGTGAATCGGGGATGCGCGCGAGTGGGCGGCGCGAGGATGCGGCGCCAGGCGCCGCCGTCCGGATCAGCTAATTCGGTCGGTGGCCGACGTCGCGAAGCCCGTGGCGCGGCTGCCCGGCGCACGGTCGCGCTCGATGAAGTACGCGCGCGCATTCGCGACGTCCAGCGCGATCGCGCGCGACAGCGCCTCGAGATCGTCGAATTTCGCCTCGTCGCGCAGCTTCTTCAGGAATTCGACGCGGATGAGCTTGCCGTACGCGTCGCCATGCCAGTCGAGCAGGTGGACTTCGAGCAGCACGCGGCCCGAATCGTCGACGGTCGGGCGCAGGCCGAGGCTCGCGACGCCCGGCAGCGGCTCGGGGCCGAGACCGTGCACCTGCACGACGAAGATGCCCATGAGCGCCGGCCGCTTGTGCGCGATCGGCAGGTTCAGCGTCGGGAAGCCGAGGTCGCGGCCGAGCTTCAGCCCGTGCGCGACGTGGCCGCTGATCGCATAGCCATGGCCGAGCGCCTGCGCGGCTGCATCGAGATCGCCGGCCGCGAGCGCGGCGCGCACGCCCGAGCTGGAGATGCGCGTGCCGTCGCTGCCGGCCACCGTGCCCATCTGCTCGACTTCGAAACCGTGCTGCTCGCCGGCCGCCTTCAGCGTGTCGAACGTGCCCGCGCGCTTCGCGCCGTAGCAGAAGTCGTCGCCGACCATCATCCAGCGCGTGTGCAGCCCGTTCACCAGCGTGCGCTCGACGAACGCCTGCGGCGACTGGCTCGCGAACGTATGGTTGAAGTGCTCGACGACGACGCGGTCGACACCGTGATCGCGCAGCGCCTCGAGCTTGTCGCGCAGCATCGCGATGCGCGGCGGCGCGCCGGCCGGGTTGAAGAATTCGCGCGGGTGCGGCTCGAACGTCATCACGCACACGGGCAGGCCGCGCGCGTCCGCTGCCGCGCGCACGCGCGCGAGCAGGGCCTGGTGGCCGCGATGGACACCGTCGAAGTTGCCGATCGTCAGCGCGCACGGGGCGCGGCTCTCGGCGTTGGGCAGGCCGCGGAAGACTTTCACGATAGCGGATGCAGCGTCGGGGAATGGGCGGTGGGATGCCGCAAAGCAGAAGATTATAAACGTTCGGACGGGTCGGCGGCCGAGAAGGCGGGAAACGCGGGGGCGAATGGTAAAATTCGCGGATGAAAAAACTCGTGATCCTGATTTCCGGTCGCGGCAGCAACATGGAGGCCATCGTCCGCGCGTGCGCGCAGGAACGCTGGCCGGCCGAGATTGCCGCCGTGATCGCCAACCGGCCCGATGCGGCCGGGCTGGCTTTTGCCGCGTCGCACGGGGTGGCGACGGCGGTGGTCGACCACCGGTCGTTCGACGGCCGCGACAGCTTCGACGCGGCGCTCGCCGCCGAGATCGACCGTTTCGCCCCCGATCTCGTCGTGCTCGCCGGCTTCATGCGCATCCTCACGCCCGCATTCGTCAGACGATACGAAGGCCGGCTGCTGAACATCCATCCGTCGCTGCTGCCGAGCTTCAAGGGCATCCACACGCATCAGCAGGCGCTCGACGCGGGCGTCGCGCTGCATGGCGCGAGCGTGCATTTCGTCATTCCCGAGCTCGACAGCGGCGCGATCGTCGCGCAGGGCGCGGTGCCCGTGCGCGCGGGCGACGACGCGGCCGCGCTCGCGCAGCGCGTGCTGACCGTCGAGCATGTGCTGTATCCGCGCGCGGTGCGCTGGTTCGTCGAGGGGCGCCTGCACCTCGAGAACGGCCGTGCAGTGGTCGCGCCGGAAGAGGCGCGCTGGATTTTCGCGGATCAACCGCATACCGAAACGAGTGAGGGCGTATGAAGCTGCACGGATTCCTGATTGGCCAGACCGAGACTTTGCTGGCCGAGGTGCTGAAATTCGCCGGCCCCGCCGACGCGACGACGAGCCGGTTCTTCCGCGCGCACCCGAAGCTCGGGCATGCGGAGCGCGGCGTGATCGCCGAAGCCGTGTTCGCGGTGCTGCGCCGGAAAATGGAGTTTTCGCACCTTGCCGAAAGCGGGACGGGCACGCCGGCACGGCGCCTCACGCTGCTCGGCCTGATGCAGACGGCCGGCCGCAACGCGCTGAGGCCGTTCCTGTCCGACGCCGAGTCCGCGTGGCTCGAACACGTGTCGAAGATCGATCCGGCCAGCCTGCCCGTGCGCGTGCGCACGAACCTGCCCGACTGGATCCACCAGGCGCTGTCGGCCCGTTTCGACGCCGATGAGCTCGCACAGCTCGCCGCGGCGCTGAACTACCCGGCGCCGCTCGACCTGCGCGCCAACGCGCAGAAGGCGACCCGCGACCAGGTGATCGACGCGCTGCGTGCGAACGGCATCGATGCGGGCGCGATGCCGTTCGCGCCGTTCGGCGTGCGTGTCGTCGGCAAGCCGGCGCTGACGCGCCTGAAGCTGTTCGAGGAAGGCCAGATCGAGGTGCAGGACGAGGGCAGCCAGCTGCTGTGCTCGCTCGTTGCGCCGCGCCGCGGCGAGATGATCGTCGACTTCTGTGCGGGCGCGGGCGGCAAGACGCTCGCGCTGGGCGCGATGATGCGCTCGACCGGGCGCCTCTATGCGTTCGACGTGTCGGAGAAGCGCCTCGCGAAGCTGAAGCCGCGCCTCGCGCGCAGCGGGCTGTCGAACGTGAATCCGGTGCTGATCGACAGCGAACACGATGCGAAGATCAAGCGGCTCGCCGGCAAGATCGACCGCGTGCTGGTCGACGCGCCGTGCAGCGGCCTCGGCACGCTGCGCCGCAACCCCGACCTGAAGTGGCGCCAGACGCGTATGGCGATCGACGAGCTGACGCCGAAGCAGGCGTCGATCCTCGCGAGCGCCGCGCGTCTCGTGAAGAAGGGCGGCCGGCTCGTCTACGCGACCTGCAGCGTGCTCGACGCCGAGAACGAACGCATCGTCGAACAGTTCCTGGCCGATCATCCCGAGTTCGTGCTGGTGCCGGCGCAGAAGGTCCTGGCCGACCAGCGCATCGAGCTCGAGATGGGCGACTACCTGTCGCTGTGGCCGCATCGTCACGCGACCGACGGCTTCTTCGCCGCGGTGCTCGAACGGCGCGCCGCGCAGTAACGACGGCCCGGACGGACGATGGACAATCTGCAGAGCCGCCTGCTGTCGCACCGGCTGGCGTCGGTCATTCGTGACTTCCACCAGCCGGTGATGATCTGGCAGGCCGCGATCCTCGTCGGCGCGCTGTGTTTCGCATGGGTGGTCGCGCGCTTCGTGCACGGCCGCATCGATGCACGCCGCCGGGCGGCCGGGCGCGCGCCCGGCGCGGGCGCGCACAGCCTGAAGCGCGCGTTGTTCCCGTTGTTCGGCAGCGTGTTCGTCGGCGCCGCGCAACTCGCGTTCGACCCGTTCATGTCGACGTCGCTGCTGTCGCTCGCGCTCGTGCCGCTGTTCGGCATCGGGTTGATCTACGTGCTGTTCTTCTTCGCGCGGCGCGTGTTTGCGCGCGACGGCCACACGCATGCGTGGCTGTCGATCGTCGAGAAAGTCGTGTCGACCGTCGTGTGGGCCGCGATGGTGCTGACCGTGCTCGGCATCCAGCGCGACGTGCTCGGCTGGCTCGACAGCGTGCAGTTCCGCGTCGCCAATGCGCACCTCACGCTGCTGTCGGTGATCTCGGGCGCGTTGTGGGTGTGCGTGACGCTGATGGTCGCGATGTGGCTCGGCTCGGTGCTCGAGGATCGCCTCACGCGCGCGAGCACGCTGGACGCGAACCTGAAGGTCGTGCTGTCGCGGGTCGGCCGCGCGCTGCTCGTGTTCGCGGCGATCCTGATCGGGCTGTCGCTGGTCGGCATCGACGTGACGGTGCTCGGCGTGTTCGGCGGCGCGGTGGGCGTCGGTCTCGGTTTCGGGCTGCAGAAGATCGCGAGCAACTACGTGTCGGGCTTCATCATCCTGCTCGACCGCTCGCTGCGGCTCGGCGACGCGATCAGCGTCGGCGGGCTGCAGGGCGTCGTCACGCAGATCCGCACGCGCTACACGGTCGTGCGCGGGCTCGACGGCAACGAGACGCTGATCCCGAACGAGAAGCTGATCACCGACGTCGTGCAGAACCAGTCGTCGTACCTGACGCGCGGCTATGCGAAGGTCGCGGTGCAGGTCGCGTACACGAGCGACGTCGAGCACGCGCTCGCGCTGCTCGCCGACGCGGCGAAGGGCGTACCGCGCGTGCTGGCGGAGCCCGCGCCGACGCCGTACCTGGTGAGTTTCGGCGCGGACGGGATCGACCTGGAGCTCGGCTTCTGGATCGAGGATTCCGCGAAAGGCACGTCGGGCGTGCGTTCGACCGTGAACCGCAACATCTGGCGGCTGTTCAGCGAGCACGGGATCTCGATTCCGTTCCCGCAGCGCGAAGTGCGTGTGGTCGGGTTGCCGGACGGTTTTCCCGCCGCGGGTGGGGCGGCCGCGCTCGATCCGGCGGCCGCGAACGGCGCGGCGGACGGGCGTGCACCGGCTGCGTAGCGCGCGCCGGCCGTCAAATGGTTTGACCCCGCGACCGGAACCGGATCGCGGGCCTTTCCGAGTCCGCCCGTGGACTGCTCCGGTTGCGCCAGGGCAAGAAAATATTCATTTTTTACAAAGACTTGGAACGGTTGAAGTAAAATTCAAGTCTATACGCGGTATGCTTTCATTTTTCTGACGCCTGCGCGAGCCGGCGTCGCTCTCATCACAGGTAACTGCCTTGTTGAATTCCCTGCTCGATTTTCTTTCCCACGGGCTCCTGCATTTTTCGTGGTGGCAGGTCGCGCTGTTCGCGCTCGCCGTCACGCACGTCACGATCATCGGCGTGACGGTCTATCTGCATCGCTGCCAGGCGCACCGTGCGCTGGAACTGCATCCGATCGCGAGCCACTTCTTCCGCCTGTGGCTGTGGATGACGACCGGCATGCTGACGGGTCAGTGGGCCGCGATTCACCGCAAGCACCATGCGAAGTGCGAGACCGAGGAAGATCCGCACAGCCCGCAGACGCGCGGCATCTGGAAGGTGTTCCTCGAGGGCGCGGAACTGTATCGCGCGGAAGCGAAGAACGAAGAGACGATGCGCAAGTTCGGCCACGGCACGCCGAACGACTGGCTCGAGCGCAATCTCTATTCGAAGTACCCGATTCTCGGCATCAGCATGATGATGGTGATCGACGTCGCGCTGTTCGGCGTGCTCGGCCTCACCGTGTGGGCCGTGCAGATGGTCTGGATCCCGTTCTGGGCGGCTGGCGTCGTCAACGGCTTCGGTCACTTCTGGGGCTATCGCAACTTCAACTCGGCCGACGCGAGCACGAACCTGTTCCCGTGGGGCATCGTGATCGGCGGTGAAGAACTGCACAACAACCACCACACGTTCGCGACGTCGGCGAAGCTGTCGAACAAGTGGTACGAGTTCGACATCGGCTGGATGTACATCCGCATCATGTCGGCGTTCGGTCTCGCGAAGGTGAAGAAGGTTGCGCCGACGCCGCGCCTGAACAAGCCGAAGACGGTGCTCGACCAGGAAACGCTGCAGGCCGTGCTGTCGAACCGCTACGAAGTGATGGCGCGTTACGGCAAGGCCGTGAAGCGTGCATACGCGCAGGAACTCGCGCACCTGAAGGAGCTCGGCTCGAGCGAGAAGTACCAGCTGATGCGCGGCGCGCGCAAGTGGTTCCACAAGGACGCCGACGGCCTCGACGAGCCGCAGAAGAAGCTGCTGCCGGAAATCTTCGCGAACAGCCAGAAGCTGCATACGTACTTCCAGCTGCGCCAGGATCTGGCCGCGATCTGGGATCGTTCGACCGCATCGCGCGAACAGCTTCTCGCGCAATTGCAGGATTGGTGCCATCGCGCGGAACAAAGCGGCATCAAGTCGCTGCAGGAATTCGCGACGCGCCTGCGCCGCTACGCCTGATTCGAAATCGATTAGAATCTCAGGACGTCACAAACCCCGCGTTGGCGGGGTTTTTTCATTTGGGCCGCCGGTTTTTGAAGGGCGTCGGCAGGGCCGGAATTCGTATGACCAGAGGATGGGATCAGAGTAAGCGCTAAAGCGCTAACGCTGATCGACCGCGAAGCATGGGATCAAAGTAGGCGCTGAAGCGCCAACTCTGATCGACAGGAGATATGGAGATGCAATCGACGATCAAACCCGTCGAGTACGACCGGCCCGTCGCAGCAGGGACCGTGTGCGGCGTGGGGCAGGCGTGGGCCAGGGTGCCCGACGCGCCGTCCGCCGAAGAGCGCGCTGCACTGAAGGCGCGCATCAAGGCGCTGCTCGTTCGTGAAAAGGCCGTGCTGGTCGCCCACTACTACGTGGATGCCGAACTGCAGGAACTGGCCGACGAAACGGGCGGCTGCGTGGCCGACTCACTCGAAATGGCCCGCTTCGGCCGCGATCACGACGCGCAGACGCTGGTCGTCGCCGGCGTGCGCTTCATGGGCGAAACCGCGAAGATCCTGAGCCCGAACAAGCGGATCCTGATGCCCGATCTCGACGCGACCTGTTCGCTCGACCTCGGCTGCCCCGTCGACGAGTTCTCGGCGTTCTGCGATGCCCACCCGGACCGCACCGTCGTCGTCTACGCGAACACCAGCGCGGCCGTGAAGGCACGCGCGGACTGGATGGTCACGTCGTCGATCGGCCTCGAGATCGTGGCCGACCTGCACGCGCGCGGCGAGAAGATCATCTGGGCGCCGGACCGCCATCTCGGCAGCTATATCCAGAAGAAAACCGGCGCGGACATGCTGTTGTGGCAAGGCTCGTGCCTCGTCCACGACGAGTTCAAGGGCATCGAGCTCGACCTGCTGCGCGCTGAATATCCGGACGCGAAGGTGCTCGTCCATCCGGAGTCGCCGGAGAACGTCGTCGCACAGGCCGATGTCGTCGGCTCGACCACGCAGCTGATCGACGCGGCCGTCAAGTTCGACGCGACGCACTTCATCGTCGCGACCGATCTCGGCATCCTGCACAAGATGCAGCTCGCCGCGCCCGGCAAGACCTTCATCGCCGCGCCGACGGCCGGCAACAGCGCGACCTGCAAGAGCTGCGCGCACTGCCCGTGGATGGCGATGAACGGCCTCGCGAACCTCGCCGACGTGCTCGAGCGCGGTCACAACGAAATCTTCGTCGATCCCGCGATCGGCGAGCGTGCACGTTTGCCGATCGACCGGATGCTCGAATTCGCGGCCGCGCACAAGAAGCGCGTGCAGGCGAGCGGCGATCTGCAGCGCGACCAGCAACTGTTTGCGAACGTGGGGGCTGCATGAGCGAGGCTGTATCCCCGCTGTTCGACATCGTTCGCGAGCAATACGGCGCGGCATTCGACGACGCGATCGCGCGCAACGTGGCCGACGCGATTGCCGAAGACGTCGGCACCGGCGACCAGACCGGGCGGCTCGTGCCGGCCGGCGGGCGCCGCCGCGCGCGCATCATCGTGCGTGAAGAAGCCGTGCTGTGCGGCGTGCCGTGGTTCGAGGCCGTGATCGCCCGGATCGATCCGTCGATCACCGTGCAATGGTGCTATCGCGAAGGCGACCGCATGACGCCCGATTCGACCGTGTGCGAACTCGACGGGCCGGCGCGCGCGCTGCTGACGGCCGAGCGCAACGGGCTGAACTTCCTGCAACTGCTGTCGGGCGTCGCGACCGCGACGCGCCGCTACGTCGATCGTGTCGAAGGCACGCGCACGAAGATCCTCGATACGCGCAAGACGCTGCCGGGCCTGCGGCTCGCGCAGAAGTATGCGGTGCGTGTCGGCGGTGGCGAGAACCAGCGTCTCGCGCTGTACGACGGCATCCTGATCAAGGAAAACCACATCGCGGCAGCGGGCGGTGTCGGCGAGGCGCTCGACGCGGCATTCGCGCTGGAATCGGGCGTGCCCGTGCAGGTCGAGGTCGAGACGCTCGCGCAGCTCGACACGGCGCTCGCGCATCGCGCGCAGTCGGTGCTGCTCGACAACTTCACGCTCGACATGATGCGTGAAGCGGTGCGCGTGGCGAATGGCAGGGCCGTGCTCGAAGTATCGGGCGGCGTCAATTTCGACACGGTGCGCGCGTTCGCGGAAACGGGCGTCGATCGCATCTCGATCGGCGCGCTGACGAAGGACGTGCGCGCGACCGACTATTCGATGCGGATCGTCGACTGACCGAACCTCGTCCGGACAGACAAAAAAGCCGCTGGCGCGCAAACGCCGGCGGCTTTTTTCTTGTGCGCTCCCGGTCGTAGCCGGGAGGGGCGTGCGCTCAGCGACGCGCGCGCGGCGTGAGCACGCTCGGCAACGCCTTCGGCAGCGAGTGCGGCCAGTCGCGGCTGTAGTGCAGCCCGCGGCTTTCGCGGCGCGAGTGCGCACTCTTCACGATCAGCGTCGCTACATCGACGAGGTTGCGCAGTTCCAGCAGGTCGCGCGTCACGCGGAAATTCGCGTAGTACTCGTGGATTTCGTCGCGCAGAAGCGACAGCCGATGCTTGGCGCGTTCGAGGCGCTTGTCGGTGCGCACGATGCCGACGTAGTTCCACATCAGGCGGCGCAGTTCGTCCCAGTTGTGCGCGACGACGACTTCCTCGTCGGCATCCGACACGCGGCTTTCGTCCCAGGCGGGCAGCGTGGCCGGCGTTTCGGCGTCGAAGCCGGCTGCCTCGATCGCTTCGGCGGCCGCGCGGCCGATCACCAGGCATTCGAGCAGCGAGTTGCTCGCGAGCCGGTTCGCGCCGTGCAGCCCGGTGTACGACGTTTCGCCGACCGCATACAGGCCCGCGAGATCGGTGCGCCCGGCGAGATCGGTGACGACACCGCCGCACGTGTAGTGCGCGGCCGGCACGACGGGAATCGGCTCCTTCGCGATGTCGATGCCGAATTCGAGGCAGCGCGCGTGGATCGTCGGGAAGTGTTCGCGCAGGAACGCTTCAGGCTGATGGCTGATGTCGAGATACACGCAGTCGATCCCGCGCTTCTTGATCTCGAAATCGATCGCGCGCGCGACGATGTCACGCGGCGCGAGCTCGGCGCGCGGGTCGTGCGCGGGCATGAAGCGCGTGCCGTCGGGCAGCTTCAGCAGGCCGCCTTCGCCGCGCACGGCCTCCGAAATCAGGAACGATTTTGCATACGGATGGAACAGGCAGGTCGGGTGGAACTGGATGAATTCCATGTTCGATACGCGGCAGCCCGCGCGCCACGCCATCGCGATGCCGTCGCCGGTCGCGGTGTCGGGATTCGTCGTGTACAGGTAGACCTTGCCGGCGCCGCCCGTGGCGAGCACGGTGTGCGGCGCCTCGATCGTGATCGTGCGGTCGTTGTCGACGTCGAGCGCATACAGGCCGTGACAGCGGCGGCCGGGCAGGCCGAGCCGGTCCGACGTGATCAGGTCGATCGCGTGGTGGTTTTCGAAGAACGTGATGTTCGGATGCTGGCGTGCGCGCTCGGACAGCGTCGCCAGCACCGCATGGCCGGTCGCGTCGGCCGCGTGGATGATCCGGCGGTGGCTGTGGCCGCCTTCGCGCGTCAGGTGGAAGCCGAATTCGGCCGCGTCGTCCTTCGTGAACGGCACGCCTTGCGAGATCAGCCATTCGATCGCTTCGCGGCCGTGCTCGACGATGTAGCGCGTCGCGCCTTCGTCGCACAGTCCGCCACCGGCGACCAGCGTGTCGTCGACATGGTTCTCGATACTGTCCGCCGAGTCGAGGACGGCCGCGATACCGCCTTGCGCGTTATCGCTTGCGCCTTCCATCATCGAACGTTTCGCGATCAGCGCGACACGTCGCGTGCTGGCCAGGTTGAGTGCGACCGACAGCCCTGCCAGGCCGCTGCCGACGATCGCCACGTCGAATTTCATGCTGCATCTCCATCGTTACGCTTTTGATCTTGTGCGTTCCGGCGGCCGTGGCCGCGGAAAGGGGAGAGCATACCGCGTCGGGCCCGAGCGTGCGCGCAAAACAAAAAGCCCCGCAGGAGCGGGGCTTTTTGGTCGCCGTCAGGCTGGCAGAAACCGGAGATTACTTGATCTTGGTTTCTTTGTATTCCACATGCTTGCGGACGACGGGATCGAACTTCTTGATCGCCATCTTTTCCGGCATGTTGCGCTTGTTCTTCGTGGTCGTGTAGAAATGACCCGTACCAGCGGTGGACTCGAGCTTGATCTTGTCGCGTGCGCCTTTTGCCATGATTGTGCTCCTTGGGCTTAGGCTTCGCCGCGTGCGCGCAGGTCAGCGAGCACGGAATCGATGCCGTTCTTGTCGATCAGGCGCAGGCCCGCGTTCGAAACGCGCAGGCGCACCCAGCGGTTTTCGCTCTCTACCCAGAACCGGCGGTTTTGCAGGTTCGGCAGGAAGCGGCGCTTCGTCTTGTTGTTGGCGTGGGAAACGTTGTTGCCGCTCATCGGCGCTTTCCCAGTTACTTGGCATACGCGTGCCATGAGAGCACTCCTAATACGCTAAATTCGGGGTTCGATCGCCGGTGAAGGTTCCATCGCACCGCCACGTGATCCATGGCTGCACTCAGAACGCCGTAGCCCTTACAGACAAGGCCCTTCGATGGCTAGAACTGGTTGGAAAAAAGACAGACGACGATTCTAGCAGAAAAAGTTCAGAAAAATCAAACCTAATTTCGCTTCGTCGTTGCGGCGCCCCGGGGCGGGCTGCCGGCGCACAGTCTACAGCCAACCGGCACGTGCGAACGAAAAAGTGTCATCGGTGCCGACGACGACGTGGTCGAGCAGCCGCACGTCGACGAGTTCGAGTGCGTCCTTCAGCACGCGGGTGAGGCGGCGGTCCTCCGCGCTCGGCTGCACGGCGCCCGACGGATGGTTGTGCGCGACGATCAGCGATGCGGCGTTGTGCACCATCGCGCGGCGCACGATCTCGCGCGGGTAGACGGCCATCCGCGTGAGCGAGCCGCGCGTGATTTCCTCCATGTCGATCAGGCCGTTGCGCGCGTCGAGGTACACCGCGACGAACACTTCGTGCGAACGCGAGCCGATCCTCATCCGCAGGCAATCCTCGACGGCCCGCGGCGAATCGATCGGCGTCCGCACCTGCGCCTTCTCGTCCAGCACGCGCCGGGCGATCTCGATGATCGCGGCCAGCCGCGCGGCGCGTGCGGGGCCGATGCCGGGGTGCACCTCGAAATCGTCGGTGCTCGCTTCGAGCAGCCCGCGCAGCGTCTTGAACTGCTCGACCAGCGCGCGGGCGGTGACGAATACATCGTGGCCGGGCTTGCCGGTGCCGAGCAGCAGCGCGATCAGTTCGTCGTCGGTCAGCGCAGCCGGCCCGCGCTCCAGCAATCGCTCGCGCGGCCGCTCGGGCCGCCAGTTGCCGGTGCGGCGCTTGCGCGGGCGGATCGGGAGAACGCGGGCCGGCGGATCGGCCGGCGCATCGGTGGTGTCGCGGCATTCGACCGGCGACAGGGCGAGGCAGGGTGGCGTCATGCTCGAAACTCCATTGGCGGCAGGTCGGTGTGCGCGACGTCGTCGCACTTTCCGCCTTGCGCGCTCAGGTGACTTACAATATTGGCTTTGCGCCGGGCCATTCGGCCGTATCGGGCGCCGACCGAACGAGTAATTCATGAGCCTCATCGATCTATCCGAAGTGAAGCCCGGTTCCCACGTCACGTTGCATTACCGGCTGGCACTGGCCGACGGCGCCGACATCGTCAACACCTTCTCCGACAAGCCGGCCACGCTGCTGCTGGGCGCGGGGCAACTGGCGCCCTCGCTTGAACAGATTCTGCTCGGGCTCAGGGTCGGCGACCACTCGACTTTTCAGCTAGCCCCCGATCAAGGGTTCGGTCCCCGTAATCCCGACATGCTCCAGCGCGTGACGCTGTCGACGCTGCGCGAGAACGGGATGGTCGGCGACGATTTCACGCCGGGCGAGCTGATCGAGTTCAACGCGCCTGACGGCGGCCGGTACGCGGGCGTGCTGAAGGAAGTCGGCGAGACCTCGGCGCTGTTCGACTTCAACCATCCGCTCGCGGGCCAGGCGCTCACGTTCGAAGTGAAAATCATCGGAATCCTGTAATCATGAGCACCACCGATACGCTGTCCGGGCAGACCGTCGCCGCCGATGCCGAAATCCTGCTGGCCCAGCCGCGCGGCTTCTGCGCGGGCGTCGACCGCGCAATCGAGATCGTCGAGCGCGCAATCGCGATGCACGGTGCGCCGATCTACGTCCGCCACGAGATCGTCCACAACAAGTACGTGGTCGAGGATCTGAAGAAGAAAGGCGCGATCTTCGTCGAGGAACTCGAGGAAGTGCCGGCCGGCAACACCGTGATCTTCAGTGCGCACGGCGTGTCGAAGGCCGTGCGCGACGAGGCCGACGTGCGCGGGCTGCGCATTTACGACGCAACCTGCCCGCTCGTCACGAAGGTGCACGTCGAAGTGGCGAAGATGCGCCAGGACGGCGTCGACATCGTCATGATCGGGCACAAGGGCCACCCGGAAGTCGAAGGCACGATGGGGCAGGTCGAGCGCGGCATGCATCTCGTCGAGAGCGTGGAAGACGTGCAGAAGCTCGAGCTCGCCGATCCCGAGCGCATCGCGCTCGTCACGCAGACGACGCTGTCCGTCGACGATGCGGCGGAGATCATCGGCGCGCTGAAGGCGAAGTACCCGAAGATCCGCGAGCCGAAGAAGCAGGACATCTGCTACGCGACGCAGAACCGCCAGGACGCGGTGAAGTTCATGGCGCCGCAGTGCGATGTCGTGATCGTCGTCGGGAGTCCCAACAGCTCGAATTCGAGCCGCCTGCGCGAAGTGGCCGAGAAGCGCGGCGTGGACGCGTACATGGTCGATGCACCCGACCAGATCGATCCGGCATGGGTTGCCGGCAAGCGCCGCATCGGCGTGACGGCCGGCGCATCGGCGCCGGAAGTGCTCGCCCAGGCCGTGATCGCGCGGCTGCGCGAACTCGGCGTGCGCAACGTCCGCGCGCTCGACGGCATCGAGGAAAACGTGTCGTTTCCGCTGCCGCGCGGGTTGAACCTGCCGCCCGCCGCCTGATTGCCGCATCGCACCCGCGGAACACCAAAAGCGCGCCTCCCGGCGCGCTTTTTTTTGTGTCTCGAAATTGTAATCGCAACCATTATTCACGCTCATGGTGCAACCCGGTTGCTCCGAGCGTTCCTAACCGTCTCTCAAAATTGGTTGCAATGCAGGAAAACCCCATCGAATCAGGATTATTGGCGTCCTATAAATGGAGTTACAATGCGCCCGTTTTCAAGCCGGAATGGCTTTGAAATCGGGTTTTGGCAAGGCGCGGGAGACCATTCAATGCATGTGAAGTTGGCTTACGCCGAGTCCGTCGCCGCACCGGTTGCAATGCTTGCCGGATGCAGCAAAAAGAGCGACGACGGGGCGGGCAGGGAGGCTGCGGTGTTCGCGGCACCGCCGGCCAGCGGCGTGCGCGTCGCCGGAACCGGTCGTGCGGCGCCACCGGCGTGCCGTATCGCGCAATTGGGCAACGACAAGGAATACGGGGCACGTTTGACGATTGACGAAATCAACGCGCTTGGCCTGGCGAACGGCTCGGCAGCAGGCATGCCGGTTGCGTCGCAGCAAGCCGCCGATCGTGGCGCGACGGTGACCGTGCGCGCCGATCGACGGATGCCGGCCGGTCGCGGCGCTGCAGGCAGCGCGCGGATGTCACCGGCCCCCCTTCATTTCAATTCGATGAAACAGCGTGCCGCCACGACCGGTCGGGTCATGGCGCGCGGTCTGGTTCGTACGATGGATTCCGACGCAGTCCTGACGAATGTCGGGTGCGGCTTCCGCCATGCCCTGACGGGCGGCGCGGCGCGGAATCCGATCCGTCCGGGTGCGGCGCTTGCGCCGCGCGGGACGGGCCAAGGCACGGATGCCGGGAAACCGGACGAAGGCCGTCTCGGCATGCTGCTCCACGACTTCAAGGAGGCTACGAACACCGTCCTCGATGTCGTGACGATTTAGCGACGGGACTCATGACGGCACCGGGACAGTGCGGTGCCGTTTTTGTATCCGCTCCGGCGGCAGGTCCGGCCGTACAGGCCGGGCGGCGCGCGCCGGGACGATCCACCCTTACCGGTATCGACTAGTACCCGCAGTGTCGCCGAGAAGGCGCGATTCCTCGCTTACCCGCGGGGCGCAACGTCCTCCGGCAGCACGGGCCAAGGAGCTTTAAATGGATATTTTCGTCCAGCAGGTTCTCAACGGGCTGGTGCTCGGCAGTGTCTACGCCATCATCGCGTTGGGCTACACGATGGTGTACGGCATTCTCGGCATCATCAACTTCGCGCACGGCGACGTGCTGATGATCGGCGCGATGGTCGCCCTGTCTGCCATCACCGTGCTGCAGAACCATTTCCCCGGACTCGGCAACGTTGCGACGCTGACGATCGGCCTGGGCATCGCCGCGGTCGTCTGTGCGTTCGTCGGCTTCACGATCGAACGCGTCGCATACCGGCCGCTGCGCCGCGCACCGCGCCTCGCCCCGCTGATCACCGCGATCGGCGTGTCGATCCTGCTGCAGACGGCTGCGATGATCATCTGGTCGCGCAACCCGCTGCCGTTCCCGCAATTGCTGCCGACCGACCCGATCAACGTGATCAAGGCCACCGACACGACGCCCGGCGCCGTGATCTCGGTCACTGAAATCGTGATCATCGCCGTCGCGTTCATCGTGATGGCAGGCCTCTTGCTGCTCGTGCACAAGACCAAGCTCGGCCGCGCGATGCGCGCGATCGCCGAAAGCCCGAATACGGCCAGCCTGATGGGCGTGAACCCGAACTTCGTGATTTCGGCGACGTTCATGATCGGCTCCGCACTCGCGGCACTGGCCGGCGTGATGATCGCGTCCGAATACGGCAACGTGCACTTCTACATGGGTTTCATCCCCGGCATGAAGGCGTTCACGGCCGCGGTGCTCGGCGGGATCGGCAACCTCGGCGGTGCGATGGTCGGCGGCGTGCTGCTCGGCCTGATCGAGCAGCTCGGGGCCGGCTACATCGGCAACCTTACGGGCGGCGTGTTCGGCAGCAACTACCAGGACGTGTTCGCGTTCATCGTGCTGATCATCGTGCTGGTGTTCCGTCCGTCGGGCCTGCTGGGCGAACGGGTCGCGGATCGCGCGTAACGGAAGGGAGCAAACAACATGACATCCATTCAACCGATCGAATCCTCGACGTCGCTCGTCGAAGAGCGCAACACCGCCAAGACCGTCATCATCGGCCTCCTGACCGCGGTGTTCGTGATCGCCGCACCGATCATCATCGGCTCGGCCGGCGGCAACTACTGGGTCCGCGTGCTCGACTTCGCGATGCTGTACGTGATGCTCGCGCTCGGCCTGAACGTGGTGGTCGGCTTCGCCGGCCTGCTCGACCTCGGCTACATCGCGTTCTACGCGGTGGGCGCGTACACGGCGGCCTTGCTGAGCTCGCCGCACCTGAGCTCGCAGTTCGAGTGGATCGCGGCGCTCGCGCCGAACGGCCTGCACATCCCGTTCCTGATCATCGTGCCGATCGCGATGGCGCTGGCGGCGACCTTCGGGATCCTGCTCGGCGCGCCGACGCTGCGCCTGCGCGGCGACTACCTCGCGATCGTGACGCTCGGCTTCGGTGAAATCGTCCGGATCTTCATGAACAACCTCGACCGTCCGGTGAACATCACCAACGGCCCGAAGGGGATCACGGGCATCGATCCGGTGCACATCGGCGACTTCAGCCTCGCGCAGACGCACTCGCTGTTCGGGATCCAGCTGCCGTCGGTCTACATGTACTACTACCTGTTCGTGCTGTGCTCGCTGCTGGTGATCTGGGTGTGTACGCGCCTGCAGCACTCGCGTATCGGCCGCGCATGGGCGGCGATCCGCGAAGACGAGATCGCGGCGAAGGCGATGGGCATCAACACCCGCAACGTGAAGCTGCTCGCATTCGCGATGGGCGCGTCGTTCGGCGGCCTGTCGGGTGCGATGTTCGGTTCGTTCCAGGGCTTCGTGTCGCCGGAATCGTTCACGTTCTGGGAATCGATCGTCGTGCTGGCGTGCGTGGTGCTCGGCGGCATGGGCCACATCCCGGGCGTGATCCTCGGCGCGGTGCTGCTCGCGATCTTCCCGGAATTCCTGCGCTCGACGATGAGCCCGTTGCAGCACGCGCTGTTCGGCCACGACATCGTCGATACGGAAGTGATCCGTCAGGCGCTGTACGGCCTCGCGATGGTCGTCATCATGCTGTACCGCTCGGAAGGCCTGTGGCCCGCGCCGAAGCATGAGGACAAGATCGCGAAACTGGCGAAGCGCAACAGCAAGAAGCCGGTGCGTGCTTAACCAACGGACACAGGGGATATCCACATGAGCGACAAGCAAATCCGACTGTCCGTGCAGGGCGTGAACAAACGCTTCGGCGGCCTGCAGGCACTGTCCGACGTCGGCCTGCAGATCAAGGAAGGCGAGATCTACGGCCTGATCGGCCCGAACGGCGCCGGCAAGACGACGTTCTTCAACGTGATCACGGGCCTCTACACGCCCGACTCCGGCGACTTCAAGCTGGACGGCACGAACTACACGCCGACGGCCGTGCACCAGGTGGCCAAGGCCGGCATCGCGCGCACGTTCCAGAACATCCGCCTGTTCGGCGGGATGACGGCGCTCGAGAACGTGATGGTGGGCCGCCACGTGCGCACCAAGCACGGGCTGCTCGGCGCGGTGTTCCAGACGCCGGCCGAGCGCCAGGAAGAGCGCGAGATCAAGGAACGCGCGATCGAGCTGCTCGAATACGTGGGCGTGCTGCAGTACGCGGACTACACGTCGCGCAACCTGTCGTACGGCCACCAGCGCCGTCTCGAGATCGCGCGCGCACTGGCGACCGACCCGAAGCTGCTCGCGCTCGACGAGCCGGCGGCCGGGATGAACGCGACCGAGAAGGTCGAACTCACGCGCCTGCTCGACAAGATCCGCTCGGACGGCCGCACGATTCTCCTGATCGAGCACGACGTGAAGCTCGTGATGGGGCTGTGCAACCGGATGACGGTGCTCGATTACGGCAAGGTGATCGCCGAGGGTCTGCCGCAGGACGTGCAGAAGAATCCGAAGGTGATTGAGGCATATCTCGGCGCAGGGGTGCACTGATGGCAGCGGCAATGTTGAAAATCAAGGGCTTGCAGGTCAACTACGGCGGCATCCAGGCCGTCAAGGGCGTTGACATGGAAGTCCGCCAGGGCGAGCTCGTGACGCTGATCGGCGCGAACGGTGCAGGCAAGACCACGACGATGAAGGCGATCACGGGCCTGAAGCCGTATTCGGCGGGCGACATCGAGTACGACGGCAAGTCGATCAAGGGCGTCCCGTCGCACGAGCTGCTCAAGCGCGGGCTCGCGATGGTGCCGGAAGGCCGCGGGATCTTCGCGCGGATGTCGATCATCGAGAACATGCAGATGGGCGCGTACCTGCGCAACGACAACGAGCAGATCAAGAAGGACGTCGAGCGGATGTTCGGCTTCTTCCCGCGCCTGAAGGAGCGTGCCACGCAGCTCGCGGGCACGCTGTCGGGCGGCGAGCAGCAGATGCTGGCGATGTCGCGCGCGATCCTCTCGAAGCCGAAGCTGCTGCTGCTCGACGAGCCGTCGATGGGGCTGTCGCCGATCATGGTCGAGAAGATCTTCGAAGTGGTGCGCGAGATCTCGAAGGAGGGCATCACGGTGCTGCTGGTCGAGCAGAACGCGCGCCTCGCGCTGCAGGCCGCCGACCGTGGCTACGTGATGGATTCGGGCACGGTCACGATGGAAGGCGACGCGAAGCAGATGCTCGACGATCCGAAGGTGCGCGCCGCGTATCTGGGCGAGTAAGCGAGTGGATGAGCGGGCCCGGTGACGCGCGGCGGCACATGCCGCGCGCGTCGCACCAGGGCTTTCGAAAGGCTGTCACGGGATGCCGTGACAGCCTTTTTTTACGTGTTGTGCGATTCGTGCCGAACTGTGCGCGTGGACGCGACTCCATTCGACTGTCGCGCCGCGCATGCGGCGCGGGAAGGGTGGAACGCAGGCCGCCGGCAGGTGGTTCGATGCCGGCCGCCTGCAAACCGACACACGGGCCGCGTAGTATCGACGGCCGATCCGAACACGGAGAGCACGCATGAGTCTGGACTACGGTTTCGTGAAGGCGAAGGTGACATCGGTGGCAAAGCTGAAGGGCTCGCCGCATGGCAGCGAGATCCAGTATCACATCCACCTGACGCTGGCGCTGCCGTCGGGCGACTGGGACGTCGCGATCAACGTCGGCACCAGCGATGCGGACGACTTGTTGAACTACAAGCTGGTCTACGATTTCCACCATCCCGTCACCGAGACGCTCGCGGCCGCGGCCGAAGGCTACACCGACCTCACGGGGCAGACGGCGCTGCCCGCGCTCGACTACCTGCGCAGCGACATCCTGAACGAGACGGGCGCGTGGCGCGCGAGCGCGGTGATGGACGGCACCGAGAATCCGGAGCCGATCCCGTCGCTGCTGCGGCTCGTGAACGCCGCGCAGTCGCAGGGGCTCGACGTCGTCGTGTTCGGCCGCACCTACACGGAAGGCAACGGCATTCACGACACGCACATGAACCAGGGCTCGACGGGCCCGAACTACCTGCATCGCGCGGGCGACGACCACAACGACCACAACGACGTGTGGCAGGACGGTGCGCTGATCGTGCGCGTGAGCGCCACGCAATGGGCCGCGTATTTCGCGGCGTTCGAGCAGCAGGCCGTGCCGACCGACGCGCTCGGCAATCCGCTGCCGGGCGCGGGGCCGATCACGCGCTCGCGCTGAAAAGGGCTGTTGCCGGCGGCTGTCTTAGGCAGCCGGCAGCGTCTTGCCGAACGAGATGCGCTCCTCGACGCGATAGCCGAGTGCCGCATAGAAGCGGCACGCGTCGTCGTTGCCGGGCAGGACCTGCAGGTTGATCTTCAGGCAGCCGCGCGCGGCGAGCGCAGTTTCCGCGTGCGCGATCAGCGCGCGGCCGACACCGAGCCGGCGCGCGTCGTTCGCGACGCCGAACGAGTAGAGCCAGCCGCGATGGCCGTCGAAACCCGCCATCAGCGTGCCGACGATGCGCGCACCGCTGGTCGCGACGAAGAACAGTTCCGGCTGCGTCGCGAGCTTCAGCTCGATCGATCGCAGCGGATCGCGATGCGGCGGCGCATCGGCGTCTTCGTATTGCGGGAACGCGTCGCGCCATACCGCGAGCACGGCAACGGTGTCGGCGCGTTCGAACGGGCGGATCGCGACAGCATCGGCGGCGGCATCCATCGCGGCGGTCTCCTTAGAGCGTGTCGAGGATCGACCGCAGCATCGCCATCATCTGGTCGATTTCCTCGGTCGTCACGTTCAGCGCGGGCATGAAGCGCAGCAGGTTCGGCCGCGCGGCGTTCAGCAGCAGGCCGTCGGGCTGCATGTCGCGCGCCTTCTCGACGATCTGCGGGCCGATGTCCTTGCCGAGCAGCAGCGCGCGCAGCAGGCCTTCACCGCGTTCGCCTTCGAAGCCGCGCTCTTCCGACAGCTCGAGCAGCTTGCGCTTCAGGTATTCGCCGCGTTCGCGCACGCCTTCGAGGAAGCCCGGCGCGACGAGTTGCGAGATCACCGAATAGCCGACCGCCGTCATCAGCGGGTTGCCGTTGTAGGTGCCGCCCTGGTCGCCGGCCTCGAATACCGCGACGTCGGCCTTCGACAGCAGCGCACCGAGCGGCGCGCCGCCGCCGATGCCCTTCGCGAGCGTCATGACGTCCGGCTCGATACCCGCGAGTTCGTACGCGAACAGCGTGCCCGCGCGGCCGCAGCCGCTTTGCACTTCATCGACGATCAGCAGCAGGTTGTGCTGCTTCGTCAGCGCGCGCAGCGCGTGCATGAATTCGCGCGTCGCCGGAATCACGCCGCCTTCGCCCTGGATCGGTTCGAGCATCACGGCGACGGTCTTGTCGGTGATCAGCTTCTCGACCGAGTTGATGTCGTTCAGCTCGGCCTTCGGGAAACCCGGCACCTGCGGCGCGTAGATCGTGTCCCAGCCCGGCTTGCCGCTGGCCGACATCGTCGCGAGCGTGCGGCCGTGGAAGCTGTGGTCGAACGTGATGATCTCGTACGCACCGTTCTTGAACTTGCGGCCCCACTTGCGCGCGAGCTTGATCGCGCCTTCGTTCGCTTCTGCGCCGCTGTTCGTGAAGAACACCTTGTCGAACACGCTGTGCTGCGTGAGCAGGCCCGCGAGCTTCGCCATCGGCTCGTTGTAGAACGCCGGCGACGGGTTCAGCAGCTTTTCGGCCTGCGTTTTCAGTGCTTCGACGATACCGTCGTTGCAGTGGCCGAGGCTGTTGACGGCCCAGCCCTGGATGAAGTCCAGATAGCGCTTGCCCGTGTGATCGTAGAGCCACGAGCCCTTGCCGTGCGTAAACACGATGTCGGGGCGGTTCGTGATGTACATCAGCGAGTCGATCGGAAAATCGTTCAGGGGCATGGCGGCAGACTCCAGCGGACGTTGAAAGGGAAACGGGCAATAAAAAAGCCACGGAAGGCCGTGGCTGGTGGGTTCGAACAGCGTGTGCGTAACCGGTGAAGCGGTGTGGGTTACGCGCGAGTCCGTGACGAGCCTGCGGCATCCGGGCGGAGCGGCGAGCGGCGACGTCGAAGGGCGGACAGGAAGCAGTTCATGTGCGCAAGCATAAGGCATCCCGCGCCCCACTGTAAACCGCCGCGATGCCACGGATGTGACACGGTGGCGGCAGCGGGGGACGCGGGCGCGCCCGGCGCTCAGACCGGATGCGCGAGATCGGCGGCGCTCGTGAACGAGTCCGCGTAGAACTCGTCGGCCGGCAGCGCATGGTGCTGCGTGAAGTCGCGCTGTGCGGATTCGACCATCACCGGCGCGCCGCAGGCATACACCTGGTGGCCCGACAGATCGGGCAGGTCCTCGATCACCGCGCGATGGACGAAGCCCGTGCGGCCCGTCCATTGATCGCCGGCGTCGGGCTCGGAGAGCACCGGCACGTACCTGAAGTTCGGGATCTCGCGCGCCCACTGCTCGGCGAGTTCGTCGAGGTAGATGTCCTTCTTGCGGCGGGCGCCCCAGTAGAGCGTCATCGGGCGCGTGATGCCCGAGTGCTTCACGTGCTCGATGATCGCCTTGATCGGCGCGAAGCCCGTGCCCGACGCGAGCAGCACGATCGGCTTGTCGGAATCCTCGCGCAGGAAGAACGTGCCGAGCGGGCCTTCGAAGCGCAGGATGTCGCGTTCCTTCATCGCGCCGAACACGTGGTCGGTGAACTTGCCGCCCGGCATGTGGCGGATGTGCAGCTCGATCGGGCCTTCCTCGTGCGGCGCGTTCGCCATCGAGTAGCTGCGGCGCGAACCGTCCTTCAGGATGAACTCGACGTACTGGCCTGCGAGGTACTGCAGGCGCTCGTTGGCGGGCAGCTGCAGCTTCACGACCATCACGTCGTCGGCCTTGCGCTCGAGCGCGGCGATCCGGCACGGCAGCTTCTTGACCTGCACGCCGTCGACGCCGGCGATTTCACGCACGTCGATTTCGAGATCGCACTGGGCCTTCGAGCAGCACAGCAGCGCGAGGCCGCGCGTGCGTTCGTCGTTGGACAGTGCCGACGCGGCGTGCGGGCCCTGTTCGATCTGGCCCGACACGATCTGGCCCTTGCAGGAGCCGCATGCGCCGTTCTTGCAGCCGTACGGCAGATGGACGTTCTGGCGCAGCGCGGCCGCCAGCACGGTTTCGTCCGACTCGACCTGGAATTGCCGGCCGCTTTGCTTGAGAGTGACGTTGAATGCCATAGAACCAAACTAGAACAAAATGTGGGGACCGTGCATGTCGCGCACGGCAGCTACAATGCAAGACCGTTGCGCGTCGCGCAACGGCCGCTACTGATTTCGCAACCAACATGATCGCGACACGAATCCTGCGCCGGCCGCGCGCACTGATCGTCGGCTGCGGCGACGTCGGCATGCGCTGCGTCGCGCAATGGCGTGACGCGCGCCGCAACCTGCGGATCTTCGCGCTGACGAGCCACCCGGCCCGCCGCGACGAACTGCGCGCCGCCGGTGCGACGCCGATCGTCGGCGACCTCGACCGCCGGGCGACGCTCGGCCGCCTCGCGGGCCTCGCCCGCACGATCCTGCATCTCGCCCCGCCGCCATCCGACGGCCGCGACGACCGGCGCACGCGTGCGCTGATCGCCGCAACGTCCGTGCCCGCGCGTCGGCCATCGACTCCGCCGGCACCGGCGGTCGGCCGGCTCCGAACGCTGCGCACCGCTGCACGGCAGGCCGGCGCACCCGTTCGGGGAGCGCGTATTGTACCCGACGGCCTTCGCGCGCCGAGGCTCGTCTACGCGAGCACGACGGGCGTATACGGCGACTGCGGCGGCGCGCGCATCGACGAAACGCACCCGCTGCGCCCCGCGAATCCGCGCGCGTTCCGGCGCGTGTCGGCCGAGCGGCAACTGCGTGCGGCGACGGTGCGCGGCGTGCTGTCCGCGCGCATCGTGCGCATTCCCGGGATCTACGCGGCGAACCGCCTGCCGGTCGCGCGGCTCGAGCGCGGCACGCCGGCGCTCGAGCCGGCCGACGACGTCTACACGAACCACATCCACGCGGACGATCTCGCGGCGATCCTGCGCCGCGCGGCCGAGCGCGGCAGGCCGGCGCGCGCCGTGCACGCGTCGGACGACAGCGAACTGCGGATGGGGGAGTATTTCGACCGGGTCGCGCAGGTGCTCGGCCTGCCGAGGCCGCCGCGCGTCAGCCGCGCGGACGCCGAGCGCCAGCTCGAACCGACGCTGCTGTCGTTCATGCGCGAGTCGCGACGCCTGTCCAACGCACGGCTCAAGGCCGAATTGTGCGTGACGTTGCGCTACCCGACCGTAGACGATTTCCTTCAAACGCTCGCGCCGGGCAGCGCGTCAGGTCAGCGCCGGTAACGCCTCGATCAGCAGGAAGCACAGCAGCGCACCGATCAGCGCGCCAATCAGGTTCGGATGATATTTGTGCTTCATGTGCATCGTGGCCAGCAGGCCGCCGATCACGATGACACCGATGATCGTGAACGCGATCATCACCGACGACAGTTCGAAAGAATGGTTGATGTTCATGGTATCTCCCCCTGCATCGCTGCTCTTGCAGCTTGTGATTTCAGTATAGCGGGGGAACCTGCGGCCGAGACGCGGCCGGGCACCGAACGGTCGTGCGGATTTTCCCTTACAGGGTTTTGACGGGATTGCGGAGTAATGAAAGGTCGGCGTCGTCGAGCCACCGCCACGCGCCCGGTTCGAGATCGCCTGGCAGCGTGAAGCCGCCGATGCTTTCGCGGTGCAGCAACTCGACGCGATTGCTCGCCGCCGCCACCATGCGCTTGACCTGGTGGTATTTGCCTTCGAGGACGGTCAGCGCGAGGGCGTGCGTGTCGCGCGCGTCGGCGGCGACGGCCGCGATCGGCTTCGGCTCGCCGTGCAGCTGCACGCCGGCGCGCAGCGCATCCAGCTGCGCAGCGTCGAGCGGGTGGCGCACGGTCGCGACGTAGGTCTTCGGCACCTTGCGCTTCGGCGACGTGTACGCGTGCACGAACTGGCCGTCGTCGGACAGCAGCAGCAGGCCGGTCGTGTCCTGGTCGAGGCGGCCGACGCACTGCACGCCGCGCGCGACGAGCGGCGCCGGCAGCAGGCTGAACACGCTCGCGTGGTGCTGCGGATCGCGCGAGCACTCGTAGCCGGCCGGCTTGTTGAGCGCGAGATACGCACGCGCGTGGAACGGCCACGCGGTATCGTCGACCGAGAACACGAGGCCGTCGGTGTCGAACGTGGCGTCGGGATCGGTCGCGGCGGTGCCCGCGACGGCGACGCGGCCCGCGTCGATCAGGCCGCGGCACTGGCGGCGCGAGCCGAAGCCCTGGGTGTAGAGAATGCTTTCGAGATCCATAGCGCGCGCATTCTATCAAGCGGCGGCGGAGGACCGGCATGAACGCGCATGCGCTGGTAAGCTGCCGGAACGCCGCGCGGGGTGCGGCGTCCGTTCATTCTTCACGGAAAGCCCATGCGTTTCGATTCATTCCCGTTCGGCCGCCAGGCGGCCGTCGTCATCGTTGCCGCGACCGTCTCGTCGGCCGCGTTCGCGCACGCGCATCTCGCGAAGAGCGATCCGGCGGCGGGCGCGGCGGTGGCCACTGCACCGGCTGCCGTCACGATCGACTTCACCGAGCCGCTGGAGCCGGCATTCAGCTCGATCGTCGTCGTCGACGGCGACGGCAAGGCGGTGTCGGACGGCCGAGCGCGCATCGACGCGACGAATCGCAAGCGGATGACGGTGCCGCTCACGGCAGTCGGCACCGGCGCCTATACGGTGAAATGGGTGGCCGTCGCGACCGACGGGCACCGCACGCAGGGCGCGTACGGCTTCAGCGTGAAGTAACGTAACGGCGGCGGCAGGCCCGTGCCAGGGTTGCCGCGGCCCTTATCCGACAGGGAGTTTCCCGCATGAATCCGACGACGCTCGACGCACTCGCCGATTTCCCCCGTCAGCTCGAAGCGCATTTCGCGGCCGTCCCCGACGGCTACGCGCGCTGGACACCCGACGACTGGGCCGGGATCCCGAGCGAGCATTTCTCGCCGCTCGGGCAGCTCTGCCACGTGCGCGACATCGAGATCGACGGCTATCACGTGCGGTTGCGGCGGATGCTCGACGAAGACCGGCCGCTGCTCGTGTCGCTCGACGGCGACGCGCTCGCGATCGAACGCCGCTACAACGATGCGTACGCGTCCGACGTGCTCGCTGCGATCCGCGAAGCGCGGCGCGAAACGCTGGCGCTGCTGTCGCGCCTGACGCCCGAGCAGTTCGAGCGCACCGGCGAGTTCGACGGCTACGGTTCGCTGACGGTGCGCGGGCTCGTCCACTACCTGTGCAGCCACGACCAGCAGCATCTGGCCGGCATGCAGTGGCTGCTCGGCAAGATCGACGCGGCGCTTTACGCGCGCTGAGGCGGGCGGCGATCGTGCAGCTGCGCCGCAGAATCCGGCGCCGCTGTCGGTGCGGCCAACCACATTGCGCTGCTCCGATTGGGTCGGTTTTCTGGATAATCCATCCAGCCGCGGCCGGCTGACCGGCGCGTCGCGCGTGCCTACACTCCTAGCTTCGTTCAACGGAAAAAGGAGTCAACCGTGGCAACTCATACGCTCGCAGACAAGGTCGTCCTGATCGCAGGCGGCGCAAAGAATCTCGGCGGCCTGATCGCGCGGGACCTGGCGGGCCACGGCGCGAAGGCGGTGGCGATTCACTACAACAGCGCGGCGTCGCAGGCGCAGGCCGAGGAGACGGCCGCCGCGGTGCGCGCGGCCGGCGCGGAAGCCGCAACGTTCCAGGCCGACCTGACCACGGCCGCCGCGGTCGAGAAGCTGTTCGACGACGCGAAGCAGCGCTTCGGCAAGATCGACATCGCGATCAACACGGTCGGCAAGGTGCTGAAGAAGCCGTTCACCGAGATCAGCGAGGCCGAATACGACGAGATGTTCGCGGTCAACAGCAAGTCGGCGTTCTTCTTCATCAAGGAGGCGGGGCGGCACCTCGAGGATCACGGCAAGCTCGTCACGCTCGTGACGTCGCTGCTCGGCGCGTTCACGCCGTTCTATGCGGCGTACGAAGGGTCGAAGGCGCCGGTCGAGCACTTCACGCGCGCGGCGTCGAAGGAATACGGCGCACGCGGGATCTCGGTGACGGCCGTCGGGCCGGGCCCGATGGATACGCCGTTCTTCTACCCGGCCGAAGGCGCCGATGCGGTCGCGTATCACAAGACGGCGGCCGCGCTGTCGCCGTTCAGCAAGACGGGCCTGACCGACATCGAGGACGTCGTGCCGTTCATCCGCCATCTCGTGACCGACGGCTGGTGGATCACCGGCCAGACGATCCTGATCAACGGCGGCTATACGACCAAGTAACCGGGCCGCTCACGAGCCGCGCGGCGCACCGCAATGGCGCGTTTGCGTGGACAATGCACGGGCGTGCAGCCGCGAGGCCGCATGCCCGTTTTCTCTGTGTCGCCGGACCTCGCCGCGATGCGCGGCGCCTGGCGGCGACGGTCGTCCCAACTCACGTTCCTCGCCGATGGACAAGCTGGATCAGGTCAGAATCTTCCTGCAGGTTGCCGAAATGGGCAGCTTCATCAAGGCCGCGCATGCGCTCGACGTGCCGCGCGCGACCGTGTCGGCGGCCGTCCAGCAGCTCGAGACGGGGCTCGGCACGCGCCTCCTGCATCGCACGACGCGCCAGGTGCAGCTCACGGCCGACGGCGCGCTGCTGCTCGAGCGCGGCCGGCGCCTGCTTGCGGAAGCCGACGAACTCGACCGCCTGTTTCGCCGCCGCGACCGCGACGTCGTCGGACGGCTGAACGTCGACGTGCCGAGCCGGATCGCGCGCCGCGTCGTCGCGCCCGCGCTGCCGTCGCTGTTTCACCGCTACCCGAAGCTGCAGCTGTCGCTCGGCTCGACCGACCGCTCGATCGACCTCGTGCAGGAAGGCGTCGACTGCGCGATCCGCGTCGGGCGGCTCGCGGACAGCAGCCTCGTCGTGCGGCCGCTCGGGCAGTTCACGCTGATCAACTGCGCGAGCCCCGACTATCTGCGCGAATGCGGCGTACCCGAGCATCCCGATGCGCTTGCGCACGGGCACTGGGCGATCGGCTATGCGTCGCCGACGACGGGGCGCGAACTCGGGTGGGAATACTGCGCGGACGGCCAGCGCCACACACTGACGCTGCCGAGCCGCGTGATCGTCAACAACGCCGAAACCTACATCGCCGGCTGCATCGCCGGGATGGGGCTGATCCAGATTCCGCGGTTCGACGTCGAGCATCTGCTGGAAAGCGGTGCGCTCGTCGACGTGATGCCCGGCCATCGCGCCGAGCCGATGGACGTGTCGGCCGTGTATCCGCACCGCCGGCACCGGTCGCGCCGGCTCAATGCCTTCATCGAGTGGTTCGGCGAATTGATGGCGGATGCGCTGACGGGGACGGCGGCCGGGCAGCGCGCGGACGGCGATTGACCGGGGCGGCCGTCGCGGCCGTTTCAGTCGCCCGGCGCCGTGAACTGCCTGCCGCGCCCGGCGTCCCGCACCGCGTCGATCAGCGCCGCGCCGGGGCCGTCGGGCTTCGCCGCGAACGCGTAGAAGCGCGCCGCCGGCAGCGCGGGCAGGCCGTCCTGCGGCCCGCATTCGCGCAGGCCGTCACGCAGCTGGCTGCGCGCGAGCGCGGTGACCGCGAAGCCGGCGAGCGCGGCCGACACGCAGCCGGCCATGCTGCTGCTTTCGAACAGCACGCGGAACGGCCGCAGGGCGGCGGCGAGCGCCGCGACGGCTGCTTCGCGGTAGACGCACGGCTGCGGAAACAGCGCGAGCGGCACTTCGCCGCCGGCGTCGAGCGCGCGGTCCGATGCGAACGCCCACACGAGCGGCTCTTCCCACAGCAGTTCGCCCGGCGTGTCGACCTGCCGGCACAGCTTGCCGAACACGACATCGAGCCGGCCGAGCGTCTGTTCGCGCAGCAGCGATGCGGTGATCCCGACCTTCAGCTCGATCGACGTGCGCGGGTGGCGGTCGCGGAACGTGCGCAGCACATGCGGCAGCCACGCACCGGCAAAATCCTCCGACGCGCCGACCCGCAGCGGCCCGTGCGCCGGCGCGCCGCGCAGCCGCGCGCGCACTTCGCGCTCCATGTCGACGATGTTGCGTGCGTACGCGTACAGCGTGTCGCCGGCCGGCGTGAGCGCGATACGGCGCGTCGTGCGTGCGAGCAGCACGGTGCCGGCCGCCTGTTCGAGCCGCTTGATGTGACCGCTGACGGCGGACGGCGTGAGCGCGAGACGTTCGGCGGCCGGCGCGAACCCGCGGCTGTCGACGACTTCGAGGAAGGTGCGCAGCAGCGTGATGTCGAGCGCGGTCGACGCGGGATCGGTCAGCGGTTCCATCGGTCGATTCAACGTGAAATTCAAGGAATGAATCATGATACTCCGTGAATCGTGATGAAAGGCCGGCCTACCATCGTGCGCTCAGGCTGACCCAACGGAGTACACGATGACGACCTATGCGCAGGCGACGACCGCGTCGCTCGATATTGCCTATCTCGAATGGAACCCGCGCGGCGAGCGCGTGGCCGTGCTGCTGCACGGCTGGCCGGACAGCCCGGCCGGCTGGGAAGCGGTGGCTGCAGCACTCGCCGCGCGCGGCTACCGCGTGCTCGCGCCCGCGCTGCGCGGCTTCGCGCCGACGCGCTTTCGCGACGCGTCCGTGCCGCGCAGCGGCCAGCTCGCGGCGCTCGGGCGCGACCTGCTCGAATTCGTCGATGCGCTCGGTGTCGAGCGGCCCGTGCTGGTCGGGCATGACTGGGGCGCGCGCGCGGCCGCGAACGCGTGCGGGCTGCGCGACGGTGTCGCGTCGCACCTCGTGATGCTGTCGGTCGGGTACGGCACCAACGATCCCGGTCAGCCGCTGTCGCTGCAGCAGGCGCGCAACTACTGGTATCACTGGTTCATGGCGACGCCGCGCGGCGAGCAGGCGCTGCGCGACGACCGCCGGGCGTTTGCCCGCTTGATGTGGGACACGTGGTCGCCGGCCGGTTGGTATCGCGACAGCGATTTCGACGCGGCGGCTGCCGCGTTCGACGGGCCCGACTGGATCGACGTCGTGCTGCACTCGTACCGGCATCGCTGGGGCTTCGCGCCGGGCACGCCGGCCTATGCCGACGACGATGCGCGGCTGAACCCGGCGCCCGTGCTCGCGGTGCCGACGCTCGTACTGCACGGCGGTGCGGATACCTGCAATCATCCGGACAGCTCGGCCGGGCGTGAGCGGTTCTTTGCCGGCGGCTACGCGCGGCAGATCCTCGACGCGGTCGGGCACTTCCCGCAACGCGAGGCGCCGGAAGCGGTCTCGGACGCGATCCTGCGATTCTGCGAATACGACTGAACGCGCGGCCCGTGCTGCGGGTCGCGGCCGTCCGGCCCGGTCACTCGGTGCGATGCGGAATGCTGTCCGGGAACGGGTAGGGCGCATGCGGCCCCGGCCAGTCGGGTACGGGCGGCTCGCGAAGCAGGTCGCAGCCGCCCAGCAGGATCGACAGCACCGCGGCGAGCACGCCGACGCGGAGCGGGATTGAAATGACGCGCTTGGACATGGCTTGCCTCCGTGCAGCGTTCCCTGATGCTTGGACTGCGGGAGGAGAGTGCACGTTGCGGCGGGCATCGCGTGCGGCCAAAACAAAAAACCCGCGAAGCGGTGAGCTTGCGCGGGTTCGCCCCCGTCAACCTTGACAGGGTGGTTACCTATCGAGATCGCGTGCTACAGTCCCCGCGGGGTTTCGTCATAGGATTTCAGCATGGGATTCGCATTCATTCGAGAGAGCGATCATACGGACCACGGTGGCACTGTACTGTCATCCGGGGCGATTACTTTCATCGACGGTCGGCCAATTGCGTTTGTTGGCACGATGGTTACCTGTCCGAAGTGCAAGGGAGTATTTCCGATCGTCACCAGCAAGAATCCCGGCATGAATTTCGACGGTCGTCGAGCGGCATTTCAGGGAGACATGACCGCATGTGGCGCGACGCTGATGGCTAGCCAGGGCAATGCCGTTGCGAACGTTCCCGTGGGTTCTGGCGGGACCACGATGTCAGCTCGGCATGAGGCCGATGGTTCAACGGAGCGTTATCGCGGTCGATTCCAGGTCGTCGGTGCGGACGGGCAGCCGGCCGCAAATAGCCCGTACAGTTTGCGAACGCTGGAAGGCCAGACCATCAGCGGTACAACCGATGCCGACGGTTACACTCAGTGGCATCACGCAGACTCACCAGCCTCCCTGATATTCGGTCGGGAGAAGCGTGAATGAGCCACGACGTCCCCGGCGGAATGTCGACCGAAGGTACGACGACTAAGGTGTATCGCGGCGGCGATCTCGATCAACAGGACAAAAAGGTACTCTGCGGAGCGCTTTGCCAATGCAAGAAAGGCCCGAACATCAGTATCGTCGGCGCCCGACTAAAGCAGGCATGCGTGGCGACGAAGCTGAACGCACTGGACGCGAGGGGCGATAGCATCTATAAGCCCGAAATCAGCTACAACATGAACGAATACCCGCCTGCGCCCATCATGTCGTCGAGAAATCCGCTTGAGCCGCACGGTTTTATTCCGAACTGGATCAAGGCTCACTACCCGGAAGGCTACGTCCCGGGCGTAGGCTGGATTCGACGACCTGACGTCGTGATCGTCAAAGACCCCGGAAAGCCGCCAACGCAAGATAATCTATCCGGCGTGGTCGAAATGAAATTTCCGCCGGACAAGCGTGACATCGAGCAGATCGCGGATTACCAGGAAATTGCGGGTCCGCAAGCAAAGGTCACCGAACTCGATCCGGCGACCTGTGGCTGCCCTGATGAGGGTGACGAAGAGTCATCCAGTCCCACCGTCGACGCGTTGCGCGAGGCGTTTTCGTCGATTGGCAGGCAGGTGAGGAAGCTGCTCAACCAAACCGGAGCTGGCCCCGCTCCAGGAGGCGGCATGCCGCCTCTTGCACCCGTTCCACTTCGCTAACTGACATGACCGACCAAGCATTCATCGAATACGCGAAAGCACACCAGCGCGAAGCGCTAATTCCCGGCGGAGCGCTTGAACCGACCGACAAGCACAACTATGTCGGTGCTGCCGTCGTTGTGCGTGCCGCACTGTTCTTCCGCAATGCTGCGGACCCTGAAGTCCGCCGGGCGATATCGGAGTGCTACGAGCAATATCGCGAGATCGCGAAGGACGAGTTGAAATGGCTTTGGCAGGACGGCAAGGAACCCGTCAAGACCAAGGGCGGAAACCTTCCCTCCGGCACATTCACGTCATACTCCGACAAGGCCGCACTGACCGCATACGTGACATCAGGGGATGCCTCAGCTGACGCCGGGTTCTGGCATTTTCAGGTGTTCGGTCAGCAACGCTGGCGCGAGGCTCGCCCGCATGCAGGCCTGAATACGCTGACATTTTCCACGTCGTTACTGTACGTCGCGGAAAATCCCATTGCGTTTCAGAAACTGTTCGTCGACTTCGCCCGTCGGCTCAAAGCCGTCAGTGGGTATGCCGGATACGCATTGAATCTCAGTCTCGCGAAAACCGCCGCAAACGTGCCGACGGAATACCAGCTCGCCAAGCAGATGATCGCCCTTGACGTTGGCGAACCGCTACTGCAGGCGGCACGCCTGCGTGACGGCATCAAGACGGTCGGCTGGCTTACCGCCCTCAACAAGGAACTGCTCGATAAGGCAGGCGGCCTCGATACCTTGCGAAACGAACTGCCTCCAAACTGGTATGCGCTCTACGATTTGGACGGTGGCGTTGTGATCCAGGCTGGCCCGCGCCCTGAGTCTGGCTCGTCAGTCGACGGCGATGAGAATGGGCCGCCCGTTCCACCACCCAACTATATGATCCTGAATGCAGCTCTCAAGTCGGTGCGCGTGCCGTCCGTATGGCAATTGCAAATTGGCCAGCCAGGCTCGGCATCACCGTATTTCGCCACGACGGCCGAAAGCGATGACTGGCTGCGGCGCTTCGATGTACCAGACGATCAGCTTGTCGAGTACAAGGCGAAGCTGCTGCGAATGCCGACGCTCGACGCCGACTGCACGTTGCCGGATCGTGCGTAATCGATCGGTGCATGGTTGTCCACCGAGGCATCAACGCGGTTCGCGCCGAGCACCGCATTCGGAGCTTTGCACGCGCACCGCACTTCCTTTTAAATCAAAGCCTTACTCAACTCACAAACAGCAAAACCAAGGCTGCACAAGGTCAATCGAGACCAGTCCAGTTCATCCAAGCTGGAATTTAGCCGCAGTGATGAACCGCCAGGTGACTCCCGCAGTAGCCCGGCGGCGCCGTTTACCTCACGCCCCAACCCGGCGGGAGTGCTCGCGTAATGATCTGGTCAACCGCGTCAATCACCTGGCGGACTTCGTCCGCTGTAACGTTGGTTGTGCAGTCGGGAAGCGATTGCACTGCGCGCGCATAGATGCTCACACAGTTCGTTACGACACTTCGCTGCATGTCATCTGGCATCGGCTGCCCCATTCTTACAACGCCGTGCGCGCCGTGTCGCCCTCGCAAGGCGAACAGCTTGTTGTGTGTCCACGAGCAATACGTCCTGTACGCAACGTAGTCGCCAGCCATCCCAGCTCGGGCGAACAAGTCCCGCGTACTGACCTCGGCCCTCCCATCGCGTAGAGCTTCGAATCGGGCTTCCGTCTGCGCCCTCATTTCCGCGAGCTGCTGGCGGCGCTCTTCGCTGTCCATGAATCCCGGCGCATCAGCAAAGTCACGAAACACCCTGACCAGTTGCAGCGCGTCGTTAAACTCAAGCTGATCCAGATACCCGTCGTCTGCCAACAAGCATTTCAGGTCAACGAGCGCCTCGAGCATTGAACGTAGTAGCACCGGCGCGTGCGATTGCACCGGCGTGCCCATGAGCAGCATGGCCGCGTTCGCCATCTCAGCGATCGACGCGACGAGCATTCCGGCCGCGCGGTTCCGCGTCGTGTTGTCCATCTCCATCCTGGCGAGAATTGCCTCGAATTGTTCGTTCGCCTCAGCGCTCGCAAGTACCAGTCTGTGGTCGATTGGCATTCAATTCTCCTGTCGTGTGCTCGCCTTCTGCCTGCTTCTCGAACTCGAACGCGGCAGAGAAATATGTCACAAGTGCGTCTGCACCGAGGCTCTTTTTTATCAGCGAACGTAGTATTTCTCCGCACTTGCCGACTCTTGACGCCTGCATATGGAGGTGCTTTAGTGACGTTGCGGTATCAATCTGCATCCATAGTTTGGCTACCGCAAAAAATACAATACGACTATGTGCCCTACCAGGTCAGTTGACTTGTATCGCATGTGGTCGAGATCAGAAGACCACATTGCGAAGGACGGGGTATCATGGCTGACTATTACGAGTTGGACTTTTTGGCCGTCGAAACTGGCAAGAGTGGAGATGCAATCACCCTTCGCTATTCGATCGATGGAGTTGTTGGAATTCATGTCGTCGACGGAGGCTATCTCGAAACCGGAGATCAGGTTGTCGAACACATAAAGACGCACTACGGTGCGACTCACATCGATCACGTTGTATTGACACACCCCGATCAAGATCACGCCAACGGGCTGCGTAAAGTACTCGCTGAATGCACTGTTGGTACTTTGTGGATCAATCGTCCGTGGCTATATGCGGAGCAGATCCTCTCTCGGTTCGAGACATACAACTCCGCTGAGGCGCTTCGACGCAAACTCCGCTCCGTATACTCCGCGACTGCGGAGCTCGAAGAGTTAGCAATAGAAAAGGGCATACCAATTCAAGCACCTCTTCAAGGAGCGCAGATTGGCCCCTTCACAGTCCTGGCACCTACTCTGGGACGTTACTTAGATCTCGTGGTTACATCGGAGAAGACGCCGGAACAGGTGGACGAGGGCGTACTAGCTCACATTCTTGATGGTATGATGAAAGCCGCCAAGTCGGTAGCTAACTTCGTTAAATCTGCGTGGGGCGACGAATACTTCCCGACTGAAGGCACAAGCAACGAGAATGAGATGAGTGTGGTGCAATTCGCCGAAATAAAGGGCAAGCGCATACTCCTGACCGGTGACGCTGGCCGAGACGCCCTCAACGAAGCTGCGAACTATGCACCGAACGTCGGACTAGCACTTCCCGGAATTAACGTATTCCAAGTGCCACACCATGGTGGGAGGCACAACGTCAGCACGGACGTGCTCGATCGATGGCTGGGGCAACGACTGGAAAGCCATCCCGAGAAAACGAGCTGGAGTGCAGTCTGTAGTTCAGCAAAAGCGGATGAAGATCATCCGCGGAAATCTGTAATCCGTGCCATGTTGCATCGCGGTGGGTGGTTCGGTGCCACTGAGGGGCGCTCAATTTGCGTGTCAAATGGAATTACCCGCGAAGGCTGGACTTCGATTCCGCAAGTTGCCTATCCTGAAGAACAAGAAAATTGATGCCGCTATGGCGATTAATGCCTTGATCGATTACCTTCGAGATCCGTACCAGCGCACCGCCCGGGTTTTTCCGGGCCTGCTTACTGTGCTACCGCTCTTGATTCCTTTGCTGTGGATACTTGGGCCGAGAAGCCCTATTCTGACAGCATTGCTTGCATTGGTGACGAGTTGCGGCGCAGTGTACGGCTTGGCAAGCGGTGCACGGGGTCTCGGGAAGAGACTTGAAGAAAGGTTGGTCAAAAGATGGGGCGGGATGCCGACAACGATTATCTTGAGGCATCGCGACACTCATTTAGACGATTACACGAAGTCTCGGTATCACAAAATCATCAGCGAAAAACTACAAACTACCCTGCCAAATGCAGAAGACGAACAGCGCGACCAAGTCTCAGCCGATCAGATATATAGCGGCGTAACTCGACACCTCCGCGAACTTGCGCGCGGCAAAAAATATGCGCTATTGTTGAAGGAGAATATTGCTTACGGCTTTCACCGGAACATGCTCGCCATGAAGCCTGTTGGCCTCACCACGAGCGTAATCGGCATATTTTTTGGACTTCTTCAAAGCCAGGTCGTGCAGTTCGCACCGCCGCACATTCAATTATCAAAATTGCTGACTCCGGGAACGGCGGCTGGCATTACTCTTTTCGGCGCTACAGCAATTCTGTTTTCCTGGCTCTACTTCACGGAAGCGCACCTTAAACGCATCGGATATGCCTACGCCGAACGGTTGTTTGAATCGGCATGTGACATTGACGTGTCGCCACAACGAGGCGGGACTCGAAGACCGCCTCGGACAAGGGCCACACCTAAAACACCAACAAAGATAGATGACGCCTAAACCGGCAAACATCGCTGCCATAACCACGGTACCGGCGGAACTGTATAACCAAGGCGCATAAAACTGCATAGAAGAATCGGCCGACCGACCGCCGTGCAGCCCGCGCCAGACGGCCCCGAACGCCTACCGCATGAGTGCATAAAAACCGTTCGTTTTTGCGGGCAGGTGGGGCGGGGTCACAACTGCGCGCGCCGGGGCGCGGGCGGCATTCTCGGGCGGGGTTCGGCCCCGAGAATGCCTCTCTGCCGCGTTATGCAGCTCGCTACGGCTTTGCCGTCGATCGTAGGGGCCAAGGGGTTGGGCGGACGTCCAGGCGGACTGAAGGGCGATACTCCGGCGCGGCTTTGCGCGCGGGCGGAAAAAAGTCGCCGGCACTTAGGTGCTCGGCGACTCAGCTAGCGACCAGGTGCGAGAAGTTAGGCAGCGCGAGGCGGCTTGGTGTTCATTGGCTTGACGTTCGCTCCGCTCTGTTGGTCGAGGTAGTCAGTCCACCATTGCATCATGCGGTGCCGCTCCGGTAGATGTTGCGCGTGGTTGTACGCGGCCCGGATGCTATTTTGCTCAGTGTGCGCGAGCTGGCGCTCGATCCAGTCGGGGCTGAAGCCGCGCTCGTTGAGGATCGTCGATGCGAGTCCCCGGAATCCGTGTCCTGTCATGCGGCCGTGGAAGCCCATACGGTAGAGCGCGTACAGGATTGTGTTTTCGCTGATGGGCTGTTCTGGGTTGCGCGGACTCGGCAATAGCCAGCGTTTGTTCGTCGTTGTGTCGCGGATTGCTTGAATGACAGCGAGCGCCTGTTTCGAGAGCGGCACGATGTGTGGCTGACGCATCTTCATTCGCGGACCTGGAATGCGCCATTCGGCACGCTCCAGGTCGAATTCTGACCATTCGGCGAAGCGCAGCTCGACGGTGCGGACGAACGTGAGAGATAGCAGGCGCAATGCCAGCTTGGTTCGCCGGTCACCATCGTAGTTGTCGATTGCCGTTAGCAGCTCAGGCAATTCCCCCTCGCTGACGCGAGCCATATTCTTTACCGCTCTGGTCTTGAGTGCGCCGCGTAGGTCGGGTGACGGGTCACGCTCGGCTTTGCCGATGGCGATCGCGTAACGAAATACCTGGCCGCATGTCTGATGTGTCTTGCGGGAGGTTTCAAGCGCGCCTCGACTCTCGATACGCCGGATCACGGCTAGAAGCTCTGGTGCCGAAATTTCGGAGATGGGGCGCCGGCCAAGATGTGGGAACACGTCTTTTTCGAACCGATCCATGACGCGTCGGGCGTGATCAACGCTCCACGTGCCGCGCTGCATTTCATGCCATTCGCGGGCCACGGTTTCGAACGTATTCTGCGCGGCGACGATTTGGGCATGACGAGACATGTCGCGCTGCATTGCTGGATCGAGACCGGCCGCGAGCGTGCGCTTGGCCTCGTCGCGCTTGGCGCGAGCTTCGGCGAGAGAAACGAGGGGATAGTCCCCGAACGTCAGGAGGTTTTCCTTGCCGTTGAAGCGGTATTTGAGACGCCACTTCTTTGCGCCGCTGGCGCGAAGCTCAAGGAACAAACCGCCACCGTCAAACAGCTTGTTGCCGGTGCCGGTGCCGTTGGCCGTGTGGCGGGCGGTGCGGCATCGAAGGTCGGTAAGGGGTGTTGAAAGCATATGTTGGTCCCTGTCGTCGGTTTACCCCCCAAATCGGTAAACCGTACCCCCGATCTTACCCCCGATTTTTTGGGTTTCCCCGGCCCCTCTCGAACCTCCTGAAACTAAAAAACCCGCGAAAGCCTAGAGCTGACGCGGGTTTCGGTACTTCCGGGAACCTCCGGAACTATGTATTGGTGCCCAGGGCCGGAATCGAACCGGCACGCCTTGCGGCGGGGGATTTTGAGTCCCCTGCGTCTACCAATTTCACCACCTGGGCTTGTTCCTGGCCGCGCAGGCAAGTGCGCGGCGAAAGGCGGATTATGGCGGAAATCCGGATGCCGGGCAAGCCACCCGGTCATCCGACCGCAAGTCACTGGCTCAGGTAGACGAACCGGCCCTGCTTCACGATCCCCATCACGCTCGCGCGCTGATCGAGCCCCACATGATCCTTGTCGCTCGCGTTGACGACGCCGTTCGGCACGACGAGCTCGTGCGCGCGCTCGAGTTCGTGCCGCAGCGCTGCGCGGAACGCCGGCGTGCCGGGCTGCGCGGTCTTCAGCGCGCGGCCGACCGCGTCGGCGAGGCGCGGGTAGACGCCGGCCGCGTCGCCGGCGAACTGCGTGACCGTGCCGGCGCCGTACTTCGCCTCGTACGCGTCGACGAACGCGAGCGCGGCCTTGCGGGCCGGATGGTCGACCGGCAGCGTGTGCGCGACGACCACCGGCTGGGTCGGGAACAGCGTGCCGTCGACGTCTCTGCCGCCGAGCTTGATGAATTCCGGCGTCGCGATCCCGTGCGTCTGGTAGACCGGGCCCTTGTAGCCGCGCTCGATCAGCGTGCGCTGCGGCAACACGGCCGGCGTGCCCGAGCCCGCGATCAGGATCGCGTCGGGCTTCGCCGCGATCAGCTTCAGCGCCTGGCCCGTGACGCTCGCGTCGGTGCGGTTGAAGCGCTCGGTCGCGACGACGCGGATCTTGCGGAGATCGGCGAAGCGCGTGAATTCGTTCAGCCAGCTGTCGCCGTAGCTGTCCGCGAAACCGATGAAGCCGACCGTCTTCACGCCGTGGTTCGCCATGTAGCGCGTCATCACGTCGGCCATCGCGCGGTCGCTCTGCGCCATCTTGAACGCCCAGGTGCGCGCGCCTTCCTGCGGCTCGACGATCGCGCCGGAGCCGACCAGCGTGATCATCGGCGTCTGCGCGGCCGCGACCGCGTCGAGCGCCGCGAGCGCGGCCGGCGTGATGTTCGGCCCGACCACGACGTCGACGTGATCTTCGTCGACCAGCTTGCGGATGTTGCGTACCGCGGTGCCCGGGTCGGATGCGTCGTCGAGCACCGTCACCTGCACGGGCTGCCCGGCGATCGTCTTCGGCCACATCAGGATCGCGTTCTTGCTCGTGATGCCGATCGCGGCGGCCGGGCCGGTCGACGACAGGTCGACACCGACCTTCAGGTCGGCATGCGCGGCCGCGCAGGCCAGCACGAGGGCGGCGCCGGCGGCGCGGCGCATCAGGGCGGGAAGCGTCATGCGGGAATCTCCGTCGGGCAACCAAAAGGGGCGCGATATGCGCCCCTGTTTATACAGGCGGGTCACAGCTCGTACGATTCGGATTCGCCCTTGAGCGCCTGTTCGATCAGCTTGCGGTTCAGCGTCGGCGACAGCAGCTCGACGAGCGTATACACATAGCTGCGCAGGTAGGCGCCCTGCTTGAGCGCGACACGCGTCACGTTGCTGCCGAACAGGTGGCCGACCGGGATCAGCCGCAGGTTGCGGTCGCGCTCCGGGTTGAACGCGATGTCGGCCATGATGCCGACGCCGAGGCCGAGTTCGACGTAGGTCTTGATCACGTCGGCGTCGATCGCCTCCAGCACGATGTCCGGCGACAGCCCGCGCAGCGCGAACGCGTGATTGATCTTCTTGCGGCCCGCGAACGCGTCGTCATAGGTGATCAGCGGGTATTGCGCGAGATCGTCGAGCGTGACCGGCTTGCGTTCGAGCAGCGGATGGTCGGCCGGCACGACGGCCGCGTGGTGCCACTGGAAGCAGGGCAGCGACACGAGCTCCTTGTAGTCGGAGATCGCCTCGGTCGCGATCGCGAGGTCGGCCTGGTCGTGGATCACCATCTCGGCCACCTGCGTCGGGCTCCCTTGCAGGATCGACAGGTGCACCTTCGGGAAGCGCTTCTTGAATTCGGCGATCGCGGCCGGCAGCGAGTAGCGGGCCTGCGTGTGAGTCGCGGCGATGGTCAGGTTGCCCTGGTCCTGCGCGGCATAATCCTTCCCGACCCTTTTAAGGCTCTCAACCTCCTGCAGGATCCGCTCGACCGACGCGAGGATGATCCTGCCCGGCTCGGTGAGCGAGCGCACGCGCTTGCCGTGCCGCGTGAAGATCTCCACGCCGAGCTCGTCTTCGAGCTCGATGATCGCCTTCGATACCCCCGGTTGGGACGTGTAGAGCGCCTTCGCGGCCTCGGTGAGGTTGAAATTCTGCCGGACGGCCTCGCGCACGAAGCGAAATTGGTGCAGGTTCATTTATAACCCTTCCGCATATCAACAGAATTTTTTAGTCGTTTGAAATATAAGGCGAGTTTATTACGATTCACCGGAGTTTTTCAAATATGGATATCTGTTTTCGTCATTAGCAATCCACCCGGCAGCGGATGGGGGCGGTGACGGCGGAACGGAGATTCGGGCGCGACGTGGCTAGGACGTCGCGCGGTCACCACGAAAACCCTGGGGTCCCCGAATGTATCAGTACGACCAATACGACCAGACGATCGTCGACGAGCGTGTCGCGCAGTACCGCGATCAGGTGCGCCGCCGGCTGTCGGGCGAGTTGAGCGAAGAAGAGTTCCGTCCGCTGCGCCTGCAGAACGGCCTGTACATGCAGCGCCACGCGTACATGCACCGCATCGCGATTCCGTACGGCAACCTGCGCAGCGACCAGCTCCGGATGCTGGCGCGCATCGCCCGCGAACACGACCGCGGCTACGGCCACTTCTCGACCCGTTCGAACATCCAGTTCAACTGGATCGAGCTGGAAGACACGCCCGAGATCCTCGCGAAGCTCGCGTCGGTGCAGATGCACGGCATCCAGACGTCGGGCAACTGCATCCGCAACATCACGGCCGACCAGTTCGCCGGCGTCGCGCAGGATGAAGAGATCGATCCGCGTCCGTGGTCCGAGATCCTGCGCCAGTGGTCGACGTTCCATCCCGAATTCGCGTGGCTGCCGCGCAAGTTCAAGATCGCGGTGTCGGGCTCGAAGGACGACCGCGCGGCCGTGCAGATCCACGATCTCGGCGTGTACCTGAAGAAGAACGCGCAGGGCGAAGTGGTTGCGAGCATCCTCGCGGGCGGCGGCCTCGGCCGTACGCCGATCATCGGCGCGGTGATCAAGGAAGACCTGCCGTGGCAGCACCTGATCACGTATTGCGAAGCCGTGCTGCGCGTGTACAACCGCTACGGCCGCCGCGACAACATGTACAAGGCGCGGATCAAGATCCTCGTGAAGGCGCTGTCGCCGGCGAAGTTCGCGCAGCAGGTCGAGGAAGAGTGGCAGCACCTGAAGGACGGCCCGTCGACGCTCACGCAGGCCGAGCTCGACCGCGTGTCGCAGTACTTCACGCCGCCCGTCTACGAGAAGCTGGCCGATACCGACGCATCGTTCGAACAGCACCTGCTCGAGAACAAGGCGTTCGCGCGCTGGGTCGAGCGCAACGTCGCGCCGCACAAGGTGGCCGGCTATGCCGCCGTCACGCTGTCGCTGAAGGATCACCGCGTGGCGCCGGGCGATGCGACCGACGCGCAGATGGAGCTGGTGGCCGACTGGGCCGACGCGTACTCGTACGGCGAGCTGCGCGTGTCGCACGAGCAGAACCTGATTCTCGCGAACGTGAAGAAGCGCGACCTGTTCGCAGTGTGGGAAAAGGCGAAGGCGGCGGGTTTCGCGACGCCGAACATCGGCCTGCTGACCGACATCATCGCGTGCCCGGGCGGCGACTTCTGCTCGCTCGCGAACGCGAAGTCGATCCCGATCGCGCTGGGGATCCAGCAGCGTTTCGACGATCTGGACTATGTGTACGACCTCGGCGACCTGTCGCTGAACATTTCCGGTTGCATGAACTCGTGCGGTCACCACCACGTCGGCAACATCGGCATCCTCGGCGTCGACAAGGACGGCGCCGAGTGGTACCAGGTGTCGCTCGGCGGCGAGCAGGGCACGGGCCAGAACGGCGCGCGCCTCGGCCGCGTGATCGGGCCGTCGTTCTCGGCGGAAGAGGTGCCGGACGTGATCGCGAAGCTGATCGACACGTTCGTCGATGCGCGCATCGACGGCGAGCGCTTCGTCGACACGTACGACCGCATCGGCATCGCGCCGTTCAAGGAGCGCGTGTATGCGGCGCGCCAGGCAGTGAACGCGTAACCAACCGGGTACAAGGAATTTGCAGATGGCTTCGATTATCAAGAACCGCGCAGTGATCGACGACGCATGGCAGGTCGTGCGCGCGGCGGAAGACGGTGCGCTGCCCGCGGTCGACGCGTTGCCGGCCGGCAAGGTGCTGGTGCCGTTCGCGTTGTGGCAGGCCGAGCGCGCGGCGCTCGTCGCCGCGAAGACGAAGGACGAACTCGGCGTGTGGCTCGCGCCGGACAGCGAGCCGGCCGATCTGGTGGCCGACTTCGGCGCGATTTCGCTGATCGCGGTCGATTTCCCGCGCTTCGCGGACGGCCGCGGCTACAGCATCGCGCGCCTGTTGCGCGAGCGCCACGGCTGGACGGGCGAGCTGCGCTCGATCGGCGACGTGCTGCGCGACCAGTTGCTGTACATGTCGCGTTGCGGCTTCGACGCGTTCGCGGTGCGCGCCGACAAGGACATCCACGACGCGCTGAACGCATTCACGGAATTCACGCAGCGTTACCAGGGCGCGTTCGACGAGCCGGCGCCGCTGTTCCGCCGCCGCGCGGCCGACGCGAAGGTGAGCGCATGAGCACCGCCACCGCGCTGACGCCGGAACTCGCCGCGAAGGTCGCGCGCCTCGACGCGCTGCTCGCGCAGATCGGCGCCCGTCACGACAAGGTGAAGTTCGCGAGCAGCCTCGCGGCGGAAGACATGCTGCTCACGCACGCGATCCTGTCGAAGGGCGTGTCGATCGGCATCTTCTCGCTGAATACGGGCCGCCTGCACGCGGAAACGCTCGGCATGATCGACCGCGTGCGCGAGCGCTACGGCTACGAGATCGAGCAGTTCCACCCGCTGCAGGACGCGGTCGACCAGTATGTCGCCGAGCATGGCCTGAACGCGTTCTACGAGAGCGTCGAGCTGCGCAAGTCGTGCTGCCACATCCGCAAGGTCGAGCCGCTGAACCGCGCGCTGGCCGACGTCGGCGCGTGGGTCACCGGCCAGCGCCGCGAGCAGTCGGTCACGCGGGCCGAGCTGCACGAGGAAGAACAGGACGAAGCGCGCGGGATCGCGAAGTACAACCCGCTGGCCGACTGGACGGAAGCCGACGTATGGGCGTACCTTGACGCGTTTGAGGTGCCGGTCAACCCGCTGCATGCTCGCGGCTACCCGAGCATCGGCTGCGAACCGTGTACGCGTGCGATCCGTCCCGGCGAGGACAGCCGCGCGGGCCGCTGGTGGTGGGAATCGCGCGACACGAAGGAATGCGGCCTGCACATCACGATCACGCCGATTCCTGCGACGGCCGAAGCCGGCGCCACGCACTGAAAGCTGACAAGAAACTGAATCTTGCGCCGCCTGCGACAGCGGGCGGCACGAACCCAGAAGAGAAGGACTGAAATCATGAGCACGACGCTCGAGCAATCCGCCTTTGCCCCGGCCACCGGCGCGGACAGCCGCATGGGCCACCTCGACTGGCTCGAGGCCGAGTCGATCCACATCCTGCGCGAGCTGGTTGCCGAGTGCAGCAAGCCGGCGCTGCTGTTCTCGGGCGGCAAGGACTCGGTCGTCGTGCTCCATCTGGCCCTGAAAGCGTTCGGCCTCGGCGCGAACCGCAAGACGACGCTGCCGTTCCCGCTCGTGCACATCGACACGGGTCACAACTACGAGGAAGTGATCGACTTCCGCGACCGCCGCGCGCAGGAACTGGGTGCCGAGCTGGTCGTCGGTCACGTCGAGGATTCGATCAAGCGCGGCACGGTCGTGCTGCGCCGCGAAACCGATTCGCGCAACGCCGCGCAGGCCGTCACGCTGCTCGAGACGATCGAGGAACACGGCTACACCGCGCTGATCGGCGGCGCGCGCCGCGACGAAGAGAAGGCGCGGGCGAAGGAACGCATCTTCTCGTTCCGCGACGAATTCGGCCAGTGGGATCCGAAGGCGCAGCGCCCGGAACTGTGGAGCCTGTACAACGCGCGCCTGCACAAGGGCGAGCACCTGCGCGTGTTCCCGATCTCGAACTGGACCGAACTCGACGTGTGGCAGTACATCGCGCGCGAAAACCTCGAACTGCCGTCGATCTACTACGCGCACCAGCGCGAGATCGTGCGCCGCAACGGGCTGCTCGTGCCCGTCACGCCGCTCACGCCGATGCGTGAAGGCGAGTCGAGCGAGCTTGCGCAAGTGCGCTTCCGCACGGTCGGCGACATCAGCTGCACGTGCCCGGTCGAGAGCGACGCGGACGATGTCGAGAAGATCATCGCCGAGACGGCGGTGACCGAGATCACGGAGCGCGGCGCGACCCGGATGGACGACCAGGCCTCCGAAGCCGCGATGGAACAGCGCAAGAAGCAAGGTTATTTCTGAAGCACACGAGGACATTCACATCATGAGCATCATCGAGAACAACGAAGACCTCGGCGTGCTGCGCTTCATCACCGCAGGCAGCGTCGACGACGGCAAGAGCACGCTGATCGGCCGCCTGCTGTACGACAGCAAGGCCGTGCTGTCCGACCAGCTGTCCGCGCTGTCGCGTGCGAAGAACAAGCGCACGGTCGGCGACGAGCTCGACCTCGCACTGCTGACCGACGGGCTGGAAGCCGAGCGCGAGCAGGGCATCACGATCGACGTCGCGTACCGCTATTTCGCGACCGCAAAGCGCAAGTTCATCATCGCCGATACGCCGGGCCACGAGCAGTACACGCGCAACATGGTGACCGGCGCGTCGACCGCGCACGCGGCGATCATCCTGATCGACGCGACGCGCGTGACGATCGAGAACGGTGTCGCGGAACTGCTGCCGCAGACCAAGCGCCACAGCGCGATCGTCAAGCTGCTCGGGCTGCAACACGTGATCGTCGCGATCAACAAGATGGACCTCGTCGATCACAGCGAAGCACGCTTCAACGAGATCCGCGACGCGTACGTCACGCTCGCGAAGCAGCTCGGCCTGACCGACGTGCGCTTCGTGCCGGTGTCGGCGCTGAAGGGCGACAACATCGTCGGCGCGAGCGAGCGCATGCCGTGGTACGCGGGCGAGCCGCTCCTCGACGTGCTCGAGTCGCTGCCGGTCGAGACGCAGGCGCATGACGCGCTGCGCTTCCCGGTGCAATGGGTCGCGCGCCAGGACGGCAGCTCGGCCGACGATTTCCGCGGCTACATGGGCCGGATCGAGTCGGGCGAAGTGAAGGTCGGCGACGAAATCGTCGTGCTGCCGTCGAACCGCACGGCAACGGTCGCCGAGATCGTCGCGCCGGTGCCGGGCGGCACCGCGTCGGTTGCTCACGCGTTCGCGGGCCAGACGGTGACGATCCGCCTCGGCGAGGATGTCGACGTGTCGCGCGGCGACATGTTCGTCACGACCGCCGAGCCGGTCGAGCCGGCCAAGAAGCTCGAGGCCGACCTGTGCTGGTTCGACGAGACGCCGCTGTCGCCGCAGCGCAAGTACCTGCTGAAGCAGACCACGAGCACGGTGTTCGCGAAGGTCGGCGCGGTCAAGCAGGTGCTCGACGTGCATACGCTGTCGCACGCGACCGACCGTCACGACCTGAAGATGAACGACATCGGCCGCGTCGCGCTGACGCTGCAGAAGCCGATCGTCTGCGACACGTACGATGCGCATCCGGGCACGGGCGCGTTCGTGCTGATCGACGAAGCGACGCACCACACGGTCGCCGCCGGCATGATCCGGGCGTTCTCGGCGTAATCGTCAATCTGCGCGGCCAGCCGCGTCGCCGCACGGCGGCGCGGGCCGTCCGCAAACGTCCGCAGGACGAAGCGAAGCGACAAACATGGGCAAGGTGTATCTGATCGGAGCAGGGCCGGGCGCGGCGGACCTCATCACGGTGCGCGGCGCGCGCCTGCTCGCGCAGGCCGACGTCGTGCTGCATGACGCGCTCGTCGAGCCCGCGATGCTCGACTACGCGCCGAATGCGCGCCGGATCGCGGTCGGCAAGCGCTGCGGGCAGCGCTCGACCGCGCAGCACTTCATCAACAAGCAGATCGTCGATGCGGCGCGCGAACACGCATGCGTCGTGCGGCTGAAGGGCGGCGATCCGATGCTGTTCGGCCGCGCGGAAGAGGAAATGCGCGCGCTCGAGGCGGCCGGCATCGACTACGAGGTCGTGCCGGGCATCACCGCGGCGCTGGCCGGTGCGGCGACGCTGAAGCGGTCGCTGACGTTGCGCGGCGTGTCGCGCAGCGTCGCGTTCGCAACGCACAGCCGCGCGCCGGGCAGCGACGAGATCCGCGAAGCCGCGCGCGCCGATTCGATCGTCTACTACATGGGCCGCGACAGCGCGCCCGGCATCGCGCAGGCGCTGATCGACGCCGGCCGTGCGCCGGCGACGCCCGTCGCGATCGTCGAGGCGTGCAGCACCGCGCGCGAGCGCTCGCTGACGCTGACGCTCGCGCAGATGGCGGCGGGCGACGCGCAGGCGTGGCTCGATCCCGCGGAACCGAGCCTGCTGATGATCGGCGACGCGTTCGCCGAGCGGGCGCGGCACGCGAAAGCGGGCGATCCGCTGCGCAATGCCGCCTGAGGGTGGCTCGACTGCAGTCCGAAACGAAAAAAGCGCTGGCATCTGCCAGCGCTTTTTCTTTATGTGCGTTTGCCGAGTGGCCTACGCGTCGTCGCCGAGCTGGTCGATGCAGTAGCGGGCGATCGCGTCGAGCACGCCGTCGTCTTCGCCGACGGCCGTCGCGCAGCGGATTTCAGTACCGGGATGCGCGGCGCGGCATGCATCGACGAGCTGCGGCAGGTCGCGGCGGACATGGCCGCCCTGGCCGAAGAACACGGGCACGACGGTGATGCGCGTGCAGCCGGCCGCGACCTGCGCGGCGACGGCGTCAGCGAGCGACGGCGTCATCAGCTCGAGGAACGCGAGCGACACGTGCGGGGCAGGGGAGCCGGCGCCGCGCAGCCGCACGGCGAGCCGCTCGAACGGCTCGGCCCAGCGCGGGTCGCGGGCGCCGTGGCCGAACAGGACGATGCCGTGCGAACTCATGTCGAAGCCTCCGTCGTCACGCGGCGCTCAATGCCGGTCGACCCACTTGAGCGCGAACAGGCCGAGCGCGAGATAGATCAGGCCCGGGGTTGCCGCGGTAAGCGGCGCGGGCCACGTGTTCAGCGTGCCGATGTGCGAGAACAGCGTATTGAGCAGCTGGAAGCTCATGCCGAGCATGATGCCGCCGAACACCTTCACGCCGACCACGCCCGCGCGCGTGTGCAGGTACGCGAACGGCAGCGACAGCACGAGCATCACGAACACCGCGAACGGATACAGCAGCTTGCGCCACAGTGCGATGTCGTAGCGCTGCGTGTCCTGCTGGTTCTCGCGCAAGTGCTGGATGTAGCGGAACAGGTTGATGATCGACATGCGCTCCGGCGACACGAGCAGCACCGACAGGATCTGCGGCGTCAGGTCCGAACGCAGCAGGTATTCGGGCAGCGACACCTGCTGCGACCGGTACACGGGGTTCAGCGCGTCGGCCGGCTGGCCGCTGATCGGCTTGATCGGCGTGAGCTCCGTCTCGGTGACGCCCTTCAGCAGCCAGTGGCCGGGCGGCTCGTAGCGGCCCGTCTGCGCGATCCGCACGTTCTGCAGCTGGAACTTCGAGTCGAATTCGTAGATGCGCACGTTGCTGATCGTCGAGTCGGGCGACAGGCTGCCGACGTTGACGAAGCGCGTGACCTGCTCGCCGTTTTCGCGTGCCGCGAGCGTGTCCTTCACCCACACGCCCGACTGGAAGTTCGACGACACCGATGCGCCGAGCGCTTGCAGCCGCACGCGTTCGGACAGCTGGTCGGCATACGGGCCGACGAATTCGCCGATCAGGTAAGTGATGATCACGAGCGGCACGCCGATCTTCAGCAGCGAGCGCAGCGCCTGGTTGGTCGCGAGGCCCGACACGCGGAAGATCGTGAATTCCGAGTTCGCGGCCATCTGCGCGAACACGTAGATCGCGCTGATCAGCGCGGCGACCGGGATGATCTCGTAGAAGCGCGACGGTGTCTGCAGCGCGACGCGCAGCACCGCGTAGCCGAACTTGTAGTTGCCGTGCCCGACCGAATTCAGTTCGCTGATCAGGTCGAAGAAGAAGAACAGGCCCGAGAACGCGAACAGGATGAAGACGAACGTGACGTAGATCTGCCGCGCGAAGTATTTTTCATAGAGCCGCATCGATCATGCTCCCGAGCGGCCGAACAGCGCGCGTGTAAACAGCGGACGATTGCGCACGCGCAACCAGAAGATCACGGCGACGATCGCCGCGACGAGCGCGTGCAGGCCGACGAGGCCGACGCCGAACGACATCTTGCCCTGCTCGATCTGCGCCTGCACGACGTTCAGCAGGTTCGAGTACGTGAGGTAGATCAGCACGGCCATCACGAGGTTGATCGTGCGGCTGCGGCGCGGGTTCTGGTACGACAGCGGAATGCCGAGCACCATCAGGTTGATCGCGATCAGCGGCAGCCCCGCGCGCCACGCGAACTCCGCGAGGTTGTCGCGCGTCGGGTTGCGCAGCAGGTCCGGCGTCGGCGTGCTGTTGGTGGTCGGTACGTTGGTGACCGGGGTGCTCGTGATCTTCACGCCGTAGCGTTCGAACTCCATGATCTTGAAGTTCGGCTGGCCGGGCGTGCCGTCGTAGCGGCGGCCATCTTCCAGGACGACGAAGCGGCTGCCGTCGCGCGTTTCCGTGTGACCCGTCTGCGACACGACGACGTTGACCTTGCCGTTCTCGGTCGACGTGACGAACACGTTCTGCACCTTGCTCTGGTCGGGCGTCATCTTCTCGATGAAGAACACGCGATGGTTCGCGGCCGACTCGCGGAACTGGCCCGGCGCGAGCAGCGAGATCTCGTCGCGCTGCTGGAAGCGTGCCTTGATCATCTTGCTCTGCTGGTTCGACCACGGCCAGCCGACGAACGCGAAGAACGCGATCAGCAGGACGATCGGCGTGGCGAACACGCCGATCGGCTTGATGAGGCGCGTGAGGCTCACGCCCGACGCGAGCCACACGACCATTTCGGAGTCCCGGTACCACCGGGTCAGCACGAACAGGATCGACACGAACAGCGTGACGACGAGCATCACGGCGAGGTAGCCGATCACGGTCAGGCCGATCAGCACGAGCACGTCCCGCGGATCGATTTCGCCGGACGCGGCGTAGCCGACGATGCGGATCATCATCGTCGTGAGCATGATCGTGAGCAGCACCATGAACACGGCGCCAGCCGTATACGCAAGCTCGCGCTGGAGGGAGCGTTCGAAGATCATTCTTGATGAGAAGAGGGCGGGAGGCTGCGCACGCGTGGTGGAGCGCTCGCGCCGCCACGGGAAAAATAGCGGATAATTGCGGCTTTCATCCTTAGCCCAGATTTTATCCGAGGACAAGCGCGATGGACTTTAGCATAAAAGGCTGTGATTGGAGCAAAGGCGAGGCCAAGGGGTTCCTGACCGGGAAGTCCGACTGCATCGTGCTCGGCATCTTCGAGGCGCAGACGCTTTCGGGCGCGGCGCTCGACATCGACACGGCCACCAAGGGGCTGATTTCGCGCGTGGTGAAGGCCGGCGACATGGACGGCAAGCGCGGCAAGACGCTGTTCCTGCACGAAGTGTCGGGCATCGGTGCGTCGCGCGTGCTGCTCGTCGGTCTCGGCAAGCAGGATGCTTTCAATCAGAAAGCCTATAACGACGCAGTGACGGCCGCGTGGCGCGCGCTGCTGGCGACGAAGGTCGTCCAGGTCACGTTCTCGCTCGCGCAACTGCCGGTCGACGAGCGCAGCTCCGACTGGGGCGTGCGCGCGGCGATTCTCGCGCTCCGCAACGAGACCTACCGCTTCACGCAGATGAAGAGCAAGCCGGAACCGGCGTCGCACACGCTCAAGCGCGTCGTGTTCAGCGTCGACCCGGCCGACGAGAAGGCCGCGAAGGTTGCGGTCAAGCAAGCCGTCGCGCTCGCGAACGGGATGGATCTGACCCGCGATCTCGGCAACCTGCCCGGCAACGTCTGCACGCCGACCTACCTCGGCAACACCGCGAAGAAGATCGCGAAGGATTGGGGCCTGAAGGCCGAAGTCCTCGGGCTCAAGCAGATCCAGGCGCTGAAGATGGGCTCGTTCCTGTCGGTCGCGCGTGCGTCGGTCGAGCCGCCGCAGTTCATCGTGCTGCACTACCAGGGCGCCGCCGCGAAGGCCGCGCCGGTCGTGCTGGTCGGCAAGGGCATCACGTTCGACACGGGCGGCATCTCGCTGAAGCCGGGCGAGGGCATGGACGAGATGAAGTACGACATGTGCGGCGCCGGTTCGGTGCTCGGCACGATGCGTGCGGTCGCCGAGATGGGCCTGAAGATCAACGTCGTCGCGATCGTGCCGACCTGCGAGAACATGCCGGGCGGCAACGCGACGAAGCCGGGCGACATCGTCACCAGCATGAAGGGCCTGACGATCGAAGTGCTGAACACCGACGCCGAAGGCCGCCTGATCCTGTGCGACGCGCTCACGTATGCCGAGCGCTTCAAGCCGGCGGCCGTGATCGACGTCGCGACGCTGACGGGTGCGTGCGTGATCGCGCTGGGCGGCCACAACAGCGGCCTGTTCTCGACCGACGACGCGCTCGCTGGCGAACTGCTCGACGCATCGCGCGAGGCGAGCGACCCGGCATGGCGCATGCCGCTCGACGACGAGTACCAGGACCAGCTGAAGTCGAATTTCGCGGATCTCGCGAACATCGGCGGGCGTCCGGCCGGTGCCGTGACGGCCGCGTGCTTCCTGTCGCGCTTCACCGACAGCTATCCGTGGGCCCACCTCGACATCGCGGGTACTGCCTGGAAGGGTGGCGCGGCGAAGGGTGCGACGGGCCGTCCGGTGCCGTTGCTCGCGCAGTTCCTGATCGACCGCGCCGGCCAGTGATGGCGGGGCTGACGACGATGCGGGTACGCGGGCAATGACGCGGATCGATTTCCACTCGAACGTCGGCGATTCGCTCGCGTACGCGTGCCGGCTGCTGCGCAAGGCCTACCAGGCCGGGCAGCCGGTCGTCGTGCTCGCCGAGCCCGCGCGCCTGCGCGCGCTCGACGAGCAGCTCTGGACGTTCTCGCCGCTCGATTTCATCCCGCATTGCGGCGTCGACAGCGAGCACGCAGCCGGCACGCCGATCGTGCTGGCCGCCGATCTCGACCGCGCGCCGCATCACCACGTGCTGCTGAACCTCGGCGCGGCCGTGCCCGCGCAGTTCGCCCGCTTCGAGCGCCTGCTCGAAGTGGTCGGCAACGCGCCGGACGAGCTGGCCGCGGGCCGCGACCGCTACCGGTTCTACCGCGACCGCGGATACGCGCTGAACAACTACAAGCAGGGCAGCTAGCCGCAACCGTCGACGGAGTGTTGCCGTGACAGAAGCCGATTCATCCTCGATCCCGACGCTGACCGACGTGCTGGTACCCGGCAAGCCGGTGCCGGCGCGCGCGTCCGCGCCTGCAGCAACGCAGCCGCAGCCGCAGGGCAGCGCGGCGATTCCGATGCTCACCGACGTGATTGCGCCGGGTGATTCCATGAAAACCGGGGCCGACCCCGAAGCCGTTGTCGTCGAGCCGGTGCCGACGCCGCACGTGCCGGCGATCGAGTTGCCGGGCGACGTGGCGACGGCCGAGGCGGCCGCGATGGGCGAGACCGACGCGCCGGCCGAAACCGGCGCCGCGGAGCACGTGGTCGCCGAACACGCGGTGGCGATGAATGCGCCGCTGCGGTCGTCGCTGGCCGACGACGCCGTACCGCAGCACGTGTTTGCCGCGATCGCGCATGAAGCAGTCGGGCAGGTGCCTGAAACGGCGCTGCCGGAGGCCGTCGTGCCGGCCGCGGTGGTGCAGCCGGATGCCGCCGCCGCGGCGGGGCTGACGCCGGAGGACGCGCAGCATATCGCCGAGCGCCTGCGCAATCGGCTGACGACCTATCTGACCGGAGCGGGCCGCGACGCGATCGAGGCACGCTGCCGCGATGCGCTGCAGGAGCATTCGGCCTGGCTCGTCGGCCAGGTCACGCGCGAGGTGGCGCTCGCGCTGGAAACCGAGGTCATGGACTGGGTCCGCGACGCGGTCGATGAAGAGATCGCGCGCCGCCGCGCCGGTCATTCCGGCTGAATGCGCGGTCGATCCGTGGTGGAAAGGAGGGGGCGGTTCCGGTAAGTGCCGGTGAGGTGGCCGTCAGGGTGCAGGCCCGCCTGCCGGCGGCGCCTGGCGTATAGCGGCGAGCGCCGCCCGGGCATCCGGCTCAGCGCACCGACAGTACCCATTGCGCGAGCGTATGGGCTTCGGTGTTCGTCAGCTGCGTATTGGCGGGCATCGGCACGTTGCCCCAGACGCCGACGCTGCCTTTCACGATCGATTGGGCCAGGTAGTCGACGGCGTCGCCGCGTGCCGCGTACTTGCCGGCGATGTCGCGGAACGACGGGCCCATCAGCGGTTTGGTCACGGCGTGGCAGGCCATGCAGTTCTTGCGCTGCGCCAGCGCGAGCCCGTCGGCCTGGTCGGCCCGCGCGGCCGCCGCACTGCCGGTCAGCAGCGTCACGAGCAGCGCGCGCAATATCGTCTGTTTCATGCGGTTCTCCGCCGGCGGGGACGGCCGGCTTCATGGTCCGCGCATTATAAAAGCAAAGGGAAAGCGCGTTTTGCGCGTTTCCCCGGCGGCCATGTTTATTGGGGCCGCATGTTGCGGCGGCCCGCCCTCAACCCGTGACAGCCCCCTTGTTCGCCGGCCGCGCGAGCGCCGCGAATTTCGCGAGCACGCCGCGCGTGTACCGCGGCGCCGGCTGTTGCCACGCGGCGCGGCGGCGCGCGAGCTCCGCATCGTCGACATTCAGCTCCAGCAGCAGCCGGTGCGCGTCGATCGTGATCGAGTCGCCCTCCTGCACGAGCGCGATCGTGCCGCCGACGAACGCCTCGGGCGCGACGTGGCCGACCACCATGCCCCAGGTGCCGCCCGAGAAGCGGCCGTCCGTGATGAAGCCGACCGATTCGCCGAGCCCCTTGCCGATGATCGCGGACGTCGGCGCGAGCATTTCCGGCATGCCGGGGCCGCCCTGCGGGCCGAGATAGCGCAGCACGAGGATGTCGCCCGCGCGGATCCGGTCGCCGAGGATCGCATCCATCGCGCTCTGTTCGTCGTCGAACACGCGGGCCGGGCCCGTGATCACCGGGTTCTTCAGGCCGGTGATCTTCGCGACTGCGCCGTCTTCCGCGAGATTGCCCTTCAGGATCGCCAGGTGGCCTTCCTTGTACAGCGCGCGGTCGATCGGGTAGATCACGTCCTGGTCGGCGCGCGGCACGCTCGGCACGTCCTTCAGTTCGTCGGCGATCGTGCGGCCCGTGATCGTCATGCAGTCGCCGTGCAGCAGCCCCGCATCGAGCAGGATCTTCAGCACCTGCGGAATCCCGCCGGCCTGGTGCAGGTCGGTCGCGACATATTTCCCGGACGGCTTCAGGTCGCAGATCACCGGCACGCGCTTGCGGATGCGCTCGAAATCGTCGATCGTCCAGTCGACCTCGGCCGCGTGCGCGATCGCGAGATAGTGCAGCACCGCGTTGGTCGAGCCGCCGGTCGCCATGATCACCGACACCGCGTTCTCGATCGCTTCCTTCGTGATGATGTCGCGCGGCTTCAGGTCGCGCTTCACGGCCTCGACGAGCACGCGCGCCGATTCGGCGGCCGAATCGACCTTCTCCTGGTCGGGGTTTGCCATCGTCGACGAATACAGCAGCGACATCCCGAGCGCCTCGAACGACGAGCTCATCGTGTTCGCGGTGTACATGCCGCCGCACGAGCCCGACGTCGGGCACGCGTTTTTTTCGACCCCTTCGAAATCCTCCTGCGACATCCGGCCCGCGGTGAATTCGCCGACGGCCTCGAACGACGACACGATCGTCAGGTCCTTGCCCTTCCAGTGGCCGGGACGGATCGTGCCGCCGTACACGTAGATGCCCGGCACGTTCAGGCGCGCGAGCGCGATCATGCCGCCCGGCATGTTCTTGTCGCAGCCGCCGACCACCACCACGCCGTCCATCCACTGGCCCTGCACGCAGGTCTCGATGCAGTCGGCGATCACCTCGCGCGATACGAGCGAGTACTTCATCCCCTCGGTGCCCATCGACATGCCGTCCGAAATCGTCGGCGTGCCGAAGATCTGCGGGTTCGCGCCGGACGCCTTCACGGCGTCGACAGCCGCGTCCGACAGGCGCTGCAGGCCGGAATTGCAGGGCGTGATCGTCGAATGGCCGTTCGCGATGCCGACCATCGGCTTGTCGAAATCGTCCTTCTGGTAGCCGAGTGCGTAATACATCGAGCGGTTCGGCGAACGGGCCACGCCTTGCGTGATGTGCTTCGAGCGACGGTTGTACGACATGGGGGACTCCATCGTTGTGTGGGCGTCGCTCGTGAGGGCGCGCCGGTTCGGATCAATCAAGAATGGAGTTTCCGGATTGGGATGTCCAATATATTATTTGTCGCTTATTAAGTCGTTTTGCGAATGAGTCAAGCATGGCCGATCCGACCCCCGACCTGCGCCAGTGGCGCTATTTCACGACCGTGGCCGACGAGCGCCATTTCGGCCGCGCGGCCGAACGCCTGTCGATGACGCAGCCGCCGCTGTCGCAGGCGATCCGCGCGCTCGAGGACGCGCTGGGCGTCGCGCTGTTCGTGCGCACCAAGCGCTCGGTGGCGCTGACGGCGGTCGGTGCGGCGCTGTTGCCCGACGTGCGCCGGCTGCTGGCGTCGGCCGATGCGCTGCCGCCGCTCGCGCGGCGGCTCGCACGCGGCGAGGCCGGCTCGCTGTCGCTCGCGTTCGTGTCGACCGCCGATTACGGGCTGCTGCCGTCGCTGCTGCGTGCGTTCGGCGCACGCTATCCGCAGGTGCGCCTGCAGCTCGCGGAGGCGACGAGCGACGTGCAGATCGACGAACTCGTCGCCGGCCGCATCGACGCGGGGCTCGTCATTCCGCCGGTGCCGCCGCGCCACGCAGCCGGGCTGTCGTACCTGCCCGTGGTGCGCGAGCCGCTGGTGGTCGCGATGCCGGCCGCGGCGTCCGCCGCGCCCGAAGACGCGCCCGTGCATCTCGCCGAAGTGGCCGCGTTGCCGCTCGTGATCTTTCCGCGCCGTTTGGCGCCCGGCTTTTATGACATCATTACGGGCTGCTACGGCGCGGCGGGGGAAACTCCGCGCATCGGCCAGGAGGCGATCCAGATGCAGACGATCGTCAGCCTTGTGTCGGCCGGCATGGGCGTCGCACTGGTGCCGCAATCGCTGCGTAACCTGCGGCGCACCGGCGTGGTCTACCGGCCGCTTGCCGGTCCCGCGCCGGTCGTCGAGACAGGCCTCGTGTGGCGTACGGGCGACGTGAGCCCCGTGCTGGCCGGCTTCATCGACGTCGTGCGCGCGCAGGGCCTCGCCGCGTGACGTGAACGATGGCGCACCGGTGCCGTCCAATGCGCGGTGCTGCGCCGTGCGACAGCCGTACCGCATTCGAAAACTTCTTCGCTAACCCATGATCATTCACCCGAATTTCGACCCCGTTGCGATCCATCTCGGGCCGCTGGCCGTGCGCTGGTACGGCCTCATGTATCTCGTCGGCTTCATCGCGGCGATCGTCGTCGGCCGGATCCGCCTGAAGCTGCCGCACGTCGCGGCGCAGGGCTGGACCGCGAAGGACATCGACGACATGATGTTCTACGGCGTGCTCGGCACCGTGCTCGGCGGCCGGCTCGGCTACGTGCTGTTCTACAAGGCCGATTTCTATTTCTCGCATCCGCTCGACGTGTTCAAGGTGTGGGAAGGCGGCATGTCGTTTCACGGCGGCTTCCTCGGCGTCACGCTCGCGATGATGCTGTTCGCGTGGCAGCGCAAGCGCCACTGGCTGCAGGTCACCGACTTCGTCGCGCCGATGGTGCCGACGGGGCTCGCGGCCGGGCGGCTCGGCAACTTCATCAACGGCGAACTGTGGGGTCGCGTGACCGACCCGACCGCACCGTGGGCGATGCTGTTCCCGGGCGCGATGCGCGACGATGCGGCGTGGCTGCCGAAGCATCCGGAGCTCGTCGAGAAGTGGCATCTCGCCGACGTGTTCATGCAATACCAGATGCTGCCGCGCCATCCTTCGCAGCTCTATGAAATCGCGCTCGAAGGCATCGTGCTGTTCTTCGCGCTGTTCTTCTTCGCGCGCAAGTCGCGGCCGATGGGCGCCGTGTCCGCGCTGTTCCTGATCGGCTATGGCCTCGCACGCTTCACGGTCGAGTTCGCGCGCGAGCCCGACGACTTCCTCGGCCTGCTGGCGCTCGGCCTGTCGATGGGGCAGTGGCTGTCGCTGCCAATGATCCTCGCGGGCGTCGCACTGATGGTCTGGGCGTATCGCCGCCGCGCGGCAAACGCCGCGGCATGATGCGAATTCGATGCGCGCGCAATCGACGCGCGCATCGACAACGCGCACGCACATAAAAAACGCCGGCCCTCGGGCCGGCGTTTTTCGTTTCCGACAACTGCGTGCGGCACGTTACTTCATCTGCACCGAGCCGTTGACGGTGACCGACACGGTGGCCTTGCCGCCTTCGACCGCGATCGGTGCGCTCATCTTCGCGCTGTCCATCGGTGCCGCGGCCATCGCCATCATGCGCGTGTACGGCTGCACGTTGCGGCCGCTGCCGACATTCACGTCGCGGATCGTGTAGCTGCCGTAGCCGAACGCCTTCGCGGCTTCGTCCGCGCGCGCGCGGAACGACTTGATCGCCTCGGTCGTGAGCTTCTGCTCGGCCGTGCGCTGTGCTTCAGGCGACAGCGAGAACTCGACGTTCGCGACCTGCATCAGGTTCGACAACTGGCCCGCCAGCTTCGACGCTGCAGCGAAATCGCGCGATTCGAGCGCGACCTCGGTACGGCCGCGCCACGCGGAAATCTTGCCGTCGCGATCGGTACTCGGATACACGGAGAACGCACCCGTGTGTGCGGTGACGCCCGACACGCCCTTCGCCTGCGACAGCGCCGCATCGGCACGCTGGTTCAACTGCGCGGTGAGGCTGCCCGGATCCTTGGCCTGCTGCTCGTAGAACAGCGTGATGTGGATGATGTCCTGCGGCACGTCGGCGCTGGCCTGCGACGACAGCGACAGCACGCCCGCCGGCTCGGGGAAGTGCGGGTTTGCGGTCTGCGCGTGCGCGGCCGGCGACGCGAGCGTCAGCGCGACGGGAACGGCGGCGGCGAGGGCGAGCGACAGCGCGAGTGCGGATTTCTTGGTCATTGTTGGACTCCTTGTGCGAGGGCGCGCACGCGGATCACGCGTGCACGACGCGGGCGTACCGCGCGACGAAATAAACGACGGCCGGCCTGATCGGCCGACAGCGGTTGCTTAGGCTGCGTAAAAGATCCGCGAGTTCCGCGTCGGCCGCGTGTACTGACCAGATTTGACCTTTGGCGCAGGCCTACTTCATCAGCTTTTCGGTGATGAAGCGCCACTCGGTGCGCGTCACCGGCGTGATCGACAACCGGTTGCCGCGGGCCAGCACGCGCATGTCGGCGAGTTCGTCGTGTTCGCGCAGTGCGGCGAGCGGCACGAGCGGCGACTTTTTCACGTAGCGCACGTCGACGAGCAGCCAGCGTGGCGCTTCCTGCGTCGATTTCGGGTCGTAATAGGGGCTTGCCGGATCGAACTGCGTGGGATCGGGGTAGGGCGTCGACGATACTTCGGCGAGGCCCGCGATGCCCGGCTCGGGGCAGCTCGAGTGATAGAACAGCACGCCGTCGCCGATCTTCATCGTGTCGCGCATGAAATTGCGCGCCTGATAGTTGCGCACGCCGGTCCACGGCAGCGAGCGCTGCGGGGCGTTGGCGAGATCGTCGATGCTTGCTTCGTCCGGTTCGGACTTCATCAGCCAGTATTGCATGGATCGTGATCGACGCAGAAAGAGGCTGCTACAAAAGAAAACGGCACCGGGACGTGCCCGATGCCGTTGGATAGGCCCCCGCCTTGGCCGCTAGGCCGGCATCCTGAACCTGGGGTTCAGAATTGGTCGCAGTTAGCAGCACTTCGGGTACATCAGACAGAGTGACGCGCGCGCCCGTGCTACAAATTTCCGCAACCGTGCACATGGCATTGGTTCAAGGAATATATGACCTTGGCGAACCAGGCAGGGAAGCTGACTGAACTGTGATTCGATGCGCCAATTTGACCACCGTTGACCGCCGAGATCAAGGGGAATCGACGCATCGATTAAAACGTTACTGCGTCTCGTGCTGTGCGAGCACCGCGCCGAGCTGTTCGTTCATCTGGTGCATTGTACGACGGATTTCCTCCGCCGGAAATGCTTCACCGTGCCGCACGCTCGTTTGCAGCCGCAGCAATTCCGATGCGAGCGACAGTGCCGCCATCACCGCAATGCGATCGGTGCCGCGTACCGAGCTGTTCGAACGGATTTTCGACATTTCGGCGTCGACGCGCGCGACTGCCTCGAGCAGCGCCGCTTCGGTCTCGGCCGAACAGGCGAGCCGATAGGGCTGACCGAGAATCGAGACTTCGATCTGCTTGGTGCTCATGCATGTTCTCCGTGGCTGGCCGCGTCATCGCCATCCGGGCGCGCCTGCGCATCCAGCAGGTCGAGCTGGTTGTCGGCTTGCTCCGCGCTTTTCGAGCGCGGCAGCTTTTCGAGAATCGCGTTCAGTTTCACCTGCGCGTCGTCGATCTTTGCCGACAGCGTGTCACGCTCGGCCGCGAGCGCATTGCGTTCGTCGCGCAGTTCCGCGAGTTCCGTGCGGACCGTGTCCGCTTCCGCGCGCAATTGCGCGACCTGCTCCTCGAGCGCGAGCCGTTCCGCGTGATAGCGCTTGTTCAGCGAAATCAGGCGGCCAATATTTTGAGATAAGGTTTCGAGTTCGTTGAGCATTTGCTGCGTCCTCTAAAGACCCAGCATTTTAGCGCGGAATAACGCGCAATCCGACATCTGTAACGTTTCCAGTCGTAACACCCCTGCTTCTTGCCGTGAATCGGTGCTTCCCGTACGTGTCCGGACGCTTCCTTGACGCTCGCGCGACCCGCTCCTAAACTGGCGCCGCCTCGGTGCTCGCGCGTGGTACGCGCGGTTAAACGGGAAGCAGGGCGTGCGCTCCGGGAGCGCGCCAGCCTGCGCTGCCCCCGCAACGGTAAGCGGCCGCATCCCTTGATGCAGGCCGGCTCGGGCGCGTCTTGCGTGCAGGTGTCGCACGCGGGCGCGGGCCACTGCGCGTGACACGCGCGGGAAGGCGAGCCGGACCGCCGCCAGCCCGGATACCGGCCGAGACGGGAAGCCCGCACGGGCTTCATGACGCGCGGCCTGCGGGGAGGCGGGGCGCGCAATGCTTCACGGAATGTTCTTCGATGCTGACCCCAATCGTCCGCGCGGCGTCCCTGTCACGTCTTGCCGGCAACTTCAAGCGGATGCGCCGCGCGTCATGCGCGCGGCCGTGCACGGCATGAGCGCCGCGCGCGCGGCCGCGATCTGGGCCATGCTGGCTGCCGTGGTCGCGCTGCTGTTCGTCGCATCGCTGTCGATCGGCAGCGTGCCGATGTCGCCGTGGCAGGCACTCGCGTCGCTCGTGCCGCATGGCGGCGATGCGCTGTTTGCCGATATCGTCCGCACGCTGCGCCTGCCGCGCGCGCTCGCGGGCTTCGCGTGCGGCGCGCTGCTCGCGCTGGCCGGCGCACTGCTGCAGGTGCTGCTGCGCAACCCGCTCGCGGAACCCTACGTGCTCGGCGTGTCCGGCGGCGCGGCCGGCTTCGCGCTCGTCGCGATGATCGCGGGCGGCGCGTGGTGGCTCGTCGACGCGTCCGCATTCGCCGGTTCGCTCGTCTCGGTCGCGCTCGTGCTCGGTCTCGCGCGTCGCGAACTGTGGCGCGGCGATTCGCGCGACGCGTCGCCGCGCTTGCTGCTCACGGGTGTCGTGATCGCGGCGGGGTGGGGCGCGCTCGTCACGCTGTTGCTGTCGCTCGCACCCGATGCGCGGCTGCGCGGCATCATCTTCTGGCTCACGGGCGACCTGAACGGCGTGACGGCGCCGTGGTTCGCGTGGGGGGCGCTGCTGCTGGCCGCCTGCGTCGCGCTGCCGGCCGCGCCGCAACTCAATGTGCTGCTGCGCGGCGACGCGACCGCGCAGGCGCTCGGCGTGCCCGTCGCGCGCCTGCGCGTGCGGATCTATCTCGTTGCGTCGCTGGCCGCCGCGGCTGCGGTGACGACGGCCGGCACGATCGGCTTCGTCGGCCTCGTCGTGCCGCATGCGCTGCGGCTCGCGTTCGGCAACGACCAGCGGATGCTGCTGCCGGCCGCGATGCTCGCGGGCGGCGGCGGCGTGATGGCGGCCGACCTGCTCGCGCGCACCGCGATCGCGCCCGCGCAGTTGCCGGTCGGCGTGATGACCGCGTTGATCGGCGTGCCGGTGTTCCTGTGGAGGTTGTTGAGGAGGCCGACGCGATGACGGATGCCGCACGGCACGCCGGCGGCGGCGACCTGCGCTACGCGGCTGTCGACCTGACGCTGAAGGCGGGCGCACGCACGCTGCTCGACGGGCTCACGCAGGCCTTCCGCCGCGGCGAGATCTGGTGCGTCGCGGGGCCGAACGGCGCGGGCAAGACGACGCTGCTCGCGACGCTCGCGGGGCTGCAGCCGCCGGCCGGCGGACAGGTCGAGATCGACGGCCGGCCGCTTGCCGCGTGGCGCCCCGAGCAACTCGCGCAGCGTCGCGCGCTGATGCCGCAGCAACTGCACGACGCGTTCAGCGCGACCGTGTTCGACACGGTGCTGCTCAACCGCTTTCCGTATCTCGGCGGCTGGGGCTGGGAGCGCGACGGCGATCGCGCGGCCGCGCACGATGCACTCGCGACGTTCGACCTGACCGCACTCGCGTCGCGCGACGTGCTGTCGCTGTCGGGCGGCGAGCGGCAGCGGGTCGCGCTGGCCGCGACGCTGTGCCAGGACGCACCGCTGATGCTGCTCGACGAACCGCTCGCACATCTCGACGTGCATCACCAGATCGACTGCCTGACCGCGCTGACTGCATGGCTCGATGCAGGCCCGCGCACGGTGCTGTTCTCGTGTCACGACCTGAATCTCGCGCGGCGTTTCGCAACGCATGCGCTGCTGCTCGACGGTCGTGGCCGTGCCTGGGCCGGACCCGTGCACGACGTGCTGACGCCCGAACGCGCGAGCGACGCATTCGGCTATCCGCTCGTGCTGATCCGCGAGAACGGCCGCGATGCGCTGCTGCCGGCGTGGCCTGCGCGACAATGACCTTTCCTTTTCCGATTCTTCCGATGCGCGGCGCGTGCCGCGCCAACGACACGGCTCCCCGATGACGACTCCGACCCACTTCCCGCCCGCGATCGCGCCGCTCGACGACGTGCTGCGCACGCGCCTGCAGCATGTGATCGACCACAAGACCAAGCCGCCCGGCAGCCTCGGCCAGCTCGAGGCGGTCGCGCTGCAGATCGGCCTGATCCAGCGCACCGAGCGGCCGGTCGTGCAGCGCCCGGTGACGATCGTGTTCGCCGGCGATCACGGGATCGCGGCCGAGGGCGTAAGTCCCTATCCGCAGGCGGTGACCGCGCAGATGGTCGCGAACTTCCTGGCCGGCGGCGCGGCGATCAACGCGTTCTCGGGCGTCGCGCAGAGCACGCTCGAGATCGTCGATGCGGGTGTCGCGTCGCCGCTGCCGCTGTCCGACCGGCTGGTGTCGCTGCCGGTCGCGCGCGGCACGCGCAACTTCGCGGCGGAGCCGGCGATGTCGCGCGACGAGGCGATGACGGCGCTGGCCGCCGGTGCGGCGCGCGTGCGCCTGCATGCATCGCTCGGCACGAACGTGATCGGCTTCGGCGAGATGGGGATCGCGAACACGTCGTCGGCCGCGTGCCTGATGAGCCGCCTGCTCGACGTGCCGATCGACGCGTGCGTCGGCCGCGGCACGGGCCTCGACGACCAGGGCCTCGCGCACAAGCGCGCGGTGCTCGGCCGCGCGCTCGTCAAGCATTCGCATGCGATCGCGCCGCTCGACGTGCTCGCGACGTTCGGCGGCTTCGAGATCGCGATGATGACGGGCGCGTACCTCGCGGCCGCGAGCGAGCGGATGACGATCCTCGTCGACGGTTTCATCGCGACGGCCGCGCTGCTCGTCGCCGAGCGCATCGTGCCCGGCGTGCGCGATTACTGCGTGTTCTCGCATACGTCGCACGAGGCCGGCCACCGGCGCATGCTCGAGCACTTCGGTGCGAAACCGCTGCTCGCGCTCGACCTGCGGCTCGGCGAAGGCACCGGTGCGGCGCTCGCGCTGCCGCTCGTGCGTGCGGCTGCGGCGTTCCTCAGCGAGATGGCGAGCTTCGAATCCGCCGGCGTCGACAATCGTGACGCCTGATCGCGCGCGCGGCGTGCGGGCCGAACTGCGCTACTTCTTCGTCGCGCTCGGCTATTTCACGCGCGTGCCGGTGCCGCGTTCGATCGGCTACGCGGCCGGCGATCTCGACCAGGCCGCGCGCTATTTCCCGCTCGTTGGCGCATGTGTAGGCGCGTGGGGCGCGCTCGTCTATCTCGTCGCGCTGCGCGTGCTGCCCCCGTCGATCGCGGTCGGGCTGTCGATGGGCGCGACGCTGCTCGCGACCGGCGCGTTCCACGAGGACGGCCTTGCCGACAGTTGCGATGCGTTCGGCGGCGGCTATACGCGCGACGACGTGCTGCACATCATGCACGACTCGCGGATCGGCACGTTCGGCGCGGTCGCGCTCGTGATCACGCTCGGCCTGAAATGGCAGGCGCTTGCGTCGATGCTGCCGCTGCGCGCCGCATGGACGATGATCGCCGCGCACGCGGCGAGCCGCGCGACGGCCGTGAGCCTGCTGATGACGCTCGACTACGTGCGACCCGAGGGCAAGGCGAAACCGGTTGCGCAACGCATGGGCGCCCGCGCGGCGTGCGTCGCGGCGGTGTTCGGATTGCCCTGGCTGTTCTGGCCGGACTGGCGCATGGGCGTCGCCGTGTGTGTGGCGCTCGTGCTCGTGCGCGCGTGGGCGGCCCGCTATTTCGTGAAGCGGATCGGCGGTTATACGGGCGACTGCCTCGGCTTCGCGCAGCAACTATGCGAACTGGCGATCTATCTCGTGGTGCTCGGATGGACGTCGTCCTGATCCGTCATCCGGCCGTCGGTGTCGAACCGGGCATCTGCTACGGGCGCAGCGACGTGCCGCTCGCCGCGCCGGCCGACGCCGGCGCGCAGGCCGTGCGTGCGCATCTGTCGGCACTCGGCGCGCCGCTGCCCGGCCAGGTCTGGACGAGCCCGTTGACGCGCTGCGCATCGGTTGCCGAACGGCTCGCGCAGCCGTTCGATGTGCCGCTGCGGTGCGATGCCGACTGGCAGGAGATGGATTTCGGCGCGTGGGAAATGCAGCGCTGGGACGATATCGACCGCGCGGCGCTCGATGCGTGGGCGGCCGACCTGATGCATGCGCGTGCGCATGGCGGCGAAAGCGTTGCGCGGTTCGTCGAACGGGTTGCACGGCGGGCCGATGCGATTGCGCAGCTCGACGAACCGCAATGGGTCGTCACGCATGCGGGCGTGATTCGCGCGTTCGCGTCGCATGTATTGCGTGTCCCGCTCGAGACGCTGTTGTCGCGGCCGGTGCCGACGGGCGGGGTTGTCTGGCTGCGCGCGGACCGCGACGTGCGAGCATGGGAAGTCATGCACTGGGACGCATAGGCGCGCGCCATGCGCCGGTGGCGCGTGGATCAGCGCGCCGGCCGCCGTGCACGCGCGGCATCGAGATCCTCGCACAGCGCAGCCGCGCCCTGTGCGATCCGCGGCGACGGCCGCGTCAGCAGGTCGCCGTCGATCGCGAACAGGTTGTTGCGTGCCACGGCCGTCAGCGCGGGCCACGTGCGCCAGCGCGCGAGGCTCGGCAGCGGTTCGTTCGAACGCGTCGCACCGGCGCTCGTCGTCACGATCGCTTCCGGATTCGCGGCGAGCACGGCCTCGTCGGTGACGGTCGGGGCGAGCGGCTTGAGCGACGCGAACACGTTGCGGCCGCCGCATAGCTCGATCACTTCGTTGATCAGGTGTGTGCCGTTGAGCGTCATCAGCGGCCGGTCCCAGACCTGGAAGAACAGCGTGACGGGTGCGCGCGCCGCGTAGCGTGTGCGCAGTGCCGCGATGTCGCGCGTATAGGCGGCCGCGGCTGCATCGGCCGCCGGCTGCGTGCCGAGCAGCGTGCCGAGCCTGCGCAGCGACGACGACACGTCGTCGAGATGCTTCGGTTCACTGAAGAACAGCGGGATATGCAGTGCGCGCAGCGCGTCGGTCTGCCGCTCGGCGTTGCCGTGCCGCCAGACGACGATCAGGTCGGGTTTCAGCGCGGCGATCCGTTCGAGGTCGAGCGCCTTGTTGTCGCCGACGCGCGGCACCGCCTGTGCGGCGGGCGGATAGTCGCTGTACGTGACGGTGCCGACGAGCTTTGCGCCGCCGCCGGCCGCATAGACGAGTTCGGTCGCGTGCGGCGCGAGGCTGATCACGCGTTGCGCGGGCGCGGGCAGCGTGACGGTGTTGCCGGCGTCGTCGCGCGTCGACACATCGGCGCGGACGAGCGGCGCGTGCGCCAGCGTGGCCAGCATCGCGACCGGTGCCAGCCGGTGAAACGTGCGCGGACTCATGCGGAGGCCGGTTGCAGCAGCGGCACGCAATGCGCGAGCGCGCCGTCGAGGCGCTGCCATTCGGCTTCGCTGCCCGGCAGGCCGACGCGTACGCTCGACGGCGCCGGGAAGTGCCGCGTCCAGATCCCGTGCGCCGCGAGTGCCGCATGCAGCGCCGCGGCGCGCGGGTCGTCGGTCCAGCTGAAGAGCGGCGTTGCACGAACCGCGAAGCCGTGCACGCGCAGCAGCGCGGCCAGCCGCTCGCCGTCGGCTGCGAGCCGTTCGCGGGCGGCGGCCTGCCACGCGCGATCGGCGAACGCCGCGGCGACCGCGTGGCGTGCGGGACCGCCGACCGTCCATGCGCCGAGCATGTCGCGCAGTGCGGCGATCCGGTCGGGGCATGCGAGCACGAAGCCCGCGCGGATGCCGGCGAGCCCGTAGAACTTGCCGACCGAGCGCAGCACGACGAGCCCCGGGCGATCGACCTGCGGCGCGAGCGATTGCGATGCGCCCGTATCGGCGAACGCCTCGTCGACGATCAGCGTGCCGCCGCGTGCGGCCAGTTGCGCATGCCAGCCGAGCAGGCGCTCGGCCGGCACGAACTCGGCGGTCGGATTGTTCGGATTCCCGACGATGACGTGGCGTAGCGTCGCGGGCAGCGTATCGGTGCCGATGTCGAGCGGCACGACGCGATGGCCGTGACGCGCGAAGGCGGGCGCATATTCGCCGTACGCGAGCGCCGCGACACCGGCGTCGCCGGCCGGCAGCAACGCGGGCAACGCGCGGATCGCAGCCTGGCTGCCGGCAACCGGCAATACGTGTGTGGAATCGGGCGCGTGGTAGTACTGCGCGGCGCAGGCCGCGAGGCCGTCACCGTCGTCGGGCAGCCGGCGCCATGCGTCGGCCGGGACGGGCGGCACCGGATAGCCGACCGGATTGATGCCGGTCGACAGGTCGAGCCACGCGTCGTACGGAATGCCGTGGCGGCGGGCGGCTTCATGCAGGTTGCCGCCGTGCGTGATGCGTGTATCAGACATGATGGGTGGCCATGGCGAGTGCGCCGCTCGCGACCAGCAGCGCGAGCCACAGGGCAAGCGTGCGCGTGACGAGCGACAGCGCGGCGACGATGTGGAGGGCGGTGGCCGATGCGCCGGTGCCGAGCGCGGGGCGATCCTCGATCTCGCCGTGATAGACGGCCGGGCCGCCGAGCTGCACGTTCAGGCTGCCGGCGCCTGCGGCCATCACGGGGCCCGCGTTCGGGCTGTCCCAGTGACGCGCCTGCGTGCGCCAGCAGCGCCATGCAGAGGCGGTATCGCCGAGCAGTGCGTAGCTCGCGGCCGTGAGGCGCGCGGGCAGCCAGTTCAGTGCGTCGTCTAGCCGGGCGGCGGCCCAGCCGAAGGTCAGGAAGCGCGGCGTGCGGTAACCCCACATCGCGTCGAGCGTGTTCGCGAGACGGAACAGCAGTGCGCCGGGCCCTCCCGCGACGACGAACCAGAACAGCGCGCCGAAAATTGCGTCGTTGCCGTTTTCGAGCGCCGATTCGACGGCCGCGCGCGACAGCGCGCCTTCGTCGGCGTCGCTCGTGTCGCGCGACACGATGCGCGCGGTCAGCGTGCGGGCGGCCGCGAGATCGTGCCGCAGCAGCGCGGCGGCGATCGGCGCGAGATGGTCGGCAAGGCTCTTCGCGCCGAGCGCGAACCACAGCAGCGCGACGTGCAGTGCGGCTGCCAGCGGCCACGGCAGCACGGTGACGAGCCACGCCGCGACGGCCACCGGCGGCACGACGGCCGCGACCCATGCGGCGACGCCGACCATGCGGCCGCGCCGGCCCGTGTTCAGCGCGCCTTCGATGCGTGCGGCGAGGCGGCCGAACGCGACGAGCGGATGCCAGCCGGCCGGCTCGCCGAGTGCGCGGTCGACGATCGCGGCCGCGACCGCGAGCATCGCGACGACGGGCAGCGACAGCATCAGCATGACGGCGCTCCCGCCTTGAGGTCGAGCGGCAGCCCCGCGACGAGCAGCGTCACGCGCGTCGCGAGCGCGGCAACGCGCTGGTTCAGGCGCCCGAGCTCGTCGACGTAGCGGCGCGTGACCGACCCGAGCGGCACGACGCCGAGCCCGATCTCGTTGCTGACGACGATCACCTTCGCGCGTGCGCCGCGCAATGCGTGTTCGAGACGGTCGACCTGCGCCGCGTACTGCGCATCGTCGAGCGGTTCGCCGTCGGCCGGGCACAGCAGGTTCGTGAGCCACAAGGTCAGGCAGTCGACGAGCAGGCACGCGTGCGGATCGTCGAGCCGCGCGAGCGCGCCCGCGAGGTCGACGGGGGCATCGGCGAAGCCCCAGTCGGCCGGCCGCCGCGCGCGGTGATGCGCGATGCGCTGCGCGAATTCGGCATCGGCGGCGGTCGCGGTCGCGATGTAGGTGACGGGGCGGCCGCTGTCGGCGGCGAGCCGCTCGGCATAGGCGCTCTTGCCCGAGCGCGCGCCGCCGAGGACGAAGGTGAGGTCGTGCGGAATCATCGCGTGATTGTAACGGCGCGGGCGACCTGTCGCGGGCGATAATGCGGCCTTTGCTTCGCGACGAACTTGACACGATGAATGCACCCGAGCCGCGGCCGCGCGGCACGCTGATGATCCAGGGCACGACGTCCGACGCGGGCAAGAGCACGCTCGTCGCGGGCCTGTGCCGCCACGCGCGCCGCGCCGGCGCGCGCGTGGCGCCGTTCAAGCCGCAGAACATGGCGCTCAACAGCGCGGTGACGGCCGACGGCGGCGAGATCGGCCGCGCGCAGGCGCTGCAGGCGCTGGCCGCGGGCGTCGCGCCGCATACGGATTTCAACCCCGTGCTGCTGAAGCCGACGAGCGATCGCGGCGCGCAGGTGATCATTCACGGCAAGGCGCGCATGAACCTCGACGCACGCGCCTATCACGACTACAAGCCGGTCGCGTTCGATGCGGTGCTCGAGTCGTATGCGCGCCTGCGTGCCGGTTACGACACGGTGATCGTCGAGGGCGCCGGCAGCCCGGCCGAGATCAACCTGCGGGAAGGCGACATCGCGAACATGGGGTTCGCCGAACGCGTCGATTGTCCGGTGGTACTCGTCGCCGACATCGACCGCGGCGGCGTGTTCGCGCACCTGGTCGGCACGCTCGCATGCCTGTCGGACAGCGAACGCGCACGCGTGCGCGGCTTCGTGATCAACCGCTTCCGCGGCGACATCAAGCTGCTCGAACCGGGCCTCGACTGGCTGCGCGCGCAGACGGGCAAGCCGGTGTTCGGCGTGCTGCCGTACCTGCACGGGCTGCTGCTCGACGCCGAGGACATGCTGCCCGCGCAGGCGCGCAGCGCCGCCGCGCGCGGCGACGCCGGCGTGCTGCGCGTCGTCGTGCCCGCGCTGCCGCGCATCAGCAACCACACGGATTTCGATCCGCTGCGCGCGCATCCACAGGTGGAGTTCACGTACTGGAAGAGCGGCCCGGTGCCGGACGCCGACCTGCTGATCCTGCCCGGGTCGAAGAGCGTGCAGCGCGATCTCGCATGGCTGCGCGCAGCAGGCTGGGATGCGGTGATCCGTCGCCACCTGCGCTACGGCGGCAAGGTGATCGGCATCTGCGGCGGCATGCAGATGCTCGGCCGCACGCTCGACGATCCGCTCGGTCTCGAAGGCGCGCCCGGCAGCGTGCCGGGCCTCGCATTGCTCGATTTCGACACGACGCTGCAGCCCGACAAGACGCTGAAGAACGTGACGGGGCACCTCGCGCTGCCAGGCGGCGGCGCCGTGCGCGGCTACGAGATTCACATGGGCGACACGCGCGGGCCCGCGCTCGCGGCGCCCGCGCTGATGCTGGCAGCCGACGGCACGCAGGACGGCGCGCATCCCGACGGCGCGGTGTCGGCCGACGGCCAGATCCTCGCGACCTACGTGCACGGGCTGTTCGACGCGCCCGGCGCCTGCGCGGCGCTGCTCGCCTGGGCCGGGCTCGACGGCGCGGAACGCATCGACTATCCGGCGCTGCGCGAGGCGTCGCTCGAGCGGCTGGCCGACACGTTCGCCGACCATCTCGACCTCGACGCGCTATACGCCGAATTTCGTTGACGTGCGGGCAGCCGGCCCTCGCTTTTTCCGCCCGATCGCGTACAACAGAGGAGGGCGGAGGTCCGCCCGGAGGAGTGCGACGATGAAGGCTCGATGGTGGTGGAGCGTGCTGCTCGCGGCGCTGCTGGGCGCGTCGGCGGTGGCGCACGCGTGCGATTCGTACGCGCCGGGCGGCCAGTCCGGCTCCGGCGACGCCACGCAAGGCAAGAGCGGTTACTGACGTACCGCAACGGGCATGATCGGTCATGCCCTTTTTTTGGTTCGATTCGTTCCCAAAAGGAATCAGTTAAAGCGATTTGGCGTGTTTATCGGGAAAAATGATTCGAATAGAGTGCGATTCATTGTCATCCACTCACGAAGGAATCCGCCATGAACTCCAATCGCCTGAACGATTTCGCCGCGACGCTGCTGCGCGTTGCGCTCGGCGTGCTGTATCTCGCGCACGTCGCGCAGAAGGTGTTCGTCTTCACGCTGCCCGGCACCGCGCAATTCTTCGCGTCGATCGGCTTGCCGGGCTGGCTCGCGTACCTGACGACGTTCGTCGAGCTGGCGGGCGGCCTCGCACTGCTCGCGGGCTTCCGCGTGCGCATCGCCGCGCTCGTGCTGCTGCCGTTCATGCTCGGCGCGATCGCTGCGCATCTGCCGAACGGCTGGAGCTTCTCGTCGCCGAACGGCGGCTGGGAATATCCGGCGTTCTGGGCCGTCACGCTGGCCGTGCAGGCGCTGCTGGGCGGCGGCGCGTTCGCGATCGGCGCGCGGGAGGCGGCGGCACAACGCGTGTAAGGCGGACGAAAGCGGTATGCGGATCGGCGCAACCCGTTCCGGTGACACCCCGTTTGCCGATATCATCGCTCCCTGTATCCGCAATCGAGCGGCGCCAGCCATGCGGCCGGCGCCGCGCGGCTTTTTCGGGGGAATTCATGACGGTGATCGTGGTGGCGAATCCGAAGGGCGGCGTGGGGAAGAGCACGCTGTCCACCAATCTTGCCGGCTATTTCGCGGCGCAGGGCGCCTGGGTCGCGCTCGCCGACCTGGACCGGCAGCAGTCCGCGCATGCGTGGCTCGACCTGCGGCCGGCCGGCCTGCCGCCGATCGAGGCGTGGGATCTCGACCCGGATGCGCCGTCGAAGCCGCCGCGCGGCCTCGAATATGCGGTGATCGATACGCCGGCCGGCCTGCACGGCAACCGGCTCAACCTCGCGCTGCAACTGGCCGACAAGGTGATCGTGCCGCTGCAGCCGTCGATGTTCGATATTCTTGCGACCCAGCAGTTTCTGGAGCGCCTGGCCGGCGAGAAGGCCGTGCGCAAGGGCAGCGTCGAGGTCGGGATCGTCGGGATGCGGGTCGATGCGCGTACGCGCTCGTCCGACCAGCTGCACCGCTTCGTCGAAGGGCTCGGCCTGCCGGTGCTCGGCTACGTGCGCGACACGCAGAACTACGTGCAGATCGCCGCGCACGGCCTGACGCTGTGGGATGTCGCGAAGAGCCGCGTCGAGAAGGATCTCGAACAGTGGCGGCCGATCGTCGAATGGGCCGAGCGCCGTGCGCCGAAGGCGGACAAGGCCGAGAAGGTCGCCAAGGCGTCCTGAGCGTGACGAAACGAGAAGGGCCGGATCCCGTGCAATACGGGATCCGGCCCTTTGTTCGTCGGCAGCAGCCGGATTACGTCCAGTTCTGCGTCGGTACGTGATCGCGGTGGCCCTTGATCTTGTTGCCGTCGTCGATGAACACGAGCTTCGGCTTCCAGCCGGCCTGCAGTTCGGCTTCGTCGACCATCGCGAATGCCGCGATGATCACGAGGTCGCCGAGCTGTGCGCGGCGCGCGGCCGACCCGTTCAGCGAGATCATCCCGCTGCCGCGTTCACCCTTGATCGCGTACGTCGAGAAGCGCTCGCCGTTGTTGATGTTCCAGATGTCGATCCGTTCGTTTTCGACGATGTTCGACGCTTCGAGCAGGTCTTCGTCGATCGCGCACGAACCTTCGTAGTGCAGTTCGCAGTGCGTGACCGCCGCACGGTGGATCTTCGATTTGAGCATGTGGCGCTGCATGGTGTCTCCGTGATGCGTCGTGAGAGGCGCGGGCGGGCCGCCCGTCAGATTTCCAGGTTGTCGATGAGGCGCGTCGCGCCGAGCTTCGCGGCCGCGAGCACGACGAGCGGCTCGCCGGCTTCGAGTTCGGCGGCGCTCGGCGCGATCAGGTTCGCGCGGCGGCGGATCGACAGGTAGTCGGGCGCCCAGCCGCGCTCGGCCAGGTGCGTGCGCGCCTGCTGCTCGAGCTTGCCGAGATCGTGCTCGCCGCCGAGCACGCTTTCGCGCATGCGCTGCAACGTCTTCGCGAGCTCGGGCGCTTCCTTGCGCTCGTCGGTCGACAGGTAGCGGTTGCGCGACGACAGCGCGAGGCCGTCCTCGTCGCGCACGGTTTCGGCGGCGATGATGTCGACCGGCAGCGCGAGCTGCTGGCACATGCGGCGCACGATCATCAGCTGCTGGTAGTCCTTCTTGCCGAACACGGCGACGCGCGGCTGCACGCAGGCCATCAGCTTCGACACGACCGTGCACACGCCGGTGAAGAAGCCGGGGCGGAATTCACCTTCGAGGATGCCGCCGAGATCGTCCGGCGGCAGCACGCGGTATTCCTGCGGTTCCGGGTACATGTCGCGCTCGGTCGGCGCGAACAGCACGTAGACGTTTTCCTTCTGCAGCTTCTCGATATCGTCCTGCAGCGTGCGCGGATACTTGTCGAAATCCTCGTTCGGGCCGAACTGCAGCCGGTTGACGAAGATGCTCGCCACGACCGGGTCGCCGTGCTGGCGCGCGAGGCGCATCAGCGACAGGTGCCCTTCGTGCAGGTTGCCCATCGTCGGCACGAACGCCGTGCGGTTCTGTCCGCGCAGCTGGTCGCGCAGTTCATGGATCGAGCTGATGACTTTCATGATCGGGTAGCGGGTTCCTCGCGCAGGCGCGCGTTGGCGCCGCAGCAGCGGCGTCGGGGTCGAAGCGGAGAACGCCGGCGCGCGGGCGGCGCATCGGGCGTCGGCGGATTGTAGAGGATTTGGCCGCCGGACGCATCGATAAAAGAACGATCGTTCACTTTTTAGCCGGGCGTACCGGAAACCCGCCGGACGGCCAGCCGCCGCGGCGAAGCGGCGAGCGACGGGATGAACCGGGGAACGGGAAGCGGCGGGGCCGGTGTTACGCGGGGAGGTACGCGAGGCGCACGTAGATCGGCGCGAACGGTTCGGGCTGCGTGATCTCGACGAGCGATTCGCGCGCGAGTTCGAGCATCGCGATGAAGTTCACGACGACGACCGGCACGCCGCGCGACGTGTCGAACAGGTCGGCGAACTCCATGAAGCGCGCATTCTGCAGGCGGCGCAGGATCAGGCTCATGTGTTCGCGCACCGACAGCTCCTCGCGGGAGATCTTGTGATGCTGGACGAGCTTCGCGCGCTTGAGCACGTCGGCCCACGCGGCGCGCAGGTCGTCCGAGTCCACGTCGGGGAAGCGCGGCGTGATGCTCTGCTCGATGTAGACCTCGGCGCGCAGGAAGTCGCGGCCGAGCTGCGGCAGCTGGTCGAGCCGCTGCGCGGCGAGCTTCATCTGCTCGTATTCGAGCAGGCGGCGCACGAGTTCGGCGCGCGGATCTTCCGCTTCCTCGCCGGTGTCGGCCTTCTTGACCGGCAGCAGCATCCGCGACTTGATCTCGATCAGCATCGCGGCCATCAGCAGGTACTCGGCCGCCAGCTCGAGGTTCGACGTGCGGATCTGGTCGACATAGCCCAGATACTGCGCGGTGACCTGCGCCATCGGGATGTCGAGCACGTTGAAGTTCTGCTTGCGGATCAGGTACAGCAGAAGGTCGAGCGGGCCTTCGAACGTCTCGAGGAAGATCTCGAGCGCATCGGGCGGGATGTACAGATCCTGCGGCAGCTTGAAGAGCGGCTCGCCGTACAGGCGAGCGAACGCCGCGACACCGTCGACCGTGTCGGGCGTCGAATCGGCGCCCGCGGGCGCGGCGACTGCGTCGTCCTGCCGGGCGGCGCTGGCCTCGTCGGCGGCGCTCACGTCGTCAGAAGTTCTGGTAGTAGACGTACGACGTTTGCTTCACGCGCGATTCCTGCTGGTCGGCGCGCTCTTCGAGATCGATCGGCTGCTTGTCCCACAGCAGGGAACGGCCCTTGCGCTGCTCTTCTTCGAGCGTCGGCTTCTGCTGCTTGAGCTGGTTCAGGAACTGCGTGACGTCGGACTGGTACGGCATGGCTGGATCTTCCGTTTCGGGCGGCGCACGATGCGCCGGATTCGAGATGGCGGGATTTTACCGCATCGCGGGGAACAGCCGGCGCCAATCGCGCGTCGAATCCGCGGGTCGGCGCCCGTGCGCCTCGTGCGGCGGTCGTGCCGGGCCTAGCACTCTTTCACAATCGTTTGGCTTTGGCGCCCGCACCCTGTGGTCAAATACAGGGTTTTCCACGAAACCGTAACAATCCAGGACGGCGAGGTCATATTTGGCGGGGCAGTCGAACCAGCAAGCACACACGGCGCATGATGCGGGCCCGCGCGCGGCACGCAGTCGCGCCGGCGCCGCGGCCGGCATCGCACGGGCGACCCTCGCCGGGTGCCTCGCCGCGTGCTTCGCGCTGCCGGCGCACGCGAAGTACGACGTCGACATCGACGCACCGCGCTCGATCCGCAAGCTCCTCAAGTCGCATCTCGATATCGCGCGCTTCGCGAAGCGCGACGACATCAGCGACGACCAGTTCGACTTCCTCGTGACCGCCACGCCGCAGCAGGTGCGCGACCTGACCGCGACGGCCGGCTATTTCTCGCCGGTCGTGCGTACCGACGTGCGCACGCGCGACGGCAAGCGCGACGTGCGCATCGCGGTCGATCCGGGCAAGCAGACCTTCGTGTCGACGGTCGACCTCACCTTCAAGGGGCCGATCGACACCGAGGATCCGAAGCAGGAGGCCGCGACGCGTTTCGCGTTCTCGCTGAAGCCCGGCGACCCGTTCACGCAGTCCGACTGGGACGGCGCGAAGGGCGCGGCGCTCAGGCAGCTGCAGTCGCGCCGCTATCTCGGCGCGAAGATCACGTCGTCCGAGGCGCGCATCGATCCGCGCACGCAGCGCGCGACGCTCGCCGTCGCGTTCGACAGCGGCCCGACGTTCACGATCGGCAAAGTTGACGTCGACGGCGTGCGCCGCTATCCGGAGAAGATCGTCACGAACGTCAATCCGCTGTCGGAAGGCGAGATCTACGACGTGCAGCGGATCGCCGAACTGCAGCGTCAGTTGCAGAACACGCCTTACTACGCGAGCGTCGCGATCGATGTCGGCGACGATACGGCGAAGCCCGAGCGCACGCCCGTGCACGTGAAGGTCAGCGAGTTCCCGTACAACAACATCCGCGGCGGCGTCGGCTTCGCCACCGATACGGGCCCGCACGTGCAGGGCTCCTATACGTATCTCGACACGTTCGGCGCTGCGTGGCCGCTGACGGTGACGGGCCGGCTCGACCAGATCCAGCAGTACGGGCAGGTCCAGCTGTCGATGCCGCCGGGCGAGAAGGGCTGGACCAACAGCGTGCTCGCGTCGTACACGAACACCAACGTGTCGGACACGCGCATCTACAGCGCGCGGGTCGGCGTACAGCGCACGCGCACGGGCCAGTTCATCGACTATGCGTATTCGCTGATGTACTACCAGGATCGGCTCGACCAGAACGGCGCGGGGCCGACCACGAGCCGCGCGCTGGTGCCGCAGTGGGCGTGGACGCGCCGCAACGTCGACGATCCGCTGTTCCCGCGCTCGGGCAACCTGATTCACGCGGAGGCCGGCTTCGCGATCAAGGGCGTGGCGACCGACCAGACCTTCGTCCGCGGCTACGCGCGCGGCCAGCAGTACCTGCCGATCGGCAAGCGCGACCTGTTCGTGTTCCGCGCGGAACTCGGCGGCGTGTTCACGGGCGGCAGCTCGACCGGCGTGCCGGCGTCGCTGCTGTTCCGCGCGGGCGGCTCGAACTCGGTGCGCGGCTACGGCTACCAGAGCATCGGCAACAGCGTCGACGGCTCCGTGCTGCCGACCAAGTACCTGATGACGGGCACCGCCGAATACCAGCACTGGTTCAACCGCGACTGGGGCGCCGCGACGTTCTTCGACATCGGCACCGCGACCGATGCGTGGGGCGAGAAGGTGTTCTACCCGGGCGTCGGTGTCGGTGCGCGCTGGCGCAGCCCCGTCGGCCCGATCAACGTCGACGTCGCGTACGGGTTGCGCAACCATAGCGTGCGCCCGTACCTGACGCTCGGCATCGCTTTCTGACCGTACCGCTTCACCGACGACGAACCGCATGACGAAGGACCCGAACGACACGCCGCCGCCTCACGATCCGGACTCGCCCGACGGTGCGCCCGACACGCCGCCGCGCGCGCCGCGCCGCGGCCGGGCGCGGCGCGTCGTCGCGTGGACGCTTGCGACGGTCGTGCTGCTCGTCGTGCTGGCAGTGGGCCTCGTGGTGGGTGCGGTGACGACCGAGCGCGGCACGCGGCTCGCGTGGCAACTGGCCGGTCACGTGCTCGGCACACGGCTCGCGGGCACGCTCGAAGGCGGTTCGCTCGCGACCGGCGTGCGGCTGCGCGGTTTCGCATGGACGAGCCCCGACGGTTCGGGTACCGAGGTCCGCATCGACCGGCTCGACGGCCGCTGGGCATTGACGCGTGCGCCGTGGCGGCTGTCGATCGCCTATCTGCGTGCCGGCACGATCGACGTGCGGATCGCGCCGGGACCGTCGACGCCGGGCACGACGCCGCAGGACCTGAGCCTGCCGCTGCAGGTGCGGATCGACGACCTGCGCGTCGATCACCTGGCGATTCACGAAGGCGGTTCGACGACGCAGCTCGACCACCTCGCGCTCAACGGCCGCAGCGACGGCCGTCACCATGAACTCGTGCTCGACGGCGTCGATACGCCGTACGGCGCGCTGACCGCGCGCGCGAAGCTCGACGGCGTGAAGCCGTTCGCGCTGACGGGCGAAGCCACCTATGCGGGCAAGCTGTCCGACGAGCCGGTCGACGCGCGGGCCCGCGTGTCGGGCTCGCTCGAGGCGCTCGTCGCCGACGTCAATGCGAGCGGGATGAAGCTGAACGGGCGCGCGCACGTCGAGGCCGCGCCGTTCGGCGCGGTGCCGCTCACGCGCGCGTCGCTCGCGTTCGACCACGTGAACCCGCAGGCGCTTTCGCCCGGCGCACCGGTGGCCGACCTCGCGGTGCGGGCGGAACTCGCGCCGGTGACCGCGCCGGCCGGCTCCGCTCCCGCGAAGGGTTTCGCGGTGACGGGCCCGGTGTCGATCGTCAACGCGAAACCCGGCACGCTCGGCGACCACCTGCTGCCGGTGATCGACGCGCATGCGAACGTGCATCTCGACGCGCACGCGCAGCGGATCGACGATCTCGCGTTGAAACTGATCCGCGACGGCAGCGTGACGGGCAACGGCACGCTGAAGGGCGGCAAAGGCCGCTTCGACCTGAAGGTCGCGAACCTCGACCTGAACGCGTTCGTTGCCGAACTCCGGCCGATGCGTCTCGGTGGCCCGCTCGGTGTGACGCTCGCGGGCGACGTGACGACCGTCGACTTCAACCTGAACGATCCGAAGCTCGCGCTCGGCGCGCGTGCGAAAGTCGCGCTGACGCCGCAGCAGACGGTGCTGACCGACGCGCGCGTGACGGCGGGCAAGGGGCGGATCGACCTGACCGGCGTGTTCCGTCACGACGCGCATTCGAGCTACGACGCGAAGGCGACGCTGACGGCGTTCGATCCGCTGCTGCTCGCTGCGATGAGTGCGCCGAAGGCCGGCGGCGGCAAGGCGCCCGCCAAGGCGGCCAAGGCACCGGCCACGCGCGGCGAGACGCGCGTGTCGGGCACGCTGACGGCATCGGGCGCGTTCGCGCCGCAGGTGTCGACGAAGGCGACCTTCAAGCTCGGCGACAGCCTGTACGACGGCGTGCCGCTGACCGGCGCAGGCGTCGTGCAGCTCGCCGGTTCGCGGATCCTGCCGAGCAATGCGACGCTGTCGATCGCCGGCAACCACGTCGACCTGCGCGGCAGCTTCGGCGCGCCCGGCGACCGGCTGCGCTTCGTCGTCGACGCACCGCAGCTCGACCGGCTCGGCTTCGGCGTCGAAGGGCTCGTGCAGGCGCAGGGCGACCTGACGGGCAGCTTCGCGCATCCGAACGTGACGGCCACCTACAAGGCCGAGCACGTCGTCGTCGGTTCGAACCGGATCGGTTCGGCACAGGGCCGCGCGGACATCCGCGACGGCGCGCATGGCGCACTCGTGTTCACGGCCGACGCGTCCGACATCGCGCTCGGCTCGCTGAAGCTGAAATCGCTGCGCGCGAACCTCGACGGCACGCGCGCGAAGCACACGCTCGACGCATCGGCGCTCGGGATGGCCGGCGGCCGCGTGATCGACCTGGCGCTCGCGGCGAACGGCGGCGTGGTCGAGAACCGCGACGGGATGCGCTGGGACGGCACCGTCACGCGCCTGGCGAATCGCGGCACGCCGGCCGTCGCGCTGCAGGCGCCGCTGACGGTGTCGGCCGGCGCCGGCCGCGTGACGCTCGGCGCGACGCGGCTCACGCTCGAAGGCGCGGCGATCGACCTGAAATCGTTCGTGTTCGACCACGGCCAGATGCGCTCGGCCGGTTCGGTGAGCGGCGCATCGGTCGCGCGTTTCCTCGAAGTTCGCCAGGAACTGACCGGCCAGCGGCCGCCGGTGCGGACCGACGTCGTGCTCGACGCCGACTGGGATTTCTCGCTCGGCGCGAACGCGACGGGTTACATGCAGGTGAAGCGCCGCGGCGGCGACGTGACGATCGAGAGCGGGCGCGGCATCGCGTCGCTCGGGCTGACCGACCTGTCCGCGCGCGCGAGCTTCATGCCCGGCAATCGGCTCAACGTGACGGCGCTCGCGAAGGCGAGCCGGATCGGCACGCTCGATGCGAACGTCACGGTGCCGTTCGCGCTGCACGACGGCGTGTTCGGCGTCGTCAACGACGGCCCGCTGTCGGGCCGCATCGACGCCGACATTCCGGCGCTGAAGACGACCGGCAACCTGTTCGGGCCGAGCTACCTGCTCGGCGGGCGCGCGGCGCTGAAGCTGACGGTTGCCGGCACGCCGGTGAAGCCGAACCTGTCGGGGATGCTGACGGGCGACGATTTGTCCGCGACGCTCATCGACCAGGGCGTGCAGCTGAAGGACGGCATCGTGCGCGTGAAGCTGTCGGACAACCTCGTCGAATTCCAGCAGGTCGAGTTCCACGGTGGCGACGGCACGCTGCGCGCGCTCGGCCGCGTGCGGCTCGACGGCGAGGCGCCCGACCTGACCGCAAGCATCGTCGCTGACAAGCTCGAACTGTTCGCGTCGCCGGATCGCAAGCTGTCGCTGTCGGGCAAGGCGACCGTCGCGAACGACGGGCCGCGCGGCGCGCTGTCGATCGACGGCAAGTTCGTCGTCGACCGCGCGCTGTTCGACCTGCCCGAGGAATCGGCGCCGCACCTGTCGGACGACGTCGTGATCATGCAGCCGGACGGTACGGTGCGCGGCGAGACGCCGACGGGCACCGCGGTCGCGAAGCCGAAGCCGGTCGAGGACAAGCCGGCGCCGTCGCTCGCGCCGCGCGCGAACATCGACATCGGCCTCGGCAACAACTTCCGCTTCAAGGGCCACGGCGCGGATCTCGGCCTGCGCGGCACGATCACCGTGATGAGTGCGCCGGGCGTGCCGCTGCGCGCGGTCGGCAACGTGCGCGTGACCGAAGGATCGACGTACACGTCGTTCGGCCGCAAGCTCGCGATCGAGAACGGCTTCTTCACGTTCAACGGCCCGGTGTCGAACCCGGGCGTCAACATCCTCGCGATGCGGCGCAACCAGGAGGTCGAGGCTGGCGTGCAGGTGACGGGCACGATCCAGTCGCTGACGGTCAAGCTCGTGTCGGAGCCGAACGTCACGGACAACGAAAAGCTGTCGTGGCTGTTGTTCGGGCACGGCACCGACCAGGGCAACAACGTCGGCCAGCAGGGCGCGATGACGGCGGCGCTCGGGCTGCTCGGCAGCGTGACCGGCAAGCGCGTCGCGCAGACCTTCGGCCTCGACGAAGTGTCGGTCGGCCGCAGCGAAGTCGGCCTGACCGATCCGCAGGTCGTGCTGGTGTCGAAGGCGATCAACGAGCGCTTCGTGCTCGGCTTCGAGCAGGGGCTGCAATCGGCCGCCAACGCGTTCAAGGCGACGATCAACCTGACGCGCTTCTGGTCGGTGTCCGCGTACGGCGGCACGTTCCAGGGCGTCGACCTGAACTACACGCGGCGCTTCGACCGGTGGTTCGGCAGCGACGCGGCGCGTACGCGGCGTACCGAGCAGCCATGAAAAAAGCCCCGCACGATTCGTGCGGGGCTTTTTTTCGCGCCAGCAGCCGCGCGCGTTCGTGTTACTTCACGCGCATGCCGGGCTTCGCGCCGCTGTGCGGCTCGAGGATGTAGAGGCCCGGTTCCGCCTTCTCGTCGGTGGCCGACGCGGCGAGCACCATCCCTTCGGACAGGCCGAACTTCATCTTGCGCGGCGCGAGGTTCGCGACCATCACCGTCAGCTTGCCGACGAGCTGCTCGGGCTGGTACGCGGACTTGATGCCCGAGAACACGTTGCGGGTCTTTTCCTCGCCGACGTCGAGCGTGAGCTGCAGCAGCTTGTCCGAGCCTTCGACGGCCTGGCACGCGACGATCTTCGCGATGCGCAGGTCGATCTTCGCGAAATCGTCGATCGAGATCGGTGCGTCGTCGGCGCCGTTCACGGCCGCCTGCTTCGCGTTCGCCTTCGCGTTGTTCTTCGCATCCTTCGCGGCGTTGGCGCCCGCGGCGGCCGCACCGGTGGCCTCGGCCTGCAGCGAATCGCGGTTCGCGGCGAGCAGCGCTTCGATCTGCTTCGGATCGACACGCGTCATCAGGTGCTGGTACGCCTTGATCGGCTGATCCGACGACAGCGGCTTCGCGGCATCGGCCCATGCGAGCGGCGCGATCCCGAAGAATGCCTCGACGGCTTCGGCGACACGCGGCATCACCGGCTTCAGCGCGAGCGACAGCAGGCGGAACGACTCGAGGCTCACGCTGCAGGTTTCATGCAGCGCGACCGCGTTGGCCGGATCCTTCGCGAGATCCCACGGCTTCGCGCCGTCGACGTACGCGTTCACTTCGTCCGCGAGTTCCATCGTGTGGCGCAGCGCGCGGCTGTATTCGCGTGCTTCGTAGTGCGCGGCGATCTGCGGAATCGCATCGCGCAGCTTCGCGACGAGCGGGTGGTTCATCGCGCTGTCCTGCACGCGGCCGTCGAAACGCTTGATCAGGAAGCCGGCCGCGCGGCTCGCGATGTTCACGTACTTGCCGACGAGGTCGCTGTTCACGCGCGCCTGGAAATCGTCGAGGTTCAGGTCGATGTCTTCCATCGTCGCGTTCAGCTTCGCGGCGAAGTAGTAGCGCAGCCATTCGGGGTTCAGGCCCGTGTCGATGTAGCTCTGCGCGGTGATGAACGTGCCGCGCGACTTCGACATCTTCGCGCCGTCGACGGTCAGGAAGCCGTGCGCGAACACGTTGGTCGGCGTGCGGTGGCCCGAGAACTCGAGCATCGCGGGCCAGAACAGCGTGTGGAAGTACAGGATGTCCTTGCCGATGAAGTGGTACTGCTCGGCCTTCGTGCCCGGACGGATCCATGCATCGAAGTCGATGCCGTTGCGGTCGCACAGGTTCTTGAAGCTCGCGTAGTAGCCGACCGGCGCGTCGAGCCACACGTAGAAGTACTTGCCGGGCGCGCCCGGGATCTCGAAGCCGAAGTACGGTGCGTCACGCGAGATGTCCCAGTCGGCGAGCTTGGCTTCGCCGGCGTCGCCGAGCCATTCGCGCATCTTGTTGGTCGCTTCGGGCTGCGCGAGGCCGCTCACCCATTCGCGCAGGAACGACTCGCAGCGCGGGTCGGACAGGCGGAAGAAGTAGTGCTTCGACGTCTTGCGCACCGGCGTCGCGCCCGACACGACCGAATACGGGTTCAGCAGTTCGGTCGGCAGGTAGGTCGAGCCGCACACTTCGCAGTTGTCGCCGTATTGATCCTTCGCGTGGCACTTCGGGCACTCGCCCTTGATGAAGCGGTCCGGCAGGAACATTTCCTTGACCGGGTCGTACGCCTGCTCGATCTCGCGCTCGGCGATCAGGCCGGCGTCCTGCAGCGCGAGGTAGATCTTCTCGCTCAGCACGCGGTTCTCGTCCGAATCGGTCGAGTAGAAATTGTCGAACGACACGCCGAAGCTGTCGAAGTCGCGCTTGTGTTCGGTCCACACGCGGTCGATCAGCTGCTTCGGGGTCAGGCCTTCCTTCTCCGCGCGCAGCATGATCGGCGTGCCGTGCGTGTCGTCGGCACCGATGTAGTAGACCTCATGGCCATGCATTCGCAGCGCCCGCACCCAGATGTCGGTCTGGATGTACTCGACCAGGTGGCCGATGTGGATCTGCCCGTTGGCATAGGGCAGTGCGGACGTGACGAGGATCTGGCGGCCGCCTTGCGGCGCCGCAGCCTGCACGGAAGTGAGGTCGGATGCGGACATAGGGTCTGTAGAGGAACAGCGGAAAAACGACGGGAAAGTGCGATTCTAGCAGGGGCGCGCGCCGGCGCGGCGGGCGGGCGCCGCGGACCGGGCGCCGGAAGGGGCGGGGCCGCGCAAGCGGCGTGCCCGGTGGTGTTGTGCTGCAACGCAGCACGAATGCGGCGGGCAAAAAAAACCGGGGCGGATACGGCCCCGGAGCAACAACGACAAGAGGAGAATGGTGACGCGCCGACAACACCAGCCGCGTACCGTAAATACTGACCGCGGCCTGCGGCGGAAGTTCGAAAATATTTTCGATTTGTTACCAGCCTCGCCGGAAGCCTTGCCCGGCGGGGCTGCGCGGGCAGCCTGCCCGCGCATTCTCCTCGTCGTGCGCTTACTGCGCCTGCGCTGCGCGCAGGTAGATTTCGACGCGGCGGTTCTGTGCGCGGCCGGCTTCGGACGCGTTGTCCGCGATCGGGTTCGATGCGCCCATGCCTTGTGCCGACAGGCGGCCGCCGTTCACGCCGCGCTGCGCGAGCGCGTTCACGACGCTTTGCGCGCGGTTCTGCGACAGCGTCTGGTTCAGCTGTGCCGAGCCCGTGCTGTCGGTGTAGCCGACGATCGAAGCCGTGACTTGCGGGTTCTGGTTCAGCGTCGTGGCCAGGTCGTTCAGCAGCGGCGTGAAGGCCGGCGTGATCGCGTACTGGTTCGTCGCGAACGTGACCGAGCTCGGCACGTTCAGCTTCAGCGAGCCGTCCGGCTGTTCGGTGACCTGCGTGCCCGTCTGCGCTGCCGACGGTGCGAGCTTGTTCTTGATCGCCTGCCAGTTGTAGCCCGTCACGCCGCCGACGAGTGCGCCGACGCCTGCGCCGATCGCCGCGCCCTTGCCGCCGCCCGCCAGCGCGCCGATGCCTGCGCCCAGTGCTGCACCCGTGCCGGTACCGACGGCCGCGTTGTTGCCTTGCTGCGTGGCGCAGCCTGCCAGCAGTGCGCCGGCCAATGCGAAGACGGACAAGCGGGTCGCAATTTTCATGTTCATCTTGAATTCCTCTCTTGGTTGAACGAGTCGACAACGACGACAACAACAGTTACGGCTCCCTGCGCGGACCGCCCGAAACAGAAGGGTGGCCCGGCGCTCGCGGCAGCCGCCGAGGCGGCCGCATGCCCTGTCCGTCAGCGTGGCTGTTCGGACAACGCGACGCGTCAGCCTCTACAATATAGGCGGTTAGTGGCCGATTTGGCCCCATAGCATGCCGCACGCGAAGAGTGCGCCGGGTCGCGCGTTCGCGCAATGGCATGCAACAGATTCTTTCACTTTTCCCGATTTTCGCAGCGTAATTTGATATTTTTTGACGTTTGCGCGCGAGAAAAACGTTTTCATGGAGTTTCGATGAGCATTGACCGGGCACAAGTCGACGCCGCGCTGGCGGCAGTCGTCGACCCCAATACCGGCCGTCCGTATGCGGCGAACAAGGGCGTGCGCAACGTCGCGATCGACGGCGACGTCGTGACGCTCGACGTGGTGCTCGGTTACCCCGCGCGCAGCCAGCACGACGACGTGCGTGCGCGCGTCACCGCCGCGCTCCAGGCCGTGCCGGGCGTGCGCGACGCACGTGTCGCCGTGTCGCAGGAGATCGTCGCGCACACGGTGCAGCGCGGCGTGAAGCTGTTGCCGAACGTGAAGAACATCGTCGCGGTCGCGTCGGGCAAGGGCGGCGTCGGCAAGAGCACGACGGCCGTGAACCTCGCGCTCGCGCTTGCGGCAGAAGGCGCGTCGGTCGGCATCCTCGACGCCGACATCTACGGCCCGTCGCTGCCGACGATGCTCGGCATCCACGGCCAGCGCCCCGAGTCGCCGGACAACCAGTCGATGAACCCGCTCGTCGGCCACGGGCTGCAGGCGAACTCGATCGGCTTCCTGATCGAGGAAGACAACCCGATGGTGTGGCGCGGCCCGATGGCGACCTCCGCGCTCGAGCAGCTGCTGCGCCAGACCAACTGGCGCGAACTCGACTACCTGATCGTCGACATGCCGCCCGGCACCGGCGACATCCAGCTCACGCTCGCGCAGCGCGTGCCCGTCACCGGCGCGGTGATCGTCACGACGCCGCAGGACATCGCGCTGCTCGACGCGAAGAAGGGCCTGAAGATGTTCGAGAAGGTCGGGATTCCGATCCTCGGGATCGTCGAGAACATGAGCATCCACATCTGCTCGAACTGCGGCCACGAAGAGCACATCTTCGGCGCCGGCGGCGCCGAGCGGATGGCGAAGGACTACGACGTGAACGTGCTCGGCAGCCTGCCGCTCGACATCGCGATCCGCGAGCGCGCCGACAGCGGCACGCCGACGGTGGCGGCCGATCCGGACGGCGCGCTGGCGCGCCGCTACCGCGACATCGCGCGCGGCGTCGCGCTGGCAATTGCCGAGCGATCGCGCGACATGACGTCGAAGTTCCCGTCGATCGTTGTTCAAAATACGTAAAACCCTTGCGGGGCGGGGCCTCACGCTGTTTACGGCGCCGCGAGGCGCGGTATCATGGCGACTTTTCCCGGGTCCCTTTACCCGCCCGGCGCGGCCGTCGTGTCAAACGGCCGCCAGCCGGCATGAGGATCGAATGAAACAACGACATCACGGCGTGCGCGCCGGCCGCGCGCAGCGCGCGCTGCTGGCCGCCGCCGCGCTGGGCCTGCTGGCCGGCTGTACCTCCTTTTCCTCGTCGCACGAAAAACGGGCCGACGCACAACTGCAGCCGACGGTCGGCGCGCAGGCGCGCGGCGCGGTGACGTTCGTCGAGCGCCCGGACGGCGTCCAGGTCACCTACAACCTGGCCGGCCTGCCGCCGAACAGCGATCATGCGCTGCAGGTGCACGAACGCGGCGACTGCAACGCGGGCGACGGCTCGAGCGCCGGCCAGGTGTTCGCGCCGGCCGCCGACCGCCTGCGCGCGGGTGCGCGCGTCGCCGGCGATCTCGGTAACATCCATGCGGACGCGAACGGCGTCGCGGCCGGCTTCATCGTCGCGCCCGATCTGGCCCTCGATGGCGTGCGCTCGGCGATGAACCGCGCGGTGCTGGTGCACCGTGAACCGAGCGATCCCGCGTTTCCGCAGCATGGCGCGGGGCCCGCGCTGGCCTGCGGCGTGATCCGTTGACGGCCGCCGCGTGCGCCGGCCGATGATCGCGTAAAATGTCCGCCTTTCCCGGCCGCTGCCTCGCGCGAGCGGCCCTCCCTGACCGTCACGCAGCGTTTCCTGGCGCCCCGATATGAGTATCAAGTCCGACAAATGGATTCGGCGCATGGCCGAAGAGCACAAAATGATCGAGCCGTTCGTGCCCGATCAGGTTCGCGCGTCCGAGGACGGCCGCCGGATCGTCAGCTACGGCACGTCGAGCTACGGCTACGACATCCGCTGCGCGGACGAATTCAAGATCTTCACGAACATCAACTCGACGATCGTCGATCCGAAGAACTTCGACGAGGGTTCGTTTGTCGATTTCAAGGGCGACGTGTGCATCATCCCGCCGAATTCGTTCGCGCTGGCCCGCACCGTCGAATATTTCCGCATCCCGCGCACCGTGCTGACGGTCTGCCTCGGCAAGTCGACCTATGCGCGCTGCGGGATCATCGTCAACGTGACGCCGTTCGAACCCGAGTGGGAAGGCTACGTCACGCTGGAATTCTCGAACACCACGCCGCTGCCCGCGAAGATCTACGCGAACGAAGGCGTCGCCCAGGTGCTCTTCTTCGAGAGCGACGAAGTGTGCGACGTGTCGTATGCCGATCGCGGCGGCAAGTATCAGGGGCAGCGCGGTGTCACGCTGCCGAAAACCTGATCTGGTTGCATAACGTCTCACCAGTTTCCGGGTGACCGCTGCGCGTGACGCGCCGCGGTCGTTCTTTTTGGAGAATCGCCCATGAAGTTTCGTTTCCCCGTCGTCATCATCGACGAAGATTTCCGCTCCGAGAACATCTCGGGCTCCGGCATCCGGGCGTTGGCCGAAGCGATCGAGAAGGAGGGCGTCGAAGTCCTCGGCCTCACGAGCTACGGCGATCTGACGTCGTTCGCGCAGCAGTCGAGCCGCGCGTCGTGCTTCATCCTGTCGATCGACGACGACGAACTCATGCTCGGCGAGACCGGCCAGGACGGCGAACTGCCCGAGCTCGCGACCGCGATCATCGAGCTGCGCGCGTTCGTCACCGAAGTGCGCCGCCGCAACGCGGACATCCCGATCTTCCTGTACGGCGAGACGCGCACGTCGCGCCATCTGCCGAACGACATCCTGCGCGAACTGCACGGCTTCATCCACATGTTCGAGGACACGCCGGAGTTCGTCGCGCGCCACATCATCCGTGAAGCGAAGGTCTATCTCGACTCGCTCGCGCCGCCGTTCTTCAAGGAACTCGTCAAGTACGCGGACGAAGGCTCGTACTCGTGGCACTGCCCGGGCCACTCGGGCGGCGTCGCGTTCCTGAAGAACCCGCTCGGCCAGATGTTCCACCAGTTCTTCGGCGAGAACATGCTGCGCGCGGACGTCTGCAACGCGGTGGACGAACTCGGCCAGCTGCTCGACCACACGGGCCCGGTCGCGGCGTCCGAGCGCAACGCGGCGCGCATCTTCAGCGCCGATCACCTGTTCTTCGTGACCAACGGCACGTCGACGTCGAACAAGATCGTCTGGCACGCGACCGTCGCGCCGGGCGACATCGTGCTGGTCGACCGCAACTGCCACAAGTCGATCCTGCACGCGATCACGATGACGGGCGCGATCCCCGTGTTCCTGACGCCGACGCGCAACCACTTCGGCATCATCGGGCCGATCCCGCGCGACGAATTCAAGCCGGAGAACATCCGCAAGAAGATCGAGGCGAACCCGTTCGCGCGCGAAGCGATGCGCGAGAACCCGGACATGAAGCCGCGGATCCTGACGATCACGCAGAGCACGTACGACGGCGTCGTCTACAACGTCGAGATGATCAAGGACCTGCTCGGCGACCTGCTCGACACGCTGCACTTCGACGAAGCGTGGCTGCCGCACGCGACGTTCCACGATTTCTACCGCGACATGCACGCGATCGGCGACGGCCGTCCGCGCACGGGCGCGCTCGTGTTCGCGACGCACTCGACGCACAAGCTGCTCGCGGGCATCTCGCAGGCGTCGCAGATCGTCGTGCAGGATTCGGAGAACCGCACGTTCGACAAGCACCGCTTCAACGAGGCGTACCTGATGCACACGTCGACGAGCCCGCAGTACGCGATCATCGCGTCGTGCGACGTCGCGGCCGCGATGATGGAGCCGCCGGGCGGCACCGCGCTCGTCGAGGAATCGATCGCCGAGGCGATCGACTTCCGCCGCGCGATGCGCAAGGTCGACGCCGAATACGGCGACGACTGGTTCTTCAGCGTGTGGGGCCCGGACAACCTGTCCGAGGAAGGCATCGGTTCGCGCGAAGACTGGATGCTGAAGCCGAACGACCACTGGCACGGCTTCGGCCCGCTCGCGGAAGGCTTCAACATGCTCGACCCGATCAAGGCGACGATCATCACGCCGGGGCTCGACGTCGACGGCGAGTTCGGCGAGACGGGCATTCCGGCCGCGATCGTCACGAAGTACCTGGCCGAGCACGGGATCATCGTCGAGAAGACCGGCCTGTACTCGTTCTTCATCATGTTCACGATCGGCATCACGAAGGGCCGCTGGAACTCGATGGTGACCGAGCTGCAGCAGTTCAAGGACGACTACGACAACAACCAGCCGCTGTGGCGCGTGCTGCCGGAATTCGTCGCGCAGCATCCGCGCTACGAGCGCGTCGGCCTGCGCGACCTGTGCACGCAGATCCACGACGTGTACCGCGCGAACGACATCGCCCGCCTGACGACCGAGATGTACCTGTCGGACATGGAGCCGGCGATGAAGCCGTCGGACGCGTTCGCGAAGCTCGCGCACCGCAAGATCGACCGCGTGCCGCTCGACGAGCTCGAAGGCCGCGTGACGAGCATCCTGCTGACGCCGTACCCGCCGGGCATCCCGCTGCTGATCCCGGGCGAGCGCTTCAACAAGACGATCGTGAACTACCTGCGGTTCGCGCGCGACTTCAACGAGCGTTTCCCGGGCTTCCACACCGACATCCACGGCCTCGTCGCGGAAGAGGTGAACGGCCGCGTCGAGTACTTCGTCGACTGCGTGCGCGACTGATGGCGACGCACGGACGAATCCGGGCGATGCGCGCGGCGCTGGCCGCGCTCGTCGTCTGGGCGGCAGGCGCGGCGGGGCTGGCAGGGCCGGGCGTCGCGCACGCGGAAGTCGCGGCGGCCGATCCGATCGACGTCGCGATGCGGCAATGCCTCGCGCGGCGCGACCGGTCGTCGCCGGCCGGCCAGATCCAGTGCATGGGCGAAACGCAGCAGCAGTGGCAGGCCGTGATGGACGGCGCGTACCAGCGCCTGTTGAAGGATGCGCCGGCCGATGCGAAGCGCGGCTGGCAGGACAGCCAGCGCCATTGGCTCACGTGGCGCAAGGACGAAGTGCATCTGCTGAAGGCCGTGTACGACACGACGCGCGGCACGTCGTATGCGATGTCGAGTGCCGACCTGCAGCTGCAGCCGGTGCGCGACCGCGCGCTGGCGCTGCGCGGCGCGGCCGATCGTTATGCCCCGCAACCCGCGGCGGTACCGGTCGTCGCGACGAGCGGCACGCAGGGCGGGGCGAGCGCGGCCCAGGCTGCCGCGGCCACGCCGAACGCGAAGCCGTCGGCAAGCGCGCCGCGCGATCCGGCCGTGCGCCGCGTGCGGCCGTGCGAACAGGACGCCGCGTGCGAGCACGCGCTGTTCGACCTGAACCGCTATTACCAGAAGCTGCGTCGCAAGATGCCGGCTCATTCGGCCGCGACGCTCGTGCGTGCGCAGCGCGCATGGGTCGGGTTCCGCGATGCGACGGCGCCGCTCGTCGGCGAGGACGGGCGTGTCGACCTGATCGGTGCGCGCATCGCGACGATGAAGCGGCTGTCGGAGACGGCCGGCAACAAGTAGCGGCCGTCGACGACAGCGGTCGTTCGGCGACAAAACGAAACGGGCACCTCGCGGTGCCCGTTTTGCATGGCGCGGCGTGTGCTGGCGCCTACGTACGCTGCGACGTGCCCTGCAGGCCGAACCACGACGGCACGAGCGCGACCGCCTCGTCGAGTGACGCGAGCACGTGCAGGCTCAGCGCGATGATTTCGGGTGTCGGCGCCTTCAGGTCGGGCACGGTGACGACCGATGCGCCTGCGCCGGCGGCCGATTGCGCGCCGAAGTCGCTGTCCTCGAAGGCGACGCACGCCTGCGCCGGCACGCCGAGGCGTTCGGCCGCGAGCCGGTACACGGCCGGGTCGGGCTTGCCGCGCGAGACCTCGTCGCCGCCCGCGATCGCGCGGAAGAACGGCAGCACGCCGACCGCGTCGAGCCGCGCGCGGATCACGTCGCCCGCCGACGAGGACGCGACCGCACACGGAATGCCGGCCTGCGCGAGCGCCTCGAGCAGCGCGAACGCGCCGGGTTTCAGCGGGAACTTCGGATGCGGCTCGGGCGCTGCAAGCTGTTCGCGCACGCGGGTGCGCACCGCGTCGAACGTATCGGGGTTGCCGATCAGCCGCGCCAGGATGACCTGGCCTTCGGCGAACGAACGGCCGACGATCTGCAGGTAGTCGGCGACGGTCAGCGCGACACCGTGCGCGTTCGACACGTCGATCCACGTGTTCATGATGGTCCGCTCGGAATCGACGAGCAGGCCGTCCATGTCGAAGAGCGCGGCGGAAAAGGTCATCGGCGGCATCCGGGAAGCAGGGCAGGCGACGGGCGGCGCGACGGCCGCCCGAATGAAAAACGGACGCCGATGGCGTCCGTCCGGAACAACTGGCGGTTACTGGCCGAGCGCGGCGCGGGCCGCCTTGACGGCCGCACGCACCTGGTCGGGCGCGGTGCCGCCCGGGTGGTTGCGGCTCGCGACCGAACCCTCGAGCGTCAGGTAGCCGAACACGTCGTCGCCGATCAGGTGCGCGACGTTCGGCAGTTCCTGCTTCATTTCGTCGAGCGTCAGGTCGGCGAGATCGATGCCGCGGTCGTCGCAGATCTTCACCGCGTGCGCGACCGCTTCGTGCGCATCGCGGAACGGCAGGCCGCGCTTCACGAGGTAGTCGGCGAGGTCGGTCGCGGTCGAGAAGCCCTGCAGCGCTGCTGCGCGCATCGCGTCCGGCTTCACGGTGATGCCCGCGACCATTTCGGCGAAGATCCGCAGCGTGTCGGCCACGGTGTCGACCGTGTCGAACAGCGGCTCCTTGTCTTCCTGATTGTCCTTGTTGTACGCGAGCGGCTGGCCCTTCATCAGCGTCAGCAGCGCCATCAGGTGGCCGTTCACGCGGCCCGTCTTGCCGCGCGCGAGCTCGGGCACGTCCGGGTTCTTCTTCTGCGGCATGATCGAGCTGCCGGTGCAGAAGCGGTCGGCGATGTCGATGAAGCCGACGCGCGGGCTCATCCACAGCACGAGTTCTTCCGAGAAGCGCGACACGTGCGTCATCACGAGCGCCGATGCGGCCGTGAATTCGATCGCGAAGTCGCGATCCGACACCGCGTCGAGCGAGTTCGCGCAGATGCCGTCGAAGCCGAGCGTCTTCGCCACTGCGTGACGGTCGATCGGGTAGCTCGTGCCCGCGAGCGCGGCCGCGCCGAGCGGCAGGCGGTTGACGCGCGTGCGGCAGTCGCGCATGCGTTCCGCGTCGCGCGTGAACATCTCGACGTACGCGAGCAGGTGGTGGCCGAACGTGACGGGCTGCGCGACCTGCAGGTGCGTGAAGCCCGGCATGATCGTGTCGGCGTTCTGTTCCGCGAGGTCGATCAGCGCGCCGCGCAGGTCGGTGAGCAGGCCGCCGATGCGGTCGATCTCGCCGCGCAGCCACAGGCGGATGTCGGTCGCGACCTGGTCGTTGCGCGAGCGGCCCGTGTGCAGGCGCTTGCCGGCATCGCCGATCAGCGCGGTCAGGCGCGCCTCGATGTTCAGGTGGACGTCTTCGAGGTCGAGCTGCCATTCGAATTCGCCGCGCTCGATCTCGCCCTTGATTTGCGCCATCCCGCGTTCGATCGCGGCCAGGTCGTCGGCGCTGATGATCTTCTGCGCGGCGAGCATGTTCGCGTGCGCGAGCGAGCCGGCGATGTCGACGAGCGCGAGGCGCTTGTCGAAAAACACCGACGACGTGTAGCGCTTGACCAGTTCCGACATCGGTTCCGAGAAGCGGGCCGACCAGGCCTCGCCCTTTTTGTGCAGTTGGGACGTCATGGCGATTCTTCGAAGGGGAGTTGGGCAGCGTGCGCCGCCGAGGGAATCCTGCAATTCTAACATTCGCGGGCCTGCCGGCCGTGGCCCGCGCGGGCCGGCCCGCTCAGTCGCGCACCAGCACGACGAGCTTCAGGTCCTCGCGGTGCGCGGGCTTCAGCGTGATCTGCTGGTACACGAGGCGGCCGTCGGCCGGATGGTCGAATTCGCGCAGCCCGCCTTCGCGCTCGAACACGTCCTGCGATGCCCAGTACTGCGCGAACGCGTCGCTGCCGGCGGTCAGCGCGTCGATCAGCGCGCGCGTCGGCGCGTCGGCCAGGTGACGGATCGAATCGGCGCGGAATTCGGCCGCGAGCCGCCGGGCGCGGGTTTCCCAGTCGACGATCAGCGTGCGCGCGGCCGGCGACATGAACGTGAAGCGCAGCAGGTTGCGGTCGTGCTCGCCGTCGAGCCAGCCGGAAAAGAGCGCGGCGGCCGGGGCGTTCCACGCGAGCGCGTTCCATTGCCGGTCGAGCACATATGCGGGCGTCGCGATCGCCGCGACGGTCGCGGCGAGCGTCGGCGGCAGGTCGCCGCCGGCGACGTCGGGTTCGGCCGGGTCGCGCTGCGCGGCCAGTTCGAACAGGTACGCGCGTTCGGCCTTCGACAGTTGCAGCGCGACGGCGATCCGGGCGAGCGCGTCGGCCGACGCGGACACCGGGCGGCCCTGTTCGATCCACGTGTACCAGGTCGGGCTGACCCCGCACAGCTGCGCGACTTCCTCGCGCCGCAGCCCCGGCGTGCGGCGGCGCGGGCCGGGCGGCAGCCCGACGGCCTGCGGCGACAGCCGCTCGCGATGGGCACGGATGAATTCGCCGAGCGCACGGGCGGGCGTGGCGTCGAGCGGCGGGACGGAGGCGGAGGACGGCTGGTTCATGCGGAAACGGCGAAAGGGAAACGGGGACGCGGCAACGGTCAGACAGGTGGATCGAATACCAGAATAACTGCTTAACTTGTACTGGTACAGGCGCCGGCCTATTGTAGCGTCTCGCGCGCTGGCAGGGCAGCGGGCGTCCCACAAAACGTGTTGCATGGGGCCGGAACGCGTGCTGACGCATCCACACCGGCCGATTGCGCAAGAGCAAGGAGCGAACGATGAAACACCACGACCAGGTCGCCGACGCATTCGGCACGACGGCCGCCGCCTATCTGACCAGCACGGTTCATGCGACGGGCGCCGACCTGCAGGCGCTCGCCGACGCGGTGCGCGCGACGCCCGATGCCGCGGTGCTCGATCTCGGCTGCGGCGCCGGCCACGCGAGTTTCGCGGTCGCGCCGCACGTGCGCGACGTGGTTGCCTACGATCTCGCGGCGCCGATGCTCGAGACCGTCGAGGCGGCCGCGCGCGAACGCGGGCTCGCGAACATCCGCACGCAGCAGGGGCCGGCCGAGCGGCTGCCGTTCGACACGGCGACGTTCGACTGGGTCGTGAGCCGGATGAGCGCGCACCACTGGCACGACCTGCACGCGGCGCTCGCCGAGGTGCGCCGCGTGCTGAAGCCGGGCGGCCGCGTGCTGATGATCGACATCGCCGGCAACGACCATCCGCTCCTCGACACGTACCTGCAGGCCGCGGAAGTGCTGCGCGACGCGTCGCACGTGCGCGACTACCGCGCCGATGAATGGCTCGCGATGTTCCGCGAGGCCGGCTTCGACGCGCAGGTGCACAGCCGCTGGCGGCTGCCGATCGATTTCGACACGTGGGTCGCGCGCATCCGCACGCCGGCCGACAGCGTGACCGGCATTCGCGCGCTGTGGACGCATGCGCCGGACGAGGTGCGCGCGTACTACGCGGTGCAGCCCGACGGATCGTTCGAGCACGACGCGCTGCTGATCGACGCGCATTGAACGCGCGCCGCGCCGTGGCATGAAAAAAGCCGCGATACGCTCGATCGCGTATCGCGGCTGTCACGATGCAGGCCGGCGCGGAACGGTCCCGCGCCGCATGCGGATCAGCCCGTGTTGCGCAGGCCGGCCGCGATCCCGTTGATCGTCAGGTGAATCCCGCGGCGCAGCCGCGCGTTCGTGTCGCCCGCGCGGTGACGCTTGATCAGCTCGACCTGCAGGTGGTTCAGCGGATCGAGATACGGGAAGCGGTTCTTGATCGAGCGCGCGAGCAGCGGGTTGGTCGCGAGGCGGCCTTCGTGCCCGGTGATTTCCGCGAGCGCCTGCGACGTGCGCTCCCATTCCGCGACGATCCGCTCGAACACGTGCTTGCGCAGCTTGCGGTCGGACACGAGCTGCGCATAGCGCGACGCGACCGCGAGATCGGTCTTCGCGAGCACCATGTCCATGTTCGACATCAGGTTCGAGAAGAACGGCCAGGTCTTGTTCATCTTCTTCAGCAGCGTGACGCGCTTCGTGCGTTCGGCGTCGTCCTGCGCGCTGTCGAGATACGCGCTCACCGCGCTGCCGAAGCCGTACCAGCCCGTCAGCAGCAGCCGGCACTGGCCCCACGAGAAGCCCCACGGAATCGCGCGCAGATCCTCGATCTTGCGCTGCTTCGGATCCTGCAGCTTGCGCGACGCCGGGCGGCTGCCGATGTTCAGCTCGGCGATCTCGGTGATCGGCGTCGACGAGAAGAAGTAGTCGGTGAAGCCGGGGGTTTCATAGACGAGCGCGCGGTACGCGGCCATCGCCGAGTCGGACAGCGCCTGCATCGCGGCTTCGAACGCGGGCAACTGCGCGGGTGCGTTCGACTGCGGCAGCAGCGACGCCTCGAGCGTCGCGGCGACGACGGTCTCGAGGTTGCGGCGGCCGATCTCGGGGTTCGCGAACTTGCTCGCGATCACCTCGCCCTGTTCGGTCAGGCGGATCTGGCCGTTCACGGTGCCCGGCGGCTGCGACAGGATCGCCTGGTAGGTCGGGCCGCCGCCGCGGCCGACCGTGCCGCCGCGGCCATGGAACAGCCGCAGCGTGATCTTGCGGTCGCGGAACAGGTCGACGAGCGCGAGTTCCGCGCGATACAGCTCCCAGTTCGACGTGAGGAAGCCGCCGTCCTTGTTGCTGTCCGAGTAGCCGAGCATCACTTCCTGCTCGGCGCCCTGGTGCGCGATCAGCGCGTCGATGCCCGGCAGTGCGAAGTATTCGCGCATGATGCGCGCGGCGTCGCGCAGGTCGGGAATCGTCTCGAACAGCGGGATCACCATCAGGCTGTTCCTCGCATTGCCGCCCGGCACGCCGAGCGCGCCTTCGAGCAGCCCCGTCTCCTTCTGCAGCAGCAGGACTTCGACGAGGTCGCTGACGGTTTCCGTATGCGAGATGATGTAGTTGCGCACCGCGCGCGCGCCGAATTGCGCGCGGACTTCGCGGGCCTTCTCGAACACGCCGAGCTCGCTTTGCGCGAGCGCCGAGTATTCGAAGTACGGCGAGCGCAGCGGGCGCGGGTCGGCGAGCGCGGCGAGCAGCACGCGCAGCTTGTCTTCCTCGGCGAGCGCGGCGTAGTCGGCCTCGACGCCCGCGCGCGCGAACAGCTCGGCGACCACCGCTTCGTGGATGTCGGAGCTCTGGCGCAGGTCGATGCTCGCGAGATGGAAGCCGAATACTTCGGCCGCGCGCACGAGCGGCGCGAGGCGCGGCGCGGCGAGCGACGTGCCGTGGTGCTCGTCGAGCGACGCGGTCAGCACCTTCAGGTCGGCGACGAACGCTTCGGAGTCCGCATACGGAATCGCGCGCACCGGCGGCGCGCCGCGGCCCGCGCTGCGCACCGGCACCGTGCCTTCACCGAGACGCACGCGCGCGCTCGCGGCGAGCCGCGTGTAGATGCCGATCAGCGCGCGGCGATACGGTTCGTCGACGCGGTGCGGCGACTGGTCGGGCGAGGCGGCGGCCAGCGCTTTCACCGCGTCGTTCGCGCCGACGAGCAGGTTCGACACCGACAGCTCGGCGCCGAGCTTGTGCACCTGTTCCAGGTAGTGCTCGAGGATCACCGCGGCCTGGCGGTTGATCGCTTCGTCGAGCGTCGGCGCGGTCACGTTCGGGTTGCCGTCGCGGTCGCCGCCGATCCAGCTGCCCATCTGGAAGAACGCGGGCACGCGCGCGGACAGGCCGTGCTCGGCGAGTGCGGCCTCGATGTCGCCGTACAGCGCGGGCAGCTCGTCGAGGAACGTCGCGCGGTAGTACGACAGCGCGTTCTCGATCTCGTCGCCGACCGTCAGGCGCGCGTCGCGCAGCATGCGGGTCTGCCACAGCGCGGTCACGCGTGCGCGCAGCATCGCTTCGTTGTACTGGCGCTCGCGCGCGGTCAGCTCCTGGTCGCGCTCGGCGAGCAGGCGCGCGATGTCGTGCTGCGCGTCGAGGATGCTCTTGCGCTGCACCTCGGTCGGGTGCGCGGTCAGTACCGGCACGATCAGCGCATCGTCGAAGAAGCGCTGCAGCAGGCGCTTCGACGCGTTGCCGGTCGTCTTTAGCTGCTCGAGCGCGTACGCGACCGTGCCCGGCTGCGACGCGGAGCCGGCCAGCGCATGGATGCGGCGGCGGCGGTTGTGGTGGCGGTCTTCCGCGATGTTTGCGAGATGCGAGAAATAGCTGAACGCGCGCACGACGCTCACCGTCTGCTCCGGTGTCAGCTTGCGCAGCTTCTTCTCGAGCGTCTGCGCGGCTTCGCTGTCGTCCTCGCGGCGGAACTTGACCGCGGTCTGGCGGATCGTCTCGACGACGTCGAACACCGTATCGCCTTCCTGTTCGCGCACGACGTCGCCCAGCAGGCGGCCGAGGAAGCGGATGTCCTCGAACAGCGGGCGGTCCTTGTCCTCGCGCGTGCGGGTGCCGGCCTTCGGCGCGGCGGCCTTGCGGGCGGCGGGGCCGGCGGCTTTCGTCACGCGTTTTGTCTGACGTATCGGGTCTTTCGGTGTCGTTGCCGTTTTCGCACGGCCGTTCGCGGCGGTGGCGACGGTGTCCGTCGAGGCGTCGGAGGAGGACAGGGCAGCATTGCGGCGCGCCGTACGCGCCGATCCGGAAGACTTCACGATGGGTTTCCTTGGGAAAGCTCGAGTCAAAAGGAACTGCGGAAACTGCGGGAACTGCGGTCAAGCAACCAGCTACGTGCGGCACATCCGCACATCGGCGCCGCGACCCGCACAGGGGCAGGCCGGGCGCAGGCTCCGGGCCCGGGCGGGCCGGGGCGTGCGTGCTACCATTGTTCGATCTTCAATCCCGTCCTTCGATGTTCCAGCAATGAATTCCGAGACCCCTGCGGCCGGGCCGCAACAGGCACAGTCGCCCGCGACGTTGACGATTGCTTCGCGCGAGAGCCGCCTGGCGATGTGGCAAGCCGAACATGTGCGTGATGCGCTGCGCAAATTATATCCAGCTTGTGACGTGAAAATCCTCGGGATGACGACCCGCGGCGATCAGATTCTCGATCGCACGCTGTCGAAGGTCGGCGGCAAGGGCCTGTTCGTGAAGGAACTGGAGAGCGCGCTGGCCGACGGCCGCGCCGATCTCGCCGTGCATTCGCTGAAGGACGTGCCGATGGCGCTGCCCGACGGCTTCACGCTCGCCGCGATCATGGAGCGCGAAGACCCGCGCGATGCATTCGTGTCGAACGACTACGCGTCGCTCGACGCGCTGCCGGCCGGTGCGGTCGTCGGCACGTCGAGCCTGCGACGCGAAGCGATGCTGCGTTCGCGCTACCCGCACCTCGAAGTCCTGCCGCTGCGCGGCAACCTCGACACGCGCCTCGCGAAGCTCGACCGCGGCGACTATGCGGCGATCATCCTCGCGGCCGCGGGCCTGAAGCGCCTCGGCCTCGAAGCGCGCATTCGCACGCTGATCGACGTCGAAGCCAGCCCGCCGGCAGCCGGCCAGGGCGCGCTCGGCATCGAGATCGCCGCGCATCGCGACGATGTCGCCGCGTGGCTCGCGCCGCTGCACGACCCGCGGACCGCGCTCGCGGTCGAGGCCGAGCGGATGGTGTCGCGCGCGCTCGGCGGCAGCTGCGAAGTGCCGCTCGCCGCGCATGCGGTGTGGCGCGCGGGCGAGCTGTACCTGACGGGCCGCGTGTCGACGACCGACGGCAAGCGCGTGCTGACGGCCGAGGAGTGCGGGGCCGTGATGACCGTCGCCGATGCGCTCGCGCTCGGCCGCGCGGTATCCGACGAACTCGAGGCGCAAGGCGCGCTCGACATCGTCCAGGCGCTGCTCGCGGGCTCGCAGGCCGGCAAGGGCGACGCCTGATGGCGGGCGGCGCGCGCGCGTTCACCGCTGTCCTGACGCGTCCGGACGGCCAGTCCGACGCGCTTGCGTCGCAACTCGCCGAGGCCGGTTGCGACGTGCTCGAATTCCCGCTGATCGACATCGCGCCGGTCGACGATCCGGCGCCGCTCGACGCCGCGTTCGCGGCGCTCGCCGACTACGCGCTCGTGATTTTCGTGTCGCCGAACGCGATCGACCGCGCGCTCGCGCAGTACGGCGCGATCTGGCCGAACGCGCTGCCGGTCGGCGTGGTCGGGCCCGGCAGCGTCGCGGCGCTCGAGCGGCACGGCATCGCGGCGCCCGCGCATCGCGTGATCGCGCCGCAGGCGCCGGCCGACGGCGGCGTCCCGCATTACGATTCCGAAAGCCTGTTCGCGTGCATCGAGGCCGCGTTCGGCGGCGCGCAGGCGCTGACGGCCAAGCGCGTGCTGATCGTGCGCGGTGACGGCGGGCGCGAATGGCTCGCCGACCGGCTGCGCGAGGCCGGCGCGGACGTCACGCTGGTCGCCGCCTACCGGCGCGTCGTGCCGGAGCCGCGCGTCGGCGCATGGGAGCGCGTGCACGCGCTGCTCGACGGCCAGCCGCATGCGTGGCTCGTCACGAGCTCGGAAGGCGTGCGCAACCTGCACGAGCTCGCGCGGGCGCACCTGAACGATGCCGAGATCGACGCGCTGAAGCATGCGCCGCTCGTGACGCCGCACCCGCGGATCGAGCAGACCGCGCGCGCATTGGGTTTTGATAGGATTACGCTGACCGGCGCGGGCGATGAGCGCATCGTCCGCGCGTTTCGAACGATGGCCGACGAGGCCGTCCAACCGGCGACAGCCGCACCGGTGACTAAACGCATGACAGATACCAACGATTCCAAAAGCGTCGCTTCCCAGCCGGCCGCTGCATCCGCACCGCCGTCCCGTCCTGCCTATATGGCGTCCGAACCGCCCGCGCGCCGTGGCGGCAGCGCGGTGCTGTGGTTCGTCGTCGTCGTGCTCGGCTGCGCGGCCGGGGTCGGCGGCTATGCACTGAACCGCAAGATCGACCGGCTCGACGGCACGTTCGTCGCGCGCCAGAAGGCGCTCGACGCGCAGACGGCCGAAACGCGCATGAAGACCGAGCAGGCGCTTGCCAGCACGCACCAGGTCGACACGCAGCTCGCACAGCTCGACGGCAAGCTCGCCGACGCACAGAGCGCGCAGCAGGCGCTGCAGCAGCAATACCAGGACCTGTCGCGCAACCGCGATGCGTGGATGCTCGAGGAAGTCGACCAGATGCTGTCGAGCGCGAGCCAGCAGCTGCAGCTGACCGGCAACACGCAGCTCGCGCTGATCGCGCTGCAGAACGCCGACGCGCGTCTCGCGACGTCGCAGAGCGCGCAGGCCGTCACGGTGCGCAAGGCGCTCGCGCTGGACATCGAGAAGCTGAAGGCCGCACCGGCGGCCGATCTCACGGGCCTCGCGATCAAGCTCGACGACGCGATCGCGAAGATCGATGCGCTGCCGCTGTCCGGCGAGGCGATCGTGCCGCACGCGGAGTCGAAGGCCGCGCCGGCCGACGCCGCATCGTCGGCGGTGGCCGGCGAGCCGCGCTGGAAGGTGTGGTGGCACGACTTCTCGGCCGGCCTCGGCCAGCAGCTGAAGACCCTCGTGCAGGTACGCCGGATCGACAACGCGGACGCGATGCTCGCGTCGCCCGATCAGGGCTACTTCGTGCGCGAGAACGTGAAGCTGCGCCTGCTGACCGCGCGGCTGTCGCTGCTCGCGCGCAACGACAGCGCGATGAAGGCCGACCTGCACGCCGCGCAGGCGTCGCTCGGGAAGTATTTCGATCAGGCATCGAAGGACACGCAGACCGTCGAGGATCTGCTCAAGCAGGTTGACGGCGCATCGCTGACGGTCGCGGTGCCGAACCTGAACACGAGCCTGAACGCCGTTCAGCAGTTCAAGAGCCGGGGGTAACGATGACGCTTCGAGGAATCGTCTGGCTCGCGGTCCTGTTCGCGATCGCCGCAGCGCTCGCCACTGTCGGCCGTTTCGACGCGGGGCAGGTGCTGCTCGTCTATCCGCCGTACCGGATCGACGTGTCGCTGAACCTGTTCGTGATCGCCATCGTCGTGCTGTTCATCGTCATGTACGCGCTGCTGCGCATCGTGCGCAACCTCTGGCGCATGCCGCAGCGGGTCGCCGCGTATCGTGCGCGCTCGCGCAACGAGAAGGCACAGGCGTCGCTGCGCGACGCGATTTCGAACCTGTACGCAGGCCGCTTCTCGCGTGCGGAGAAGGCCGCGCGTGAAGCGCTGACGGTCGATGCGAACCTGGGCGCCGCGAGTCTCGTCGCGGCCACCGCCGCGCACCGGATGCACGAGTACACGCGCCGCGACGACTGGCTGTCGAAGGTCGATGCGCCCGAATGGCAGGATGCACGGCTGCTTGCTGCGGCCGACATGCGCGCGGATGCACGCGATGCCGACGGTGCGCTCGCCGCGCTGGCCGACATGCAGGCCGGTGGCAAGCGCATTCATGCACAGCAGGTTGCACTGCGCGCGCAGCAGCAACTGAAGAACTGGGCCGAGGTGCTGAAGCTCGCGAAGGCGCTCGAGAAGCGCGAGGCGCTGCATCCGGCCGCGGCCGTGCGGCTGCGCCAGCAGGCGGCGGAAAACCTGCTGCGCGAACGCCGGCACGACCCGGACGCGCTGCTCGAAGTGTGGCAGTCGCTGTCGCCGGTCGAGCGCCAGTCGCCGCGTCTGGCCGATCTCGCGGCCGACCTGCTCGTGCCGCTCGAGCGTCGCAACGAAGCGCGCCGCATCGTCGAGGACGCGCTCGCGCACAACTGGGATGCCCGCCTGCTGCGCCGTTACCCGGACACGGCCGGCGCCGATGCGCTGCCGCTGATCCAGAAGGCCGAAGGGTGGAAGAAGGATCATCCGGACGATGCCGACCTGCTGTTCGCGCTCGGCCGCCTCTGTCAGCAGCAGCAGCTGTGGGGCAAGGCGCAGTCGTTCCTCGAATCGGCGCTGAAGCTGGCCGACAACGAGGCGCTGAAGGTGCGGACGCATCGCGCGCTTGCACGCCTGTTCGAGCATCTCGGCGAAACCGACAAGGCCGCGAAGCACTATCGCGAAAGCGCGCTCGCGATTACGGTGGTCTGACGCGGCAGCCGTACTGCGTCACAAGCCCCGAACGCCCATTGGTCTTCGGGGCTTTTTTTCGTCCGTCGCCGGCCGGCCCGGATACGTTACGCGCCGAGCCGGCGCAGCAGGCCGTCCAGCACGTCGTCGAGCCACTGCGCGTACGCGTCGCCCGCGAGCGGCGGACGCGACGGCGCGCTCGGTATCGGCACGGCCGGCTCCGTTGGCGCGAACGCGGCGAAGTCGGTGTCGAGGATGCGGTATGCACGGCCGACTCGCGTCGCGCGCAGCTTGCCGTCGCGAATGAACCGCAGGACGGTCTTCGGATGGACGCGCAGGCGGGCGGCACTGTCTTCGACGGTGTGGAGGGAGTGGTTTGGCGGATAAGGCGTCATCATCCGACCGGCGTGGCATCCGGTCGATCCGGGGCGCGCCTGCCCGGAATTGAAAACGCCCCGGCGGCCGGAGGGATTCCGGTTGCCGGGGCGTGTCGGGGCCGGCGGTCGGCCGGCGGGTCCGGTGAGCCGCTATGCGTCGTGCATCACTTGTCGACCAGCCGCTTCGGCACCGACAGCGCGAGCAGCCCGCCGAGCACGAGGAACGCGGCGAGCATGACCATGCCCGCATCGTTGGCGCCCGTCGCCTGCTTGAGCCAGCCCATCAGGTACGGGCTCAGGAAGCCGGCGAGGTTGCCGATCGAGTTGATCATCGCGATGCCGGCCGCGGCCGCCGTGCCGCCGAGGAACGCGGTCGGCAGGCTCCAGAACAGCGGCAGCGTCGTCAGGATGCCGATCGTCGCGAGCGTGAGCCCGAGCATCGCGAGCGCGGTCTGGTGCGCCCAGATCACCGACAGCACGAGCCCGATCGCGCCGATCACGGCCGGAATCGCGAGGTGCCAGCGGCGTTCGCGACGCTGGTCCGAGCTGCGCGCGATCAGGATCATCGCGACCACCGCGGCCGCATACGGAATCGCCGACAGCAGGCCGATCGCGAACGTATCGGTGACGCCCGTCGCCTTGATGATCGTCGGCAGCCAGAAGCCGACGCCGTACAGCCCCATCACGAACGAGAAGTAGATGAGCGCCATCAGCCACACGCGCGGGCTCGACATCACGGCGCCGAGCGGCAGGTCTTCCTTGGTCGCTTCTTCAGCTTCGACGTTGCGCGTGAGCAGCGCCTTTTCTTCGTCGGTCAGCCAGTTTGCTTTCGCGATCCGCTCGTCGAGCTTGAGGAACACGACCACGCCGACCAGCACCGACGGGATACCTTCGAGCAGGAACAGCCATTGCCAGCCGTGCCAGCCGCTCACGCCGTCGAAGGCCTTCAGGATGAAGCCCGAGATCGGGCCGCCGATCACGCCGGACAGCGCGACGGCCGTCATGAAGAACGTCGTCATCCGGCCGCGCCGGTGCGCGGGATACCAGTAGGTGAGGTAGAGGATCACGCCGGGGAAGAAGCCCGCTTCGGCGACGCCGAGCAGGAAGCGCATCACGTAGAACATCGCGGGCGTCGTGACGAACATCGTCAGGATTGAGATCACGCCCCAGGTCGCCATGATGCGTGCGATCCACACGCGCGCGCCGACCTTGTGCAGGATGATGTTGCTCGGCACTTCGAACAGGAAATAGCCGAAGAAGAAGATCCCGGCGCCGAGCCCGTACACGGTGTCGCTCAGGTTCAGGTCGCTCGCCATCTGCAGCTTCGCGAACCCGACGTTCACGCGGTCGAGGTACGCGACCACGTAGCACAGCAGCAGGAGCGGCACGAGCCGCCACGACACCTTGCGATAGGTTGCTTCCTCGAATGCGCCGGACGAGCCCGGCAGCGACTGCGTCGATGTTGCCATGTTGTCTCCTGTCGATCGAAGTGAGCGCTTGAGCGGTTACCTGGATCCCATGCGCCGCTGTCCTTATCGTTGGCCGGAACAGGCTCAGCGGCGCCCATTCCGGTTTTCGTGCGAAGCAATGCGTGGCGATCGTGCTGCCGGGTACGGCTAGATGCAGCGCCCGCCGTCGACTTCGAGGCAGACGCCGGTGATGAATTCGGCTTCGTCGGATGCCAGGTAAAGCGCCGCGTTCGCGATGTCCTGCGGCGTCGAGAAGCGGCCGAGCGGGATCGTCGCGAGGAAGCGGCGGCGGTTCTCGGGCGTGTCCTCGCAGCCCATGAACTCGGTCATCAGCGCCGTCTCGCCGAGCACGGGGTTGATGCAGTTCACGCGGATGCGGTCGGCGCCGAGCTCGGCCGCGAGCGACTTGCTCGCGGTGATCATCGCGCCCTTCGTGCTGTTGTACCAGACGAGGCCCGGGCGCGGCCGCACGCCGGCCGTCGACGCGACGTTCACGAACACGCCGCCGCCCTGTTCGCGGAAGTACGGCACGAAAGTCTGCACGCACCAGAACAGGCTCTTCATGTTGACCGCGTACACGCGGTCGAACTCGGCTTCGGTCACGTCGAGCACGGGCTTGTTGCGGTGCGTGGTGCCCGCGTTGTTCACGACGATCTGCACCGCGTGGAAATCGTCGAGCGCGGCCTGCAGCAGCGCATGCCAGTCTTCCTGCTTCGACACGTCGCCGGCCACCGCGATCGCCTTGCCGCCCGCGAGCGCGATCTCGCTCGCGACACGCTCGGCCGCCGCGCCGTTCAGGTCGTTGACGACGACGTTCGCGCCTTCGCGCGCATACGTCTTCGCGATGCCTTCGCCGAAACCCGAGCCGCCGCCCGTGACGATGGCCGTCTTGCCGCTCAACCGCATGGTGTGTCTCCTGTGCTGGTGATGAGAATCGTCGTGTGCCGATCGGCGGCCGGGCGCTGCCGGCCGCGTGTCGCGTGCCGCGCGTTCAGCCGTGGCGGATCGCGATCGTCTTCAGCGCGGTGAAGCCGTACAGCGCCTCGAAGCCTTTTTCGCGGCCGTGGCCGGAGTGGCCGACACCGCCGAACGGCAACTCGACGCCGCCGCCCGCGCCATAGTTGTTGATGAACACCTGGCCTGCGCGCAGGCGTCGCGCAAGACGCATCTGGCGCGCACCGTCGCGCGTCCAGATGCCCGCGACGAGGCCGTACGGCGTGCCGTTCGCGAGCGCGACGGCTTCGTCCTCGTCGACGAAACGCATCGCGGCGAGCACGGGGCCGAACACTTCTTCCTGTGCGAGGCGGTGCGACGGCGGCACGTCGCGCAACAGCGCGGGCGCCTGGTAGAAGCCGCTTTCGGGCGCGTCGGCGACGACCTGCCCGTGCGCGGCCATCGGAATGCCGTCGTGCTGCGCGTCGGACAGGAAATCCCACACGCGCTGCTGCTGCTTCGCGTTGATCAGCGGGCCGCAGTCGAGATCGGCGCGGCTCGGGCCGACGCGCAGCCCGTTGAACGCGGTGGCGAGGCGCTCGACCAGCGGCTCGTACACCGCGCGCTCGATCAGTACGCGGCTGCCGGCCGAGCAGGTCTGCCCGCCGTTCTGCACGATCGCGGACACGAGCACGGGCAGCGCCGCCTCGAGATCGGCGTCGGCGAACACGATCTGCGGCGACTTGCCGCCGAGTTCGAGCGTGACGGGCACGTGGTTCTCGGCGGCCATCTGCGTGACCAGCTTGCCGGTGGCCGGCGAACCCGTAAACGAGATGTGGTCGATGCCCGGGTGGCGCGCGAGCGCGGCGCCGGCTTCATGGCCGTAGCCGGTGACGATGTTGAGCGCGCCGGCCGGCAGCCCGACCTCGGCGGCGAGCTCGGCGACGCGCAGCACGGACAGGCACGCATCCTCGGCCGGCTTGACGACGCATGCGTTGCCGGCCGCGAGGGCCGCGCCGACGCTGCGCCCGAAGATCTGCATCGGGTAGTTCCACGGCACGATGTGGCCCGTGACGCCGTGCGGCTCGCGCACCGTCAGCACCGTGTAGCCGGCCTGGTAGGGGAGGGTTTCGCCGTGCAGCTTGTCGGCGGCGCCCGCGTAGAACTCGAAGTAGCGCGCGAGCGCGGCCGCGTCGGCGCGTGCCTGCTTCAGCGGCTTGCCGGTGTCGCGCGCCTCGATCGCGGCGAGTTCCTCGATCGAATCGGCCACGCGCGCCGACAGCCGCATCAGCACGCGGCCGCGTTCGGCGGCGCTCGCGGCGCCCCACGGGCCCGCGAACGCGTCGCGGGCCGCGGCGACCGCGCGCTCGATGTCGGGGGCGGTGCCGCGCGCGATCGTCGCGAACGGCTGGCCGTCGGAAGGATCGACGACCGCGATGGTTTCCAGTTGCGCGGGCAACGTCCATTCGCCCGCGATGAAGTGCTTCGCCTCTTCCATGCCTGCTCCTGTGTACCAGGGTTGGCGCTTCAGCGCCGACGCCGATGCCATGCAACGCGGCCGGTGGTTCGACAGCCGACCATCCGGAACGATTATCGCGCCGATCGTCATCCGGACGCCACCGGTCGATTGGCTATAATGGCGCATTCCCTTGGGGGACGCCCGCGGCGGTGCATCGGCCGCGGCGCCCTGTCCCGAATTCCCATCGACCTACAGAGAGTGCTCATGAGCTTCAATCATGTTCCGGCCGGCAAGGACCTGCCGCAAGATTTCAACGTGATCATCGAGATTCCCGCGCAAAGCGATCCGGTGAAGTACGAGGCGGACAAGGAACTGGGCCTTCTCGTCGTCGACCGCTTCATCGGCACGGGCATGCGCTATCCGGTGAACTACGGCTACATCCCGCAGACGCTGTCGGGCGACGGCGATCCGGTCGACGTGCTGGTGATCACGCCGTTCCCGCTGCTGGCCGGCTCGATCGTGCGTTCGCGCGTGCTCGGCATGCTGCAGATGACCGACGAGTCGGGCGTCGACGCGAAGCTGGTGGCCGTGCCGCACGACAAGGTCTGCCCGATGACGGCGAACCTGAAGTCGATCGACGACGTGCCCGAGTACCTGAAGGACCAGATCAAGCACTTCTTCGAGCAATACAAGGCGCTCGAGAAGGGCAAGTGGGTGAAGGTCGAAGGCTGGGCCGGCATCGAAGCCGCGCACAAGGAAATCACCGACGGCGCCGCGAACTACAAGAAGTAAGCGGCGTGCCGGCCGACGGCCGGTGCGTACCGAACGCAAACCGCGCGTGTCTCCTCAGGAGGCCGCGCGGTTTTGTCTTGTGCGCGCGGGTTTCTTGCGTGCGGACGTGGAGGCGGTCGGGGTGCTCTCCGCACGTTTTGAGCGGCGAGCGGTAACGGAGACTGCGGCGGCTTCGGCGGCTTGCGTGCCGGACGAGCGGCGGCGGGCCGGTGTGGAAGCCGCATCGTCGTGTCCGTTCGCAACGGGTTTGTTGGCCGCCGCCGGTGCTTTCTTTTTCGACGACCGCGGTGCGGCCGGCCTGGCCTTTTTTACCGGCGTATCGCGCGACGCGGTCTTTTTGCCGACGGCATCGCCGTCGGTCTTCACGCGTTTTGCAACCGGAGCAGCTTTGGCTGCCTTCGGCTTCCTGGCCGATCCGGGCGTCTTCGCTGTTTTCGCAGTTGTCGCAGCCTTGGCGGTCTTTCCCGTCTTCCCGGCAATCGGCTCCGTTTCAGCCGCTTTCGCCGCGTCGTCGATGGTGTCTGTCTTCGCCTTCTTCCGCCCGCGCGTGCGCACCGGCAAGCCGGGCGCGTCAGCGCTTTCATCGAGCGTCGCCACCACCGGCAACACCGATTCGAGCGTCCGCAAACCGGCCGCCAGCTCGCGCTTCTGTGCGGGCGTGAGCCGCTTCACCCAGTACTCCGCACGCGATGCGCTCGACCGGTCGGGCAGCGGAAACGACGCGAGCACCGCGCGCGGCTTGCGCGAGCGCGTGTAGCGCGCGCCCTTGCCGGACGCGTGTTCGTCGAAGCGCGCGGCGACGTCGGTCGTGATGCCCGTGTAGACGCTGTCGTCGGCACATTCGATCAGATACAGAAACCAGGACATGGCAGGGCGGCGGGATGCGAAGCCGCCAGTGTCTCAGAAAAAGCGCGCGTCAACGCCGTCAACGCCACCGGTCGCCGTGTCCGTCGCGAAAACGGCTCGGCGCCGCGCCGAGTTCGCGCGTGAAGAAGCGCGTGAACGCGCTCGTCGAACGGAAGCCGACGCGCACGCCGATCTCGCCGATCGGCAGCTGCGTATTGAGCAGCAGGTCGCGCGCCTCACCGAGCCGCGCCTGCGCGACGAGCGCATGGAACCCGACGGCCTCGCGATGCAGCCGCCGGCGCAGCGTCCAGCGCGACATCGCGAAGCGCGTGCACACATGTTGCATCAGCGTGTCGGTCGGCACGTCGACTTCGTCGGACGTGCGCAGCCAGTCGCGCACGCACTGCTCGACCGACGAGCCGAACGTCGAGCGCGCACGCACGCGCTCGCGCGCGGCATCGGCCGCGTGACGCTGGATGCCGGCGAGCGGTGCGTTGTAGCGCTCGAACGGCGTGTCGAAGCGTGTGGAGCGCAGCACGATGCGGTTGTGCGCGGCATCGAACGACATCGGCGCGCCGAGCATGTCGCGCAGCGCGGCGGCGGGCGCGAACGCGCGACCGGCGAATTCGGCGTCGTCGATGCGCACGTGCGGATCGTACAGGCGCGCGAGCGCGGCGAGGATCGCGAGGTTCGCGAACGCGCTGCCTGCGTGTCGGCCGTCGCCTTCGTTCACGTACTCGAGCGCGATCGTGTCGCCGTTCTCGTGCGAGAACACCCAGTCGACGTTGCCGATCAGTTCGCGATAGCGCAGGTAGCCGCCGAGCGCGTCGCGCAGCGTCGCCGCGTTGCACGTGATGCCCGCGAGTTCCGGGAACGGCACGAGCCATGGCACGACCTGCGGCGGCGGCCGATGCCACGACAGCGGCCAGCCGCTCGTCAGCTGCATCGCGGCGACGTGCCGGTCGCCTGCGATGCGGCGCGTGTCGTCGGCGAGCTCGGCCGGCCCGATGCCGAGCGTGTCGTACAGCGGCGCGAGATCGATGCCGTTCGCGCGCGCGTCTTCGCACAGCCAGCGGTAGATCCGGACGGATACCGATTTCTGTTGCAACTCCATGTCTGTCCCCCTGTCGTCATGCCGTACGGGTTTGTCCCCGCTGCGAGAGGTCAACGCATGCTCCTGCCGGTCAAGCGTGGTGACCGGTCAATTTTTAGACTCGGACGCTAGAGTTTGGCCACAAGTACAACAGAACGATTCTGGAGGATCAATGAAAACTTCGCTGTTCCGGTGTTCGACGATTGCGTCCGCGTGCGCACTCACGGTGCTGCTCGCGTCGTGCGGCGGCGACGACATCCACGCAGGCCCGACCGCGCCGGCCGACGCCGATGCGGCGGCCGACCAGCGCGCGGCCGCGCTCGTCGCGCAACTGACGACCGACGAGAAGCTGCAGCTCGTGCACGGCACGGGCATGCCGGCACTCGACCTCGGTGGCCCGTTCCCGGCCGACGCGCTGAACGGCGCAAGCTACATCCCGGGTGTGCCGCGGCTCGGCATTCCGGCGGTCAGCAGCGCCGATTCGGCCGGCGGCGTGAACGTGAAGAACGCGCGCGTGACCGCGCTGCCGGCGCCGGTCGCGCTCGCGGCGACGTGGGACCCGGCGCTCGCGGGCACCTACGGCACGCGCATCGCGCTCGAACTGCGCGCGCTCGGTTTCGCGGAAGGGCTCGGCGGCGGCGTGAACCTCGCACGCGAGCCGCGCAACGGCCGCACGTTCGAATACATGGGCGAGGATCCGGTGCTTGCGGGCACGCTGAGCGCCGCACGCACGCAGGGCACGCAGGCGCAGAAGGTGATCGCGACGATCAAGCATTTCGCGTTCAACGACCAGGAAACCAACCGGATGACGATCGATTCGGTCGTCGACGAGCGGACCATGCGCGAGGCCGAGCTGCTCGCGTTCGAGATCGGCGTGAAGGACGGCCAGCCGGGCAACGTGATGTGCTCGTACAACAAGCTGAACGGCGTGTATGCGTGCGAGAACCCGTATCTGCTGACGACCGTGCTGAAGAACGAATGGGGCTTCAAGGGCGTCGTGCAGTCGGACTGGGGCGCGACGCATTCGACCGTCGCGGCCGTGCAGGCCGGGCTCGACGAAGAGCAGCCGGGCGCGGCCGACGACGGCAACGCGCCGCTCGGCTCGTACTTCAACGCGAAGCTGCGCGCGGCGCTGCAGGCCGGCAGCGTGTCGGCCGCGCGGCTGAACGACATGGTGCAGCGCAAGCTGCGCACGCTGATCCGCATCGGCGTGATGGATGCGCCGCCGAAGGCGGGCGGCGCAATCGACGAGGCTGCCGGCAATGCCGATGCGCTCGCGATCGCGCGGCAATCGGCGGTGCTGCTGAAGAACGCGGCCGCGCCGGGCGATGCGCAGCCCGTGCTGCCGCTCGCGGCCGGCGCGCTCAAGTCGGTCGTCGTGATCGGCGGCCATGCGGACGCGGGCGTGCTGTCGGGCGGCGGCTCGGGCGCGGTGCCGGCGATCGACGGCAACGCGGTGACGACCTGCCAGCAACCGGCCGGCATGCTGTTCGGCGGCTGCGCGACCTGGTACAAGTCCGCGCCGCTCGCGGCGATCCGTGCGAAGGCGCCGAACGCATCGGTCAGCTATCTCGACGGGACCGACGCGAATGCCGCGGCGACCGCGGCCGCGCAGGCCGACGTCGCGATCGTGTTCGCGACGCAGTGGCAGACGGAGGGGCTCGACCTCGCGAGCCTGTCGCTGCCCGATGCGAAGGCCGATCCGTACAACCAGCAATACGACCAGAACGCGCTGATCGCGGCCGTCGCCGCGAAGGCGAAACGCGTGATCGTCGTGCTCGAGAACGGCAGCCCGGTGCTGATGCCGTGGCTCGCGAACGTGCACGGCGTGCTCGACGCGTGGTATCCGGGCGCGCAGGGCGGCCAGGCGATCGCCGACCTGCTGTTCGGCGACGCGAACCCGTCGGGCAGCTTGCCGTTGACGTTCCCGAAGCAGGAGGCCGACCTGCCGCAGCCGACGATCGATCCGTCGCGCACGCAGGCCGTCTATGCGGAAGGCCTCGCGTACGGCTATCGCTGGTTCGACGCGAAGGCGATCGAGCCGCTGTTCCCGTTCGGCTATGGGTTGTCGTATACGACGTACGGGTTGTCGGCGATGTCGGCACAGGCCGATGCGTCCGGCAACGTGACGGTCGGCGTGACGGTGACGAACACGGGCGCGCGCGCCGGTGCGCAGACGGTGCAGATCTACGCGGCGCTGCCCGCGTCGCTCGGCGAGCCGCCGAAGCGGCTCGTCGGCTGGACCAAGGTCGCACTGCAGCCGGGCGAGGCCCGCACGGTCAGCGTCGCGGTGCCGGCGCAGCGCTTCGCGGTCTGGGATGCGAATGCGCACGCATGGCGGATCGGCGCGGGCAGCTACACGCTGTCGGCGGCCGCGTCGTCGCGCGATCCGCAGGCGCTGTCGCAGGCGGTGACGCTCGCCGCGCACTGAACCGGACGCGGCCGTGCGGCATGCGGCGAGGCAGTTCGCAGCTTCGCCGCATGCCGGTGTACGTGCCGACGCTACTCGGTGCCGCGCCGGAACGGATCGTGTTCGCGCAGCTCGTCGACGTACGCGTGGATATGCTCGGTCTCGCGTTCGAGAAAGCGTGCGACCGCATCGGAAAATGCCGGATGCGCGAGCCAGTGCGCGGAGTGCGTGACGGTCGGCAGGAAGCCGCGCGCGAGCTTGTGTTCGCCCTGCGCGCCGCCTTCGAACGTATCGAGCCCGGCCTCGATGCAGAATTCGAGCAGCTGGTAGTAGGCCGCTTCGAAATGCAGGCAGGGCACGTGCTCGAGCGCCCCCCAGTAGCGGCCGTACAGCGTGCCGCCGCCGTGCTCGCCGCGCCGGTACACGGCGAGCGCGCTCGCGATCGGCTGGCCGTCGGCTTCCGCGATCACGAGCAGCAGGTTCTCGGGCATCGTCGCGCCGATCGTGCGGAAGAATTCGAGGTTCAGGTACGGGCTCGAAAAGTGCTCGCGGTAGGTCTGCCGATAGCAGCGCGAGAAGAAACGCCAGTCGGCGTCGGTGATTTGATCGCCGGTCAGCCGCCGGAACGTCACGCCCGCGTCCTGCACCTTGCGCCGCTCCGCGCGGATGTTCTTGCGCTTCTTCTGCTCGAGCGTGCCGAGGAAATCGTCGAAGTGGCGGTAGCCGTCGTTGAGCCAGTGGAACTGCACGCCTTCGCGCAGCATCATCCCCATCGATTCGAGGAGCCGCGCTTCGTCGCCGGTCGGGAACAGCACGTGCAGCGACGACACGTCGCTCTGCTCGGCGAACGCGAGCAGCGTGGCCGCGAGCCGGCGGCGTGCGTCGTCGTCGGCCGCGAGCAGCCGCGTGCCCTGCACGGGCGTGAACGGCACCGCGCACAGCAGCTTCGGGTAGTAGGGCAGGTCGTTGCGCTGGTACGCGTCGGCCCACGCCCAGTCGAACACGTATTCGCCGTACGAATGCTGCTTCGCGTAGACGGGCGCGGCGGCCGCGAGGCGGCCGGTGCGCTCGTCGGTCAGCGTGACGAAGTGCGGCGACCAGCCGGTATCGTCCACCGCGCAGCGCGCGACGTGCAATGCGTCGAGGAATTCGTGGCGCAGGAACGGCGTCGGCTGCGCGTCGCGCGCGAGCAGCGCGTTCCATTCGTCGGCCGGCACCTCCGCGGGGGACGACAGGATGCCCGTGCGATAATCGATGCGTTCGTGTTTCAAGCGTGAATCCGTACCGTTGGATGTTGCCGGATGCGTGCCGCCATGGCCCGCGTCCGGGTCGATTTCGTCAGCCGTTCAGGGCGCGCCGCCGGGCTGCGCCGATCCCGCCATGAAGACCCGACTCGCACTCGCCCAGATCAACGTCACCGTCGGCGATTTCGCCGGCAACGTCGCGCGGATCGTCGCGGCCGCGCGCGCCGCGCACAACGATGGTGCGCAGCTGATGGTCGCGCCCGAACTCGCGCTGTCCGGCTATCCGCCGGAAGACCTGCTGCTGCGGCCCGCGTTCTACGCGGCGGCGGCCGCTGCGCTCGACGCCCTGGCCGACGCGCTGAAGGCGTTCGACGGGCTCGCGGTGCTGGTCGGCCATCCGTTGCGCGGTCCGGGCAGCGGGGCGGGCAACGGCACGAGCGACGATGCGCGCGCGCCAGCCGTCGATGGTAATGCAAACCGCCCGATCGAGCGCGGCGTGCCGCCCACCGATACCTTCAACGCCGTGTCGCTGATCGTCGGCGGCGAGATCGTCGGCACCTACCGCAAGCAGGATCTGCCGAACGCCGAGGTGTTCGACGAGAAGCGCTACTTCGCGACGGACGCCGAGCCGCTCGTGTTCGAGCTGAACGGCGTGAAATACGGCGTGATCATCTGCGAGGACGCGTGGCATGCGTCGGCCGCGCAGATCGCGAAGGCGGCCGGCGCGCAGGTGCTGCTGATCCCGAACGGCTCGCCGTATCACATGCACAAGGAAGCGGTGCGCATCGACATCCTGCGCGCGCGGATCCGCGAGACCGGGCTGCCGATGGTGTACGTGAACCTCGTCGGCGGCCAGGACGAACTCGTGTTCGACGGCGGCTCGTTCGTGCTCGACGCGCAGGGCGCGCTCGTCGCGAAGATGCCGCAGTTCGACGAAGGCCATGCGATCGTCGAATTCGACGGCGCGCGGCCGCTGCCCGGTGCGATCGCGCCCGCGCTGTCGACGGATGCGCAGGTGTACCGCGCGCTCGTGACCGGCGTGCGCGACTACATCGGCAAGAACGGTTTTCCCGGCGTGCTGATCGGGCTGTCGGGCGGCGTCGATTCGGCGCTGGTGCTGGCCGTCGCGTGCGATGCGCTCGGGCCCGAGCGCGTGCGGGCGGTGATGATGCCGTCGCGTTTCACGGCCGACATCTCGACCGCCGACGCGGCGGAGATGGCGCGGCGCGTCGGCGTGCGCTACGACGAGATCGCGATCGCGCCGATGTTCGACGCATTCCGCGCATCGCTCGCCAACGAGTTCGCGGGCCGCGCGGAAGACGCGACGGAGGAAAACATCCAGGCGCGCATCCGCGGCACGCTGCTGATGGCGCTGTCGAACAAGTTCGGCTCGATCGTGCTGACGACCGGCAACAAGAGCGAGATGGCGGTCGGCTACTGCACGCTGTACGGCGACATGGCCGGCGGTTTCGCGGTAATCAAGGACATCGCGAAGACGCTCGTGTACCGGCTCTGCCGCTATCGCAACGAAACGGCGGACTACGGGCTGCGCGACGTGATCCCCGAGCGGATCCTGACGCGCGCACCGTCGGCCGAGTTGCGCGAGAACCAGACCGACCAGGACAGCCTGCCGCCGTACGACGTGCTCGACGCGATCATGCGGATGTTCATGGAAGAGGACCGGCCGCTCGCCGCGATCGTCGCGGCCGGCTACGCGCAGGCCGACGTCGAGCGCGTGACACGGCTCATCAAGATCAACGAATACAAGCGCCGCCAGGCGCCGATCGGCATCCGCGTCACGCATCGCGCATTCGGGCGCGACTGGCGCTACCCGATCACGTCGCGGTTTACCGAACGTCTCGATTGAGCCGTGCTGGGCCGGATGTGGCCCGCAGGCTTACAATCGGGATCGCGATTTTTCATCCAAACGAGCATTGGGGGACAACCACCATGAAACGCATCACCGCCATCATCAAGCCGTTCAAGCTGGACGAAGTCCGCGAAGCGCTCGCCGAAGTGGGTCTCACGGGCCTGACCGTGACGGAAGTGAAGGGCTTCGGCCGCCAGAAGGGCCATACCGAGCTGTATCGCGGCGCCGAATACGTCGTCGACTTCCTGCCGAAGATGAAGATCGAAGTGGTCGTCGCGGAAGCGCAGGTCGACCAGGTGATCGACGCGGTGATCGGCGCGGCGCGTACCGGCAAGATCGGCGACGGCAAGATCTTCGTGTCGGACGTCGAGCGCGTGATCCGCATCCGCACCGGCGAAGAGAACGAAGCGGCCGTCTGAGCGCCGACTCCGTCGATGGGCCGCGCCAAGCCGGCCCGCCAATAAAAAACGGTGCGATACCCGGTTGGGTACCGCACCGATACGCGCCTCTCGCAGCAGCGTGGAAAGTGTTGTCGAATCGTTCTTTGACGGCGCCCGATCAGAACAGGTGCTGGATACCGGCGTAGACGCCGGTCTGGCTGCCGCCCGGATTCGGGTTGCCCGTCGACACGGCCGTACCGGCGCCGTTCGCGTTCAGGCCGAAGTTGGCGTTCTTGCTGTTGCGCACCGTCGCGACCTGCAGGTCGAACAGCGTGCGCTTCGAGATGTTGTACGAGCCGCCGACCGTGTAGATGTTCGCGTTGCCGCCACCGTGGTTCGCGTTCACGTGATACACGGCTGCGATCAGCGCCGCTGCCGGCGTGGCCTGCCACGTCACACCGCCCCAGACCTGCTGGGTGCCCGTCACGCCGGCGTTCACTGCCGGGCCGCCGCTGCCGTCCGCGCGCGATGCCTGGTAAGCCGCCTGAACCTTGAACTGGCCGAGGAACACGTTCACGCCCGCGAAGTATTCACGCGAGTAGTTGAACACGTCCGAGAAGCGGCCGTTGCTGTCGCGCGTTTCGTCGTAGATGCCGCGCAACTGGAACAGCGCGTTCGTGTAGGTGACCTGACCGCCCATTGCACGGCCCGGTTGGCCGGCCGTCGTGTTGCCGTTGAAGCTGGTCGAGTTCGAGAACGAGAACTGGCCGTAGAAGTCGAGGCCGTAGAGCGACGGCGACTGGTACGACACGTTGTTGCTGGTCTTGTTCCAGTTGCGGCCGCGGACGAGCGATGCGGTCGACCAGGCCGACTGGCCGAACGGGTCGAAGTCCCACACGCCGTTGGCGATCGCGAGTTCACGACCCAACAGCAGCGTACCGTAGCGATCGTTCGAGATGCCGACCGTCGCAAAACGATCCCAGATCGAGCCGCTGAAGCCGCCGGTCATCGTGTTGAACGCGCCTTCGAGGTGGAACAGGACCTTGTTGCCGCCACCGATGTCCTCGCTACCCTTCAAGCCCCACAGGCTCGTGCCCCAGTCGCCGCTTTCCGCGCGCACTTGGTGGCCGTTTTGCAGGCCGTTCATGTACTCGATGCCTGCATCCAGGCGGCCATACAGCGTGACGCTGCTCTGCGCGTGCGCCGTCACCACCCCAGCAGCCATCAGCGCGGCCGCGACCAAAGCTTTCTTCATCATCTCCTCCATACCCTGTCAAAAAGTCAACCCAGACTGCACGAGATGCCCGGAGCGCGAGCGCCGGGCAAAAGCGGGATAACCAGGGAGACCTCGTGCAGGGCCGGTAAGCGCAGCACGCGGGCAAGCGGACGGAAAACCGTTGAGCGGTCCCGCGCAGCCGGGTCGGCCTGCGGGGTCTCCTTGTAGTGTCGTGAAGCTAAACTACATTTCACGAACTTCGTTTTGCTACTTTGGTTACTAATTTAGCAAAAATACAATTTTGTGGCGATGGAAATCGTTGTTTGACTAACAGCTGTCGCCAAATTGCCATGCAACACGGTGCGCAACAGGTGCACCGAGGGTTGGCGATTAACGGAAAACCCTTGTCACGCAAGGGAGACACGAATCCCGCGAACATGGGTCAAGGATTGCCACTATTGACGTTGCGGAAGCGCGAGCGTAGACGCGAAAGTCGCGGAATGGGTAAGTATTTCGTAATGATTCCGGCGGTTTCGGCGGCTGCCGGCAGACGCTTGAGACGCCCGTCGCACAAGGCGCGCGGGCAGGGCGTGCTGCGCTCAGTCCGGCCGTGCGTCGAGCAACTGCGCGCGAATCCAGCGGTGCGCATCGGTGCGCGCATGTTTCGCGTGCGAGTAGACCTTCACCGTGTAGCGTGGAATCTCGAACGGCGCGGGAAAGATGCGGATCGGCGCCGCGTGCCGCAGCGCCTGCGCGGCGCGGTTCGGCACGGTCATCAGCAGTTCGGATTCCGCGATCACGAACGGCGCGGCCAGCACCGTCGGCAACTGCACGGCCACCTGCCGCGCGAGGCCGAGCCGGTCGAGCACGTAGTCGACGACGCCGCGCGACTCGTTCCACGGCGTGACGACCACGTGGCGGGCCGCCAGGTACTGGTCGAGCGTCAGCCGGCGGCGGATCGCCGGATGAGCGGCGCTCGCGATCACCACGTAGTCGTCGGAGAACCAGTCGAAATCCTCGATGCCCGGCGCGTCGGCCGCCGATTCCTCGTGATAGCCGAGCGCGAAGTCGATGCGGCCGGCCGCGAGTTCGTCGACGGAGATCTTCCGGTCGGAATGCACGACGCGGATCCGCAGCTGCGGCGCGACGTGCTGGATCCGCGCGAGGAACGCCGGCAACACCGCGAACGCCGTGTAGTCGGTCGCGGCGAACACGAACGTGCGGTCGCTGTGCGCGGGATCGAAGCGGCGCGCGCGGGCGAGCCCCTTCGACATCGCGTCGAGCGCGTCGCCGGCCCACGTGGCGATGTCGTCGGCGCGCACGGTCGGCTGCATCTCGTTGCCGAGGCGCACGAACAGTGCATCGCCGATCGCGTCGCGCAGCCGCGCGAGCGCGTGGCTCAACGCGGACGGGCTCAACGCGAGCTCGTGCGCGGCCGCCGCGACCGACCGATGGCGGTACAGCGCATCGAACACGAGCAGCAGGTTCAGGTCGAGACGTCGCAGGTCAGGATGCATCATGTTCAGGTCCGGATGAAGAAACTGCACTTCCTGCAGGCACGGCGTGAACGTAGCATGACGGTTTGATCGGCGCCAGCGCACGTGCATGGCGCCGCTTTCCGTTTCAAGTCCGGGCCGGAGGAGGGCTCAACCCGTGCAAATCGATATCCGTTCCGCCACCGTCGCCGACGTGCCGCTGATCCTGCGTTTCATTACCGAGCTGGCCGTCTACGAGAAGGCGGAGCACGAAGTGATCGCGACGCCCGCGTCGCTCGAGCGCAGCCTGTTCGGCGAAGGTTCGCCGGCGCGCGCACTGATCTGCGAGGTCGACGGCGAGCCGGCCGGCTTCGCCGTGTATTTCTTCTCGTATTCGACGTGGCTCGCGCGGCAGGGGCTGTATCTCGAGGATCTGTACGTATCGCCGTGCTTTCGCGGGGCGGGTGCCGGGCTGCGGCTGCTGAAGACGCTCGCGCGGATCGCGGTCGAGTCGGGTTGCGGGCGGTTCGAATGGAGCGTGCTCGACTGGAACGAGCCGGCGATCCGCTTCTACGAGAGCGTCGGCGCGGCGGCGCAGAGCGAATGGGTGCGTTACCGGCTGGCGGGCGACGCACTGCGCGCGTTCGCCGACAGCGCACCGGTGAGCGCCGCGTAAACGCAGAACGGGCGCCGCGGGGCGCCCGTTCGAAGGTCGTGCGTGGCGTGCGTGTTACTTGAGGCTGCCCGACAGGAACCCGCGCAGGCGTTCGCTCTTCGGGTTGGCAAACACCTCGGACGGCACGCCTTCTTCCTCGACGCGGCCCTGGTGCAGGAACATCACGTGATTCGACACGTTGCGCGCGAAGCCCATCTCGTGCGTGACGACGATCATCGTGCGGCCTTCCTCGGCCAGCTTCTGCATCACCTTCAGCACTTCGCCGACGAGTTCCGGGTCGAGCGCCGACGTCGGCTCGTCGAACAGCATCACGTCCGGATGCATCGCGAGCGCGCGCGCGATCGCCACGCGCTGCTGCTGGCCGCCGGACAAATGCGACGGATACTGCTTCTCGACGCGCGGCGCGAGGCCGACCTTCTCGAGATACTCGCGTGCGCGGTCCTCGGCTTCCTTCTTCGGGATCCCGAGCACGTTCACGGGCGCTTCCATCACGTTCTCGAGCACGTTCATGTGCGACCAGAGATTGAAGTGCTGGAACACCATCGACAGCTTGGTGCGCACGCGCTGCAGCTGTTTCGTGTCGGCCGCGCGCAGCGCGCCCGTCTTGTCGAGCGCGGTGCGCACTTCCTCGCCGTCGACGAAGATGCGGCCCGCATTCGGCTGCTCGAGGAAGTTGATACAGCGCAGCATCGTGCTCTTGCCGGAGCCGGACGAGCCGATCACGCTGATCACGTCGCCCGAGTTCGCCTTCAGCGACACGCCCTTGAGCACCTCGTTGTCGCCGTACCGCTTGTGCAGATCGTCGACGAAAAGCTTTTGAGTCTGGGAATTCATCAGTTGCTCGGAGAAACCCCGCCAATCATGGTCGGGAGGAAAGAAGTGCCGCCAATGGGCGACATTCCCGCTTTAGAATGGCCGGTATGATTCTTGTCTATCGCTACCGGGTGAAGTCGCTCAACGGACTGCTTGACAAGCAGAGCCGTGCGGTGAACTAGGTCTGGAACTTCTGCAACGATACGCAGAAGCACGCGCTCAAATGGAACAAGAAACGGCCGACGGGTTTCGACCTGAACGTGCTGACCACCGGCAGCAGCAAAGAACTCGACATCCATTCCGGCACCGTCAACGCAACGTGCGAGCAATACGCGAAGTCGCGCAGCCAACGCAGACGCCCTTACTTGCGCTATCGCGGCAGGAAATCGCTTGGCTGGGTGCCGCTGAAGGGCCGTGACCTGAAGCGCGAGGGCGACGCGTTTCGTTTCGCCGGCAACACTTTCCGCGTGTTTAACAGCCGGCTGCTTCCCGAAGGCACGATCAAGGATGGAACCCACTTTGCGCAGGATGCGCGCGGCAACTGGTTGCTGAACATCGTGATTGAAATGCCCGATGTTCAAGCGCGCTCGATTCGATCCGGTGTCGGCATCGATCCTGGCCTGAAAGACTTCGCCACACTTTCGACTGGCGAGAAGCTGCCGAATGACAGGTTCGGCCAACGCGCAGCGGAGAAGCTGGCGAAGGCCCAACGTGCGCGAAAGCACAAGCGGCATATCGCGAAGCTGCATGCCAAGGTGGTGAATGCACGCGCCGATTTTCAGCACAAGCTCGCGCTCGACCTGGTGCGCCGCTTCGATTACCTCGCGGTCGGCAACGTGTCGGCTGCCAAGCTCGCCAGAACCAGGATGGCGAGAAGCGTCTACGACGCATCCGGGTCGTCCTTCCGAAACAAGCTCCGCTACAAGGCGATCGCGCACGGAGCCACGTTCGAGGAAGTCGACGAAAGCGGTTCTACCCAGTCCTGTTCGACGTGCGGGTCGAAAGACAGCACGACGCGGCCGAAAGGTATCGCGGGACTGCGAGTAAGAGAGTGGGCCTGCGACGGCTGTGGTGTCGTGCATGATCGAGATACCAACGCTGCGCTGAACATTCTCCGATGCGGACGTGCATCGCCAGGTGTGGGAATCTCCCGCCGTTAGGTAGGGGAGGACGTCAACAATAGTCCTGCGAAAACTTACTTGCCTTGCGGGCGCAGATACGCGAGCCAGCGGCGCTCGGCCTGGCGGAACAGCCACACGAGCGTGAACGAGATCGCGAGGTAGAGCAGGGCGGCGATGCCGAACGCATGGAACGACATGTAGGTCGCCGAGTTGACGTCGCGCGCGATCTTCAGGATGTCCGGCACGGTCGCGGTGAAGGCCACCGTCGTGGCGTGCAGCATCAGGATCACTTCGTTGCTGTACAGCGGCAGCGCGCGGCGCAGCGCCGACGGCAGGATCACGCGGCGATACATCGTGAACGTGGACATCCCGTACGCGCGCGCGGCTTCGATCTCGCCGTACGACGTCGCCTTGATCGCGCCGGCGAAGATCTCGGTGGTGTACGCGCAGGTGTTCAGCGTGAACGCGAGCAGCGTGCAGTGCATCCCGTCGCGGAAGAACGCGTCGAGCATCGGCGTGCCGCGCACGGCCTGCAGGCTGTAGAGGCCCGTGTAGCAGAGCAGCAGCTGCACGTAGAGCGGCGTGCCGCGGAAGACGTACGTGTACAGCCACACGGCGCTCGACAGCCACTTCTTCTTCGACACGCGCGCCACGGCGAGCGGGATCGACAGGCAGAAGCCGAGGCCGATCGACACGACGAGCAGCCACAGCGTGATCGCGACACCGGTGATGCGATAGCCGTCGGTGTAGAGATAGTTGCGCCAGTATTCTTGGATGAGTTCGATCATAGGTCAGCCTTGCGGACACCGGTCGAGTAGCGCTTTTCGAGCCACATCAGCACGAAGTTCGAGATCGTCGTGATGGCGAGGTAGACCGCACCGGCGATCAGCGTGAAGAAGAAGAACCGCAGCGTGCCCTTGCCGGCGTCCTGCGAGGCCTTCACGACGTCGGCGAGGCCGATGATCGACACGAGCGCGGTCGACTTCACGAGCACCTGCCAGTTGTTGCCGATGCCCGGCAGCGCGAAGCGCATCATCTGCGGGAACATGATCCGCGTGAACACCTGCCAGTTCGTCATCCCGTAAGCGCTGCCGGCTTCGAGCTGGCCGCGCGGGACCGACAGGAACGCGCCGCGGAACGTCTCGGTGAAGTACGCGCCGTAGATGAAGCCGAGCACGAGCACGCCGGCGAGGAACGGGTCGATGTCGATCTGGTCCCAGCCGAGCGCGTCGGTCGCCATGTTCAGCCAGATCTGCAGGCTGTAGAACAGCAGCAGCATCAGCACGAGGTCGGGTACGCCGCGGATCAGCGTCGTGTAGACGGTGCCGACGCCGTTCGTCACGCGGTTGCGCGACAGCTTCGCGCCTGCGCCGAGCAGCCCCAGCAGGAACGACAGCGCGAGCGAAAGCACCGCCAGTTTGACGGTTTGCCAGGTGCCAGCGAGGATCAGCGGGCCGTAACCTTGTAGAAACATATGTGGTCCTTGACGGCGCACGCAGTGCGCCGCGAAAGACGCGCCCGCCAAGCTGCGCGGAACGCCCCGTGCGTATCATGACCGTCCGCCCCGGCAACGGTGCCGGGCAGGCCCGTCGCGCGAGCGGCGGGCAAGGGGGCGGGCGGCGCGTGGTTGACTGCCTGTACTGCGCGGAGACGGGGCCGCCCCCGCATCCGTTGCTTCTTCTTGTCGGCGCTCAGCGGGCCGGCGCCGAATAGACGCTGAACGAGAAGTACTTGTGCGACAGCCGGTCGTACGTGCCGTCCTTGTGCATGTCGGCCAGCGCCTTGTTGATCTTGAGCTTCAGGTCAGTATCGTCCTTGCGCAGGCCGATCGCGGTGCCGTCGCCGATCGTCTTCGGATCCTTCACTTCCGGCCCGGCGAACGCGAAACCCTTGCCGCGCGGCGTGCGCAGGAAGCCGTAGTCGGCCTGCAGCTCGTCCTGCAGCGTCGCGTCGAGGCGGCCCGAGCCGAGATCGGCATAGACCTGGTCCTGGTTCTGGTAAGGAATGATCGTCACGCCCTGCGGTTCCCAGTACGCCTTCGCGTAGGTTTCCTGCGTCGAGCCCTGCTCGACGCCGACGCGCTTGCCTTTCAGCGACGCGACCGTCGGCAGCAGCGGCGAGCCGGTCTTCGCGATCATCCGCGCCGGTGCGTCGTACACCTTGTCGGAGAAGTCGATCTGCTCGCGGCGCTTGTCCGTGACGGTCAGCGACGACACGATGACGTCGTACTTCTTCGCCTTCAGCGCGGGGATGATCCCGTCGAGATCCTGCGCCACCCACACGCACTTCACGTTGATTCGCTTGCAGATTTCCTTGGTGAGATCGACGTCGAAACCGACGATCTCGCCGCTCGGCGCGGTCGACTCGAACGGCGGGTAGCTGGCATCGACACCGATCCGCACGGTCTTCCACTCCTTCGCGAAGGCGCTGCCCGCCACGAGGGCGAGGGCGGCGCACAGGGCGGCCTTCTTCATTTCCATCCTTTTGTTGCTGACTTTCCGGGGGCGCTCGCGGCCGGTCGGACCGGGCGCCGCGGCGTATTCTAGACGGCCAAAATTCGCCGGGCGGCGCTTGGGCGTTGGCGGCCGCCGGAACGGCGAACGCCAAAAGGGCGGTATTTTACCCGAACGCGATACCCGGAAAACGGCAATCCGGCGCGATCGATCGATTCTTCGATTCGGCTGTTGCGGCAATCGTGGTATTCGCAACGAATATTTTGGCGATTGGTTGTGCGGGCGCAACGATGCGGTGCGCCGGCGGTGGATTGTGGCGCGTTCGGTGTCCCCCTACAGTGGAGGTAAACCCGAACAAATATCCTGCCCCCCGGAGTGCCCGCGCCATGTTCCAGATCCGCCGCGCCGAAGACCGCTGCCACACGCGCCAAGGCTGGCTCGAATCGAGTCACAGCTTTTCGGCCGCCGGCCGCGCCGCGAATGCACATCCGCCGGTCGGCGCGCTGCACGTGCTGAGCGAGGACCGGATCGCGCCGACGCGCGGGTTCGGGATGCAGCCGCGTCGCGACGTGGAGATCGTGACCTACGTGCTGGACGGTGCGCTCGCGCACCGCGACAGCCTCGGCTGCGGCGCGATCGTCCGCGCCGGCGGCATCCAGCGGTTGAGTGCCGGCACGGGGCTCATGCACAGCGAAACCAACGCGTCGCGCGACCGGCCGCTGCATCTGTTGCAGATCTGGCTGCAGCCGGCCGAGCGGGGCGGGCGGCCCGGTTACGAGGAGCGGCATTTCGCCGACGACGAGAAACGCGGCAGGCTGCGGCTCGTCGCGGCGCAGGGCGGTGGCGACGGCGCGCTGTCGATGCGGGCGGACGCCCGCATCTTCGCGGGGCTGATCGACGGCGACGAGGCGGCGGCGTTCGATGTCCGTGCCGGGCGCAGCACCTACGTGCACGTGGTGCGCGGCGACGTCGAGGTCAACGGCCGCGCGCTGGCCGCCGGCGATGGCGCGCGGATCGGCGGCGTGGACGCGGTGGCGTTCGCGCGCGGCCGGGCGGCCGAGGTGCTGCTGTTCGACGTCGCCTGACACGAAAAAGGGGACGCGGGCCGATGCCCGCGTCCCCTTCGCCGCCGCTCCGAGGAGCGGCCAGCCGGCTTACTGCGCCGGCGCCGATGCGCCCTTGGCGGCGCGATGCTGCTCCCAGCGCTCCTTCATTTTCTCGTGGCGCTGCTCCATCTTCGCGAACTGCCGCTTGAGCGCCGTGCTGACCATCGTCTTCTGCTGGTCGTTCAGCCCGTTGTAGAACGTGAGCCAGGCGGCGGACGTCTGCTCGCGCAGCTGCGCGTTCTGCTGTTCGGCCTGCTGGCGCGCCGAATGCATCGCGCTCAGGTCGAGAATCGGCTGGTTCTGCTGCGCCTTGAACTGCTCGCGCATCTGCTCGTGGCTCTTGCGCATCGCGTCATGGTTCTGCTTCATCGTGTTGACGGCCGCTTGCCATTGCTGTTCCTGCGACGCGTTGAGCTTCAGCTGGTCGTGCAGTTTCATGATGGCGCCGAACGGGCCGCCTTCGTGCCCGCCATGCATCTGGTGCATGCCGGGGCCGCCCGGAGGCGGCATGTCGTTGGGCTGCGCGGCATGCGCAGTGCCGAATGCGAGAGCGAGCACGGTGGCGGCCGCGATGGCCACGCGGGAAGTCTTCTTATACATTTCAGAAACTCCTTGTATCCAAAGGGTCCGGCGATGCGGTGCCGGGAAAGCCGAGTACCGCATCCGGTAAGACGCAGGTTAGCGATGCAGGCCCCGGCCGGTGTTACGTGGGGCGGCGGCCCGGTTACCGTGCATTACAGTTCCCTTGCGCGGTAACCCGCAGTAACCCTTTCGTCCCTTTGTTTCGTTCTTCGACTCCGCCCTCGCGCGGTAAACTTCGAGCCATGACTACCCAGATCCTCATCGTCGACGACGACCAAGAACTCCGAGACCTGCTGCGCGACTATCTCGTGCGCCAGGGGATGGAAGTGTCCGTGCTGCACGACGCGGCGACGCTCGAGAAGCGCCTCGAGCGCGAGCGGCCCGACCTGATCGTGCTGGACCTGATGATGCCGGGCGTGGACGGCCTGACCGCGCTGCGCCAGCTGCGCGCGGCTGGCGACGACATCCCCGTGATCATGCTGACCGCGCGGGCGGACGACGTCGACCGCATCGTCGGGCTCGAGCTCGGCGCGGACGACTACCTCGGCAAGCCGTTCAACCCGCGCGAGCTGCTCGCGCGCGTGCAGGCCGTGCTGCGCCGCCGCCGCGCGACGCCGTCGGCGGCCGCGCCCGAACAGCGCGAGCCGTTCGCGTTCGGCCGCTTCCTGCTCGACTTCCAGGCGCGCACGCTGTCGGTCGACGGCAAGCCGGCCACGCTGTCGAGCAGCGAATTCGCGCTGCTGAAGATCTTCGTGAACCATGCGCTGCGCACGCTGACGCGCGAGCGGCTGCTCGAGCTGCTGCACGGGCCCGAGTACGACGGTACCGACCGCGGCATCGACGTCCAGGTGTGGCGCCTGCGCCGCATCCTCGAAACGGATCCGTCGACGCCGCGCTTCATCCAGACGGTGCGCGGGCGCGGCTACGTGTTCGTGCCCGACGGCGAGGCTCATGCGCAAACCCATTGATTCACTGTTCGGGCGGCTGGCGCTGCTCGTCATCGGTGTCCTGCTCCTGTCGCACTTCGCGTGGTTCTTCGCGATGCGGCTCGAGCGCAACCAGATGCAGACGCGTTATGCGGTCGAGGAGGCCACCTTCCTCGTCGACGCGGTGCGCCAGCACGTCGCGCGGACGCCGGACCAGCCGCTGCCGTCGCGCGTGCGGCTCGTGACGCCGGGCAGCGCCGACATACCGAAGGGCGGCGATTCGGGGCTGCCGCCGCCGCTCAAGCGTTTCCGCGATGACGTCAGCGACCGCATGCCGCCCGGCACGCAGGTCGAGATCGGCGCGCCTGGCCATCCGCCGGTGCTGTGGGTGAAGGAGCCGGCCGACCGCAACTGGATCGTGGTGCCCGTGCAGCCGCTGCGGCCGCCGCGTTCGCTCGACCGGATGCTGCTGTGGCTCGGCACGATCTTCTCGGCCGGCGTGATCGCCGCGCTGTTCGCGGCCTGGCAGCTGCAGCAGCCGCTGCGCTCGCTCGCACGTGCGGTCGCACGTTTCGGCCGCGGGCAGCCGGTGCCGCCGCTGCGCGAGCGCGGCCCGCGCGAGCTGCGCCAGCTCACGCACGGCTTCAACCAGATGGTGGAGCAGGTGTCGCAGGCAGAAAACGATCGCGCGGTGATGCTGGCAGGCGTCGCGCACGACCTGCGCACGCCGCTCGCGCGGATGCGCCTGCGGGCGGAAATGATGGACGACGCGCGGTTGCGCGACGGCGTCGTGCGCGATGTCGACTCGATGTCGCACATCGTCGACCAATTCCTGGTGTTCGCGCACGGCGGGTCCGACCGTAGCGAACCGGTGTCGGTCGACCAGGCCTGCGAGCGGATTGCACGCAGCTATCGCGCGGTTGCGCCGAATGCGCCGACGGTCCAGACTCAGCTCGATGCCGATCCGGGCTTCCGGCTGCCGACGGCCACGCTCGACCGGATCCTGTCGAACCTGCTGGACAACGCGCATGCGTATGGCGCACCGCCGGTGCTCGTCGAGACGGCGCGCACGCCGACCGGCTATGTGTTGTCGGTGAGCGACAGCGGTGGCGGGATTGCGCCGCGCGATCTGGCGGCCGCGACGCGTCCGTTCGTGCGGCTCGACCCCGCGCGCGGCGGGAACGGCCACAGCGGGCTCGGGCTCGCGATCGTCGAGCGGCTGGTGCTCAGGCTGGGCGGGGCGTGCGACATCGGCAACCGCCCCGAAGGCGGCCTGCGCGTCGCGATGACATTCCCGTTCGAAGTGGTGCCGAAGGACGAACCCCACGCACAGGCCGCATGAGCGGCTGCGGCGCCTGCCCGGCCGGGCGGGCGCCGCGCGGCATCATTCGCCGAACAGCGTGCCGAGCGTCTCGGCCGCGTTGCTGTCGATGGTGTTGTAGGTCACGGTGGTGGCCTCGAAGATGTAGACGGTCGTATACCGGCCGAGGCGCTCCAGGATTTCCTCCTGCAGCGATTCCGGCACGACGTTCATGTTCAGGTACCACGCCGTCGACGACAGCCGCGTCTGGAACGACCCGTACTCCTGCATCAGTTCGTAGAACGCGTCGGCATCCTGATCGCGGCAGACGATCACCAAGTTTCCTGCCATTCCCTTTCCTCCCGCTCGTCGATCGATCCCCAAGGGGGCTAGCCCCGATCATACCCGCTTCGCCGTATTCGGCTGCGGATGCCCGGCACGGTTTGCGCCCGCGTGCGGCTGGCGGGTTCCCGGCCGGGCCGGATCACGGCATAATTCGGGCCTGCTGCCGGCCGAAGGACTCAGGCCGGGCTGCTCCGTACCGTGCACCGGCCGTCCGCCCGCGCGTCGGGCACGTTCCGTGCGCCGCCCCCGGACGGTTGTACCTGAAATACAGGTTGGTGTAGTGTCGTGCCGTCGCGGGCCGACTCGCCCGGGATCGCGGGAGCAGCTCGCACGCACGGCGCATCGCGCGTGCGCGAGATCGTCAGTCAATCGAATTACCGCGCCCGTGCGCTTTGCCATGAATCAACATCGACTGCCGGCTTCGTTCGGCCTTACCGGGGAGGGCGCCTGATGGACGTCGGATTCTTCAATCCGAACCGGACCGCCAACGCGTCCGCGTGGCGCGTTCTGCCGAACCGGTGGGACTTCATCGCGTTTCCGCTGATCATCTGCCTGATCGCGATGGCGGTCGTCGGTTTCCACGAAACGATGGCGCCGATCGGGACGCTGCAGACGCAGAAGATCTCGCTCGACCCGTCGAACCTGCCCGAATACGCGTTGCGCACCACGCTGCGGATGCTTGCCGCGATGGTCGCGTCGCTCGTGTTCACGCTCGTCTACGGCACGCTCGCCGCAAAAAGCCGTCGCGCGGGCATGGTGCTGATCCCGATCCTCGACATCCTGCAGTCGGTGCCGGTGCTCGGCTTCATCTCGTTCACGGTCACGTTCTTCCTCGCGCTGTTCCCGAGTCGCGTGCTCGGCGCCGAGCTCGCGGCGATCTTCGCGATCTTCACGAGCCAGGCGTGGAACATGACGTTCAGCTTCTACCAGTCGCTGCGTACGGTGCCGCGCGACCTCGACGAAGTGGCGCGGAGCTTCCACCTGACGTCGTGGCAGCGCTTCTGGAAGCTCGAAGTGCCGTTCTCGATGCCGGGCCTGATCTGGAACATGATGATGTCGATGTCGGGCGGCTGGTTCTTCGTCGTCGCGTCGGAGGCAATCACCGTCGGCAACCAGACCATCACGCTGCCGGGCATCGGCGCGTATCTCGCGCAGGCGATCTCGGACAAGAACCTCGGCGCGATCGGCTGGGTGATCGTCACGATGACGGTCGTGATCCTCGCGTATGACCAGTTCCTGTTCCGTCCGCTCATCGCGTGGGCCGACAAGTTCCGGATGGAGAACACCGCGTCGGGCGATGCGCCGCAATCCTGGCTGCTCGACCTCGTGCGCCGCACGCGCCTGATCCATCAGCTGCTCGTGCCGGCCGGCTGGTTCTTCGCGAAGGCCGCGCGGATTCCGCTGCGCCTGCCGCTGTCGGGCGCGATGCGTTTTTCGCTGCCGCGCGTCGAGAAGAAGGCGTCGCGCACCGTCGACATCACGTGGGCGATCCTCGTGCTGCTCGGCACGGCCTATATCGTGTGGCGCGTCGTCAGCTTCGTGTCGACCGGCGTGACGATGGCCGAGGTCGGCCATGTGATCGTGCTCGGGCTCATCACGCTGCTGCGCGTGGTCGTGCTGATCGCGATCGCGTCCGTGATCTGGGTGCCGATCGGCGTGTGGGTCGGGCTGCGCCCGAGGCTGGCCGAGAAGCTGCAGCCGCTCGCGCAGGTCCTCGCCGCGTTCCCGGCCAACCTGCTGTTCCCGGTGTTCGTGATCGTGATCGCGCGCTTCCACCTGAACGCGGACATCTGGCTGTCGCCGCTGATCGTGCTCGGTACGCAGTGGTATATCCTGTTCAACGTGATCGCCGGTGCAACCTCCTACCCGAACGACTATCGCGAAGCGGCGACGAACTTCCGCATCCGTGGCTGGCAGTGGTGGCGGCAGGCGATCCTGCCCGGCATCTTCCCGTACTACGTGACCGGCGCGATCACCGCGTCGGGCGGCGCGTGGAACGCGAGCATCGTGTCGGAAGCCGTGCAGTGGGGCAACACCAAGATCGAGGCGCACGGCCTCGGCGCATACATCGCGCAGACCACGGCTGCCGGCGATTTCCCGAAGATCATCCTGGGCATCGCCGTGATGTCCCTGTTCGTCACCCTGTTCAACCGCCTGCTGTGGCGCCCGCTGTATGCCTTCGCCGAAGCGAAGCTGCGGCTCGACTGAGACCGATTGAGAGCGAAACGCGATGCACAATCCGAATGCTGTAAACGCCCCCGTCCAGACGTCCCAGCCGCCGCGCCTCGGTGAGGAAATCCTGCGGGTCGATCACGTCTGCCGCGGCTTCAACAAGACGCAGGGCGAACTGCTCGTGCTCGACGACGCGAACCTGTCGCTGCGCGAAGGCGAGATCGTCGGGCTGCTCGGCCGTTCCGGCTCGGGCAAGTCGACGCTGCTGCGCATCATCGCCGGC